>NZ_MUFP01000009.1 GCF_001996165.1 Salinivibrio proteolyticus | reverse complement strand
GAGTCAGTTGCAGGTGCTCCCGGCTGTCGCACCTGGAAGGTACCCAGAAGTGCTCCGATATATCCTCGACATGGCAGAGAGCTTTGTACTTCCAGAGAGGCGAGAGAGGACATACCCAAGAGCAGTAAAGAAAAGGCCCAATCGCTATGCGACTAGGCCTTCTAAAAGACGCAACTCAGCTTAATTCACATGCATTACCTCATTGCGAGGCGGTTTTTTATGTTTTGTCGCTGCGCTATTACGCGTTTTCGGCCTGTTTTCGCTGCAGCGCGGCTTGTACGTCTGCTTGGTTGGCGAGGTACTCATCTAAGCCACGCTGACGCAAGTGACAGGCTGGACACTCGCCACAGCCAGTGCCTTTAATGCCGTTATAACAGGTTAGGGTGTGGTCGCGTACAAAATCGAGGGCGTGATACTGGTCGGCCAGTGCCCAAGTCTCGGCTTTATTCAGCCACATCAGTGGTGTGACTAAGGCGAGTTTTCTGTCCATGCCGCGCTCAAGGGCCTGCTGCATTGATTGAATAAAATCGTTACGACAATCTGGATAGCCAGAAAAGTCGGTTTCGCAGACACCGGTGATCACCGCCTCAGCGCCAATTTGATAGGCGTAAATGCCTGCCAAAGTCAAAAACAAGATATTACGACCCGGCACAAAGGAATTGGGCAGGCCGTTTTCGTTCAGTGCATTGGAAACAGGAATATTGTCGCGTGTGAGCGAGCTAATCGCCAATTCATTGAGCAAACCAACATCCAGTACCTTGTGCGCACTGACGTTGCGGTTTGCAGCAATCTCACGGGCAACATCAATTTCTTGCTTGTGGCGCTGGTTATAGTCGAAAGTGAGGCAATGCACTTCGTCGTACTCTGCCTGCGCTTGAATCAAACAGGTGGTTGAATCCTGTCCTCCGCTAAATACCACAACGGCTTTTTTCATCGGTTTGTCCTTTGGCGGTGCTACTTACCCAGTGTTACACAGAGCACGGATGGTACCCCTGTGCGGTATCGACAGCAAGCCAGACGCGATGATGCAATCCGTTAGTCGGCACGCAATTTGCCTCCTCTTTGTTTGCTAAGCTACGCCTTGATGGTTGATTTATAAAGGACATTCACAAGTTATGGACGTACTTGAACCGCAAGCAATCCCCCGCCTGTGCCGCACGCCTATCTCGGGTATTTTTGTCAGAGTATGTCACCCTGAGCACATAGACGCCGCCTTGATGCGAGAAAGTAAAGACAGACCGAACGGTCGGTATAATCGTCAGGGTGAAAGTGCGCTGTATTTGACTGAGAGTGTAGAGAGTGCGCGCGTGGCAATGCAAAAGTACGCCAGCCAGATCACAACGCCACGCGTGCTTGTGCGGTATCAGGTTGACCCCTGTGAGCTGGTGGATTTGCGTCATCCTGAACTTCTGCAATACAAAGCCTTATCCAGCGTTGATTGGCAAGCCGCCTTAGCAAATGGCGAAGCACCATCCAGTTGGTTGGTGGCCGATAAGCTGAGAAGTGGTAATGAAATTGGCTTAATTGACCCGTCGCGAAAAGATCCCAGCACTTGGCATATCACCTTGTTTCGCTGGAACGCCCCAGGCGCGCCGACTGTGACCAGAGTGGGCGAGCCTGAAGAGATTAGTTTGAAATGACGGTCGCTGATAAGGCGAATCAAAAAAACTTTTTCAGTGACACTTAAGTGCTACAATACTGATACTTTAATACCACTATTCGGGCGAGCGATGAAAGTAGAACTTGTGACCACACTGAAGCGTCAGGCAACCAAAATTTTGTCTGAATTGAAGGCGAATAAAGAGCCTGTTTTGATCACCGAACATGGTAAGCCTTCAGCGTACTTATTAAGTGTGGATGATTACGAATTAATGCAGAGTCGTCTTGCTATCTTAGAAGGGATCGCGCGTGGCGAGCGCGCAATTACCGAAGAGAAGCTCTTGAGTCATCATGATGCCAAGGAACAAATGTCCAAATGGCTCAAATAGTTTGGACTGAGCCTGCGCTGGCGGATCTGAATGACGTTGCTGAATATGTTGCACTGGACAACCTGGTTGCAGCTAAAGCGCTAGTGCAAGCGGCCTTTACCGCGGTGGAGCGGTTAGTGCTTTTTCCTGATTCTGGTCGAGTGCCACCTGAACTACCACACTTGAATTATCGAGAGGTGGTGGTGAATCCTTGTCGTATTTTCTATAAGCAAGAAGAAGACACGGTGTTTATCTTATTCGTCATGCGTTCAGAACAGGATCTACGTAAGTTCTTACTATCGCGTTAAATCTGTCATTACACTCAAAAATCTTTATTGATTACTGACTGCGCGTCAGGAAACGCGCAGTGCTCGTCTCTATGCTTACTGTTTCGCCACAAAGGCTTTTAACCCTTCGAGCGTCTCGGCTGGGATAGGGCAGCTTTTACCGGTTTTAAAATCGCAATAGACAATCAAAGCCTCGCCCTCGGCCACACAGCGCTCTTGATTGTGGCTGTAGATTTCATACTTCATCGCATAGCGCTTTTCTTGAATATCCTCGACCCAAGCGACGGTGGTGATGGTATCTGGATACACCAAAGGGGCGCGATAATCGCAGCGGGTTGAGGCGACCACGGGGCCAACATGCAGTCGTTTGGCTAGCTCGAACACTTCCAATTTTTCAAGCATCACCACGCGTACATCTTCAAAGTAGCGAAAATACACGGTGTTATTGATATGTTGCAGGGCATCCATGTCATTCCAAACAATCGCCTGCGTATGAGAGAGCGGGTAGTTTTCTACTGGGATATTTGCCACAAGACAATCCTCCTTAATTGTGTGCCTTGATTGCACACCAAGCCCAATGACAAGACAAGTTGAGCAGGTATAAATACGGAGCTTTGTCTAACAATGACGTAACAAAATACATGACTCGACAAAGCGGTTCTCAACGCGGGTGGCGCTAATCGGTTAATGTGGCAGCAATCAGACTCTGGTATGATACGTCCCCTTTGGCCGTGCTTGGGCGCGGCATGATTTACTTTTGTTGTGGATACGACTTTGACTGATACCGCTTTTTCCTCGCTTGCGTTACCCGCTGATTTACTCGATAACTTAGCAACCTTGGGTTATACGCACATGACGCCCATTCAGGCGCAGAGCTTACCGTCTGTGCTCAGTGGGAAAGATATTATTGCCCAAGCAAAAACCGGCTCGGGGAAAACGGCGGCGTTTAGCCTGGGCGTGTTAGCCAAACTGAACGTAAAACGCTTTCGCGTGCAATCTTTGGTGCTGTGTCCAACCCGTGAGCTGGCCGAGCAAGTGGCGGTTGAGATGCGTAAGTTGGCGCGTGGTCGTCATAATGTCAAAGTACTGACGCTGTGCGGTGGAGTATCGATTGGCCCACAAATTGGATCATTGGAGCATGGTGCACACATTATTGTCGGCACTCCGGGGCGTGTGGATGACCATTTACGTAAGGGCACCTTGCGTCTCGATGACGTTGAGACGTTGGTGTTGGATGAAGCCGACCAGATGCTGGATATGGGCTTCCAAGATACCTTGGATGCTATCATTGCGCGTGTTCCTGCTCATCGCCAAACCTTGTTATTCAGCGCTACCTTCCCGCGCTCGATCAATGCGATTGCCCAGCGAGTGTTGAGCCACCCTGTCTCCGTTAAAGTGGATGAGGTGCAAACGCAAAGTACAATCTCGCAACACGTCTATAAAGTCGATGATAACAAGCAGCGTTACCAAGCGTTAAAGCTACTGTTATTACACTTTCAGCCGCAAAGCTGCGTGGTGTTCTGTACGACCAAAGCTCAAACCCAACAAGTTTGCGATAACCTAGAAGATGATGGTTTTAGCGCCGTTGCCTTGCATGGCGATATTGAACAGCGTGGCCGTGAGCGCACCTTGGTAAAATTTGCCAACAAAAGTGCGTCCGTGCTGGTGGCCACTGATGTGGCCGCGCGAGGCTTAGACATTGATGACATGGATATGGTGATCAACTATCAACTCGCCCACGATCCGCAAACTCACGTGCACCGCGTCGGCCGTACCGGTCGCGCTGGCAAAAAAGGGGTGGCGTGTTCGCTATATAACGATGCCGAGCACTATAAGCTGGCGATGATTGGCGATCAGTATGACCGCGATTTTCTTCCTGAAGCTCTGCCGTCGCAAGATTTGCTCGACACCGTGCCCTATCAGCCTGAGATGGCAACCTTGATGATTGACTCAGGTAAAAAACAAAAAGTACGCGCGGGTGATATTTTAGGTGCGCTGACTGGCCAAGCGGGCATTGATGGTAAGCAGGTCGGCAAAATCAATGTACTCGACAATGTGGCGTTTATTGCCGTGTCACAATCTTGCGTTAAAGCCGCATTACGTAAACTCAATGATGGAAAAGTTAAAGGTCGCACCATCCGCGCCCGCCGGATTTAGTAAAACTCGGGCTAATGCGCCTGCACGACAAGTTTGATGCCCTGCAGGCCGATGTCCGTCGAGGCGAGCAAGAATAATTCACTCGCCTTTTCGTGAAACCCAGTTAGAGACGATGGCGTGTTACCCCAACAAGGTCTGCAAATCATGGGTCGCTTGGTCGAGATCCCCAATGTGCTCGCGTACCCAATCAGGGTTGTAATAGGTGTCTAGGTAGCGCTCGCCGCTGTCACATAACAAGGTGACAATAGAGCCTTTCTCGCCGTTGGCGCGCATTTCATTGGCCAGCATCAAAACGCCGTATAGATTGGTACCGGTAGACGCGCCAGCTTTGCGGCCAAGCTGGCTTTCTAGCCAATGAATGGTGGCGATACTGTGAGTGTCCGGCACTGTGGTCATTCTATCAATCACGCCGGGAATAAAGCTGGGCTCGACACGTGGTCGTCCAATCCCTTCAATGCGGCTGCTTTTATCGGTGGTCAGTGCACTGTCGCCGGTGAGGTAGTAATCGTGAAACACCGAGTGCTCGGCATCGGCCACCATCAGCTGAGTCGGTTGGCAACGATAACGGATGTAGCGGCCAATGGTTGCTGAGGTGCCACCGGTGCCCGGACTCATCACAATCCAGCGAGGGATAGGGAAGCGCTCGTACTGCATTTGATCAAAAATGCGGTTGGCAATGTTGTTATTGCTACGCCAGTCGGTCGCTCGCTCGGCATAGGTAAATTGGTCCATGTAATGGCCATTGAGCTCCTTAGCAAGGCGACGAGACTCGGCATAGATCTGATCTGACCGCTCGACAAAGTGCGCTTCACCGCCATAAAAACGGATTTGCTCAATCTTCTTACACGCAGTGTTTTTAGGCACTACGGCAATAAAACGTAAGCCAAGCAGACGGGCAAAATACGCTTCGGAAATGGCAGTACTGCCTGATGAGCTTTCAATGATGGTGGTGTGCTCATCAATCCAACCATTACACAAGCCGTACAAAAACAAAGAACGCGCCAAGCGGTGCTTCAAGCTACCGGTTGGATGGGTGCTTTCGTCTTTCAGATAGATATCAATGTCTGTAAAGCTAGGGATATCGAGCTTAATTAAGTGGGTATCTGCAGAGCGTTTAAAGTCGGCTTCAATGAGGCGAATCGCGTTACCGACCCAAGTATGGCAAGACTGTGAGGTTGTCATCATGCGTCTCCGAATGCGTAATTAGCACCAGTTTACGTAAAGTGTGGGATAAAAATCTTGCTATTTTTGCTCTATAATGCCACCCAAAGAGAAAAATAAACTCACTTATAGCAATTAATGGAAATAACTTTTCATGACTATCACTTTAGATGAGATAGATCGCACTTTACTCGCGGCGCTACAGGAAGATGCCAACTGGTCTGTGGCTGCGTTGGCCGAACGGGTGAATTTAACCACGACCCCCTGTTGGAAGCGGCTGAAACGGCTGGAATCACAAGGAGTGATCCGCGGGCGGGTGGCATTGCTTGACCCCGAAACCGTTGGCCTCGCATTTACCGCCTTCGTCCATATCAAAACCAATGATCACAGTGAGCAGTGGTACAAGACCTTTACCGAGGTGGTAACCGAGTTTCCTGAGGTGATGGAATTCTACCGCATGGCAGGCGAGTATGATTACATGATGAAGGTGCAGGTAGCTGATATGACTCGATTTGATCATTTTTATAAAAAGCTGGTCAATTCTGTGCCAAGTCTGAATAATGTGACATCAACATTCGCCATGGAAGCGCTTAAGTACACCACCGCCTTACCGATCCGATAGGTCGTTCTGATGATAAAAAGGCGGGGATAAAAAGGAGACCTCATGAAGGTGTTTTGGCAGTTAGGCTGGTTTTTTAAACGTGAATGGCGTCGTTATGTCGGCGCCATGATTATTTTGGTATTTGTCTCTGTCTTCGAGCTCATTCCACCGATGGCTGTGGGCCATGTGGTCGATGGCGTGGTCGCGGGCGAGATTTCCACTGAGCTCTTGATGTGGTTACTTGCGGGTATGCTGGCCATTTGGGTGGTGGTATATGTGCTGCGCATTGTGTGGCGAGTGTGGCTGTTTGGTGCTGCGGCTGAGCTTGGCACTGTGCTGCGCAACCGGCTTTATGATCATTTTACTCGCCAATCACCGCATTTTTTCCGTCGCTATCCGAGTGGCGATATCATGGCGCGTTCTACCAATGATGTGAAAGCGGTGGTGATGACGGCCGGTGAAGGGGTCCTGACCGCTGGGGATTCTATTATCACAGGCGTCGCCGTGCTCATTGTGATGGTGAGCCAAATTAGCTGGCAGCTCACACTCTTAGCGCTGTTACCGATGCCGGTAATGGCAGTACTGGTTAATCGCTTTGGTCGCCGTTTGCACCATACCTTTACTGAATCGCAAGCGGCGTTTTCTGAGCTGTCAGAGGTGAGTCAGTCCTCACTGTCGGCGGTGCGTATGGTACGTGCATTCGGCTTAGAGCAGCACCAGATGAATCAGTTTAATCAAGTTGCCGATCGTACCGGGGAGAAAAACCTCGCGGTGGCAAGGGTTGATGCGCTGTTTTCGCCGGTGATCCAAGGCACCATTGGCGCTTCGTTTTTCCTAACCGTGTCTGGCGGCGGCTACATGGTCGCCACTGGTGAGATTTCGCTTGGGGATCTTACCGCATTTACCTTGTATCAAGGCTTGATGATCTGGCCGATGCTCGCGGTGGCGTGGCTGTTTAATATCATTGAGCGTGGGCGCGCCGCTTGGACGCGGATAGATGCGTTGCTGCAAGAGCAGCCGGACATTGTTGGTGGTGACACGCCGCTGCCTGACACCATGCAGCCATTAGCACTGACCATTGAGCAGTTTAAGTGGCAACCGGATGACAGTTTTGCCCTCAAAGATATCCATGTAACGCTTCCGCCTGGGGCCATGCTGGGGATTGCCGGTCCAGTCGGCAGTGGTAAATCAACCTTATTGCAATTGCTACTTCATCTGACCCAGCTTGAAAAAGGCGATATTCGCTATGGTGATGTGTCGATAGCGGAGGCTGATTTGTCGTCATGGCGACAACGTTTCGCGGTGGTGGCGCAAACGCCGTTTTTGTTTTCGCGCTCGATTGCGGAAAACATCGCTCTTGGTCGTCCGGATGCGACCCAAGCGGAAATTGAACAGGCGACGAAACTTGCCTGTATTGATGAAGACATCCGTCAGCTGCCGCACGGGTATGAAACCGAAGTCGGTGAAAAAGGGATCACCTTATCTGGTGGTCAAAAGCAGCGGATTTCGATTGCCCGCGCCTTGTTGGTGGAAGCGGAGTGTTTGATTTTGGATGATGCCTTGTCAGCCGTTGATGGTGACACCGAGCACCGCATTTTGCAGAACCTGCAACAGCATCAGCACACCCGTACCACGATTGTGATAGCCCACCGCTTATCGGCACTCGAAAATGCCGATGAAATTGTGGTACTCAGCCACGGGCAAGTCCGAGAGCGTGGCCAGCATCGCCAATTGATTCAACAGCCAGGATGGTATCAAGAAATGCACCAATATCAGCAGCTGGAAGCGGCATTGGAAGCCGATGAGGAGCCGCGCCATGACTAAGCGAGAGATCTTATTTCGATTGCTAAGCTACATGCGCCGCGACAGGCGTCAATTTGTGATTGCCACGATTTTCTTGCTGGTGGCGGCTGTGGCCGAAGTAACAGGTCCTTATTTGGTGCAAATCTTTCTCGATAACTATGTCGCCAAAGACCATTATCCGGCGGTGATCATGTGGGCACTGGCAGTCGGCTACATCGTATCGACCATTGTTTCCGCCGGCTTTCAGTATCAGTACGAGCTGCGTTTTAACACCATGGCGGTGGCCATCATTCAACGTATTCGTAAAGCGGTGTTCGCCAACGTGATTAAACAGCCTCTGTCAGCCTTTGACTATGTGCCAATGGGGCGGATTGTATCGCGCTTGACC
The DNA here is from genome assembly GCF_001996165.1 of Salinivibrio proteolyticus. GTDB lineage: Bacteria > Pseudomonadota > Gammaproteobacteria > Enterobacterales > Vibrionaceae > Salinivibrio > Salinivibrio proteolyticus. Next base: position 108,052 of record NZ_MUFP01000009.1, on the reverse strand, counting down.
AATGACACCGAGTCGTTGAAAGAGCTGTATGTGTCGGTGCTTTCTACCTTTTTACGCAACATCGCACTGATTGGTGTGATGCTGGTGGCAATGCTAATGCTCAGTGTGCAACTGACAATGGTGGTGTTGGTGCTACTGCCGTGTGTGGTGCTGGTGATGGCGCGCTATCAAAAACGCTCAGCGCCTGCGTATCGTCGAGCGCGAGACCGGCTAGCAGATATCAACGGGGTGATGAATGAATCTGTGCTCGGCATGAATTTGATCCAGCTAATGCAGCAAGAGCGGGCGTTCTCCTCGCGATTCAGTGATATGACCGCGGATCACTTGGATGCCATGGTCACTATTCAGCGCCTGAACGGGATCTATCTTCGCCCTTTGATTGATTTATTGGCAGGGGCCGCGTTGCTGTCTTTGGTGGCTATCTTCGGTTTTAGCGGCACGGCAGTGATTGGGGTTGGGGTGCTGTACGCCTTTTTAAGCTACTTGGGGCGGATCACCGAGCCATTGATTGAAATGATGCAGCAACTGTCACTGCTTCAGCAGGCTATCTCGGCCGGTGAGCGGCTTTTCGAAATGATGGATACGCCGCCTGAGCAATATGGTAATGACACCACGCCGATCCCTGATGGTGCCATTGCACTGCAGAATGTGTCGTTTTCCTATGATGGTGAAACACCGGTGTTGTCAGACGTGAATGTAGACGTCCCGGCCGGCGGCTTTCTAGCGTTGGTGGGTCATACGGGCAGTGGTAAATCAACCTTGGCGTCGTTACTGATGGGATTTTATCGCACAGGTGAGGGGACGCTGACGCTGGGTGGATTACCGATCGAAAGCTTGAGTCATCAAAGCTTGCGTGAAGGCGTTGCCATGGTACAGCAAGACCCGCACATGCTGACGGGGAGTTTGCGAGAAAACATCGCGCTGGGGCAGACGCTGGACGATGAAAAAATCTGGCATGCGCTCGAACAAGTGGCGCTGGCAGATTACGTGAAAGGGTTGCCAGCGGGGCTGGATACCTTACTTGGCGAGGGCGGGATGACCTTTTCTGCCGGTCAGCGCCAGTTGTTGGCTCTGGCGCGCGTGTTAGTGCGTCAGCCTAAAATTCTGATCCTTGATGAAGCCACCGCCAATATCGACTCTGGCACCGAAGAGCTTGTGCAACAGGCGCTGAACAGGTTACGTCAACAGATGACAGTGGTAGTGATTGCGCACCGCTTATCGACCATTGCCGAGGCCGATAACATCCTCGTCTTGCATCGTGGCCGCGTGATTGAGCAAGGGCGTCATCAAAGCCTGCTGCGTCAGCAAGGCCGCTACTGGCAGATGTATCAACTCCAGCAAGCCAGCGCGCATTTAGCCGCACTAGAGGAAGAGGCGCAGGTGCAGCGGCTCAGTCATGAGTGAAGCAATCAAAAAGGGGCGCAATGCCCCTTTTAATGTCGCTCAGACTCGCTCTGATTAGAGGCATTGATGTCTAGGAGAGTTTACGCATCAAACCCTCTTGGGTCGCTGAAGCAACAAGATCGCCTTGCTGATTAAAAAGTTCGCCGCGTACAAAGCCACGCGCACCACTGGCGGAGGGGCTTTCAATCGCAAACAACAGCCACTCATCCATTCTAAACGGGCGGTGGAACCACATGGAGTGATCAATGGTGGCCACTTTCATGCCCGGCGTAAGCAGCGTCACTGCGTGAGGTTGCAAGGCCGTGACCAAAAAGCCCCAATCGGCGGCATAGCCGAGTAAATACTGATGGACATGAAAATCGTCTCCCACTTCACCATTGGCGCGGATCCACAGATATTGCTTAGCCGGCGCGGAATGGGGTTTAAGTGGGTTGATCACTGTGGCAGGCCGCACTTCAATCGGCTTGTCACCCCCAAACGCTTTGACCACCTTAGGCGGCAGCTTGTGGGCAATATCATTGACTAGCGATTGCTCCGAGCGCAAGGTCTCAGGCGCTGGCACGTCGGTTGGCATGGTGTTTTGATGCTCAAAGCTTTCTTCCTCTTCTTGATAAGACGCCGTCAAATAGAAGATGGGTTTGCCGTTTTGTACCGCTTTTATCCGTCGCGTACTGAAACTTTTTCCGTCTCTGAGTATCTCAACGTCGTAGATGATCGGCTGCTCAGGATCGCCTGGGCGCAGAAAATAACTGTGGAATGAATGTAAGAAGCGATCAGGGTCGACCGAGGTTTTAGAGGCCGATAGGGCCTGCCCAATGACCTGTCCACCATACACCTGTGGCAGTCCAAGGTTTTCACTTTGACCTCGGTAAAGGCCAGTATCTAACCGCTCAAGCTGCAGTAATTGTAAGAGTTCTGTCAGTGGTTGGCTCATAAGTCTTTGATACGTGCTATGCTTCCAGTGTTATTGATCAAGCTATCATAACCTTAGCGTTTTTGCCGCATTCAAACGCGTACCAGTGAGGATTCTTTAATGAAGAAACTATCGTTTCTGTTGTTCGCCTTATTCACTGCCTTAGTGTTTACTGCCTGTTCAGGGAATAGCCAACCTAATGATTTAGCGAGTGTTTCCGGCACTTTAGTGTATCGTGAGCGACTTGCTTTACCTGAGAATGCCAGCGTCACGGTCCGTTTGGTAGAAATGAAAAAAATGGGTTCACCCGGTAAAGAGATTAGCCGACAATCATTCGTGACCGAAGGCCAGCAAGTACCTATTCACTTTTCACTGAATTACGATCCGAGCCAAATTTCTCCAACACACACATACGTCGTCACGGCACAAATTGATGTGAACGAACGCCCGCTGTTTATCACCAATACCGTCAATAAGGTGATCACGGATACGAATCATACCTTTGATCCCACCCTGACACTGGTACGAGTCGGCAACTAATCACTACACTGAGAAGAGTCAGTGGAGCACAAGGAGTGTGCATGCGGATCTCTTCTTTGCTTTGGCCTGCGTTGCTTGTCGCCATTGCAGCGGCAGCCAGTTTGGTCTCCGGTTTTTCGTTATCCAGTTGGGCGATTTTCGTCCCGGCTGTTTTTTTCTTTTACCCCGAGACACTCACGAGTTGGTTACTTGTGTTGGCGATGGGGGCGTTTGCCTATGCCATGCCCCAGCTGCCTGCATTGCTCAGTGCAACCAGTTTACTGATGCTGCCCGCCTTGTCATTGTTGATGAACCCCTTGCGGCATCTACATGTCAAACTACTGCTGGGCTCAGTGATGATTGCGATGCTGACTGGTATTATGGCGCTGCAATCGGAGGCAAAACTCGCCGGTTCACCTTGGGTATTCACTGTCTTGCTGCTGGGATTAGTCGTGGCATGGGGCGCGCTACAGCAATGGCGCTCGTACATGCCACCTCGGCAAAGTGCATGGCTTTTGCTACCAGTGCTTGCCGTGCTGCTTGGTTGGCCGACTGCGCTTTGGTGTGCTTCTGTTGTGGCGGTGATCTGGTTATTGCAGTGGATAGGGCTGACTCCACGGTTTGCCTCCTCGCGTCCCATCGCTTTACATGTATTACCTTGCGTTCCTTTTTTGGTGATCACGCTAGTGACACCCTCACAACTTACCATGTCGCTTTTGGTCGCGTGGGCAACGATGCTAGCGGCAATTTGGATCGGGGAATACTTGTTTTTGGAAGAGCCGGACGACTGACTGGGTGGATATTGCTCATAAGATCAACAGTTAAGCGGCGAAGCTATCAATCCTCCTTGCATTGCATCCAGCCATGCCACATAATGCCCCGCAGTTAAGCAAGCTTAACGACATATCGATGGAGGCCTCCTTGGTTCTCCCGCAACACTATCTTGTGTACTGGGTCAGGTCCGGAAGGAAGCAGCCCGCGCTTGGGACGTGTGTGCCGGGATGCAGCTGGGGAGGCCTCCGCCCTTTCTGCTATTAGCTTTTTTCACACCATAAGTTTGCATAGTTACAATTACTTGTACTAAAAAGACATGCGATAAAATCCCATCTAGCGTTGAAATTTAAAGCTTAGAGAACAGCTCCGGTCTTACCGTTGAACCGTCAATGGAGTTCGATATCGGCTTCCACCTCAAATATTGCAAAGAAATTGTGGGTTTCGAGGTTTAGCCAGAAGGCTTTACTACCAATTTGAAGGTAAAATTTTCCTTATACGCTAGGTGTTCGAGTTAGCTATGAAGACGGATGTGAGGCATTTCTGAAGATAAAGCCTGCCAGTAAAATTGACGGGATGGGTTTCGTCGGCAGTTTGTCGGCAAGGTGGCTGTAGCGAAGTTTATGACATTCCCTCTTTAACTGGTAATCAATAACCAGCTCAGAGTTAATTCAGTCCCATATAATCTAAAACTGTTGCACAGTTACATATGTATTGCTGGCATACATGCTACAAGCACAGTTTTTCAAATTGGTGCAGGTGGGTTAGTCGCCATCAACGACCTATCACAGCGGATTCATATGTCTAAAAGCCAACGCTCTGGCGTTAACTTCACGTAGTCAATTGCAGGCAGAATTGAAGGGCAAGGACAGGCTTACCCTCAATAATTTTTTAGTTTGAGCAAAGTGCTACGACATCAAGGTTAATACTACAGGTATTTGGTCTTGGTGATTTCCAGTAGATCTTATCAAATTCAGCGTTGCAGCCAGCGTCCTCCATAAGTGCCACGTCACCGTCACATATCAGCATGACCGCATTGCCTCCTTGAAACTCTTGTAGTAATCGATAGTTAGTCACTTTCGCTTTTTGGGCGAGTACCTCGAGCTCTGGCAGCTGATTGGGATTAGTCCGGGTGGCATTTGAGATAATCTCTTCTTGGCTGAGTCCTTCAGTATTTCCCCACTTAAGCTCACCGTCAATAGCTTGGGATACATCTTTAAGGATAGATGCCATGTCATACATCACTTCATCCGAGTATTTGGCGTGCGTAGAGCAAGACGCTATAGCCATAAGCATTGCAAGAGTAGTAATTAATCTCATTGGTTCCCCCAAGCAGTTAGCTGTCCATTTTCACAGCGGCCTGTATCTAAATTCCAGTTTTTGAAGAAGTCTGTTTCTGCGTCTTCAAACACAGCTGCTGCGGTTTGCTCCCAAAACAGCTGGATAGTCTCAATCGCCTTATCAAAGACTTCGTCATAGTGTTTTGTCCCATCTGGCGTTTCGAGGTTTTCGATAAATGTTGTATCGACTTCCTCGTGAAGGGGATAGGTTAAGCCTTGTTTTGATGCAACATGTCTAGCCCACGGAAACAGGCGATGTGACTCCTCCGCGTTGTCTACAACTGTTTGGAAACCCTTGTGCCAAGCGTTGATGTTAGGCTGACATTCATTCGCATAATCTGGGTAGACTGCATTGAGTGCCGTGTGCCAGATATCGTTGATAATCGGATCAATTGAACTGTCGTCATTAACATCTACGCAGCTGCCTATGTTTTCTTTTACACGTTCAGCCATGCCAATATCGCCAAGGTTCAATCGAGAAGACCAGATATAGGTATCCTGATTCATTTCACAAACACGATGGGCTTGAGCGTTTTCAGCGTAAGGGCCAACTTTCATTTCAACTACGGGATGAATGGTAATGTCAGCTGCAACGTGCGCGACGAAGCCACATAGCCACACAAAGGCTTTCTCGTGGTGTTCGCTATTTACTGATTTCACTTGCTGAACGAGAGCATTTATTAGTTTGCCGACATTGTTGTAATGCATTTCGTCAGCCCATTTGTTTTGGGCGGAATCCATGAGATCCAGATAAGGGTAATCAGGGCTGACGCAACCGAGTTCCAAATACCTTTTGTTTTGAGCTAAAGCCTTTTTGGCTTCTCGGGGCATATTTAGAATAATCAAAGCGTTGTTCGCAGAAGCCACGTTAACTGCGGTGATATGAGCAAAAGCGCCTGGCATAGTCATCTCCATTCATATTGAATGGTGAGTTTACTACGCTCTTAAAGGGGGATTTGCGAGTTATGCCAATAAAAAACATAAAGTTAAAGGTGGTTTGTGCTTTGTGGTGATCCTATGGGAATGCATGTTTTTAGTTGGCCACTTACGGTAAGAAACTGCGATACGCTTCATTGATAACGCTGATGTTGACACTCGGGTGACACAGCCCCTTACCGCTTAGCTATGATTTAATCATTAGTCGCAATGATAGGTCTGGGGAGAATCGATTGGGTTTTCGAGCGTTAGCCGCGTTACTGTTCGCTTTACTAAGCAGTCAAGTGGCGGCCAGTGAGCTACAAACGCAACTCAAGGGCTTTTATGATGAAGCGTGGCAGGCCGGTCATTTGGTGGTGGCTCAGCCTTCGCTCAATGCCTACTCGCAAAACCTGCTGCAAAGCCAAGCACAGTACCCCGATTTTACGCATTTTAACTGGCAAGATCTGGCTGCATTGCATCAGGTGATGCAGCGGTGTCAAGCCAATCCCCGCATTGTCGATCCCCAGTTATTGATTGCGCAGCGCTTTGAACTTGCTTTGTGTAACGGTCAATCATTACCGCCAGCATGGTTTGTGGAAAATCCGTTATTGCATCCAGCGGGAGGCAGTTATGCGGACCGCTATCTTGCCGCTTATCCGATGACATCACCACCATCTGAAATTATCCAACGGCTGACACTCGATAACGCACAGCACCCCCTACACCAGTCATTGAATGACCTGAGTGCGCAAGGGCGTGACGCGTTACTGAGTGGTTATCGTGCCTATCTAGATAATCACCAGCTGTGGTTGAATGGCGAATTAGGGTGGAAAGTATTGCCTCAATCTGTGTGGTCGCCGATTGCGGAACATTATCGACTCAGTTTGTCGACTGAGTCGACCGGCTGTGACTATCGCTATGGCAATATTTGCAACCAACTCCACCCGGCTTATCAAGGTGTATTTACCGCGATACTCGTGCTGGTCTGTATTGCTTTAGTGATCGGGCTAGCGCGCAGTGTTTATGATCGTTATCAACAGCGTCGTGAGCGACAGTTTATACTTCAACTGCTAACGCATGAGTTACGTACGCCGATTGCCAGCTTGGGGTTAACCGTCGAAATGCTACGTAACCAATTCGATCAACTCAGCGAAGATGCGCAAGATGTGTTGTGGCGGTTACTGGCCGATCATCAAAGGTTGAGTCAATTGACTGAAACCAGCAAAGGCTACTTGAGTACGGATAAGAGTGAACAGTTTAAAACTCAAACGGCATCGCTGTCTGATTGGCTCGATCACGTGTGTGACCCCTTTGGCATTGACTATACCCTCGAGGACGATCGCACGCTGACGTTACCCTTCTATTGGTTATCGATTTGCTTGGAAAATTTGATTAAAAACGCGTATCAACATGGTGGGGAAACCGTATGGATTCGTGTGTGTGTGGGAAAACGTGTCCGTGTTTGTGTTTACGATGATGGCGTGTTTCCGTCATGGTGGCAGCGATTATGGCGGCGCTGTCAAGCGCCAACCTCGGAACACAATATGGGCATTGGATTGTTCTTGGTGGCGCGTTTAATGCGTCAAATGGGCGGAAAGCTATTGATAAAACGGCACCCGACTTGCTGTATCTTGGAGTTACCCCAATGAGCCACTTATTATTGATTGAAGACGATAAATTATTGGGTGAGGGCCTACGTCAGTTTTTAGAAACGCAAGGTTTTAACTGTACTTGGTTGATGGAAAGCGCAAAGGTTGAGAAGCATTGGTATCATGCGGACTTAGTGATCTTGGATCGTCAATTGGCAGACGGCGACAGCTTGGCGCATCTCCCTACTTGGCTGGCATTGAAAGCGTTACCTGTCATCGTATTAACCGCTAAAATTGAAGTGGRGCAACGGGTTGAAGGTTTGATGGCGGGCGCCAAAGACTATGTGGTCAAGCCATTTGCACATCAGGAACTGTTGGCCCGTATTTATGCCCAGCTTCGTCCCTTGGGAGAGAGTCAACTGCTGTATGGCAGCATCAAGGTCGAGCCTGGTTCACGCGCGGTATATTGGCAAAATGAAGCGGTCACGCTAAAGCCCAAAGAGTTTGATTTATTATTGTTGCTTTTACAAAACCAAGGTCGGGTGTTTCACCGCGAGGAGCTGCTTAATAAAATCTGGGGTTATCAAGCCTTTCCGACGACTCGAACCGTGGATAATCATGTCTTGCGTTTACGGCAAAAACTCCCTGATCTTGCCATCGAAACTCACCGTGGGGTGGGGTATAGGTTGATAGCACAATGATGTGGCACCGTATCGGTATCGCAGCCCTTTGGGGCTTGACTAGTATCAGCGCGCAGGCTGAACAATCTTGGTTTATGGATACGCCCATGCGCGAGGCTTATCAGGCGCTGTTGGTCGAACAGCCCACATTGGCTTGGCAAGAGTTGATGTTTGCGCTGACGCAAGCGCCCGTTGACGAGTCGCACTGGGCGGCACTAAAACACGCCATTATTAATCAAACTGATTGCGGACAGCGTTTGACCGAACCTAACGGCAAAGGGATCCCTCATGGTTTGACCATTTCTTTTGTACGTCGCGCGGGGGCGTCGAGTCTTGGCTATGAAATTAAGCTCTCGGCGGAGAAGGTGGAAAAAACAACGCGAGTCACACTTATGGATCCTAGTGGGCAAATAGTGTTAAGCGCCACATTTACGGCGCAAGCCAGCTATCAAGAGATTGAGTCTGGCCAATTGTTTACCCAAGTGGATCCGGGCGTTTACGAACTCAAACTGGGCGATCAGCATTACAGTTTGGTGATTTACGGACTACCGCGTCGTCCTTGGGTACAACTCACCGGCCATCCTGATATGCAATTGGCGATTGATTTACCGACAACGCCACAAAGCTGTGCCCCTGCCACGGCGTATTGGCTATGGTTGGACGATGCCTATCGTTGGGTGGATCAAGCGCCGATTTATGCCTCTGGACGAACCGCTGAGGGGGCACTACCCGTTAAGGTTGATTTGCCGACGTCTCCGCCTGCTACTGCAAGCCATTTGAGTGCAACCGTGAGTCACTTTGAATACCAAGGCGCGATCAAGGTGAGCTATGTTGAGCGATTAGCACTACCCCTACCCAATGCTGTCGAGCGCACTGACGCAGTGAATAGCGAATAAAGAGACAGCGAGGTGACAAATGAGGCACGAGGTTGGCATTTAATAGCGCGCTGACATCAACTGGAGACATCGCGTGAACCTATCATCTTTTTATTGTTCTTGTGTTGCGTTGAGCCTAACGCTATTCAGCTTAACTCCCTACGCAGCGCCTCTCACTTTGACCCATCAAGATACACACGTCACCATTAACCCTAGCGATCTGAGGATGCACTGGGACAGCCTACCCATTAATGACGCTAATTTGGCGGTGGGTCAGCAGCCCCAGCAGGTGGTGAATATACGTCATCTAGCGCCAAATCAAGTTAACTGGCGCTGGGAGCCGGCCAATATCGAAGTGTCTGCCACCTTGGATGACGCCTTGACCTTGTCTATGTCGTTGGATGAAAACGCTCGAGTGACACGCCAACACCCCGTTTCAGTGAATTGGTTTGATTTACCGGTCGAGGACACCCAAACCTTATTATTGCCGTTTAGCGAAGGAATGCGATTACCCACGGATCATTCGCAATGGATTGACTATCTGCAAGCAAGCCGAGATGGTGCCAATACCACGCAAGATCTAAAAATGCCGTTTTGGACGGCTCAGATAGGTCGCCAATATGTCAGCTATCATCTGGTCACCGCCACCAATAACCGACTGAGTTTTGCACGCAAACGCGACAAACTCGCGATGGGCGCGGTTCATACCTTTACGCCGTTAAATCGCCATGACCCCTTTGTGGTAAGGATTAAACTGGGTCAGCATCCATTGGATGGGGCTAAATGGTATCGCCAGTGGCGGCAAGAGCAGCATCAAGCAACCTCGTTGGCGAAAAAAGTGCAACAAAACCCTGAAACGGCCAAGCTAATTGGCGCGACCCATGTGTATTTATTTGGTCAAGGGCCGCTTGCGCGTGATGATGTGAAGGATTGGTGGGGACTTAAACATTGGGCGATGAATACGTCATCATTGCCGCTTGATGATGAGACCAAAGCGGCGCTCCGGGAGCTTTCCGGTGACCAAGGCTGGTTTAGCCAATATCATAAAAACACCTTGGTGAATGGCATTAATCGTGCGTTGGCAGAGATCTTTTCGGCGACCGCACCCACCGAAAAAGACAATACCATCAAGCAGCAGTATCAGGCCGCGCAGCAACGTAAAAAGTGGTTAGCTTCGAGGGCAGGACAGTACCTTAAACCGGCAGACCAGTGGGGGCAGGGGCTTTCCACTGAGATGATCGACAGTTTACACAAAGCGGGTATCCGTCAATTGTGGTTAGGCTTGGACAATTGGATGCCAGCATTTTATCAGCCGCATGTCGTCGAAAAAGCCAAGCAAGTGGGCTATTTAATTGGTCCCTATGACTCCTACAATACCGCGATCCCACTTGGCGTGAACGACAGCTGGCTGACTGCACAATTACCGGATGTGATGCGCACATCGTGTGCGATTGAACAGCGCAATGGCAAATTGAAAAAAGGGTTTCGCGGCAACGGCTTCTATCTCAATCCTGCCTGTGATGTTGATTATGTCGCTCAGCGTATCGCCGATATCATTAAATATGGACATTTTAATAGCTTGTTTATTGATGTGGATGCGACTGCGATGGCGCGAGAAGATTATCGCCGTGATACTCGCGAAGTCGATATGCTGGCGGCGTTCAATCAACGGATGAAATCGATCGTAGATCGTCAGGCTGTCGTGTTGGGCTCGGAAGATGGCAACAGTTTGACCACGCAGGGCATCGCTTTTGCTCATGGCCTAGAAACGATTGGTTTTGGATGGACAGATAAAGACATGAAGTCTAATCGTGCATCTCCCTATTATCTCGGTCCTTGGTATCCGGATAACAAGCCCGCCTTTTTCTTTCAGCCGGCGAAAGTGAAGCCGTTGTATCAAGCATTGTTATTTGCGCCTCAATTTCGTATCCCGCTTTATCAAGCGGTGTTCCATGATGAGGTGATCAATAGCCACCATTGGCATAGCGATAGCCTAAAGTTTACCAATGTCCGAGCCGAACGAGATTTATTGGCCATGCTCTATAATGTACCCGCCATGGTGCATTTAAGTCGTGATGAAGCAACGTCGCCATCGCAACCTCGGATTCGTGCGATTAAACATTACCAACAGGGATTTATGCCAATTCATCAAGCCCTTTGGGACAAAGCCTTGGTGGACTTTCGCTGGTTGGACGAACGCGGACGCGTGCAGCAGACCCAATTTAGCGATGGGTCGACGCTAACCGCCAACTTTACCGACCAACCAGTCGGTATGTCGGATATCACTGTGCCCGCAAAAGGCCTGGTGGCGCAGTTGAGTGATGGAACGCAAGTGGTTTGGTCTGTGTCTGAGTAGGGTTAAGGTGCGCTAACAGAATATAAAAAAGCCCGCATCACGCGGGCTTTTTGCTGAATCCTACTGACTCATGATTAGTTGAGGTAAGCGTTGAGCATCCACATCAGTTTTTCCTGTTCGCGGATGTAATCACTCATTAGCGCAGATGTACCTTCATCGCCTGCATCACCAGCAAGGTCCATGATGTCGCGCTGCAGGGCGATCAGAACACTGAAGCCTTCGACCAGTGCGCGGACACCAGCTTGACCATTCGCTTCAGGATCGTGCTCTTTTATTTCACTGACTTTCAAATACTCGCTGAAGCGGTGCTCAGCGGTACCACCGATGGTGAGAATACGTTCAGCGACTTCATCAATCTTAGTTTGAAGATCGGTGTAAATTTCTTCAAATTTAGTGTGCAACTCGAAAAAGTCGTTACCTTTGATGTTCCAGTGAAAACCACGCACATTGGTGTAAAGCACTTGATAGTTCGCCAATAGCGTGTCCAAACGCGCGCCTAGTTCGGCGGCTTTGCTGCTGTCTAGTCCAATCAATGCTGCTTGTTTACTCATCTAATGCCTCCTTAGTGGCAAAATCAATGTGTTTGACGCCTACAGATAGCAAACGCCAAGCACTGGAAACGGTGTCGCTTCAAATGATGAAAATAGGATAACTACCCGATATCAAAAAAGAAAATGGGTTAAACCTATATAACTGATAGGGCGTGCCTATGATGTGATCGACGTAGCGTCATGGACCATAAAGTGATCAGGCAGGGTGTCGAGTCCGGCAATGAGTGCATCCAAACACCGTTGGTCGATTGCCGTATCCACCTCTTCGCGCATGATACTCAGCGCCTTATCCACGGGGATTGGGCCGCGATACGGCCTTTCTGCGGTGATGGCGTCGAATATATCCGCGGTGGTAATGATGCGTGTTAAAAGCGATATATCCTCGCCCTGTATCCCATCGGGATAACCGGTGCCATCGAGTTTTTCATGGTGCGCGCTCGCGAATCGGGCGAGATCATCGAACTGGTGGATCTTAGAAAGAATCGTTTTACTCAATGCGGCATGTCGCTTGACCTGTTCCCATTCGTTGGCGTCAAGTTTACCTGGCTTATCCAGAATATCGTTACTGACCCCGAGTTTACCAACGTCATGGAGCAACGCGCCGCGCTTCAGCCACTTTTTGTCCTGCTCGCTCACGCCAAGCTCATCTGCGATTAAGCTTGCATACACAGCCACACGTTCGCTATGGCCGGACGTAAACGGGCTTTTGGCATCGACAACTCGACCAAAGGCAGCGGCTATTGCATCAAGGTAGTCGTCATCCACCCACATCGTTGCGGTAGCGGGAGCCATCGATAGGACCTGTTCTTTCAGTTGGGGGGCATCAAGGTGCTGCCAAAAGTGGGGGGCGCTCGCGCATTCAATAAATGTATCCACGAGGTGAGGATCAAACCAAGTTCCTCGCCGCGCTTTGATTTCTTGTAGTGCCGCTTCAATGCCGGATTCGGTGCGAAAAACATCAATAACTTGGGTCATCAAAGCGATACGTGCATAAAGAGGGATCGCGTCACCGCTTAAACTGTCAGGGCGTCCACCTCCATCATAGTGCTCGTCTAGGGCGTAGACGGCGTTGGCAACTGCCTCGCTAAACCTTAGTTCACGCACAATTTCTGCACCACGCGTACAACGGGTTTCAATCAGCTCTTGGGCATACATATCACCGTTTCGTATGATATCTAACGTCGTGGAAAGTTTTTCCATGAAGCCCCGTTTAACACCGGTATTTTTGAGCACGAAATTGAGCACGCTAGATAAACTGCCATCGACAATTTTATAGCGTTGCTTAAAGGATAAATCGTTAGTGAGATAAAGTTCGCAGATCCGTGCGGCATTGCTACTGCACCCCGCATCTTTTAATAGCAATGTATAGAAAAGATCGTGACGCTGCTGGGGCGAAAAATCGAGCGCATCGGCCAGCTTCATGCCCATCCAAGCACAACGCATGCAGTGCTCGGGAGGTTGACCTTCGGTCATGTCGAGCGCCGTACTTAGCGCGACAATGAGCTCCGATAGGCGTAACTCGGACGATGGCTGGCAAGGTATCTCTGGCACGCTAATCTCATCTGATTGCTGACGCATAATCCAATGGCTCAGTGTTAGGTTACTAATTAACTATACGCCAGTTGACGATATATCGTTCATTCAGTGAGTCAGGCCTCGAACCGTATCTGAGACTTCTTGCGCTCCGGCATGGATATCTTTCATCACTTCATCCACCGCCGAGACTTTCTCTTGCCCGAGCGAGGAATGTTCACTTACTTTTTCCATCGCCTCACTGACCCCTTTAATCAGTTGCAGGTTTTCATCAACCACATCCGCGATTTCGGTGGTCGATTTACTGGTTCGCTGTGATAAACCGCGCACTTCATCTGCCACGACCGCAAAACCACGTCCCTGTTCACCGGCTCGAGCAGCCTCAATAGCGGCATTCAATGCGAGCAAATTGGTTTGTTCGGCAATTTGTTTGATGGTGGTGACGATATTTTCAATGCTTTGCGCATGTTGGTTCAGCTGATTGACCTGGTTGGAGGCTTCTGTTGCTTGTTCAGAAACGTTTTGCGATAGCTGCACCGCTTCTTGCAATAACGTACTGCCGCTTTCACTGTCTTTTAACGTTTGTTCGGAAGACGCTTGAGCCAGTTCGGCCGCATGATTCACAGCCTGATTTTTCTTGACGGTGTCCGTGATGTTAGTGGCAAATTTAATCACTTTCACTACTCGTCCATTGGCATCGAACACAGGGTTGTACGTGGCTTCTAGCCATACCTCATTGCCGTATTTATCGCGGCGTAAATATTGTCCTGCGGTGAATTGACCGTCTGCCAGTGATTGCCAAAAGTGGGGGTGCTCATCGTAGAAGTCTTGGTCGCAAAAAATACGGTGATGCTGACCGATAATCTCACTGTCTTTATAGTGGACCGTACTAAGAAAATTTTTGTTGGCGCGAATGATGGTGCCATCGGGTTCAAATTCTATTACCGCCAATGAGCGATCGATGGCCTCTAATATGGCGTCTTGACGTTTTGATTGCTGGTGCCGCTCGGTAACGTCAGTAGCAAGTTTACGTACCTTGGTGACTTTCCCATTTTCATCTTTGATAGGGACATAGGTCGCTTCCATCCAGATTTCATGCCCCTCTTTGTGGCGGCGTCTAAATACGCCTTGCTGAGGTTTTCCTTGCGCCAGTGCTTGCCAGAATTGGCGATATTCTGACGAGTTTGCCGTGTCTTCAAAACAGACTGCGCGGTGATGCTGACCGATTACCTCGTCTCGCTGATAACCGATAATGGCAAGTAAACGATCATTCACATCGATGACCGTCCCGTCGGGCGTAAATAAAATTGAGGCGATGTGTTGTTGGAGAGCACTGAGCTCTGCTTGAAGCTCTGCTTTTTCTTTCTGGCAAGCGTCTAGCGCGCGTTGAGTCTTTTTGAACATAACTACTTACTTCCTGTTGTCCAAATCCGCGGAGCCATTACCTTTTTATAGACTCCACATATGCTCGTAAAAGTGTAGATGTCCGAGTAAGGCTAGGCGCAGTTTTTCCAGAAAATTATTCATCGCTCATAATGATAGCTACCTTATTTGTTGGTGATTCAAACAACTATCGTTGTTTATAAATCTATCAAATATGTATCTGAGTATGTCATCGCTCTTTCGCTGTGCGGCGAAAGCGCTTAACCTATGCAGTCTTAGTCTATTCGCCTTCCCGCAAATGTAACGCATTCATAACTCTCCTTCATTCCTTGTTACAAATCGACTTTTTTATTTTCAATAATTTCTGAAAATTCGAAATATTCATTGATCCTCAGCAAAGAAACTCCGTATCATTCCCCAGAAGCACTGTGAGGGAGATCAAGATGGAGCTGTCGCAAGAGCTAAGAAATGTGGTGATGCATTTCGGCGAAATGGGAAGTCGGTGGGGATTTAACCGCTCGGTCGGCGAAATGCTGGCACTGATTGTGTTGAGTGAAAAACCGTTAAGTGCCGATGATATTGTGTCGGCTCTCAATATATCTCGTGGCAATGTCAGCATGGCAACCAAAGAATTGCACGGCTGGAACTTGATTCGCTCACAGCGTACCCCCGGAGACAGAAAGGACTACTTTGTGCCTAACGGCACCATCTGGGAGTTGGCGCAGCAGGTACTCGCGGAGAGGAAGAAGCGAGAGGTGGATCCCACCTTATCTATGCTGCGTGCACACTTTATGCGAAGTGAAGATGACGCTGAGAGTCATTCGGTTAAGCAGTTGCATGAGATCCACGATCTTCTCGAGCTGTTTAACCATTGGTTTGACGATGTTCAGCAAATGAAACCTGAGCATTTGAAGAACCTGATGAAACTGGGCAGCAGTGTCGGCAAGCTTCTCGAGCTGTCTGGCAAGTTGTTTCACAGTAAGTCCAACGAACAATCGGGCAGTTAAACTCCTGAGGGTAATGTCATGTTAGATACCTTAATGTTGTCGCGGATCCAATTTGCGGCCAACATCAGCTTTCACATCCTTTTTCCCACTATAACGATCGCCTTAGGGTGGATGCTGGTGTTTTTCAAGTTCAGATACAACCGTACGGGTGAGCAAATCTGGCTAGATACCTATTACTTCTGGGTCAAAGTGTTTGCGTTGACCTTCGCGCTGGGCGTAGTGTCCGGCATCACGATGAGCTTTCAATTTGGGACCAACTGGCCCGGATTTATGGAGAAAGTCGGCAACATCGCTGGTCCATTATTGGGTTATGAAGTGATGACGGCATTTTTCATGGAAGCCACCTTCCTTGGCATTATGTTGTTTGGTAAGAACCGGGTGCCGAATTGGGTTCATACCCTCGCAACCTTGCTCGTAGCGATTGGTACCACCATTTCTGCATTCTGGATTTTGGTGCTCAATAGCTGGATGCATACCCCAACCGGTTTTGAAATCATTGATGGTGTGGTGCACCCAACTAGCTGGTTTGAAGTGATTTTCAATCCGTCGATGCCGTATCGCTTAAGCCACATGCTATTAGCGTCTGGTTTGACGGCTTCTTTCTTAATTGCGGGGATCTCTGCTTATCAGAAATTAAAGTCACCGACCTCAGGTGTGTCAGACAAGCCTTTAAAAGTGGGTATCACCGCTGCGGCAATTCTGATCCCATTACAAGTACTGGTTGGTGACATGCACGGCCTAAACACACTTGAGCATCAACCACAAAAAATTGCGGCGATGGAAGGTGTGTGGGAAACCGAACAAGGTGCGCCTTTGCTGCTGTTTGCGGTACCAAACGAAGAAACACGCTCAAACGACTTTGAAGTGGGGATCCCGAATCTGGCGAGCCTGATTTTGACTCACAAACTCGATGGTGAGATCAAAGGCTTAGAAAGCTTTGAGTATCATCCACCGGTGAAGCCGTTGTTCTTCGGCTTCCGCATCATGGTCGGAGTGGGTGTGCTTATGCTGGTGGTGAGTTGGTTTACCGCATATCGCGTTTGGCGTAATCAACCGATGCCGAAGTGGCACTTGATGGGACTGGTCGCCATGACATTCTCGGGCTGGGTAGCGACGCTTTCGGGCTGGTATGTCACAGAGATCGGTCGTCAACCTTGGCTAGTGCAGGGGGTGCTAAAAACGGCGGATGCGGTGACACCCGTGGCAAGCTCGCATGTCGGTATTACGTTAACTATCTACCTCACACTCTATGTGGTGTTGATGGTAGCGTACATCCGTACCTTATTCTTCTTAGCCAAAAAACGTCTGCCCGAGTACCAGTCAGACAACCACGCTCAGCCGAATAAAGAGGTGAACGCATGAGCATAACTCCTTATCTGCCCGAAATTTATCTGCTGCTGTTTGGTTTCTCGGTATTTATGTATGCCGTGCTCGATGGCTACGACCTTGGCGTAGGGATGCTGTTGCCGAGCTGCAACCAAGCGCAGCGAGACCGTATGATTGCATCGATTGGCCCATTCTGGGATGCGAACGAGACTTGGTTGGTACTGGCGGTAGGTTTGTTGTTGATTGCCTTCCCTGCGGCACACAGCATGATTTTGACCGAATTGTATTTGCCTACGTCTGTGATGTTGGCGGGTCTTATTCTACGTGGCGTGTCGTTTGATTTTCGTGCCAAAGTGAAACCAGAGCGCAAAGACCTTTGGGATCGCTGCTTTAAAGCGGGCTCGTTTATCGCGTCGATGACACAAGGCTACATGATTGGCCGCTATGTACTGGCGTTTGATGACAGCACAGGTGCGTATTTGTTTGCACTGTTAAGTGGCCTTTGTGTGACCGCCGCCTACATCTATATTGGTGGGACTTGGCTGGTGATGAAAACGGAAGGGGACTTGCAAAAGCGCGCGGCGAAATGGTCTCGCCGCGGTGGCTGGCTTGCGGCGCTTGGCGTATTAGCCATCAGTATTGTCAACCCACTGGTGAGTGAGACAGTAGCCGAGCGTTGGTTTGGCTTCCCTGAGATTTTATTACTGGCACCCGTGCCACTGGTGTGTCTTGCCATTATGTTGCTGGTAGACCGCTATCTGCGTCACGTACCGGTCGAAAATGATGTGGGCTATCAGTTCCCATTCATTGGCGCGATCATTTTGTTTGCAATGAGCTTTTTTGGCTTAGCATACAGCTTCTTCCCTGACATTATCCCTGGCGTGATGACGGCGAAAGAGGCGGCGAGTGCCACTGGTACCTTGTTGATTGTCGGTTATGGTGCAATGTTCGTGCTACCGATGATCTTCTTATACACCCTCTTTGTGTACCGTGTCTTCTCAGGAAAAGCCACCGAGCTTAACTACGAGTAAGCCATACGTGGCACACCCCTAATCGATGAGCCCAGCGATGAACGCTGGGCTTTTTTTTGCTCGGTGTTTGAGCGAGATAGCGATGGTACGCTCTTCACGATAAACCGGTTAGCGGTAACCAGCCTTTTTGGTCAATCTTTCGGGCCCTAAATATTGGTCTCGCGAAAGGTTATATCTCGTTATAGTTTGTGCTTATCGACGTTCTAGCTGGAGTGGCCCATCATGGTTTGTGATCGCCTGATGCGTGCTTTCAAACTGGCGTCCCTCCTCTTTTTGTAGATAACGTCGGTTAAATTGTGCGTTTTGTCGCTCATTTTCGCATTTGTGGCTCAGCGTTGAGCGTGTTTTGAATCCTTGACTCGCGGTTGGTTTCGGCCAGCATTGAGTGAAAATGAATCCTTACTCCCCTTATCATTTCCTGCGTCACGATGGTTTTCTGGTGGTGTTTTGACCGATTTGTTCATAAATACTGCTATCAGCACAAAAGATTTGATCTGGAACAAACCTTTTTGAAATTGACCTAAATCATTGTTGTAGTTGTATGTTTCTGTTTTTAGAGGGTTGGCCGTGTAGCGATTTGGTTAAAAAATCTATTTGAGATCTAAATATTAGCGTGTAAGATTATATTTAACTAATCGTTCAATTAAAAACGAATGGGAGCAACAATGCCTAAGGTAGGGATGCCGGAAGTACGTAAACCGCAGCTCGTTAAAGCCACCATGACTGTGATTGGTCGCGTTGGTCTGCATGCGGCAAGTATCTCTTTGATTAGTAAGGAAGCCGGCGTATCAACAGGCATTATCAACCACTATTTTGGTGGTAAGCATGGTTTGCTGGAAGAAACAATGCGCGTGGTATTGCGCGAGCTTTCAGCCACTGTCATTAACACGTTGCGTGGGATCCCTCGTCATCACCACCAAGCGCGTATTAATGCGATCATTAACGCGAACTTTGAAGGTTTTCAGGCCCAGTCTGATGTGGTGAAAACTTGGCTCGCGTTCTGGTCATATGCCATGCATGACAATGAGTTACACCGTTTACAGCGCGTGAACGAGAAGCGCTTGCTGTCGCATTTGCGCATTGAGCTTAAAGCGCTATTGCCGGTCGAGCAGGCTGTCATGGTTGCTCAGGGGATTGCAGCATTGATTGATGGTATTTGGTTGCGCGGTGCATTGAACCCTAAAGGTATTGATGCCAATAACGCTCGCACCATTATCAATGACTATTTAGATAAGCAACTGACCTTTTATGGTCGTCCTCAGGGCTAACCCGGGATAGCAGCTGACATGCACACACGAACAGAAAAGAATTCAGGATTAATCATGGACGCGAAAACGCTTTTTATTAATGGTCAGTTAACTGACGTATCCAGTGGTGAATACTTTGCCACCGTGAACCCTGCAACGGGTGAAACACTGGCACAGATCGGCCAAGCTTCTGCAGACGATGTGCAGAAAGCGATTAATGCCGCAAAAGCAGGCTTTGCCGTTTGGTCTCGCATGACCGCGATGGAGCGAAGCCGAATTCTATTGAAGGCGGTTGCTTTATTGCGTGAGCGCAATGATGAACTGGCGAAGCTGGAAGTCCTTGATACGGGTAAGCCGTTGCAAGAAGCGATTGACGTTGATGTGGTGACCGGTGCTGATGCGATTGAATACTTCGCAAATTTAGTGCCATCCATGCAAGGTGAGCAGCAACCGCTGTCTGAGAACCAATTCTTCTACACCCGTCGTGAGCCACTTGGCGTGTGTGCAGGCATTGGTGCGTGGAACTATCCAATTCAAATTGCGATGTGGAAATCAGCGCCTGCATTAGCGGCAGGTAATGCCATGGTGTTTAAACCATCGGAAGAAACCCCGCTCACAGCCCTTAAGTTGGCAGAGATCTTCACTGAAGCCGGTATGCCTGACGGCGTATTCAACGTGGTTCAAGGTGATTACCGTGTTGGCCAAATGCTGACAGCACACCCAGAGATTGCCAAAGTTTCTTTCACCGGTGAAGTCGGTACCGGTAAAACCGTGATGGGTGATGCCGCAAAGACCCTGAAATCAGTCACCATGGAACTGGGTGGTAAGTCACCTTGCATCGTGTTTGATGATGCGGATTTAGACAATGCGGTATCTGCGGCTATGGTCGCCAACTTCTATACCCAAGGTGAGGTATGTACACACGGTACCCGTGTCTTTGTTCRCGACAGCATTTATGACGCGTTTGTCGAGCAGCTGAAATCGCGCACCGAGAAACTGGTCGTCGGCGATCCAATGGATATGAACACCCAAGTTGGTGCATTGATTTCAACCGAGCACCTTGAAAAAGTGATGACGGCCATTCAAGGCGCGAAAGCAAGTGGTGCCACCCTGCTAACTGGCGGCGAACGCTTAATGGAGAATGGTCTCGACAAAGGTAACTTTGTGGCTCCGACTATCTTCACCGATTGTGATGACAGCATGGCGCATGTGCGTGACGAGATCTTTGGCCCTGTGATGTCAGTGTTGCGTTTCTCAGACGAGGAAGAGGTCATTCGTCGTGCCAACAATACCCATTATGGTTTGGCAGCGGGCATCTTTACCCAAAACCTGTCGCGTGCGCATCGCGTGATCCATCAGCTTGAAGCCGGTATTTGTTGGGTGAACACGTGGGGTGATTCGCCAGCAGAAATGCCTGTTGGTGGTTACAAGCAATCAGGCATCGGCCGTGAGAATGGTGTCGAGACCCTGACTCACTATACCCAAACCAAGAGTGTGCTGATTGAGCTAGGCGATTTCGCTAGCCCATACGCCTAACCTCAGTTAACGGAGCGACCAATATGTCACAACGCTACGATTATATTATCGTCGGCGCGGGTTCGGCCGGCTGTGTGCTGGCGGATCGGCTCACCGAGTCCGGCGAACATCAAGTGCTATTGCTTGAAGCCGGGGGCACCGATAAAAGCATTTTTATTCAGATGCCGACGGCGCTGTCTTATCCCATGAATACCAAGCGCTATGCCTGGCAGTTTGAGTCTTTGCCTGAGCCAGGCTTGGATGGCCGTCAGCTACATTGCCCACGCGGTAAAGTACTGGGTGGTAGTTCATCTATTAATGGCATGGTCTATGTGCGTGGTCACGCATGTGATTTTGAAGAATGGGTTGAGCACGGTGCGAACGGCTGGGATTACGCCAGCTGTTTGCCTTACTTCAAACGTGCAGAAAGCTGGTCAGGCGGTGAAGATACTTACCGTGGTGGTCAGGGCCCTGTCGGTACGTGTAACGGCAACGACATGAAACTCAACCCGCTTTATCAAGCCTTTATTGATGCGGGTGTCGAAGCGGGCTATCCAGAAACTAAAGATTACAACGGTTATCAGCAAGAAGGCTTTGGGCCGATGCATATGACGGTTGATAAGGGTGTGCGCGCTTCAACGTCAAATGCCTACCTACGTCGCGCGCTGAAGCGTAGCAACCTGACCTTGAAAAAGGGTGTTGTGACTCGTCGCGTTTTGCTGGAAGGCAAACGTGCGGTAGGTGTGGAATTTGAAAAAGGCGGCAAAATTGAACGCGTGATGGCAGACAAAGAAGTCATTTCCAGCGCGGGATCAGTGGGCTCACCGCAACTGCTGCAACTTTCAGGCATTGGTGCGCGTGACGTACTGGAAAATGCCGGTGTTGACGTCAAGCATGAGTTGCCGGGTGTGGGGGAAAACCTGCAAGACCACCTCGAAGTTTACTTCCAGTTCCATTGTAAAGCGCCTATTACGCTTAACAGCAAGCTGGGGTTAATTAGCAAGGGAATGATCGGTACTGAGTGGATCCTGACCCGTAAAGGCTTGGGTGCCACCAACCATTTTGAATCATGTGCCTTTATCCGTTCACGCGAAGGGTTGAAGTGGCCAAATGTCCAGTACCACTTTTTACCTGCAGCGATGCGTTACGACGGTAAAGCGGCGTTTGATGGGCATGGTTTCCAAGTCCATGTGGGCCCAAACAAGCCTGAAAGCCGCGGCCATGTGCGTATCAAGTCAGCGGATCCGCAAGATAAACCGTCGATCCTGTTTAATTACATTACCACCGAACAAGATCGCCAAGACTGGCGCGACACCATTCGTTTGACCCGTGAAATCATGGACCAAAGTGCTATGGACCCTTTCCGTGGTGAAGAAATTCAACCGGGTCGCGATGTCACCACAGACGAAGCGATTGATCGTTGGGTGAAAGAGAACGTGGAAAGTGCGTATCACCCATCGTGTACCTGCAAAATGGGCGCAGACAACGATTCGATGGCGGTACTCGATGAGCAGTGCCGTGTTCGAGGGATTCAAGGTTTGCGCGTGGTGGATTCATCGATATTCCCCACCATTCCAAATGGCAACTTGAATGCCCCAACCATCATGGTAGCGGAGCGCGCCGCTGACATGATTCTCGACAAGCCACTCTTGCCTGCTGAGCAGGTGCCAGTATGGATTGCGGCTGAGTGGCAACAAAAGCAACGCAATCAGAACGCGCAAAGTGAGAAAGCCACCGAAGGTGCGCCTTCACTGGAAACTAATCAGTAAGCATTACAAGGAATCCAAGATGTCAATGAACAAACGTAAGACCACCAAAACCCTGATGACCGCGGTTGGCCTGAGCTCGATGGTGGCGTTTAGCGCTGCTGCCAACCAATGTGAGACGGTACGTTTCTCGGATATCGGTTGGACGGACGTGACCTCAACCACAGCCATCACCACAGAAGTGCTAAAAGGCATGGGCTACCAAACAGAGACAGACTTGCTGTCACTGCCTGTGACTTTTTCATCTCTGGCGTCGGGCGACATCGACGTATTCCTCGGTAACTGGATGCCAACCCAAACGGGCGATATCAAAAAGTATATTGAAAATGGCACTGTAGATAGCCTACGCGCCAACCTAACGGGTGCGAAATACACGCTTGCCGTACCTAAGTACGTTTACGATGCGGGTGTGACCAGTGTTGCAGATATCGCGGAATACGCTGACAAATTTGACTCACGCATTTATGGCATTGAGCCCGGCAATGATGGCAACACGCAAATTCAAAAAATGATCGATACCGATGATTTTGATCTGGGTGATTTCCGTCTGATCGAGTCAAGCGAAGCGGGCATGATTTCGCAAGTTTCACGTGCTATTCGTCGTGGTAAATGGGTTGCCTTCCTCGGTTGGGCCCCACACCCAATGAACAGCAACTTTGATATGAAGTATCTGTCTGGTGCAGATGACTACTTCGGCCCTAACTACGGCGGTGCCACGGTTCATACAAATGTTCGTAGTGGCTATGTCGAGCAATGTTCGAATGTGGGTCAAATGCTCGAGCAGCTTGAGTTTAGCCTCAAGATGGAAAACGAAATGATGGGCAAAATCCTGAATGACGGCGAGAAACCAGAGATTGCAGCGCGCGAATGGCTACGTAACAACCCAAGTGTGTTGAACAAGTGGCTAGATGGTATCACCACACTAGACGGTAAAAATGCCGTAGAAGCTGTGACTGAATATCTTAAAAAGACTGAAGCGTAACAAAAAAGTGTAGAAGGAGAGGGCGGTTTAATCGCCGCCCCCTAAGGTTTTATTGTGAATATTATTACAGATAACAAGATCCCACTCGGTCAATGGATGGAAAATGGCGTTGACTGGTTAACCATGAACGCCGCGGGCTTCTTTGATGCCATCTCGATTGGTTTAGATACCAGCATCATGTTTTTGGTCGACATCTTTAAATGGATGCCACCTGCAATGCCTATCATCATGACAGCTGCGTTAGCGTGGTACCTGCAGCGTCGAATTTCCATCGTGATCTTTGTTGTGAGTGCGCTCTTGTTGATCCTCAACCTGGGCTACTGGCAAGAGATGCTGGAAACCTTTGTTCTGGTGTTTGCCGCGACAACGATTTCCGTATTAATTGGCATACCGCTTGGGATAATGGCCGCTCACCGGCCCTTAGCGTATACCATTATGCGTCCACTCTTGGACTTAATGCAGACGGTACCGCCTTTTGTATATTTGATTCCARCGCTGGTTCTGTTCGGCTTAGGGATTGTACCGGGACTGATTTCCACCATCATCTTTGCGATTGCAGCACCGATTCGCTTGACCTATCTCGGCATTACACGTGTGCCAGAGGAGTTGGTGGAAGCTGGCCGTGCATTTGGCGCTAACCGTATGAAGCTTTTGTTTAAAGTGGAATTGCCCGCGGCACTGCCAAGCATTATGACGGGTGTGACGCAATGTATTATGTTGTCACTGTCGATGGTGGTTATTGCCGCACTGGTGGGGGCAGATGGCCTCGGTAAGCCAGTGGTTCGTGCACTGAACACTGTTAACATTTCTCAAGGTTTTGAAGCGGGTCTGGCGATTGTATTGGTAGCCATCATTCTTGACCGCCTGTGTAAAGCACCAAACCAAGGCCATGAATAAGGGGGATACCATGGACGCAATCGCAATTAAAAATCTTGATGTTGTTTTCGGTGACAACGTAAAGCCAGCACTCGACTTGCTCGACAAGGGCCTAACCCGCTCAGAGATCATCGATCAAACTGGTCAAGTCGTGGGTGTGGACAATGTGTCACTTAATGTAAAAGAAGGTGAGATTTGCGTATTGATGGGCCTCTCTGGCTCAGGTAAGTCGAGCTTATTACGGGCGGTGAATGGCCTTAACCCGATTAGCCGTGGCAGCCTTGAAGTGCGCGATGGTGATCAGATGGTTGATATGGCGAGTGTGGATGCACAAACGCTGCGTCATCTGCGTACCAACCGTGCATCAATGGTATTCCAAAAATTCGCCCTGATGCCTTGGTTAACCGTGGTGGATAACGTTGCCTTCGGTCTAGAAATGAAAGGCATCAGTAAAAAAGAACGCCGTAAGCAAGCATTAGAAAAACTTGAAATGGTAGGATTGGCGGATTGGGCCTATCAGTATCCACATGAACTGTCTGGCGGTATGCAGCAGCGTGTTGGCTTGGCCCGTGCTTTTGCGATGGATAGTGACATCCTACTGATGGATGAACCGTTTTCCGCACTGGATCCCTTGATCCGTGCTCAGCTACAAGACGAGCTACTAGAGCTGCAGAAAAAACTCAACAAAACGATTTTGTTTGTGAGCCACGATCTGGATGAGGCACTGAAAATTGGTAACAACATTGCCATCATGGAGTCCGGTCAGCTTATTCAGCACGGTAAGCCTGAAGACATTGTTCTGCGCCCGGAAACGGACTATGTTCGCGACTTTGTGGCACACACTAATCCGTTGAACGTACTGAAAGGTCGCTCAATGATGAAAGATATCGACACTATGCCGCACGTTGAAAACCGTTGGAAGGTGTGCGATCAGCGGGATATCTGGGTGACAGTAGAGCCTCAGGGAGCATTGTCGGCCATGGCGGGCACACAGCATTTGCGTGTGGCTGAGTGGAAAAAAGACATGGAAGACTTATCACAAGTAAGCTCGGATACCATTGTAATGGCATCGCCTGATATCGAAATGCGTGATGCGATTGAAATCCGCTATCACACCAACAAACCCGTGCTACTGGTAGAAAATGGCAAATTGGTTGGCACGCTTTCCGATCACGATTTCTATCATGCATTGCTCGGCAAGTATCAGCAGTCGTGCGATAGCCAAGCGGCTTGACTCACGTCAGCGAATAAATCCTAGATAACGACAAAGCCTGCTCATGGAGCAGGCTTTTTTGTCACTGACGACTGACCGCACAGGTCCCGTCACTATCTGTGCAATCGTAGGCTCAGTGGCGTGGTCGTTAAGGCATGATCACGGTATCAATGACATGAATGACGCCGTTTGACGTCATAATATCGGCTTTGGTTACAGTCGCGTTATCGACTTTAACTTTGCCATAAGAGGTCTTAATCATAATGTCGCTGCCTTGTACTGTGGTGGCGGACGACATACCCATCACTTGTTCCGCTGTTACCTTACCCGGCACGACATGATAGGTGAGGATATCGACAAGCTTATCCTTGTTTTCGGGCTTGAGAAGCATGTCCACCGTCCCTTCTGGCAGTTTAGCGAATGCTGCGTTGGTGGGCGCAAAGACGGTAAATGGCCCTTCTCCTTTGAGAGTATCCACTAACCCTGCAGCTTTGACTGCGGCCACAAGGGTAGAAAAGTCATCATTTTTTGCGGCTGTGTCCACAATATCGTGGCCGCCTTTGTGGTGCGCAGCCATCGCGCTTCCCATTCCTAGAATCAAGGCGGCAGTCACCGCAAATTTCGTTAAGGTACGTTTTAGCATGTTGCTCTCCTTTTCATCGATTGGTCATTCCTCACCAAACCATCATCAATAATGACAGTGAGTGACTGCTCAGGAATGTCATGGCTCTTGGCAAAACGAGTGAAACGGCAAAGAGGATCACTTTTAGTAGGCAAGGAGAGGCACACATCTAAGATCTTTTACGCCTGATTGATCGTGAAATCACGTGCAATTTTTCGAACAAGTCATTCGCATAAATGTGATTGTGAGCACACTTTTATCGGCGTACATTCTCTCTCGTCCCGCGACGAAAGGTCGCAAAGAATATCTTCAAATAGAGACATTGTGGTGACAATTGGTCACCGAGATTGGCGTTTAATAACAATCAATCGACAACGAGAGAGGAAACAATCATGAAAAAATTAGCAGCTATTTTTGCACTGACACTTGCATCAACCTCAGTAATGGCAAGCGGCCTGAACCTTGACGTACAACCTGCAGAAGGCGGTGCTTGGGTATCAGTGACTGAACAAGGTCAAGCGGTTAAAGGCGCGAAAGTGACCAGCTCAAAAAGCATGGACAGCAAAGTGACTGACGAATCAGGTCGTGTATTCATTTACAGCCAAGACCAAAACAGTGGTTCAGTGACTTATGTTGCAAATACCGACCAAGGCCAACAAGCAGAAAAAGCCGCTTTTATTGCCGGTGACCGCAGCTAATTTGCCCTACTAGGCAAAGACATCGTTGGAAAGCAAAAAAGAGAGCATTGGCTCTCTTTTTTTATGATTAGGCGTTGTCAGGTATGAGCCACGCTTGGAGCGCATGCAGTGAGTCCACTTGGTGGGTGGGCGTCACGCCTTCTGGCAGGGGCTTTTTGTCGCGATTCAACCAGCATGTGTCTATTCCCGCGCGCATGCCACCGAGGACATCGGCCATTGGGTTATCGCCGACCATGAGGATTTGAGACTTGGGAGGATGGCCCATCTTTGCAAAAGCATGCTCGAAGATGCGTGTGTCAGGCTTGGCAAACCCGACTTGCTCGGATACCACGAGAGTAGAAATGGCTGGCTTGAACCCTGTTTTTTCCAAACGGACATCCTGTAACGCGGTAAAGCCATTGGTGATAATACCAATGTGTGCGTGTGGTCGAATCGCGTTTAGCAGTGCTTCTGCGCCCGGGAGTGGCTCACAGATTTCGGCCATCGCATCCAAAAAGTGCTGGTTTAGCGTTGTCGGTGCCACTTTAAGCCGCTTTCCCCAATGGGTAAAGCGTTTGGTTTGCAGTGTGTGTGCGTCTATTTCGCCATTTTGATATTGCACCCACAAAGGTTTGTTTAGTTCTGAATATTCGGTAAAGGCGTGTTGGTCGAAATCGACATCATAGTGTGAAAACATGCGTTGCAGTCCTGCAAACGCATCAAAGTGAAACAGTGTTTCATCAGCATCAAAAAGAACCCAAGGATACCGCATAGTGACTACATCTCTTTACGTTAAGTAAATGAAGTGTAACAGATGAAGTCCGTTCTCTTCGAGGCCTTTTTGTGCACTCACCGTCCTTGGTGAGAAACACTGAACCGTCAGAATGATGGTAAAACGATCTAGCGTGATTGAAGTTACAAAGTCAGATACAGCCCTGCCAATGTTGCGCTCATCAGATTCGCTAAGGTGGCGGCAAGAATGGCGCGCATCCCTAATTTAGCGATATCGCCTCGCCGCTCTGGAACAATACCGCCCAGTCCGCCCATCAACATCGCGATCGAAGTGAGGTTGGCAAAGCCGCACAGAGCAAAGGTAACAATGGCTTGGCTATGGGGAGAAAGTGCACCTTTTAGATTCATAAAATCAGCAAACGCCACAAATTCATTCACCGCAATTTTCTTACCAATCAAGGTACCAGCAGTCATTGCTTCCTCCCACGGAATACCGATGAGCCAAGCAACTGGTGCAAACACATAGCCGAATATCCACTCCAGACTCAACTGAGGCATATTGATCATAGGACCAAGTTTACCCAACCCGCCGTTAATCAGCGCAATCATGCTGATCACGGCCAGTAAGCTAGCCCCGACTGCCATCGCAATTTGTAATCCACTTAAAGCACCTTGTGTGCCTGCATCGATCAAGTTGACAGGCTTATCGTGGTTATCTTGCTCGGCTTGTGCTTGGGTATGGCTGATAGGTGCTTCGGTCTGCGGGACCATAATCTTTGCCATCATTAGACCGGCTGGTGCGGACATAAAGGCGGCAGCGATCAGGTATTTCATTTCAACACCGAGGCCTGCGTATCCGACCATGGTGCCTCCCGCGACGGAGGCTAACCCGCCGACCATGACTGCAAATAATTCTGAGCGCGTCATTGAGGCGAGAAAAGGGCGCACGACAAGAGGGGCTTCTACCGATCCGACAAAGATATTGGCAGTGGCTGACATCGATTCAGTGCGCGAGGTGCCGAGTACGCGTCGTAGTACGCCACCGATCAGGCGAATAATCCAAGCCATGATCCCTAAATGATAAAGCACCGCGATCAGAGCGGAGAAAAAGACGATAGTTGGTAAAACGTTGAAGGCAAAAATAAAGCCAAGTTTAAACTTAGCGAGATCACCAAACAGAAACTCAGCACCAATATCGCCAAAGCTAATAATTGCGGACACGGCTTCTGATGCGTTAGCCAGAATGCGCTGACCAAGCGGGACGGAGATGATAAACCCGGCAAAGACGATTTGAATAATGAAAGCGCCACCGACGGTACGCCAGTTGACCGCGCGACGATTTTCTGAAAATCCAATCGCGATAAGAAAGAGGACGCTAATCCCCAAAAGGCCGATGCCAAATTGCATGATGCTTGCTCCGCAAACGTTAAACTGGGATGGAAAACGATTGCGGCGGTATTGTACTTATATTTCTCAGTGTGACAAGTGTCACGAATAAATCATATTGTTGCATTATTTTGCATTTTTGTGGCCTAGAGGTTATGCGCTCGTAGGCGAGTCGTGCGAGCTCAGAGCTGCTTCACGATAAGTACTTGAACAGACGCATGCTATTCACGATGTCTTTGTGATCCATCAAAAGTTTTGCTGGTGAACATAGGTATTTTTTGTGAGCACTATCAATGAATTCTTTTTATGATACAGCGTATTTCCGCTAAACCTAAAAGAGGAAAGTGTATGACACGATCCTTTATAGCTCTGAAATAAAGAGTTCAAATGAGTTCTAGGCCGCGTCTAGCCTGGGATTGAGTGGATATATTGATTAATAGCTGGTTATAAAATCGACATTTGGTTAGTGCCCTAATTAAATCGTTACGCATTTATGTTAGGGTAGTGAGCTGTGTGGATGTTGCGGTTCTTGCTGCTGGTCAACTTTTTTATGCGCGTTTTGCGATGAAAAGGCCAATTGAGCGCACAGGCCACCGACACTCACAGGCTTCCGAACAAACGGACTAAGGAGTTAACTCGTGAGCGATAAAAGCCATGAAGATATGATGAAACCGGACGGGAAAGTTAACCCGATCGATACTGACTACCAGGTCGGTCAGGATAATGTGGCCGTTAAACTTGGCCCGTTTGGTTTTGATATTCACAACCGAGTATTTATGGTCTCGGGGCTGGCCATTATGGCCTTTGTATTTGTCACTTTGGCGTTTCAAAACCAAATCGGCCCTGTTTTTGGTGATCTTCGGGGTTGGTTGACCTCGAACCTAGACTGGTTCTTCCTTTCTGCAGGTAATATTTTTGTTATCGCCTGTCTAGTACTGATTGTGTCACCTTTGGGTCGCGTTCGTCTCGGCGGGACAGAAGCTAAGCCGGATTATAGCTATGCGGGTTGGTTTGCGATGTTGTTTGCCGCCGGTATGGGTATTGGTTTGATGTTCTACGGTGTTTCAGAGCCGTTAACACACTTTCAAACCTCATTGGGCGGTACCGCTGTGGATGCAAACGGTATTCGTACCGACTGGGCACCGTTAGGCGCTGCAGCCGGAGATGCTGAAGCGGCTCGACGCCTAGGTATGTCTGCAACGATTTTCCATTGGGGTCTTCACCCTTGGGCTATCTACGCTGTCTTGGCGCTAGGTCTGGCTCTGTTTGCCTATAACAAAGGCTTGCCTTTGACTATGCGTTCTGTCTTTTACCCGCTCTTTGGCGAGCGTGTATGGGGCTGGACAGGCCATGTGATCGATATTCTTGCGATCATCGCGACCCTCTTCGGTCTTGCAACCTCTCTAGGCCTTGGTGCATCACAGGCGTCTGCTGGTCTGCACTATCTGTTTGATACCCCGCTGGGTAACACCACTGAGGTGCTGCTTGTCATGGGTATCACCGCGATGGCCATCCTGTCTGTGGTTGCCGGGGTAGATAAAGGGGTGAAACGCCTCTCCGAAGTGAACATGCTGCTTGCGCTGCTACTGCTTATCTTTGTGATTGCAGTAGGCCCAACGCTAGCCATTTTGACTGGTTTCTTTGGTAACCTCGCCGCGTACCTTGAAAACTTGCCTGCGCTGTCTATGCCATTTGCGCGTGAAGATGCCAACTTTACGCAGGGCTGGACTTCGTTCTACTGGGCATGGTGGATTTCATGGTCCCCATTTGTAGGTATGTTTATCGCGCGAGTTTCTCGTGGCCGTACAGTGCGTGAGTTCATCACCTGCGTATTGCTGATCCCATCTGCTGCTTGTGTGTTGTGGATGACCGCATTCGGTGGCACCGCGATTGGTCAATTTGTRAACGAAGGTTACACCGCAGTTGTTGATGCAGAGCTGTCACTGAAACTGTTTGCGATGTTGGATGATTTGCCGTTGGCATCGATTACCTCATTCATCGGTATCATTCTGGTTATCGTGTTCTTTGTGACCTCGTCTGACTCGGGCTCATTGGTTATCGATACCATTTCTGCAGGCGGTAAAGTGAACGTGCCAGTGCCACAACGTGTTTTCTGGGCATCTTTCGAGGGCCTAGTTGCAGTGGCGCTTATCCTTGGTGGTGGCTTGGTTGCCCTACAAGCGATGGCGGTTTCAACCGGCTTCCCGTTCACGATTGTACTCTTGGTGGCGACGGCTTCCTTGTTTAAAGGGTTGGCATCAGAGCCGCGCGCTAAGTAACTGTACGTGCTAAGTAACTAACAGTTAGCTATGATGAAAAAGGCAGGCCCTCGGGACTGCCTTTTTTATTACCAACAACCTTGATATGTGATGGGTGAGACTAAGCTTTTAGGTTTCATCTATTGTGAATATTCAACCGCATACCCTTGCACTTTCTCGCAACGCTAGGTGAGCATCATGGAAGCTGAACAAGTTGAAATTGCGACATTTCTTTCCCAATACGCCCCTTTTGAATCGATTCCTGAAGAGGTGGTTGCTGAGGTCGCGCAAAGCATCGAAATTAGTTATCACCGAGCGGGCACGACGATTTTTGCCTACGGCGATGAGATTCATGATTTAGCCATGATCCGTAGTGGTGCTGTCGAGCTGTATCGTCGTAATGGCACCTTGTATAACCGTATCGCAGAGGGTGATATCTTCGGCCAGATGGGGCTTTTGATGAACAACCGGGTGCGTATGCCCGCCAAGGCGATCGAAGATACCTTGGTGTATTTCATCCCTGAGGCGACGTTCAACCGCTTGTTTGATGAATTTGAGCACTTTGCTGACTTTGTCGAGGTCGAAGACCGGACGCGATTACGTCAGGCGGTATCGAGCCACAATGACGCCAATGATCTGACGACGTCCAAGGTCAAAAAGTTGATTATTCGCGACCCCGTGATGATCGATAGTACCGACTCGGTACAATATGCAGCCCAAGTTATGTCGCAAGAGGCGGTCTCGTCAATTTTGGTGATGGGTGATGAGCCCGATCCAGAAACCGGCTTCAATCCAGTGCTGGGGATCATTACTGATCGTGACTTACGTAATCGCGTGTTAGCAGAAGGCTTGCCTTATGAAACGCCGGTACAAGAAATCATGTCGCCCCAGCTGATCACCCTCGATCATAATGCCTACATCTTTGAAGCCATGCTCACCATGTTGCGCTCAAACCTCCACCACGTACCGGTACTGCAACATGGCAAACCACTGGGTGTGGTTGCGCTATCGGATATTGCACGTTACGAATCGCAAAACAGCTTGTTCCTTGTCGCCAGTATTTTCCGCCAACAATCAGTGGACGATTTAGTGGTGTTAGCGAAACAAGTCAAAGATTGCTTTGTGCGCATGGTCAATGAGGACGCGAACTCACACATGATTGGGTCTGCGATGTCCGTGATTGGCCGCAGTTTTAAGCAGCGCCTGTTGGAGTTGGCAGAAGAAGAGCTGGGTGAGCCGCCTATTCCGTATTGCTTTTTGGCGATGGGGTCGATGGCACGCGATGAGCAGCTGATTGTGACCGATCAAGACAATGCCATTATCTTGGACGATAGTTTTAACCACGACGAGCATAACGCGTACTTTGAGGCACTATCGAAGCGCGTGTCTGACGGACTCGATGCCTGCGGGTATACCTACTGTACCGGTAATATTATGGCGACCAATCCAGAGTGGCGCAAAACGCTGAAAGAGTGGGAACAATGCTTCGCCGATTGGATTGATAATCCGAGCCCACGCTCGTTACTCGACAGCAATATTTTCTTTGATTTAGATGGTGTCTATGGTCGAACTAACTGGGCTGAACAACTCAAAGCCTTCATTGGTCGCCGTGCACGTCGCAATAATCGCTTTTTAGCCTCAATGGCGCGCAATGCCTTAAATCGCACACCGCCCTTGGGCTTTTTCAAAGATTTCGTGATGGAGCAAGATGGGCGACACAATAACTCTATTAACCTCAAACGCCGTGGTACAGCGCCATTAGCCGATCTTATCCGTGTACACGCATTAGCTATCGATTCGCGCTCACAAAACTCGTTTGAGCGCTTAGACGACATTATTGAATCTGGGATCTTGCCCAAAGGCCGAGGGCCAGACCTTCGAGATGCGATGGAGTTTATTTCCATGGTGCGTATTCGTCACCAAGCGCTGGATATCGAAGCGGGACGTGATCCAGATAACAATGTGGAGCCGGAGAATCTATCCGATTTTGAGCGCCGCAACCTCAAAGATGCATTTCAGATTTTAAGTAACGCTCAGAAATTCTTGAAATTCCGCTATCAGCCGAATCGGTCATAAGGGGAGGGCATGTTGCATTTGGATCTGAAAAAGAAAGCTCCGGCGCAACACGTGGACTGGCAAGCCATGCTGGATACCAAACGTGAGCAGGTGAAACATGAAACGCTACAAGCGTTTTATCAAAAAGGCTGGGTAGCACCAGATACGCCTCTAAAGGATGTGCCCTTTGTTGCACTCGATTTTGAAACTACGGGTCTAGACAGTGAAAAGGATGCCATTGTCAGTATTGGGCTGGTGCCTTTTACCCTTAGTCGCGTTCGCTGCCAACAGGCGCAGCACTGGATTGTGAATCCCAATCGGCCGCTGGCGGAGTCTTCGATTGTTATTCATGGCATCACCCATTCAGACATTATGAATGCACCAGACTTTTCTCATGTGATTGAACCATTGCTAAGCGCGCTTGCCGGTGCGATCGTTGTGGTGCATTACCGCCGTATCGAGCGAGAGTTCCTTGACCGTGCCATTAAGCAGCGTTTAGGGGAAGGGATTATTTTTCCGATGGTCGATACGATGGAGCTTGAGGCGCGGAAGCACCGCACCGGTAAGCGCAGCTTAATGGACCGTATTATGCGTCGTCCGCCGGTGTCAATTCGGTTAGCCGACAGCCGCACTCGGTATCAGCTGCCTTTTTATCAAAGTCATCATGCCTTAACCGATGCCATTGCCACGGCAGAGCTGTTGCAAGCACAAGTGGCCCACGACTTTTCCCCTGACACACCGATTAGCGATGTATGGAGCTAATGTTAAGACGGCTATCGCTTTTTGATTGAACCATAGACACGGATGGTTCGTAGACCCGTTTACAGGCGATAGCACGTCGAGTGCTGGTTTTCAGTGCAATAAGAATGTGCTACAACATCAGCGACTGATAATCAGAGGAAAGCACATGACATTTATCCATGCAGTAGAAGGGCTGGTGTTTGGCCTTGGGGTGTTGTTGTTGTCATCAGGCATTGGCTTTGCTTACTGGGGACTCACGTTAAAGCCCGAAGAGGCCGAAGACATGACGGCACGTAAAATTGAGTTGGGCTTTTATGCCGGTGCGTGCATTGTGTTTGCGTTGTTAATT
Organism: Salinivibrio proteolyticus; assembly: GCF_001996165.1. Taxonomy (GTDB): domain Bacteria; phylum Pseudomonadota; class Gammaproteobacteria; order Enterobacterales; family Vibrionaceae; genus Salinivibrio; species Salinivibrio proteolyticus. The sequence goes on along the minus strand of NZ_MUFP01000009.1, from coordinate 73,437 downwards.
GCCTATTGGCTCACTTGGTGATCCGCACTGACTTTAACGATAAAAAAACCACCGCCTGAGCGGTGGTTTTTTGTAGGTTGATACCGATAGATCGGTGTCGTTACCACACGTCTTTATCGATTTGCTTGTCCAGTTTCGGGAACTTAGTACGATCAAACGTTGGCTTCTTACCCGCTCGGCGTTGGTCTTCATAATCTTTCATCAACGCAAACGCAATGCCAGATAGTAGCGCAATCGCCACTAAGTTGATCACCGCCATCATACCCATCGATAAGTCAGCAAAACTCCAGATCAACGGCAAGTCAGTAATTGATCCCACCAATACCATAGAGAGAACTGCGATACGGTACAAAGTGATGGCTTTACGACACTTGAAGATATACTCGATGTTAGATTCACCATACGAGTAGTTAGCAATGATAGACGTAAAGGCGAACAACAAAATCGCAATGGCAATAAAGCCTGCACCCCAGTCACCCACTTGGCTCACCAAGGCTTCTTGAGTCAGTGCAATACCGGTAAGACCACTTTCTGGGTCGAGCATACCAGACATCAAGATAATCGAGGCGGTTGCAGTACAGATCACAATGGTGTCGACAAACACCCCTAGCATTTGTACATAGCCTTGTGCAGCAGGATGGTTAGGCTTGGTGGTGGCTGTTGCTGCGGCATTGGGTGCGGAACCCATACCGGCTTCGTTCGAGAACAGGCCGCGTTTGATACCTTGCATCATTGCTTGGGCAATGGCATAACCCATCGCACCGCCGGCAGCTTGTTCAACGCCCAGCGCACTCTTAACAATCATCGAGATAACGGCAGGAAGCTGCTCGATATTCATCGCAACGACAAACAGCGCCACGGCAAGATACGCGAGTGCCATGAACGGAACGATAAGCTCCGCTACGCGTGCCACTGAGCGCATACCACCAAAAATTACCGGTGCGGTGACCAGTGTAATTGCGATCCCGACAGCGAGTTCATTGACTCCAAATGCCGTATTCATTGCAGCGGCAATTGAGTTGGATTGTACCCCGTTAAAGGCCAAGCCGAATGCAATAATCAGACACACGGCGAAGGCGATACCGAGCCAACGCTGGCCAAGGCCTTTTTCAATGTAATACGCCGGACCACCACGATAAGTATTGTCTTTGTGGTTGACTTTGTAAGCTTGCGCGAGGGTGGACTCGACAAAGCTGGTGGCCATACCGACCAATGCGGTTAACCACATCCAGAAGATGGCACCAGGCCCACCTAAGTAAATCGCCACTGCGACACCGGCCATGTTTCCGGTACCCACGCGTGCCGCCAAGCTAGTGCTGAATGCTTGGAAAGAGGAGATGCCGCCTGAGGCGCCATCGCGGCTATTGGCCATGAGTTTGAACATGTGGCCAAAGTTACGGAATTGAATAAAGCCGGAACGTACAGTGAAGTACAGACCTAGACCAATCAATAAGTAAATCAGTACGCTTCCCCAAAGGAGGCTATTACCTGTATCGACTATGGACACAAATAGGTTTTCTAGTAGTTCCATCATAAAACTCTGTTTTTCGTCTGTTGGGAGACGCCTTGAGCTTGAAAAGTCGAGTGTTTGCAAAGGTGACGACAAGCGTCAAGGCCGACAACCACTGTCCATGTGACTTAACTGCAGTCCATGCAGGCGAACAGCTGGTCCCCATCTTGAGGGGCGGTTAGGTTAGTGGCCTAACGTGGAACCAGCGTGGTGTGCAACAGCATTTTGAATCCATGCTCGACTGTTGCCAGAGTGCTCTCACGTTAGTTATGCACCTTGTTTGAATGAGTAGGTACACAACGCGGAGCGCACCGGATAATACCGATATTTGTGAGACAAAACACTATGAGAAGGGCGGTTCGATTAAAAATTAACCTGCTCGATATGTTGATTTTGGTGATATTGACTGTAAATAAAATGTAATGCTTTTCATGCTAATTACTTGAACTTACGCGATTTAGTAAAATGCGATGTTGCATAAATTTTCGTTAAAAGCGACTAAAGGCGGACTATGTCAGCGCGCGTAAAATTGTGATCAAAAACACGTAGATTTGATGAAAATGTCGTCACACGGATGAAGCGAGCACGCTATGAGTGCCTATTTTTGTGTCGATGCGCTGCCTTTTTTATTGAGCAAATCTGCTTTGACCATATCAATGGCTGACAGTGCAACGTCGATATCAATTTGATGGCTTTCGAGCAAATAAATCAGGTCAACGGCGAGCTTAACGTCATCGGGAGCGTTCTCAAGGCCGTTCGGGATGTTGGATGCTTCTTTGTTCATGAGGGCTCCTTATTGCTTTTCGGTCACGTGTAACGCGGCACGGATCAGTTGTTCATGAAGTGGGACGAGGGTGTCGTGATTATCGTGATACCCACCACCAATGACTGCCGCGACAGGGATTTGGTTGTGCTTGCAACACGAGAGTACGCCCAGATCGCGCTGATAGATGCCGTTTGTTGACACGTCGAGATAGCCGAGTGCATCGTCCCGATGAATGTCGACCCCGGCGTCATAAATGACCATGTCAGGACGATACTGCGCGATGGCGAGCTCGAGCAAGGGCAAAAATGCGCTGAGGTAGTCATCATCACCGGTGCCTTTAGGTAACGGTAAATCGATCGTCGACGGTGGCTTACGCGAGGGGAAATTCTTCTCACAATGAACTGAAAACGTGATGATATCAGGGTGGTCTGCCGCTAACGCGGCCGTTCCATCGCCATGGTGTACGTCACAATCAACAATTAACACTTTGTCTATGCCACGGTGAGACAGTGCGTGACGTGCCGCAATCATTAAGTCATTAAATAAACAGAAACCACTACCAAAATCGTAGTGAGCGTGGTGGTAGCCACCGGTTAGATGAATGGCAAGCCCGGTCTCAAGCGCGTGGTCAACGGTCAAGGTGGTGCCGCCTAACGAAGTGAGGCTGCGGGTGATTAAGGCCTCACTCCATGGAAAGCCTATTCGACGCATTTTGGCCAGCGGTAGCTCGCCTTTGATTAAGTGATTGATATAGTCGTGATCATGCACGGGGTCGATCACCCGACGGTCTGCCGCTGTCGGTTGGTCGAACGTGACTGGCAAGTTGCATGCGCTGAGACGCTCGTATAGAAGGCGGTATTTCTGAAGGGGATACCTATGACCTTCTGGGAGCGGGAAGTCAGAATAAATAGGATGGTAAATCAGAGGTAACACCCCAAGCTCCTTACTGCTGATTTGTGTGTATTAACTAATGCCGTAACAGATTTAAGATGATGTTGGGTTTGCGCCATGCGTCCTTAGGTCTTGCGCTCACGATAACTGATGGTACTTTCAATACGCTCGCGAGCTTGGCGGCAACGGGCTAAGCGTTGCTCTAGGGCTAAAACTTGCTTCTGGTAGTCTTGGCGGACTGCCGGAGTGCTTGCTGCATCGACGCTGGCATTCGCATCTCTGAGTTTGTCTTCCAAGCGTCGTTCCCAATCTTGGTGTTTGGCGAGCTCTTGGTAAAGTTCACCTATGGATTGGCGGCGACGTCCACGGGTCGCTTGTTCTTGTTTACGTAATGGTAGCGTCGCCAGCTCACGTTGCAGCGCACTGATTTGTGCCAATAAGGTTTCACAAATATGTGTCGCTCTTGCTTCGGTCAATAGCCCTTGCTCGTCGTCGCGTCGCATCACATTAAGCAGCCCCTGCGCTTCGTTTACACAAGGGGTGAGCAGCTTGCCTTGGCATTGAAAAAGCTGAATGGAGAACAAAGGCGCGTTTGCTTCTCCGCGACGTCTATCGACCTCAGCGGCACGCTTAGCCAGTTGGTCGAGTAACTGGTGCATTGTTTCGAGCTGGGCTTTCATGATTGTTAAATTACCTTAAAACCATGCGTCTAATGCAAGCTTACCCGCGAGCACGACCACGGCCGTGACAAAAATCGGACGGATAAACCGGCTACCAAAGCGAATCGCAGAATGGGCCCCAATGAAAGCGCCTAACATCAAGCAGACACCCATCGTCAGACCGAGTGCCCAGTTAACATGCCCCAGCAGTGCAAATGCAACCAAGGACGTGAAGTTACTGGTAAAATTCATCGCCTTGGCAAGTCCCGATGACAGCAAAATGTTCATGCGATACATCGACATGGTCGAGACTGTCCAAAACGCGCCAGTTCCGGGTCCAGCTACCCCATCATAAAAGCCCAGTGATAGGCCTTGCCCCCATTGCTTAATGGGGAGCTTTGGGCAGGGCGCGGGCAATTTATGGTTATCGACCTTGGGCTGAGGGTGCCATACCGTATAAACCGCAGCGATCAGCACCACCAAAGGAATCGCCTTTTCAAGCCACTCGGTGCTCAATACATCAACCAACAAAGTGCCTAAGGTGGCACCAATTAATGTTGCCCAAAAGGCATGTTGCCAAAACCGAGGCGAAAAAAGCCGCTTCTTATAATAGGTAAAGGCCGCGGTGCTTGACGCAAAAGTGGCGGCAAGTTTATTGGTCCCTAAGGCAATATGTGGAGGTAAACCTAAGGATAGCAAGGCGGGGACAGTGAGCATTCCACCACCACCAGCTACCGCATCAATAAAGCCGGCGACAAACGCCGTGAGCCCTAAAATAATCAGGGTAGAGAGGTCAATCAGTTCAAGCATGTGAATTCTTTCTAGTTATTGTTCGACGACGCGCTTAAAGGGTGGCAACGAGTCGAGTAATGATTGGCCATATCTGCGGGTGATAATACGCCGGTCAAGGAGCACCACTCTACCAGAGTCTTCCTCTTTGCGCAGTAAGCGCCCGACCGATTGCACCAGCTTTTTGCTTGCCTCGGGAACCGAAATTTGCAAAAACGGATTGCCGCCACATTTCTCTATGTATTCGGCGTGGGCCTCTTCCACCGGTGAGGTGGGCACAGCAAAGGGGATTTTGGTAATAATCAAGTTTGTCAGTAGTTTACCGGGCAAGTCTAGCCCTTCAGAGAAACTGCCGGTCCCAAAAATAATACTGGTTTTCCCAGCGGCAACCGCCTCTTTATGTTGTTCTAACAGTGCACTACGTGACAGGGTGCCTTGGCAGAGCAGTTGCCATTGATGACGGCGACAGTGCGGCTCCAAGGTTTTAGCCACTTGATGCATTTGCCAATAGGAGGCGAATAGCACCAGTGACGCGGTTTCGCCTTCTAAATATTCAAGCACTTTATCGCTAAGCACATCGGTAAACTGTTTTGCTTGTGGTTCACAGGGCATAGCAGGCACTATCAGCCTTGCTTGATTGGCATAGTCAAAGGGGGAGGGTAACGCTAAATAGCGCGTGCCATCGCTTTCGCTTAAACCGACTTGGCGACAAAAATAGCTAAACTGATTGAGAGCGCGCAATGTGGCAGAAAACAGCCCGACACCGGCCGCCCGAGACCACAGCATCTGATCAAGGCGCCAGCCGACTTCTAACGGCGAGACGTGGACCCAGCGATCATCCTCACGCTCTTGGCAACGTTGTACCCAACGCGCGAGAGGAGCTCCTTTGTTTGCGTTGGGTTGTGCCATCAGTGACCAGACTTTTTCTAGGTTCTCGAGCCGTTGTAAGAAAAAGGCACTTTCCGCAAGCGCAGGGTCGGCGAGCTTGGTCGAAATGTCATTTTCTTTCAGTCGCTCGTTGATCAAATCGTGAATTTTCGCCAAGCTCTGGTTGGCTTTTTTACTCGCCTGCTTCAATTGCTGGCAGGGCTCTACCAAGGCGTCAGGCAGTTCTCCATCAACAAAACGGTAGCAGCCATCCTCATTGATGGGTAACTTACTAATAATTTGGTTTGTGTCGCGTAAAGTGGGGATCAGCAGTTGGATCGCATCTAATAAACTATCCACGAAGCGGTTTGCGCGCTTCATATCCGCGGTATTACCGAGCTTAACCGCGGCTTGGTTGAGCTTTTCTAGCCACCCAGTCGCACCGAGTAAACTGGCATTGGCGGCAGAAAAGTCGCGCGCGACTGTGGGTAAATGGTGGGCTTCATCAATCATATAAAGACATTGCTCTGGCTCGGGCAAGATCACCCCGCCACCCAGCTCGAGATCGGCCAGTAGCAGGCTGTGATTGACGACCACAACATCCGCTTTATCCATCGCCTCGCGTGCCTTGGCGAAGGGGCACTGACGATGAGCGTGCAATCCGGCGTGGCAGGTGTGCTTGTCTGACGCAATGGCTTGCCAGAGGTGATCGGCAATTGGCTTAGGCCAACTATCGCGATCGCCATCCCACTTTCCGCGGCTAAATGCCGAGTACATGTCATTGAGTAGCCGTTGCTCGTTTTGCTTGGGCTTTTGGGTGAACAGCGCGCCTTGAATGCTGTCTGTATCTGCCACTGCACTTAATTTGTGTGCACAACAATATCGTTGGCGCCCTTTTGCCAGAATAAAATCAAACGGTTTTGGGCAGATGCGACGAAAAAATGGAATATCTTTATTGGCTAACTGCTCTTGCAAAGCCACTGTTGCGGTCGAAATCACCACTTTTTTATTGTTATTTAGCGCGAAGGGGATGGCCCCCATGAGGTAGGCCATTGACTTGCCAACGCCTGTACCCGCCTCCGCAACAAATAGCCGGCGTTTGTTGTCGTAATCGCCTGCTAGCGTTTTTGCGAGCTCTGCCACGAGATAGTTTTGTACCTTTCTAGGAACAAAGTGGGGAAGTTGCGCTTGTAGGGTTTGATAGCACGCGCGGATGTCTGATTTTACGGCAGAGCTGAGCATCAATAAGTCCGGCTTAAGGGAGAATGGCGCGCAGTATAGCACGACTCAAAAACGTGAAAACGATCCCGAACTGCAAGATTTCTTTACATTAATGAGATCCCAGTCACGAATTTATATTGAACCAATCAACCCTATCTTGCTGATCTGTCTTGTGATTAGAAATACACCTGATTTAAGTGATTGATTGGTTATATATTCTGTTTTATTGGTTTAAAATCAATCGTTACGATATATTCATCTATTTTCGTGTGTTGTTAACTTTCATCAATTATGGCGTATTTATAACCAAAAACTGTGATCTTAATTCAGGTGGGGTAGCTAACTGCTTGTTTTTTATGTTTTGTGGGTTATGATTTGCGCGGTTTCGGGCCAGTTGACAGAATCCTGAATGTTCTGCACGATTAGCCACGAAGTTTCAGTGGATTGGCATTTTGTTCTTTGCAGCATTATGACAGCCACCATATAACAGAGTTCCATGAAGGAACTCATAATGACTAAATAGAAAAGGCAGTGGATTAACCATGAAAAAGACTATTCTAGCAATGGCAGTTCCAGCTCTGCTGGCTGCTGGCTCAGCATCTGCAAGCATCAACCTGTATGACGCAGACGGCGTTAAAGTAGACGCTTCTGGTGCAATGGAAGTTCAGTACATCCAAGAGATCGGCAACAACCAAGACGGCAAGTGGCGTCTAGACGATGGCGACTTCGCAATCAACACCGAAGTAGCAGTTTCAGACAAACTTTCTGTAATCGGTGCAATGGCATTTGAGTTCGAAAACAACGATGCGGATAGCAATAGTGACGAATACCGTGGCGACGTTGAAAACGACGAGCTGTATGTTGGTTTCAAAGGCGACTGGGGTCAATTCACTGCAGGTCGTCAATACCTGTTGATGGATGAGTCTGGCATCACCAAAGACTACGAGTTGTCTGTAAACAGCTTCGGTGTTGACATCGAGCAAGCAGCTCAAGTTGGTAAGTACGTTTACGATAACGGTACTTTCTACGGTGCGTTGACTTATACTGATTACAGTGAAGGCGATGACACTACTGATGACCAAACCATTTACGAAGGTCGCCTTGGCTACCGTTTCGCTGATGTAGATGTTCGTGCTTATTATCAACTAGCAGAAGATCTTGGCCGTGTTGACGATGCAGATACCGAAGCATATAACTTCGAAATCGAATACGCAGGCATCGAAAACGTAGGTATCGCTGCATCATATGGCCGTACTATCGACAAAACTGGCGCGACTGACGTAGATACTGACTACATCTCTATCGCTGCAGACTACACCATGGGCAAAACTACCTTTGCTCTTGGCTTTGATAACAAAGACGTAGATAACGCATCTTCAGACGTTAACGGCTACTACGCGAACGTTACTTATGCACTGCACAGCAATGCCAAAGTGTACGCAGAAGTGGGTGATAGCGACGGTGACGAGCAAGATTGGGGCTACGTTGCAGGTATGGAAGTTAAGTTCTAATCGAGCTTAACGATACCGCTACATTATGTAGTACTCGTTTTAAAAAGCCGCCTTCGGGCGGCTTTTTTATTCATGGTATTGGCGAATCAGTGAGAAAAGAATAATGAAGCAGTTGAAATGGGCTGGGATAGCGTTGGGTGTCACCCTATTGTCAGGTGTCGCTCAGGCCGCAACGATTACCTCTACACGTGGTGTCGAGTTTTTAGTGATTGATGGCTCCGAAGTGAAGTTTGACAACTGGGCACCTCAGCAAAGTGTTGAACTAAGCGATGGCACACACCAGCTAGTGATGCGCTACGAAGGGGAAGTGAAGCGTGGCAGCAAAGATGTTGTCTTTACCTCTCGCCCATATGTGTTCGACTTACAGGTTAATGGCCGAGATGCTGTAATCGATATCGATACCAATTTGCGATTCGAAACCCAAGCATCAAGCTACTTTGATGCACCCAATTGGCAAGCGGAGTTTGAGAGTGGCGAGGTGATGCCGTTGAACGCGATTGAGCTTAAAGGTGACGGCTTTGCTGCTTACGCGGATATGGAAGCGTTAGTGGCAGACTATAACCGTGCCAACGGTATTATCTTCGACCAAGGCGAAAGCAAAAATCTCAATGATGTCTTGGTCGAAGTGGATGAGGAAGGCAAAGCGTCCATCAAAGGTGATGCGCTCTCACAACTTAAACTTTGGTATACCAAAGCAAGCGATCAAGAACGCAAGTCTTTCCGCCGCTGGATTATCGACCAAGAATAATGTGGCATGGTTTGACTCAAACGCAAAAAAACGCCCAGCCAAAGCTGGGCGTTCGTCGCTTAAACAGCGAGAGACAGGCTACAAGCGAAAGTAGACCGACACAGTATCACTAACTTAGTGAGGGTCCGTCGCAACACGGCGCTGCGCGGGATCGTGATGGTAGTAATTCGATGTTCGACACTGAGGACAGCGCTGTTCTGCCGCATCTTGCATCAAATCACTGAGCGGTATTTGGCTCTCACAATCGGCACACAGGCCGTAGATCTCCAAATCCATGGCACACAAAGAGGCGTCCACTTTCTCCAAACGATCGCCTAGGCAACGAATCGCGCCTGGCAGGTTTTGACTTTCTTTTATTAAGTCAGTCACATTCAGTTTACCGCATTCCTTTTCCCAATCTTCTCGTAATCGAGTGGTTAAGGTTGCGATCAGCTCCGCTTGCTCGGTTTCGAGCTCACGCCGAAGCTGTGCGAAGGTTTTTGTATCCATGGTCAGTTCGCTTGATTGGCTGAAATGACGTTTATCATGGATCACGGACCCCACTTGTTACCCTGATGTAAATCAAGAATAGCGATAAAACCTTACAAAAGGTCCGTTTTTAGCGGTTGAAAGCTGAGCTATAGTAGCGCCTCACTGTTGTTAAGTTGTTGTGAGTAGAGATTACAAAATGGAACATGATTTTAAAGAGCCGTATAGTCTGAAGTATTTCATTGGATTTTTGCTGGTACTCCTCATTCCCACCTTGCCGGCAAGCCTGACTTGGATCGGTATTTTATTTGGTCGTTAATTATTCAATAGGTCACGATCAGCGGTTAAATACGGTATTGTGCTGTACTGGCCGGGTGAGGGTCACTACACTTGTTAATGTGTTTCATTTCACCGTCAGGCCAGAACTTTGCGAGACCACAGCATGCAACACTCACTGCCATCTTCTTCTCCCCGTTGGCGCTGGCTTTGGAACAGTCTTGGTTGGCTGTGGGTTGGCCTAGGTACGGCGGGTATTTTTTTGCCGGTGCTACCAACGACGCCATTTTTACTGCTGGCGAGTGGCTGTTTTATGCGTGGTTCGCCCCGTATTGCTAACTGGCTGCATGCGCATCCTACCTTTGGGCCTATCCTGACCGATTGGTACCAAAAACGTGCCATCAGTCGTAAGGTCAAAGTACGAGCCACTGTGATGATACTGGCCAGCTTTACTTTTTCGATTTATATAGTCAGCTTTACTTGGTTAAAAGTCATGCTGCTAATTTGCTTAATTGTGCTGTTATGCTGGTTTCTCCGTCTGCCCGAGACAGAATCTGTTGCCGCCTCGGCTGAAAATTCATAACATGGCGGTTTGCGTTTTTTTACCGGCGAGTATTGGCCATGAGCAACGACAGCTTGAATGTCATTAAACAAAGCATCAAAACCATTCCTGATTACCCAAAGCCCGGGATCCTTTTTCGCGACGTAACCAGCTTGATGGAAGATCCGATTGCCTATCAGGCAACCATAGATACACTCGCGAACCAATATCGTGACATGGGTTTTACCAAAATCATCGGTACCGAATCGCGCGGGTTTTTATTCGGCGCCCCGTTGGCACTGGCAATGGGATTACCGTTCGTCCCGGTACGAAAACCCGGCAAGCTACCTCGTGAAGTTATTAGTGAAAGTTATCAACTTGAATATGGCGAAGACACGCTAGAAATTCATCGTGACGCGATTAGCAGCGGTGATAACGTGCTTGTCATTGATGACTTATTGGCGACCGGTGGTACCATTGAGGCGACAGTAAAACTTGTGCGTCGTCTGGGCGGTGAGGTGAAGCATGCGGGCTTTGTCATCAGCCTGCCCGATATTGGTGGTGAGGATAAACTTGCCCAAATGGGTGTTAACGTATTCAGTCTGTGCCAATTTGACGGCCACTAGTCTCTCTCCATACTGGGGCGCTGTGCGCCCTTGTTACGCTCCGCCTCATTGGATATTCAAATAGGAAGCCGAGAAACATGAGTTATCAAGTACTCGCACGTAAATGGCGGCCACACAGCTTTGATACCGTGGCAGGGCAGCAACATGTACTGACTGCGCTTGCCAACGCACTTGACCACGACCGTTTGCATCATGCTTACTTATTTAGCGGTACCCGTGGGGTAGGTAAAACCACCATCGCGCGTATTTTTGCCAAGGGGCTGAATTGCGAGCAAGGTGTTTCTTCATCACCTTGTGGTCAGTGTCAAACGTGCCGAGAGATTGATGAAGGGCGTTATGTCGATTTATTAGAGATCGATGCGGCATCGCGCACCAAGGTTGAAGATACCCGTGAGTTACTGGATAACGTTCAGTACAAGCCTGCGCGCGGTCGCTATAAGGTGTATTTGATTGACGAAGTCCATATGTTGTCTCGTCATAGTTTCAATGCGCTGCTCAAAACGCTGGAAGAGCCGCCTGAGTATGTGAAATTTCTATTAGCCACTACGGATCCGCAAAAGCTGCCGGTGACTATCCTGTCACGCTGTTTGCAATTTCACTTAAAGCATTTCGATGCCAGCCAAATTCAAACCCAGTTAGAAACCATCTTGGCGCAAGAGGGCGTAGATGCTGAGTCGCGCGCATTGATGCTACTTTCTCGCGCAGCTGAAGGCAGCATGCGTGATGCACTGAGCTTAACCGACCAAGCGATTGCGCTAGGCAATGGCCAAATTACCACGGCATCGGTTAGCGACATGCTGGGTACACTGAGTACAGATCACGCATTGATGCTGCTTGAAGCGCTGGTGAACCACGATGCGGTGGAGCTGATGAGTGCCTTAGAGCAGATTGCTCACATTGGCGTTGAATGGGACGGTTTACTCAAAGAGCTGGCTGGGCAACTGCATCAAATCGCTTTACTGCAAGCGTTACCTAATACGCATAGCGAGGCGTCACCAGACAAAGCACGCTTGCATGCACTGGCGACCCGACTGTCGCCACAAGATGTGCAGTTGTGCTATCAAATGGCGCTACAGGGCCGTCAAGATTTACCGTATGCCCCCGATGGACGTGCGGGATTGGAAATGGTGTTGTTGCGGATGTTGGCATTCCAACCGGTCAAAACTGTCCCTTATGAACCCAAGGCGATTTCTGTGCCGACCCAAGCCCCTCAAACGCAACAGGCTGCGACTCAGAAACCGCACACCGATCCGGCTCAGGCGATTGGGGCGTTAAAAGCACAGGTGCAGCAAGCAACATCGACGCCAAGGGAGCAGGCCGTGCCAGCTCCACAGTCGGCGCAACCTCAATCACAATCTGAGCCACAGGCGCAACAGCCAGCGTCGACTCAGCCGGACAGGGCGGAGGAAGCACCGGCTGCTCCTCAATCTGCGGCATCCAGTTTGATTCAGGCGCGGAATCAACTACGTAGTCGAATGAAACGCCAACCGAGTCAGACGGATAACACGCCAAAAAAGACTGAACGGACATCGGCCAAGCAAGATGCGTTGTCAGTGCTGGATCGTATTACTGCGAATGCCCAGCCTGCGTCGCCGGTGTCCGACTCCTCTTTTGAGCAAGCGCCGGCGGCATTGTCTCATCAAAAAACGGCTGAAACGGCGCCGGTGTCTGACGAGCCTTATCAATGGACGCCAACTCAACCACAACCTGAAAAAGAGACAGCCACGCATTTAACGCCAAATGCGCTTAAAAAGGCGCTGGAGCATGAAAAAACACCAGCGATGCGGGACAAGCTTGTCCATGAAGCGAACGCTGAGGATCACTGGTGTGCGTTGGCAGACAGTTTGGTGGTGCCGCGCTTGGTGAAGCAAATGGCACTGAATGCGTCGATGGTGCGTGAGGGCAATACGGTGGTGTTGACCTTACGTCCTGATCAGGCTCACCTCAATAAAGAAAAAGCACAACAACAGCTCATGGAGGCCTTGTCTCAGGCCCTAAATGCCCCCATAACATTGGAAGTCCATTTAGGCGATAGCGGGCGAACGCCATTGGAGTGGCGAGAACATCTCTATCAACAAAAATTAGCGCAGGCGACACAGAGCTTGCATAATGATCCGAATGTCGGTTTTATTCTGCAGCGTTTTGCTGCGGAACTGGATGAAGACAGCATTCGACCAATTTAGAACACCTAACCAAGAGAGAGAATTATGTTTGGTAAAGGCGGAATGGGTAACCTGATGAAGCAGGCGCAGCAAATGCAAGAGCGCATGCAAAAAGTTCAGGAAGAAATTGCCAATATGGAAGTCACCGGTGAGTCGGGCGCAGGCATGGTAAAAGTCACCATGACGGGTAGCCACAGCGTTCGTCGTGTTGAAATCGATGACAGTCTAATGGAAGACGACAAAGACATGCTGGAAGATCTGATTGCAGCCGCATTCAATGACGCCGCACGTCGTGCCGAAGAGCAGCAAAAAGAGAAAATGGCCGAAGTGACAGGTGGTATGCAGTTACCACCAGGCATGAAAATGCCGTTTTAATCCATGCGTACCAGTCAGTTACTTGAACAACTGATGGACGCGCTGCGCTGCTTGCCTGGGGTCGGCCCAAAATCAGCGCAGCGTATGGCCTATCATCTGCTTCAACGCAATCGTCAGGGTGGTATCGAGTTGGCGCAAGCGTTGACTGCAGCGATGACAGAGATTGGTCATTGCAGCCAGTGTCGCACCTTCACTGAAGAAGAGGTTTGTGCGATTTGCGACAATCCTCGACGTCAGCAAACGGGGTTAATTTGTGTGGTTGAGAGCCCAGCGGATATCGCTGCGGTTGAAGCGACCGGGCAATATTCTGGGCGTTACTTTGTATTAATGGGGCATTTGTCGCCATTAGATGGTATTGGTCCTGCCGATATCGGCTTAGACGTGTTGGAAAAACGCCTCACGCATGAGCCCATTGAAGAATTGATCCTCGCTACCAACCCAACTGTTGAAGGCGAAGCAACGGCGCAATATATTGCAGAGCTATGTCGAGAACACAATGTGCAAGCCAGCCGTATTGCCCACGGTGTGCCTATGGGTGGAGAGCTTGAGCTGGTGGACGGCACTACACTCTCACACTCGATCATTGGCCGGCAGCGCTTAAGCTATAACTAGCTGAGAAGCATGACGCTCTGTACCATGACGCACTAATTTTTAAGCCTGACTTGGTCAGGCTTTTCTTTTTTCTCCGCTTTGACGAGCAAATGTGCAATCAATCATTTTTTTGTTGACAAACTAGTCGTTAAACGCTGTTGTGTAAGCACTCATTACTAAACGTGCTTAACGTATGAAGCGTTTTCTCTCTTTCTTTCTCGTAAACTTCTTTCTCGCAAGTGCATTGGTCAGTAACCTGGCTCAGGCCGAGCCAGTTAAGCGCTCAAAATCGGGCATTTGTCACGACACCAGTAGTCCCTATTACACCCGCGTCACGCGATTTACCGCATTTGACTCGCTGTCAGCCTGTCTTGAGGCAGGCGGGCGCTTACCTAAGCGGGTGACGTCTTCTCCAAAAGCGCTTGTCCATCAAGAAACCAACGCAGCGTTGCGCGATGGACGCCCTTTCTCTGGACCCTATCAGCGAGACCATTGGCCCCATTGGTTGGATGAGGACAAAGATTGCCAAAACACCCGTGCTGAAGTCCTGATTGCCCGAAGCCAAGTGCCTGTGACCTACACTCGGGATAACCGTTGCACGGTTGCCACGGGATTATGGACTGGCGCGTTGACGGGACAGTCGTTTACCCAAGCCAGTGATGTCGACATTGATCACCTTGTGCCATTGAAGTGGGCCCACGGTCACGGTGGTGAGGTATGGTCTCGGAACAAAAAAGCCCAATTTGCCAATGACCCCGACAACCTGCTGATTGCCGATGATGCGCTGAATGCACAAAAAGGCGCGAAAGGGCCTGATGAATGGCTGCCGCCGGTCGAGACACTGCGTTGTGACTATGTCTATCGTTTTGATCGTATCGTCGCCCGTTACCAACTCCACTACGTGCCCAGTGAGCGCGAGGCCATGAACCACTGGCTTGCCGCCTGTGGTTACGGACCGCGGGGATAGCAAGGCTGGGTGAATTCGAGGCTGCTTGGCTTGATGAGGCGAATAAATGACTAAGTGATTTATTTTTGGTCAGTTAAGCCTTGAAAGCGTCGCAAGCGGCCCCTATATCCAAAGAGACTTTATCCAATTCGTCATCAGGTGGTCCGCTTTGGGCTCACTTGGCGTTTAATTATCATAGCTTTAGGTAGATTGACATGAGCGTGAAAACCCCAGAAAAACACCAGTTTGGCTCTGATACATCCAAGCTGTTGCAATTGATGATCCATTCACTCTACTCAAACAAAGAGATTTTCCTGCGTGAGCTGGTCTCGAATGCGTCAGACGCGGCGGACAAGCTTCGTTTCAAAGCACTTTCGGCCCCTGAATTGTACGAAAATGACGGGGATTTACGCGTACGCCTCTCAGTGGACAAGGATGCAGGTACGCTGACTATCTCTGATAACGGCATTGGCATGAGCCGAGATGATGTGATCGCCAACCTTGGGACCATCGCGAAGTCAGGGACAGAAGAGTTTCTAAAGCAACTCAATGAAGATCAAAGCAAAGATTCCAACTTGATTGGTCAGTTTGGCGTGGGCTTTTATTCTGCCTTTATCGTTGCCGACAAGGTGACCGTGCACACCCGTGCTGCCGGTCTGGCGGCAGACCAAGCTGTGTGCTGGGAATCTACCGGTGAAGGCGAATACACCCTAGAGCCTATCGAGAAAGCTGAACGCGGCACCGATATTATCTTGCATCTAAATGATGATGAGAAAGAATTCCTCAACGACTGGCGCCTGCGCGAGGTGATTGGCAAATACTCTGATCACATCGGTATTCCGGTTGAAATGTGGACCGTCGAAAAAGACGACGAAGGCAAGGAAACTGGCGAG
This sequence comes from Salinivibrio proteolyticus, assembly GCF_001996165.1. GTDB lineage: Bacteria > Pseudomonadota > Gammaproteobacteria > Enterobacterales > Vibrionaceae > Salinivibrio > Salinivibrio proteolyticus. The sequence goes on along the minus strand of NZ_MUFP01000009.1, from coordinate 57,597 downwards.
GGAAAATGGGAAAAGGTCAATAAAGCACAAGCTTTGTGGACCCGTTCTAAATCAGACATTGGCGCGGACGAGTATAAAGAGTTTTATAAGCACGTCTCACACGATTTCGCGGAGCCACTGACATGGAGCCACAACCGTGTCGAAGGTAAAAATGACTACACAAGCTTGCTATACGTCCCGTCGAAAGCGCCGTGGGATCTGTTCAACCGTGAACACAAACACGGCTTGAAACTGTACGTGCAACGCGTGTTTATTATGGATGATGCGTCGCAATTTATGCCAAGTTACTTGCGCTTTATCCGTGGTCTGATTGACTCGAATGATCTGCCGCTCAACGTCTCTCGTGAGATCTTGCAAGATAACAAGATCACCCAATCACTGCGCAGTGCTTGCACTAAGCGCGTGCTATCTATGCTCGAGAAGTTGGCTAAAAACGACGCGGAGAAGTATCAAACTTTCTGGCGTGAGTTTGGTCTGGTACTTAAAGAAGGTCCGGCTGAAGACTTTGGCAACAAGGAAAAAATTGCGGGCTTGTTGCGCTTTGCCTCGACGCACGAAGACAGTGCGGAGCAAACCGTTTCATTGGCGGACTACGTGTCGCGCATGAAAGACGAGCAAGAGAAGATTTACTACATCACTGCAGATAGCTACAACGCTGCGAAGCACAGCCCACACCTTGAGCAATTCAAGGCGAAAGGCATTGAAGTTATCTTGATGTACGATCGCATCGATGAGTGGCTGATGAGCTACCTCACTGAGTTTGATGGTAAGCAATTCCAAGCGATTACCAAAGCAGACCTCGATCTTAGCCAGTTTGATGACGAAGAAGCCAAAGCCAAGCGTGAAGAAACCGAAAAAGCGTTTGAGTCTGTGGTCGAGCGCGTGAAGTCTCATTTAGGTGAGCGCGTGAAAGATGTTCGTCCGACGTTCAAACTATCCGGCACGCCTGCGGTCGTGGTGACCGACCAATTTGAGATGGGCACCCAGATGGCGAAACTGCTCGAAGCGGCTGGGCAACAAGCGCCGGAAGTGAAATATATCTTCGAGCTCAACCCAGAGCATGATCTTGTCAAGCGTATGGCGGATGAGAGCGATGAAGAGAAGTTTGGTACTTGGGTAGAAATGCTGCTAGGCCAAGCAATGCTGGCAGAAAAAGGAAGCATGGATGATCCGTCTGAGTTCTTGGCGTCGGTGAACAAGCTTCTGACTAAGGTATAATCGACAACGCGCTGTGAAAGCGACATACTGAACAGCGACCAACAAGCCCGGCCGGATTGCCGGGCTTGATAGCGTTTCGTGAAGCGTGTATGTTTCGGGTCTTTGCGAATAGACGCAGTTTTACGAAACTCCAAAAACGATAAAAGGGGATCACTATGCGCATCATTCTGTTGGGTGCACCGGGCGCGGGTAAAGGGACGCAAGCGCAGTTCATCATGGAAAAATACGGGATTCCGCAGATTTCTACCGGTGACATGCTGCGCGCCGCGATTAAAGCGGGCACTGAGCTGGGCAAACAAGCCAAAGCGGTTATTGATGCTGGCGAGCTGGTGTCGGATGACATCATTCTGGGTCTGGTTAAAGAGCGTATCTCGCAAGATGATTGTGCCAAAGGGTTCTTGCTAGATGGGTTCCCACGTACAATTCCACAAGCGGATGGCCTAAAAGAAATCGGTGTTGCGATTGATTACGTGCTCGAGTTTGACGTGCCAGACGATGTGATTGTGGAGCGTATGAGTGGTCGTCGTGCTCACTTGGCTTCAGGCCGCACCTACCACGTGGTGTATAACCCACCAAAAGTGGAAGGCAAAGACGATGTGACTGGCGAAGAGCTAGTTGTTCGTGATGACGACAAAGAAGAAACAGTGCGTGCGCGTCTGAAGGTTTACCATAATCAAACCGCGCCTTTGATTGCTTACTACAAAAAAGAAGCAGATGCAGGCAATACGCAGTACTTCACCTTTGACGGCACCCAAGCGGTGGCAGACGTCAGTGTTGAGATTGAAAAAGCCCTAGGCTAACACTGGATGTTCTCCCAAGGAGAAGATTGAGCATATCGATTGCAGAAACCGGAGCAGACGATTAGTCGCTCCGGTTTTTTTATGGCAAGCTAGCCCAAAATCAAATTGTTACCGTACTGGTTCGGGTAAATCGTTTATACGCCAGTCTGTTCTAAGATTGCCGCCAAGGAATACAATCAAAATGACGGAAAAACACAATCAAGTCGGTGTGCTATTGGTCAACCTCGGAACCCCAGAAGCGCCGACCTCACAGTCAGTGAAAGCCTTTCTTTCTGAATTTCTACATGATCATCGTGTGGTTGATTTAACCCGTTGGTTATGGTGCCCATTATTACATGGCGTGATACTGCCGATTCGTTCACCGAAAGTGGCTAAGCTGTATCAAAGTATTTGGATGGAGGAGGGGTCGCCACTGATGGTGTATGCCAAACGTCAGCAAAAAGCGCTGGCTGAACAGGTGTCGGTTCCGGTTGCGCTTGGAATGACCTACGGTAATCCGTCCATTGCCCAAGGGCTTGATGAGCTGCAAGCAAAGGGCTGCGATAAGGTGTTGGTTTTACCGCTTTATCCACAATATTCTGCCACCACCACCGCCGCGGTTTTCGATAAAGTGGCTAAATCATTGAAAGGGCGCCCAGTGATCCCTGCGTTGCGGTACGTGAACCACTATCATGATCACCCGCTTTATCAAGCCGCGTTAGCCCACTCGGTGAAGCAGCATTGGCAAGCGCATGGAAAAGGTGACTTGCTACTTTGTTCTTATCACGGCATACCGCAGCGTTTTGCCGATAATGGCGACCCTTATCCTCGGCACTGTGAGCAAACCACATCGCTGCTGCAAGCGGAACTCGGGCTTGCGGATAACGAGATCATGATGACCTATCAGTCCCGTTTCGGACGAGAAGAGTGGCTCAAGCCTTACACCGATAAGACCTTAGAGACGTTACCCAGCAAAGGGGTGAAAACTCTCGATATTATGACCCCAGCTTTTTCGGCTGACTGCCTTGAGACCCTAGAAGAAATTGCTGAGCAATGTCGAGACACTTTCCTCGAGGCAGGTGGCGAACGCTTCCGATTTATTCCATGCTTAAACGACGATGAGGCTCATATTCACCTGATGGCGTCGCTGGTGGCCCAACATACACAAGGTTGGTAGGGCAATATTTCATCGTGTAGACGCTACGCATGCGCGAATTCTGTGATAGAATTCGCGCCTCCCTTCCATTAGCTAGTTACACGAACCATGAAATTTCCAGGACAACGCAAGTCTAAGCACTATTTTCCGGTTCACGCCCGTGATCCTTTGCTCAACCCAGCCAGCGAACGAGGCTTTAAGCGCCCGCACGTGATTGGTATCGACCAAACCTTGGTCGACATTGAAGCAAAAGTGCCTGATGAATTTCTGGAGCGGTATCAGTTAAGTAAAGGGCACTCGCTCGTCATCGACGATGAGCGTGCAGAAGCACTGTATCAAGAATTGAAAGACAACAATCTTGTCACTCATGAGTTTGCGGGTGGCACCATCGGTAACACCTTACACAACTATTCAGCGCTGGCGGATGATCAATCTATCTTGCTAGGGGTGATGAGCCAAGATATTCGAATTGGTAGCTATTCTTACCGCTACCTGTGCAACACCTCAAGCCGGATGGATCTTAACTACCTGCAGCCAGTGCAGGGCCCAATTGGACGTTGTTACGCCTTGATTGGCGATTGTGGTGAACGTACGTTCGCCATCAATGAAGGCTTGATGAACCAACTCCACCCTGATTCAATTCCTGAGCATATCTTTGAAAACGCCTCTGCGTTGGTACTCACTGCGTATTTGGTTCGTTGCAAAGAAGGCGACCCAATGCCGCAAGCGACCATGCGCGCCATTGAATATGCGAAAAAGCACAACGTGCCAGTGGTTATGACGCTCGGCACCAAGTTTGTGATTGAGCAAAACCCACAATGGTGGCGTGACTTTCTTTCCGAGCACGTTAGCGTCGTGGCGATGAATGAAGATGAGGGTGAAGCCTTAACCGGTGAGAGCGATCCGCTCTTAGCGGCCGATGCTACACTGCAGTGGGTGGATATGGTGTTGTGTACTGCAGGACCAATTGGTTTGTATATGGCCGGTTACACTGAGGATAAGTCGAAACGTCAAACCACCTTGCCGTTGCTGCCAGGTGCGATCCCTGAATTCAACATGTATGAATTTAGCCGTCCGATGATGAAAGCGGACTGTGAAACGCCGATTAAAATTTACTCTCACATTGCTCCCTATATGGGGGGGCCTGAGCGGATTAAGAACACCAATGGTGCTGGAGATGGTGCTCTATCAGCGTTGCTGCATGATATGTCTGCTAATCGCTATCATCGTGATAACGTGCCCAATTCGAGTAAGCACCAATACCCATTTATGACCTACTCCTCTTTCTCGCAAGTGTGCAAGTATGCGAACCGTGTCAGCTATGAAGTGTTGGCGCAGCACTCACCGCGTTTATCACGTGGGCTGCCTGAGCGAGAGGATAGCCTTGAAGAGGCGTATTGGGAGCGATAAGCCTCTAGTAAAAAAACCGCCAATCGGCGGTTTTTTTGTTTCTAATCTATGGTGTGCCCATCATTTTGAGCTTATTGATACGCTTTTTCATGTACCGTGCGTACGGCACGACCAGACGGATCGGCTTGGTTTTTGAAAGATTCATCCCACTCAATCGCTTTGGCACTTGAGCAAGCGATCGACGGGCCGCCTGGTACGCATTTCGCCGCATCGTCGAGCGGGAAGAGCTCTGCAAAGATCTCGCGGTACATATACGCCTCTTTAGTGGTTGGCGTGTTATAAGGGAACCGGAAAGCCGCTGTCTCGAGCTGCTGATCCGTCACCTTCTCTTCGGCGATCGCTTTTAAGGTATCAATCCAGCCATACCCAACGCCATCACTGAATTGTTCTTTTTGGCGCCATGCTACCGAATCAGGAAGTAGGTCTCCAAAGCATTCGCGGATAATGTGCTTTTCCATTTTTCCGTTGCCACACATCTTATCGTCTGGCTTGATCTGCATCGCCACTTCTAAGAAGGCTTTGTCGAGGAAAGGTACGCGTGCTTCCACGCCCCATGCTGCCATGGATTTGTTCGCACGTGCGCAGTCAAACATGTTGAGAGCAAGTAACTTACGCACCGTTTCTTCGTGAAACTCTTTCGCACTTGGCGCTTTATGGAAGTATAAATACCCGCCAAAGACTTCATCGGCGCCTTCACCGGAGAGCACCATTTTGATCCCCATCGCGCGGATCTTACGAGACATCAGGTACATCGGCGTGGAGGCACGGATTGTGGTGACGTCATAGGTTTCGATGTGATAAATCACGTCACGAATCGCATCCAGCCCTTCTTGAATGGTGTAGGTAAACTCATGATGAACCGTGCCAAGATGATCCGCCACTTCCTTGGCGGCTTTCAAATCGGGGGCGCCTTCAAGGCCGATAGCAAACGAGTGAAGACGAGGCCACCATGCTTGGCTTTGATCGTCATCTTCGATGCGGTTGGCCGCAAATTGTTTGGTGATGGCAGAAATCACGGACGAGTCGAGTCCACCAGAAAGCAACACGCCGTAAGGAACGTCGGTCATTAGTTGGCGGTGAACCGCGGCTTCGAGTGCTTCTTTCAACGCCGCTTTATCGGTTGTGTTTTCTTTCACACCGTCATAATCCATCCAATCACGCTTGTAATAGCGCACCGGCTCGCCTTGTTTACTCCACAGGAAATGGCCCGGAGGGAACTCACTGATGCTCTTACATACAGGCGTTAAGGCTTTCATTTCCGAGGCCACGTAGTAGTTGCCGTGTTCATCATGACCGTGGTAAAGCGGAATAATACCAATGTGGTCACGGCCAATCAGGTAGGCATCTTGCTCCTCATCATAAAGGATAAATGCGAAGATACCGTTGAGGTAGTCAAGCAGCTCAGGTCCTTTTTGCTGATACAAAGCTAGAATGATTTCGCAATCTGACTCGGTTTGAAATGGATAGTCAGGAGCAAACTCAGCACGCAATTCTTTGTGGTTGTAAATTTCGCCATTGACCGCTAATGCTTGGGTTTTATCTTGGTTATATAAAGGCTGGGCACCACTGTTTAGATCGACAATCGCTAAACGCTCATGGACCAAAATAGCTTTCTCGGATGAGTAAATGCCCGACCAGTCAGGACCACGGTGACGCATGGTTTTGGACATCTTTAAAGCCACTTCACGGAGCTGCTGTGGGTCGGTTTTTATATCAAGCACCCCAAACACTGAACACATACTTTCCTCTCAAATTCTTCTAGCCAACAAGGCGATAATAGGTTGACAACCACTCTGCCTTGCACGGTCAGGATAGACAAGCCTCAAAAAGCATTTCTTTATCAAAAATCCACTTTGTGTGAATTTTATTTAAAATAAAGGCAATTTAAGTGAATAAAATATAAGTGCAGTGCAGTGTGTGTACAAAATGACTATGCATCGATGAAAAAAGCCGCTCGAAAGAGCGGCCTGGGTACTGGAATAACGGTGGGTTAGGCGTTGTTGGCTGGCGTGGTAAACTGCTCTCGCACATGTCGAGCAAATCCACTACCGGCCTCTTGATAGATATTGAACGCTTCGTCAACGCCGAGCGCTTTGAGTTGCTCAATTTCATCCTCATACTTTGCAATTGCCGCGACCTTGCCCTCAAAGTTGGTTTGCCTGATTTGCTCTAGTGCAAGCATATTGGCCTGACTGTGAGGCATTGCTAGTAAGATTAACTTGATCTGTCCATCAGAAATGGCGCGTGACCAAAAGTCAGGATCGGTGGCATCGCCAAGAATCGCGCGTCGTCCTTCCTCTTGATGGCGTGCCACTGAATCTTCTCGGTTGTCAATGCCAATAATGGGTTGGTGATGAGTGGCAGAGAGCTCGTCATACGCCCCTGAACCAATTCGACCCATTCCAAGTACCAGAATCGAGGCATCACCGAGATTGATCAGCTGATCACTGGGATGTAGCTGCTCGGGGTTTCTATCTTTCAACCACTGCGACGCCCAAGTATAGAGCTGATTACTGAATGTATTGAGCGGTGCGGAAAACGCAAAACTCAATGACACTGCAATAGCGATGGACACTAATATAGGGCCAGGCATAAGGCCAGCTTTATACGCAAATCCCCCCACGATTAAGCCAAACTCACTGAAGTTAAATAGGGTTAGTGTGGTGAATAAAGCAGTCCGCACGCGATAGCGGAAGCCACTGACAATCCAGTAATAGAGAACCCCTTTGATAGGCAAAAGCAACATGAGGATCAATGCAAAGCCAAAGCTTTGCCAAGTAGGCTGCTCGGATAAGCCAATGTTGAGGAAAAAGCACACGAGGAAAAGCTCTTTCATATTAAAGAGCGATTTGGCCATTTCCGAGGCGCGAGGGTGGCTTGCCAGCAGCATCCCTAAAACTAACGCCCCCAAGTCTGGTTTAACGCCAACAAGCTCAAACAAGCCTGCACCCGCCACTAATGCTAGGAAAATGCCATAGAGCACCAACATCTCACCGTGCCCAGCGTTGTCCAGTATTTTGTTGAACACTGGCTTAAGCAGAGGTAATGCAAAGAGCAATAATGCACTGAGTTCGGGCGTTTTTCCGGACGTGGCGGTGATAAAGACCACCGCAAAGATATCTTGCATGATCAGAATGCCAATCGCCAGAGTACCATAGGTGGCATTAAGCTCCCCTTTCTCTTGGAGTGCCTTAATGGCAAAGACGGTACTGGAGAAAGATAGGGCAAAACCCAACAGGGCCAACTCTGACAAGCTCAAACCGGCAAGCATTGGAACGCTTAGGGCTTTCAAGCCGAACAAGGACAGCGTGAACAACCCCGTAGTCAGCAGGTTATGGGCGGTCGCGCCAAACCAAATCTCCTTGGCAAGTAGGGTTTTGACATCCAACTTCAATCCAATCGAGAAAAGCAGCAAGGTGACACCCAAATCGGCCAGATCAGAGATCACCGGGGTGGATTCGTAGCCAAACGCATGTAGCGCAAAGCCAGCAATCAAAAAGCCAACGAGAGGTGGCAAGTGACAACGCATCAGAATATAGCCGCTGATGAAGGCTGCTGAGATGTAAACCAGTTCCATATCGTATGCTTATTATGTGAGTTAGCGAGCAAACAGAATCCGTGTTTTTGTGCAAAAGCCAATAAACACAGCATCGACACTTATCTTAAAGTTTTGAATCAACTAAAGATATGAATTTGAGACATTGATGGGTCTCCTTAGTAATAGCTTGTTTGAGCTTAGTTCTTCTGAGGTTAAGCGATAAGGAGCAAGACGCTTTGATGCCTACGCGACTTTGAGAAAAGAGATAGGCCCGTGACGCGTTGCCAGCTTATAGCGCACCATAGCTTGGGTATATAATGTACACGCTAGATAGGGAAAGTGTGAGATTTTATTTGCGGAGAAAACGGGTTTGCGTAGCAAGACGTCAAACCCGTTAAACGATCACTCTTCGAGCAGTTTTTGTAACAGTTCGCCGTTGAGCATGGCGCGTTTAACTAACGAGAAAGCGGCCATGGTAGGTTTTTCTGCTAGCTTCGCGCTTACAATGTCTAGCTTTTGATGAAAGCTAGGCAGTGACTGGTTTTCAACACAGCGCTGAATGGCGGGGAAGACGACACTTTTTGCTGCCGTGATCTTACCAGCAATGACCACAAGTTGAGGATTGAACAGGTTAACGGTCATAGCAATGGCTTTGCCAAGATGATTGCCAACCTTTACCAATACCTGTCTTGCCAGTTCATCGCCTTGCTCGGCGGCCTCACAAATGGCTTCGATCGTCAAACTATCATCGTGTTTGAGCGTGCTCGGGTGCCCTTGAGCCAGTAGCTGTTGTGCATGTTCGATAATGGCTTCGTTAGAGGCAACGGTCTCTAAACAGCCAAAATTGCCGCATTGGCACTTTTTACCCAAAGGGTCAATTTGCACATGGCCCAATTCGCCCACATTGCGGTTATGGCCCAAGAAAATTTGTCCGTTTACGATAATCCCAGCGCCAGTGCCATGGTGAACACTGACCAGCATCGAGTCGTAATAGGCTTGACTGGCGCCAAAGTAGTGCTCCGCCAATGCTTGCCCGCGAATATCGTTACCAATAAACGCTTGCACACCAAACTCCTCACGGAGTGTGTCGGCAAGGGCCAGCTGTTGAATCGTGATGTTAGGCATGTATTCGACGACCCCAGACTCAGGATCAATCAGGCCGGGCATCACGACCGATATGGCAATCAGCTCTTTGATGGATTGTTGGTGGGTGTCAATAAACTGACTCAGAATCTGAATCAGGCCGTTCACTAACTCGGTTTGATCGTGATAGTGAAAAGCTTCCCCGTGTTCAGCAAGCGATGTCCCACTCAAATCATAGAGTGAAAGCTCGATAAAATGACGCCCCAGTCTTACCGCAAGGGTATGGAATGGGGCGCATTCTGTGGTCAAAGAAATAGCTCGGCGACCGCCGGTTGACGCTTGCTGAGCCACTTCCTTGATCAAGCCACGTTCGAGCAATTGGCGGGTTATTTTTGTCACACTTGCGGGTGCTAGACGGCTCACGTCTGCAATTTGTATGCGAGAGATGGGCCCTTGTTGATCGATCAACCGATAAACGGCAGCCCCGTTGAGCTGCTTTACCAAGTCGACATTCCCGATTTGTCCGCCAGTCATAAATGTCCTAGCTATGTGTATATTGTCCGTTAACCACCGTCGCTCGGATGTTGAGTGTGCGATCAAAAATAGCAAGATTCGCAATTTTCCCCGGGCGAATACTGCCATAAAGCTGATCGACACCAATAGCGCGCGCAGGATACAGCGTTGCCATGCGCAGAGCCTCATCCAAGGCGATACCTATATGCTCAACACTATTACGAACTGCTTCGTTCATCGTCAGTGCAGAGCCGCCAAGTGTACCATTCTCATCAACACACTTGCCGTCACGGTAATATACTTTCTTGCCTACAAAAATAAAGTGATCCATGTCGGCTCCTGCTGGTGCCACAGCATCAGTAACTAGCACTAATTTCTCACCTTTTACTTTATGTGCAAGACGAATGTTGGCGTAAGACACATGGAAACCGTCAGCAATGACGCCGGTGTAAACCTCGGGCGTATCATAAATCGCGCCAACCATGCCGGGCTCTCGACCGGTAGTCGCCGTCATTGCATTGAACAGGTGGGTCGCAAACCCAATCCCATTAGCAAAGCCTTCGCGTGCTTGCTCATAGGTTGCGTTAGTGTGGCCAGCGGAGACGATAATGCCTGCTTTGGTGAGCGCCTGAATGTGCGCTTTTGGAGCGAGTTCGGGCGCCAGCGTCAATTTGGTAATCACGTCTGCGTTGTCGCACAAGTACGCAATCATCTTGTCGTTACTGGGGCGAATATAGTCGAGACTATGGATCCCTTTTTTCGCGCTGTTTAAGTAAGGCCCTTCTAAGTGTAAGCCTAAGGCTTGATGCGGATGATGGGCTTTGTACTCGCGCATCGCGTTCACCGCAGCACGCATGTCATCATCTGAACTTGTAATGAGGGTCGGTAAGAAGTTGGTACAACCAGACTTCAAGTTTGCTTGATGCATGGTCTCAATGGTGTCCGCAGTGATCGCGTCATTGAACATGACACCACCACAACCATTAAGCTGCAGATCGATGAAGCCCGGGCTAACGTAAGCTCCGTCGAGTGAGCGTTTTTCTATCTCTGTCGGCAGCGCATGTTGCGGGCAAATGTCCTCAATCACGCCGTCACGGATGACAATAGCGTGGTCATCAAGCACTTCATGACCAGTAAAAATCCGGCAGTGGGTTAACGCATACATGCTGTTATTCCTTATAAATTATGAATGTTCTGGGCTTCAAGCTCCTGAAAATACTTCACTGTTTTTACTTTTAGTTCGGCAGTTGAAGGCGCATCGCACACAATCATGGCTTTAGGGTGCAGCTGCAGTGCGGAAACAGTCCACAAGTGATTGACCGACCCCTCCACGGCTGCTTGAAGTGCCTGTGCCTTATTGTGGCCAGTGACCAAAATCATGATCTCTTCAGCATCGAGTAGCGTCCCGACGCCAATGGTAAGCGCGTGCTTAGGTACTTGGTTGATATCATTATCAAAGAAGCGAGAGTTTGCCATACGGGTATCTTCGGTCAAGGTTTTGATCCGTGTCCGAGAGGCCAGCGAAGAGGCTGGCTCGTTAAACGCAATGTGACCGTCGTTACCCACACCGCCCATAAAGAGATGGATCTTGCCGTAGGATTTGATCTTGTCTTCATAACGTTTGCATTCCGCATCAACATCGCTCGCATTTCCGTTCAGTAAGTTGATGTTTTCTTCTTTAATATCAATATGCTTAAAGAAGTTTTCATACATGAAGGTGCGATATGATTGGTCATGATCGGCTGGGATATTGCAGTACTCGTCCATGTTGAAGGTTACCACATGCTCAAAGCTCACTTCGCCCTGATTGAACAGGGTGATCAGTTGCTTATAAGTATTCAGTGGTGTACCGCCTGTAGGCAATCCGAGCACAAATGGGCGTTCGGCGCTTGGGGAGAATTTATTAATAGTATCAACGATATATCTGGCCGACCATAGGCCGACTTGATGGCTGGTTTGTAATGGAATGAGTCGCACAGGACACCTCGATAAATCAGTGGGCTTACGGGTACAGCATAACGAATATGCTCATTTATTTTCATCATAAAATAAGTTTTATGATCTGGCTAACATATTTCTCTGTTTTTGGTGTGGATCGGTGATAAATCTCACAAATAAGGGGGTTTTAATTTGCGAGGCGAATTTATTGACATAAACTGCAATTGACTAACATTGTTTGACAAAAAAAGTGCTTTGGTCATTATCTCACGCGATACGCCAGACGCAGAAAACAACAAATACTGTGGTATGGCTCTGAGAACACATAGGGGGAACGAAGGTGAATATTCTTGGATACGCGCAACGTATAGGTCGTGCGCTGATGGTGCCGGTAGCGGTACTACCAGCCGCAGCGATCTTGATGGGGGTCGGCTACTGGCTTGATCCAACAGGTTGGGGTGGGAATAACGCCCTTGCTGCTTTCTTGATTAAATCAGGGGCAGCGATCATTGACAATATGTCGGTACTGTTCGCCATTGGTGTGGCTTACGGCATGTCAAAAGATAAAGATGGTGCGGCTGCCTTAGCAGGTTTCGTCGGCTTTATGGTGATCACCACGCTTTGTGCGCCTGGTGCAGTAAGCCAAATCGGTCTCGTGGATGTTGCACTAGACAACAATGAGCTGGCGTTTAGCAAAATCAACAACCAATTTATCGGTATCTTAATTGGTGTGGTATCGGCAGAGCTTTACAACCGTTATAGCGGCGTAGAGCTGCCAAAAGCACTGGCTTTCTTCAGTGGCAAACGTCTGGTTCCCATTCTTGTGTCTGTTGTCGCCATTGCGATTTCGTTCGTGCTGATGTTTGTATGGCCCGTCGTATTTGGTGGTTTGGTTCACTTCGGTGAAAGTATCACTAACTTAGGCGCCGCGGGTGCAGGTATCTACGGATTCTTCAACCGTCTGTTGATTCCTGTCGGTCTTCACCATGCGCTTAACGCGGTATTCTGGTTCGATACTGTGGGTATCAATGACTTGGGTCGTTTCTGGATGGGCGCGCAAGGTCTTGAAACAGGTGAAGCGATTAAGGGAACCACAGGCATGTACATGGCCGGCTTCTTCCCTGTGATGATGTTTGGTCTACCGGGGGCGGCACTGGCGATTTACCACACTGCACGTCCAGAGAACAAAGCACGTGTGGCATCGATCATGATTGCAGCCGGTTTTGCTTCGTTCTTTACCGGTGTAACTGAACCTCTCGAGTTCGCCTTCCTGTTCGTAGCACCTGTGCTGTTTGTGTTGCATGCGTTCTTGACAGGCATCTCTTTGTTCATCGCTGCCACCTTTAACTGGACTGCCGGCTTTGGCTTCTCTGCAGGTCTTGTCGACTTAGTGTTGTCGTCAAAAAACCCCGTAGCCAACGAGTGGTACATGCTACCGGTAATGGGCTTGGTATTCTTCGTGCTTTATTACGCGACATTCCGTGCGGCGATCATGGCCATGAACTTGAAAACCCCGGGTCGTGAAGATGACAGTATTGAAGGCGCATCTGCCGGAAACGCGAATACGAATGAAACCAGCGACAACCGTGAGCTTGCACGTAAGTACCTCAAAGCGTTAGGCGGACATCAAAACCTGACATCTATCGACGCTTGTATCACACGCTTGCGCCTATCAGTGGCAAACCGTGAAATCGTCGATGAAGCGAAACTCAAAGCCATTGGCGCGATGGGTGTCGTGAAGTTAGGGGATAACAACTTGCAGGTCATTCTTGGTCCATTGGCCGAAATCATTGCCGGAGAGATGAAACAAATCCCGGATAATGAAGATTTGTCTGCAGTGAAATTGCCATAAGCGACCACCATAGAGAAAATCTAAACTCGATAACGCCCAGCTAACGCTGGGCGTTTTTTATGCTCGGGAGGTGGGGTGAACAAAAAAAGCGCATTTAGGGGCATGCGAGGGCGAGTTTAACAACAACTGGTTGAGTAAAGTGCCGGAATAAGAGATCATAGTATCCATGTAGCTGTAAAATTCGCACTGTTTTGATACGAGGTAACCTTGATGAGTGATGCTGAAGCTCGTCCAACCAATTTTATTCGTCAAATCATTGATAAAGATTTGGCGGAGGGAAAACACACATCAGTCGTGACCCGTTTCCCGCCGGAGCCTAATGGCTATCTGCATATCGGTCACGCTAAGTCTATTTGCCTGAACTTCGGTATTGCGCAGGATTATCAAGGTGAGTGCAATTTGCGCTTTGATGATACCAACCCAGAAAAAGAAAACGTTGAGTACGTTGACTCGATCAAGCGCGACGTTCAATGGCTTGGCTTTGAGTGGGCAGGTAAAGAGCGCTATTCATCAGACTATTTTGATAAGTYGTACGGCTTTGCGGTTGAACTGATTGAAAAAGGTTTGGCGTATGTCGACGAATTAAGCCCAGAGCAGATCCGCGAGTACCGAGGTACGTTGACAGAGCCGGGCAAGCCGAGCCCTTATCGTGATCGTGCGGTGGAAGAAAACCTCGCGTTATTTGAAAAAATGCGCGCGGGCGAATTTGCCGAGGGCACTGCATGTCTTCGCGCTAAAATCGATATGGCGTCACCTTTCATGGTGATGCGCGACCCGGTTATCTATCGCGTACGTTTTGCTCATCACCACCAGACGGGTGATAAGTGGTGTATTTATCCGATGTATGATTTTACCCACTGTATCTCGGATGCATTGGAAGGGATCACTCACTCGTTATGTACGCTGGAGTTCCAAGACAACCGCCGCTTATATGACTGGGTGTTGCAAAACATCACCATCGATTGCACTCCGCATCAGTACGAGTTTAGTCGCCTAAACTTGGAATACACCGTGATGTCCAAGCGTAAGCTCAACCAACTGGTGTCAGAGCAGCTCGTCAATGGCTGGGATGATCCACGTATGTTGACGATTTCTGGTCTACGTCGTCGTGGTTATACCCCAGCGTCTATTCGTGAGTTCTGCAAACGTATTGGTGTCACCAAGCAAGATAACATCATCGAAATGAGTGCACTGGAGTCGTGTATTCGTGATGATCTGAATGAACGCGCACCGCGAGCGATGGCCGTTTTGGATCCGATCAAGCTGGTGATTGAAAACAAAGCGGATGACGTTGAGTGGCTAAGTGCCCCTAACCATCCAAACAAACCAGAGATGGGACAGCGTCAGGTGCCTTTCTCTCGCGAGATCTGGATTGAGCGCGAAGACTTCCGTGAATCGGCTAACAAAAAATATAAGCGTTTGGTGTTGGATAAAGAAGTACGCCTGCGTAATGCTTATGTAGTAAAAGCCGAGCGTTGCGAGAAAGATGAGCACGGAAACATCACTACGGTCTATTGTAGCTACGATCCTGAGACGCTAGGAAAAGACCCTGCAGATGGCCGTAAAGTAAAAGGGGTAATCCATTGGGTATCCGCGGCAGAAGCTGTTCCGGCTGAGTTCCGCTTGTACGATCGCCTCTTTACTGTGCCAAATCCTGCMAGTGCAGAAAACTTCGTAGAGACGATTAACCCAGACTCTTTGCAAGTGATGCACGGGTACGTTGAGCCTAGCTTGAAAGACGCGCAGCCTGAAGCTGGCTATCAATTTGAACGCACGGGCTACTTCTGTGCGGATAACAAAGACAGTCGTGCGGAGGCATTAGTCTTTAACCGTACCGTAGGCTTACGTGACACATGGGCGAAGATTGAAGGTAAGTAACCTTTGTCTTTACGCAACGAAAAAAAGCCGGCATGTATTGCCGGCTTTTTTATAGGTTTATATCCCGTTCTGAAATACGTTGACATAAAGAGGACTCCTTTACGACAACATCAAGTCACTCAAGCCTTGATCATTCAGTCATCATTGTGAATCGATGGATCTGCTTTGCAGTCGCCTTCTTGGCAGTGACCATAGAGATACAAGCTATGGTTGGTAAGACGAACATTAAAACGACCGGCAATTTCCTTTTGACGCTCTTCAATCAAATCATCCGAAAACTCAATGACTTTACCGCAGTCAAGACAGACGAGGTGATCATGGTGGTGCTGAGTCGCTAACTCAAATACCGATTTTCCACCTTCAAAGTGGTGACGGGTGACAATGCCGGCATCATCAAACTGGTTGAGGACACGGTATACCGTCGCTAGGCCAATTTCTTCGCCTAGATCAATCAACTTCTTATACAGGTCTTCGGCACTGATATGCTGGCAATCGGGCTGTTGCAGCACTTCTAGGATCTTGAGCCGTGGCAGCGTGACTTTTAGCCCAGCTTGCTTCAACGCCTGGTTATTGTCTGACATGTGTATCTACCTGTTTTCTGCCTGCGAGAGACAGTTTGATTAGCAAGGAAAATATTTATTAAGACTATCAAAATTGCTCGGCGCTCGCCACAGCAAGGAACGTTTAGACGAACGAATTTTGATCATTCTTGGTTGCAACAATGTTTTCGAGATGTAAATATTGTGTGGTAAGACCAGATAAGGACGTCAATCAGTTATGTATCGGTTCTATAAACCAAGAATTGTGAAGTGGGCATTAAATAGTTGGCCTCCCTTCTGGGGAGCGGGGATCCATATTGAGTCTATCAGTGACGACTTTAAGTGCGTCAATATGCGGTTAAAACTGCGCTGGTGGAACAAAAACGCGAATCGAACACAATATGGTGGCAGTATCTTTTCACTGACTGATCCTGTTTATGCCTTGATGTTAATGGGCATACTCGGACCACAGTACCATGTGTGGGATAAACAAGCGGATATTAATTTCATCAAACCGGGCACCACCGACTTATTTGCCGATTTTGTGATTAGCGATGCGGTGTTGCAAGACATTCAGCAACAGGCTGGAAGAGGGGAGAAAGTGTTACCCGAGTTTGTTGTGCATGTCAAAGACGCGAAGGGGGAGGTGGTGGCTGAAGTGAAGCGCACCTTATATGTGAGAAAAAAACGTCAATACCGTGACCTAACCCAAGACGCCGCATAGAAAAAACGCCAAGAGAGTCTTGGCGTTTTGGTGGTTCATTGACGAGTTAGTCTTCTAATTCCGCCAAACACATTTCTTCGTAGACTTGCTTCACCCATTTGCTGACACGCTCATCGGTCAGTTCAGGTTGACGGTCTTCATCGACGCACAAGCCGACAAAGTGATTGTCGTCTACCAAGGCTTTAGAGGCTTCAAACTCATAGCCTTCGGTTGGCCAATGGCCAATGATGGTCGCGCCTTTTGCTTCAACAATGTCACGTACCGTGCCCATTGCGTCACAGAAATATTCTGCATAATCTTCCTGATCACCACAGCCAAAGATGGCGACCAATTTGGTTGAAAAGTCAATTTGCTCAAGTTCTGGGAAGAAGTCATCCCAATCACACTGTGCTTCGCCATAGTACCAAGTTGGGATACCCAGCAGGAGAAGATCGAAGTTATCGATATCTTCTTTACTGCTTTTCGCAATATCCTGCACATGGACCATCTGTTTGCCCAGTTGCTTTTGAATGCTCTTTGCAATTGCTTCAGTGTTACCTGTGTCACTACCAAAGAAGAGACCTACACTCGCCATATAAAAAATACCCGTTTTTTTCAGTGGGTTGCTGTTTGCAACTAACTCGAATTAAAGAAAAAGCGGTGCTTTTTCACACTCCTATACGCTAGAGCGTACGTGGGATCATTCTCCGTTTAGGGATGTTAGCCGATGCCAACACCTTCCCAGAACAGTTGAATAACCCCTTTTGTAATAAAACCAACACAGCCTAGTGTGAGAACAAACCAGACAATACGTCGACCAAAAACTGGCACATTGCCTTCTTTTAGTACGTCTTTGATTGCCATTCCGATAAAAAAGAAAATGGCAGCAAAAACGAGGTCTAGGCCAATTTTTTCGAGCAATTGAAAGTGCTCGTAAAGCATGCGTGCCTCCATTGAGCACCGACATATGCGGCGCAATATACCACAAGGGTCACAGACCTGTTAACGCTCCCCCGGCATTAAAAAGCGCTCAATAACGTTGGCAACCACGGCAGGTTTTTCAGCATGTAGCCAATGGCCTGTTCCTGCCACCATGTGCGCTTTCGAATGCGGGAACTGTTCTATAATCGCATCACGATGCTCGGGCAAAATGTATTCAGATTGTTGACCTTTTACAAACAGAGTCGGGCCTGAATACTGTCCGAATGCCTGCCAGCCCATAATATCGCGATAACCGTGATAAAGATTATCAATATTGAAGCGCCAGGCGTAGTGACCTTGATCGGTTTTATAGAGTGATTTCAATAAAAATTGTGTCACGCCTGGGTTTTCAATCGTCTCATCCATGATGGATTGTGCTTGTTGGCGACTGGTCAGGGGAGTGTCTTGGGTGCGTTTTAGCGCCGTAAACACCGCGTCATGCCGGTTAACTTGATAGTCGACGGGGGCAATATCCATGACCACCAACTGTGTTACGCGTTTAGGAAAGCGTTGTGCAATAGCCATAGCAACTTTCCCGCCCATTGAGTGACCGACTAATGTCACCTTGTCGAGTTGATGGTGATCCATCCATGCGACAACCGCATCTGACTGTGCCTGATAATCAGCCTGCTTAGTATGATAGGACTGGCCGTGATTAGGTAGATCAATTTGATAAACACAAAAGTGATCAGCCAAGGTTTTTGCTAATCCGCCTAGATTGTCGAGATTGCCGAATAAACCGTGGATCAATACGAGCGGCGAGCCCTCACCGCGAGACTTTTCGTTTAATAACACGTTGCTTTTCTCTCAGATTACTGGCTTTGGCGTAGAGTATACCTATCTATCTCTGTATAATCGCCCCGTTAAACGACAAACAGGACTCGATGAAAAACAATGAAGACGATTGAGGTTGACGAGGAGCTATACCGGTACATTGCCAGCCAAACGCAGCATATTGGTGAGAGCGCATCAGATATTTTGCGCCGCTTATTGCTGTCGGATTCGGCGCAGCAGTCAACACAGCCTGCACCGACACCCTCTCGTTCTAGCGGCATCGTAGTGAGTAAAGATGCAGGACGCAGTGCGTCTGTTGATCGCGTTAAAGCGATGCGATCGCTATTGATCTCGGATGAGTTTGCAGCGCAAGAGCGTGCAATCGGGCGTTTTATGCTCGTTTTGACCACTCTATATCGTGTGGACCAGCAAGGTTTTGCCGATGGGATGGCACTAAAAGGACGCACCCGTCTGTATTTTGCTGACAACCAGCAAACCTTGTTAGAAAGCGGCAAAACCACCAAGCCGAAACAAATTCCAGAGACGCCTTTTTGGGTGATCACCAATACCAACACCGGCCGCAAGCGCCAAATGGTGGAGCAGCTGATGGAAAAAATGCAGTTCCCCAGCGATTTGATCGAAAAGGTTGTCAACGCGATTTAATCTATGCCACTCATGGGAGACGAGATTTATGGCAGTGCATCCCCAAGCAGGGCAGCGCGCAGACGCGGCTGATTTATGCGATATTCCTGCGCTAGTCACGCGCTTTTTTCAGGCCCAGCCAACCCCCGGTAATCCGGCGCAGCGCGTTGCGTTTGGAACGTCAGGCCACCGTGGCAGTGCACTAAACACGACATTCAACCGTGATCACATTCATGCGATCGCTCAGGCCATCTGTGATGAGCGCTGTGCGCTTGGTATCACGGGACCTGTCTTTGTGGGCAAAGATACGCATGCGCTGTCTGAACCCGCTTTCGGTGCTGTGGTTGAAGTATTGACGGCCAATCAGGTTAAGGTTATTGCGCAAGCAGATCAGGGCTATACGCCAACGCCGGGTATTTCCCAACAAATTCTGGCTTATAACCGTGATCATGCTGAGCAAGCGGACGGGATTGTGATCACCCCCTCACATAACCCGCCGCAAGATGGTGGCATCAAATACAATCCACCGCATGGCGGCCCAGCAGAAGGGGCCATCACAAAATCGATTGAAGCACGAGCCAACGATTATATAGATGCTGGCTTAGAAGGCGTGAAACGGTTGGCTATTGACGAAGCACGGGCAAGCGCTTACTACCAAGAGCAAGACTTAGTGACCCCTTATGTCGCTGGGCTCGAGCGTGTCGTGGATATTAAAGCCATTCAAGCGGCAGGATTAAAACTGACTGTTGATCCTCTGGGTGGTGCTGGGATTCGCTATTGGCAAAAAATCGCTGAACATTATCAGCTCGATATTACCCTCGTGAATGAGAAAGTCGATCCGACTTTTGGCTTCATGCCTCTCGACAGCGACGGTGTGATCCGCATGGATTGTTCCTCACCCTATGCGATGGCGGGATTGTTAGCACACAAAGACCACTATGATCTTGCTTTTGGGAATGACCCTGATTTTGACCGCCACGGCATTGTGTCACCAGATGGCTTGATGAACCCTAATCATTATTTAGCGGTTTGTATTGATTATCTTTTCCGCCATCGTCAGCAATGGCCGAGTCGCTTAGGTGTGGGTAAAACACTCGTGTCGAGTGCCATTATTGACAAAGTAGTTGCGGATCTTGATCGAAAGCTGGTGGAAGTTCCGGTTGGATTTAAATGGTTTGTTGATGGCCTGCATCACTGCCAGCTTGGCTTTGGTGGCGAAGAAAGTGCGGGTGCCTCTTTCTTAACCTTGGATGGACAGCCTTGGTCGACCGACAAAGACGGCATTATTCTGTGTTTACTGGCAGCTGAGATCCTCGCGGTGACTGGCATGACACCTCATGCTTACTATCAAACACTAGTGAATAAGCATGGCGATCCCGCCTATAACCGTTTACAAGCGGTAGCGAACAAGCAACAAAAGCAAGTGCTCAGTCAGTTGAGCCCTGAAATGGTGACCGCGGAGACGTTAGCTGGCGATATCATTACTGCAAAGTTGACTCACGCGCCAGGCAATGGTGAAGCGATTGGTGGCTTAAAAGTCGTCACTGACTCTGGATGGTTCGCTGCTCGCCCATCTGGTACGGAAGAGATCTACAAGATCTATTGTGAGAGCTTTAAAGGTGAGGCGCACCTGCGCATGATCGAAAAAGAAGCGCAACAGATCGTGGATAACGTTTTTGCTGAGCAAGGGGTATAAAACGCCAAATATCCCCTCGCGCGTTGTAAAGGCCGTACCGTTAAGGTGCGGCTTTTTTATGTACGTCTGGCGGCCACTATACTTTAGGCGGTTGAGTTTGAGGCCAGTCCGGGGTGACGACAAACCAGGGCGTGAGATACTCATCAACCAAATGACAAGTGCGTGTCAGCGAAGCCAGCGCCGCTGTATCAAAGCGGGGTAAAGTATGAAAATCAGGGATGCTCAACCACTGATCGCGTGATAAAGACGCATAACGACGGTCTTGGGGTAAGGCATCAGGCCAGCACCACCAACCAGTAATACAATCGAGATTGACGCAGGGTGCATCTGGGAGTGGTGCGTTTTGGTGAAACGGTTGGTACAAACGGCCATGGATACAAAGTCGCTTCTTTTGCGGTCGCCATTGTGGGTGATCGGCTAAAAAGCGGGGATGATTGGACATAGCAAGCTGATGGTTCATCATACGCGCGGCTTTGATATCTAATGCATCTTTAGCATTTGGGCCTAGCCAGCGACCTTGATGGGCAAGATAAAACTTTACTGCGACTTCCCAGTGTTCAAGCTGATCACCATTTTCAATCAAGAAATCCACTGCGCCAACGGTTTTACCCGCATCATTAATCTGTATTTCTTCAGCAACCACATTAAGGTGAGGTTGTTGCGCAATCAGGTTTCCTAATAACCATTGGTAGTAAAAGCCGATACGATGAGGTCCGTGATAAGACATATCTGCCAGGGTGTTATCAGCGACTTGCCACGTCGAGGTATTGACCATAGGGAAATCCGCTGAGGATAACAAAGGCGGTTGGGAGCGAATCCAAGCCATATCCTTTGCGATTTGCTGTCGACGGGCAAACAGTGGTGATGTCATCATTGTAATTTTATTACCTTGTTAATCGATTGTATCGCCGTGGCTGGACGTTTTATGCACTAATATGTAGTAAACATACCAAACGAATGATATACTCTTCCCACAACTGGTCAGATGAGTGAGGTTATTCATGTATAAACCGTTCGATAAAACCCAAGTCGTTTTGCGTCGCAGCGCTGTTGTGGTTGCAGGTATTGTATGTGCGCCTACATTAGTAATGCCGCCTTTGGCATCGCGTATTTATAGTCATCTTCATCAAGTCTGGTTAAAAGATAGTACTAAGCCGGTCTGGCTGGCTGAGTCTGAAAAAGCGGGCGGTTTTTTATAAACATCACGCCTTACTGGTTGAGCGGCTAACGGAAACGTTAGCCGCTTTTTTATGTCGATTCCGCACGTTACACTAACATACAACATCTCAAAGCGACGAAAGAGACATCATGAATAACCTCGAACTCGAAGCAATCCTAAACGCAGAGCTAAAGCCCGACCAAATCAAAGATTATAGCCCGAATGGGTTACAAATTGAGGGACGTGAGCAAGTACAGAAAGTGATTACCGGTGTCACGGCTTGCCAAGATCTTATTGATGCGGCGATTGAGCAGAATGCGGATGCCATCTTGGTACACCACGGTTACTTCTGGCGCGGTGAAGCACAGCAAATTCGTGGTATGAAGTATCAACGGATCAAAGCGTTGATTGAAAATGGCATTAATTTATATGGCTACCATTTGCCGTTGGATATTCACCCTACCATGGGAAATAACGCACAACTGGCTAAGCGATTGGGGATTGAGTTGATCGGCGGGTTAGAGCCCGGAAATCCCGTGTCGATTCCTGTCTACGGAAAGCTCTCGACGCCGATGACCTTAGCCCAGTTTGAACATCAAGTAGCGACGGTTCTAGGCCGAGCCCCTTTGGTTATTGACGGCGGCCACACCCGTCGTATTGAAACGGTCGGTTTATGCACGGGCGGTGCGCAAGACTTTATCGACTTAGCGGCAAGCCAGAATATGGATGCCTATCTTTCAGGTGAGGTTTCAGAGCGGACGACGTTCTCAGCACGCGAACAGGGTGTCCACTATATTGCTGCAGGCCATCATGCGACAGAGCGTTATGGTGTTAAAGCGCTGGGTGAGTGGTTGGCTGAACAATATGGCCTAACGGTTGATTTTATTGATATCGACAACCCGGTATAAGTGGTTGACGAAAACAAAAACGCCGCCTCGTTTAGGCGGCGTTTTTCTGCAAGCAAGGTATTAGTCTCGCTGTTTCATTGGTGTGAATTCACGTTGCGTGTAGCCGGTGTAGAGCTGACGCGGACGACCAATGCGATTGTTGGGATCGGAGTGCATTTCATTCCAATGCGCAATCCAACCAATGGTTCGTGACATTGCGAAAATCACGGTAAACATTGACGTTGGAATACCAATCGCTTTGAGGATGATGCCCGAGTAAAAGTCCACATTTGGGTACAGTTTTTTGTCGATAAAGTAGTCATCAGATAGCGCAATACGCTCGAGCTCCATCGCCACATCGAGCAGTGGGTCTTGGATACTCAGTTCTTCCAATACTTCATGACAGGCTTCGCGCATCACAGTGGCGCGAGGATCGTAGTTTTTGTAAACCCGGTGTCCGAAGCCCATCAGACGGAAAGGATCATCCTTGTCTTTTGCTCGGCCAATAAACTCAGGAATGTTATCGACATGACCGATTTCTTCCAGCATGCGCAAGCAGGCCTCATTGGCACCACCGTGAGCTGGCCCCCAAAGTGACGCGATCCCCGCGGCAATACACGCGAATGGGTTAGCGCCTGAAGAGCCGGCTAGGCGGACCGTCGAGGTGGATGCGTTCTGCTCATGATCGGCATGCAGCGTAAAGATTTTGTCCATCGCACGTGCGACCACTGGGTTAACTTCATATTCTTCACAAGGCGTTGCAAACATCATGTGGAGGAAGTTCTCTGCGTAATCTAGGTCGTTGCGCGGATAGATAAATGGCTGGCCAATCGAGTACTTGTAACACATTGCCGCGAGTGTCGGCATTTTAGAGAGCAATCGGAAGGCGGTAATTTCGCGGTGCTGGTCGTTATTGATATCCAGTGAGTCGTGATAGAAAGCAGCCAGTGCACCGACGACACCGACCATGACGGCCATAGGGTGAGCGTCACGACGGAACCCGTGGAAGAAACTCGCGATTTGCTCATGTACCATGGTGTGGCGCACGATTAACGAGCGGAATTCTTCATATTGCTTTTTCGTAGGGACTTCACCGTAAAGAAGGATATAACAGACTTCTAAGTAATCAGCGTTATTGGCGAGTTGATCAATAGGGTAACCGCGATGCAGCAAAACGCCTGCAGCGCCATCAATGTAGGTGATTTGCGATTCACATGATGCCGTGGCGACAAAGCCCGGATCAAAAGTGAAATATCCGTTTGCACCTAATGCACGTACGTCCAAGACCTCTGGCCCGACAGTGCCCCCCATGATCGGCAGTTCGATTGGTGCTTGCCCTTCAATATGTAGGGTAGCTTTCTTCTCTGCCATAACAATCTCCTTTGTTATTTTATAATCCCATCCAGGATACGGACCCGACCGTTTTACCGATCGGCCTAGGTGATGTCAATTTTTAACCTAACGATGTGTGCGCGAGTTAATAACTTATTTGCAATGCGGGTTAAATATCTGTTGTGAGATTCCTGTCAATTTTGAGAGTTTGTAATTGCTTGTTACGCCGCGTATACTTTTGCGAGGTCTCTGGGCATATCAGTATCCTAGGGCGTTTAGGGGCTCAAACACCTTTCTAAATTGACGTGATCCATTTGCTAAAAGTTGCAGTTAATAGCAATAAGGTACGCAAAGCACGTTACACAGATGTTGCAGGTCTTACGCTTTGAGTACTGAGGTTCAGAGAGTGTAAATAACTATAAATGCTCAATGGAGCTGAGTGGGCAATATCGTGAAAGAAAGAAAGTCAAGACCCGTAAACCTCGACATTAAGACCATTCGTTTTCCCATCACAGCGATTGCGTCTATCATGCATCGAGTAGCAGGTGTCATCACCTTCGTCTCGATCGCCATCCTATTGTGGCTACTTAGCCTGTCTCTCTCTTCACCTAGCGGTTTTGAAACTGCGTCTGCCATCGTCGATAGCTTCTTCGTCAAGTTTGTCCTTTGGGGCATCCTCACGGCGCTTGCCTATCACATCGTAGGTGGTATCCGCCACCTAATGCAGGATATCGGTTATTTTGAAGAGTTAGAAACGGGTGCGAAAAGCGCTCAGGTGGCATTTGCATTGACCGGCGTGTTGTCTGTACTGGCGGGGATTTTGGTATGGTAACGAAAAACATTTCATCGGTGGGGCGTAATGGCGTACATGATTTTGTACTCATTCGGGCCACTGCGATTATCATCACACTTTACACACTTTATATGGTCGGATTTGCTGCGTTTGGGCCGGATATTACGTACGCCTCATGGACAGCTTTTTTCGGCCAAACCAGCACTAAGGTTTTTACCATGCTAGCACTGGTGTCGATTCTCATTCACGGATGGATCGGTATGTGGCAAGTGTTAACTGACTACATCAAGCCTGCCTTGCTGCGTGGCCTTCTTCAATTGGGTGTAGTTGCCTTGCTGCTGATCTATGTGTTTGCCGGTTTCTTTGTACTGTGGGGTGTGTAAGTGAGTATTCCAGTTCGCGAATTTGACGCAATCGTTATTGGCGCAGGTGGTGCAGGTATGCGCGCCGCCCTGCAAATTTCTGAACAAGGCCTATCTTGTGCGTTGTTATCAAAAGTCTTTCCGACTCGTTCTCACACTGTATCTGCGCAGGGTGGTATTACGGTAGCACTGGGTAACTCACATAAGGATAATTGGCAATGGCACATGTATGACACGGTGAAAGGGTCGGATTATATCGGAGACCAAAACGCCATCGAGTACATGTGTAAAACCGGCCCACAATCGGTCATTGAACTCGAAAAAATGGGCCTACCGTTTTCGCGCTTTGAAAATGGCTCTATCTATCAGCGTCCGTTTGGTGGCCAATCGAAAGAGTTTGGCGGTGAACAGGCGGCGCGTACAGCCGCAGCGGCAGACCGAACCGGTCATGCATTGCTTCACACGCTGTACCAGCAAAACATCAAGAACAAAACCACTATCTTCTCTGAATGGTATGCCCTCGACTTGGTGAAAAACCAAGACGGTGCTGTGGTTGGTGCCACCGCGATGTGCATGGAAACTGGTGAGATTTGCTATTTCAAATCGAAAGCTACCGTGCTTGCAACGGGCGGTGCGGGGCGTATTTATCAATCCACCACCAATGCGCACATCAACACGGGTGACGGTGTCGGTATGGCGTTGCGCGCAGGTGTTCCGATGCAAGACATGGAAATGTGGCAGTTCCACCCAACAGGGATTGCTGGCGCCGGTGTCTTGGTGACTGAAGGCTGCCGTGGTGAAGGGGGCTATCTGCTTAATAAAGATGGCGAACGCTTTATGGAGCGGTATGCGCCTAACGCAAAAGACCTGGCTGGTCGTGACGTGGTCGCACGCTCTATGATGATCGAAATCCGAGAAGGTCGAGGTTGTGATGGCCCTTGGGGTCCACACATCAAGCTTAAGCTAGACCACTTGGGTAAAGATGTCCTTGAGTCACGCTTGCCAGGCATTTTGGATCTCTCTCGTACCTTTGCGCACGTGGATCCGATCAAAGAGCCAATTCCGGTCATTCCAACTTGCCACTACATGATGGGCGGTATTCCAACGCAAGTGTCTGGTCAAGCGATCAAACAAGATCCAATGGGACACGACGTTGAAGTACAAGGCCTGTTTGCCTGTGGGGAGATCGCTAGTGTGTCTGTCCATGGTGCAAACCGTTTGGGCGGTAACTCATTGCTTGATTTGGTGGTCTTTGGCCGTGCAACTGGTCTACACCTTGGTGAAACCTTGGCCGCGCAAGTTGAAGCGCGTGATGCAAGCGAATCTGATATTGAAGCCTCTTTAGCGCGCTTGAACCGCTGGAATAGCACGCAAAAAGGCGAAGACCCTGTAGAAATCCGTAAAGATCTCCAAGCGTGTATGCAAGAAAACTTCTCGGTATTCCGCGAAGGTGAGGCGATGGAAAAAGGCCTCAAAGAACTGCAAGAAATCCGTGAACGTTTGAAAGTAGCACGATTGGACGATACGTCGACTGAGTTCAACACCCAACGTATCGAGTGTTTGGAGCTGGAGAACCTGATGGAAACCGCTTATTCAACGGCGGTAGCGGCAAACTATCGTACCGAAAGCCGTGGCGCTCATGCACGCTTTGATTATCAAGAGCGTGATGATGAGAACTGGCTATGCCACTCCATCTACAATCCAGAAACGGAATCTATGTCGAAGCGCGACGTCAACATGGCGCCAGTGCATCGTGACGCTTTCCCACCGAAAGCGCGTACTTACTAAGGGGGTCGAAAACGATGAACGTTAAGTTTTCAGTCTATCGCTACAATCCAGATGTGGACGATGCGCCATATATGAAGGATTACACGCTCGACGTGCCTGAAGGGTCGGACATGATGCTATTGGACGCGCTCATTCAACTAAAAGAGCAAGATCCGACGTTAGCATTCCGCCGCTCATGCCGCGAAGGTGTGTGCGGATCGGACGGTGTAAACATGAATGGTAAGAATGGATTAGCGTGTATCACGCCACTCTCATCATTGATGGATAAATCAGAAATTGTGATCCGCCCATTGCCAGGTTTGCCGGTTGTGCGTGACCTTATCATCGATATGAGTCAGTTCTATGAGAACTACGAGCGGGTTAAACCTTACTTAATCAACGATGACACACCGCCATCACGGGAGAATTTACAAGCCCCTGAAGACCGCGCGGAGTTGGACGGCTTGTATGAGTGCATCATGTGTGCGTGTTGCAGCACCTCTTGCCCTTCTTTCTGGTGGAACCCAGACAAATTTGTGGGGCCGGCAGGGCTGCTCGCTGCGTATCGTTGGTTAGCAGATAGCCGTGATACCGCGACCGAAGAGCGCTTATCTGATCTGGACGACGCTTTTAGTGTCTTCCGTTGCCACGGTATCATGAACTGTGTCAGTGTGTGTCCTAAGGGATTAAACCCAACGAAAGCAATTGGACACATCAAGTCGATGCTGATTCAGCGTGGCGTTTAAAACGCTTTCGTACATTAACGTGAACTATAAAGCCCCGTCCACGGACGGGGCTAAATAACAGGTAACCCGGCTTAGAACCGGTGTTTGGATAAATAACTAGTGGTTAAGGGATAACAATGCAAAATGGCGTGATGAAGGCTTGGATGGAGTCTTCTCATTTGGCTGGCGCCAATGCAACTTACGTAGAAGACCTCTACGAACTGTACCTCAGTGACCCGGAGTTAGTTGATCAAGAATGGAGAGCGGTCTTTGACCAACTACCAGCGGTGAATGAAACCGCGGTAGAACAACCCCACTCTCGCGTTCGTGATTACTTTCGACGCTTAGCTACCGAGACAGCGCGTGCAAATGCCTCAGTCAATGACCCCGACGTAGACGCGAAACAAGTCAAAGTCCTTCAACTTATTAACGCATTTCGTTTCCGCGGCCATCAGCAGGCCAATCTTGACCCGCTGGGTTTATGGAAGCGTAATCAAGTACCCGATCTGTCACCTGCTTTCCACTCGCTTAACGAGCAGGACTTCAACGAAAACTTCAATGTCGGCTCATTTGCAATTGGTAAAGACAATATGCAGCTGGGCGAGCTTTATGAAGCACTGCAGAAGACCTATTGTGGGTCTATCGGTGCTGAATATATGCATATCACTGACACGGAAGAGAAACGTTGGATCCAAAGCCGCTTAGAGTCTGTGGTTGGGCAGCCGCAATTCAACGAACAAGAAAAGCTGACTTTCCTAGAAGAGCTGACCGCGGCTGAAGGGCTAGAGCGCTATTTGGGCGCGAAGTTCCCAGGTGCAAAGCGCTTCTCTCTCGAAGGAGGGGATGCACTGATCCCGATGCTTAAAGAGCTTATCCGTCACGCTGGCGGTAAAGGGGCTCGTGAAGTAGTGGTCGGTATGGCTCACCGTGGCCGCTTGAACGTGTTGGTGAATGTGCTGGGTAAAAAACCGTCAGAACTGTTTGACGAGTTTGCGGGTAAACAAGACGAAACCTGGGGCACCGGTGATGTGAAATATCACCAAGGCTTCTCGTCTGATTTTGCCACGCCAGGTGGTGATGTGCATTTAGCGCTTGCCTTCAACCCATCTCACCTTGAGATCGTCAACCCTGTGGTTATGGGCTCAGTTAGAGCACGTCGAGATCGTCTCGAAGATGCCACCGGTTCGAGTGTCTTACCGATCACGATTCATGGTGATGCGGCGATTGCCGGCCAAGGGGTTGTGCAAGAGACTTTTAACATGTCTCAAGCGCGTGGTTTCCAAGTTGGTGGCACGGTACGTATCGTCATCAATAACCAGATTGGTTTTACCACCTCGAACCCAGCAGATTCTCGTTCTACGCAATACTGTACTGATATTGCCAAAATGGTGCAGGCGCCAATCTTCCACGTAAACGCGGATGATCCTGAAGCCGTTGCCTTTGTTTCTCGCTTAGCGCTTGATTTCCGTAATGAATTCCAGCGTGATGTGGTCATTGACTTGGTGTGTTATCGCCGTCACGGTCACAACGAAGCGGATGAGCCTAACGCGACACAGCCTATGATGTACCAAAAGATCAAGAAGCATCCGACACCGCGTAAGCTTTATGCGGACGTTCTTGATAAGCAGGGTGTTGCGAATCTTGAGAAAGCGACCGAGCTTATCAACGAGTATCGTGATGCGCTTGACCGCGGTGAGTGTGTGGTCAAAGAATGGCGCCCGATGGCGTTACACTCGGTCGATTGGACCCCTTATCTTGGGCACGATTGGACCGTAGAGTGGGCGAATAAGTTTGATGCTAAGCGCCTGAAAGAGCTCGGCCATCGGATTTGCCAGTTGCCTGAAAGCCACAAGCTTCATAGCCGTGTCGCCAAGCTCTATAACGATCGTAAAGCCATGGTGGAAGGTGAGAAAAAGCTAGATTGGGGTATGGCGGAAACCTTAGCGTATGCCACGCTGGTGGATGATGGTAAACGTATCCGTATTACCGGCCAAGACTCTGGGCGAGGTACCTTCTTCCACCGTCATGCGGTCTTGCACAATCAAACTGACGGCAGTACCTATTTGCCACTGGCGAACATCCACGACAAACAAGGGCCATTCCAAGTGTTTGACTCTGTGTTGTCCGAAGAGGCGGTTCTCGCGTTCGAATATGGCTACGCAACGGCAGAGCCTGGTGGTCTCACCCTTTGGGAAGCACAGTTCGGTGACTTTGCCAATGGCGCGCAAGTGGTGATTGATCAGTTCATCAGCTCTGGGGAACAAAAATGGCGCCGTATGTGCGGATTAACCATGCTGTTGCCTCACGGCTATGAAGGACAAGGCCCCGAGCACTCATCGGCTCGTCTTGAACGCTACCTACAGCTCTGTGCAGAACAAAACATGCAGGTGGTCGTACCTTCAACGCCTGCACAGGTCTATCACATGTTGCGCCGCCAAGTGGTTCGCCCCATGCGTCGTCCATTGATTGTGATGTCACCTAAGTCGCTGCTGCGTCACCCACTGTGTGTGTCGAGCCTTGAAGATTTGTCTGATGGTGATTTCCTTCCCGCAATTGGCGAGATGGATGAGCTGGATGCGAACAAGGTTGAACGCGTCGTCATGTGCGCAGGCAAGGTGTATTACGACCTACTGGAAACGCGTCGCAAGTCGGAAATCGACAATGTGGCGATTATCCGTATTGAGCAGCTTTATCCGTTCCCATTGGATGCAGTGAAAGACGCTATCGCCCCTTACACCAATGCGAAAGACTTTGTGTGGTGCCAAGAAGAGCCTCAAAACCAAGGGGCTTGGTATAGCAGCCAACACAATTTCCGTGCGGCGATTCCAGATGATGCTACCTTAACTTACGCAGGACGAGAGGCATCAGCATCGCCAGCGGTAGGCTATATGTCCGTACACCAGAAACAACAAAAAGCGTTAGTCGAAGACGCTCTGACCCTCAAGTAAGAACTAGAACATTAAGGATAACTACGATATGACAATCGAAATTCTGGTTCCCGATTTACCCGAATCTGTGGCTGACGCAACGATTGCCACATGGCACAAACAGCCAGGTGACTCGGTAACCCGTGACGAAGTACTGGTTGATATTGAAACGGATAAAGTGGTACTGGAAGTGCCCGCGCCTGCTGATGGCGTGTTGGAGTCAATCATTGAAGATGAAGGGTCAACCGTGTTGGCGAAACAAGCCATCGCGAAGTTGAAAGAAGGCGCTGTGGCAGGAGAGCCGACCAAAGACGTGCCTGCTGAATCAGAAGCGTCACCGGATAAGCGCCATACAGCGTCACTGGAAGAAGAGTCCAATGATGCATTGAGTCCAGCCGTGCGTCGCTTGCTGGCTGAGCATGATATCTCTCCTGATGCGGTGAAAGGCACAGGCGTGGGTGGGCGTATTACCCGAGAAGATGTTGATGCTTACCTGAAGAACAAGCCAAAAGGTGGCGAGCAAGGCAAACCTGCCCAAGACGTCCCTGCTGTGGCTGAGCGCGGTGAAAAACGTGTGCCAATGACACGTTTGCGTAAGCGTGTTGCTGAGCGCTTGTTAGAAGCGAAAAATAGCACCGCGATGTTGACCACGTTCAATGAAGTCAACATGAAGCCGATTATGGAACTGCGTAAGCAGTACCGTGATAGCTTCGAAAAACGCCACGATATCCGCCTCGGCTTTATGTCCTTCTACGTGAAGGCAGTGGTTGAAGCGCTCAAGCGTTATCCTGAAGTGAATGCGTCTATCGACGGTGATGATATCGTTTATCACAACTACTTCGATGTGAGCATGGCGGTATCAACACCACGCGGCTTGGTCACGCCAGTGCTGCGTGATTGCGATAAGCTAGGCTTTGCGGATATCGAAAAAGGGATCCGTGATCTCGCGGTCAAAGGCCGAGACGGTAAGCTAACCGTTGATGAGCTAACCGGGGGTAACTTTACGATCACCAACGGTGGGGTATTTGGTTCGCTGATGTCGACGCCAATTATTAACCCACCTCAGGCAGCCATTCTTGGCATGCACAAAATTCAAGACCGCCCAATGGCGGTAGATGGCAAGGTAGAGATTCTACCAATGATGTACTTGGCGCTTTCCTACGATCACCGTCTGATTGACGGCCGTGAATCGGTTGGCTTCCTTGTTACCATCAAAGAGCTTCTTGAAGACCCAACACGTCTGCTATTGGACGTTTAACTGATGGGCCAGTACGTGATGTGCTGGCTATCAGTCGAGGGGACGGAGTCCCCTCATTTGGAAAGCACAAAGACACAATAATGGACATTAACACGGATAGAACATCATGAATCTGCACGAATATCAGTCAAAGCAGCTGTTCGCTGAATATGGTCTACCAGTTTCAGAGGGCTATGCTTGCGACACACCACAAGAAGCTGCCGAAGCAGCCGACAAAATTGGTGGCGACAAATGGGTCGTCAAATGTCAGGTCCACGCGGGCGGTCGCGGTAAAGCGGGCGGCGTAAAACTGGCTTCTTCTAAAGAACAAATTCGCGAGTTCGCACAACAATGGCTAGGTAAAAACCTCGTTACTTACCAAACAGATGCGAACGGCCAACCGGTTAGTAAAATTCTCGTTGAATCCTGCACTGATATCGCCAAAGAGCTATATCTCGGTGCGGTCGTTGACCGTGGCTCACGTCGCGTGGTTTTCATGGCGTCAACAGAAGGCGGTGTGGAAATTGAGAAAGTGGCGGAAGAAACGCCTGAATTAATTCACAAAGCATCGATTGATCCTTTAGTTGGTCCTCAGCCTTATCAAGGCCGTCAACTGGCATTTAAATTGGGCCTTGAAGGTGAGCAAATTAAGCAGTTCACCAAGATCTTCATGGGGATTGCACAGCTGTTTCTTGACAAAGACGTCGCATTGGTTGAAGTGAACCCATTGGTGATCACTGATCAGGGCAACCTGCACTGCTTGGATGCAAAACTGTCGATTGATAGCAATGCGGTCTATCGCCAGCCACAGGTTCGCGCGATGCACGATCCAAGCCAAGAAGACGCCCGTGAGGCGCATGCGGCGCAGTGGGAACTGAACTACGTTGYCCTCGATGGAAACATTGGCTGCATGGTCAATGGTGCAGGTCTTGCGATGGGCACCATGGATATTGTTAATCTGCACGGCGGTAGCCCTGCTAACTTCTTGGATGTCGGCGGTGGCGCGACGAAAGAGCGTGTGACTGAAGCATTCAAGATTATCCTGTCTGACAGCAATGTGAAGGCAGTATTGGTGAATATCTTCGGCGGCATCGTTCGCTGTGACTTGATTGCCGACGGCATCATTGGCGCAGTGGAAGAAGTGGGCGTGAAAGTGCCTGTTGTCGTTCGCCTAGAAGGCAATAATGCCGAAGTAGGTGCGAAGAAACTAGCCGATAGCGGCTTGAACATCATCGCGGCCACCTCACTCACAGAAGCCGCACAGAAAGTCGTTGCTGCAGCGGAGGGTAAATAACAATGTCAGTGCTGATTAATAAAGACACCAAAGTCATCTGTCAGGGCTTTACGGGTGGACAGGGTACCTTCCACTCTGAGCAGGCGATCGAATATGGAACGCAAATGGTTGGTGGGGTATCACCTGGTAAAGGGGGAACTACCCATCTCGGTTTGCCGGTGTTTAACACAGTGGCAGAAGCCGTGGAATCGACGGGTGCAACAGCGTCGGTGATCTACGTGCCAGCACCATTCTGTAAAGATGCGATTCTCGAAGCAGTTGATGCGGGTATCGAGCTGATTGTGTGTATCACCGAAGGGATCCCAACGCTGGATATGCTGGAAGTGAAAGTGAAGCTTGATGAAGCTGGCGTTCGCATGATTGGTCCAAACTGCCCAGGTGTTATCACTCCAGGTGAATGTAAGATTGGCATCATGCCAGGTCACATCCATAAACCGGGTAAAGTCGGTATCGTGTCACGTTCAGGTACCTTGACTTATGAAGCGGTGAAGCAGACTACGGATGAAGGCTTTGGCCAGTCAACCTGTGTCGGGATTGGCGGTGATCCTATTCCAGGTTCTAACTTTATCGACATCCTCGAAATGTTCGAAAAAGATCCAGCCACTGAAGCGATTGTAATGATTGGTGAAATCGGTGGTACCGCTGAAGAGGAAGCGGCGGCTTACATCAAAGAAAACGTCACCAAACCTGTTGTTTCTTATATTGCCGGAGTAACTGCTCCTCCGGGTAAACGCATGGGTCATGCGGGTGCGATCATCTCTGGTGGTAAAGGAACAGCCGATGACAAGTTTGCAGCACTTGAAGCGGCAGGCGTCACCACAGTAAAAAGCTTGGCAGAAATCGGTCAAGCACTGCGCGATAAAACCGGATGGTAAAAACGCAGTCGTAGCATGATTCAAAGCCGCTCACTGTGAGCGGCTTTTTTTGTCTTGTTTTGTATGAGCACAAGCTAACCGTATGGATGAGTCGCTAGCGGCTTCGAATCGGGATCAGCTGGCTCAGCATAAATACGCCTGCCGCCGCAACCACGACCGATGGACCAGCTGGCGTATCGTAAAACCAAGAGCCCGCCATACCGAGAAAAACAGCGCCCATGCCAATTAAACTCGCCAATGACGCCATTTGTTCGGGCGTAGCCGAGAGACGTCGTGCTGTTGCTGCGGGAATGATCAGCATTGACGTAATGATCAATGCGCCGACAAATTTCATCGCCAGTGCAATCACAAGCCCGATAAGTAACATGAGCAGCAGCCGTAAGCGTTCCACATCAATGCCCTCAACTTGAGCCAACTCTTCGCTGACGGTCATTGAGAGTAAGGGCTCCCAGTAATAAGCCAACACAGCAAATGTGAAGCAAGCGCCAATTGCTAACCAAGTTAAATCGGTATAGGTCACGGCCAATAAGTCCCCAAACAGATACGCCATTAAATCCACACGTACTGTATCAAGAAAACTTACCGCGACGAGCCCTAACGATAAAGCACTGTGCGCCAAAATACCGAGCAGAGTATCAGTGGCGACCAAGTGCTGGCGCTGTAAACCAACCAGAACAATGGCAAGTAAAAGACAGGTTGCGATAAGCGCAAGATTAAGGTCAATTTGAAACAAAAAGCCGACGGCGAGCCCAAGCAACGACGCATGGGCGAGGGTGTCACCAAAATAGGCCATTCGACGCCATACCACAAAAGAGCCCAGTGGACCTGCAATGGCGGCAATCAGCACCCCTCCTAGAATAGGTGCCATTAAAAACTCAATCATGCTGGTGTTCCTGATGTTGGCAGCCATCAACGGGCTGTCCAGATAAATCGTGATCGTGATTATGATGATGGTGATACAAAGCAAGCTGTTCGCTGGTTTGGCGACCGAACATAGCGACATAGGACGGATGTTGAGAAATCGCATCTGGCGCCCCCGAGCAACACACATGATGCTGCAAACAGATCACCTCATCGGTTTTCGCCATCACTAAATGCAGGTCGTGTGAGACCATTAAAACGGCGCAGCTGAGTGTGTCGCGCAGCGTCGCGATAAGGCTATACATTTCAAGCTGGCCGCTGACATCCACGCCTTGCACCGGCTCATCCAGTACTAAGAGATCGGGAGATTTCAGGATCGCACGGGCAAGCAACACCCGCTGGGTTTCCCCTCCGGACAAGGTATGCATGTTAGAAAATTGCAGTGCGCCTGCATTGACTGTGCTTAGTGCTTCCGTAATTTGCGCATTGGTGTAGCGAGTCCCTAAGCGGATAAACCGGTCTACCGTCAAGGGCAGTGTTTGGTTGAGCTGGAGCTTTTGTGGCACATAACCGATCTTTAATCCTTTTTTAAGCCTCACGGCGCCTTGGCTAGGTTTAACCAAGCCAATCAGTGTTTTTACAAGGGTGGATTTTCCCGCACCATTAGGGCCAATCAATGTGGTGATATTGCCGCGCTTTAAGTCTAGCGACACATGATCCAGAACCTGGCGGCCGTTATAGGTCACCGTCACCGCATCAAGGATGACTAGCGAGTCAGTCATAGTGAAAAAAGCATTGTGAATTGTAATTGTTATATTATAACATTTCGCATCGCTGATGAAACTGATTAATTGGGGTAAACCATGGGTGTGCGTGTTATTGGACTATTTTTTGCGCTGTTATTGGCCTTGCCAGCGCAGGCTGTCACTGTGATGACCACGATTAAGCCGGTGCAGCTGATTGCACAAGGGCTAGTGGCAGACGACGATACGGTCGAGGTGTTACTTCCGCCCGGCGCATCACCACACGGCTACGCGCTAAAACCTTCTGATATTCGCAATTTGAAAGCGGCCGATTTGACGGTTTGGGTGGGGCCAGAGCTTGAATTGTTCTTGAGTAAACTGCTACAAGAGCAACCCAATGTGCTAACCCTCACTCAAGTAGAGGGGATCCCGCTTCGTCATTACGACGGGGAAGCTGAAACCCATCATCATGGTCACGACCATGACCACCATGGTATTGACCCTCATATTTGGCTAGGCCCAGAGTCGGCGCGCGTCGCAGCGCGGGCGATTACTCAAGCCTTGATAAAAACCTCGCCTGAAAAGACTGACCAGTACCGCGCTAAATTAGCCACCTTTAATGCGCATCTGGATGAGACGGTGACCGATATTCATGCGGCATTGGCGCAACGCCAGCAAAGTGGCTATTTCGTATTTCATGATGCGTACGGTTACTTTGAACAAGCATTTGGTTTGAAGAAAACGGGTCATTTTACCGTCGATCCTAGCCAAAAACCGGGCGCAAAGACCCTAGTAACTATCCGGAGAGGATTGCTAAATCACGACGCGACCTGTATCTTCACCGAGCCGCAGTTTAATCCCTCACTGGTCGATGCTGTGACCCGAAACGATGACGTTACTGTGATTGCTTTGGATCCGTTGGCAACTGCTATTCGAGTTGCGCCTGATGGCTATCAGGTTTTTTTGAAAGATATGGGAAACCGCTTCGCACGTTGTTTAAAGCATGAAACTACTCACTAACTGGTTAGCCGCGACCGCTCGGCTACCTCGTCAGCACAAGCTGGCGCTCGCCTCATTATCGTTACTCGTTGCTGCCGCACTCATGTGGCAGCCACATCCTTTTACACATCACGATGAACGTCGCTCATTACCGCTAATGGATGAGCAAGACGTATCTATGCCGCTAGAAAACAGTGAGCCGATTGAAGTTGGCTTAGATGCCGATGATCCGGCACTGACAGTACCTGAGGATGCTCTCGAGCAAGATATCACCTCAGAAGCGGCCCGCATTCACACCCACACGGTTGCCTCTGGTGATACCTTGGGTGCGATTTTTTCACAGTATGGTCTACCGCTCCGTCAGATGTACCAGATCCTCGATGTGAATCAGAAAGCGGGCGATATTCGGCTTGGGCAAAAAATTGATTGGCAAGTTGATGATGAGGGGCAGCTATCCTCACTCACCGTCTATCAATCGATTAAATATCGGGATCAGTATGTCTTCGGTGCGGAGGGGGTGAGCTACGAGCAACTCGAAACGACGGGGGTTTACGAACAAGTCACTCTGTCGGGTCGCGTCACAAGTAGCTTTTACCAGCAAGCTCGACAAGCAGGATTGACGCCCAACCAAATTCAGAACTTAGTCTCAGCCTTACAATGGCGTTTTGACTTTGGTGCAGAATCCCATCGTGGCGATCGCTTTTCAGTATTGGTCAACAAAGAGTTTATCGATAGTAAAGCGGTATCGTCTGGCGACGTGATGGCGATGCTTTATCAAGCGGGCGATCGAGATATCTTTGTCTACCGCCACACCGATGGTCGCTTTTACGATGAGCAGGGCCATAGTCTGGATCGTRCTTTGCGCCGTTTCCCAACCGCTAAGCGTTACCGTATCAGCTCGCCATTTGACCCACATCGTAAGCATCCGATCACCGGTCGCATTTCACCGCATAATGGCACCGATTTTGCCACCCCGGTGGGTACGCCCGTCTTGGCGGCAGGCGATGGGGTAGTGGTGAAAGCACGCAAGCACCCACTAGCCGGCAACTATGTCGTGATCAAACACGGTCGCGAATACTCGACCCGCTATTTGCATCTTCACCGTATTTTAGTGAAACCGGGTGATCACGTCTCTATGGGGCAAAAAATCGCATTGAGTGGCAACACTGGGCGCTCGACCGGACCTCATTTGCATTTTGAGCTGATTAAATATGGCCATCCAGTGAATGCGATGAAGGTTCCTTTACCTGAAGCGCATCCTGTACCGCGTAGCGAGCAGGACGACTTCAAGCGTCAAGCAAGACGCGCTCACCAGCAGCTGTCTCAAGTTCTGAACAGCTAATAAATCTCAAGAATGTGAGGCCCAGCTCACATTGAGGGTCGCAGGGTTCCATTTTGTTTGGTTACACAGGATGATACCCGTCTTAATTTTGCGACCCTTATTCCTCTCTTAGTTGCATGAAACGCCTTTTGCTCTGCCTGATTTGGGTAATTAGCACCTTTCTCTGTCTGCCTTTGCAGGCACATCATGGGTTGGAAACCTCGTTCCAAGCCTATCCGGGCTTGCAGGCGGTCGCGAACGTGCGTGATATTGCCTACCAGCCGGGTGGAGGAGTGTGGCTGCTTAATCATCAAGGCGCGGTTGTCTTTTTTGACGGCCACCAAACCCACCCACTCAGTGATGTTCTCAGTCTGCCCGAAGAAAAAGTAACGGCGATTGCCTTTGCGCATGATGCCCTTTGGATGGCAGGGCAAAACTTTATTTATCGCTACCAATCGGGGCAGCATATTGTCACTCGTTATCGTCTGCCACAGACGGTGTTGGCGCGCCAAGCGGATGCACAATCCCGTCTTGCGACGATAGACGGTGAGCTTTGGCATATTAGTGACGGTCAACTCAGCCGTTATGTGGTGGAAGACAACAGCTTTTCTATTTGGCGCGCAGGACAATGGCAAGCCGAGTTAACTTGGATGATGAACGAGCATCGCTTGATTGCTATTGGTCAGGGGCTCTACCAAGTGGATGAGCAAGGTATTCGCCAGATACATCGCTTCAATTCAGCGATAACTGCGATCACAGGGCAAGACTCGAGGGCTTGGGTCAGCACCCAAAATGCGGTCTATTTACTTGCCCTCGATGAACACTCTGTGACGGGACAGCATATACTGACGCAGCAGGGTGGGTTTCATTATCTTGCCTCAGGGGCGGGAGGCGTTTGGGCTGCTAATGATCAAGGGCTTTTTCTCCTGTCACTCGATGGGAGTGCTTCGCCGGTATGGACGCCGAGTCAGAGTGCAATTGATGGTTCAAGGGTGACATTTTTACGTGCCGACGCCGAAGGAGGGATTTGGTTTTCCACCGATCGATCTCTGCGTTATCGTGCTGCCGGGCAGCGCTGGATTGCGCATCATCATGGTCCCTTTCCACAAGCGATCACTCATGGTTTTTCTGAGGCGAGTGACCCGTGGCTGTTAAGAGGTCGTCATTGGCGCGATCTGAGTGGTCGTTGGTTGGCGCGTATGCCCGATCAAAACGGCGATAAGATCAAGAGTGCCGCACGAAAAGCGACCCAGTTGTGGTGGTCGACAGAAAATGGTGTGGCGGGCTTAGATACTCAAACAGGGGCGCGTTTAATACTCCCTGAACCTGTCGCTAACTTCGCCGCTGACCACTTGTATACTGATGCGGCAAGGACACTTTGGTTGGCAAAAGGGGCTCAGTTAATCCGCTACTGGCCGGATTCAGAGACGGTTGTGGACTACGGAACCGGATGGCAAGTGGACGAGGGTGACGTTGAAGGTTTTTATGATGATGGTCGCGGTAGTGTTTGGATCCGGCAGCAGCAAGGTTTGACGCGTTATCGAGATGGACAGTTTCAGGCGATTCGATTACCGGTTTCTCTCCTGCCACTGTCTGATTTGTATACCGATGAACGGGGCCGCCTTTGGCTAGCCAGTGCGCAAGGCATTTATCAGTATGATCATACCACGCCGGATACAGTGTCGGCGGCCTACCTGTCGTTAAACAATGAGCAGTTTCATTGTATTACCGGGAACAAAGATGGTGTTTGGGCATACAGCAACCAAGCCATCGTCCATATCGCGCCAAGAGGTGTCGTGCGGACATTCWGATTACCCTCGCCAATGGGACAGGTGGAGTGTCGAGTATCCAACCCGCATCAGCTGACCATTTTTTCCGGCGCTGAACGCTTTGTGATTAATACCGATCAACTTGCGTTCTCACTACGAAAACCGCCGAAGGTTGTGATTGGCGCGGTATGGCAACAGGATAGGCGTTGGCGTATTGCACCTCGCCAGCAAACGTCCATGACATTGCTGGAAAATAATCCGACCCAACTTGAGTGGGGAAGTTGGCCACCCGAGAGACAGGTCAGTCGTGTACACTACCAGTTGATTGCTAAGCGTCATCCGGGGAACCCAATGGCCGGCCAGCTTGCCGCATGGCAACAAACCAGCAGCGATACGATTACGCTGGCGAATATGGCAGGGGGAGAGTATCAGCTGCGCATTGCCATTCCTCGCGATGGTGCCTCGCATACGGTATTAAATCTTGATATCTCTCTTCCCATGTTGCCACACATGATGAGTGGGGCCGTTCTTGCTGTTTTCGTGAGTATTGTGTTGTTAGCGGTTGGATTAGCGTTTAAACAGCGCTATCAGGCTAGGCAACAAAGCAAGCGTCTTCAACAAATTCGCACAACACAGCCAGTTTTTGATCCCATCGCGGCTCAGCCTGAAGCGGTTGTCGTCACTATGAAGGGGCATCACGCTCAACGCCGTGCCCAGTGTCAACAGCTGCGCTCAGCATGGATCTCGCGTTTTATGCAAGCGGTAGAAAGCGGCTTTACCCATCCTGACTTTTCTACTCATGAGCTGGCTGCTGCGTTAGCGATGTCGGAGCGGAACTTACAACGCAAATGCCGCCAGTATTTTCACATCACGGTCACCAGCTATATCACTCAAAAGCGATTGACCCATGCGAGCGGGCTGTTAAAACAAGGGATGAGTATTACTGAGACCGCCGAAGCGTGTGGCTATCGTGATCCAGCGTATTTCAGTCAGCGATTTAAAGGATACTTTGGTGTGAGTCCCTCACAGTATCGTGATCGCATCCTCCCTCAAGCACTCACTAGCCCAGCCGATTAAATCTGCTACGCCAGTAAGGCATATGCATGCCTGCACATATCTGACAGCGACTGGTATTGGAATTTATATAAAGGAAAAAGGAACGTGGTATGACCGGGGAGACCATACCACGGGTGTCAACGACACCTTCGCTTGCTGCCGGGGGCGGAGCGGACACTCCACCCGGTTGAAAAGGTTATGAAAGAGTCACTAATGTAGCCTGTGTGGGTCAGGAAGAGTTAGGAGAATTCCGCCATCTTTCGTTAAAAGTGCAATTACCATTAAGTGTCTGAAATTTATGTTTTTTATTGCTGCGCTTTTCCATTTTGACGAAAATAACGAAGCGTTTTATGCCGGATTGACATCCAATCCATCTGGCATCAGCGTGGTTCGTAGGGTTTGAATCAGAGCAGTTTGTTTATCGTCAGCGCGAGGGCCCACATTAAGATGTCCCCAGATAGGGTTCGGCCACACACTATCGGTTTGGTAGCGTGCGACATGATGGACATGAAGTTGTGGCACGAGGTTGCCGATCGCCGCAATGTTGAGCTTATCGGGGCGGAAACAGTGTTCCAAACATTGCGAGACAGCAGCCGACTCTCGCCACAGCTGTTGTTGCTCCTCATCACTGAGGTGATGCACTTCGTGGATATGGTTTTTGCGTGGGATCAGGATTAGCCAAGGGCCAAAATCTGCATGGGCAAGACGTAATTGGCATAAATCAAAGTCGCCTACGTAGGCACTATCTGCAGCGAGGCGATCATGAAGAGAAAAAGACATGGTGGCTCCTTAATGAAATGTATTGCTCTAGCTTACATCACAACTTGCTGACGGGTCACAAAGTACCGATGAGATTGTTTGATTTGAACCGGGGACAACCAAAACCAAGTACGCTTGAATAGAGAAGAATATTGAATGACTTGATCGTGAGAGCGGTTTAGGTTGTGGGTAGGAGGCAAGATGCACTATCAAGAAGTCCTTTCGTTTTGGTTTGGTCAAAGCGCTGAGCAAGTGCCAGAGTGCAATGCGTTGTGGTTTAGTGGCAATCCAGAAACCGATGAACAGATTCGAGCAATGTTTCAAACGTGGGTTAGCGTGGCGGGAGCGGGAGAATTAAATGCGTGGGCGCAGACCCCACAAGGCCGCCTTGCATTGATTATCTTGCTGGACCAATTCCCACGCAATTTATACCGAGGGTTAGCGGCGGCTTATCGTTATGATGCATTAGCATTAGCCATTTGTAAGGCTGGGTTAGCGAAAGGGGATGATCAGGCACTGACGCCTTTACAGCGTGTTTTCTTTTACATGCCGCTCGAGCACGCAGAGGGAGAAGACGATCAGCAAGAAGCTCTTTTTCGCTTCAATCAACTTCGGCAAGCGGTTGAACCAGAGAATCAAGCTTGGTTTGAACAATGCTATGATTATGCGCGTCAGCATTATGACATCATTGAGACGTTTGGTCGTTTTCCACATCGTAATGCCGTTATGGGACGCTTATCCACCCCTGAGGAGCGGCTATGGCTCAGCGAAACCGAACAGCGTTTCGGGCAAGGCTAACCATTAAAAAGCCCACCGGTTAGGGTGGGCTTTCATATCAGCTATCGGTCGAATAAGGCAACGTTACATGCGCTCAAGGGTATTGATACCCAGTAGTGCAAGACCTTGTTTGATCGTTTTTGCTGTCAGTGCCGCCATACGCAGACGACTTTGACGAGTTTGACCCTCAGCCAACAGAATCGGACACGCTTCATAGAAGCTAGAGAAAAGTCCCGCCAAATCGAACAAGTAGCTACACATCAGGTGTGGTTGGCCTTCGCGAGCAACAGACTTAACCGCTTCTTCGAATTGCAATAGCTTGGCAACCAATGCTTTTTCTTTCTCATGCTCAATGACCATTGAGCCCTCTAGGGCATCACGGTCAACGCCTGATTTCGCAAACACAGAAGCAACACGGGTGTAGGCGTACTGCATATAAGGCGCTGTGTTGCCTTCAAATGCCAGCATATGATCCCAGTCGAAGATGTAGTCCGTGGTGCGGTGCTTAGACAGATCCGCATACTTCACCGCCGCCATTGCGACTGTGGTAGAGATTTCACGCTGCTCAGCTTCATCCATGTCTGGATTTTTCTTGGCGATCAGTGCTTTGGCACGGGTTTCAGCTTCGTCGAGTAAGTCAGCAAGACGAACGGTGCCACCTGCTCGAGTTTTAAATGGCTTGCCATCTTTGCCAAGCATCATACCAAACGCATGGTGCTCGAGGCTGACAGAATCAGGCACGTAACCAGCTTTACGCACTATGGTCCAAGCTTGCATCAGGTGCTGATGCTGGCGTGAGTCAATAAAATACAAGACGCGATCGGCATTGAAATGCTCGTAGCGGTATTTGGCACAGGCAATATCGGTGGTGGTGTACAAAAAGCCACCATCACGCTTTTGAATGATCACACCCATAGGCTCACCGTCTTTGTTCTTGTATTCATCCAAGAACACGACTTGTGCACCGWCATCTTCAACAGCAATGCCTTTCGCTTTTAAGTCTTCGACGATGCCCGGCAGCATATCGTTATAAAGGCTTTCACCCATGACGTCTTTGTCAGTCAATGACACATTAAGACGGTCGTAGTTACGTTGGTTTTGTTCCAACGTCACTTTCACTAATTTTTCCCATTTTTCTTTGCAGTACGCATCACCACGCTGAAGACGAACCACATACTGACGTGCAGTGGCAGCAAACTCTTCGTCTTCGTCGTAACGACGCTTGGACTCACGATAGAAGTTTTCAATATCGCCTAGTTCCATCGAGATGTCATCACCGCGAGACTCATGCAGTTCCAAGTTGGCAATCAACATACCAAATTGCGTGCCCCAGTCGCCGAGGTGGTTAGCACGGGTGACCTGATGACCCAGAAACTCCAAGGTGCGAACAACGGCGTCACCAATGATGGTTGAACGCAGATGGCCCACGTGCATTTCTTTGGCAACGTTTGGTGCCGAGTAATCGACCACAATGTTTTGCGCCGCTTCAGCGGCGACACCTAATCGCGCATCCGCGAGCGCTTGGTCTGCTTGCTTCGCCAGCCATTGGTCATTTAAGAAAATGTTGATAAAACCAGGGCCGGCG
The DNA here is from genome assembly GCF_001996165.1 of Salinivibrio proteolyticus. GTDB lineage: Bacteria > Pseudomonadota > Gammaproteobacteria > Enterobacterales > Vibrionaceae > Salinivibrio > Salinivibrio proteolyticus. The sequence goes on along the minus strand of NZ_MUFP01000009.1, from coordinate 13,669 downwards.
ATTTCGGTTTTACTGACCATATCGCCAAGGTCGAGGGCATCCAGTACTTTTTGTGCGAACTCGCGAGGGTTACATCCTAATTTTTTTGCTGCGCCCATCACGCCGTTGGCCTGATAATCACCAAATTGAGGTTTAGCAGACTGACGTACCGCCGCCGGTGTGCCTTCAGGCGCACCAGCCGCAACCATGGCGGCAGAAACTTTCTCGTTAAGAAGACTTTGAATATTCACTTGCTTACCTTTACTACTAACCGGGCCGATTGTTAACTGCCCGTTGTGTGGGCTTCCAGCTTACAGATACAAGAATCCGCCAACACTGCACTGAGCCTTGGGCGTACAAGCACAGTGTTGGCGGGATGCTGTATTGTTGCGAACCGTGGCGTCAACTGACGCGGGTAAACTCTAATGATACCCATAAACTAGCAGGGGTTGGCAATAGTTATTCACCGTCAACACTGATATCTTTACGCGCTGAAATGAAACGGGCGACGTTTAACCTTAAAGAGGTCACTATGCATGATGCCACGAACCTAACTACCCTGATGCGAGATAAAGCAGCTTTTGCAGATAAAATCAATCAGTTGCTTGACTTGCTAGCGATCGATTGCTCGGGGCTGACACTGGATCACGTCGCGATACGCACCCACGAGGTTGCGGTAACCGCATCTTTGGCAATTGAGCTCGCGTCGCAAGGTAAATTGTGCTCTGAGGCGATCGTCAATGGTCGGCCAATCCACATTTATGCACTGGACCGGGCATTAACCATTGGCCAATGGCAAACGCATTGGGTTGAGCTTCCGTTTCCTAGCTACAAACGCTATCCGCGGCAAAGCTGGGAGCATGTTGAGTTTGTGCTGCCCTGCGCTAACCCTGACATGGTAGGACTTAAGCAAGCATTGCAGCGAGCGTTTCCGGGTATATTTGAACGCGCGGAACAGCAACATGCCATCACGGTGAAGAGCAGCGAACCTTGTGTTAAAGGCGAGCGGTTACCTAATCCGACCATCGCCTTTAAGTATCAAGATGTTTGCGTGAAGTTTCACCCTTTTCCGCTGGCTGAGATTATTGCAAGCGAAGCCAGTGACTAAGCACTGGCTTCATGGGGCTGTCGGGAGTGCGATATGTGATTATAGGATCACGGTTTTATTGCCGTGAACAAATACCTTGTCATCCACCACTCGGGCAATCGCTTGGCTTAGCACGCTTTTTTCCACATCACGTCCGGCTTTGGCCATATCTTGCGCATTAAAACTGTGGTCAACATGAATCACATCTTGACCAATAATAGGGCCTTCATCCAAGTCATTGGTAACAAAGTGCGCGGTTGCACCAATGATTTTGACGCCGCGTTCAAAAGCCTGATGATAGGGGCGTGCGCCAATAAATGCTGGCAAGAAGCTATGGTGAATATTAATGATTCTGTGTGGATATTGCGCGACAAAGTCTGGCGTGAGCACGCGCATATACTTGGCCAGTATGATGTAGTCGGGTTGGTACGGCTGGATTGCCTTCAACATCGCTTGCTCATGTGCCTCACGTGATAAATCTTGATGGCAAACATGGTGGAAAGGAATATCGAAACGTTCAGTTAGCGTCTGTAGCTTGTCATAGTTTCCCACCACGGCAGCAATCTCGATATCCAAAGAGCCATCGTAGGCTTTCATTAAAATGTCGCCCAAACAGTGCGACTCTTTGGTCACCATGATCACAACGCGCTTTCGTCGCGAGCTGATAAGCTGACGGTGACTCCCAGCAGGAAGCGCTTGATCGAGGTCTAACAACAGCGTGTGGTCATTAAAAATCCCTTCCAATTCGGTGCGCATGTAAAACCGACCGGTGGCATTGTCGACATATTCGCGATTATGGACGATGTTGAGTTGGTGCTTGTAACAAATATTGGTGATTTTGGCGATCAGGCCTTGGGCATCGGGACAATCCGTGAGTAATGTTTTTCGTTCCATGTTGATGTTATGTTGCTTAATAGTCCTTCGGTTTTACCCTGTCTACACCCCAAGGTCAAAGTGAATTTATCCTGTTAGCCGAACATCCGAGGGGAAGTGGTTTCATCCTCTTGGGGGCTTTGGCATAATGCCCGCTTTCCCCTGTGTATTTATCCAATGATCCGAAAGGTTTTCTCTGATGCCGGTGCGCTGGCAAAAGCAATTGATGGCTTTGTGCCTCGGCAGCCGCAAACCGATATGGCTATGGCGGTCGATGTCGCGATCCGCGAGCAAGGGCAGTTGGTGGTCGAGGCCGGGACAGGAACAGGGAAAACGTATGCGTATCTTGCCCCTGTATTGTTGAGTGGTAAAAAAGCCATCATCAGCACGGGTTCAAAGAACCTGCAAGAGCAGCTCTATCATCGCGATTTGCCTTTGATGAAATCGGCGTTGGGGTTTACTGGTACCACGGCGCTGTTGAAAGGGCGAGTAAACTATTTATGCCCAGAGCGTTTGAGTCGTCAAATCAGTGAGTGTCATCGCCCAGATAGCGATCCGAGCCAACTGAGTCAACTGGTCAAAATCCGCGAATGGTCTTCGTATACCGAGTCGGGGGATTTGAGTGAATGTGACGCGTTGGCGGAAGACAGTCCGCTCATTCCTGTGATCACTTCGACCAACGATAACTGTCTTGGCAAAGACTGCCCAAGCTATGAAGACTGCTATGTGGTCAAGGCGCGCCGTCGTGCGATGGAGGCGGATGTAGTGGTCGTGAACCACCATTTGTTCTTGGCTGATGTGGCGATCAAAGAAACTGGGTTTGGGGAATTGATCCCAGAGGCGGATATCATGGTGTTCGATGAAGCGCATCAATTACCTGATATTGCCAGCCAATATTTCGGTCAGTCGCTGTCCAGTCGCCAGCTACAAGATGCCRCGAAAGACATCCACATTGCTTATCGTACTGAATTGCGCGATACCCGACAGTTGGAAAAAGTCGCCGATCGTTTATCGCAAGCAGCGATGGATATGCGCTTAGTGATGGGAGAGCCCGGCTTTCGTGGCAATTGGCGAGAGCTTCAGGCCTCACCGGCTGTCGAGAAAGAGTTAGTGTGCTTAACCGATGCACTGGAGTTGGCCCATGACGTGGTCAAACTGTCACTGGGTCGCTGCCAACTGTTGGATGCAGCGTTTGATCGCATCACCTTATTTAAGGCGCGTTTATCGCGCCTGCGTGATACGTCGATCACAGGCTATTCTTACTGGTATGAGTGCACGCGCCATCACTTCAGCCTCAATATTACGCCGCTCTCAGTGGCCGATCGTTTCCGCGAACAAATGGATGAACAAGGTGGGGCATGGATTTTTACCTCGGCGACACTTGCCGTGGAAGGTGATTTTAGCCACTTTAGTCACCGACTTGGCATTTCCGCACAACGGCAGATGACATTAGAAAGCCCCTTTGATTACCCCACACAAGCGCGACTATGTGTGCCACGCCATGTGCCTGAAACCAATAGCTATCGGCGAGCCGATAAGCTGGCAACCTTGTTGGGGCCTGTGATTGAGCGCAACCAAGGACGCTGTTTCTTTTTATGTACGTCGCATCAAATGGTGCGAGACCTAACGGCGTTGTTTCGCGACCAGCTCGAGATCCCGGTGCTGATGCAAGGCGAAATGCCTAAACAGCGCCTGTTGGCAGAATATTTATCACTGGGGAACGCGCTGCTGGTAGCAACCGGCGCGTTTTGGGAAGGGATAGATGTGCGTGGGCAGGCACTCAGTTGCGTGATCATCGACAAACTGCCGTTTGCCTCACCCGATGATCCTTTACTTAAAGCGCGTATTGAAGATTGTAAGTTGCAAGGCGGTGACCCTTTCTCGCAAGTGCAGATACCAGAAGCGGTAATTACGCTCAAGCAAGGGGTCGGGCGTTTGATTCGTGACAAGCGCGATCAAGGCGCGTTGATCATTTGTGATAACCGCTTAGTGACGCGCCCTTATGGCGCCACCTTTTTGCGCAGCTTACCGCCCATACCGCGCACGCGCGATCTAAATAATATTGACGACTTTTTGTCAGCCATTAATGCTGACCATACCGATGCAGATGTGACTGCATTGCAATCACCGATTGAGGGTTAAATGACGCTAAAAATGCTTGCCGTGGATACGGCCACGGAAAACTGCTCTGTTGCGCTGTCTATCGGCGATCAGATGATGGTGCGCAGTGACATTGCGCCGCGTGAACACACCAATAAAATCTTACCCATGGTCGATGAGGTACTCGCGGAGGCGGGCGTATCACTCACGCAACTCGATGCTCTCGCCTTTGGTCGCGGTCCAGGTAGCTTCACTGGCGTGCGAATTGGCATTGGGATTGCACAAGGTTTAGCGTTTGGTGCTGAGTTACCCGTGCTGGGTGTATCGACGCTAGCGGCGATGGCAGAGCAAGCGCACCGTACTCATGGCGCAACGCAAGTACTCACGGCGATTGATGCGCGAATGGGAGAGCTATACTTTGCCCAGTATCAACGTCAAGAAAATGGCGATTGGCATGCGTTGGCTGATGAAGTGGTTGTCGCGCCTGACGCATTACGTCTTGAATCGACCGATGGTACGTGGGCACTGGCGGGAACCGGTTGGCCTGCCTATCCTGAATTAGCGAAAGGGTTGGATCTGACCACCACTGAATCGGGCGTGTTGTATCCACAAGCACAAGACATGCTGGCTATCGCTAAACACGCCTACCAGCGTGGTGAGGCTGTCGCCGCTGAGCTCGCGACGCCCACCTACTYGCGTGACAAGGTCACGTGGAAGAAGCTCCCCGGACGCGAGTAAGAGTCTGTTTGGGTCGGTTTGCCTCGCATAGGAAGCAAGTATGGTATCGATTAACGGAATTCCTTCTTCACCGCCTAACCGGCCGAATCAAACGCGGCGCCCTTCATCCTCGGAGAAAGCGTCGCGTAAACAAACCCCGCAAACGAGCCAAGTTGCCAAGGCAGTGCGGCAGAAGGTGCAACACGTCTCTATATCAGAGGCAGAGCAAGCTAAACAACATATTCAGTATGATTTACCCGATGGCCGCGGTCGTCAGGCGATGTCGTCTTACTTAGCGGTGCTTAACCATGCGCGGCGAGAGGAACTGCTGAACCTCGTCGGGGTCGATATCTATGTATGACGTCGAGAGAGGAGTACGTGTGATGAAGTTAATGCCAACCGGATTGCTGATGATCGGGGCTCTACTGTTAACCGGTTGCAGCACCTTGCCTGACAGTTTAAAAGGTCGTATGGATCAGCCGGTAACCGAGTACCCAGTCGTAGCCAGTATGACTGCAGCCAATCAGGGGGAAGAAGTGCGCATGGGCGGCATGATTGCCAGTGTTGAAAATCGCGAAGCGGACTCGGTGGTCGAAATCGTCGCGTTGCCTACCTCCAGTGCTGGACGTCCCGATATAGGTGCGTCATCACTGGGTCGATTTAAGGCGGTTTTTAGCGGCTTTGTCGATCCTGCAGACTATGCGAAAGGGCGTCCTATTACGGTATTGGGTGAATTTGTTGAACAGCAAATGGGTAAAGTCGGGGACTATGAATATGCTTACCCTGTATTGTCAGTCAAAGGGCACCAGCTGTGGAACATTGAGCAAAAGGTTATCGATGACGACCGCCCCTATTGTTATGGGCTATATTGCTCGCGCGTTCGGGTAGGCGTCGGGACTGGGCGAGTACAAAGCGTGATCACTTTACCCTAACCAATGATGCATTCTCCACTGTCGGCGCAACTTGATGAGGCACTTCAGGCAAATCCAGCGATGATCGGCCTGTCGAGCGGATTGGAACCACTCACGCTCTCACTGGCCTCAACGCGTGTCGCGGGAGCTGCCCGTCCGGCGGCAAGCGGTGCGCCTACTTTGGTCATGCTTCACGGCTGGCAAGATAACCTAGCCAGTTTTCATGCTCTGGTGCCTTATTTACCCAGCGAGTGGGGATTATTATTGTTTGATTGGCCCGGACACGGTCTGTCAGCACATAAACCGGGCGACTACTACTACCCCTTCTACGACTACTTGGATGATTTACACCAAGTGCTCCATCAACAGCGCTTCTCCGGCTCACTGATCTTGGTTGGCCACTCACTCGGTGGGCTGGTGGCGAGTTGCTATGCCGCTGCTTTTCCAGACCGTATTGATGCACTGGTAATGATAGAAGCGCTCGGCCCGATGGCTGAACCTGCTCAACAGATAACCAACCGATTGGCGAAATGTCTAGAACAACGCTTAAAGCAGCGTCAAAAGCGCCAACGCTACTTTGATTCTGCATTTCAGGCGCTACAATTACGCGCGTCCATCAATAAAGTGGCGAGTGAACCGCTTTTGCCATTAGTCGCTCGCGGATTGGTGGAGACTCCTCAAGGTATTACTTGGCGGCACGATCCTCATTTGCGCGGAGATGCGCTTTACCGGATGTCGCCCGCGCACTGTGAATCGATTATCCGGGCAATTCACTGTCCTGCTCTCGCCATTCGAGGAACGGATGGCTATCCTGCATTGCGTTCGCAGGATGCTCAGCAACGGATGCATGGGTTTCGCCAATTACAAGTGGTGGATCTCCCTGGCACGCATCACTGTCACCTTCAACAACCGCAACAGGCTGCATCGTGGGTAACAGATTTTGTGACCAAAATTCAAACGCGCACTTAAAATGCTCGTGTAAAAATAATGTTAACGCTATGGTGGACGGGTTAAACACCTGTTTGAATAGAATCTCGCGTCGATCGAAGCGGGCAGTATAGCCTGCAAGCTAAAACATAGGAGAAAGCCAGTGGAAAAGGTTTGGCTTAATCGTTACCCGTCGGATGTGCCGGCGGAAATAGATCCAGATGCCCATCGCTCTTTGATTGAGATGTTTGAACACTCAGTGCAAAAGTTCGCTGACCAAACAGCCTTTATTAACATGGGCCAGGTCATGACCTTCCGAAAGCTCGAAGAGCGTAGCCGTGCATTTGCGGCGTATCTGCAAAACGAGCTGAAATTACAAAAAGGCGATCGTGTGGCGATCATGATGCCGAATTTGCTGCAGTATCCGATTGCGTTGTTCGGTATTTTGCGAGCGGGCTGTGTGGCGGTTAACGTCAATCCTTTATATACGCCGCGAGAGTTAGAGCATCAGTTGACTGACTCAGGTGCAAAAGCGATTGTGATTGTCAGCAACTTTGCTCACACCTTGGAAAAGGTGGTAGAGAATACACCCGTTAAGCACGTGATCCTTACGAGTTTAGGAGACCAGCTCCCTCGAGCGAAAGGCACGTTAGTGAACTTTGTGGTCAAGTACGTCAAGAAAATGGTACCGAAATACCATTTGCCGGACGCAACGTCGATGCGTAATGCGCTCCGCCGTGGCCGCCGTATGCAGTATGTAAAACCTTTCTTAAAAGGTGATGATGTCGCTTTCCTCCAGTACACGGGTGGTACCACTGGATTGGCGAAAGGCGCTATCTTGACGCACCGCAACATGTTGGCCAACGTCTACCAAGCGAAAGGCACCTATCAACCCGTGCTAAACGTAGGCGAAGAGTTGGTGGTGACCGCGCTACCGCTTTATCACGTGTTTGCGCTGACCGTAAACTGCCTATTGTTTATTGAAATGGGTGGACAGAACCTGTTGATCACCAACCCGCGTGATATTCCGGGCTTTATCAAAGAGCTACAAAAATATCCATTTACAGCGATTACAGGGGTGAACACCCTCTTTAACGCTTTGCTACACAACGAAGATTTTCATGAGTTAGATTTCTCCAACCTGCGCCTCACCGTCGGTGGCGGCATGGCAGTACAACGTGCTGTCGCAGAAAACTGGAAAAAACTGACCGGTAAGCACCTCCTAGAAGGCTATGGCTTAACCGAGTGCTCACCGCTTGTGGCGGCGTATCCTTATGACTTGCGTGATTACAACGGTTCGATCGGTTTGCCCGTCCCATCCACGGAGGTCCGTATTGTGGATGAAAATCGTGAAGATGTCGCCGATAACCAACCGGGCGAATTGTTGGTGCGTGGCCCACAAGTGATGAAAGGTTACTGGAACCGCCCAGAAGCGACGCGTGAAAGTATCGATGAAGACGGTTGGTTGGCAACCGGTGATGTGGTGCAGTTTGATGACGATGGTTTCTTACACATCGTCGATCGTAAAAAAGACATGATCCTTGTGTCAGGCTTTAACGTCTATCCCAATGAAGTGGAAGATGTGGTCGCCCTGCATGATAAGGTGTTGGAAGTGGCCGCGATTGGCCAGCCAGACGAAAACTCAGGCGAAGTCGTCAAGATTTGTGTGGTGAAAAAGGACCCATCGCTAACCCGTGATGATCTGGTGGCACATTGTCGTAAACATCTAACTGGTTATAAAGTGCCTCGCGTGGTTGAATTCCGCGATGAACTACCGAAAACCAATGTAGGTAAAATCTTGCGCCGAGAGTTACGCGATGAAGCCCCTAAGGCGCCGCAAAAAGCGTCTGCTTGATGCGCGCTGCCCGCGAAAAGGGTAAACTGGAGCGTAACGAATCACGAAATGCCGGCTTTGCCGGCATTTTCTTTATAGGCTAACTTGTGAATTATCAACAAATCACATCACATCAACAACTTGTCGACGTGTGCGCAAAAATGCGCCAGAAACCTGCTGTGATGGTCGATACCGAATTTGTGCGTACTCGTACGTTTTACGCGCAACTTGGGTTGGTGCAATTGTATGATGGTGAGCAACTTGTACTCATCGATCCGATTGAAATCGAGTATCTTTCCCCGTTGTGGGCATTGCTGGCTGACACCAATGTAACCAAAGTCTTGCATGCAAGTAGTGAAGACTTGGATGTGTTCCAACACTATGCTGGTACCTTACCCACTCCTATGATTGATACCCAGTTGATGGCTGCTTTTTTAGGGCACGGTGTATCAGAAGGATTTGCGAGTTTGGTGAATACCTATGTGGGAGTGGCGCTTGATAAAGGCGAATCACGCACTGATTGGTGCGCGCGACCACTAACTGATAAGCAAAAGCATTATGCGGCGGCGGATGTGTATTATCTGATGCCTCTGTACCAAGCGCTTGAGAAAGCCTTGGCAAAAACACAGTGGCAAGCGGCGTTGCAAGAAGAGTGTGCCCGCTTATGTGACAAAAAGCGCCAAGCTAAAGAGGATTCGCTGGCATATCTTGATATTAAATATGCGTGGCAACTGCAACCGAATCAATTAGCAGTACTTCAATCGCTTGCAAAGTGGCGAGCGAAAGAGGCACGACGTCGCGATATCGCGCTTAATTTCATTGTGAAAGAGCTTCACCTTTGGAAAATGGCGCGATTTGCAATTCGTAGCGTTGAGCAAATGCAAGCGCATGATTTTGATAAATTTGAGATTCGTTATCATGCTCAAACCTTGATCACGCTGGCGAAGCAAGCTGAGAAGCTTCCTAAAGCGAAGTGGCCAAAACCCATTACGCGTTTAGTCGATGAGCCGGGTTACAAAGCCGTGATTAAGACGCTCAAAGAAAGCGTTCAACAGTGTGCGGATGAGCAGGGTTTTGTACCGGAGTTTATTGGCTCCAAGAAGCAATTGAATCAGTTGATCAGTTGGGTATGGCGAGAGCATAAAGCGGAAGAAAAACGCCCAGACCTCGCTCAAGGGTGGCGATATACTCTGATTGGCAAGCGGCTGATAGAGATGATTCCCAGAGCGCCCGTGACGCATTAAAAAAGCGGTGCTCAGCACCGCTTTTACGCTATCAGCGAACGAGGCTCACGCTTTAGCTCTCTTTCCCTTCTTCAGGCAAAGTTACATTCAACTCTAAGACGGAAAGATCGTCGTCCCCTTGCTCGAGACTCACGGAGACTTGCTCGGGACCGATATCCACATATTTACGGATCACATCTAAGATATCCTGCTTGAGCTGTGGCAAATAGGTTGGGGCAGGGCTATCTGCACTGCGTCGCTCCGCAACAATGATTTGCAGGCGCTCTTTTGCAATGTTGGCGGATTTTTTCTTGGCTGGCCGAAAGAACTCTAGCAATGCCACATTAGCCTCCAAATAAGCGTTTTAGAAAACCTTTGCGCTCTTCCTCAATAAAGCGGAATGGGCGCTCTTCACCAAGCAATCTTGCTATGGCATCTTCATACGCTTGTCCCGCATCCGATTCTTGATCGAGAACCACGGGCTCACCTTTGTTTGAGGCATGCAGCACTGACTGGCTTTCTGGGATGACCCCTAACAGTGGAATACGTAAGATCTCCTCAACGTCCGATACACTGAGCATCTCGCCGTTGGTCACGCGGCTTGGGTTATAACGGGTGAGGAGCAAGTGGTGCTTAACCGGTTCCTCACCGTTTTCGGCGCGGCGAGATTTTGAATCGAGAATGCCCAGAATGCGATCAGAGTCGCGCACCGAAGAGACTTCAGGGTTGGTCGTGACGATGGCTTCGTCGGCAAAATAAAGGGCCATGAGGGCGCCAGCTTCGATACCCGCAGGCGAATCGCAGATGATGTATTCAAACCCAAGCTCATCCATCTCTTTTAACACCCGTTCGACGCCCTCTTTGGTGAGTGCATCTTTATCACGAGTTTGTGAGGCTGGAAGAATAAATAGATTTTCAACCCGTTTGTCTTTGATCAGCGCCTGATTGAGGTTGGCTTCACCGTTGATCACGTTGACAAAGTCATACACCACGCGGCGCTCACATCCCATAATTAAATCGAGATTACGAAGACCAATATCAAAATCAATCACTGCGGTTTTTTTGCCAGCCATGGCAAGTCCCGTCGCGAGTGCTGCACTCGACGTGGTTTTACCAACACCGCCTTTACCGGAGGTAATTACAATAATTCGTGCCATTCCTCGTCCTTATTCTGTTATAGCGTGAGGGGGTCTATTTGTAAGCTTTCTTGATTGAGCGAGACCATGACGGGGCGCTCAATAAATTCAGATGGAATTTTGTCGCTTAGCCAGTAGCTACCGGCTACTGACAATAATTCTGATTGTAAATTCTGGCAATAAATACGCGCTTGTTGCTGGCCGCTGGCGCCCGCAATGGCTCTGCCGCGCAGCACGCCGTAGATATGAATACTGCCATCAGCAATGACTTCCGCCCCGGCACTGACATGATTCAATACCACCAAGTCAGCATTTTTGGCATAGATTTGCTGTCCCGATCGTACCGGGTTCGTGACCACTTTAGTGGGGGGTTGAATTGGATCGGCAACACGAGATTGCTTGCTTGATTTCAGTACAGCAAGCCCCACTGATTTTGCTTTTTGGCGGGTATCGTTATGCGTGACGCCAGTAAGGCCGACTAAAATCATCCCAGTTTCACTTAAACAGTGCTTTAAAGCGGTGAGATCTGGGCATTGCTTTAAACGGCTGACATCCGCCACCACAGGCGCGCCTTCAAAAAATGCGGGGGCTTGGGAAACCTTATCAGCCAAAATGGTGGCCGCTTCAGTAAAATTGTCATCCACAAGATGAAGAACAGACAAAGTAAAAGTTGAGCCTTTCAACTCCGGGTGTTTGTGCATGTTGTTTGATTCCGGTTATATCGTTGAAACGCGAGTTAGACGCGCATTATCAGACGTTGGATAGCATGGTATATTCACAGCATCGATGCGGCAAGCAGGGTTTGATATTCGGCGGACATTGCCCCCTAATTTTGGCGATTTCTTGTCATGGTGCGCGATGTGAGCCGCGTTTAGCGAACATCGTGTGACACATTTTGCGGCAAAGCCTAACAAACCTTAACTCGTCGATGACACTATTTCGCCATCGTTATGGCATGCTGATGAGGACATTGAGATGTATTGCGCAATTTATCGTAGCAAAAAGAAAGAAGGCACCTATCTTTATGTACCGGGGAGAGATAAATTCGATGATGTGCCAGAAGCATTAATGAACAGTTTTGGACAACCAGAGTTTGCCATGATGATTGATCTCGGTAAGCGAGAAAAACTCGCGGTTGTTGATATTGAGAAAGTGAAACAAAGTCTGCAAAACGAAGGGTTCTTTCTACAATTACCACCGCCACCGGATGCGGCGTTGCAGGCTATCCGAAACAAGAATGAAAAATTGTAATTAGGGAAGCGTATGCGCAAAGGTTTGATTTCAGCATTGGTTGCAGCCTCAGTTCTTACCTCGGGGCCGCTATTTGCAAAAGAAGGGTTTGATCAGTACGTCGAATCATTGAAAGAGGAAGCGCGTCAAGCAGGGATTGATGACGATATATTGGTGCGCGCGTTTGCTGGTATTGAGTATCATGAACGGGCAGTCAGTGCCGATCGAAATCAACCTGAGCGGCGTTTAACCTTGGATGAATACATTCCCCGCGCTGTACCGGATTGGAAAGTCGCTCAGGCGAAAGCACTGTATAAAAAACATTATTCGGCGCTAAAAAAAGTCGGTGAACAATATCAGGTTCAGCCTCGTTTCATTGTGGCCTTGTGGGGCGTAGAGAGTAATTTTGGCAAACTGCAAGGCAACTATAATGTTATCGAAGCACTTGCCACACTGGCTTATGATGGGCGTCGAGAAGCCTTTTTCCGCCAACAAACAATGGCAGCACTGACCATATTGCAAGAAGGGCATATTACGCCTGAAAACATGAAAGGTTCATGGGCCGGTGCAATGGGGCAAAGTCAGTTTATGCCGACGTCYTTCCTTCATTATGCGGTTGATGGGAACCAAGATGGTAAAAAAGATATTTGGCAAACGGAAGCCGATGTCTTTGCTTCTGCGGCTAACTATCTAAAACAAGCTGGCTGGGACGATACGTACACATGGGGACGCCAAGTTAAATTACCAAAGCATATAGATAGGAATAAACTTGGTGTCGAAAGTAATAAGGCGCTGTCATTAAGTCAATGGCAAGCGTTTGGTGTAACGCGTCTTAATGGCCAAGCGCTGCCGAATGTCGATATTCAAGCTTGGTTGATTCAGCCTGATGATGAACTTGGACGAGCTTATTTGGTTTATAACAACTATCAAAGCTTGTTGAAATGGAACCGTTCACACTACTTTGCGTTAGCGGTCAGTCATTTGGCAGATCGGATAAAGTTTGGTTAATGGGTGATGGTAGAGTTCTACGAATCAGATAAAAAAAGAGGCCGTACGGCCTCTTTTTTATCTTTATGCGCAACACTTAGGCTTGTTGACCTGGGATCAAGAAGTCTTCTAATTTCGCGCTACCATTTTCGGTTGCTTCACGGATTACTTTCGGCATACGACCTTGACCGGTCCATGTTTTTACCGAGCCGTCGCTGTCAGTGTATTGATATTTAGCGGGGCGTGCCGCGCGCTTGCCTGTTGATTTAGACTTGCTCGCACCACCTAATAATTTCATGAGTTCATCGGGTTCAATACCATCGGCGATTAACATTTCACGGTATTTTTCCAGTTTCGCTAGGCGTGCTTTTTCTTCTTCTTGCGCTTGACGCTCAATCTCTTCACGTTCTTCAACGACAGTTTGCAGCTTTTCTAACGCTTCTTGAAGTTGCTCGGCGGTCATTTCTTTAGCGACAGCACGTAAGCTGCGTAGGTTAAGTAACGCTTTCATTGCATCAGACATTATTGGGTTCCTATTTGATTTATATGTTAATTGAACGGATGGTAACAGTATAAGTGAAATATACAATATTACATAAAATAATTAGAGCCTATTTTTCATTATTTATTTTCTGTTCGCAATATTTGTTACCCATATTTAAGGG
>NZ_MUFP01000008.1 GCF_001996165.1 Salinivibrio proteolyticus | reverse complement strand
GTCCTATGATAGGCACCGTGGTGGGACCGGACGGCGAAGAAATCTTTTGTGATGAACACGGACGGGTGAAAGTCCACTTCCCGTGGGACCGTTATTCCAATGGCGATGACAAAAGCAGCTGCTGGATTCGTGTTGCTCAAGGCTGGGCGGGTAGCCAATACGGCATGATGGCCATACCCCGCATTGGCCATGAAGTGATTGTGTCCTTCTTACACGGTGACCCGGACCAACCGATTATCACCGGCCGCACGTATCATGCGACCAATGTGCCGCCTTATACCTTGCCGGCACACAAAACCAAGACGGTTTGGCGCAGTGAAAGCCACCAAGGCGAGGGCTACAACGAACTCACGTTCGAAGACCAATCGGGCAGTGAGCAAGTGTATTTACACGCGCAAAAAGACTGGCACACCGAGGTAGAAAACGACCGCGTGACCGAGATAGGTCATGACAATCACCATCAGATACACAACGACCAATTTCATCGTGTGATGGGCAATGCGCATCATACCGTGGAGGGTGAGAGTCGCACCCGTATTGGTGGCAACCACTCCAACCTCGTCAAAGCCAGTGAGCACTATAAAGTCGGTAAGGTTCATGCTGTAGATGCAGGGAGTGACATTCACCTAAAAACGGGCGCCAAACTAGTGATCGAAGCCGGTGCAGAAGTTACCTTAAGTGCCGGCGGTAGCTTTGTGAAAGTGGACGCGGCTGGCGTGCATGCTTCTGGTGCCTCAGTGAACCTAAACTCAGGCGGCAGTGCAGGCAGTGGCCCAGGCTTTAATGGCCAAATGGCCAAGCGTCCAAAAACCATCGACGCCTTAGCAGATCCCGAAGCCGCGCCACTCCCCGATATCCAAGCGGTTGATGTAATGACCACATCAGAAACACAGCAAGGGGCACCGACGCCATCGTGGGCGCCGAGAACAGACGATACGTCATCATTGTCGCCTCAACGTCAAGTAGAAGCACTAAAGGGGCAATCTCCTTTATGTGAGGAGTGCGAGAAGTGATGACTATCTTGGCGCATAGCAATCTTTTCGATAGCGTCCCTGACATGCAGCCGCAAGAGGGTCATCGTTTGTATTTGTTGGTCGATGGCGGACAAATTGAAGACCTTGCGCAGCAACTATATGGGTTAGAAGGAGAGTTAGACATTATGCCTGTCTATACGCAACCGCCTTATGACCAGCTGCTCGCGGTTTCTCCCTTTGTTGTACGATTGACCGACGCAGTGTGGGCATGGTTTACGACCCTCAATCAACCCACTGCAGGATATGTATTCGCGTCTTCACACCCTGGGCTTGACGTAGCACATCAGTTACGGGATTTCATTCAAGTGCTGTCACCCTATGGCAGTAAGGTGTTCTTAAAGCTGGCGCACAGTGAATGCATTGATGCGTTGCTATCTAATGATTTTGGTGGTTTTTGGTCCTTAATGTCTGCACTTTGGCTGCCAACGCGTGAAGGTTGGCAGGTTTATCATGCCCCTGAGTCGGCCAAATCAGTCTCGTTGCCCTATCAGCTCTCCGACCCTCAATGGAGCGCGCTTGGTACCGTGGTTTGGCGAAATCAAATACAAAGCCTTAAGCAACATATGCAAACTTACTTTCCTGAGCGTCTTACTTCTCAGTCAGATCCTGACCAATGGGTACAGACGTGGGCAGACACTGCCTATCAGCAAGGATTTCATACCGGGCAAGACCTCACGCAATTTTTCAATGTGTTAGGTTTTGTGGGTGAGCAAGCGCTTGATGCATCTGTGCATCCCGATATAAGCAATCTTGTTCTCAATCCATCGGCACTGACGCCCTCTCAGCGCATCGAGCAAGCGGCCTTATTGGCAAAACATGAATCAGAACAAGCCGAGTCTCACTTATCGAACCAGCAGGAGCAGCTATGAGTGACCCAATCTCAGCGGCCAAATGTGCCAACAATCAAGATAGTCGCGACCCAACCGGACCGTGTCCTTTAAAAGGTGGCAGCGTTGGTTTTGTTCCTGTGCGTTATGCGTTCGACAATGGCTATGATCAAGACGATTACACACCAATATTTGCTTTACCAAAAAAATGGCAAGGTGAAGCGTGGCTTGAGGCCGAGTATAGCCAGCGCACATTGCGTCAACTAAGGGACGGTTGGCTGTATGTCTACGACCAAGACGCGGAGCGTCTCGATGAATACCAAGTGTCTGGTACCAAACTCATTAAAAAGCTGGACGATGACAGCGATGGAGAAGCATCAAGCCGCTTAAACTATCCGGTTAAACACACGGTCTATCTTGCGTTTTCGCATCTACGCTGGACGGCGCGCTTAAAAACGCTGATGCAAGAAAAGGGTCAGCTACGCAGTGCGTGGATGCGAGAACTCGATCTTGATTATTATCGCGAGAATATGGCGCATCCACACACCGGCAGTTTAAAGCAACTCGGGCAAAGTGTGATTGATATTGGCGAGGACTCTGCACCGGCTGGGCTATTTGCAAGTACCTGTACACCGCTTGATGAAGTCGATGATCTAGAAACCGATGATCAAGACGATCAACAACACCAGCACGTTGCACAAAAGCTAGGTAGCACTGTCACTGACTACAAGGTGGACTTGGATAAACCCAATGAAGGCTTTTTTGTGGCGCTGGATGATAGGTTGGCTGATGTGTCTGATTTGTTCTTGCCTTTATCTCAAGAAGTAGCGCGACAGAGTGTTATTTTAAAAGACGAAGAGAACATTCATAAGCTCCAAATGGCTGAGCTGACGCGAATGCTAGCAGGCGTGAAATTGGAGCAAGACGAAGTACCCAGCTCAGTGAAGGGTGACCCCATCAGAGAGTTGGCATTCGAGCGCCATGTTATTGACTATCTTGCGACACAACGGCTTGCTGACCAAGAGCGAGCTGCGTTAGAAAGTAACCCCAATGTCGCAACTGTGCCGATGACGCCACTGCAAGAAGAGGCGTTAAATAAAGGGGCGCTTCTTGAGGAACAATACGATTACCAACTCACTGAAGAGCAAAAACAGCGTTGGTCTATGTTCAGCGATGAAGTGGATTGGGATGCGCTAGAGGCATTTCTCTCGGACCATTACAACCAATTACAAGGCCTTGATGCGCGGATCGCCACTCGCTACAAAGATTTTATGCATGGCCTTAAACAATTAAGCACCGAACCCGCCATTATGGGTGCAGACAATCAAGACACGGATCATTTGGTGTATCTGCTGAGCTTAGTGAGTCAATATTTGGTTGGCGTAAAACACGCGATAAACAATGAGGAAGCACAGGCTGAACTGAATAAAGTTCTGGACTTTGATCAGCCTGATAATCTCTTGGCGCTGGCGTCAGTGGGATTCTCAAAAGACAATTGGCAAGCACTGAATGATGAAGTGCAGAAGATTGAGCATCATTTTATCGGCTTAGATAAACCGGGAGATATGTTGGCACTGTTTAGTGCGATTGCTAACTATGACGGATTCACGGGCGATGTTCGTATCCAAGAGAAGGAATGGTTTAAATCGCTTGCAGAGCCTGTGAAAAAAAGCTTTGCTGCGTTGCAGCATGCGGTATCAGGCGCGGCGGAACAGACGTGGCGAGCGATAACCAACCTGTTATTTCCTAGCCAAATGAATACCACGAATAGCCCTGCAGGCATGATCAGTAATTTACGGCTAGTGATATTGGAGGCAATCGTTAATCCAGAAGCGATTGTTGCACACAACCCAGACTATCCGGCGCAAGTTTCGGCATGGCAGCGAAAGGTGAATGCCGAAGTCGCGATAATTACACGCATTAGCAAACCTCCGGTCGGGCAACCGATACCTAAAAATCATCAGATTCAAACCATGCATGCAGCTCAGCAGAGGCTGCAGAAGCTATTGAGTAGTGAGTTACCTCAAATGGTCACGGTGAAGTATCAAGCGGTGAATGATGCAGCGAAAAAAATGCTCAATCAAGCCATTGAGCGCATCTGGCAAAAAGGCACACAAGCTGCTCAAACATCGTGGAATAAGCTCGGTAAAATGGGAGGCATTGTTGCGATCCTCAATATTTGGAATAGCGCATCAGTCTTACATAATATTCGTTATAAAGCCGAGCAGCATCCAGAGACGAGCTTGTGGGCAAACCCAGCACTAAGAGAAGCCACCTACTCGACCGCTTATGCGGTGTCGGCGATCTCGGCGGTTTGGCGAGATGCTGCATGGGAAAAGATTATGACCAGACAGTCTCTTCTCTCGGAACCTATGAAGGTTGCGTTAAAGAGTAGTACTCACTCTTATGAGGTAAGACAAAGCCTAAAAATCTTTGCTAAAACCACTGCGATGGTGTCGTTATTTGGCTTATTAGCCTCGGGGCTAGAAACGTTGGATAGCGGTGAAAAGGTATTAGATTCAAGCAACGTGCCGATGGAAACTCTGGGGTATGTCCTAAAAGGCATATCTACGACAGCTCAGGCGCTCGTATTTTTTATCCAACTAGGCGCAAACGTATTTAGCCGATTAGGTATACTGTCCACCAGTATCGGTTCCATTATTGCAACTTGGATGTTGAGTGCGCTAATGGTTGCGGGTATCGCTTATTTGATAGCTATTGTAGTCATCAATGTTTTTAAACGCTCAGAGATAGAAAAATGGTTGCTTCACTCTACTTGGGGGAAACAGCCTAGCCAGTGGGAGTACCTTGAAGAGCTGAAGCGTTTGGACCAAGTTATTCATAAACCTCAAATTCGACTAAATGTTATCCCAAGTCGGCGACCTTCACAATGGATGGACGCTGGCACAGCACAGTGGCAATTAGAATTAACCCTGCCTGCGTTTACTCGGGATACAAAAATTGGTTTACAAGTCACCCGCAAGCCTAAAGACAAAAACTACCACTACCGTGTTGCTGAGCCGAAATCTGCAGTGTTAGTCAATGAACTGTGTGGGACATGGAGCAAAGACAAAGTATCTGGTAGCCTAATCTATCGATTAGATTTAGGGGGTACCACCGACGATACGGTGGCCGTACTCGTTAGTATGCCGTTTGCTTGGCAAGCATCAGAGAATAAGACGCTGGGCTATGTAGCTATAGGCAACCATCAAGGTGACCTAACCGTAAACCCAGCACCGAAAGATAAAGAACTTGCCAAGCGTACCATTGAAGTGAGAATTGAATAATGAGTAATGGAAAAAACACAGAACTCCTCGAGGGGCAGCTTTACGCTGCTCAGGTGATTTATTCTTGGGAATCTATGGGTGTGGGCCTGAAACACGAGAATATGGTTAAGTGGGGACTGTCGATATTTGCTGGAACATCATTTCTTTTGTTTCTTTGGTCAGTGCTCGAGAAATTGACTGTCGACTCATTTGCTTTTTGGGGATTAAGTGGTTTTTTGACACTGATGATTTTTGCATCGAGATACTTGTTTCTACCCGATAAACATCGCTGTTATCACTTAACCAGTCTCGGTATTCATTACACAGAAAAAGACATGATCCCCGATGTTGCTTATCAGGTAGTGCGTGGTTTTGCGTGGGTGGGTATCGTGGTTTGTGTTATTGCCGTGTTTGTGCTTGGTCCTCTTGCGTTTGTTGGGGCTGGTGGTTTTGCTCTGATGTCGTTTGGAATGACGAATTTTAAGCCAACGACGGAAAAGCATGAGGTATTCTTTTCGGATAGACCCATATTATTTAGTCCGATAAACGATAGCATATTACGCATTGATAGTAATATCCCCACTGAATACTGCAGTAGTCGAAACTTTTACTTCTCTTCTTTGGAAGAAAAAGATGCGGTTGTATCCTTGATTAAAAACATTAGAAAAGATATCGAGTATGTGGAAATGGCTAAAATGAATGACATGTTTAAACATCCAATCTTCATTCAGGACTAGTATATTTGGATATCAAAGAGAAACATTGGTTTTATAATGTCATGTCATGTTATTTATGGGTGATGCTCTATTCATATCAATGTATCTTAAAATTGCTGGGGCGAACGGTTGAAGTAAGAGCTGAAAAATGAGTAATGGAGAAAACATAGAGCCCCTCAAGGAGCAGCTTTACGCTGCTCAAGTGATTTATTCTTGGGAATCTATGGGTGCGGGCCTGAAACACGAAAATATGGTTAAATGGGGACTGTCGATATTTGCGGGAGCATCATTTCTTTTGTTTCTTTGGTCAGTGATCGAGAAGTTGACTGTCGACTCATTTGCTTTTTGGGTCTTAAGTGGTTTTTTGACACTGATGGTTTTTGCATCAAGATACTTGTTTCTACCCGATAAACATCGTTGTTATCAATTAACCAGTCTCGGTATTCATTACATAGAAAAAGACATGATCCCTGATGTTGCTTATCAGGTAGTGCGTGGTTTTGCGTGGGTGGGGATCGTAGTCTGTATTATTGCCGTGTTTGTGCTCGGTCCTCTTGCGTTTATTGGAGCAGGTGGTTTTGCGCTAATGCCGTTTGGAATGACGAATTTTCGTCCTAATGTAAATCACTCTTATATCTTGATTTCTGAGCGTACGGTTGTGTTTGACTTAGAGAATGATGGGGTGCTGTCACTTGAAGCTGCAGAGCAGGATGTGCATGCTTATGGTGGGAATATATTCACCACGACACTCGACCAAAAGCAAGAACTACTTTCTACATTACGCTCACTTTTTCCTTGTATCGAGTTTGTTAAGATAAAAAGGTTGAAAGATAAATATAAACACCCTGTTTATCAGCAAGAAGAAGAGAAAGCGGCTGAATAATATAGCGTTCAATAACTCACTTCAATTCGGGAGAGGGAATGATACTCACTATTGAAGTGAGAGTTTAAAAATGAGTGATAGAGAAAATATAGATCCTGTTAAAAAGAGACTCTATGAGGCGGAAACCGTCCACTATTGGGAGCATAAAGGATGGGGAGGAAAATACGAATACCTATGGCGCTGGGTAGTCGCGATATTTGTTAACTATTCAATATTTGTTTTTTTATGGTTGGTACTTGATGGTTTTACAGTAGATAGACCCTTTTTTTGGATGGTTTTTGCGTTCATGACGATGATGACGTTGATAACAAGATACCTATTTACGCCTGATAAACATCGCTGTTATCACTTAACATCTCTGGGTATTCATTACACAGAAAAAGACATGATCCCCGATGTTGCCTATCAGGTGGTGCGTGGGTTTGCATGGGTGGGAATCGTGGTCTGTATTATTGCCGTGTTTATACTTGGTCCTCTTGCGTTTGTTGGGGCTGGTGGGTTTGCGTTGATGTCGTTTGGGATGACGAATTTTAGCCCTAAGATTGATAAGTATTGCATATTGATTTCTGAGCGTACGGTTGTGTTTGATTTAGAGAACGATGCGGTACTGTCATTCGAAGCTGCAGAGCAGGATGTGCATGCTTACGGTGGCGATATATCCACCATGACAATCGACCAAAAGCAAGAACTACTTTCTACATTGCGTTCACTTTTTCCTGGTATCGAGTTTGTTAAGATAAAAAGGTTGAAGGACCAATATAAACACCCTGTTTATCAGCAAGAAGAAGAGAAAGTGGCCGAGTAGTATAGCTTTTATGTCGGGCTTATTCTCTCTTTTACAATTAACCATTTTCACCAAAGGTGTTTAATGCTTGCTCTGCACTCATGGGTTTGAAGAAATAAAATCCTTGAATTTCATCGACGCGCCAAACATTCACAATGCGTAATTGAGAGGCGGTTTCGACGCCTTCTGCCACTGTGGTCATTCCCAACTCTTGCGCCATGTTGATGATACTGCGGACCAAGGTTTTGGCTTTATCATTGGTTTCAATTTCGCTCATGTAAGATTTATCAAGTTTGACAATATCTAACGGGAAATTGCATAAAGAACTGAATGACGAGTAGCCGGTTCCAAAGTCATCGAGAGCCAGTTGTACGCCTAATGCTTTTAACGCATGCATTCGTTTGATGGTTTCTTTATCGGCACCCAGTAGAATGCTTTCTGTTACTTCGAGTACCAGTTGCCCCGGGGCAAGCTGATAGCGATTGATCAAGCGTTTTAGGTTATCCACTAATCGTCTCGCGCCAAAGTGGGGACTGGAAAGGTTCACGTGGATCGTCAGACGATGTTGTGATTTTTTACGCCAATGTTGCTGTAGTTGTTGTAAGAATGCGCAAGCTTTTTCGAGAACAACCTCATCTAACTCAATGATTAATTTGTGTTTTTCTGCCAAAGGAACAAAAACGCCTGGTGAGACTAAGCCGAGTGAGGGGTGATGCCATCGTGCCAGTGCTTCAAAGCCAATCACTTGGTTGGATGTGGCGTTGACAATGGGTTGGAAGTAGGCGGTGAACTCATTATTTTTTAACGCAGAGACAAGGTTACGGTTGATCACCAAGGTTTCTTGCGCTGCCTGTGCGATATGTTCGTCAACAATCTCCACGCGGTATTTACTGCCGGTACGTGCTTGTTCGATAGCGTAAAAACCGCAGTGTACCAAGGTTTCAAAGTGCTGAAACTGCAGATGTGGGCCGATCAGTGCGCCTTTCAAGCCAATATCAAACTCGGCATCGGTCAGTGCAATATGGTTATCACTGGCTTTGAGGGCAAGACAGGCATGAGCCTCAAGGTCACGCTCATTGCTTTTGTCGGTAAAGACAATGAACTCGTTTTCGCTCAATCGGCCTATGGTGGCACCAACAAACTGTCCTTTTAGGGTATCGGCAATGTGTTTCACCATGCTGTCATAGGCATGATGACCATAAATCTCGTAGATCTCTCTCAGCCGTGTGGCAATAAAGTAAAGTGCGAACACGCCCGTTTGGTTCGCCAATGCCGCGTTCAACGCTTCTGTTGTTGATGGGCGATTGAGTAAGCCAGATAGGGTGTCATAGTGTGATAAGGTTTCAATCAGCTCTGCTTGTTGTTTTTGTTGGCTAATGTCTTTCACGGAAAGCATCAGCGAGCTGTTTTCTCCGTCATCGAGCCTGACTGCCTCAATAGCACAAGGCAGGGTGTTTCCTTTATAGCAGCGCAGGGCCGTCTCAAAGTGAGTCACATCGCGGGAGCTTTGGTGATAGAGGGAGGTAAGACGCGCGAGTGTGCTCTCATCGTTACGGCAGAGTTCACGAATGGATAAACTGGTAATTTGTTCTCGTTCGTAACCCAATAAATCCAATAGCGCTTGATTGACATCGATAATTTGATCATCCATTAAGATAATCATTCCCAAGTGCTGGCTGTGGTACAAGGCATCGAAGCGCGACAGCGTTTCCTTGAGTTGGCGTTCTGTTTTTAATGACGCGTGTGCTAGCGCCTTAATTTGCTCGGTAATATGGGTGAATGTGTCTTTGCGTTTGTGCGGTAACGGGCCGTCGCCTAGGAGGGCACTGACATCGCGCTCAAAGGAAATAAACTGTTTCGCGACTTTCCGGCGATAGAGTATAAAAACGAGTACGCCGATCAGTGATGTGATAGCGAGCATTGTTATGATCAAGTACTGGAATACTTGCCTACCTTTTTGATAGTAACGCCGCTGTTCGGTGGTTTTCAGAGTCGCAATAATCTGATTATTTAAGTCGTACAAAGGAGTGTAGCGAGTCAGCTTGGTGTCGGTGCGAACAATATGCTCGCTGGTTTCAATTTGTTTCAGAATTGCACCTTCAAGCAGGCTGTTGTCGCCGGTAAGGATGTTCTCATAGGCTGATGGGAAACGTCCGGTTAGCGCTTGGCCCCATACCATCCAACCTACCGCTGGTGCTGTGCCTGAGCTATCACGAATGGGGTTGAGACTGATCACCCAAAGGCGATGATCTATCTCTAACAGGCCGGAAAGTGGCGTCAGGGCATCATCAGGCAGCGATTGCGAAATATGCTCACGGATAGCGGCTGATTGATAAATGCGTTGGATAAACTCACGTTCATCATCGTTATTGAGCACCCGTGCCTCTACCACGCGACCGTTTAAATCAGCAAAACCCATCATACTCAACCCGAGTGAAATCAGTGTATCGGCCTCGAGATTGCGGCTGGCATATTGTGTATTTCCGTTGGTGAGTAGCGTATAGGTGTCATCCCAATAGGCCCAATCGACGGCGTACTCAACTTGATTATCAATCACGCGTTGGATAACGGCTTTTGCCTGCTGGTTGGCACGGGTTATCTCTATGTCTTCTAAATGGTTAATACCAAACAAAAAGAAATAGCGAGTCACTAATAAGCTGCTAAAGATGATCCCAACAATACCGAGAAGGAAAATCAGTGCGGCTTTGCTGTGTAGGGTGACAAACAACGTACGTGCCATGCAAAAACCTAATATAAAAGCGAGGAGTGGCGATCTGCCGTCCATTGAAAATAGGCAAGGGTTAAGGAATGATCAATAAAGCAAGGAGATATCGGCCACACTCTGATACTTTACAGTGTAAATGATCACTTGGTAGTGACGCTGTCACATTTTAGTCTTATGTGAATAAGGGAAAGTCGTGGGGAGATAAGAATGATGATTGGAGCTAAATACCTCGCCCTGAATCACGGAAAGCGTTCAGAGCGAGGTAACGTGCCGAGATGGCAAGCGCTTAATGGGTTGACGATTCAAGCTGCCAGCTGTGATTGACCTGTTGGTTATCACGTTTCGGCGCTTGGATAGTAAAGGCAATGCATAGCGAGAGCGCGATCATCACTAGCATGACACTGAACGCGGCGACAAAGCCACCAAATAGCGCAGCAATGACAGAGCCCATAAAGCTGCCCACACCAAAGCCAAGATAAATAAATCCGTAGTTCTGGCTGAGGTGATTCATACCAAAATAGTCGCTGACTAAGGTTGGGAAGACCGTAATTGCGCCACCAAAGCTGAATGCGACACAAGCAACTGATAGATAGAAACTGTATTGGTCAAGTGGCATAAAGCGGAGCATGCCGACACCGGCGGCGCAGACTAACAGCGCTAAGCCAACCACTTTGCTGCGCGCCATGCGGTCAGACAGCACACCCAGCACTAGACGGCCGCCTAGATTTGCCAGTGCGATAATGGCAACGGCTTCCGCAGCGGTGGCAGCATCAAGGTGGACATAGAGTTCACCCACATCTTTAGCGACGCCAATGACATAAAGCCCACTCATACAAATCGTGACGAATACCGTGGCAAGCAGCCAAAATTGTGGCGTTTTAAAACACTCAGAGAGCGTGTAATCGGCAGGTGCATCGGTCTCAGACGCGTTTGTAGCTGCTTTTTGCTGTGGTGCATCGTGCATCAGTGCGCCGCCAATCACGACCATGACACAGGCCAGAACCGCCCACATTTGAAAGCTGAGTGCTGCACCGCCTGCGGCTAAAAAGTATAGATTGATGTATTTAAAACCTAAGCTGCCTAACCCATAAGCGCCAATGGCACAAGCTGAGGCAAGCCCTTTGTTTTTTGGAAAAAAGCGTACGCAATTGGAGAGCGTCATGAGGTAGCCAGTACCGTCAGCCAAGCCAATCAGAAGGCCGGCGGTAAGATAAAGTAGCCATAGTTGGCCGACGACAGAGGTTAGCGCGAGGCTGGCGCCAAGCAATAAGCCTGCGCCGATAGTTACACGGCGCACACCAAAGCGTGCTTGCAGATGGCCGGAAACGGAAGACGCTAACGCCAGTGCCAGTGTCATAATACCAAAAGTGAAAGCCACTTGGCTGACAGGCTCATTAAGTTGGGCTGCAAGGGGAGCATTAAACAGGCTCCATGTATAGACAGAGCCAAGTGCAAATTGGGCTAATACAGTGCCAAGCAGGGTTTTCATGCCGGGGGATAAACGTGCGTTCATGGTAACGCTCCAGGGTTTTATCTATTGGGAACACCCCCAAGATACGACCCTGAATCCCCACATCAAGAGTAGGTGAAAAAGATAAAATGAGCTGCAGTTAGCGGGCATGAACTGCAGCGAGATGGCATGAATTACAACTGCATTCGCTCGCGAAACGCCTTCAGATTGCTGCGACTAACCAGCACGGGATGAGGAATACCGGGAAGAAAAACGTGGTAAGTACTGTTTAAGCCCGGTGCAATTTCGGTGATTTTATCTAAGTTAACGCAGTAAGAGCGGTGGCAACGGAAAAAGTTGGCTGGCAATTGTGTCATCAATTCACTGATGGTGTAAGGTACATAGAACTCGCCATCTGGGGTATAGACCAAGGTGGTCTTTTCGTTGGCCGCAGCGTAAAGAATGTCGGCGGTATCGGTAATACGGATCCGGTTATCGCGCATTAAATGCAAGGTATGGCGTTGCTCTGTCAAGGGATCAGCAGGGGTAGCCGCGATAGCCAGCTTGTCGAGCACGCCTTTCACGCGCGTTTCATTGAGCGGCTTAAGCAAGTAATCGAATGCCTCAAGCTCAAATGCATCTGCCGCATGCTCTTTGTACGCGGTGGTAAAAATCACAAAGGGCGGACGCGCATCCGCGTGTAAACTGCGCGCCAGTAGCATGCCATCAATGGAGGGGATGTTGATATCTAAAAACAGCACATCCACTTTATGGGTCTGCAGATATTTAAGCGCCGCTAACCCATCATCAAAGCTCTCTGTGATAGTAATAGCACTGTGCTTTTCAATGAGGTATCGCAACTCTTCTTGAGCCAGATATTCGTCTTCAACAATGACAGCGCGCATTATGCCTCCTTGTTTTCGACTGTAAATGATACCCGCGTTCCTGGGTGAAGTGGCTCGACGGTGAGGCCTTGACCATAAAGTAAGATCAAGCGCTGATGAACGTTCATCAAGCCAATATGATGGCTGTCGATGGTGCCATGATAAAGCTGTTCAACGATATTAGGGTCGATGCCCACGCCGGTATCTGTAATGCTAATTTCTGCGCCGCGTTCAATCGCCCGCACTGCAATGGTGACATCACAAGGACGGCGAGAAGGTTGAAAACCGTGGCGAATGGCGTTTTCTACCAGCGGTTGTATCAGTAAAGGCGCAATATTAATGTCGGTCGTTTCAATATCAAAGTGAACGGAAAGTTTGTCACCAAAACGAGCCTGCTCTATTGCCACATAATCTTTGACTTGCTTGATAGCATCTGTAATAGGGATGAGATCTTGTGTGCGCTCTAAATTGTAACGCATAAAGTCGGCTAGATTGGCAATCAAGCCACGGGCGTCATCCGGACGCAACCGGATCAAGCTGGAGATCGCGTTGAGAGCGTTGAACAAAAAATGTGGGTTAATTTTACTTTGTAGCGCGGCAAATTCGGCTTTACTGGCCATTTCTTTGAGCTTTTGTATACGCGCCACTTCCATCTGGGTTGAAATCAATTGCGATAAACCAATTGCCATTTCTTGCATCGGGCGACGAATACGGTGAGGTTGACGATAAAAAACCTTTAAAGTCCCGGTGACGACGCCATTTTCCCAAAGCGGAATGATCAACAAAGAGCGAAAGTCATGCACGTTGAGATCATTGCTGATGATTTGTTCACCGGTTTTTACCGCTTGCTGAGTAAGGCGACTAATCTGGTGGTGGGCATCAATATATTGCTCCTCACCAATGCCAACATACGCCAACACATCAGCGGTATCGGTAATGGCAACCGCATCGGCACCGGTGTCTTTACGAATAATACTGCACGCTTTGGTTAAGCCTCGCGTTTCACCGCGTCGAAAGTAAGGCAAAGTACGGTTGGCGATATCCAGCGCCTGTTTGGCTTGCTGGGCGGCGAGGTGTTCTTTTTCATCATCGATGTACTGTACCAGTTGAATGATCAGGCCAATACAGACGGTACCCGCAATCATCGGAAAGCTAATGGTCGCGACGATGTGCTGTGCCAGAGCTTGATCACTCGCCAGTAACAGAATCAGCAACATGGTCAACGATTCACAGATCATACCCGCTAAAATGCCATAACGGGCATAGTGCCGTTTATCAGCGCGATAATGGATCAGCGCAGACAGGCACCCAGCAATAATGCTGGCGAT
This sequence comes from Salinivibrio proteolyticus, assembly GCF_001996165.1. Lineage (GTDB taxonomy): Bacteria > Pseudomonadota > Gammaproteobacteria > Enterobacterales > Vibrionaceae > Salinivibrio > Salinivibrio proteolyticus. Next base: position 129,170 of record NZ_MUFP01000008.1, on the reverse strand, counting down.
CAAACAGGCTTGTGAGGTTGGTCCATCAATATCAATCAGGTAGCGGTGAATACCTGAGATAACGCCTGCTGTCACACCTACCCAAGGGCCAAACAATATGCCCCCAGCGACGATGGCGATGATTCGCACGTTAACCAGTGATCCATCTACATTGACACCTGTGTAGGTGCTGAACAATGCAAACAACACAAACAAGGCGGCAATCAGCGCCGTTTCCATCGGGTGGCGCTGGGTTTTCTGCACAATGGTTTGGATCAGGTGGGTGCGAGTGAGCCAAAACAGCGCCATAAGAAGAAGAGCGGCGCGTTCAAACACCGCCAGCAACATTAAAAATTGGTCGTTGTACATAATCGAGCGGGCAATAATCAAAGAGGCGGCAGTATACACCCTTCGTCATGCCATCGATACTGACCTAGCGCAAGCATCATGGTGTACAAGCAGGCGAAAATAACACAAGTGCCTTATCATGGTGCACACTTTCGCGCGCTATTCGACCATCACGCTGCGTAAAATAAAGGCGCTTTGATAGACCATAGCGTCGGTTTTAGGCGCTTGATGATAACCTTTTGCAATTACCATGATGGTGGTTTCGCTGGTGGTGGAGGTATTGCCGTAGCCGTAATCCCACTTCTTATCTTTACGCTCGCTATATGTGGCGTGGCTGCCTTTATTGTCAACGTGTAGCTGCTCGTCACTTAAGGTGAAGTATGGATAGCCAGCGTTTTGTGCCAGCTCTGCGGCTTTGCGCAGGGCGTATTTATGGGCAATGGCCCGGTCGGTAAAGTCATTACCCACAAAACTGATGTGCCACGTGTCTTGGCTCACCGCTATCACATCAAAGCCCATGCCGAATGACCAAAAGTTCTTCTCGGTTGAGTAAGGCGTTGCACAACCGGCTAATAGCAACACGGACAAGAAGAACCAACCGCGCGTTTTCATAATAACTCCAAGATGACTGAGAAAGGCGCGTATCATAGTGCGTGAGGCACATACCGACTAGCGGTATTTTGTATGACTCTGTCAGCGGTTTGTCAGCCGAAAAAAACCGACGCCTTGATGGCGTCGGTTTGCATGTCACTTATCGAATTCGGCAGGTGCGAAAGTCGATTACTTACGGCGGCAGAACTCCGCAATCACAAACATGGTTTGGCCGTTTACTTTACCCTGTACATGGGTCGGATCGTCGGTCAAGTTGATGCCGCGGATCACGGTGCCTTGTTTGATCACTTGGCTTGAGCCTTTAACGGGCAAATCTTTAATCACGGTTACGTCGTCGCCTTTTTGTAGTGCTACGCCGTTAGCGTCCAGCACTTTGACGTCTTCGATATCTTGCCCCGTTTCTGCCCACTTACGGACATCGTCTTCCATGTACATCATGTCGAGATTATCTTGTGCCCAGCTTTCGCTAGAAAGACGAGAAAGTTGGCGATAGGCAACCACTTGAACCGCAGGCTCTTGGCTCCACATGCTGTCGCTTAGACAACGCCAGTGGTTCACGTCCATGTTTTCCGGGGTGTTAAGCTGATCATGACAAGTGCCACAGACCAATACGCAGCTGTTGGCTGTGGTGTCTGGCGAGTACGGGACTTCATACACAGAGAGGTTGTCTTGGCTGGTGCAAAGTTCACATTGGCCGCCACTGCGTGCCTGAAGCGTTTGTTCAATACTCATGTTTTATCTCACAACGGGCAGGGAAGTCCCTGCATTAACAATGAGGCAGAGTGTAATCGCTGACATAAATTCTTACAAGTTATAAGGGATTGAGTCAGTGAATAGAGTGGCTATATATGTCGAGTAACGCAAAAACAAAAATGCCACGCAAACGCGTGGCATTGTCTCAATCAAGGTTGTGTAACGTTAGGCGTTAGCGGTGTCTTGCTTCACCACTTCATGGTGATCGAAAACACTTTTATCTTGGCCACCGGTTAAACGCGAGGTGAGGGTACCGGCCGTCATTGAGCCACTCACATTCACAGCGGTACGGCCCATATCAATCAAGGGTTCGATAGAAATGAGCAAGCCGGCAAGCGCAACAGGCATATCCAATGCTGAGAGCACGATCAGTGCCGCAAAGGTGGCGCCACCGCCTACACCCGCAATGCCGAATGAGCTCACAGTGACAATCGCAACCAAGGTAGCGATAAAGCCCGGGTCGAGTGGATTAATGCCAATGGTTGGCGCAATCATGACCGCTAGCATGGCTGGATACAGGCCGGCACAACCATTTTGACCCATGGTGGCACCGAATGAGGCGGAGAAGTTGGCGCTGGCCGGATCATTGCCCAAGTTCTTCATTTGCGAGTCGATATTAAGGGGAATCGTGGCCGCACTTGAGCGAGACGTAAAGGCAAACGTCAGTACAGGGAGCACTTTTTTCAGATATTGAATCGGGCTCATGCCGACAAGGCCAATCAATACCAGATGCATCACCAGAATGGCACCCAAGCCTACATAAGAGGCAACCACAAAGTTCGCCAGCTCAAGAATTTCGCTCACGTTTGAGCCAGCCACCACTTTGGTCATTAGAGCCAAAATACCATAAGGCGTGAGGCCGATGATCATACGTACCAAGGCGCGAACAAGCTCTTGTGCCACTTCCATAAAGCGTTCAAAACGCTCGCCGAGTTCAGGCTTAGTACGCGACAAGGTAACACCAGCCATACCAACGAGTGCGGAGAAAATCACCACAGCGATGGTTGACGTCGGGCGGCTGCCGGCGAGATCTGCAAACGGGTTTTGCGGGAAGAAAGAGATAACCATATCCGCCAGTGATAAGTCTTCGACTGAGCCCAAGCGTTGCTCCAGAGCAGCACCGCGAGCCATCTCACGCGCCCCTTGTACGATGTCTTGCGCAGACAAACCGAACAGGTTGCTCACGAATACACCAATGAGCGCAGAGGCGGCGGTCGTGGCAAGCAAGATGCCGATGTTCAGGCTAGAGATTTTGCCCAGCGAGCCAGAGTCTTTCACTTTTAAAATCGCGCCGATAATTGACACGGTGATCAGCGGTATGATGATCATTTTAAGCAGGCTGACGTAGCCGGCCCCGACGATATTGATGTAGCCAATGGTTTCGCGTGTGATTGCACCGTCGGCGCCGTATAGCGCTTGTAGGGCAGCACCAAATGCGACCCCTAAGCCGAGGCCTGTAAACACACGTGTGGATAAGGATTTTTGTTGCTTGTGCAATTTGACAAGCACCGCCAGCAACAGCGCAAAAGCGATCAGATTTAAAAGGATAACTGTCATAGTCGGCGTTCCAATCTAGAGAATTATAATAATTTGAGCGTGAGATCCCGCGGRTGTCGCTAATGGATCGATATTGCCTCGCATCTTATGCCGACTGGTGCACATAATGAAGACATATGTCACAGTGCAATTAGATAAAAAAAGCACTTGTTAAAACTAAATCGAATATGGCGCAACGATTGCGCGACTATTGATGGTATAGTGTCCAATAGAAAGTATGCATTAGGTCAACTTATTCTAAAACGGGTGTTCGTTCTATTAATACGACAAGGCTTCCGGTAAGGTGGCGACGTGTGTTAATCCCCAGACGCCGTGATGATTGGTGTAGCAAACATTAGGAGTGGTGTGTTATTGACGTAAAGGATCGCAAATGAGCAGAAAAGTCTATTTTTCAACGCCGGGTCGTTTTAGCGCAAAACGCGCGCTCGTGGGAGCGGTGAGCCGTTGTCATCATCGCTTGGCGCCTCGTCATGCTAAAAAAGTGGCACGAAAGCTCTTTCTCACTCCAACCCGCAGTCCAATGGCAAACCCAGAACCGGAAGGCTTGGTGCGTGCGCAAGTACAAAGCCAAGAAGGGGTGTTGCAAATGTATAGCCTTGGCGCTGGGCCAACTTGGTTGCTCACGCATGGCTGGTCGGGGTCTGCCAGCCAGTTCTTTCCACTCATGGCGCATATCGCGTCACTGGGCTTTCGTGCGGTGGCATTTGACCATCCTGCTCATGGTCAAAGCGGTGGAGAGGAGAGCCATATTCCCGGCTTTGTGCAGGCGATCAATGATGTATTAGATCAAGTTGATAATGTCTCTGGGATCATTGCGCATAGTATGGGCGCTGCCGCGGTACTAGAGAGCCAGCATCCGCAGATGGATGATTTACCGCTCTTTTTGGTCGCACCGGTACTGAATTATCGCGAGAATTTATATGCCACAGTCCGAAAATCGGGGTATTCACTGAAGCTTTTTGATGAAATTGTCCGAGAAGTGGGTGATCAACATGGTTATCCGATCGAGACTATTGAGCCGCTCGAAAAATTGTCGCGTCGCCGTCATCCGGTGGTGATTGCCCACGATAAAAATGACCGTTTTGCTTCCTTTACCGTCACCGAAAAAGCCACTGACTACCCGCATGTGACTGTGCTAGCTACCGAAGGATTAGGGCATGGGCGTATTCTTACCAGTGACGTCGCCTTGCAAGCATTTACCGACTTGGCGGCAAAGGTGAATCCTGCGGTACAAAGTGTTGAAGCACAAACCGAGAATAAAAAGGCATCAGCCTAAACCGATGCCTTTAGAAGATGCGCCGTTATTCGCCCGCGATGGATAAGCGGGCGAAGCGGATGCGTGGCGCAAAGAAGGCGCCATCATAGTTGGGTAACACGGTATTGCCGATCGCATCTATCTCATTGAGCATGGTATAGAAGTTACCCGCCACCGTTATCCCGCGAACAGGACGAACGCGTTTGCCATCTCGGCAAACAAACCCACTTGCACCGAAAGAGAAGTCGCCACTGATGGCATTCGCGCCTGAATGCACACCTTGCAGTGACACTAGCTCAAGATATTCACCCGCATGCACGTCTGCATCACTGTGTTTACCTGCGGCAATCACATCATGACGAGAGGTGACATCCAAACCGCCCTTGGGACTGCGGCCCGCGTTCGCCGTATGGGGAACATCAAAATGCTGTGCTGTGGCGCTGTTGTGTAAAAAGCCGACTAAGACGCCGTTTTCAATCAAAGGCGTGTCGGCGGTGGCAAAGCCTTCGCTATCAAACGCTTTAATACGCATCCCGCCATCAAGTCTTGCCACATCGGTGATGGTGAGAGCACTATCTGCAACGGGCTTGTCGACTTTTTCACGCCACGGGTTGGTTCCGCGCTTGGCGGCATCACCGGAGAAGCAGCTGCCGAAGGCGCCCAGCAATTCACTGAGACAATCATGCTCAAAAATCACCGGATACGAACCGGTTTTCACTGGGCCACCCTCGAGCAAGGCGTCAGCGGTTTGGTAGGCCAGTTGAGTTGCATGGGCGCGATCAAGATCAGCAAAGCGGCGTGACACTGAGGCGCCGAGATGCATCGCTTGCTTACCGTCGTGATTGAGCAGGGCTGCGGTGTAGCAGCTAAAGCTACGCTCACTGTGATAGCAGCGTGTGCCTAGAGTATTAGCAAGCAACTGATATTGGGCTTGCTCACTGTACCCATTGTAGGGAGCCCCCGTTGCGCGGGGTTGGCTGACCACATCTTGCTCAAGGGCCAGCGCCAACGCGATCTTGTCTTCAATCGGCGTGTTATCTGCTTGCAGCAAGCTGGGATCTTGCTGATCAATTTGCTGCCCTTCAGCGCGAATTTGCTGATCCGGATCGGCCTTGGTAAAGCTTGCGTTGGTGAGTGCGGCGTTCACCATGCTGGCAAGACTATCGCTATCTAGCGATTCTGAATAGCTGGTGGCGACTTGATCCCCTTTGATCACTCGCACACCAATCACTTGACCGGCGGTGACTTTGTGCTCGGAGAGATCGCCTTGGTCGGCTTTGAGTGACAAGCTTTCGCTGGCGTTGGCAATCACGTCTGCTTGAGCACCTTGCTGTTTCACCAAGCTGAGGACCTGATCGACGGTATCGCTTAGGGTTGCTTTAATGATTTGCTCACTCATGCGTTACCGCCTCCTACTAGGATATTATCGACTTTCAATGCAGGTTGGCCCACGGTGGTGGGGACTGAGCCGCTCACCGAGCCACACATACCGGCGGCAAGGGCAAGATCTTTGCCGACCATGCTGATTTCTTTAAGCACCTTAGGCCCCGTACTGATTAAGGTGGCAGACTTGAGTGGCACAGTGATCTTACCGTCTTCGACCAAGTAAGCTTCTTGGACCGCAAAGTTAAACTCGCCAGTGCCGGGCTGTACTGAGCCGCCCCCCATCTTCTTGGCGTAGATGCCACGCTCCATGGAGCCAATCATGGCGTCTAAGCTGTCGTTGCCGGGCTCAATAAAGGTGTTTCGCATCCGCGAGGTCGGTGCGAATTTATAAGACTCACGTCGGCCAGAGCCGGTGCGCGCATAACCGGTTTTCAGGCTGCCCATGTGATCGACCATAAAGGAGGTGAGCTTACCGTCTTTGATCAACTGGGTATGCTGGGTTTCCATGCCTTCATCATCGATATTGATTGAGCCCCATGCATTCGCCAAGGTGCCATCGTCCACCGCGCTCACCACAGGGCTTGCAATCATTTCGCCCATTTGGTCATGGAAGACGGAAGCTTGCTTAGCAACCGAGGTAGTTTCTAACAAGTGGCCACAGGCTTCGTGGAAAATCACCCCACCAAAGCCGTTGCCAATCACCACCGGCATTTCGCCCGATGGGCAAGCTTGGGCACCGAGTTTAACCAGCGCTTGTCGTGCGACACGCTCGCCAAGCTCAACCGGATCGATATCCTGATGGAATTCCCAGCCTGTGAGTGCACCGGGAGCATCAAAGCCCGTCGACTGTTCCTCACCGTTAGTTGCGACCGCTGTAGCGGCAATACGCGTGTAGTGGCGGGTATCTGTGACATGCAGGCCATGAGAGTTAAAAATCTCGACCTGTTGCTCGCGTTGACCGACACGACCAATAATTTGGGCGATCTTATCGCTCTCGGCACGAATTCGCGCATCCACTTGGCGTAAGAACGCCACCTTATCGGCCACATGTTGATCTGCCGATAACGGCTCAGACACCGGATGTTTGTCATTTAAATGGGACAAATTGAGCGGCCCAGCGGTGGCGATTTGATCGCGCTTATCACGCGCACACAGCAAGCTGGTGACTTTTTTCAATTGTTCTTCATCGCGGCTGTTGGTGTAGCCATAAAGCACTTTGTGGCCGAAAAACAACCGGATACCAATACCAAAATCAATCCCTGAGCTCACTTTATCCACCTCACCAGACAACAGCTCTACGTTGCCTTAGTGATGGCGTTCGACAAAGAGTTCGGCGAAATCCGCGCCTAAAAACAGGGCATGGTCAATCACCGACTTTGCCGTTGATGGATTCAGCATACTTCCTCCTAAGAAGTGTGTTAGCGACCTTTCATTCTACCAAGCTTTTATTGGTAATGATCACCACTTGCAGTGAGTGCATGATATTTCATCATTTTTTGTGTCATTCACTGAGCTGCGAATGGACACTTTCAATGTGCATGACCAAAAGGCGACGAGTGTGGCGCAATCCGTTACACTACGCCGATACAAGTAACGAGCGGATAGAATCATGAGTCAGATCGCAGCCAACATTATTACTGGGTTTCTTGGCGTGGGGAAAACCACGGCGATTCGTTATTTACTCGCGAATAAACCCGAGCATGAGCGTTGGGCTATCTTGGTGAACGAGTTTGGCGAGGTAGGTGTCGATGGCGCGATCCTCTCTGAACAAGGTGCGCTGGTAAAGGAAGTGCCGGGAGGATGCATGTGTTGTGTGGCCGGCCTACCCATGACGGTGGGGCTAAATACCTTGCTCGCCGAGAAGCCAGATCGGATTTTGATTGAACCGACGGGACTCGGTCATCCCAAAGACATTATCGGTAAGCTGACTCAGCCGCCTTTCGATACCACCTTGTCGCTGGGCGCGACCATTACTTTGGTGGATCCGCGTTGTATTGATGATGTGCGCTATCGTGAAAATCAAAACTTTCATGATCAAATCGCGCTCGCAGATGTGGTGGTGGCAAACAAGCTTGACCAGTGTAGCGAGGAGCAAATCGCCACCTTTTATGATTATGTCACCGCGTTTGATGGTGAGAAAAGCTTGGTAACCGGTGTTGAACAAGGGGCGCTCGAGACCGCATGGCTTGCGTTACCGCGTCACGCTCGTCAAGCACACTATCATCACCATCACAACGATGCCGAGCCCATGACTACATTAGCTCTGGGCCCGGACGATACCTTTACCCGCAAAGAGAACCAAGGGCAGGGCTATGTCAGCTGCGGTTGGTTGTTTGCCGCGCACTGTTGTTTTCCGTTTGATGCCTTGTACGGGCTATTGAGCAACATCAACGCTCAACGGATTAAAGCGGTGGTCAATACAGACGAGGGTTTTTACGCGTTTAACGTCGCTAGTCAGGTGGTTACTGTGACGCCTATGTCGATTGAACAGGCCGAGTCGCGCATCGAAGTGATCGATACCGACGCCTTGCCTTGGGATGAGCTGGAGTCGATCCTGCTTTCTTTTGTTACTCCTTCCCACTAACTGGCATCAACAGGTCCTTGCCAGCGGCGCGTCCTTGCCAGATAAAAAACCGACCCAAGTGGCCGGTTTTTTGTTTGCTGAAACGGGTCGCGTTTAGCTGGCATATTTGGCGGTGAGCACCTGCCAGCTGCGTTTTTGTTGCTGAAAACGCACCTTTAAATCTTTGTATTGCTGGGTTAGCTCGGCGTTTTCGACTTTTTCGCGCAGTTTGTCACGCTCGAGTGCTAACAGATGTTTTTTCAGCGTGTAGTAGTCCGCCATTTTGGCGACCAAGGCATCATACTCTTGTTGCAGGATTTGCAGACGATGCGATGCGTGTGGCTTGTCACTGAGCTGTTGCGTGACGCGCTGCAATTGCATGGTCGCACGCGCTTTTTCAATCTTCTCTTCGGGGGTCACGCGCAGTTTTTCCGCCAGACCCAACCAAGATGCGGTTTTGATCAGCCATTTAGTCGGATCAAATTGCCACCAGCGAATGCCATTGCGGTAGTCGTTCTCAAAAATATGGTGGAAGTTGTGGTAGCCCTCGCCAAAGGTCATCAAGGCGAGCACGCCATTATCCCGCGCGGTGTTTTTATCGGTATAAGGCYGGCTGCCCCACACATGCGCCAACGAGTTAATGAAAAAGGTGGTGTGGTGGCTTAGCACCAATCGAGTAAAGCCGACCAGTAAAATCGCGCCCCAAAGATCGCCATGGAGCAAACCAAACGCGATAGGGAAGCCAAAGTTGGTTGCCAGTGTCAGCGCAAGGTAGTGCTTGTGTTGCCACATCACGATCTTATCTTTTTGCAGATCGCGGCAGTTGCTGTAATCGCCATAGCGGTTGGGATGGTATTCGCGCAGCATCCAACCAAGGTGTGAGAACCAAAAGCCGCGCTTGGCCGAGTAAGGATCAACATCGTTGTCATCGACATGGCGATGGTGAATGCGGTGATCCGACGACCAATGAAGCGCGCTGTTTTGCAGCGCAAATGCCCCACCAATGGCGAAGATAAAGCGCAGAGCTGGATGGGCCTGATAGGTTTTGTGGGCCCACAACCGGTGATAACCGGCGGTGATCGACAGCCCACAAAAGCTGAATGCGACAATCAGCGCAGTGATCTGCATCCAATCAAAACCATGGTGCCATGCCCACAATGGCGTACCAATTGCGGCAATCAAAAAAGTGAGGGTAAACACGCTAATGTTTAACCAGATTAAGCGTGGTTTCTGAGGGGGAGAGGTTGAAGCCTTGGTATCCATAACTCGTTATCTTTATTTAAGCGTACACTTGTACGCTAGAATAGATGCGTGCTACAGCTTGGTCAAGCATTCCCCGCACTGAGTCGTCACAAAATTGTTTCTGTTTTTGTCCTTCGTCCGTTACTTGTTGAGATAGCTATACTTAGCTTTCACGAGACGATGTGACGAGTACGATGTTAACGATAGTCACGGTGGAGAGTTGCCGTTTTCTGCCGATAACGGTGATAAAAACTGGATTGATTTTTCGATTAAAAATAGGCGGATAAGCATGATGTCCTATCCGGCTATTCCGCACTTTGTGAAAACCATGGGTCACCGGGTGGTGAGCTACATTCTCAATGTCACAGAGGCGGAAGGCCGACTGATTTTGATGCAAAAATTGGGGCTAAGCCGCACACAGCGCGACACACTCAACCAATATGTCGAGCTGTGTCGACAGCTACGTGTGTCTGCGGTGGAGCAGGGGGAGAGCGAGCAATCTTTCTTTTACCGTCTGCCCCATGTGATGCAAAATGGTCGTCATATCTTCAATGTGTGGCGTGCACAACAAGGTGGAGAGTTGGCAACGCGTGTTAATAGCGTTGATCCGCTTATCAGTGCTTTCTGTCAGCTTGCCGGTGAGCTCTATCCACTCTTTTTGATCAAAGCGGGCCATCGTCCTCATCTTTTCCATCGTGGGGCAGGTTACTTAACGGCTGCTATCGAACAGTTTCCAATCAGTAAGATTGTGCAAAAGCGTATTTTGGCCGACCCGTCCCTCGAGCGATTGTTTGACGCCATAGGCAATGATCCTCAGCAAACGTTCGGTGACTACAAAGATGCAACCGGGCATCGTGGTGTGGTGAGTTTGGCGAGCTTGCCGGTATCGATTTTAATCAACAGTTATGACTTGATGCGGATCCGCGGGATTGTCTCTGCGGATCGCTTTGTCAGCACTGTACAAGAAATGTTGGATATCGCCCGCAGTCTTGCCGATGGCGAAGTGGCACATATTCCGATGTTTGTTGGATTTCGTAATGCGGCACTCACCAACTTAGCGGAATTGGATACCAAATGGGGAAGCATTCGCCGCTATACCCCGAGTATTGCTGAATATGTACTTCAAGCACCGGGGTTAATGGCCAAACGACGCAATAACGGCTTTATGTTGGAGTCGGGCTATGCGTTTGCGATCAACTTTGGTGACTTCCTCGAAGATGACGATTGGCCAGATGAAGTGATGGATGCGAATACCGATCAGCAAACCACGGAGCTCAATATCACTTTGTGTATGGCGCTTTGCTACCTCACAGAATACAAACCCTTTGTCGCGCCCGAGTGGGTCTGGCGCATTGATCCTTTTTCACTGGATAACCGTCGGCAAGATTTTGGTTCAGTGGCCGAAACCAGTGATCCTATCGCGATAGGTGAACTCGATTTGGTGGACATCGAGCGTTGGAGCATGTTGGTCGATGATACGGATTCGAGCGGCATTCGTTTAGCCATGTCCCGCTTATATGCCGCGGCAAAACGTCCCAACACGCAAGGGGCGCTGGTGGACGCAATTATTGCGTTACGAAATATTTTTGCTGCTAGTGATGACATGGCGCGCATTGAATCCGCGGCGCGCCATCTTGTGAATGCGCCGTTAGATATTTCTATGATTAGTGCACTCGCTGAGGATTGGCAGGCGTTGTTAACGGGAGAGTTTTTTGAAGATCCAGAAACGATCAGCGAAAAGGTGAACGATTGTGTTCAGCTTTGTTTGGTCTGCCTGCATCATTTGTACTTACAACACCCTCACTTAATCAGTCGCGCGGATCGCCTTCAGGCTCTGTGTGACTTGGCTGAAACCCAAACCAGTGACCGATAAAGACAGTATTTTGACTGGTTTGCCCTCATCCCTGTTCATCTTGGTTTATGCTTACTGTGTTGACCCAGCCACACTCTCAGTTAAGAAGTCGACAAGGAGAGGCTTTTGACCACACAAATTCTGATCACTGATGATTCCGCATTGGCACGCAAGCAGCTCGCGCGAACCTTACCCAAAGACTTAGATGCCGAGGTGCACTTTGCCGAGAATGGCAAGGTGGCGTTAGATGTTTTAAACAGTCAGTCGATCGATATTATGTTCCTTGATTTAACCATGCCGGAATTGGATGGTTATCAAACCCTTGAAGCGATGCAAGCCGATGGGATGACAGTCCCCGTCGTGGTGGTGTCTGGGGATATTCAACCGCTCGCTCAGCAGCAAGTGCTTGAACGGGGGGCGAAAGACTTTGTTAAAAAGCCCATTAGCCGCGAGCGCGTTGAGGCATTGATTAAAGCCTATTTGCCCACCGCAACCGCCTCGGAGACGGAGCGCTCCCATGCACCGAAGGAGAAACTGAGCCGGCGCGATATTTATATGGAAGTGGTCAACATCGCTATGGGGCAGGCGGCAGATAAGCTAGCACGTCACTGTGGTGTCTTTGTTCACATGCCCTTGCCGCAAGTTAACGTGTTTGAGGTCACTGAATTGACCATGACCATTCGCCACTTAGCACAGTCAGATACCATGAACGGCGTGTGCCAAGGTTTTAGTGGCGAAGGAATTGCCGGTGAAGCATTAATGCTGATCAGCGATTCCAGTATCAGTGACATGATTGACTTGTTGGATTACCCCGATGACGGCTCTCTCGATAATGAACTCGAGCTGTTAGTCGACATTAGTAATATCTTGATTAGTGCCTTTTTGCGAGGGCTCGGTGAGCAAGCTGCGCTCGAGTTTTCGCAAAGCTATCCGGCATTAATGGGGCAACATGTAGAAGCGGACTATTTGATAGCCGCGATGAAAGGCTCATGGAAACGCACGGTGACCATTGAAGTGAGCTACCAGATTGATGGCACCGAGATTAAGTGCGATCTATTGCTGTTATTACTGGATGAATCGCTACCTTTATTGGATGCGAAGTTGGCTTATCTGATGGACGAGGAGTAAGGCGATGACAGAAGATTTTGATCAATTCCATTGGATGCTCGATATGGTGCAACACATTGATATGGGATTGATTGTGCTAGACAAAGATTTCCAAATTCAGATGTGGAACGGCTTTATGGTTCACCACAGCGGCAAACACGCCAAGGATGTGCAAAATCGCACCTTATTCGAGGTGTTTCCGGAAATCAACGAGCCTTGGTTTCGCGCCAAATCACAGCCTGTGTTTGAGTTACGCTGCCGTAGCTTTATTGTCTGGCAGCAGCGCCCTTACTTGTTTCGTTGCCGTCACGTGCGCCCTATTACCGGTCAACTTCCCTTTATGTATCAAAACGTCACCATGCACCCCATGGCAAATACGCGTGGTGAGGTGAATCATATGTTCATTTCGATTCAAGATGTGACCAATGAAGCCTTAGCAAGCCAAACGCCCCGAGCCACAGCACCGACTCGAACTGCGTCGTCATAACCACGCTTAGTTTTGATTGTCGTGTGGTGACGATGATAGGTGTTCCGGCTCGCAAAAAGCGTAGGTGCCACCAGATAGCGACTTTTTGGCGTAATACATCGCGGCGTCAGAGCAATTGAGTAGTTGTTCGACAGACTCGCCATGTTCAGGGTAGCAAGCAATGCCAATACTGGCAGAGAGTCGCGCCTGTTGTCCGTCTCCTACGTCAAAAGGTTTATCTAGGCTGGCAATAATTTTGGTTGCCACGCGCGCAGCATCGTCTGGCTGACTGGTGTACTCGAGAATGACCGCAAATTCATCTCCACCGAGTCGTGCTAGCGTGTCGGAATTACGGATGCTATGTCCCATTCTTTTAGTCGTTTCAATGAGCACACAGTCTCCCGCATCATGGCCATAGGTATCGTTTATTTTCTTAAAGCCATCAAGGTCGATAAACAAAAGCGCAAAGTGAGCGCTTTGCTGACGTGCTTGATCCATGACGACATCGGCACGTTGTTTAAACGCAACACGATTTAAAGCACCGGTTAAGGTATCGGTATGTGCCATATGCTCGAATTGAAGATATAAGCGTTTGGTCTCATTGATGTCTTGATGGGTGCCCGCCATCCGCAGTGGTTGGTGGTTCCGGTCCCACTCCATAATTTTTCCCTTCGCCAATACCCATACCCAAAACCCGTCTTTATGTAGCATGCGGAATTCACACTCATAAAAGGGATTGTTGTCACTGAACGCTGCTTCTATCTCTTTCGATGCACGGTTGAAATCGTCGCTATGGCAGAGTTTTTTCCAAGTTTCAAAAGAAGCTGGGGTAAGCTCCTCTTTCTGGTAACCCAAGATTTCGGCCCAACGCTCATTGATTACCAGCTCCCCAGAGGGAATATGCCATTCCCACGTGCCCACATGGGTGCCGCGAATAATTTCATCGAGACGCCGTCGTTCAAGCTTTAGCTCGTATTCCGTCCGTCTGGATTTGCTTAGCACTAACCACATGACCGCGAGCCCTGCACCCAAAAGAAAGATGATCAGTGAGGTAATGACGAGTTGGTGATCCTTTTGCCTTTCGATTTGCTCGGTTTGTGTCGCGACCATCTGTTCGAGTCGGTTTTGATAATGCCAGAGGGACTCTTGCGTGGTGCGGAAATCGCTAATATCAGTAATAATTGAGAAGAGTAATGTCGTACCTCGATAGTCGACAGGTACCGACGAGACTTCTACGGTGCGGGATGAGCCGTCGGCCGTGCGATGACGAAAAACAAAATAATTTCGGTTTTCAAGTTTGGCGAGTTTGCGCTCTTCAGCGACTGCATCTGGTGATAAGTCATTGATATCACTGATGCTCATTTGAGTTAGTTCATTGTTCGAATAGCCATAAAACCGACTCGCGGCAGGGTTGGCTGCCACAATTTCACCACTATCTGGCACGATCAACATCATTACCAGCGTATTTTTTTCAAACATCTGATCGAATAGGTCGACTTGACTCTGTGGCGTGGCAAGGGCTACCGGCACAAGCAAGACGCTTAACAGAAACATTAACAACTGCTTCATCACAAGTGGTGTTCGCTGCGTGTGGCCTAAAACATAAGCGTAACATATAAGTTAATTTGTTGTGTGACACCTGTAACCTAATGTGGCTGAGGTCCTTTACATCAGCGTGATTTGGAGCAGTGTGTGATGTTCTTCACTATGTTAATGGAATGTTTGCGCTAGAGCGGCTAGCTGGGCTTTTCACAGTGCGGCGTTAAACGGTGAGGCACCTGGGGAAGCGCCTTTACGCCTTTTTCTAGCGCTTGAATACGAGTGTCAGGCGATGGGTGGGTCGAGAGTAACTCTGGTGGCGCACCCTCTGAGGCTTCGGCCATGTTTTGCCATAAGGCGACACTCGCACTCGGATCAAAGCCAGCTTGATGCATAAGCTGTAAGCCAATTTTGTCAGATTCAGACTCCTGCGCACGATTGTAGGGCAGTAAAATCCCTACTTGCACGCCAAGCCCTAAACCGGCCATAGCCATCGCAGCGTATGGGCTGTCAGACATTGACATGCCTGTGATGGTGAGTCCCAGCGTGGCGAGTTGAGAGCGAGATAGGCGCTCGTTGCTGTGGTCAGCCAGTACATGTCCGATTTCATGCCCGATTACTGCCGCGAGCTGATCTGGAGTGTCTGCCACATTGAGTAAACCTGTATAAACGCCCACTTTGCCCCCCGGTAGTGCAAAGGCATTGACTTGCTCGCTATCAAATACGACTACTTCCCATTCGGAGAAATCTGCCTGTGGGGGTACGACGGCCAAAATAGCATCGGTGACACATTGTACATAGGCATTGATGGCTTGGTCGGAACTAATCGGCTGAGATTGTTTCATCTCTTCGAAAGAGCGTTGACCAAGGTTAGCCATTTGGTCACTTGAAAACAGTAATAGTTGATTGCGCCCGGTGGGAGAGTGTGCGCATGCTGAGAGCAATATCGTGAGGCTTGCTGACAAGAACACGGTTTTTGCGATGCGTAGCATGAGGGCTCCCTTTATGGTTATACTCGTTGATGATGGCAAGCTGCTGAAAAAACTAACGTATAGTAATCAACTAGACGCCGTTTTCAATATCGGGCTTTCATGACATGTAGCTTGATCCCACCCAACAGTATGACAAACATCCATAGCGACGATGAAAAATAGAGGCAAAGTGTGAGCATTTGGAAAAAAGCGATGTCATTGGAGGCTTTGAATGCTTCTTCGAGTAATACCTTGGTTGCTCATTTGGGCATAGAGTATACGGCATTTGATGAATCGAGCCTCACTGGGACCATGCCTGTGGCTCCCCATACCCATCAACCTTTAGGCATGTTGCACGGTGGCGCGTCTGTGGTGCTCGCAGAAACGCTGGGGTCGTTGGCGGCAAACATGTGTGTGCCTGACGGTAAGTATTGTGTTGGGTTAGATATCAATGCCAATCACTTGCGCGCGATGCGACAGGGGACAGTGACTGGCGTGGCAAGTCCTGTGCATCTTGGGGCAACCACCCAGGTCTGGAATATCACTATTTACGATGAGCGAGGTCGAGAGGTGTGTGTAAGCCGACTCACTATGGCAGTGCTCACCGATAAACGCGCCGATAAATCGTTGGAGGACTGAGTAAGATGGTCGTTGATATCGAACACGGCAAGCTAATCGTGACCGCGCATGAAGTGGTGATCAAATTGCCCGCAATGAAATTGAGTATGCAGGTTCAATCCGACTCTCTGCAGATGATCGCGGATGCTAATGTGTTGGTGGCTGATGCTGGCGATGTCCGTTGGTCACTGCCGTTAAGTGCGCAACATATTGCGTTAATTTCAGATATTACCGGTATCCAACCGCAGTAATTTGATTGATCCCAATAGATACCATCTTCCTCTGGAGATCGATAGAAAGACACACCGTGCAAGTGTTAATCATCACTTGCACAGTGTGGCAGGTTAGACGCACGATTAACTGTGCGACGCGCTTATCTCGTAGCTGGTAAACTTGCGCACATTGATCACGCCCGTATCAAATATCAGATACTGACCCTTGATCCCTTGTAATACACCACTGACTTCAGGGTGTTTATCAAAGTTATGAGAGCTGATTTTGGTGGGGTGTTTAGTGACAGGGTAACTAAAGCTCAGGGCATCCAGTGCGGCGGGTTGAACCGCATCGCCACCATACTGTAGGCGGATATCCGCAAGTTCTGACTCAATCGCTTGAGTCAGTCGTGCCGCTTCGGCGTGGAGATCGAGCTGACCATTATCGCCTTTTAAGATAGCGCGCCAATTGGTTTTATCCGCGACATGTTGTGCCATGGCGACTTCAACCAGTCCAGAAATATGACGTCTTTTTACCCGAAACAGCGGAAGAGCCTGCGTGGCGCCTTGATCGTGCCAGCGGGTTGGCATCTGGTTAGCGCGAGTAATTCCGACTTTTAACCCAGACGTGTTAGCTAGATAGACGATGTGGTCTGTCATGCAAAACTGCTCTCCCCATTCTGGCTCGCGACACGTCCCTTGAGCATAGTGGCAGGTTTCAGGTTTCATAATACACATGTCGCAGCGGGCGAGCTTTTTCATGCACGGATAACAATGACCTTGCGAGTAACTCTTTTTTGTTTTTCGCCCACACGCATCGCAAAAGATATTGCCAGTGTGGGTCAGGGTTAGTGTTTGTCCAAGGAGAGGGTTGAGATGCAGCTCTTCGTCACCGACACGCAGAAAGTACTGTACCTCTGCGCCGGCTTCTGTGCGCATCTTATCTAAGGTTCCAATCACGACATTGCTCATTTTAGTTTTATTAAGAGCGGCAAGTGTAGCAAATGGCGTGCACGGACGTCAGGCGGGAAAACACAGGCCAGCAGCGACTCGCCTGTGTTTGGCTAATCGTTAGCCGAGGCGGTCTTCAACCATTTGTTGGTTGTCGGTGGCATGTTCACGGTACAGGCTCACCGAGACGACTAACACTTCTTCTTGTGTGTCTTCGTTAATGTGTTCAATCACGAAATAGTCTGCGTCTTGATCTTGAACGCCACGCTCGGCTAACCGCAGCACATCTTCTTGAATGTTTCCTTGGATCTCGATATTGGCGGTCTTCTCAAAATCACCAAAATCGAGGGTGGATTTGGCAATCAATTCCGGCGCAGCAAATGCATTGAAAGACAGGATTGAAGCAAAAAGCATGGACATCGAGAGGATTTTTTTCATGACGCATCGTTAAGTCGGTGGATTTGCTGACAACCTAGCAAAGTGGCGGCGGGAACGTTGTCAGCGCTGCGTTAAAACTGAAAGATTCGTACGTCACTAGTGACGAGTGACGCAATGATATCCGTTAGCGGGATGCGTCTTCTACATCATCGCCAAATACGTCGTCTTCCTCGAAGCCGGTAGCATTGCCGAGATAGTCGGCAAGCAGATCGTCATCGGTTGGGATCACGTGCTGTTGTAATGTATCCATGATGGTTCTCCTTGTGCTGCGCCTGTTTTCAAGGCTTAGCGGTTTCCCCTTTTAGTTTGTACATGGCAGTTAGCTGACTCAGGGTGCCAGACGACAGGTTGCGTCTTTTTACTAATTGACCACATTAAACGATTTAGATGGTTGATTGCCATCAGTGTATTCAGTCTATGGCGGCTCGATGTCAGTATTGTGACAAGTTAACCACAGCAATAATGTGTTTTGAGTTAGCGTTGCGAAGCTGCTGGCTGAGTGAACTGCGCCACAATGGGACAATGGTCACTTAAACGGTAACGCATCACGGTGTGGTAATCAAAGTGATGCTGGTAGCTGTATTGCCACTGCTTGGCTAAAGGTTCACTGACTAAGATGTGATCCACCAAGCGGTTATACATAACTTGATTCCACGATTGGGTTCGATGGTTGTACCGTCTTGCCTTACAGCGTGCTCGGACAGACGCGGTGACGTTTATTAAATGGGTCGGTGTGGGGGACTTTTCAACCAGACGCGTCTGAAAGTCTCGCCAAACGGCATCATCGCTCTCACCGATGTAGCGATTAAAATCGCCTGCGACCACGACGTGTTCGCCAGCATGATGACGATCACTCACCCAATCGGCTAAGACACGCATCTGCTTGTTAAGTTTATCGCAGCTTCGGGTGCCTTGTGATTGATGAAAACAACCTGATTTCAGATGGACAGACAGCATATGAAACGGCGCTTGTTCAGGGGGCGTAATAATCACGTAGGTGGCATAGCGTAGCGCTGGGATACCAAAAAAGTGGGGTAACGCGATCGCGCGAAGATCGTTTGGATCCGAGACAGTCCATCCATTGCGTACCGCAATGCCAGTCAGTTGTTGACTATTGGGTTTATCACGCAGCGCGGGGTAGCGGTCAGAAAAGTAATAAGTGTATTGATCGCTGGGTACAACGCGTGCGAGTGCCGCCGGACTATCGACTTCTTGAAACGCGAGCACGTCCGGCGAAAGCTGTTCAAAAACCGAGGCAAGTTGATGGTAATCTTCGTCACCACGATCTCCAGCGCGTTGATCGCCTTTTAGAGTTAACCATTCAAAGTTCCATGTTGCTATCGTCAGCGCAAAGCTCGGGCACGTTACCGCCCAAAGTATCACTACGATTCCAAACCGCCGGATCACAGTGGCGTAAACCTCAATTATGACTTCATAACTGTGATCTTACTTGAAGCCTGTAAGTCACATTTGATCGAACCCACAAAATGCGGACAAGGTTTGATTTTAACTAACAAAAGTCACAACAATTCATCACAACATTGATGACCTTGTACGCGTTTATTCCTCCGAATTTCTCTATTCGAAACTTCGATGATCTGTATCAACACAATGGCGACCCCACTTGCTATTAAATGCCACATCTTGTGTTGTTTGCTAGGTTTAAATCCAATATATGGTGATGGAGGGCATATGCCAGCGGTAATAAAGCGCGACGGAACACGCGTCTCATTTGATGCAGACCGGATTGTTCAAGCGGTAACTTGTGCGCGAGAATCGGCACAGCGTGTGCAGGAGACGCGTTCGTGTTCGTTATCGGATCAGGCGATTCGATCATTGGCCGATAAGATCGCAACCCAGTTCGCTGGCGAGAAAGAAGTGGATATCGACCACATTCAATATGCCGTGGAAGATGCGCTAATGTCTGGGCCGCATAAAGCGGTTGCACGTGCCTACATTGAGTATCGTCACGATCGCGATATTGCCCGTGAACGCCGTGGCCGATTGAATCACGAAGTGCAAGGCTTGGTAGGACAAACGAACACCGAGCTGTTGCACGAAAATGCCAATAAAGATAGCAAAGTGATCCCAACTCAGCGGGATCTGCTGGCCGGTATTGTCGCCAAGCACTATGCCAAACAACATATGCTACCCAGTGCGGTGGTACGTGCGCATGAATCGGGAGAAATCCATTATCACGATCTCGATTATGCGCCTTTCTTCCCGATGTTTAACTGTATGTTGATTGACTTGGCGGGCATGTTGCAAAAAGGCTTTAAGATGGGTAATGCGGAAATTGCGCCGCCAAAGTCCATCTCGACTGCAACCGCGGTAACGGCACAAATCATCGCGCAAGTGGCCAGTCATATTTATGG
Source organism: Salinivibrio proteolyticus (assembly GCF_001996165.1). Taxonomy (GTDB): domain Bacteria; phylum Pseudomonadota; class Gammaproteobacteria; order Enterobacterales; family Vibrionaceae; genus Salinivibrio; species Salinivibrio proteolyticus. The sequence goes on along the minus strand of NZ_MUFP01000008.1, from coordinate 108,946 downwards.
TGGTACCACGATTAACCGTATCGATGAAGTGCTGGCGCCCTATGTCGAAGCCAGCTATCACAAACACCTAAAAGTGGCGCAAACTTGGTCCATTGCCAAGGCGGATGAATACGCCATGGCACGTACCGAGAAAGAATGCTTCGATGCGTTTCAGTCGCTGGAGTATGAAGTGAACACCTTGCATACCGCCAATGGGCAGACGCCATTTGTGACCTTTGGCTTCGGACTCGGACAAAGCTGGGCCGCCCGTGCGGTGCAACGAGCCATCCTTGCCAATCGTATTGCGGGCTTGGGCGAAAATCGCAAAACGGCGGTTTTTCCTAAACTTGTGTTTTGCATTCGCGAAGGGCTCAACCGTCATCCTTCAGATCCGAATTACGACATCAAACAGCTTGCGTTGGAGTGTGCGTCCAAACGCATGTATCCCGATATTCTCAACTATGAGCAAGTCGTTCAGGTAACCGGTTCTTTTAAAACGCCCATGGGATGCCGCAGCTTTTTAAGCGCCTATCAAGAAAATGGTGAGTGGGTCCACGAGGGACGCAATAACTTGGGGGTGGTCAGTGTCAATTTACCGCGATTGGCGATTGAGGCTGAAGGCGATGAAGAGACATTCTTTGCGCGCCTAGATGCCACGCTTAATATTGCCCGCCAAGCCTTGGATACCCGTATTGCACGTTTTAAAGGGGTGAAGGCCCGTGTTGCGCCGATTTTGTACATGGAAGGGGCCTGTGGCGTACGTCTTAATGCCGATGATGACGTGAGCGAGATTTTTAAAAATGGTCGCGCATCTGTCTCCTTAGGGTATATCGGATTGCATGAGACCATCAATGCTCTATACGGCAGTGATCCTCATCTCTACGACAGCGTGATTAAACAGAAAAAAGCCAAGGCAATAGTCGCGTATTTACATGATGCGACGGAGCGCTGGAAAGAAGAAACGGGCTACGGCTTTAGTTTGTACAGCACACCGAGTGAAAACCTGTGCAGTCGTTTTTGCCAACTCGATACCAAAGCCTTTGGAATGATTGAAGGGGTCACAGATAAAGGCTACTACACCAACAGTTTCCACTTAGACGTGGAAAAGCAGGTGACGCCTTACGATAAGATTGATTTTGAAATGGATTATCCACGCTTAGCAAATGGCGGATTTATTTGTTACGGCGAGTACCCCAACATGCAGCACAACATCGAAGCGCTCGAAAATGTTTGGGACTATAGCTACACACGTGTGCCTTACTATGGGACCAATACGCCTATTGATGAGTGTTACGAGTGTGGATTCACAGGGGAATTTGATTGCACCAGTAAAGGATTTACCTGCCCTGCATGCGGCAACCATGATCCCGCCAAAGTATCGGTCACGCGCCGTGTCTGTGGTTACTTGGGCAGTCCTGATACGCGGCCATTTAATCCGGGTAAACAACAAGAAGTGATTCGTCGCGTCAAACACATGTAGGAGAGGGGCGTGAACTACCACAAATACATTCCTATTGATGTCGTGAATGGTCCCGGCACACGGTGCACATTGTTTGTCTCGGGTTGTGAGCATCAGTGTCGTGGCTGTTACAATAAATCAACATGGTCGCTTACCAGCGGCCATCCATTCACGGATTTAATGTGTGAGCAAATCATGCGCGATCTCACGGATACCCGTGTTCCAAGGCGTGGCTTATCACTGAGTGGTGGTGACCCCCTGCATCCTGCCAATCTCAATGGTGTAAAATTATTGTTACAAAAGGTGGGCGAGCATGCACCAGACAAGGATGTTTGGCTATGGAGTGGTTATACTTTGGCGGATCTCTCGCCGGAACAACAAGCAATATTGGCTTACGTTGATGTGCTGATTGATGGGAAGTTTATACAATCTCGCGCCGATCCTAACTTGGTCTGGCGAGGGAGTGACAACCAATGCGTACACTTTTTGTCCGAGCGAGCCCAGCAGTGGCAAGAGAATCAGCGCTGAGAGGTTGCCAATTTTCCCGCATGGGGTAGGGTATTACGTATCTTGAGCATCCAAGCCTAAAAGGACGTAATACTATGTTAGATCTGCTCTCGCCTGCCCAGCAGGATCCGATCCTCTCTTTGTCATTGGCATTTCGTGACGATCCTCGTGAGCACAAAATGGATTTGGGCATTGGTGTATATCGTGACAGTCACGGGCAAACACCGATTATGCAAGCGGTTAAAACCGCGCAGCAATCATTGGCGCAAAGCCAGCAAACCAAAGCCTATGTTGGCCTTGCTGGCAATGAAAACTTCAACCAAGCCATGGTTGATCTACTGCTGAAGGGTACGGATGCTTACCATCGCTGTGCCGCAGTACAAACCCCGGGTGCGAGCGGTGCGTTGCGGATGCTGGCTGACTTGATGCATCTCGCCAAGCCGGTGACCACGGTATGGCTTACTGACCCAAGCTATGTGAACCACAAACCTGTCATGGAAGCGGCAGGCCTAACGGTCAAGTTCTACCCGTATTTCAATCGAGACACCAAAATGGTGGATACCGATGCCATGCTGAATGCATTGTCTCAAGCCGGCGCTGACGACGTGGTGTTACTGCATGGCTGTTGTCATAACCCAACGGGAGCGGACATTAGCCTGAAAGAGTGGGAAGCAATCACTGATCTGGCTAATCGCAATGGCTTTACTCCGTTTGTTGATATTGCGTATCAAGGGTTTGGAGATGGCGTAGATGAAGATGCGCGTGGCCTACGTGTGTTAGCCGATAATGTTGAAGAGATGCTGATTGCTACCTCTTGCTCGAAAAGCTTTGGCCTCTATCGTGAGCGTACCGGTGCTGCCATTGTAGTGGGTAAATCAGCCAAAGAAGCGCAAAATGCCAAAGGACGTATTTTGCAGCTGGCGCGTAGCACCTACACCATGCCACCGGATCATGGGGCGGCGATCGTCGAAACCATCCTCACCGACGACGCCCTCACGAAGCAGTGGCGCGAAGAAATCGAAGCAATGAACACACGCATTAACCGCCTGCGTGAGGGCCTGACGGCAGCTTTACGCGATCGAACCGGTGATGGCTACTTTGACTTTATTCAACAGCACCGCGGGATGTTCTCTGTCTTGGGATTGAGCACAGAACAAGTCAATCAACTGCGTGATAAGCATGGCGTCTATGCGGTTGGAGATAGCCGCATCAATATTGCCGGCTTAGCGGAGCGCCATATTGATACACTGGCCGATGCGCTGGTGGACGTAACGCGTTCTTAATTTAGCGCGGGTTGTATAACGGAAGAGGGCTTTTAGCGCATATTGCTAGGCCCTCTTTTTTGTCAGTGTAAAACGCGCATGCGGACGTAGAAAAAGGTGCGCCCTTGAGAAGACAAGGGCGCAAGCTGGTTCATGTGGATGGGGGATGATGAACTAGCTTAAATCGACATTTTTACAGCCAAAGAAGTATGTCGCGAGAAAGCCAACCACATAAGCGATAAGCAGTCCGGCAACAAAGATCAGCATGCCCGGGAAAATGCCGCTATCTGACGTCATCAACGGGATCGCTACGATACCTGAAGGGCCGAATACTGTGTTCAAGCCAACCGGCAGACCTAAGTACGACACCAGACCGATAAAAAATCCGCCGGCTGCGCCACCAATACATGCTGTCACAAAGGGCTTCACGCGAGGTAAGGTCACGCCATAAATTAGTGGTTCACCAATACCGAGCAGGCCAGGAATAATTGCGCCTCTCACTTGGGTGCGCAGTAGCGCATCTTTCTTCGCTTTGAAATACAGCGCCATGGATGCACCCACTTGGCCACCACCCGCCATCGCGAGAATAGGAAACAGCGAATTAAAGCCTTGGGCCTCCATCAACGCGAAGTACACAGGGACGAATCCTTGGTGAATGCCGAATACCACAGAAATCAGGAACACGCCGGCTAAAACCGCAGCACCTAACGGGTTATCGTTTAAGTTAAGGAACAGCCAAGACATTGCTTTGAATAGCTCGCCACCGATCGGCATGATCAACAAGAAGGTGACTGCACCCATGATAAATAGGGTGATGAGCGAGGTTAAAATCATATCGAGATCGTCTGGCATGTATTTGCGAACCTGACGTTCTACTTGCGCACCGACAATGGCTGCGATCAATACGCCAATAATATTGCCGCGAGGATCGATCGTCATTCCAAAAAACTCACTCATGCCCGAGTAGATGCCCGAACTGGCGTCGGGGTCATAGCCCAACACAAACAAAGACGCGAGAATGGCACCATTGACGCCCGAGCCACCAAACGCTTGCTGAGCGTTGTAGCCGAGTAAGATACTCAGAAACGCGAATAAGCCTTTGCCAAATACTTGCATATACGCGATCAAATCGACCACAAACGGACTCGGGGTTTGGCCCAGTACAAACATCTGCTCTAACAAGGTCGCAAAACCAAGTAGCAAGCCCGCGGCAATAAAGCCGGGGATCAGTGGCGTGAATATGGTGGCAAACTTACTCAGAAAGCGTTGAATAGCGCTGGTTTGTTTGCTTTTTAGCTGTTGTTTTTGCTCGGCCGCCAGTGTAGACAGATCTGGCTGCGTCGCAGCCGATGCTTCGTCACCACTGACGGTCAAGGATTCAAGAAGCTGATTCATCATCTCTGCGGCTTGCTGTGCTTTACCGGGCCCGAGAATAATTTGAAACTGCTCATCGCTCTCGACCACCCCCATAACGCCGGGGATTGTTTTGAGAACTGACTGGTCAGCCAAGCTGTTATTGGCAAGGGATAACCGCAGTCTTGTCATACAGTTACCACATCGACTGATATTGCTGCTCCCTCCAACGGCGGACAGCAGTTGCGCGACGGTATTTGCAGTGATTTTGGCCATGGGGGCGATCCTCTGGAGCTTAAAATAGTTAATCACGATGGAGGGCTGCACGAATAAAACCGTTGTGCTCGGTGAGGAGAGTTTTTGCTTGCTCGGCGTCCAAATCGGCCAAAATCATCAAGATGGCGGTTTTGCAATGACGATCGCATGCGCAGAGGGCCTGTTCAGCCAACGCTTTTGAGGCGCCGGTTGCCTCCACCACAATATTGATTTGGCGTTGGATCAGTTTGGCGTTAGTGGCTTCAACATCAACCATCAGGTTACCAAACACTTTACCGCTGCGGATCATTGCTCCAGATGTCAACATATTGAGGACGAGCTTTTGCGCGGTACCGGCTTTCATGCGCGAAGAGCCGGTGACGACTTCGGGCCCTACGATGGGCAGAATCGCAACATCTGCGGCCTCAGCCATTTGGCAATGAGGATTACAAGCAATCGATGCTGTCATGGCGCCAATGGTTTTTGCATAGGCTAATCCGCCGAGTACATAGGGCGTACGACCGCTCGCCGCAATACCGACAACTACATCTTTATCGGTTAGGTTGAGTGACTGTAAATCGTCTTGGCCTAGTTGCTCGTTATCTTCCGCGTTTTCCACCGCCTTTAAAATAGCTTGATGGCCACCCGCGATAAGCCCAATGACTTGATCCGGATGTGTGCCATAGGTGGGAGGACATTCGCTGGCATCCAAGACACCTAAGCGACCAGATGTTCCCGCACCCATGTAGATTAAGCGTCCGCCGTGTGCAAATGCATGAGTAATTGCATCAACCACTTGCGCAATTTGTGGCAAGACGGCTTTCACCGCAAGCGCCACTTTTTGGTCTTCATCGTTGATCACTTGCAGCATTTCGACCGTTGAAAGTGTGTCTATCTCTGCACTGGCCGGGTTGCGGCTTTCTGTGACCAATCCGCTTAAATCAATTGTCATGCCTTGTTCTCACATCAGCTGTTATTTGACGGCGATTCTATGGAATAAAATRTTCCAATATAGTGATCAAAATCACTGTTATGGTTATTCTTTATACACTGTGATTCTGGAATAATATCGATAATACTTGGGGTAAATGGCGCTTAATATGCAGGTGAATGATGCTTTTTCAGCAATTTAGGGGTATTCGATGTAATTCCAATATTGGAATAATTTATTTATATTATTGAGGCGTTATGTCAATTATCAATAAAATTTTGGCTCGGCGGACACAATTGTCGCAGCGCGGGTGCCTGATTGGCGATTGGGTTGTCGCGCATCCAGAGAAAGCGGCGCAGCTAACGAGCCAAGCGCTGGCTAAGCAGGTGGGGGTGAGCCAATCGAGCATTGTGAAATTCAGCCAAAAAATGGGTTACAAAGGATACAGTGAGTTCAAGTTGGCGCTGAATGAAGAGATTGGCCGTAAGCAAGTGATGCAATCGACACCGATGCACAGTGACATCTTAGCTGATGATCCGATGACGGTGATTTCCCAAAAGTTAGTCAAAGCGAAAACGGAGGCCATGTTTCAAACTACCAATGCCCTTTCTTATGAAGCCTGTCATCAAGCGGTAGCGTGGCTTAATAGAGCTCGTCGGGTACAAGTGGTGGGGATTGGCAGCTCGGCGCTGACTGCGAAAGATCTGAGTTTTAAATTATTGAAACTAGGGATCACGGCGCTGTGTGAACAAGACAGTCATGTACAAATTGCCGTCGCGCGCACGTTGGGGGTGGATGACGTGCAAATTGTCATTTCATTTTCGGGGGAACGAAAAGAGATTTTAGTCGCCACGGAGGCTGCTAAAGAACAAGGTGCCAAGGTGATCGCCTTATTAGGACCCGGACGAAGTCGTATCAGACACATCGCAGACATTACGTTCGATACCATTGCCGACGAAATCAAACATCGCAGTTCGTCTATTGCGTCCCGCACGGCGCAAAATGTGATCACAGATTTACTGTTTATCAGTTTGGTGCAACAAAGAGATGAGAGCGCTCGGCAATTGATCAGTGATATTTCATCCGATATCAAACAGATCTTATCGTGATGAGCTTAAAGGGACGTGTGATTAAAAAGGCCCGATGTAATCAGGCCTTATTATGTGCGGATGCTTTGGCACCCAGACAGGTAGATGCGGGATAGTGCTTAGCGTTTATTCTTTAAATAGCGCTTACGCCGCGCTTCTTTGTTCGCCGCTTTTTCTGCCTCGCGGCGTGCGGTTTCTTCTTCCACTTGCACTAACTCAGTTTCAATCATATCGGGCGCTTCCAGGGTGATACCACCCAGCGCCCCGGTACGGAGGTCGTGAAGCAGGATTTCTGACGCCTTATGAATATCGACCCGCCCGCCAGCACGCAAACAACCGCGTTTCGCACCAATCGCTTCCATCAACTCGATTTCAGTTTCGGGTAAATCGTCTAGCTGATAGCGCTCTTGCAGACGTTCTGGATAGGCGCTGGCTAGGTACTCGACGGTGTAAAACGCCACTTCGTCGTAGTCCATTGCCGTGTCTTTGACGGCGCCGGTTGCCGCGAGGCGAAAACCGCTATGTGGATTCTCTACTTTCGGCCATAGAATTCCCGGTGTATCGGAGAGCACCACGCCATTTTGCAAGTTAATTCGTTGCTGCTGGCGCGTCACGGCGGGCTGGTTACCTGTTTTAGCAATCACCCGGCCGGCAAGGCTGTTAATGATGGTTGATTTCCCTACATTGGGGATCCCCATGATCATCGAGCGAATATTTTTGCCCATGGCTTCGCGATGAGGAGCAAGCGCGCGGCAACGCTCCATGATTCGATTGACTTCACTTTGCTGCTGCGTGGTGATGGCCATAGCAGAAACGCCTTGCTCTTGCTCCAGATGAGCCATCCACATATCTGTCATGGCAGGATCGGCAAGATCGCGTTTGTTCAGAACTTTGATAACAGGCTTATCGCCGCGCAGTGTGCGGATCAGCGGATTCTCACTGCTAAAGGGAATACGTGCGTCGAGCACTTCGATGATCACATCGATCTTAGGGACGACTTCTTCGATTTCTTTCCGCGCCTTGTGCATATGGCCCGGAAACCATTGAATCTTGTTGTTAACCATTTTCTTACGGCCTTTTCTACGTCTGCATGCTACCAATACGGAAGCACGACGCTGATAGATAGCGTTATTATGACGCGCATCATACCACTTAACCGTAACAATGAGAAAAGCAGGCCATGCTGGCCTGCACACTTGGAGGGTAAATTATTTCTTATTATCAAACTGCTTGATTAAAACAGAGGTATCACAGCGGCCAAACCCGCGCTGTTGGAGTTGTGCGTAGCGCTGATCAACTTGTTGGGTGAGAGGGAGATCCACGCCTAATTTGGCGGCTTCGTCTAAACAAAAGCCAAGGTCTTTGCGCATCCAGTCAATGGCAAAACCGAAATCAAACTGATCGTCTGCCATGGTATGGGCGCGGTTGCTCATCTGCCACGAGCCTGCTGCACCGTGCTGAATGGCGCTAATCATTTTGTCGATATCTAAATTGGCCGACTGGGCAAATGCGATCGCTTCCGACAAGCCCTGCAAAACGCCCGCAATACAAATTTGATTGGCCATTTTACAGCGCTGTCCACTGCCATGGGGGCCGATGTGTTGGCTCGCCTTAGCGTAAGCGCGCATGACGGGTTCAACGCGTTCAAAAACGGATGGCTCACCTCCAACCATAATGGTCAATGCGCCATTTTCCGCGCCTGCTTGTCCGCCCGACACAGGAGCATCTAGAAACTGGATGCCTTGTCGGCCACAGACGTCAGCGAGCTCTAAGGCCAGTTCGGCTGATGTCGTGGTATGATCGACCAGCACACTGCCTTTTTTCATATTGGCAAGCACCCCGATATCGCCATACACGACGCTTCGTACATCGTCATCGTTCCCGACGCACATAAAAACAATATCGGCGTGAGAGGCAGCCTCCGCCGGTGTCGTACCGAAGGCCCCTTGATATTGCTCTGACCAGTGTTCTGCTTTGGCCGTTGTGCGGTTATAGACAGTGGTTGGAAAGCCATTTTTTTGTAGATGTCCGGCCATGGGAAACCCCATGACGCCTAGGCCAATAAAAGCCACAGAAGGAGTTTGAGTTGTCATATAGCATCCTTGTTGTTATATGAGCGATAATTTATCAGAAACTTAACCTGATTTGTTCCTTCAGATGATAATCTTGTACCATCACATTTTGTGTTGTAACACGGATTACTATGACAGCACCTCAATCTATCGCTTTAACCATTGCACACATCAACGACACCCACTCGCATTTTGAATCGACACCTGTTTCGCTGAGCTTGGATAGCACACAGACGCGTGTTTATGCGAACTGCGGTGGCTTTGCACGTATTGCATCTGCCGTTAAGCGTTTTCGTGCTGAGGCGGACCAGCAAGGCCACGCGTTCATGTTCTTGCATGCGGGGGATTGCTTTCAAGGTACCTTGTACTATTCCCTATTTAAGGGGCAAGCCAATGCCGATATGCTCAATCAGTTGGGCATTGATGCGATGGCAATCGGGAATCATGAGTTAGATCAGGGCAATGGTCCGGTTGCTGATTTTCTTGATCGTATTACCTTTTCCTTGCTGGCCGGCAATTGGCACGTTGCCAATGAGGCTGCAGACAAAGAAAAACGCGTCAGTGAAAAGCCCGCGTTGTTGCCTTATTTGCCCGAACAGAAACGTGCCAGCGTGCTGATCAAGACGATAGCAGGGCGTAAGGTGGGTATTTTTAGTCTCGCGGTCGAGCAGATGGCTGCACTGGCTAACCCTGATCATGACACGCCCTTTTTGCCTGTGACAGAAATTGCCAAAAACACGGTAGCATACTTGCGTTTGCAAGGGGTCGGTACTGTGATCCTGCTCAGCCACTTAGGGTATGACAAAGATAAATCATTGGCTGAATCCGTCTCTGGCATTGATGTGATTGTGGGCGGGCATACCCATGTCTTGCAGGGTGACTTTCAAAACATTGGCCTCGACAGCCAAGACCCTTACGGTTATCAAGTGAATGATACCTGGATTGTACAAGCCGGTTGCCACGCTCAGGCAATTGGACGTTTTACCTTAACGCTAGATACCAAAGGGCGCCCGACTCATTTTGAGGGGCAAAACTATTTATTGTTAGGCCGTAGTTTGGCGATGGATGCGTCGCGCGAGCATAAACTGACTGCTTCCTCATACCAAGCGGCACGTGACTATTTGAGCCAACAGCCAAATCTTCTGATCTTGCCGAGTGATCTCACGCTCAAGCAGTATTTGCAGCAAACTTATCGCCCTCGGGTGGCTCAGTTAGAAAGTGACATTGTCACGCATGTGCCACAGCGGTTGCGTCATGTTCGCGTGCCGGATCAGCAAGGCGGCAGTGATGTCGCGCCATTGGTGACGGAGAGTTTTCTATGGGCGGCGCGTGAACAGGGTATCGAGGCAGATTTTGCCATCCATAATGCCGGCGGCGTTAGAGTAAGCTTAAATGCGGGGCCACTTTCTGCCGCACTTATCGCCGGCTCGTTACTTCCGTTTGCGATTGATGTGATTGCGTATCGGGTAACGGGCGCGCAAATCCGCAGTGCTCTAGAAGGTGCAATTAATAATGCCACGGATAATGGGGTGATTGGACTCGGGTCGGGCAGTTTTCCCTATTGTGCCGATCTACGCTATCGCTATGAAGCATGGCAGCCGATGGGGGCGCGGATCACCCAATTAGACATTAAGCGCGGCCAGCACTGGATTGCTATTGATGACGAGCGCCAATACGTTGGTGTGTCATCTTCATATACCGCGCAAGGTAAAGAAGGCTATGACGCTCTTCAAACCGGCCGTCGTCGCTCAATTGGTTTATCGATGGCGGAATGCTTCATGCAATACGCGCGAGCGCAAGATGTATTGCAACTCCCTGACCAGCCTTTGGTGTGTTATCTCGTATCACCTCAGCAGGGCGAAAGCTGCTGGCAATCATAATCACTTACTTGGCCCATCCCTTGCTTACTATCAGATGAAGGGTAACCACGGCACTTTGTTGCCGCAAGGTTAAGTTTTCATCTCCATGGTCGATATGTATCTAGGAACGCAGTTTATCGGCACACGAATAGAAAGTGAGGTTCGTATGGAAATGCGTGATTGGTTCGATGTGGGTTTAATCACCTTTTGGCTACTCGCGTGGGCATCGTTAGTGTATTTTGTGCCCGTTATTTAAGCGAGTTATCCGTGGTGGCGTTGTGGGATGCGCGCTTTAAACGCACTCCCCAACGCACCAGTAACGGTTGTAAATAAATGGGTAACTGAATGGCCCCAATGAGGGGTAAAAATACCGGCCCCAATGCGGCACCTGCCACCGTATAAGTGAGTAACACGTTGCGGTTCACGGCGGTAACTGCGGCAATCATACTGGCTTCTTCCCCGTATCGCCGGTAGATAATGTACGCAACTGCAAAGAAAAGCATGCATAATGCGACTGAAATTGCTAACAGCTCCAAGGCGTAACCGCTATCCTTCTGCCACATGGCGCCAATCGGACCCACTAAGCCCAATGGAAAGCTAAACACCAATACAATCGTGAATTGCGCCAGTTTTCCATGAATACGTTTTAATTTTTCAGGCTTAATCCATGCGTGAAACAGCGCGGCCATTCCCATCGGACCAAAAATAAAGATCACAAGCCTCGCAATATAACTGTGTAAGTCGAGTGAGAACGCTTCGCCACTCAATAGGCTCAGATTAATAAAGAGAACAATGGGCATCAGTAACGTCGACGCAATGGTGTATGCCATGGCGATCAATGCGTCCATTTCTAATGAGCGAATAATGGCAGGTGTTGCGAATAACGAGCCAGTGGCACAGATCCCGCTGATCGCGAGTAGCATGGTATCGGAGGCGCCCAGTCCCCATGCAATCGTACAGGTAACGATAGTCAGAACCACGGCATGCACAAACGCATAGAGCCAAACTCGCCATTGCCCGAGTGCTTTTACCAATAAGGACTGATTAATCCCGAGTAAGGTAAATAACATTAATGCGAATAACACATAGGGCAGGTAGGGAAAAAGCGCTAATGAAATGTGAGGAAACGCAAAACCGATTACAGCGGCAATAAAAAGAAACAACGCAGAATGTCGAGCAAGAAATGCCAGCATAGACAGCACCCTAATCACATGTGTAACGGCAATGTTACCAGCTTTTTTCTGCAAGTGAGTAAAGATTGTTCGTTTTCGTCGATTTATACGCAAAAAAGCCTGATATAGCATGTAGCAGAAGGAAGGTTCAGCAATCGATGTTGTTTAAAATCGACCATATCTCCCATGATTTATATCAGCCCTTTATTTAACCTAAAATTAACAACAAATCACCGCTGTGCATAGGGGTGTTTCGAATAAGTAAAACTAATGGCTAGGTTGAATTATCATCAGTGTAGAATCTAAGTCACTGTTTCTATAATGCGCCGCGAGTGATTCAGAAAACAAAGCGAGGATCGTATGACAACTTTTACGGCAAACATGCCACGCACACGTCGATCTTACGCGGTGACAATCAAAGGACTGATCGCTCATGCCATGGATGTGTTGTTCACCAACAACACCAATGCACATGCTTATGATGCAAGCCGTTTACCCGCACATTTGCAACGTGACATTGGCATAAACCGATAAGATGACCTGATAAAAAGTAAAGCGCCATATCATAACGATATGGCGTTTTTTTTGTTCTATCGCGACGGTTAACGTAAAGAAACCGGTGTGCGACTAGTACTTTGGTTTGGATCATGGCAGGTTAACCATTGACGCTAAACGTATTTCAATGGAGCGACAAACATAATGGGATGGTTTTCTAAGTTATTCTCACGAAACGATGCCCCTCGCAAGGCATCAGCCCCAACAGTTACCCCGACTGAATACAAAGGTTACCTTATATATCCCGAAGCAACGCCAGAAAACGGGCAGTACCGAGTGTGTGGGCGAATTTGCAAACGGCAGGGACAAGAAACGCTCACGCATCAGTTTATCCGCTCAGATTTATTGGGAAACCAGGAAAATGCCAACAGCTTGATGCTAGTAAAAGCCAAGATGATGATTGACCAGAATGGCGATCGCCTATTTTGACCTTACTTCTGGCATGGGCTTCTGCGCTATACCAAAACTAATGCATAAATATTCGAAACAAAAAAAGATAAAATGTAGCACTGATCACATTTACACCAGAATTGCGATCCTTGCCCTGTGGTGATTGTCGCTCAAACTCGTTAAGTTAGTGATGTTGCGTTGCTAAGCATCGGACGCTGACAACAGACTGCACCCACGTCGCACGTGCCTTATGTGGTGCTTGCGGCGTTATTTTTTATCGATTTTTCGCAGTCTTTATGGGTTTTATCAAGGTATGCCTTTTTTTGTCAGTATTATGCCTACAGGTGCTTGATATTTGACCTGTGGTTCGTTACAAAAAATTTCTCATAAGCCAATAGTCAGGGAATAGCTATGCAGATTGGTGTTCCAAAAGAAAGGCTCGTTAATGAAACGAGAGTTGCTGCGACACCAAAGTCGGTGGAGCAGTTGATAAAACTCGGCTTTGAAGTAGCAGTTGAAAAAGGCGCTGGCGAGCTAGCGAGCTTTGAAGACACAGCCTATGAACAAGCCGGGGCGAGTATTGTCGATACCGAAGCCGTTTGGCAATCGGATATCATTTTCAAAGTGAATGCACCGGGTGTGGTTGAAGAGACCGGTCAAGATGAAATTGCTCTCATTAAAGAGGGTGCCACGCTAGTCAGCTTTATTTGGCCAGCGCAAAGTGAAGAGTTGCTGGCGCGTTTGGCGGCTCGCAAGATTAATGTGATGGCGATGGACGCGGTGCCAAGGATCTCCCGTGCACAATCGCTGGATGCGCTAAGTTCGATGGCCAACATTGCTGGTTATCGCGCGGTGGTCGAAGCCGCGCATGAGTTTGGCCGTTTCTTCACTGGACAAATCACTGCGGCAGGTAAAGTGCCACCTGCGAAAGTCTTTGTTGCGGGCGCTGGTGTGGCCGGGCTTGCCGCCATTGGTGCCGCAGGTAGCTTAGGGGCGATTGTCCGTGCGTTCGATGTACGCCCTGAAGTGAAAGAACAAGTTGAAAGTATGGGCGCCGAGTTTTTAGAGGCTGATTTTAAACAAGACAATTCAGGCAGTGGCGATGGGTATGCCAAAGAGATGTCTGATGAGTTTAATAAAGCCGCAGAAAAGCTCTACGCTGAACAAGCGCAAGATGTCGATATTATTATCACGACCGCGCTCATCCCCGGCAAACCTGCCCCGAAACTGGTGACCAAAGAGATGGTCGACAGTATGAAACCGGGTAGCGTGATTGTTGATTTGGCCGCTGCAAACGGCGGTAACTGCGAATACACGGAAAAAGATAAAGTGATCACAACACCCAATGGGGTGAAAGTGATTGGCTACACCGATATGGTGGGCCGCTTACCGACGCAGTCATCACAGCTGTATGCCACCAACTTGGTCAACCTCACCAAACTCCTTTGCAAAGAAAAAGATGGCAATATCGGCATTGACTTTGACGATGTGGTGATTCGTGGTGTGACCGTCATCAAAGAAGGTGAAGTCACATGGCCTGCGCCACCGATTCAAGTTTCGGCGCAACCTAAAGCGGCACCGAAAGCCGAGCCTGCGCCGAAAGCCGAGCCTAAGAAAACCTCTCGTGCGACTAAATATGGTTTGATGGCCGCGGCTGCCGGGGCATTTGGGTGGATCGCGAACTATGCGCCGAGCGAGTTTCTTTCTCACTTCACGGTGTTTGTTTTGGCCTGCGTGGTCGGCTACTACGTGGTGTGGAATGTCACTCACGCACTGCATACACCACTGATGTCGGTTACCAATGCGATTTCCGGGATTATTATTGTGGGCGCATTGCTGCAAGTTGGACAAGGCATTGGGTTTGTCACCTTCCTCGCATTCATTGCCGTGTTGATCGCGAGTATCAATATATTTGGCGGCTTTACTGTTACAAAGCGCATGCTTGAAATGTTCCGTAAAGGGTAAGGAGAAACAATGTCTGAAGGATTGGTACAAGCTGCGTACATTGTATCGGCGTTGTGTTTTATTCTGAGTTTGGCTGGACTGTCCAAGCAAGAATCAGCGCGTGCCGGTAACTATTACGGTATTACCGGGATGGCGATCGCGTTAGTCGCGACGATTTGGGGTCCTGAAGTACAGGGCGTTGGCTGGATTATTCTTGCGATGGTCATCGGTGGTGCGATTGGTATTTATTATGCCAAGCGTGTTGAAATGACCGAAATGCCTGAGCTGGTGGCCATGCTACATAGCTTTGTAGGTTTGGCTGCGGTACTAGTGGGCTTTAATACCTATATTGATCATCCACCATTGACTGGTGCGATGCTTAATATCCACTTGGTTGAGATCTTCCTCGGTGTATTTATCGGCGCGATTACCTTCACCGGTTCAATTGTCGCCTTTGGTAAACTCCGTGGAGTGATTTCTTCCAAAGCCTTGATGCTGCCACACCGTCACAAGTTGAATCTAGCCGCGGTTGTCGTCTCGTTCTTGTTGCTGATTAGCTTTGTGAATGCGGAAGGGTCAACGGCAGCACTGTTGATTGTGACCGTGATTGCGTTAGCGTTTGGTTATCACCTCGTGGCCTCGATTGGTGGTGCAGACATGCCAGTTGTGGTGTCGATGCTTAACTCCTACTCAGGCTGGGCGGCTGCCGCCGCAGGCTTTATGCTAGCAAACGATCTGTTGATCGTGACTGGTGCGTTGGTAGGTTCGTCGGGTGCGATTCTGTCATACATCATGTGTAWAGCCATGAACCGTTCGTTTATCAGTGTGATTGCGGGTGGGTTTGGTTCTGATGGTACGGCGTCATCCGGTGACGAGGAGATGGGTGAATACCGTGAAGTGACCGCCGAAGATGTTGCTGAGATGCTGAAAGACTCAAAAAGCGTCATCATCACCCCAGGCTATGGCATGGCGGTTGCTCAGGCGCAGTATCCCGTCTATGAAGTGACAGAGAAGCTTCGTGGAATGGGTATTGACGTACGTTTTGGTATTCACCCTGTTGCGGGTCGTTTGCCCGGTCACATGAACGTATTGTTAGCCGAAGCGAAAGTCCCTTATGACATCGTGTTGGAAATGGATGAAATCAACGATGATTTCCCTGAAACGGACACTGTCTTGGTGATTGGCGCGAACGATACGGTTAACCCTGCCGCGACCGAAGACCCGTCAAGCCCGATTGCAGGTATGCCAGTGCTTGAAGTGTGGAATGCACGCAACGTGGTGGTATTTAAGCGTTCTATGAATACCGGCTATGCTGGGGTACAAAACCCGCTGTTCTTTAAAGAGAACAGTGCGATGTTGTTTGGTGATGCGAAACAAAGCGTTGAGGCAATATTTAAAGCGCTTTGATTGGCAAAAAGCGTCAATATAGGTATAAAGAGTCAGCGAAGGCTGGCTCTTTTTTTGGGCGGGAAGGTTCACGTTGAACTGCGGTGTCATCGTTACCGATTGCTTTCATCGTGTGCAATACACCGAACTTACATTGCACTGACATTTCATTCACGTTGGGTGATAAGCTTGCGACTATGCGAATCCTGCTGTTAATGACCTTGGCGCTTATTGCGCTGCCAACGAGTGCTGCAAGCTCTTTCTCTGAACAAATGACAGCGTTCAGAGCACAGCTATTGCTTGCCGATCCGGTGGCACGATATAACCTTATTGGCATTAATCGCGCCTTCCCCAAGGTCTTACTCAGTCCCGACAGTTTATTGCCACAAACCGCTAATTACCCGCTTAAAGACATTCGTCGTTTGTACCAAGCCGCACAAAAGTGCCAAGGGCCGTGGCCTGTTCACCCCAAAGTGACCGAGCCTTTAGTGTTCACGCGCGCCATGTGTAATCACACTCAGTTGCCGGTTGCTTGGTTTTCCCGCTCAGGGTTTATCCATCCAGGAGGAGGCAGCTATGCGGCGAAATATGTCGAACAATTTCCGTCTCGGCGCAGTGAGCTGACCCGTTTTTTTCATATTCAAGAACGGCCAACGGCTCAACCGGATACCTTGTTGGGGCGGTTGCAGCGTATGGATACCGCTGCTGTCGAAGCACTGAATAGTGGTGCGAAATCGCTACTCAGTAGTGATGAAATGTGGGTTCGTGTCGGTAGCTATTATCACTTGTACCCTTCGACACAATGGCAGCCATTATTAGCAGAGTTTGATTTGCGTTTGTCCGCGATGGGCGAACAAGATTTTTGTTTGGCGCGCGTGGGAAACATTTGCTGGAATGAAGAAAAAGCGCCGACGTATTGGCCCTACTTAGTCGGTGCCTTGATTGTTATCAACCTTGCGGCACTCGGAGGTTGGGCATTTAACCGTTGGACGGTTCAGCGCCGGTTGATGCAAGAGCGGATGCTGGTGCTACAGATCCTCACCCACGAACTGCGTACGCCGATTGCCAGCCTCTCAATGACGGTGGAAGGGTTTAGGCGCAAGTTTGATACCTTGCCTGAGTCATTTTATGACGAGTTTCGACGCTTGTGTGAGGATGCACGTCGCTTAAAGCAGTTAGCGGAAGCGAGCAAAGACTATTTACAATCGAACCAAAAGCCGTTGAATAAAGAGACGATCCCTTCACTAAAAGAGTGGTTGGGGTACATCTGTGACGAGCACAATGTCACTATGTATGTCTCGCAAGATGGCGCTGTCAGTGCCAATGTGTATTGGCTAGCAACCTCATTGAACAATTTGATCGCTAATGCGGTCAAATATGGTGTAGCACCGGTTGAAGTGCGCGCACAGGTATTGTCAGATCGTTTTACGATCGCGATTCAGGATCAGGGCGACCTGACTGCCAAGGACTGGAAACATATTCGTAAACCCTTTGTTAGTCAAAGTGGCTTAGGCCTCGGACTAACTATCGTGGAATCTATGATTGAGCGGATGGGGGGTAAGCTAAGCTTATCGGGCCCGCCCACTACATTTACTTTGGAGATTCATTGTGACGCAAGCGACGTTACTTCTGGTTGAAGATGATGCCAACTTGGCTGATGGCCTACTTGCCAGTTTAGAGCAGGCCGGTTACCGCTGTTTATACGCAGATAGCGCGACAAAAGTGGCAGAGCTATGGCGTGATGCAGATTTGGTGATCCTCGATCGCCAGTTACCCGAAGGCGACTCAATTGATTGGTTGCCTGACTGGAACAAACTCAAAACGGTACCTGTGATTTTGCTGACCGCGATGGTCTCCGTGCGTGACCGTGTCGGCGGCCTTGACTCGGGTGCCACCGACTACATCACCAAACCTTTTGCTGAAGCAGAATTGCTGGCACGTATTCGTGTTCACCTGCGTAACCCTGTTGGTGAAGTCGATGCATCCAGCGATGAAATTGTTGTCAACGATGTGCGCATTGATACTGCAAGTCGCGCAGTAATGTGTGGCGAGCAAGAAGTCGTACTGACACGGACTGAGTTTGATTTGCTTCATTTCCTGGCTAAAAATGCGGGACGAGTGTTCACACGGGATGAGCTACTGGATCAGGTTTGGGGCTACAACCATTACCCAACGACGCGCACGGTTGATACGCACATTTTGCAACTTCGCCAAAAGTTGCCTTCAGTGAATATTGAGACATTGCGTGGCGTTGGCTATCGCATGAAAGCATAATGCGTTTACGACTCACGCACGGTTTATTCGCTGCTGCCTTGATAGCAGGTGGTACTCAAGCGGCCTGGTTTGATGGTAATGATGCCTTGACCAGCGCCCACCAACGCCTGCTGGAAGGGAATACAGCAGGCAGTATGGATGCCATGATTGAAGCTTGGCAGCAGCCAAATCTATCCGCTTCGCGTCAGCAGCACTTGGCGCAGCTGCTTGCGTTGGCGATAACCGAAGATTGCGGGCGGAGCTTGAGTCAGCAGACGATGCCAGATTGGCTGAGTAATTTATCCCTGCGTCGTGAAACGGTACAGACGACCAGCCGTGTCTATTATCGCTTGCAAGTTCGTGGGGAGTCTCAGCCCGGTATTGCTCGTTTTTCGCTTAAGCATTGGCCTGATGAAACCATCATTTCGCAGCGATTGAGTGGTCAAAACCAACACCAGTGGTTGCTAGAGCAAGATGGTCTTTCCGAACCAGTGAAAGAAGGGCTCTATCAGCTTGAGGTGACGTCAGTAGAAGGAGAAACATGGACCAGCTGGTTATTGATGACGCAGCCTCAACCCTTGCAAAAAATCAGCTGGAAAGACACGCGAAGTTGGCGGATAGCCCCGCCTGACAGCTTAGACTCTACATGTCAGCGCCCGTTTCTGACGCTCAATCTCTATCCCCACAATCAGCCAGATGGTGCGCCGATATGGTCGGTCGAAAAGCACAAACGCCTGCCCACGACGTTGCCAGTGCTGGATGTACCGAACGGCCAGTATTGGTTTAGTGTGGCGCTGATTGAAAGGCGCTGGCAAGGTGCGTTGTCTGTTGAGGAAGTGCAGCGAATTGGCCGGGCTATTGATTTACCGGATTTGGATCCGGATGCGCTTCGCGCAATAAAGCCCGACTGACCAAGGTGTTACACGGCTGAAACCTGACATTGTTCACATCTTTTGACCTTACCTGATCGCGCTGGTTGCCAAGCCGCTACGCTCTTTAGATAAAACGAAGAGGAAAGCGAGGCAACCTAATGCACGATAAAAAACACCTACTTGTGCTTGCACTTGCAGCATGCACAGGGTCTGCAGTGGCAGCGACCAATCCTACCGATGCGCGAACAAATGCTATGGGTGGGGCTGCGGTCGCAGCAGGCGACTACTTATCTGCGGGATTTCACAACCCTGCCTTGGCGGCACTTGACCCTGACAGCGCGTTTGGGGTGATTTTTCCTTATCTGGGCGCGGAAGTGCGTGACCCAGATGAGCTCATGGATGATTTAGATGATATCTCTGATGCGTACGATAACAACGACCTAACGGCCGCGCAGCAAGCAATGCGAAATGCGCAGGGCGATCAAGCACACTTGGATGCGGGGGTCGGTGCAGCCGTAGGGATCCCAACTGGCTCCATTTCTGCGACACTCTTTACCTCAGGGATCATCGAAGGCGCCGTCTTACCGGATATTAAAGACAGTGATATTACCACACCGTCAATTAACCCCAGTTCGACCGCGACCATCGTTGCCGTGGGTGTGGGTGAGCTGGGTGTTGCGCTTGCATCAAACGTGGAAATTGCAGGTCAACGTATTGCGGTGGGTGTCTCCCCAAAATTGCAGCAGATCACAACCTATAACTATGGCGTCTCGGTTGATTCTTATGACACCGATGACTGGGATGATAGCCGTTACCGTGAAGAAGATAACGGCTTTAACATTGATGTCGGGGCGGTGTGGCAGACTGGCCCTTATCGCGTCGGCTTAGCCGGTAAAAACCTGATCAGTAACGATGTGGACACAGTGACAAGTAGTACAACGGGTCACAGCTTTACCTATGAGGTAGGGCCACAGTTTACGCTTGGCTCGGCGTTTGTTTCCGACTTTGTCACCATTGCCGGCGATATCGACTTAAACAAGAGCAAAGGATTTAAAGGTACTTTAGATATTGATGATGATACCCAGTTTTTCCGGATCGGGGCTGAATTTGATGCCTTTGGTCATGCTCAATTACGAACCGGTTATCGCGCGGATATGAAAGATAACGTTGAAGACGCGTTTACACTGGGTCTAGGCTTGTCACCCTTTGGGGTGGTTAACGTGGATATCGCGGCGAGTATCATTGATAGCAACAGCTATGGGGGCTCAGCCCAACTCGCGTTTACTTTCTAAACTCGTGGTGACGAAAAGTCGATGACAACGCAAAAGGCAGGCCCTAAAATAGCCTGCCTTTTTAATAGATGAGCGTATTTATGTTCGACGGTATTACATTGACGCATGATGAGCAGCAACAGGCTGCAGAGCGTATTCACGCTTTGATGGCAGAGGGCATGAGTAGTGGTGAAGCCATCATGAAAGTCGCGGCAGAGATCAGAGCACAAGCAGCGGCGGCCTCAGCGTCTGAAGAGTGAGAAAAAGCAGCAGAATATGCTGCTTTTTTATTTACAATTCATCGGATCCCTGATTTATTTAATAGTAGAGAGGTCAAGGGAGTCGGGGATGAGTCACGCGGTCGAACAAGCAAGAGAGTGGGCACGAGTCAGGCATGCGCTGCAACGATATGGTGCGCAGCCTTATCGTTGTCATCTCGATCATGTAGAGCGTATTGCTGCACCTTATGGTGAAGACGCGCGTATTGTCGCTCAGTTGCATGATATTCTTGAAGACACCGCCACTCGTGTCGAAGAAATCGCCGAGCGCTTTGGGCCGACGATAGCGCGAGCAGTTATGCTGGTGACCGATCCGCGCAAACCGACCCGACATGAGAGAAAACGGGCACTCAACCAACGTTTGATCGCGCTGGATCCCAGCGATGAAGCCGCATGGCTCGCCTTGGTTGTTAAAACCTGTGACCGTCTTGCCAATGTGATCGCAAGCAGTGAACACAGTCCTCCGCGTTTTCAGCAATACCAACGAGAGCATGGCGGCTTTCGGGTTGCCGTATATCGCCCTGGTCTATGTGATAATTTATGGGCGGAGTTGGATGGTCTGATTGATGCCGGCCAGCAAGCCGACCGACACCCCGACCACCAACTTCACGCCTCGATATCGTAGACAGTCGGAATGGGTTGACGTTTGTGCTGGGTGGCTTGATAGACCTGAATGATCTTCCCTTTCACCGCCTCATCGACGGGCTTGCCTTCCAAGAAGTTATCAATCTGCTCATAGGTCAGCTGAAGCGCGTCTTCATCGGCTTTTTGTGGTGATAACTCCTCCAAATCCGCGGTCGGAACTTTATTGACCAATACCTCTGGCGCACCCAGTGCCGCAGCCAGTTGGCGCACTTGTCGCTTGCTTAATCCAAATAGAGGAGCAAGATCGCAGGCACCATCACCGTACTTGGTATAGAAACCAGTAATGTTTTCCGCAGAATGATCGGTTCCAATCACCAACCCTTGAGTTAGTCCAGCAATCTCGTATTGAGCGACCATGCGGGCGCGTGCTTTGACGTTACCTTTGACGAAATCAAGGGTGTCTTCGTTATCGGGTAACAGATCCACCGCCGCGACGGCATCTAATACCGCACTGTGCGTGCCATCAACACCGGGTTTAACATTGACCGTGACCGTTTTGCTTGGCTTGATGAACGACAATGCCAATTGCGCTTCGTCTTCATCTTTTTGCACGCCATAGGGCAACCGCACGGCGATAAATTGATAGTGATTACGGCCGAACTCTTCGTTCAATTGCTCAACGGCTAGCTGGGCTAATCGACCACAAGTTGAAGAATCAACGCCCCCGCTAATACCTAACACCAGGCTGCGCGTTCCCGAGCGGGTGAGCATGGTCTTAATGAAGTGAATGCGGCGTGTAATTTCTGCTTGTGGATCGATAGAAGGTTGAACGCGCATTTCTTCGCGGATGTGTTGTTCCATGTTGTGTTCCTCTTGATTTCGCTTGCATGCGACCGACGTGATGATTCTTATTGTGCATGATCTCGCAAAGCTTGGGTATAGCTACGCCACGATTAACCGTTATCACTGGTTATGAGATGGCCAATAGCGTCGATTCACTTCGCTGATGGTCGCGCAATCAGGCAGATACATGTAAACTTCGTGACAAAGAGGAATGATATGACTGAAAAAATTGCCATTTTTGGCAGTGCGTTTAATCCGCCCACACGCGGGCATGCATCTGTTATCGAACAGTTGACGCATTTTGATCGCGTACTACTGGTACCAAGTTATAAGCATGCGTGGGGAAAATCGATGGCCTCGTTTGAGCAGCGTTGCCAATGGGTTGATGCCTTTATTCACGATTTGAACATGCCGCAGGCCTCGTGCTGTCGCCTTGAAGCAGAGCTGGGTAAAAATGGTGACGCTGTCACAACTTATATGTTGCTGACCGCGCTGCAGGCACACTATTGCCACGCCGATCTGACTTTTGTCGTCGGGCCAGATAACTTATTAAAGTTCGGCCAATTTGCGCACAGTGAGCAGATCCTGGCGCGTTGGTCCGTGCTAGGAATGCCAGAATCCGTCAATGTACGCAGTACGTATATCCGCGATCGGCTGGCAAAAGGGCTGTCAGTCGACGACTTGACGACCCCAAGTGTTGCCGAGCAACTCAGCCATACAGCATTCTCGCTCTCTAATTAAACGATTACAGCGTGATATTCGTCGGACAGCGCGAGGGCGGCATCGTAAGATAGCCCGAGCGACGTCGCTGCAGTTTCCAGCTTGTTGCCGGATTTAAGCTGCGCCCTTAGCTGGCGGACGGTGAGGTATTCGCACAACGCTGAATAGGTAAGCTGAGTGCAGGCCTGGAAGGTAAAATGCGCGTTGTCACCTTCGAGTGGCCGTCCAGCATTCGCATGATCAACACAGGCCGCTACACATTGATAGCTAGCGTCGTTTGCGATTGCGGGTGATAGCGTCACCAGCTGATCGAGCAGTACCCCATGCAGGCGACGCGTTGCCGGTGTGTTTTGGTTCGCGCCGGATAACGGCTCAAGTGCTGTGAGTCCGGCATGCAATAATGCGCTGGGTATCACGTGGCCCGCAGACTGAGGAAGTGACACCGTCACTCTAGGCGATACCGTTAGCTGATGCAGGCTGGTGTGTGGCGTGATCATCAGTGCGTATAGACAATCAAACGGGAGCCAAAAGCCTTGGCCAGCGTACACGGGAATATCCTGTTTACCGAGGCGTACGAGAACTAAACCGAACTCTACGTATAAGAAAGTGGCGGTATGGCGACGCTTTCGCGGGGTAAGCACGAGGCAATCTTGGTGATAGGCGGTGTATTCGCTGGTGTACTTCATGTCTGGCTCTCATTTTTACAGGTCGGCAATGTTGAGCACTTTTAAACAAGAGGTCAAGCCCCAATATGGTTGAGGGAACTCACGAGTACAGAATAGGTCTGACCTCCAACCTCTATAAAATGTCGCTGGATTAACTTTGAATCCTTGTTTGACCGCGTAGAATGGCGCGGTTTTTATCAAATGAAACGGAAGAACGTGCAAACAGTTAACGATCCTTACCAAGACATCCGTCCTTATCATGATGATGAGGTGCCTGCAGCGATTCATCGCTTGATCCAAGACGATGAATTTATCAATGCGATCTTATCCTATCGTTATCCTCATGCTTCGGGTCCGCTAGGGTGGTTACTTAAGCCCGCACTGAAACTTTATCTCACCCAAAAGTGGCGCAACATTAAAACCGTACAAGACGTGCAGTTGCATGTCGCGAGTTACATGCGCAAGATGATCAAAACATCATGTGACAACGTCACTGTTTCGGGGGTCGAGCACCTCTCGCCGGATAAAGCGTATCTCTTTGTCTCTAACCATCGTGATATTGCGATGGATCCCGCGCTGGTCAATTGGTGTTTGCATCAGCAAGGCTTAGACACAGTGCGTATCGCGATTGGTGATAATTTGTTGCGTAAACCCTGTGCTACCGAGCTGATGAAGCTAAATAAGAGCTTTATCGTCAAACGCTCAGCGAGAGCGCCGCGTGAAATGATGAAATCGCTCTCCCAGCTGTCGGCGTACATACGCCATTCATTAGATGAAGGCCAGTCTATCTGGATTGCTCAGCGGGAAGGGCGTGCAAAAACAGGATTAGACATGACCGATCCTGCCATCCTTAAGATGTTCTACATGGAAGGGCGCAAAAACAAGCAATCCTTTGATGAGTACATGCAGGCACTAAACATCGTTCCGGTAGCCATCTCATATCAAAATGATCCTTGCGACTTAGACAAAGCGACTGAGCTAGATGCCGTCAACCGTTTGGGCGCTTACGAAAAGAGTGAATTTGAAGATATTCAAACGATTGTAAAAGGCATTGTGGGGCATAAGCGTCAAGTTCATGTCGCCTTCGGTGCACCTGTGACGGTGTCACAATCAACACCAGAGACTTTAGCGGCGGATATTGATCGGCAAATTCACTGTCTATATCGACTTTATCCAGCTAACTATATCGCGGCGGGGGAAGCGCATGACAGTGTTACCGCCGAAGAGCGCGAGCTGTTTGAACAAAAGTTGGCACAAGCACCTGAGGTAGCACGCGATTATATTCGTCAGATGTATGCGAACCCGGTGATTAATGCGCAACGTGCCGCCAGTGATCAAGCGACGACATCGATAGACCAATAGTGACAAGGTCACCTATTGCTAGCGTGAAGGCGATCCCACACGGGCGGATCGCCTACTTCTTCGAGCATAAAGTCGATAAACTCGCGTACTTTAGGGGCTAAATGTTTGCGGCGAGGGTAGACGATATAAATCGGAAGCGCGAGGCAGGGACGCCAATCTGGTAAGATCTCAACCAGCTCACCTTTTTGAAGTTCATCATCGAGGAGGTAGGTCGCTAAATAGGCAACCCCCATCCCCGCTTTTACAGCTTCAAGCACGGCAGGGGCGTTATTGATGTTATAGCGGCCCGATACGCGAACTACTTGCTCATTGCCTGCTTTATTGAATGGCCATTTATCATAGCTGCGCTCGCGACTTTGATAGGTGATACAGTCATGGTGCCTCAAATCACTCAATTGACTTGGTGTTCCTTGCCGAGCTAAATAGTCCGGCGAGGCAACCAGTTTAAATTGGCAATCCGCGAGCTTGCGAGCCACCATTCCCTCTGGCGGTTGTTCATGGATCGCGACCCAGCAATCATAGCCCTCTTCAACCAGATTAGGGCGATGATCAAAGAGCGTAATATCGAGATCGAGCGCAGGGTAGTTTTGCCGAAATGTGGCAAAACTACGCGTGATCAGGGTATTACCAAATGACTGGGCGACACCGATACGCAACTTGCCCGTCACTTCGTCACGATAACCTGCCACCATGGCTTCTGCTTCGTCTAGCGTTGCCATAAGTTGCGCACCATAGTCGGCGTATTGTGCGCCGATTTCCGTTAGCGACACAGAGCGCGTATTCCGCTGTACCAATTGCACCCCCAACCTGTCTTCCAAATAACGCACTTGCTTACTGACTTGAGACTTTGAAATCCCTAACCGTTCTGCTGCGCGAGTGAAGTGTTGCTCTTGAGCCACGGTAGCCAAAACAACAATTTGTTGAAGGTGATCAAGCATTGCTTACGCTTCCCTGAAAGTTGGTAGCCAGAAGCGTACCACAGTTCAACCCAGCTCGGGAGAGCAGGGCATCATTTAGTGACGCCGTCACGTCATTAGTTGAGAGACCCAAAGTGGCTATTGCACTTATTTCATAAAATACTATCCAAGCGTGACAACTTACCAACTGCCAAGCTCGCTTATCGCTTCGATCATTCTATGACCAATGACGGGTCCACCTATCGCCTTCCTGTTATCTCTAACAAAATAAAATGAATACGTATCAATCAGTTAAACTTATAGTTTTCCAGTGGAAACAATGATACGTGTGAATTGTAAGTGCTTACTACAAGTGCTGTAGTTTAATTACGGCCGACGTGTTTGCGGATGCTACTGCTAACGATTTATTAATATCATTCATTTAATAAATCGATGTTATCTGTTTATATTCATGGGCTAACATGGATAGAATTCAGGCTGGAGGTGGACATGATCGAATTACTCAAGCAGTTTTTTATCTTAGGCTGTATGTCATTTGGTGGCCCTGCGGCACATATCGGCTATTTCGAGCACGTTTTTGTGAAAGAGAAGCAGTGGCTGAGTGCAGAGGCATTTGCGTCAGGTTTGGCGATCAGTCAGTTTTTGCCAGGACCAGGCAGTAGTCAGCTTGGTATGTATATTGGCTATCAGCGCGGTGGCTATTTGGGAGCATTGGGGGCATTTGTCGCGTTTACGTTACCTTCTTTCGCTTTATTAACCGCAGCAGCGATGTTTAGCAGCAGCAATGATACGGCGGGTTGGGTAAGCACGCTGATTAGTGCGGCTAAGTTATTGGCTGTGGTTGTGGTGATTGACGCGACAATATCGATGGGGCGAAAATTCATTCATTCGTTCACCACAGCGATGGTTGCAATTGTCACCACAGTATGGCTATTAGCGTCGCCGTCTGGCGTTGTTTATCAAGTACTCCCCATCTTACTCGCTGGTGTGATCGGGGCCGTTGGCTTTAAACAAACCGCTGTTCAGGCTACTTCGATATCGATAGTGCACGCGCAACGGCGCAGCGGGATCATTCTCAGCCTGTTTGTATTCTTACTCACGGTTCCTTGGCTTTTCAATAGTGTGCTGCCGGTACAAGTTTTCAACCTTTTCTACCAAGCGGGAAGTTTTGTATTTGGCGGCGGCCATGTAGTTCTGCCGTTGTTAGAGCCTATATTGGGTGACGTTGTCACAGACTCCTCCTTGATTGAAGGTTACGCCGCCGCACAATTAGTGCCAGGTCCGATGTTTACCATGGCTAGCTACCTTGGCGCGACGGTTGAAGGGCTATCGCCAATATGGGGCAGTATTATCGCGACAATCGCAATCTTTTTACCCGGTGCGTTATTGATGTTTGGTGTATTGCCCGTGTGGGAGGCCGTTAAATCGCAGCCTAGATTGGCGGGGGCCATTATTATGATTAATGCCAGTGTTGTCGGTCTCTTAGCGGCAGCGCTTTATCAACCCGTTTGGGTGTCAGCTTATAGCCAGTGGACTGATTTAATCCCGATAGTCGTTGGCTTAGCTGCACTCATTAAATGGCGATTATCGGTTTTTTGGGTGCTGCTAATGATGATTGGTTACCAATGGTTCTTTTGATGCCGTCCAGCCCGATATGAGTTCGGGCTTTATTTTACTCCCTTAATGCACTATAACTTTATATGTTAATCACAAATTCAACATACTATCTGGTGGTCAAAGATATCTCAGTAGCCAAGACAACAGGTATCACACCATGCGGTGTTTAGATGTGGTGGGCAGAAAGTGCGGTGCCCCAAGCGGTTATAACTCTTGGGGCGATTGGTAGTGAAGATATCCTTTATAGCGAATATTGCCATGTCTGGCGACTGCCGGTTTCCGAAGCACGTTGAGCAAGTTCAATCGCGTAAATTACCTTAGTCGCTGATTCGGCGCTCACCGGAGAAGGGCGTTGATGTGTGATCGACTCTGCCAGTAAAGTAAAAAGTTGCTGGTATTGGCCAGTATGTAATGGACAAGTCATTTTAGTGACGCTGTCACCTTTCTCTAGCGTTGCTTCATGCGACTGAGTACCAAAGTTTTTGTCCAATATGGACATGGCTGCACGCAGTTGATCTTCTTGAATATCTAACCCGTTGCAAGAGAAGGTTGCCTTTTCGCCGTGTACCGTAAAGCGCTCTGTGGTGCCTGACCGATATGGGCTAGAGTTCAATATCACTTCGCTATCTGGGTAATGCAACGTGAGCTGAAAATAGTCCGTTGTTTGGCTGCCCGGGCGTAAAGCGCGACACTGAGCTGAAATAGCGTCTGGGTCTCCGAGCAGGGTTAGTGTTTGGTCAATCAGGTGCGAACCCAAATCGAAAAGAATACCAGCGCCTTCGCCAGGCAGCTCTCGCCAACGTTGCCTAACCTCTGGGCGATAGCGGTTAAAGCTTGAATGCATGACTTTAATAGCACCAAGCTCATCTTTTTCTAGCAGTGATTGGAGAGTTAGAAAGTCGCCATCCCAACGGCGATTATGGTAAGGACAGAGGATTAGGCCTTTTTCATCCGCCAATGTTGCCAGAGCAAGACCGTCTTCACTGCGCGTGACAAATGGCTTTTCCACCAGAACATGGCAACCGGCTTCGAGTGATTGGCGTGCGTGCTCATAATGCAGATGATTGGGTGTGGTAATGACGACCAAATCAGGACTTTCATGCTCAAGCAGCGTATTAATATCCGCGTAGCATGTCGCTTGGGGTAAATGTTGCGTGACGTTCTCGGGCTTACTGGAGACAACAGCCGTAATATCAAACTGCGACATCGCATTAAGAAAAGGAAGATGGAATGTGTTGGCAGAAAAGCCGAAGCCAACCAATGCGGTTTTAATCATGAATAAACCCAAAATGGACGGTGTTTGTCTAAACCCTATAGAAAACCTCAAAGATGATCAATTGGCGCGCTCGACAACATCTATTATGCTTGTGCAATCAAGAAGCTCGGGTCGATAGCTTTTTGACTGAATGCATCAGAGAGACGCGGATGTGTCGCCATTTTAAATTGCTTAGGCCGGGCACTGCTAAGTCAAAGATTGATTTAAGGAGACATTTTAACTTTGCTATAAAATGACATTACAACTTTGTCCTTACACCATTGGTGCGCATTATCTATCTTATGTTAAATCACATATACGTCAGATGAAAATTAGCATCGATAAGACAAGCGCCTGCATTCCTCGTCGATACGTTTTCTCCCCCTTCAGTGTGTTAACACGACTATTCAACGTAATTATATATTTACCATAAAATAGCTAATCACCACTTTCTTTAATCAACTCAGTTCAAATGCTTCGCTTGACCTAAGGTGCTTCAATCACGCAGTGATAAGCTAAATGATGATCTTTTATGGGTATATTTAGTGTTATCTCAGCAGTTTCAGCCTGTTGACCTTTTTAGGTGCTGCAAGGTTTGCTACAGTTTTGCTAGTTTGTACGCGAACCGTTAAATAAGGGAAAAAATGAGAGCTCAAATAGTGGCTTGGCTGTTAGTCGCATTGACCAGCTTCAATGTGTCTGCTGAGGATGAAGGCGAAGCCAAACAAGCCTCCGCACAACCTAAGTCGTATGCGGAACAAAGTATTTATGACAAGCCATTGATGGAACGCTATGTTTTGGATGAGATTCGTAATCTCAGAACAGATTTTCAAGCCCTTGAAAAGCGTATGGTGGTTGAGATTACCGACCGTGAATTAGACGTAGCGGACAAATCACTTAACTATGCCAATGTCACCGTCACTTACTTTTTCTATTTGATTGCGGGCGCTGCATCATTGATCGCACTGGTTGGTTGGCAATCGTTGCGTGATATTAAGAACAACACCAAAGAACTCGCTGACCAACAGTTATCGGAAATTGCTGAACAATATGAGCGAAAGTTCCAAGCGTTAGAGCGCGATTTGAAACGCAAAACACGTATCATCGCCGAGAATAACAAAGAAATTGAACGGATTAATGAGATCCATAACCTTTGGTTACGCGCACAGCATTCACAAACGCCAGAGCAGCGGATGGAAATCTACAATGAGATCTTGAAAATTCGCCCTGGTGATCTAGAAGCCCTCACTCATAAAGCGGATGCCGCGATGGAAATGGGTGAATACCATTGGGCGTTGAGTATCAGTAACCGTGTTTTAGAGGTGGATGACAAAAATGCCAACGCCCTCTTCCAGCGTGCTTGTGCTTATGCGCGTCTTGGTGCGGAAGAGCAAGCGATATCTGACTTGGAAGTCGCCGTGGCGGAAAGCGCTTCTCTGCGTGAAGCGGCTCGCGAGGAGGCTGACTTTGAATCACTTCACGGTAACGAGCGCTTTGACGTGTTGATTGATCCGGAGAGTAATCCTTAGTCAGCATGCATTGTGGCAAATCACTGACAATGGGCAGCATGCGCTGCCCGTTTTTTATCCACCGGCGAGTTTGACGGTGTGGCCTTTTTTCTCAAGATGGGCTTTGATTTGATCGCGTTTATCCCCTTGGATTTCGATAACGCCGTCTTTAATCGCGCCACCACAGCCGCATACTTTTTTAAGCTCGGCGGCGAGTAGTTTTAACGCCGCGTCTTCAAGATCCAGCCCTGTTACTAAGCTAACGCCCTTCCCTTTACGCCCTTTTGTTTGGCGCTGAATACGAACGATGCCATCTCCCTTTGGGCGAACTGGCTTTTCCGTTGCCTCTTTGATGCGGCCGGTTTCGGTAGAATAAACTAAT
Organism: Salinivibrio proteolyticus; assembly: GCF_001996165.1. Lineage (GTDB taxonomy): Bacteria > Pseudomonadota > Gammaproteobacteria > Enterobacterales > Vibrionaceae > Salinivibrio > Salinivibrio proteolyticus. Next base: position 78,206 of record NZ_MUFP01000008.1, on the reverse strand, counting down.
CGGTTGTTGTCAGACATGGTGTATACGTAATGTGAAAACCTTGGTGAGACTATACCAAAACAAAAAGCGGCTTTGCAGATAAAGCCGCTCATCTTATTGGTTGGTATACATTGGGTGTATTAGGCGCGCAGTTTTTCGCCGTTGCGATCAATATAAAGTTTGAGGGCGGGTAAGGTTCCTTTCATCAGGTTTCCCCGAACCATCATGTACCAGCCCTTTTCGTCTTTCTCGGGATCGTCATTCATCAGGCGAAACCCTTTGTACTCTTCGACTTGGCGGGTTTGTTTACGAGCAAGCGCATCAAACTCGGCAGGATCAGTGACCATGCTGGTATCGACCCACCATTCAATCGACTTTTTGACACCAGTCAAGCTGCCAGACACAACTTTACCGCCTAGCCGTGCACGATACACCTCTTGGATATCACCAGAGCCTTCTACTTTCTCAATGGTGTAGCCACGGTGAAAAAGGCGTTGGGTCATAGTTTCCTCCTGATGCCGTTCCCACAACAGTAATCTACCTATTATGAGTTACGAACCTACTAAATTTTTAGACTATTATCACGTTGAGTTCGAGGATTTTCACTAATTTTCAGCCTTGGAAAGACAGGTGGTTAGACAAAGTGCGATATGTTTCAAGTTTTACTCTTTGGTTGATGTTACTATACATGCATAGAAATAAAGTTATAGTGCACCATGAAAAAGATTAATCCCATTGATGACAAGAACTTAAGTGCGAGTATTCAAAAATTTAACCAGGGCATACTCTCCGTTGAGGATTGGAATGGTGTGACAGAATCTCGGTACAGTCGAAACTCTCTACTAAGCTATCGAAATGACTGGCAAGTTTTTGTTTCTTTTTGCCAAAGCCAACATGTCACGGCGTTACCCTGCGCGGTGACAACACTGCGTCGATTTGCTGAACTCACCTCTCAGCAGCGAAAAGTATCGGCGATCCGCCGAATCATTGTCACTGTGGGCTTGGTGCATCGCTTACACCGTCAGCGAGATCCGAGTAAGCATCGCGAAGTGAAATATGCCATGGCGCGGTTGCTTGCTGCGAAACTCCCAGAGGCAAAAGAGGCCGCACCATTTAAAAAAAGACACCTGTCAGCACTTCGAGAGCGGTACCAATCAAGCAAGCGACTACGCGATATCCGCGACCTTTTAATTTGGTCATTGTGTTATGAGGGCTTACTCAAACGCAGTGAACTCGCTGCACTCGCCGCAGAAGATATTCTGTATGACGGCGAAAAGGCCTATGTGATGATTGGAGAGCAACGAGTTGTGCTCTCTGAACAAACGGCAATGACGCTCGCCATTTGGCTCGAGTACAGTGGGATCCATCAAGGCCCCCTACTGCGACGAATTAACAAGCATGGTCACTTAGGCGACACACCGTTAGACCCCTCTTCAATTTATCGCGTTTTTCGCCGCGCCAGTGATGTGTTAGGAGAATCAGTGATGTTCTCTGGACAATCACCACGCGTAGGGGCTAGTAAAGCTCTGGCAAAGCAAGGGTTAAGTATCAAGCAAATCCAACATCTAGGCCGCTGGAAAAGTCCGGCTATGCCGGCGCAATATGTCGGCAACCGCGAAGCCAGTGAGCAAGCCAAGGCACGTTACCGACATAAAAAGCCTACAGAGTAGCCCCTAAATCACCCGTTTCCCTGTTGCTTTGCTAATACACTGGGCGAGATATTCGTGGAAAGGATAACCATGATGCTCTACCAATTTGGGGAACATTGAAATCGGAGTCATTCCTGGGAAGGTATTGATTTCATTCAGTAAGATTTGATTATCGTCACTCAAAAAGAAGTCGATACGAGACAAGTCTTTTAAGCGTAGGTGCACAAATGCTTGACGCGCATACTGTTGAATCGCCTCTATTTGTTGATCCGTGAGGTTCACCGCTTCAATATGCGTATTGCTATGGCTCCCGTCGCTGTACTTTTCCTCGTAGGTGTAGAAAGTGTCCTCTGGGCAGCTGATTTCGCCCGGCGGTGTGACAATTACATCCTCTCCCATGTGGAACGCGGCGACTTCAAGCTCACGTGGCTTGATCGCTTTCTCGATAAGCACTTGGTCTGAAAACGTAAACGCATCTGCAATTCGCGCTTCTAGCTCATCGTCTTTCGACACTCGGTAGCAGCCCACGCTGGAGCCTTGGCTTGCCGCTTTGACAAAAACCGCCCCTTGCTCGTCATAAAAAGTACGTGCCCGAGCCAAGCTACTTGGGCTTTGATCGGTTAAAAAGACGTAAGGTGTGTTCGGAATCCCAAGGGCGTCAAACCATAGCTTGGAGGTGATTTTGTTAAAGCACACTCGGCTCGCCTCAGGTCCGCAACCGAGATAAGGCAAGCCTGTAATTTCTAATAATGATTGAATATCACCTGTCTCACCGGGAAAGCCGTGAATACAAGGCACCACATAGTGGATTTGGGTGTGTTCTACCTTGCTACACAGCATGCCATCGGTATCCAAATGGCAGCGCATGCCATCCGCTAAATGCCAACCTTGATCGGTCATTTCCACTTTATGGACTTTCACTCGCGGCAGTTTTGCCAGTTGTGACTCAAGATACTGAGCCGAAATCAAAGAAATCGCATGTTCAGCGCCACCGCCACCACACAGCAAAAGAAGGTTTATTTTACTCATCATTTTCTCACAAGACGTGTCATGCACGTATTTTGCTGACTTTTAAGCCATAGTAGACAATTGTTCGCTAGCTTTCATTATCCAAACAATCTTTATGCCCGCTTTGATAGTCAATTGCTTGTCAATTATACAAGTGAGTACGGCACACCAGGCGCTCAGCTGTGCGTCACCCACCACACACAAAAAAGCCGGCAAATCGCCGGCCGGTTCAGCAAATGGGCCGCGCTTAGTTAACGCGCACCATTTGTGGGTTGGACGAGCGTTTGATATCCGCAATGGAGCGAACAAATGGGCCATATTGGCGCACTGTTTGTGGAAGCGCCTGAATCGCTTGCTTGGCCGCATCTCGGGTTGGGTACTCGCCATAGAGCAAGGTGTACCAAGGCAAACCATCGACCATTTTTTTATTACTCCAAAGCGGCTGATCACTGGGCAGGCGTTTAGCGTAATCGCTAAATCCACGATCGTGACTCAGTGCTACAACTTGAATGGTATAGCCCGGCCCTTGTTTCGCTGGTTTTACCGTTTGCTTTTTAGGCGCAGGTTTTTTTGGCTGAGCTTGTGGCATCGGCTCCGCTTTCGCCATCTCTGGCTGTTCGGTCGCACGGGTATCGGTCGACTCAATGGTCTGACTATAGATTTCGGTAGTGACGCCGCCACCGCTGCATCCCGTCAAGAGCGCGGCAACAGCCAATAAGGCCAATTTTTTCATTGCAATTCTGTCAGTTATCCAAGTTTGTGTCATTGTGCCCCCGACCTAACAACCATTCAATAAAAACTTAGGTGGCGGCGTAAGGTTTCGGCTGCAGCTCACAGATGGCCACCCCTGCCTGTTTCTCAGTGTATCGTGTTGAATAAATTCTGCTCCGCACAGATCACATTGCGTTAAAAAAAACCGCTGAATTCAAGCACGAATAGATACACTGGCTGACAATCTGTCCTGTTTCTCGGCTTATCATGCCACGCAAAGGAGGAGCGTTATGTCAGGGATTGATCAGTTACTTAAGCCCAAATCAATCGCGGTTGTTGGTGCCTCAGACCAAGCTAACCGCGCTGGGTATGTGGTGACTCGCAACCTGCAATCGGGGGGATTTCAAGGCCCAATCATGCCCGTCACGCCGAAATATCAGGCGGTTGCGGGAATACTGGCCTACAAAACCATCGAAGCACTGCCATTAGTGCCTGACTTAGCCATCCTGTGTACCCGCGGCGAGCACAATCTCAGTCTCATCGAACAGCTGGGCGAACGTGGCGTCAAATTAGTTATCGTGCTAGCAGCGGGCATGCGCGGGCAATTTAATGAGCAAGGCGAAAGTCACTTTTCACGTATGCAGGCAATTGCGGCGCGCTATACCATGCGGGTGCTTGGACCGAACAGTCTGGGGATGATTCTGCCTTGGCTCAATTTGAATGCGTCATTTGCGCCTGTGTCTGCCAACAAAGGAAACATTGCCTTTATTTCTCAATCCGCCGCTGTCTGCACCACAATTTTAGACTGGGCCAAAAATAAGCGAATCGGCTTCTCAACCTTTATTTCACTCGGCGAAGCCTGTGACATCGACTTCCCCGAGTTATTGGATTATCTGTGTCGTGACAGTAAAACCGATGCCATTCTGCTCTATGTCGATTCAATCCGTGATGCGAGACGATTTATTTCCGCCGCTCGCGCCGCGGCACGTAACCGACGTATTTTGGTGCTAAAAAGTGGCCGCACTCGCGGTGGCTCGGTGGCATTGGAACAGCTGAGCCACACCAATATGGGCCTCGATGCTGCCTATGACGCAGCCATTCGTCGTTCGGGGATGCTGCGCGTGAATAACACTCACGAACTATTCGCCGCGGTCGAAACCTTGTCGCACTCCGTTCCTTTACGTGGCGAGCGTTTGGCCATTATTACCAATGGCGGCGGCCCTGCTGTCATGGCAGTCGATACACTGATGGATTCGGGCGGTAAATTGGCGTCTCTTAGTGAGAAAACTATTGAAGCGTTGAATCAGGTATTACCCGCAAGTTGGTCGCGTACCAACCCGATCGATATCGTGGGCGATGCGGACACACAACGATACCAAGATGCCATTGATATTCTCTTGGCGAGTGATGATGCCGATGCACTGCTTATCATGCATTCACCCTCCGTCACGGCGCCGGGGCTGGCTACCGCGAAAGCCATTATCGCTGCTCTCAAGGAAAATCCGCGCGCGCGGCGTTTTAATATTCTCACCAACTGGCAAGGCGAAGGCGATGACGCCACCGTTGCTCGACTAGCATTTACCCATGCTGGCTACCCGACCTATCGTACGCCAGAAAGCGCCGTTACCGCCTACATGCATTTGGTAGAGTACCGGCGTAACCAAAAGCAGTTGATGGAAACACCCACGTCCACCGGACAAACAGACTACGACTTGCCGGCGGTTCGCGCCTTTATCGATCAAGCCGAAGACATTGAGCACCTCACTCTCACCACACATGAAGTCCGCCCTCTTCTTGAAGCGTATGGCTTACACGTCATGTCAACCTGGCTGGCTAGCGATCCGGTCGAAGCGGCGCAAATTGCCGAGCAAGTGGGCTATCCGGTTGCGGTGAAACTGAGATCGCCGGATATCCAGCATAAGTCGGATGTACAAGGCGTGATGCTCAACTTGCGCACGGTCGCTGAAGTGGCGAATGCTTCACAAGCCATTTTGGACCGCGTGTCTATGACATTCCCAAACGCACGCATTCAAGGCTTATTGATTCAATCCATGGCTCCCCGCGCCGGTGCGCAAGAGCTAAGAGTGACCATCAGTAATGATCCCGTGTTTGGCACCATTATCTTACTTGGTGAAGGTGGCTCGGACTGGGACGTGACCAAAGATGCCGCGGTGGCCATCCCGCCGCTCAATATGGCGTTAGCCCGTTATTTGGTGATTGGCGCGATTAAGTCTGGCAAAATCAAACAGCGCAGCTTCCCCGTTTCCATTGATGTGCCCAGTTTATGCCGCTTTTTAGTGACACTGTCACAGATGATCATTGATTGTCCTGAAATTGACGAGCTGGATATTCACCCACTGTTAGTCGCTGGCGACGAGCTCACTGTATTAGACGCCTCTCTACAATTGCGTGATTATGCCGGTAGTYAGCATCAACGTTTGGCGATACGCCCCTATCCTAAAGAGCTTGAGCAACAGGTTACCTTAAAAAATGGCAATACATTGCTATTACGTCCTATTCTTCCCGAAGATGAGCCAACCCACAAAGCGTTTGTAGAGCAAGTATCGGAGGAAGATCTTTATCGGCGCTTTTTCTCTGACGTAGGCGAACTCAACCATGAGGCCCTCGCCAACCTCACTCAGATTGACTATGACCGAGAAATGGCACTGGTTGCGACCTACACCTCTCCTTCTGGACAAGAAGAAATTTGGGGCGTGGTCCGTTTACTGGCCGATCCTGAAAATACAGAAGCCGAGTTCGCCGTGCTGGTGCGTTCGGATTTAAAAGGCGTTGGCCTTGGCAGTATCTTGATGACTGCAATCATCAATTACGCCAAACAGGCTGGCCTGTCTCGTATTACCGGCATGACAATGCCGGCGAACCGAGGCATGATTGGATTAGCACAAAAGTGCGGGTTTAGTATTGATGTGCAGATGGCAGACGGCGTGGTGGATATGCTGCTGCCATTGCATAAAAACCAAGATGCATAAACCGATTACGGCGTATCAATTGGAATGTCACCGGCTTGCAAATAGGGCGCAAGCAGCTTAGGGACTTGCCGCACCAACCAAGATTTCGCATTGCCCATACGGTTGCGCTTCCACGCGAGTCCCATCTTTAACTCGAAAGGTGTACTGCCCTTCAATAGCTTAAGGCGACCCGCTTTCAAGTCATCTTGGACCCAAAACCACGGTAAAGTACCAATCCCCTGACCTGCCAATATCGCTTGATACTTATCATGCATCGAGCTGACGGTTAAACGCGGTTGATCTTCCAACACATTGTAAGTAATCGGCTGCATGCCGCGTGCAGTATCGGCAACCGCAACTCCCCGATAACCAGCCCGAATATCCGGGTCGACAGGTCGCGATTCCTTATGAATGGGATGATCAGGCGTGGCAACCCAGTACGCACTCATTTCACCTAAAGGTTGTACTTTAATCCCTTGAGGAACTGACGCTGGGATCGGCGCAATCAGCACATCGGCTCTATCTTGCGCGAGCGATTCCCAGCATCCGGCAAGAATTTCTTCTGACAGTTTCAAACGCGTGCTGCTTTTATTGGCAAGGCGCTCAATGAGCGGGAAAAAGAACGCACTTTTAAACAAACCGTCGTAGGCAAGCCGAATTTCGAGCTCCCACCCATGAGCTAACGACGCCGCATCGGCAATCATCTCATCGGCCGCGTTCAGTAATAAGCGTCCACGCTCTACCAATAAATGGCCGGCATCGGTAAATGTCGCGCGGTGACCGGACCGATCAAAGATCACTAGTCCAAGCTCATCTTCCAGCTTTTGAACTTGATAGCTCAATGAGGAAGGGGCTCGATTGAGTGACTCCGCTGCGGCGGCAAAACTGCCTTTTCGCTCAATGGCATCTAAAACCTGTAACGCTTCAAACGACAACATAGTGCTTCTCTTAATCTGCATCACGGAACGTCGAGAGAATTGACGATGGGCGATGCAGGTAGGGACCTATAAAGTCTTAACACTTTAGCAGGGTTTTCAGTGCACTCCTACTTCAAACGCCAATAAAAAATGCCTATCAGATGATGAGATAAAGGCAATAAATCAGCGATATAGCACAAAATCGTCACCGGATTTATTTCCTTTCAACAAGAACTGTCATACAGTAAATGAGAGGTGACGATGAGACTAGACCGGATTGAAATAGCAGGCTTTCGTGGCATTAAGCGCCTGTCACTACAAGTTGATGAACTCACCGTTTTAATCGGTGAAAATGCGTGGGGTAAATCTTCCCTTCTCGACGCATTAGAAATCGCGTTGCATCCTAGTGGTGATCGCCCTAGCTTCAAACGCTCGGACTTTCATGTTGACCACACCCTAGGGATTGCCCCAGAACAACAATTTCAAATCGTACTGCGTTGGCAAGAAAGCTTTGCTGGCGAACATAAAGCGCGGCGCTATCGACGCTTTACACCGGTGTGGAATGGCGAGCATGAGGGTTGCCGTACTCTCGATTATCGCTTGAGCGCCACCACAGAAGAAAGCAAAGTCCACGTACGTCGCGAGTTTCTATCCAGCCAGGGCGATGTCATTCAAGATATCGAGAGCGATGCGCTGGCACAGCATCTCATGCAGATCCATCCTGTGGTGCGGGTACGCGATGCAAGACGCATGCGGGTCCCCGGACAAACAGTAACTAAAGACAATACCCGCCTAGAGCAACGGCTCGACAATACCTATCGCCGATTGTTAATGATGCCCGGCCACGTCAATAAAGGCGAGATTAAGAGTGGGCTACATGCGATGCGTCAACTGCTAGATCATTACTTTGCCGTGCAAGAGCACGACCGCCCTCCCTATCCTATCCATGCTCCCGGAACGCTAGCTTTTACCCATAATCAAATGCATCCCTTAGAAGCGGTGGCCAACAATACCTCCAATCAAAGCCACCTTATCCTGATGGGACTGTTGAGCGCATTTGTGCGGGCGCGAGGACCAAAGCAGCTTAAGCGCAATGCGCGACCGATCATGGTATTTGAGGATCCTGAAGGTCGCCTGCACCCCACCTTATTGAATCAAGCTTGGCGCCTTATCCAGTTGATGCCGATGCAAAAAATACTGACCACCAATAGTGGTGATCTTTTGGCGGGGGTTCAACTTGATCATATCCGAAGATTGGTACGCCATCCGACCGAGACACGCAGCCACCAAGTCCCCTCACAGCTGTTAAGTAAAGATGAACGCCGTCGCGTTACCTTTCATGTCCGCTTTCATCGCCCCAGTGCCTTGTTTGCGCGCTGCTGGCTGTTGGTTGAAGGCGAGACGGAGATTTGGTTATTTAATGAGCTAGCTCGCTTGCAAGGTTATGACCTCGCTGCCGAAGGCGTCCACTTAATTGAATTTGCACAAAGCGGTCTACGTCCATTAATCAAAACCGCCAAAGCCTTGGGGATTGAATGGCACCTAGTCGCCGATGGTGATATGGCCGGGAAGAAGTATGCCGCAACAGCGCGCGGACAGATTGAGAATCAGCCGGAGGGCGTCAGGCTTACCGTTTTGCCGGATAAAGACATTGAACATTTCTTGTATAACAACGGCTATGAACCTTTGTTCCGAGATATGGCAGGCATGACAAGCCAACAGCCTCACATGAATGACAGGCGCATCATTACCAAGGCACTCAAGCGTTACGCCAAACCTGATGCCGCGCTCGCGATCATCGCCTATACCGAGAACGAACTGAAAACGCCGATCCCTAAGTTGCTTCGGTGGATCCTGCAACGCGCGATCGGCTTAGCCAGAGGGATGGGCTAATTAGCCCTCCTTGTTGATACGCTGGAAAAACAGCGTCACTTTCCCCACTTCAACCCCCCATTTGCGCATCGAGGTGACATTAAATAAATGATCTGAATCTTGTCGGAACATCCAGTCGTCAAAGTGCAGTTGATACTCGCTGTCACCAACGGGCACAACCAAATCATAGCGCCAATTTAACGCATTCCCTTCGACAACCCCTGTCGCAGTGCCCACGATATCTCCGGCGGTCCCTGAATAGGTGCCGTCTGCGTGGCGGGTAATCGTCCAAACACGCGTTTGGGTCTCGCCGTCGTCATACACAAAGGACTCGTCGAGTGTCAGTGTATCGCCATCCACCGTGCCAATGATATCTACCTCAAAACGCCGACGTTGCTCACCAGAAAAATCTTGCACCATACCCCATGCTTTTGTGTGTCCTTCAAAATACTCAAACAAGTCAAACGCAGGGGTACGAGCTTTGTAGTCTTCAATGTCCGCTGAACACGCCGTCAACAGCAGCGCAGCCACGGCGAGCAAGGCCCACTGAATTGGCTGGATCTGCCTCGTCGGTAGAATCATGATGGATCTCCTAATAATGCTTTACGGTGATCGGGGTAATCGGTGTTTTCTGATAACCAAATGGCCAAGAAGGCGTCGGCCAATGCCACATCAGTCAGATTAAGTGTTGGCTGCCAGTTTTGGTCCGCGCGTTGGTAATAAAATGTACCGCCGGTCCGAGTACGGACAAAAGCGAGACGATCGTTCTCCTTGATATCGCCCCAAGCTGGCGAGATTGTTTCCAGCCACACTGCGCGCTGTGATGCAGAGAACCCAAGGTGCTGCCACTGATCGTCCGTCGCTTCCATCAGTCGTTTGTCGCTGATATCTCGGGCATAGGTAATCACCAACGCATGTGGCTCTTGTGATTGATACTCTCCCTCAGGCGCACGCAACTCGGAGCGATAAATCGTCCACCAGCCCCATGTGAGTGTTGCCTTGCCAACTTGAGGCCAAGATTGCCATGCAGTCTCTATCGGGGAAGATGCCGTCTCGGCAGAACTCGGCCAAGAGAGAATCAAGGTAAGCCAGCTCACAAGCAGAATAGCTTTCATCACTCACCTCCTGAGGCCAACGTCGTTGGCTGTGTTTTTTCTACCAGCCAACGCATTAGGTGGATAAGGATCACACTGTACACCGCCCAGACCGCCACTAGAACGAGACTTGTGGTGAGCCAAGGTTGCGGAAAGACAATCGCGCCAAGCCGTTCTCCAGCAACATAACTGCTCGCGCCACCCAAAGCGCCAATCAGACTCATCGCCCATAGAGAATGGGCGAGAATAATCTCACGCAACAACCAAATAAAGGCGCAGAACCCGCACCAAAGTAGCGCCAGCCACTCCGGCATCCACGTTGATACAGGTTCAGTGGCAAGCCAGCCAAAATGGATTAACACGTTGTCACCGACAAGGCCTATCGGCGTTAAGGTGATGATCGCCCTCAAGACATTGCGCTGATAGAAAATCGCCGCGGCAAGCATGGCGACCAGCAGCCACTGGGTGCTACTTTGCCCCAGCGCTGCCGTGAGCCAAAACACGTTAAAAAGCAGGGAGATCACCACAAAGCGCATGGGATTAAGCCTCACGCCAAGCGGGGCGACTAAACAGCAACTGCACAGCGCTGATGGTGCGCTCGCGGAATCCCCCCTCGCAATAGCAGAAGTAATACCGCCACAAACGCGCAAAGCGTTCGTCATAGCCAAAGGTTTGTAGCGTATCAGCGTTTTGGTTAAAACGCTGATGCCAGTCGGCGAGTGTATTGGCGTAATCGATACCAATATCTTTTAAATCACGCATCACAAAGTCGGTCTGCGCGGTAAAATGATCCAGCAACACATTGACTGAGGGCAGGAAGCCGCCAGGAAAAATGTGCTTTTGAATAAAGTCCACATTCCGGCTGTAGTGGTCATAGCGTTGGTCGGAAATGGTAATGGCTTGAATGGCCATCAGCCCCTCAGGTTTAAGTAACGATTGACACTTTTTCACGAAGGTATCGAGATATTCTTTGCCCACCGCTTCGATCATTTCAATCGAAACGAGCTTATCGTACTCACCATCAAGATCGCGGTAATCTTCTTTTAGCAAGGTGATTTGGTTTTGCAGGCCCGCTTGTTCAATACGAGCTTTTGCCCAGGCATATTGCTCTTCAGAAATCGTCGTCGTGGTGACTCGGCAACCGTACTCTTTAGCGGCGTAGATAGCCATGGCCCCCCAGCCCGACCCAATCTCAATTAAGTGATCCGATGGTTTGAGCTTGAGTTGCCGACAGAGGCGGTCCATTTTCTCAATTTGTGCCGCTTCCAAGCCCGCAGTGTTCTCGGTGTAAATAGCACTAGAATAGAGCATCTGCTCATCAAGAAAGTGGCGGTACAGATCATTACCCAGATCGTAATGCGCTGAAATATTACGACGTGCGGTGTCTTTTTCGTTGCGGTTTCGCCAGTGTGCCAGCTTATTGCCAAGATTCACCAACCAACCGGTGTGTTTTTCAATGCGATCGATGGCAGGTAGATTGCGAGCAAAGACGCGGATCACATCGGTCAGATTGGGAGATTCCCACCAACCATCGACGTAAGCTTCAGCGGCGGCAATACTTCCGCCGGTCAACATACGCGTGTAAAAGCGCGGATCGTGGACGAGCACAGAGGCATGAAGACTAGCTTGTGGATCACCACATTGTAAGGTTTGCCCCTGCTCGTCGACTAAAGAGATACAAGCATCTTTAACATGTGCCAGTAATGTGTAAACCAACTGCTTAGCATAGTGCTCTTTGCGTGTCAGCGTGCGTTGAGTTTGAGAAACGTCCGTCGCAGACATAATTACTCCTTCTTCACACCTGGGTGCGGATAAAACGGTGCGCCCTTTATCCATAATTTGAGCGCCTGCCAATAAATACCAATGAGAACTTTTACTGTCTCGATCGGGGTTCGGATCAATAGTTTATTGAGGGTTTTCGTGGTAAAGGGGCGCCGCTTCATACCTAAAGTGGCATCGAACTCTCGATCATCTCGGTGCGCTTCTAAGTGCACATGCACACGTTCACCCAGTGGTTTGAGCCGCCAATGATACCGTTGCTCAATCGGGTTGAATGGTGAGACATGAAAGGCTTTATCATGCTGCCAGCGCTTCCCCGCGGGTATCGCATAAAAATGCTTCTCTCCCCAAGGGGTATTACTCACCTCAGCCAACAAATACCGCCACTGATTGTCCTTGTCGTAGATGTAATAAAGGTTCACTGGGCTAAAGTACACGCCCAAATAGCGCAGTTGGCACAATGCGTAGACTTTACCCGAAATACGCTCACCGGTTAGCGCATAGAGTTTATCGAGACAGGCCGCTTTGGTGTCCGACTCCCCTGCGAAATAGTCGGCGTGATGAAAAGCGGCGACCCCCCACTTCCCGAGTCGAAAGCCGCGCACACGCTCTGCCAGTGTGCTTAGCTCATCCAAATCAATCAGCGGCATAAACACGGGATAGTTAAAGGCGTGTTTGATCGGCGTAAAGCGTCTATGCCGAACTTGGCCAACATAAAGCCCACTTTGAAGTGATTCTGCCACTGTACTCACTAACTCATTTCCTCAACTACATCGAGCGCACTGCGCACACCATCTTCATGGAAGCCGTTGTACCAGTAGGCGCCACAGAACCAGCTTCGTTGCTGGCCATTAATTCGATGGCGCTGTTGCTGCGCGGCGACGCTTTCGGTATTAAATACCGGATGCGCATACACAAACTGCCGTAAAATCTTACTCGGATCGATTCGATCCGTTTGATTTAGCGTGACACAGAAGGTTTCAGGCGACTGAATTGACTGCAATATATTCATATTGTAGGTCAAAGCTGCAGGTTGCGTGTCTATATCTTCTGACACGGGCAGATGATAGTTCCAGCTCGCCCATGCCCCTTTGCGAGTGGGAAGTAATGAGGTATCGGTATGGAGCACCACCTCGTTATCTTGATACGGAATTGCGCCTAACACTTCACGTTCAGCTGTTGAAGGATCGGCTAGCATCGACAGGGCTTGATCGCTATGGCAAGCAAAAATGACATGATCGAACTGATACTCGCCACTCTCTGTGGTGAGCACAACGCCGTGCTGGTGACGTGTTACTTGCCTAACGGGGGTGTTTAATTGGATCTTTTCAGCAAACGCTGGGGTGAGCTTTCTAACATATTCACGCGAGCCACCCGGAATGACGTACCACTGCGGGCGATTCGTAATATCCAGCAAGCCGTGGTTTTGGAAAAAACGGAGGAAAAATGCCAGAGGAAATCCGCGCATATCTGAAAGTGTGGAGGACCATATTGCCGCCCCCATCGGTAAGATATAGTTTTGACAGAAGTAGTCGCTAAACCCGTGCTGGTTAAGAAACTCCCCCAAGGTGTGCATAGCCAATGTATCTGACACTTGGCCGCGCTGATGAGCCTCACGCGCCAAACGGTTAAAACGCATAATCTCGGCTAAGAAACGGTAAAACCGAACATTCACCACATTACGTTTTTGCGCGAACAGCGACGCTAAGCTATGTCCGTTGTATTCCAGACCATTTTCATCGTTACGCACACTAAAACTCATCTCAGAAGGCTGTCGACCTACCCCGATTTCTTCCAGTAAACGTTCATAATTCGGATAAGTACGATCGTTAAACACGATAAAGCCCGTGTCGATCGCATAGCGTCCACTCTCAACCTCTACGTCAACGGTCGCCGTGTGACCACCGAGATAGTCGTTGGCTTCAAAGAGCTGAATGTCATGACGCTTATTTAAATAGTGGGCACATGTCAGGCCCGCAATACCGGAGCCGATAATGGCAATTTTCATGCTTGTTTCCTTGTCATGCGTCGAGCAATGGCGATCTGCCATGATGTAGGGAGTAAGGCGATAATTTTCAGGAAATAGGTAAACTTACGCGGAAAGTGAACTTCTGCTTTGCGTTTCTCAAGCCCTGCTTGAATGGCCGCCGACGCTTGCTCGACGGTCACCCGCATCGACTGATAGCAGCTTTAGATGCACCATACGCCTCTGCACGCGGTAAAGGCATGTAACTCGCTGAAGAGCCAACGATTGCCAAATGGGTGCCCGGCACAAAGCTTGCCTGCAAGGCTTCGATACAATTAAGGACGCCAAACACGTTGATATCGAATACGCGTTTAAACAAGGGTACATCGATTTTTCCGTAGTCGATGTATTCACAGGTGCCGGCATTTAGGATCACCAAATCAGAGCTTGCTGATAAGGCACCGAGCGCTTGATGGGTTTGGTCCCTGTCTGTGGCATCAAACACTAACGGCTCGAGAGAAGCATGATCGCGCTGCATCGCATCGAGCTTGTCTTTGTTACGACCACACGCAATAACGCGCCACCCTTGGCGCGCATAGTCTCGCGCTAATTGCTCGCCAATCCCCGATGTCGCGCCAGTAATCACAACCTGTTTCATTGTCCTAACCTCGCTTTTATGTAAGTGAGTAGTCGACCCATCAACGGCAAGGCCTCATAAATCATTTCACCCATGTCAAAATAGTCACGGTGACGACTGATTCGCCCATCCGTAAACGTCAAATGCGAGCAACCATGCACCTGTCTCGGTCTGCCTTGTTGCACACGCGGATGAGAAAACGTCATGGTCCACGTCACGAACGCATCACTGTCGCCAGCCGTGGTATGGTGAATATCAAACTGACAGCTGGTGACGTTTTGATACAAGGAAGCAAAGTACGCTAAGAACGCAGATAGCCCTTCAATACGGTGTGCTGGGTCGATAAACACAATGTCGGGGTGGTAGATCGTTTCAAGCGATGCCAAATTGTCTTTACTGAGTGCTTGATAGACTTGCGCAAAACGCACCACTTGAGTTTGAACGCTCCCGCTCTCCATTATGCAGACTCCTTGGGCTGATTTTTGGCCGCCTCAAAAATCGCTAATGCCTGTTTGCGCTGCTTAGCATGATCAATAATCGGTTTGGGGTAATCCAATGACCGCGCATACTTTTCCGCCCACGACCAAGGTTGATGGATTTGCTTACCAGGCACCTCTTTTAGTGCTGGTAGCCAACGACGTATGAAGCGCCCATCACTGTCGAAGCGCTCCCCTTGGGTTGTCGGATTAAAAATTCGAAAGTAAGGCTGCGCATCGGTGCCAACTGACGCTGACCATTGCCAACCACCGTTGTTGGAAGCAAAGTCACCGTCAATCAGCTTGGACATAAAGTAGTCCTCCCCCCAACGCCAATCGATGAGCAAGTCCTTGGTTAAAAAGCTGGCCACTATCATCCGCAGTCGGTTATGCATCCATCCGGTGGTGTTTAATTGCTGCATCGCAGCATCCACAATCGGAAAGCCGGTTTTACCCGCTTTCCACGCTTCAAAGCGCGCTTTGTCGTTATCCCATACCACAGACTCTCCCCACTCTAAAAAGCAATGCTTTTTGCTAATACTGGGGTTTTGAGCACTCACTTCTTGATAGAAATCGCGCCAGATTAACTCTGACAACCAAGTTGCTGCGCCTGAATCGGGCTCGCGCCAGTGCGGATGCTCAGATTGCAGTCGCGTTAAGCATTGGCGAGGGGACAATGCGCCAATGGCAAGATACGGTGACAGCTGACTGGTGCCATCAATGGCAGGGAAATCCCGTTGCGCCTTGTAATCTGCGGCTTGTTCTCGGCAATAAGTGCGTAACTTATCTAAGATGGCTTTTTCCGTGGTCGGCCATGCCGAGACGGCCTCGGTTGGATAGTCAAATTCAATCGGCTCAAGAGAAGCAAAAATAGTAGTTAACCGCGTATCATCAGCACGAGCAGCTGGTGCCTTGAGCGGTGACTGATCCATGCCTTCTAATGCACGTAGACAGGCTTTTTTAAACGGGGTAAAGACTTTATACGCATCGCCTTTCCCAGAACGAATCGTGCCGGGCGCAAACAGATTACGGTCATGATAGGCGTACCAATCAATGCCCTTCGCCTCCAATCGTTGCTGTGCTTGGCGATCGCGATTTTGCTCATTCAGCTCGTATTCACGATTCACAAACACGGCGTTGACGTCTAGCGAGTTCGCAAGGGTTGCGACCGTTTCAGACGCCTTCTTATAGTCAGCGGCTCGTGTCACCAACAGCGGAATGTTAAGTGCACTGAGTTCGTCACGCAGCGTCTTAAGTCTTGCTTCAATCAATCCCGCCTGAATCGGGGCCATATGGTGGGCAGCCCATTGATCCGGTGTTTCCACAAAAAGGCCCACAACAGGCTCGTTTGCTTCGCACGCTGCATGCAGTGCACGATTGTCGAGGCAGCGCAGATCGCGTCGAAACCAAACTAAATGCATAACGGATTGTTCTCCTTGAGTTCTTTTAGCTCGTCTCCATGTACGGAGCAAATAAATGGCTGGCTCACAATGTGAATGTCAGATTGTGCGTAACACTGCCGTAGCTGATTAAGCTGGGAACGATCGAGACGGTGCGCAGCCATCACTGCGAGCGTGGGAATCTTTTGCTCTCGCATAACTTCGAGGATAAGGCCAAGTTGGGAGTGTGGCTCACGCAAAATGGTGACGTTGTAACCTTTTTCATTCAGACGCATCGCCATCATAGTGCGCTGATAATCTTCTGTGTCGGTGAGTGTCACCAACCAACAAGGGAACTTACTGTTGCGTTTTGCGTTCGCCAACATTGCCGCTTGGCATTTTTCGATCACCGTACTGCGCCACATATCCTTCTGCAGAGAACTGATGGCGCTTTGCTCCTCATCCAACCACGTATCTAGCGGCGTAAAGACGTGTTCGATGAGCCAATAAAACGGATATTCTTTTAATAAGGTTTCGACGTACTGGCCGAGTTTTTTCAATGATAAATCACGAATCAACTTCATCAGCTCACGCGCTGACGTGTCATCTTCGCTATCTATTGGGGTCTCGGTTTGCGACAGTAACGGTTTCACTTTGCTGATCGGAACACCTTTATCTAGCCAGCGTAAGATCCGACCAATCATGGCGACGTCTTCATCACTGTATAGACGATGGCCTTTCGGCGTTCGCGCCGGAGATAGCAAACCATAACGGCGTTGCCATGCGCGTAATGTCACCGGGTTGACGCCGGTACGATCAGCGACTTGGCTGATCGTCAGCGTGTTTTCGAGATTAGAGTCCATAACGTAACCTTAAGGCATCTGGATACGGCTTCAGATACGCTTGACTAGCAAGGTAATCATCTGGGTGGTTGTGCAAATGGTGAGAAATTAGAGTCAACGGCGCTAACAGCGGCATCGTACCTTGACGGTAAGCATGAATAAGGTGAGTCAGCTCTGCTTTTTGGCTCTTGTCTAAGTTGTTCTTAAAATAGCCTTGCAGATGCATCAGCACATTGGTGTGCTTTTTCCGTGTCGCACGGATAGCCAACGACTGCATAAACTGCGTGCGATACTGGTGGAAGAACTCATCAATATCGTACTCCGCGATGTTCGCCATAAAACGGCCCAACTCTCGGTAGCGCTCAGGCGAGTGCGCCATCAAGACTAATTTGTACCGCGAGTGGAATGCAACCAGTGCTTTTCTTGTCACGCCACTTTCGACACTGCGATATAAATCGTCTAACGCAAATAACCGGAACACAAAATTCTCACGCAGGATGGGATCATTTAATCGGCCATCTTCTTCAATTGGCAGCCACGGCATACGTTCCATTAATGCTTGGGTATACAGCCCTACCCCAGAGATATCAGAGGTGTAGCCATTTTCCCGATAGACTTTGACACGCTCCATGCCACAAGTGGGCGACTTGGCACAAACGATATAGCCGCGCAGTGCTTTATAGGCCAATTCATCCGCTTTTCGTTCACTAAAGGCCACCATTTTTTCAGTATGATCTTTGCTGGCGTCTTTCGTCTCAACCAAACGAATGTCGCCCACATTCCCCTTCTCTAATAAACGAATCGTCGGCCTTGGAACCGGTAGGCCGACTGCGACTTCCGGACACACAGGGACAAAATTGACATAGGGAGCGAGCTCTTTGGTCACAAACGGACTGCGTTTATGACCGCTATCAAAGCGCACCTTTTCACCAATCACACATGCGCTAACACCAACTGGAAACGACATGCTTCACCTCTTCTTATCAAGCGGCATGAGCCGCAGAGTTGTACATTTATTTTTTGTTGTACAACTCAATGTAGGTGAAGGATCACTTTTGTACAATTTTTTTTATTTGTACAAGTTTATTCTCGTCCTTGATCTGTCATCACGCAGTGGCCTCAACAACTGCTACGCTTGATTTATCCTTTATCAAAGCGGGAGTCTCATCTTTGTCTCACTATTGATACGATTTGAGTCATTCGCGTCACATACACTTGAAACCATCATGATATAGCTTTCACGACCATGCCCTTACAGAGAACGAAACTTAACAGCAATGACCGTCTTTCCATTGCGAAGCGTCCTTTTCRGCCTCGCGGCCGCTCTATGGGCGTGATTGCGATAATCTGCTTTTCTATCCTGATTGCGACTTTTTCCTTATTTAATACCGCACAAGAACAACAAAGACTGCGCACCGAGCAGCTGTTAAGCGTGGAAGCAAAATCCTTTGCTGACGCGTTAACGCGTCATATGAATGCTCACCTTAATCAACTCAGTGTGCTTGCCAGTGAGATAGAAAAAGATATCCCTTCAACGTATTCGACATGGCAAGCATTAGTGCAAGCGCATCAGGGAAATGACGTTCATTTTCAAACTCTTTTTTGGGCAGAGCCTGATCGGACGATTCGTTGGCATTATCCCCAAAGTGATTCAGAACAGCCCGAGCAGTTCCCGTTTGACGTTTTAGGAGAAGATAACGCTCAGCTTTCGCGTATGGATGTAGAGTCGCTTCATAACTGGCATATTGCACACCCTATCTATACGCAAAATCGGAATACCCCTGATTATTTCCTCGGTGGCACCCTCGATGTTGCGAAACATATCAGTTACCTAGCAGCCGATTACCTCGATACGTCTCAGAAACTCACGCTCTACGCTGCAAGTAATGGGCGCGCTGTATTCGGGGAAATACCGCCTAATGGAGCGGCAACAGGACAAGTTGGGCTCACGCTAACCGGCGCTAGCCCCGAGTTTGTCGTCACATTGTGGAACACCCCGGAGTCGGAACACTTTTTGTCCTTGCCGATGCTCATTTACATCTCAGGGTTGGTTGTCACGATCCTAGTGGGGATTGCGTTGTATTTAATTGAAATCAATTTAATGGCAAGAAAAGCGGAACAGGCGACCATTTCTCGGCTACAAAATGAAATAACCCAGCGCAAAGACGTTGAAAATCAACTGCATTTTATTGCTAATCATGATCCCCTCACCTATCTGCCAAATCGCCATGCGCTGCTTAATCACATTCAGCACACCATTAATAAGACGCTCTCGACAACGCGTACGCTATCGCTGATTTGTATTGATATTGATAACATCAAGGAAATCAATGATCTTCATGGCTATCGCGTTCATGATGATGTATTAACTACCGTCGCCAAACGCTTACAAAATATACTGCCCCCCCAAGCTTATTTAGCCAGAACCAGTGATGAACACTTTGTCATGCTGCGCACCGATTTATCGCCGTTAGAAGCCGAGGTACACGCCAAGCAAGTACGCTTGAGTGTAGAAAAAGAATGCCAAGTTCAGGGAGTGACTGTTTTACCCAACTGCGCGATTGGTGTGGCGTATCGCTATGATACATCTATGCCGGCTCATGAATTACTGCGCCACGCCGATACTGCTGCGCATCGAGCTCGACAACTCATGCACCACCGTGTAGTGGTATTTCAAATGGCGATGCGTGACCACCTTCAGCAAAAACGCGACATCGAATACATCATTCGCAAAGCCATCCAAGGCAGTGAATTGATGCTGCATTTTCAGCCCCAGATCGATTTAAGAACGCAGCGTATCGTGGGCATAGAAGCCTTGGTACGCTGGCAGGATGAAGGGGGAACTATCATTTCGCCTGATACCATCGTGCGCACCGCTGAAGATACAGGGTTGATGCAGCAATTGGGGAATTGGATTATTAACAAAGCGCTTGAGCACTATGCCATGCTGCTCACTGAGGGCTGTGCACCGCCGATGCTTGCTATCAATGTCTCTGGTCATGAATTTCAAGACAGTTTTCTGGCTGATACGATTTTACAAGCCATCGAACGCCATAAAGTGCCGGCAGAGCGCGTGCAAATCGAGTTGACCGAGCAAGTGTTTATTGAAAATTTGGAACAAAATCAACAGACACTGCACACACTCACCGAAGCGGGTGTATCACTAGCGATTGATGATTTCGGGACTGGATACTCATCACTGGCATACCTGAAACATTTCCCTGTTGATACGGTTAAAATTGATCGCAGCTTTATCGACCAACTACCAGGATGCAAAGACGATGCAGTGATTTGCCAAGCCGTGATTGGCATGGCGGACTTGTTAGGCTTGAAAGTGGTCGCTGAGGGCGTCGAACACCAAGCACAGATGGATTATTTAGCCCAAATCGGCTGTCGCTATATTCAAGGTCATCTGTACTATCCCGCGATGGGCATCGATCAACTCCTTACCTTGTTAAAACAACATACTCCGTACCAGCGCTATTCGAATTCATAGCCAAGTAACCGACGTGTACACGCGTTACGACTCCCACCACTGGACGTCGTTATCTCCCAGACATAATGCTTCTTTACGCTTCTTGGGCCACTGTTTAATCCGATATTCCAACTGCATAGCGGCTTGTTTGCTCATAGCAGGAGATTGCCATACCAGAGAAAGTGGCCCTTTCCCTCGCAACGCACGCGCACCTTTGCCACTGAGGTGCTGCTGAAAGCGGCGCTCAACATCCGTCGATACGCCACAATACAAAGCATTATGCCGCGTACGAACCAAGTAAACGAACCAGAACTCGCTCATCTTTCTTACTTGGATAACAGCGCGTTTAATGCCTCACGCAGACTGGCGACTTCTTGCTCGAGCGCATCAACCCGCGCTTCCAGCATGTGGTTCATCCCGTTAGATGGGTTTGGCACCGCGGTGTTATCTGCACTTAGCTCAGGCGTTTCTGTTTCGGGTCTCATTTTGCTTTCAGAGCTCGATTCGGCTGATTCACCAAATAAATGGATATAGCGCGATTCCCGTTTACCCGGTTCACGTGCTAGCTTGATAATCCATTTGGCCTCTATCATGGCACTTAGCGTGCTCTCTACCTGCTGCATATCGGCAAATTCACATAACCTTTGCGTCCGGGTGCGTAGCTCACCCGCAGTCTGGGGGCCACGTAACAACAGCACGCAAATAATCGCTTTTTCTTGATCCGTAAACGTCAAGTTACCGAATGGCGTATTACAGAAACGATGCTGGTACTTGCAGACGCGGCTTCCCATCCCTTCCTGTGGGCTGATAAGACGTGAATCAATAAGCTCGTTCACAACATCTAACACATCGGCGTCGGTGAGCGTATAGACAGGCTCTCGGTTACTTTTTTGATTCACCGCCGTCGTGAGCGCATTTAAGGTCAGTGGGTAATGGTCAGGCGTGGTCACTTCTTTTTCAAGCAAACTGCCGATGACACGTTGTTGATAGGGCGTTAATCGCATTGACATGATCCATGTCCTCATCGAGATAATAATCGTGTTATAGCAAGTTGGGCATATCCGAGCAATTACGCTTCAACTAAGTGCTGAATAATTCGGCACAAACAGGCCCTCAGACTGGTATCAGGATCACATGTTAGTCAGGCTTGAGTGAAAAGATCGCGA
This sequence comes from Salinivibrio proteolyticus, assembly GCF_001996165.1. Taxonomy (GTDB): domain Bacteria; phylum Pseudomonadota; class Gammaproteobacteria; order Enterobacterales; family Vibrionaceae; genus Salinivibrio; species Salinivibrio proteolyticus. Next base: position 56,287 of record NZ_MUFP01000008.1, on the reverse strand, counting down.
CACATAGCCTGACACCAGATGATATACTGGTAGGAAATGGATTGTGGAGTACAAACTATGGGCCTGTTTCGTTCAACCCCAAACCGTAACCTTGGTTTGTCAATCGTGGCGAAAAACTGCAAGGTTGTTGGTGATATTGAGCTTGACGGAGATATCCAAATTGATGGCTTTGGTGAAGGCAATATCACTCAGGCCAATGCCGTGGTTATCTCAGCAACCGGACACTTCCGTGGTACGATTCATGCCAAGCACATTACAATTAACGGTTTGGTTGAAGGACAATGTGAAGCCGATGCGATTGACATTCTCTCGCAAGGTAAAATGAAAGGCGTGCTCAACACCGAGCAGCTCACCATTGAGAAAGGCGGCTTGCTCGCAGGTGAAAACCGTGCCACCTTGGCCACCGATACCGTCGTGCCACTGGACGACCAAACACGCAGTGAGCGTACAGAGAATAACGAAAAGAAAGACCGAAAAGCCGCAAGTCGCTCATAACGACGTGGGCTTAGCATAAAAAGTGAAGGAGAATCGGCACATGTCCGATACCAGCAGTACCAATATGAGTTTTGACGAGTTTTCCCCAGAGCTGCAAAGCGTGATTCGTTATGAAAATGCTCCTGAAGCCATGTACACGATGATAGCCTCTGTTCATGACGCTGCAGAGCCTAGTGTACGTGAAGCATGGGAAAAGCTCCCTGCTAGTGCGCAAAATGTGCTCGACAGTTTCGACCAGTTTCATGCTTTAGTGGCAATCAGCCAAAGTTATGTCGGGATTGATACGCTCAACGAATTGCAAAACGTCAAACTCGATGACATGTCCGAGGACGATCAAGAGAATTACAAAGCGCAGGTATTGGACGATGTACTTAAACGTTGCGTTAAAGACTTATCCAAGCAATTGAAGCAGGCGCGTTTAAAACCCGCGCTTAAGCGTGAGTTTCAATCTATCTTTCAAGTACAGTAATGCTCACACAGTAAGTCCATCGCACGAGAATAAAATAAGGGCCAGTATTATACGCTGGCCCTTTTCTTTTTAAGCGCTCTTACGCTGCTGTTTTGCACCTCGTCTGGCTCTTACTGCGCCCGCTAGCTGACGTAGAGTTAGCTCGGTGTCTTCCCAGCCAATACACCCATCGGTGATGCTTTGTCCATAAGTGAGCGACTGCCCTTCAATCAAGTCTTGACGCCCCTCAATCAGATGACTTTCGATCATGACGCCAAAGATTGCGTCATTGCCGCCAGCAATTTGCCCCGCGACATCGTGACAAACCTCTTTTTGCTTTTGATACTGCTTGCTGCTGTTCGCGTGGCTAAAGTCGATCATTACCTTTTGGCGCAACCCGGCACCTGCAAGCGATGAACAGATCTGATCAACATCTGTTGCGCTATAGTTAGGCGCCTTGCCGCCACGAAGGATCAGGTGACAATCATCGTTTCCTGCCGTTGCCACGATAGCAGAATGGCCGTATTTGGTTACCGATAAAAACTGATGCGGCGCGCTTGCTGAGCGAATGGCATCCGTCGCAATCTTAATATTGCCATCCGTGCCGTTCTTAAATCCAACCGGGCACGACAAACCTGATGCCAACTCACGGTGCACTTGAGACTCAGTGGTACGCGCACCAATAGCGCCCCAACTGATTAAATCGGCCATATATTGCGGCGTGATCATATCAAGAAATTCGCCCGCTGCCGGTAGGCCCATATTGGCAATATCGAGTAGAAGCTCTCTTCCCAAACGCAGGCCATCGTTAATCTTGAAACTGTTGTCTAGATAAGGGTCATTAATCAGGCCTTTCCAACCCACCGTCGTACGCGGCTTTTCAAAATAAACGCGCATCACCACTTCCAAATCGTCATTAAGCTCTTCTCGGAGTGCTTTGAGCTTGCTGGCATATTCTTTGGCAGCATTCGGGTCGTGAATAGAGCAAGGGCCGACTACGACCACTAATCTATCGTCTTCGTCATTCAAAATATGATGAATAGATTGACGTGCATCGAACACGGTCTTCTCTGCTATCTCTGTGGCTGGAAATTTTTCTAATACAGCGATCGGTGGCAGCAGCTCTTTAATTTGTTGAATTCTTACATCATCTGTCGGGTGTACACTCATGGGCTTGATCCTGTGCTTGCATGCAGCTTCATAGGGCTGCTTTTTCCTTCATGAGCCTTTACGCTAACGTGAACACCGCCATGGTGCAAATATTTTTTTACGAGTTTTAAAGTTAAAAAATACTGGATAAATTTGACTAGAAACAGTTGTTGAATTTCTCCATATTTTGACAACTATGCGTCAACTCATAAAAAAGCCACCGCCTCGTGGTCACTTATTGCGCATGTTCTACACATGCTATTACACTGACATTAAACGATTAAGGAGCGTCTCACGTGACAAAACGCCTGATTGCAAGCGCGGCTCTGGCATGTGGCTTATTATTGCCAAATGCTCACGCCACCAACTTCAACTACAACCACATACAGATTAACGTTCTGGCCAACCCAAGTGGTTTAGGCGGGCTGGCGCGCTTTGCATTTATGGAGGGTGCACACTTTGTCGCCAAAGGAGATACGCAGTTTGAAGGCGACTGGTACACCTCTGCGGGTGCAGGCTTTCACGCCCCAGTAAACGAGTTTGTCGATCTGTACGGAGAGATCGAAGCTGCGTGGCTAAGACGTCCAGAGGATGACAAACACGACACTGGCGACATTGCGACAGTAATTGGTGGCGGTGCTCGAGCTTGGATCGCCCCTCCTTTCGAAGCCACAATGTATGTCGGCTCGATTATTTTCGACAAAGATGACAGCGAGAGCATTGTCGAACTTGGCGGTCGCTTTCATTCAACAGAGGCACTTTCACTGGGTGCGACGTGGCGGGCAAACGGTCTTGAAGAAAATAGGTTGATTTTTTCAGTCAGATACCTGTATTAATAGACCACGGTCATCCACCCTATTCTTTCCTACTCTGGATGACCGTGTCAGTGCGACCTCTCTCACTGGCTTTATCGCTATATTAAACTAACTTTATGTGAGATACGTATGCCACCAATGAAGGTGGCGTGTGTCTTGTGTGCGTGGTGATAAAACCCATGTCAGGACGTTCGCCGTCATTGTGCGTGGGAACTGTCGGAGGGTAAAACGATGGTGATGACTCAACGTATTGATGAATTTGAAAGAAAAATTCAAGAGGCCTATCAAGAAGGTAATATCGAAACCGCACATCGCTTGGAAGAGCAAGTGTCGATGTTACGTCGACGCCTTACAAAACCGGCTGCGGATTTTAAAGCCGCCAGCCAAGTTGAAGATTTTCATGAGGTAGCAGACGGCGATTACTACGACAACTAACCTCACTTCCCTCTTCAGTACGCGCCTATTCGGTGCGCGATAAATAACAAAGCCTTCTCAAAAGAGAAGGCTTTTTTACTGACAGAATGAGGTTTTAAAGGGCCTAGTCAGCAAGTTATCTCGTGAGGCGCTTATTGCGCGGCACGTTCGCGGCGCACAATCCACGCAGCAGCAGTGATAAAAGCAACGACCAATGCAGTTTCCACAGCGTTTCCTATTAATAGTCAATGAATCTTGTATGCAGCCGTCCACCGCACACTCCAACCCGCATTTGCTTAACCATCAAGCAACGATTGCTGCACAGTGTACGTAATATGTAATTAAATTGCTGCAAAAAAGCACAGTTTCACCAAAGAAAAGTGAGATTTTTGGGCATCATAGCGTTAAGCAAAACAAAGTTTCATTGGTGTACAAAATTTAGTGATATACAGCGAATATCTTCCTGATGGTAGCTAGCCGCCGGCATAATAGATAAAACAAAGGAGGGATACCCCTCCTTTTATTCGATAAACGGTATTTTGCCCTATTCTGGTTTAGGTTTTTTCCGCATCATGGGCGTATCGCCAGCAGGCACATTGTTATAAAAGCTCTTATCGCGTTTCTTAGGTGCTTTCGGCTTCGCCTTTTGGGTTGGCTTTTTGCGTTTCGCAGGCCCTTTCGACTGAAGTTTGACTGATTTTTTCTCTTTGAGACCTTTAAATTTACCCGTTAGGCCCTCAATCGCAGTGAAAGATAAGCTCAAACGCAAAAAAGCTTCAATATTTTTAAAGCTTCGCCAATCTTTCGGGCCAACCAATGAATAAGCCAAACCTTGATGTCCAGCTCGCCCAGTACGACCCACACGGTGAATATATTCTTCCGCATGTTTCGGCAAATCAAAGTTGATCACCATAGAGACATTAAGCAAGTCCAGACCACGGGATGCCACATCCGTAGTGACCAAGACATCATGAAGGCCGCGCTCAAACTCATCCATAATACGATTACGAGATGACTGGTTAAGCTCACCGCTCAAGGCAATGGCTTTATAGCCGGCTTGGTTAAATCTCTCCGCAAGACGCTCAGTGTCTGCGCGCGTTGCGGTAAAGACCATCACTTGTTTGTGCGCATTAGCTTCCATTAAGTGATCCAATAGCGCATGCTTGTGATCAAGATGATCACTTAGCACAAAGTGCTGTTCAATGTCACTATGTAGAGTATGCGTTTCTCCCGCCGCAATGCGTTTAGGGGACTTAAGCAGCCCTGCAGCCATGTCTGTCACTTGCTGATGGTCCAGCGTCGCAGAAAACATGAGCGTTTGGCGTAAACGATGGTTAGCTTGCTCGTTAATGGCATCTAATTGCGCCTTGAATCCAAGATCGAGCATACGATCAGCTTCATCAAGGATCAGCATTTCCAATCCAGCTAACGACAAGTGATGCTGTTTCAGATGATCGGCAAGACGCCCAGGCGTGGCCACAACGAAAGTAGGTGACTGACGGAAGACTTTCGCTTGCTCGTTAAAGTTTTCCCCCCCCAATACCAATGCGGCTTTATGGGGCGTACCACTGGTCAGCATACGCAATTGCCCATACACTTGCTTTGCCAATTCTCGTGTGGGCGCGAGCACCAAAACACGTGGGTCGCGACGACTGAGAGGTTTAGTACGTAGCACGCGCTGCATTGCCGGCAATAAAAACGCCAGCGTTTTCCCTGAGCCCGTTTTTGAGGAGGCCAACAGATCCTTCCCAGCCATAACAACAGGAATCGCCTGTCGCTGGATATCGGTTGGCTTTTCAAATCCACGGTGGGCAATGAGCGACAGTAAACGTCTATCTAATCCCAGATCGTCAAATTGCAAGGTATTACTCCAATGGTATTTCTATGACAAAGCGCGCAGTAGCGCCATTTAAGGTCGCGAATGCTACCATACTTTACAACAAAACACTGCACTAAAAACGGGTGCAACACGCGTTGAGGATAGGGATGAAAGAGACGATTTACCACCAATGGAAACGCCTGTCGTTGGTAGAGGCACAAACCGTATTGCCGGATGGACGCTCTCATCGGCATCATGTCATTCGCCACCCTGGCGCTACGGTTATTTTACCCATGCTCGGGGATGGCCGCCTTGTGTTGCTCAATCAATTTCGACCCGCGGTTAATCAATGGTTGCTAGAAGCGCCCGCTGGGACATTAGAGCGTGATGAATGCCCGCTAGAAGGTGCAAAGCGTGAGCTTGAAGAGGAAACGGGCTACCAAGCCATGTCATGGCACTCGCTGGGCTCTGCACTCCCCGTGCCCGGATTTTGCGATGAAGTTCAGCACTTCTATCTGGCCTCTGACCTCACACAGACTGAAATGAATCTGGATGATGATGAGTTTATCCAACTCCGTCTGATGACCGTGGCCGAAGCAAGAACACGCATTGCGGCAGGAGAGATAAACGACAACAAGACCGTTGCCCTTATTGCACGCGCTGATTATCAAGGCTTATTGTCACGGCCTCAATCTTAGCTACCCACTCCGCATTGTTGTTAATGAAATGTTGACGCCACAGTATGGCAACGAGTAGCTTGGACAGGTATGACCAGATTAACAAGGAGTGTGTATGTTTTCTTCCCCTTTGGCGCGTGCTAATCAGCACCTTTCGCTGTTTGGGTTTCTCAAAGTTCCTATGATTGGTTGGTGTCGGCCCAAGATTCTTGCTATTGACGATCAGCACGTACAGATGAGAATCCCATTAGGACGCCGGACTAAAAACCACCTAAACAGCATGTATTTTGGCGCGCTAGCAGTAGGTGCCGATGTGGCTGGCGGTTTTCTTGCCATGGCGATGGCCGAGCAACACGGGATTAAAATCAGTCTCGCTTTCAAAGCAGTCACGGCAGATTTTCATAAGCGCCCAGAAGACGATGTGATTTTTACCTGCCTCGATGGGCAAAAAATCCAAGCCATGATCAGCGAAACCATCGAAACCGGTGAGCGTGTCAATCAGCCTGTCACCATTGTGGCTACCTGCCCCACGCTTCATGGCGATGAGCCGATGGCAACTTTTGAGTTAACCCTATCCCTCAAGCAAATCAGCTAGTTTCTCTCTATATTGCAAAGCAGCCTTACCTATTCGGTAACGCTGCTTTACTGCCTCATATCAACATCTTGCACACTATTTCTTGGTAATCAATCAGTTACATTTAGCATCCGGTTTGAGTGTGACGTATCTATAAAAGTCTTACTCAGCATATTGACTTTTAACTGTCGCGCTCCTGATGCTGCTTAGCGACGAAATTCACCGAGTTATTAACTGTTTCTGTGGATAGTTCTACAGTTATACACAGCCTCAATCTTGAGACACTGCCATAAAAAAAAGCACCGCGATTGCGGTGCTTCGTCGTATCATGCATTGCGGTGATAATGGATTTGATAAAAAATCCGGTACAGTACGGGCACTACAATCAGTGTTAACACGGTCGCAAAGCCCAACCCAAACATGATAGTCACTGCCATTGGGCGGAAAAACACATCCGGTAACAGCGGCAACATCCCTAAAATGGTCGTCACCGCAGCCATACAAACCGGACGAACACGACTTACGGCCGCGTCCACTACCGCTTGGTAGCGCTGTTTGCCACTGGCAACCTCAATATTGATTTGGTCAATCAATACAATCCCATTTTTCAGTAGCATACCACTTAGGCTTAAGAAGCCGAGTAATGCCATAAATCCGAACGGCGTATTCAGTAAGAGCAGACCCGTGGTCACCCCGACAACTGCAAGCGGCACGGTTAACCAAACAATTAACGACTCTTTCACCGAGTTAAATAGCAGTATGGTTACCAAGAACATAAAGAGGTAGCCCAGAGGCATAATACTAAACAGCCCTTCTTTTGCTTCTGTGGATGACTCATGCTCACCGCCCCATTCAATACGGTAGCCCTCTGGAAGAGGAATCGACTCAATATCACTGCGGACCCGCGTCAATAACGTTGCCGCAGTGACGCCACCCAATGGATCGGGGTCAGCCATCACTGTCAGCATGCGTTTGCGATTTTTACGCATGATGATGGGGTCTTCCCAACGAAGGTCATAGTCGAGAATCACCTGTTGCAAAGGAATATAATTTTTCAGCACAGGGCTCCAGATCTTCATCCCTTCGAGGGTATTAATATTGACGCGCTCCTCATCCGGCAAGCGGGCCACAATGGGCATCAGATTGGTGCCATCACGATACACGCCAATGCGTTTGCCACTGAACGTCATGGTCAAGAGATCGTCCACGTCTTTTTTCGTAATCCCGTAGCGACGCGCTTGGCTCTCGTTAAACTCAGGTTCGAGCACTTTGGTACGTTCGCGCCAATCATGACGAATATTGACGGCATCGGGGTCTTGATGAAGACGTGCTTCCACCTGCTTAGCAATAGCTCGCAATTCCGTCGGCTCAGGTCCGATAATCCGCGCTTCAATTTTAGATCCCGACGCAGGCCCTAAGGTGATCGGTTTGAGCTTGAGTTGAACATTCGGATATTGCTGCTGAATATGTGAACGCACCAGCCCCATCGTGGGTTTCACATGTGCATACTCGTCCACGCGGACGATCAGCTCACCGTACGCGGCGTAAGTTTTCTCTGGTGAATAGGTCAACATGAAGCGCTGAGACCCTTTCCCTGCACTGGTCGATACATAGCTCACCCCTTCTTGTTCACTCAACCAGCTTGAGACATCATCCAAGGTGCCTTGGGTCGCCCGAATATCTGTCCCTTCAGGCAGCCACAAATCCACCATGAACATCGGTGTGGTCGAGTCAGGGAAGAAAGACTGTTTCAGATGGCTAAACCCGTAAACACTGGCTCCCAGCGCAATGACCATGACAGCTAGAGTAAGATAGGCATGATGCATACAAAACGATAAGAATCGTTTATAGATCACAAATAGCACGCCATTGTAGGGGTCCGATTGCTCATCACCCTCGAAAACGGTGGTTTCTTTGAAAAACATGCTGGCAAAAAAAGGCGTCAGCGTAATGGCTGTAAACCAACTGAGCATCAAGGAGATCAGCAGAACCGTAAACAAGGTGCCGCAATACTCACCGGTTGCATCTTCAGATAAACCAATCGGCGCAAACGCTGTAACCGCAATCACGGTCGCCCCCAACAAAGGCCACTTGGTCTGAGTGACAATATCGTGCGCGGCCTGCATTCGCGTTCGGCCGCGTTTTAAGCCGACTAATATACCTTCAACCACCACAATGGCGTTATCCACCAGCATGCCAAGCGCAATGACCAAGGCACCGAGTGAAACACGCTGTAAATTAATATCGAAGTAGCGCATAAACACGAACGTGCCCAGCACGGTTAGCAGTAACACCAAGCCAATTAAAAGGCCCGAGCGCAGTCCCATAAAAAAGAGCAACACGATAATAACGATCGCCACCGCTTGCCCGAGACTAGACACAAAACCGCTGACCGAGTTGTCGACTTCATCGGGCTGGTTATACACATGATGCACTTGAATACCAACCGGCTGATTATCATTGAGCTCCGCCAAACGTTTATCGACGCTCTGCCCAACTTCAACCACATTGACACCATCAGCAAAAGAAATACCAACTTGCAGCGCTTGCTTACCGTTATACGACAGGACTTGGCTCGGTACTTCTTGGTATCCCCGTTTTACATCCGCAACGTCGCGCAGGTAAATCAGGCCTTGTGAGCCCGCTTCGGTGAGGATTAGGTTGCCCAATTCATCCACAGACGAGAACTCGCCGGTAGGATGAATACGAATATACTCATCCCCCACTCGCACAGCTCCCGCATTGCTCACTAAGTTTTGGGTTGCCAGCAGGTTAAATAAGGTATTAGGAGAGATACCCAAGCTGCTCAAGCGCTGAATCGACACTTCGATAAAGACTTGTTCCTGTTGCGCACCGGTCACTTGTACTTTGCCCACCCCTTGGACTAATTCAAGCTCACGACGCAAATAATCCACATAGTCTTTAAGCTCGCTATAGCTATATCCGTCACCGGTTATCGCCAATAAAATCCCGTACACATCACCAAAGTCATCCATCACTTGTGGCGGGTTCACGCCAGGAGGAAGTTGTCCCCGTGCATCGTTCACTTTTCGGCGCAGCTCATCCCATATCTGGGGAAGATCATCGGAACGATATTTGGGTTTCATTTTAACCGTGATCTGGGAAAGGCCACGGCTGGAAATAGAGCGAACTTCATCGACATAGGTAAGCTGCTGTACCGCTTTCTCAAGCGGATAAGTGACTTCTTCTTCAACCTGCTGCGGCGTTGCACCAGGATAGCTGGTGATGACCATTGCATCTTTAATGGTAAAGGCCGGATCCTCTAAACGCCCTAGCCCCAAAAACGCGATGGTACCCCCAATCAAAAAGATCAGTGTAATCATCCAACTGATAACTTTGTTTTGAATAAAATAACCTGCCACGCCTTGCTTCATGATCTCTTTTCCTCTTGTGACGCGAGCTGTACGGTTTGCCCATCGGCCAGTTGATTCGCGCCGTCAACAACAATGCGATCACCCTGTTTCAACCCTTCAACCACTTCAATCCGGTGACCGTGAATGCGCCCCATCTCAATCTGCTGCTTGTGCACGGTATTGTCCTCAGCATTCAAGAGCCATACATAACTGTGCTCGCGATCAAGCGGGTCACCATCTTGGTTAAACACCGCTTCTATCGGTATAGAGAGCCCTGTACGGGTTAACTGCAAGCCTTGACGAGAAATACTGACTTGAACGGGCATACCATCGAGAATGAATTGTTGCTCTGGCATCGGCATCGTTAAGGTCACCACAAAGGCACCGCTTTGCGGATCCGGCTCGGCGGTATATTCGTCGATCGATGCCTTGAAGGTATTGCCTTGTTGGGTTATCACTTCGGGAACCAACCGCGTTTGCACCGATTGCGTGTTCACACCCGCATTGCGACTAAACAAAATATCAGGGACTTGAATGCGAATGTCGGCACGTGTGGCATCGTGGATATTCATGATCGCTTGCCCCGGCGCAATGGTTTCAAATGGCTCCACGCTGACACGAGAGATAACGCCATTTTCCGGTGCTTTCAGCTCAACGTAGGATAAATGCAGCTTCGCCAGCGCCAACTCTGCTTGCGCAATTTCGCGCTGTGCTTTTAGCTCATCAAATTGTGATTGAGCCAGCATACCTTGTTTAACCAAGGGGGCCGAGCGACGATACTGAGCATCCGCGACATCAAAGCGCGCACTGGCATTCTCGACCGCTAAGCGATAGTCTGTTGGTTCAAGTCGCGCCAGTACATCGCCTTTCTTGACCAAATCTCCCGCTTTTACGTTAATTTGCTGCACCTCGCCAGGCACCCGAAACGCTAACGTTGCTTTATCTGCCGCGGCGGCCACCGCGGGGAAGGTAATACGTTCATCTTGTTGCTGATGGTGCACCTTAAAGGTTGTCACCACTGGCGTTGCCACCTCGCGAGGAGCAGACTCAGGCTGGCACGCCGAAAGGAGCAGCACACAGCCCCCAATACCCAAGAGTTTTGTGATTGCTTTCATAGTCCACGCTCCTTCACCCAAGCTCGTACCCGATCGCCCTCTTGAAGCGCACCCGAGCCGGTCGCGACAATCACATCGCCATTTTCAAGGCCATCACTCACTTTGCCATCCTCTAAACGAATGGGCGTGAAAGACACAACACCTTGCGGATCGACTCGCCAAACACCAAGCTCATCCCCTTTTTTGATCAATGCTGAGTCAGGAATGGAAGTCTGTGCATCTGTCGGAATGGTGACACTCACTTTCGCTGCCATGCCCGGCAATACATTCACCGCTTGTGGCCGCATTAAGCTCACCGTGACCCGATAGGACGCTGTTTTCGTGTCCGCCTCTGTATCCATCTCCTTAAACTGGGCAGGAAAGCGGCGATCGCCATACGCGTCAAACGTCACAAATGGCGTTAACTGCTCTGTTTGCTGGCTAAAGTAATGAAAGTAACGTTCAGGTAACTGAAAGCTGACGTTAATGATATCTTTCGACTGAATGTGGAGGATAGGCTCTTGAGCTCGGGCAAACTCATTGACTTCTTTCATGCGCAAAGACACGGTACCTGAATATGGCGCTTTTAGCTGCGTATAATTCACATTCGCCTGCGCTTGCTCTAAACCAGCAGCAGCCTCACTCAACGCCGAGCGCGCTTCATCAAAGCGCTGTTCAGATATGACTTTGTCATTGTGTAGACGATCTGCGCGATTGAATTGCACCTGGGCCAGTTGATACTGGGCCTTGGCCTTGTCTAGCTGCAGACGATATTGCTGCCCATCCAACTCCGCTAAAATATCGCCTTGATTAACATCCATACCTGCTTTCACCGGCATGCTCTCTATCACGCCTGATACTCGAAAGGAGAGCAACGCCTTATCATCGGCTTCAACCTGAGCGGGAAATTGACGGGTAATCCCTTCATGACCGATAGCTACCGTCAACAGCTTAGCGGGTCGAGCTGGCGTTTCTGATGGTGCGGAGGTCGCCTGCTCACCACAGCCACTGAGTAGCAAGGTGACGGCGCAAACCAGCACAGCACTTTTATTCATCTGCCTTTCCTCACAACAAAACCTAGCACTCGACGTTAGGGTCAAGCACTAGGTGTTTGATTGGTCTTTAATTTTTAATCTAAGTTGACACCACACCCATGCTAACGAGCGTGACGAGATGTATCAAGATGTTTCCGGTAGGCCAGCGACCTGTTCAACAATAGCTTGGGTATGTTCACGAATTGTCGGTAAGTACGCTTTGAGTGTTTCAGTGTCTTCCGACGATGACTTTTCAAGTTCTAAACAAATACCTGAGAGTGTGTTTGCCCCAATCATCGCCGCGGCGCCTTTCATCTTATGAGCGAGCTTCTTAACAGCAGCAACATCTTGCTCATTAAACGCCGTTTCCATTTTTTCTAAGTCATTGGTCTGATTGTTTACGTACTTATCAAGGATCATTTTCACCAGATCCATGCTATCGCCCACCTGTTCTTTGACATGAGCAATATCGACGGGAGGATCATTGGATACCATGGTTGCCGCTCCATTCACATGATGATCGGGGTCAGGTTCAATATCTGTATTTATGTCTGTGTCTGACTCGCTGGTGTGTTTACCTGCCGTCAACGTGTTTTCATCTAGATCCGCCAAGTCCAGCCCATCATCGGTGTCATGCGGATCGTCATAATGGACCGCATCGTTGCTGGAATAGAGAATCAGCAACTCAATTAACTGATCTTTGCTAAAAGGTTTGGCTAAGTGCCCATTCATGCCTGCATCCAAGCAACGCTCCGCGTCACCCGATAGCGCATTAGCGGTCACGGCAATAATCGGTGTATGCTTATCAAACTCACGAATACGGCGCGTTGCCTCAAAGCCATCCATTTCAGGCATTTGGCAATCCATTAAGATCATATCAAAAGGTGCTTTTTTATGCAGTTCAAGCGCTTCTTTGCCATTTTCAGCCAGCGTGCGCTTACATCCCAGTTTGGCAAGAATGATATCAATTAAATCTTGGTTGACTAAGTGGTCCTCCGCAACCAGAACATTTAAATCAAAACGAATATTGTCGTACTGCCCAACGGTCGCAAGATTGTCATCAAGCTCCGTCTCATTCGAGGTCAATACCCGATACAACTCGCTGTAATTAATTGGGCATGTCAACGTCTGCATACCGGTGTCGTGATGGCCATTGTGACTAACGGCGATACTTTTAGCGACTTTGCCCACCAGATGCTGACAGCTCTGCATCTTRTCTTGATCAATCATYAAGGTTARYTGTTCGCTATCTCGCGTATCAACTTGCGYCCCCTCAGCAACAGTGATAAACGAGACAGACAGGCGATCGAGATATGCTGCCAATGTTGTGGTGAGCAAATTATCTTCTGAGACCAAACAAACCCGCTGCGCTTTTTCTTCTGCACTCAGTTCATAACCATCGAAGAGTGTATGTGGTGAGTCGGTAAAGGTGATAGGCACAGTAGACACAAACGTCGTGCCTTTGTTTTCTTCGCTATGAATAGTGATATCGCCATCCATCAATCGCAGCAATTTACGACATACCGGTAGGCCCAAACCTGTCCCTTGATAAGAGCGCGAATACGAGTTATCCACCTGAGTAAAGTTTTCAAAGATAGCCTCATGGCGATCTTCTGGGATCCCAATCCCCGTATCTTCCACTTCCATAACAAGGTTCGTGGCTTCGCCATCTTGTGTTTGAAACAAGCGTACGTAAATATGCCCTTGTTTCGTAAACTTCACCGCATTCCCAACTAAGTTGATAATCACTTGTTTATAGCGAACGGCATCGAGTTCAATATCACACGGCATACGAGGATCAATAAAACAATGGAGTCGCAATTGTTTTTCGGCCGCTTTAGCGGTAAAGATGCTTAGGGATTCATGTACAAGATCGGCCACATTGAGTACTTGCTTTGAGAGCGTCATTTTACCGGCCTCGATTTTGGTCAAATCGAGCACATCGTTGATGATGTTTAGTAGCGCGGTAGAGGAATGTTGTAAGGTATCGACGAAATAGCGCTGCTGTTGCGTCAGTGGCGTCTCAATTAATAAGTTCGACATCCCTACAATGCCATTCATCGGTGTGCGAATCTCATGACTCATCATCGCCAGGAAATTGGTCTTTGATTCATTGGCGCGTTCCGCCTGCTCTTTCGCTCTCGCCATCTCTTTAGAGATCATATCGTTCAGGTTTTTCTGCTGAACAAAGTGAATCATTGAACTCAAACTCGACAAGATCGGATCGATCCAGCTTTGCAACTCGTCATCATAGGTGGTTGATTCATCGAACAAACAGACCACGCCGACGAGTTGGTTAGACATGTATAGCGGTAACCCCAAAACATTAATGATCATTTTTTGGTTGTTACCCGCGACACCCGCCATTTGCAGGCTACGTTTACTTTGTTTGGTTTCAATAATTTCAACCAACAAATTACGAACAAACTCGTCGCCTACGTAACCGTTTTGAATCAGGCGAGTTTGGGCAAGCACATTATAAGGTAAACCCATTTGCTCAGGTTCATCATTGCCTCCCACTTCGACGATAATGCCATGATTACTCTCACCGATACGCAGCAAGATTTTAAGGACATCATGGAAACTTTTACTAAAATCCTCTCGAATCAAAAATTTATCTTGTAAGCTCTTCATGGCGGAGAATAACTCTGCCCCTTTAGAGACTTTTTGTTTATCAAGGTGTTGCTCGGTGATGTCGCGAATAATAGCGACATTCAGTGCGCGTGGATCTTCGTCTTTGATGGGGGTGGATTTCACCTGCACCACTCGCTCTCCGCTCTCAGTTTCTATTTCATAAGAGCGATTGGTCTTGCCATTCAAATCGTAAAGTGCCTGTGAAAAATAAGCGCGCGAGTTGGGCTTAACTCTTGACACAATGGCCGATAATGTAATGGCTTCATCAGGGACGGACTCCAACTCAAACAGCCGCTTTGCCGAGTCGTTGATGGTAATAATGGAATGTTTGTCCCCCAGCACCAAGAGTGCATCGGTATAGCTATGAATAACGGTATCGAGGTACGCGCGGCTCTGCTCGGCTCGGCTGATTTGCTTGGCATATTTCCAAATAAAGAATCCCACCAGCAAGTTCAGCAAGATAATTTGCGTCGTCGTACGTAATATCTCAGTGTTGAGCTCTTTATCGATATACCTGCTATCACGATAAATGATCAGATCGCCGACTTTTACCGAACGGCTGCGATCATCGTATTCAAGAGGAATGGTCAATTGACTCAGTTCAGAGTCTGCCCGCGTCCCTTTTGAGTCTGTGACGTAACGGAACTGTCCATTCACATCAACCAGTTCTAATCGATGGACGTATCGCGATCCCATCTCGCTATCGAGATCATTTTGGACATTCTCAAAATCATAATTCCACATCAATGTGGGCAGGCGCTGTTTGAGTCGCTGACTGAWGGACGTCAAGTCCTGATTCATATCCGACTCTAAGCGCGATTTCGCAACGTGATAGTTATAATAGCCAAATCCACCTAGCAGCAGTGTTGCCAACACAATCAAAACGATAGCTAAGCGCATTCCCACTCGATTCATACTTATACCTGCATGGTTGCGGCGAGTGTTTGCGTTTGCTCGCGCGCTTTCTCAAACGCTTTCAACACGACACGTTCTTTCAATTTCAGTTTTTCGCAAGTTTTCGACACCCAATTCCAATTGGCATGCTCGATATTCTTGCATACTTCCAGTAAAGCACCGTAGTAGCCATTTTGTGCCAGTAAAGCTTGCTTAGCTTCTTGGCTCAGATCCAAGTGACCCACCACATCTTCCATCGGACAACCCAACATGGCATCTAAAAAAGAAAAAGCACCAACCAGAAAACCTTCATCAGCATCGAGTCCTTTCAACATGGGTGCAGTTTGTTGCATAAAAATTGCGCGCAAAATGGCAGCGTTTTGCAAATGTAAACACTCCTGATGATTCATATTGGACATGATGAGGAGAGAAATTAAACGGCGTAATGACTCTAAACCGAGATAAACCACCGCTTGTTTGGGATTAGTGATGCTTTTTTTCTTGGACTTGGCCAATACATTGGCGCTGGTGACCACCTTATAAAGCAGGGACACATCACGCGATATAACGTCCGTGATTTCGTCAATGTCATAGGGACTTCGGTTGATGATAATACAGGCATCCAACAGGTTGATGACTGACGGCGCAACATCACTTTGACGCCGGATTTTCGGCTGCTCAAAAWAATAACCTTGAAACAAGCTAAAACCAAATTGCTGCGCCAGCGTAAACTCTTCTTGCTTCTCTACTTTTCGAATTAAAAAGCGGATATCAGGATAATCAGAGATGGTTCCTACCCAGCGCATCGGATCGTCACGATCCATATCGACACTGATTAAATTAAACAGATTAATATGTTCTAACCATTGGTTAGAAAAGACCGAGCTGGATGCCAGTAACATAAAACCCGCCTTTTTGTAGGCTCTAAGCTTGTTCAGTAGTAAGGGGGAGGGACGGGTTTTCTCACTAATGCAGATCACCAAACGTGACACCGGCATGGATAAAGGTAACTCGTCAAGTAGTGCGGTTTCGGAAAAGCTCACCACGTAACGTAACTGGTCGTCTAATTCATTACCAGACAGGAAATTAGCACTCAGTATTCTTGATGTGGCAGTGTCTTCGTCAATTGACGGAAACTTGTTTTCTAGACCTTCACGAAAAAGCAGCTCGCTTCCCCAGTGCTGCTGTCGGTCATCAAAAATTGGCTGACACGAAAAGAAGGTTTCACTCACGATGTTAACCCCCGAAATTAGATCCCTTTAATAAACGTAGACTAATCGCGCCAACCCTGATGATTTTTTCTGATTGAACTGAGTAAGTTAAGCGCTAATCGCATCTAACCGATAGCCACGCCGTGCTAGGGTATTTGCTTCGCCACCCACCCAAGCGCGATTATGGCCTTGCGCATCAACTTTGACCACGGCAGACAGTAGCGATCGCGCCCCAATATGCTCACCCTGCTCAAAAACAAATCGATTATGTGTGCCCTGATACTCAGTCAAGTACGCCGCTAAGGCGGCAGCAGCACTTCCAGTAGCCGCCTCTTCATCCACTCCGACCGCAGGTGCAAAGTTTCGACAACACGCAGTGATATCCGACTCGTGGGGAGACAAAGCAAACGCATGCACCCCAATGCAATCGTACGCCTCCGTCAGCGCAATAACCGCCTCTCTGTCTTGTGACATCCGAGCAAGTGCATCGAGGGACGCAAGCGGCAAAATGATATTGGGTCCACCCGCGGAGACGACTTTGACAGGTAATCCCGTCGATAGGATATCTTTACTGTCTATGTGAAACGCATCGGCAATCACCTTTTCATTCGGCCCGTCACTGATAACTGGAATTGCCGTTTCAAAGTTAACTTTTCCCGAATCTAAGATGGACACTTGCAGGACGCCTGCCCCGGTTTCTTGCGTATAATCGCCAGCTTCAAGTTCACCCAACTGCCAAAGCGCAGAAAATGTTGCCACAGTGGCGTGACCACAAAACGCGACCTCATTAGTCGGGGTAAAGAACCGCAATCTGACATCAGCATGCTCGCTATGACAAATAAATGCCGTTTCTGGATAGCCGAAGTCTGTTGCAATCGCCTGCATTTGTGCATCATCCAGCACATCTGCATGCCTAACAACACCGGCGGGATTCCCTCCCTGCCCTTGTGCAACGAATGCATTTAGGTGATAGAACTCAACAAATCTGTCCATCATTGCTTCCTCGCGATAGCCGCTGTGTGCGGGTTTCCATTTAAAGGCTAGCGTCGATTAACGCGACACCCTGCACGCCTTGTGCTCCTTCCATCCTATGCGCTTATACTAAAGTATGACAATAAAAACTTGTTCCGTATGCCAAGACAGACGGTAAATAAATCAAACTATTAGCTGTGTCTGATTCAATATTGTTACCCTTTTCGTGTGGGTCAACACACTAAATATGTATAAAATCGCGATGAAGGTGCCGTTCCGGTCTAATCTTTTACTAGAACAAAGAACTAGGTGGAGGATAGGCCGTGAAGCTGCAGTCAAAGTTATTGATTGGAACAACATCTTTAGTGATCACTTTTGTTGTGGTCAGTGCACTGACATTAGGCTTTCTCACCGTTAATGAATCCAAATCATTGCTGACTAAGCGGATTGAAAGTCAACTCACGGCTAGCCGAAACCAAATAGCACAACAGCTAGAAAGCTACTTCAGCATCATTCGTCGTCAAGTCGAATCAAACGCTAACAATTTGATGTATCGGCAAGCGATGCAAGATTTTAGCGTCGCATTTTCAACAACATTTCAAACACACTCCACTACAGTATCTTCATCACTAGAGTCTTACTACAATAACGAATTTGCCAGTCAGTATCGAAATCAAAACGCAGGCGAGAGCCCACCATTAAACAGCATGCTTAGTGGTCTATCGCCACCGGCTCGCTACTTTCAAACACTGTATATTGGTGATAATCCATCCCCCCTTGGTAGCAAAGACAACTTGAATCGTTCTCCAAACGATACCGACTATGACAATGTGCACGCCAAGTATCACCCCATCATCAAAGCGTTTTTAAACCAGTTTGGCTTTTACGATATTTTCCTCGTAGAACCTTATAACGGTCACATCGTTTACTCAGTCTATAAAGAGCTGGATTTTGCGACATCACTCACCTCAGGCCCTTACAGTAATACGGGTATTGCCGAGATTTATAAACGAGTGCTGGCGTCGGGTGAAACAGTGTTAAGTGACTTTGCTTCTTACTTGCCTTCATATGATGCCGCTGCGGCTTTTATTGGCACTCCCATAACCCGAGATGACGGTTCAGTCAGCGGCGTACTAATTTTTCAAATGCCCATTGATGCCATGAACGCAATCACGACACACAAACAAAATTGGAAGAAAACCGGTTTTGGGGAGAGTGGTGAAACCTATTTGGTAGGTAGTGATAACCTCATGCGCTCAGATGGTCGATTCTTAATAGCCGACCCCAGCAACTATTTTGAACAACTGGCACTATCTGGTGTGGCGAAAGAGACCATAGACGAAATCCGCGCTCGTAATACGACCATCGGCTTACAGCCGGTAAACACGCCAGGAACGCAAGCTGCGCTCGCTGGAGACACTGGATTTTCCCTCTTCGATGACTATCGCGGTGTTCCAGTATTTTCCGCCTATCAGCCTTTGAATATTCAAGGGTTAAACTGGGTACTGTTGAGCGAAATTGATGAAAGCGAAGCCATGCTGCTGGCGCAATCACTCAAAAACCAAACCTACTCAACATTATCCGTGATGCTGATCTTGGCATTACTAGCAAGTGTCCTGGTTAGCTGGTTAATGGCTAAAGCGGTTACATCACCGCTACGCAAAATGGTCGGTACGGTGCACGATCTATCGTCTGGGAGTGGAGATCTGCGTTATCGTCTCGAGTCCTCAGGTTCGAATGAGCTCTCAACCCTGTCTGCAGGTTTTAACTATTTTATCGAGTACTTGGATAGCACCTTCTCCAACTTATTAAGCGCCATTGCTCGGTTAAAACCGATATCTGAAGATGTTCAGGAAATCAATGGCATACTGACTCGTCACGCGACCGACACACAATCGCAATCCGATGAAGTACGCAACAGTTTAACGTTATCACTCGAAACCAGTCATACCGTTGAAAGTGAACTCACCAACATCAAATCCGCCACAGAGCATGCAGCAACAGAAGTCAAAGATGGGCGGAAAGCCGTCAGCGATACGGTGACGGTGATGCGAGAGTTGGAAGGAGAAATTGACGATGTTTCCTCTGCGGTCGATGAACTAAAACAACACGCAGAAGATATTAAAAAGGTCGTTGATGTGATTAGCGATATCGCAGAGCAAACTAACCTACTCGCCTTGAATGCATCTATCGAAGCGGCACGCGCTGGGGAAATGGGACGCGGTTTTGCTGTCGTTGCCGATGAAGTTCGAAACTTAGCTTCAAAAACAACACGATCAACATCCGATGTGACGGAGATGGTCAACAATATTGTCGCCAGTACGCATCACCTGTCCTCAGCGATGGAAAAAGGACAAACATCGACACGTGCATGCGCCTTGAGTGTGACCGAAACAGAATCTAGCCTCGAAGATATTGCGCATGCAATGACTGCAATCGATGCGCATGTAGCGCAAATTGACTCAGCGATTAACCAACAGGTAAACGTTCTCTCTGGCGTCAGCGATAACTTTACCGTAATGGATGATAGGTTTGAGTCAACGCGTCGTGCCATTGATATGTGTGCAGGTCTAAGCGATGACATTAACAAAATGGAAGAAAAACTCAGACACATCGCCGGTAATTTCAAAGTAACCAATGCCGAGTTCTCGACCGCACGACGAACAAAAATGCGTTTTGATGAAAACCAATAAAATAACGCCTCGGTTTGATGTTAACGGAGATGCTCTTAGCAAGCGACGCGATTTTCGGACGAATATGGTAGGCTTGTCAGTAAACTTTTTAATACCGTATGAGATGTAAACTTATGGACCCTTTACAGCATATTGCCGATGACGCACCCGAGCATGAGCCGGAGACCTTGCCATCACTCGACGAACAAAAAGCGATTGTGGCAAAACTCAAAGCCTTTGAGGAGAAAGGTGAGCTCACTGACGAAATTCTCGCGCAGTATTTTGCCGTTAAGCAAAAAGACACAAGCGACGAAGAAGAGTAAGAACAAAACGAAAACGTGACCGCGTCACTTTTTAAATTTATCTTACTTCTACGAAGAAGATGCCGAGAGATGATAATGAATGACATTAGCGGCGCAGGGTTGACACTTGCGAGGCTAGGATAGAAAGAAGATTATCGACACTGATCCGCCCCGAGCTCAAACTCGGGGCTTTTTTTTGGTTTACTCAGGGGCAATGCCGTCGGTTTTCGCCGCACAGATAAAATCATTTTTGTGCAGGCCTTTAATCTTATGCGACCACCACGTCACGGTCACTTTCCCCCACTCCAGTAAGATACCGGGATGGTGTCCTTCTTGCTCGGCCAGCTCAGCCACTTGGTTGGCAAATGCCCACGCCAACTTAAAGTTACGGAAGGTGAACTCACGTTCGAGCTGATCAATCCCATCTCGCGTCACTTTACGCCACTGCGGAATGTCTTTAAGCAGCGTCGGCATTTCCTCAGCGCTAACCAAAGGGGCATCGATATTACAGGCTTCACATTTCAACTCAGTTAGTTCAGACATGTTGCGTTTCCTTTTGCTGTTCTGTCTTTTTCGGTTTGGGCGGGAACAAAGGCGCGTGAAGGCCCAGTTCCATCGCTTGCTGCACATCAGCAATCAAATCACGTTGACTGATGGCAAATAAATCGTCAATCGACTCAATGGTAAAGTAAATGGGTTGCATGATGTCAATCCTATATGGCGTGCGCATGACATCTATCACTTCTAAAGGCTTACGTACCGCTTTGTCGCTATTAAAGGCGTACTCAGTCTCCGCCGGCGAAGACAAGATCCCGCCGCCATAAATACTACGGTTGCCTTGCGAGTCACTGAGCAAACCAAACTCGACCGTAAACCAATATAAGCGTGCAAGATAAACGCGCTCTTTGGGCGTGGCTTGCTTACCGAGCTGGCCGTACATATGGGTAAACTCAGCGAATGCTGGGTGAGTCAGCATCGCACAGTGACCGAAGATCTCGTGAAAGTAATCCGGCTCTTGCAGGTAATCGAAATCGTCTTTGGTGCGCAAAAAGGTCGCCGCAGGGAATTTCTTATCCGCCAGCAAGGCGAAAAAATGGTCAAAATCGATCAATGCAGGCACAGGAGCCACTTGCCAACCGGTTTCTCGCATTAACACGGCATTCACATCTGGAATCTGTGGCACCGTATCATGCGGCAAATCCAGCATTCGCAACCCGTCGAGATATTCCTGACAAGCTTTATCTTTGATACATGCAAGCTGCCGTGTAACTAGCTGGCGCCATACATCGTTTTCTTGTGCCGACCAGGCTACACGACCCAGCTCATCAACTGGTTTGGATTCGTATTTACTCTGTTTCACGTTCACCGCCTTGTGTCGTTGTCTGGCGTAAAAATCGCGCGTAAACAGCGGCCCTTAGCCTTACGCAATGTCTCCGTTACTCACAGATTACGTCGACTTTGCAGAGAAAATCATCTCCTCACTGCGGTTTTAATTTTACCTTTGCGTAACATTTATTTTACATTGCACATCCGAAAGGCTGCTGCTTTAGCCAATGCTTCACCCTCGAGGGATCCGCGTGCTTGCATGGCTCGTAGTATCTTAAAAATACCTAACTGCAAGGACGAGTGATGAATTTACAACTGAGCGAACTGATAAATTACGACAACATTGACAAGATTCAGATCCGTGGCATTGATGGCATGTTATATCAAGCCATTGCGTTTTTGCGTCACGGCGATGCGGTAGAGCAGAAGCTGATTTACCACGGCGATAAGCCCTATTTATCTCGCAGTTTGCTGGCAGTGAAAGATGATTTTGAATGGGTTAATGCCGCGCAATACGTGCTAGTCACTGACACGGCATATGATGAAATGATAGGGCTTGGCACGGAAAAACCATTGTCGTCCCTAGAGCAGCCATTGCATTGGAAATAACTCAACAATGCCCCAACCTACGGGGCAATTTCTTCCCCGTCCCACGCAAACAATCGGCCGGTGTGACGACTGTCGAGGCCATCCAACACCGACAACAAATAGCCAGCCGATTGGGCCGGGCTGAATAACTTGCCGGGCTTAACATTGGCTTGGAATGGCGCGGATAAATGGCTATCGACCGTCCCCGGATGCAGACCGACCACGGTTAATGATTTGTCTTGACGGCCAAGCTCAATGCTCATGCATTTGATCAGCATGTTCACCGCCGCTTTACTTGCGCGATAGGCGTACCAACCGCCCGCACGGTTATCACTGATACTGCCCACGCGCGCCGACAAGATGGCAAGCTTGGCCTCGGCGTTGCGTTTCAATTTGGGCGCGAGGTGCTTGCTCAATAGCAGCGGCGCGACGGCGTTGACGTCAAAGAGCTGATGCATGGCCTCACTACTGCACGCCGCGAGCCGCTTTTCTGGGCTGACCGCATCATCATGAAGCATGCCCGAGGCAATGATCACCGCATCTAAGCTGTTGTCGTCGATGTGCTCGGCCGCCGCTTGTATTGATGCTTCATCGCGAATATTCACCGTCACAGGCACCACCTTTTCACTTATCTCAGCAAGTGGTGCGGGATGGCGCCCCAACGCAAAGACTTGCTGAATGGATGGTTTGTCGAGCAATGCGCGGCAAAAAGCTTCACCAATCGCGCCACCTGCGCCGACAACCGCCACGCGCTGCATGGAATCACTGTTCATTCTCTTGGCTCCTCAAACAAAAAGAGATGCAAACTGCATCTCTTTAGTTAGGGATGAGGCGATCCTGTCGATCACCGTGCGTTAAAACTATAGCTTACGTAGCACGATCATTAGGTATAGCCCCCCTATCAACGAAGCAATGATCCCAGCCGGCATTTCTTGCGGATACAACCATTGTCGTCCGAGCCAATCGGCAAACAGCATCAATCCCATGCCAATCAACCCGGCGGTGACCATATGCGCCCGGGCATTTTTCGCCCCCCAGCTACGCGCAATGTGCGGGGCCATTAAGCCGACAAAACTGAGCGGCCCCACCACCAAGGTGGCACTGACGGTCATGACCGCAACGAGGGCCAGCAACAGCATGCGAGCACGTCCAACCTTAACCCCCAACGATTGAGCCGTTTCACCACCGAGCGGCAAAATATCGAGCCAACGCTGGCACATTAATCCTAGCGCCACCAGCACGGCAGCAACCAAGGCCAGTGTGGTCACCGTACTGTCAGTCACATAGTAGGTTGAACCTGAAATCCACGCGAGCACTTGATACGCGCGAGGATCGCCACCTGCCATCAAGAAGCTTTGTACCGCTTGCATCAGTGCGGCTATGGCGACGCCAGTGAGCAACACCTTTTCTGGCTGAAAGCCAGTTTTGCGATTAAGCAGCACAATCAACGCCAAGGTTGCCCCCGCACCGATTAGACCACCGACATATAAGCTCAGCATAGATGCGCCCATGCCAGCAAAAATAGTGACAATCAGTCCCAGCGCCGTACCGGCACTGATCCCCATAACTTCAGGGCTCGCCATCGGGTTAGCACTTAAACGCTGAAGCACGGCACCGGCAACAGCAAGCACACCACCCGCCAATGCCGCGGCCAGCAACCGTGGCAAGCGCCATTCCAACAAAGACCAATCGCCACTGAGCGCCAGCCACTGCCAGCCCTCACTTTGACGCGATACGGTAGCAAAAATCCCCACACCCAACACCAGTAACATCAGCGTTCGGCCTAACGGCCAATACTGACGTGGCGTGGGCGCCCCGGCATGCATCTGTTGGCGTTGACGATTCCCCAGTGACACCCGTGGTAACAACCACAAAAGAAGAGGCGCTCCCAACGCTGCCGTGGCGGCGCCGGTGGGCACCATCATTGCCCGGCGGCCCGGTAACAGTTGGACAGCCAAATCGGTGGCGGCCAACATCAAGGCGCCTAAAATCATCGCTAGGCTCAATCGGGTGATGAGCTTACGAGCGCCACATAAGCGCGCAATCGCGGGCGCGGCTAGACCGACAAAGCCAATCACGCCAATTAAGCTGACCACCCACGCGGTCAGCAGTACCGATAGTCCCAGTGCAATCACACGGATTTTAGCCAGTGATACGCCCAAGCTTTTTGCTCCTTCATCTGAAAGGCTTAGGACGTTGAGCGGCTTTAACAAGGCAAGGATCAACACGACCGCCAATCCAACACGTGGCAATAAGGCTTGCACACTGTGCCAGTCGGTTTGCACCATCGAGCCCGCGCCCCACACCATCATGCCGTGTAGCGCTTCTTGATTCATCAACAGCAGCACGGTGCTGAGCGCGCCGCAGTAGAGGTTTAAAATCAAACCCGCGATCACCACTACGGTGGGCGATAGACCGCGTCGCCATGCCAGCGCAAACACCACCAGCATGGTCAGCACTCCGCCAGACATCGCCACCATCGCGCTCGACCAAATCAGTAGCCAAGGGGCATAAAGCGTAGCTAGCATCAGCGCCAAGCTGGCACCATTCGCCACCCCCAGCGTCGAGGGCGAGGCCAAGGGGTTACGCAATACCTGTTGCATCAAGGTACCGGCCAGCCCCAAACACGCCCCTGCCAACAATGCGGTGACCAAGCGTGGCCACCAGGTTAAATGCATCACCACCCCAATCGACGCACTGTCATCCAGCGACCACAGCGACTGCCAGAGCATAGATGCATTCACATTCCACTGCCCCAACTGAGTGGAGGCGAGGCTCAACAATGCCGCCAGTAATGCCAAGGGCACCCATAATAGGTTCAGTTTCATGACTGCCCTCCTTGCTCGATCAATGCCGCGGTCACAAGGCGGGCAAAACGTAACGCCGACGGAATCGCGCCAAAGCTCCATACCGGATCAATCATCAATGGCGTATGACCCGTACGTTTAACCAAATATTGCCAAAACATATTGGTCTGAAGAGTTTGCTCGACGCCCGCGGGGAGTGGGCGCACAATCACTAGTTGCGCATCAAGGTCTAGCAGCTCGCGGGTGGAGACCATGCTAAACCCCCAACTGTTGGTGGTATTTTGCCACGCGTTGCTGAGCCCCAATTCACTGATAGCGGCGTGATACAAGCTGTTCGTCCCGAACACCCGCACATGATTGGCATCCAGAAACTGGATCATTAACAGCGGTGGCTGTTCGACGGGAATAGTATCGCGCAGGCTCGCTAACTGCTGTTTCGCATTAGCAATCAGGGTTTCACCGGCCTCAGGACGGTTGGCCTCACGTGCAATTTGCCGCGTCACGGTTTTGAGCGACGCCCAGCTTAGGCCGCTTTCATACAGAGGAATTGAGCTGACCGGCGCAATGGTGCTTAGCTTGGGCTTCATTGCCTTAAAAATGGGCGAGATCAGAATTTTATCGGGGTGAAGCTCGGCCAAACGCTCCATGTTGGGCTGGGTGCGAAGCCCAATATCGACGGTTTTTTCTGGAATGGGCGGGGCTTTCACCCACGAATTGTAATCCGCCTTTTGCGCGACCGCGACGGGCGTCACCCCTAAGGCCAACAAGGTTTCAGTTTGGGTCCAATCCAGCGAAAGAATACGAGGCGATGCGCTGACGCTCGCTGACATCATGGCCGCGGTCAGCCAGACCACAAGCGTCAAAAAAGAGGACTTGATCATACCGGCGATAACTCCCCCGGCATAGCAACCGCATAGCCGGCGGTATGATCGGCAATCGGCATTTCAATGCCATAAATCGATTTGAGGGCCGACTCTTGAAACACATCGCTAACCGCGCCTTGAGTCAGAACTTGCCCGCTGTGCAGCGCGACAATCTCATCACAAAAACGCGCTGCCATATTAATGTCGTGCACCACAATAATGATGGACTTATCCAGCTCTCGGCTAAGTTTACGCACCAAGGTCATCACCTCAACTTGGTGGGCCACATCCAGTGCAGATAGCGGCTCATCGAGCAGTAAGTAACGCGTTTGCTGTGCCAGCAGCATCGCAATCCACAACCGTTGGCGCTCGCCGCCCGATAAGGTATCGACCAAGCGCTCGGCATAATCCTGAGTACCAGTGAGCGCCATTGCCTCGTTGATCGCTTGGTGATCGGCTTTGGTCAACCTCCCCAGCAAGCCATGCCAAGGATAGCGACCAAAACTGACCAACTCGTACCCGGTTAAGTTATCGGTTGCCGGTAAATGCTGTGGCAAATACGCCACCTCGCGCGCAAAGGCTTTTTCCGACCATTTTGATAAGGGCTTTTGGTCTAATGCGATCTGCCCGCTGCTGGTTGTCTGTTGCTGCGCTAACAGCTTTATCAACGTCGACTTGCCCGACCCATTGTGTCCGACTAACGCACAAATTTTTCCCGGCGTAAACGACAAGCTCACCTTATCGAGTAACACTTTTCCGTTGACGGCAAACGCAACGTCCTTTGCCTCTAACATATCCCGATCCTACTTCTGCAAACACAAGCGCGTGGCACTTGCCCGTTATCTCTGAGAGCGCTAATTTTCCGATGCTTAAAAAGCAAATGCAAACCATTTTGATTTCGCTTTGTACGCTTAGCGCTTGTTAATGAGAGAAATTAGACCTCAACCAAGTCCCTATTAGGGATCCAAGCGTCATTCAGCCTCGTACCGCCAAGGGTGAATAAAAGTTTGTTGTTACGACTGTCGAGAGCCCTATGTCCGCGCCCATCAGCCTTGTATGGCTAAAACGCGATTTACGCCTGCGGGATCATGCCCCTTTACAAGCTGCCATTGCCGCGGGGCGTCCCTTAGTGATTTTGTACCTGTTTGAGCCATTGCTGCTTAACGATCCGCACCATAGCGAGCGCCACTGGCGATTTGTCTGGCAGTCGCTGTGCGATCTTAATCAGCAGCTGGCGCCGCTTGGCGGGCAGGTCACCATTTGCCAAGGTGACGCACTCGCCGTTTTCGACGCCATCCACCAGCAGCAGGCAATTGGCGCGGTGTACAGCCATCAAGAAATTGGCGTCGACGCGACATTTTCTCGAGATAAAGCGGTGGCGAAATGGCTAGCAAGCCATCAGATCCCTTGGCATGAATATCCCACTGGGGCGGTGATCCGCGGCGCGAAAAGTCGGGTTGATTGGGACGCAGAGTGGCAAAAAGTGATGCGTGCCTCTCTTGCCGATCCGGATTGGCAACAAGCGCGCTGGCCAGACACATCACTTACGCTACCCGCGCTCGGTCACCACAAGTGGGACTCTCCCGCGCCACGCTTTCAGCCCGGCGGGCCGAGTTGGGCGTATAAAACCTTGCAATCTTTTTTCCGCGAGCGTGGGCAAACTTATCAGCGCCACATCTCTAAACCGCTCGCCAGCCGCAAAAGCTGTACCCGACTGTCGCCCTATCTTGCTTGGGGTAACATCAGCTTGCGCGAGATGTATCAAATTACCCTCCTCCATTGGCAGAAAAAGGGTTGGCGGCGTGCGCTGGTCGCTATGGTGTCGCGTTTACATTGGCACTGTCATTTTATGCAGAAATTTGAAAGCGAGCACCACATGGAGCATCGCCCCGTTAATCGAGGCTACTTACATTTTGAGTACGCGAACGGCCCGCAGAGCGATGCGCATCTGCTCGCATGGCAACAAGGTCATACCGGTTATCCGCTCGTCGATGCCTGTATGCGTTGCCTACACGCCACTGGTTATATCAACTTTCGTATGCGGGCGATGCTGGTCAGTTTTTTAACCCACCATCTACTGATTGATTGGCGGCGTGGTGTGCATCATTTGGCGCAGCTATTTCTCGATTTTGAGCCCGGTATTCATTACCCCCAATTTCAAATGCAGGCTGGCGTGACGGGCGCCAATACCCTGCGCATTTATAACCCAGTGAAACAATCGCAAGAGCAAGATCCGGAAGGGGCATTTATTCGTGAATGGTTACCTGAGCTCTCTCCTTTGCCCGACAGTTTGATCCATACCCCGTGGCATATGACCGATATGGAAGCGATGATGTATGGGGTGGTGCTTGGTGAAGACTACCCGAAACCTATTGTCGATATCGAACAAACCGGCAAACGTGCGCGTGATATTTTATGGTCGTTTCGTCAACAAGACGCGGTTCGTATCGAAAAAGCACGGATCCTCGCCACCCATGTGCGTCCAAACAGCCCTGAGCAAACACATAGCCCTGAACAACGAAAAAGCCCGGGGCACGCAGACAAGCGCACTAAAAAATCACGTTTACCTGCCACTCAATCCCCTGGAGGCAACCCAGATGGCGCATAAAAAGCCGCACCTTCCCACCAAGGTATGTTTGACGTGCGAACGCCCCTTTACGTGGCGTAAAAAGTGGGCGCGCTGTTGGGACGACGTTAGGTATTGCTCTGACCGTTGCCGTCGCGAAGGTCGTCGCCATGCGCGAGCGGCGACGCACTGAACGCATCTAAAAGCGAATTCAATTTCGGGTGTACCCACTGACGTTTAATCGATACCGCATAGAAGGGCTCATACACACTCGGCAGTAAGGCGTAGCGGGTGAGCATGCCGCTATCTAGCTCATCGCGAACCACCACTTCAGGCATCACCGCCAACGCGTCATTGTCTCGGGTTAATAGGCGCAGCATCGCCATATCATTAGCTTCTGCCATGATGTAAGGCTTAAGTTGATACTGCGCAGAGATAGCATCAAACCCCGAGCGAATCGGGTTATCGCCATAAGGCAACACCCACGCTTGGTGCTGGTAGCTGGCATCTAAGGTGGGCGACAAGGCTTTACCCGGCCAACCAATCACGGCTACGGGCTGGCGTGCCAGTTGCTGATACTGCCAAATTTGTTTATTGGTGCCACGCACCGCGATATTGGTTAGCGCCAGATCCAACTGGTGATCAGACAGCGCATGAAGCAAGCCGGTTTGATCCATCGACTGCAACACATAACGGCACTCCCGTTGATTGACCAGTGGCTGAATAAACTGCTCGATAAAGTTCCGCGACATGGTCGATAAGGTGCCAATGCGAATCGTGGCACTGGACAGCGCCCCGCCGCTGGATAGCAACTGCTCTAACTCTTCCCCCTGTCGGAATATCTCTTCGGCATAGTTCATCGCTTGATAGCCACTTTCGGTCAACGTCAATGTACGACCTTGCCGCTCAAACAATTGCACCTGCATCGCCTGTTCAAGCTGTTTGATTTGCGACGACAGCGCCGACTGCGAGATATGCAGCTGACGGGCGGTCTGAGTCAGGTTTCCGTGGCGCGCCACCTGCCAGAAATAATACAAATGATGGTAGTTGAGTCGGCTCATCGTTCTCTAAAACAGAATGAAAAGTGATTTATTATGTATTTTACTTAACTGTAGTAAGTTTTCACAATGGTTCGCATAACTATTGCTGTGAGGTAAGTCATGTTATCCCTATTTCTCGTCACTCCGCTCAAACTGGTGCTGCTCGCTCTGGTTGCTCTTCTTGGCGGTGTTATATGGCGATACAGTGCCACTGCGTTTGCGGGCGAAGCCGACAAACACCGTTTTCTTTCATCCTTACTGCTCACCTTGTCGGCAGTCTTGCTGGYTTTAGTCAGTAATCACCTGTTGCTGTTTTGGCTCGCTTGGGTGGCAGTTAGCCTCTCATTGGGTCGCTTAATTCTTTTCTATCCGCATCGGCCTCGCGCCCAACTCGCGGCACACAAAAAAATGCTGCTCGCCCGCTTTAGCGAATTGCTACTCGGTGGCGCATTTTTACTGTTGTTTTTCCACTACCAAACCGCACAGATTGACCAATTGATGTTTCAAATCAGCCAGCAGCCTCACACGCTGACTGTAAGCATCGCCGCCTTTATGTTGGTGGGCGTGGCGATTATCAAGTGCGCTCAACTGCCCTTGCACGGCTGGTTGATTCAAGTGGTGGAAGCGCCAACGCCTGTCTCTGCCTTATTGCACGCCGGTATTGTGAATCTTGGCGGGATTTTATTGATGCTATTCGCGCCAGTGCTCGCGGCAAGCCCCAGTGCCAGCCTTGCCCTGCTGGTTATCGCAGGCATCAGTACGCTGGTGGCGGGACTGGTGAGCCTGACACGCGTGAGCATTAAGGTAAAACTGGCGTGGTCGACCGTCGCACAAATGGGTCTGATGTTAGTCGAAATCGCCCTAGGTCTTTACGAGTTGGCACTGCTGCACTTGCTGGCGCACTCTTTCTACAAGGCGTTTTCTTTCCTCAACAGCGGCAATGGCGTGAATCATTGGCTCGCCACCCAACTGGCTGACGCCTCAGTTCCGCGTCGCTGCCATTGGCTTGCCGCGATGGCCACCGCCGCCGGTTTGATTGTCGCCGTGCATCTAAGTGTTGGTATTTTAAATAGTTTGGCAGCCGGTTGGTTGCTATGGATGGCGATGACCATGCTGCTATTACCGGCCTTTACCCGCCCAGGCGCTGCTCGCCCGACACGCGTGCTGCTCAGTAGCATGTTTGCCCTTGGCCTGCTCGGGCTTTACGCCGCCATTAAACATAGCTTGATTGTGTTTGTCGCGGGCGGAAATGCCACCTATTTATTTGCCGATGCCTTTGCGCTGGTGCTGTTTATCGCGCTATTTGCTCTGTCATTGGCGGTCCAGTACTGGCCTCACAAAGCGTGGGTCAACCGCCTGTTTATTTGGCTGAACGCCGGGGCTTACCTTGATGAATGGGCGACGCGCCTAACACTCAAATGGTGGCCGAGTGCTTCTTTAATCCAACTACAAACGACCCAATGGCAACCGCATAAGGAGACGCGTTAATGATTGCGAAAACGCCCAACGTATCTGCACACCCTGAGTCCGTCGATGTGAGCGATTTTCGCGATGCCACCCAGCAAGCAGTCGCAGCAATTGCGCCAAGCTGGCCGTTGGATCAAATGATTGCAGTGAACCCATGGTGGCCGCAACGCTTTACCCCCATTGAGCAAGTCTTTGCCGAACAAGCGGTGTTAAGCGGGCACTGTCCGCTAATGCCGTCGGCGTACTATCTGTCGCATTGGCAATCGCCCATTAGTGAGGCACATCTTGCCGAGGCCATCTCAACCTCTGGCAGCGCATTGACGGTCAGTGATTGTCTGCGTGCGCTGCGTAGCCATAGCAGTGACCTCCCGCGTTGGAAACCACTGGCTGAGTTGTGTGACCGCACTCGAGAAGCGCAAGAAGGCTTATCGTGGCAGCAAGAAATCCAGCAGCAAGTGAGCCAGTTTCTCGCGCTTTATCACCAATACCCACAGCGCTTTGATGCCCAAGGCCAAGGCGGTGAGCACCTTTATCAATGCTGGTTGGATGTGGTGAGCCAAGATAAAGGCATTAAAACCCTCACTGGCGTGGATTTGCTTGCCGATTTCGCCGCACTGCCCACTCAAATGGATGCACTTATCGCTGAAGCGGCCACCTTTTGGCAACCGATCCTTCACGACCAAGACGGTAACTTGGCCTATTGCCACGCGCTGATGCATGGTTTATCAGGTTGGGCAAGCTGGCAGGCTTGGTTAGATTGGCAGCAACAGCTCAGTGACAGTGAACAACAAGATCATGGCATGGGCCTCTTCGCGATTTTACTCGCATGGGATACAGTGCTGGCACGTTGGCTTGCCAAACACCGTGAAACAGCGTGGACAAGCATTCGTCAGTCCATGCACCATCAAGCGGTGAATGTGCGCCATTGGTATCACCAAGCACAACAACAGCTCGCACCACTGTGGATTTGGCAACAAGCGCTAGAAATTAGTCAGCAGCGCCCTTGGGCACACGCCTTGTCCGCGCAGGCCAGTGTCGACACCCTCGCCACCTCACCCATGTTGCAAGCTGTGTTTTGTATCGATGTACGCTCTGAACCGATGCGTCGCGCGTTAGAAGCACAATCCGATCGGATTCAAACTCTTGGCTTTGCTGGCTTTTTTGGCTTGCCGATCGCCTATCAGCCCACGGATAGTCATATTCACCGCCCGCAACTGCCCGGCTTACTGGCACCGGCGGTCACCGCCTCACAAACCCATGCTACCCCCGAACGCTGGTTACGAATGACCAAGCTCGGCTGGCAGCGTAGCCTCGATGCGCCCGCCGCCAACTTAGGCATGGTCGAAGCCGGTGGCATGCTGAAGCTAGTGAGCCTATTAAAACGCGCATTACGCATTTCTGGCACCGAAAACCCGCTAAATCGACTCAGCCATACTGACAGTGATTGGGCGCTCACCCGTGACAATACACCGTTAAGCGCAGTAGAAAAGGCGGAGCTAGGCGCTGGTATCTTGCGGGCAATGGGCATTGCTGATCAACTGGCCGATGCCGTCTTGTTGGTGGGTCACGGCAGTGAAACCTGTAACAACCCTCATGCAGCAGGGCTTGACTGTGGTGCTTGCGGTGGACAAACCGGCGAGGTAAATGTCCGCGTACTTGCACAGCTTCTTAACGATGCCGACGTACGTGATGCCATGGCAAAGCAAGGCGTGACGATTCCCGCCAGTACCCGTTTTTATGCCGCCATGCACAACACCACCACCGACGCACTGGATGTCTTTCACGCCCCCGAGCATGCCGAGTGGCAAACTTGGCTGGCCGCTGCGAGCGAACAAGCACGTGCAACCCGCGCCAACCAGTTTGATCAAACACCAACCCAGCCATCTAAACTCAAACGATTCTTTGCTACACGGGCCAAAGACTGGGCACAAATGCGTCCTGAGTGGGGACTGTGTGACAACGCCGCGTTAATCGTGGGCCCGCGCACCCTGTCTCGACAGATTAATTTGCAAGGTCGCAGCTTTTTACACGACTACGACATGCATAAAGACCGTGACTTTAGTCAGCTTGAAACCATCCTCACTGCGCCCATGGTGGTGACCAATTGGATCAATCTGCAGTACTTTGCTTCCGTCACCGCACCGGAAAAATTCGGCAGCGGAAACAAACTGCTACACAACATCGTAGGTGGCCACATTGGGGTGTTTGAAGGGAATGGTGGCGACTTACGAATCGGCTTATCGCATCAATCCGTGCACGATGGTCGTCGATATCGCCATCAGCCAGTGCGATTAAGCGTATTTATCGCTGCCCCTCGGGAGGCAATTGATAGTATACTTGCACGCCATGACGATATAGCCGCGCTGGCGAATCACGGCTGGCT
Organism: Salinivibrio proteolyticus; assembly: GCF_001996165.1. Lineage (GTDB taxonomy): Bacteria > Pseudomonadota > Gammaproteobacteria > Enterobacterales > Vibrionaceae > Salinivibrio > Salinivibrio proteolyticus. The sequence continues at coordinate 22,669 of NZ_MUFP01000008.1, read as the reverse complement.
GTACTTAATGCAAATTGATGCGCAGGGTGCAGTTTGGCAACGCGATCGCTCGGGTCAGTGGTATCACCTGAACGTAGCAAAATAAAACGGAGCATGTCGTTGAAAACGCAACTTCTCTCAGCGCAGTGTTCAACGGATCTAACACAAGCCGCCGAGCTGCTGAAAGCCGGCGAACAAGTCGCGGTGCCCACAGAAACCGTGTACGGCTTGGCAGCGGATGCCAGCAATCCAGACGCCGTCGCGGGTATTTTTACCGCCAAAGGGCGACCCGCCAATCATCCTTTGATTGTTCATCTCGGTGACGTCGCATCGATCACCGAGTGGGCAATGCAGATCCCGGATGAAGCATATAAGCTGGCGAATGCCTTTTGGCCAGGGCCGATGACGCTGCTGCTGCCACGAGCCGAGCATGTTTCACCGGTAGTCACGGGTGGATTAGATACCATTGGGCTTCGCGTGCCCGCGCAACCTGTGTTATTGGACCTGCTTACCACTCACCAACTTGCCGTTGCCGCCCCGTCAGCGAACCCGTATAAAAAGCTCAGCCCCACCACGGCAGAGCAAGTGATGCATGGTTTAGGCGGAAAAATAGCCGCAGTGATTGATGGCGGCCCTTGCCAGCATGGGCTGGAGTCGACCATTGTCGATCTTACTAAGCGTCCTTTTCGTGTACTTCGCGCCGGTCCAATCACCGCCAGCGAGCTGAGCGCCGTGCTGGGTGAAACGGTCGACGCCCCCGAGCAGCACGACACCGTGGTGCCCGGCAATGTGGGAAGCCATTACCAACCCAACACCCGGTTGCAGATGGTGGCTGCGGACTTGTCTGATCTCCCCGCGCCCCAGCCTGAAAAACGCGCGGCCTTGCTTCACTTTGGCGAAGCCCCGACACGGGATGATCTGGTCTGCATTGCTATGCCAGATGACGCCGCACGCTATGGGCAAGCGTTATATCACCAACTCGCCCAAGCCGACCAACTGGGCGTCGATGAAATCTGGCTCGCCCAGCCCCCTCATGGCGAAGCGTGGCTTGCGGTGCATGATCGCCTGCGCCGCGCCGTCAGCTAGTTTTTGACGCACGCATTCGCATAAAGCTTGCCGTTGCGCTGGCACACACAGTGTCTGCAACGGTAAGCGTTGCCTCCAACTGACTCATTCCGTGTTTCGCTTTTACACACCAAGCACGTATCTCAGCCTCAACCGCAATGGGCACTGGATGGTGATAGCGAACATTAAGTGACGCTGTCACACTTTGCGGGGCAAACAGGAAGGTACAATGGGTCAACGCCGCATCAATAAGCGTAGCGATTACCCCACCGTGCAGCTGATCTTGATACCCTTGCCAAGCGCTTTCTAACCATACGCTTGCGGTCACGGCGTTATTATCGTCTTGATAAAATTTAAGGTTGAATAGCCCGTTGTCACTGCAAGCCACACACTGATGATGCGACCGTGGCGGCATCACACGTAATTCAGCCATGGCAACCGCAACCCTGTCCACTATCGCGACCGTCTTTACCTTGCCGCTTGCCACATCCGCGATACGCAGAACCTAACCCACTGCGTTTAGAACCACACCCGCACATTCGATCAGCACGACACGCTCCTTTCCGTAGTTGGGATTGCTGCTTCATTTGCTGCAACGCCGGCCGCCCTTGACTCGCATCCGTAAGCGGTTGCCAGTACGCAGGCGACAGCCACTGAGTGGGATTTAGACGACCATTGGTTAACTGATACACATGTAAGCCAGCATCAAGTAATCCCGCTAACGCATGCTCGCCAATATGACGGGTCACCACACGTGTTACTTGGTTAGCTTTCAGCATCGCTATCAAGGCGTTTTTGGCACCGCAACCTTCTGTTACACGTGGGTTGGCGAATTGAGCGAGTGCTTGGCCATCGTCGTCAAACAGCGCAAAGTGTTCGGCCTTCATAAAATGCCCCGCCGGGCGGTCTTGGATCATCGCAATAACAATTGTCATCTTCCGTTCTCTCTTTATATAAATAGCATATGCCAAAAATACGCTTGATTTGTGGCATATGCAARCTATTCTGTGAGAGAAAAATGAGGAAAGTTGCGTCAAGACATCGAGAGTATTCGCATCAAGCTGCAACGCCGTGCGACAAAATGCTTTTTCGAACACTCGCTCATCCTTGCTAAGTCGCATAATGAATGACAATAACTAAATGGAAGCATTGGTTTAAAAATACCTATTTTCACGGCAATCATTGACGTGAAAATATGACTATTCAAACTACAAACCGAAAAAAGTTTGAAAAACTAAAAATATACGTCAATAATTAACGTGTATTTTATTTTTTATAAACCAGTGTGGAATGACTCATGCTGAACACTGAAGCGAGAGAACAACTACAGAAACTACTGCCCCTGGATATGGTTGCCACTAAGTCATGGCTAGAAGCACAAGGACTTAATCTGCACTTTCTAGATAATGCGATACGAAACCAAACGCTAGTCCCTCTTGCAGCCGGTGTATACATAAGGCAAGAAGCGAGACTATCTTGGAAAGGCATCGTTGCTTCATTGCAATGTATGACCCATACCCCTATCCATGTTGGGGGCCTTACCGCGTTAGAGCTGGAAGGACTTGGCCATTACCTGTCCAAAGGAAACAAACCCAAGGTTCACCTCTATTCTGCTGAAATGCTGCCTAGATGGCTGGCTAGAATCGATGCGCCAGCACAATTTGAGTGGCATGGCACTCGTCGCCTATGGGCAGAGACGCTGATGCAAGACAACCAGTACCTGAGGCAAGATAGCTGGCAAGCGTCTCTTCCTTCATTACATTATTCCTGTCCAGAGAAAGCCATTTTGGAGCTTTTAGCTATAGTGCCCAATACCATCAGCTTTGAACATGCTGACCAACTTATGCAAGGATTACACAACCTATCGCCTCGTAAGCTGAATGCCTTGCTAAAAGCCTGTAGCAATATCAAAGCAAAGCGCCTCTTTTTCTGGCTGGCAGGAAGACATAAACACGCTTGGCTTAAGCATCTCACACCAGAAAAATATACACTGGGCTCTGGTAAAAGACTGATCGCTAAAGGCGGCAAGCTAGAGCCAACGTGGCAAATAACGGTGCCAAAGGATATGTGAAAGTATGGATAGACAAAGTCATTACTACCGACAAGTGCAGTTACTACTCAGGGTTATTCCTTTTGTCGCCAAACACGATTGTTTCGCTCTCAAAGGTGGGACCGCTATCAATTTGTTCGTTCGTGACTTTCCCCGACTTTCAGTTGATATCGACTTGGTTTTTCTGCCCATGATGGAGCGGAATGAAGCACTACGGACCATCAAGAGCAACCTAGATACCTTGGCCTCCACGATCACAACCAATATCGACAATACGCGTGTTATCAGCGCCTACCAGACTAAACCAGATGCTCTTCGTTTATTGGTGGAGCGAGATAACATACAAATCAAAATTGAGCTATCCCCTGTGCTACGCGGTACGGTTTACAACCCCCGAGTCATCCCCGTCAGTGAGGCTGTTGAAGATGAGTTTGGTTTTGCAGAAATATCAGTAGTAAGTTTTGCCGATTTATACGCGGGCAAAATATGTGCAGCACTGGATCGTCAGCATCCAAGAGACCTTTTCGACGTCAAGCAACTACTTGATAACGAGGGACTCACCAATGATCTTCGCAAAGCCTTATTGGTTTATATCATTAGCCACCCACGTCCGATTGCCGAGCTACTCAACCCACACTTCAAGGACATTTCAGATGCTTACGAAGGGGAGTTTCGGAATATGGCCGATCAAGACATTCGCCAGACGGAACTCGAAGCAACTCGCGAGCAGCTGGTGAGGATCATAAACTCGTCTTTGACTCCTCGAGAGCGATCATTTTTACTGTCCTTCAAAAGTCGTACCCCTGATTGGGCGCTTTTAGGGCTGTCGGGAATTGACCAGTTACCAGCCATCCGTTGGAAAATGCAAAATCTCACCAAAATGAACGCCGAGAAACATTCAGCCGCGTATCATCAACTTAAAAAAATATTAGGCCCTATGTAAGCCTAATAAACTCGGCAAAACACGACTCTTCTGACTCAAACACCAAGGCTTTACCTTCTACAAGGCAGGCGGTGGTTTTGGCGCGAGCGCGTTTGACTAGGTTGGCTAACGTTTGACGAGATACGCCCATGACTTCCGCCGCTTGCAGTTGCTGCATACCCTGATGATCAACAAGACGCATGGCTTCGAACTCATCCAGACCAATGGTCACCGTCTCTAGCTCACTGAGTGGAATGGCGTTGGGTTTAAAACAGTTGGTATGGGGTTTCCCGCAGATACGGCGGGGCATTTTAGGACGCGGCATAGGGTCTCCTTTTTTGCTTATGCTAAGTGAGTTTTTTGCTTATGCCAACAAAAAGGGATGCCAGCACATCCCTTTTCTATTTATTGCTATGGACAGTGACTTAGTCTGTCACGTTACACGCCGTACGTTACACGTCGTACGTGGTCGAGGCGGTGTTACCGCCGGTGCCTGTCCAGTTGGTGTGGAAGAATTCACCACGAGGCTGATCAAGACGCTCATAGGTGTGCGCACCAAAGTAGTCACGCTGAGCTTGCAGCAAGTTCGCGGGCAAGCGTGCCGTGGTGTAGCCATCCAAGAAGGTCAGCGCCGATGTAGTACATGGCATGGGGATGCCTGTTTCCATCGATTTCGCCGCCACTTTACGCCATGCAGCCAAGCAGTTATCCAAGATCCCTTTAAAGTACGCATCTGAGCCCAAGAAGGCCAAGTTAGGATCCTTATCAAACGCATCACGGATATTACCCAAGAAGGCTGAGCGGATGATACAGCCACCGCGCCACATCAGTGCGACGTTACCGTAGTTAAGATCCCAGCCATTCTCGTTAGACGCTTCACGCATCAGCATAAAACCTTGCGCGTAAGAGATGATTTTTGACGCCAGCAGTGCTTGACGCAGCGCATCAACCCACTCGGCTTTATCGCCATCAACCGGCTGGATGTGTTTTTCAAACAGCTTCTCTGCCGCGACACGCTGATCTTTAAGTGCCGACAAGCAACGAGAGAAGACCGATTCAGAAATCAGGGTCAGCGGAATACCAAGATCCAGCGCGTTGATGCCGGTCCATTTACCGGTGCCTTTTTGGCCTGCAGTATCGAGAATTTTCTCAACCAATGGCTCACCGTCTTGGTCTTTATAGCCCAAAATGTCTGCGGTGATTTCAATTAAATAGCTATCCAGCTCGGTTTTATTCCAGTCGGTAAACACCTGCTGCATCTCGTCATGGCTCATGCCAAGGCCGTCTTTCATGAACTGGTACGCTTCGGTGATCAGCTGCATGTCGCCATACTCGATACCGTTGTGCACCATTTTCACAAAATGACCGGCGCCATCACGTCCAACCCAATCACAGCATGGTTCACCGGCGTCGGTTTTCGCGGCAATGCCTTGGAAGATAGGTTTAACAGCTGGCCACGCTTCTTCAGAGCCACCCGGCATGATAGACGGTCCAAAACGGGCACCCTCTTCACCGCCAGACACACCGGCACCAATAAAGTGAATGCCTTTTTCACGCAGTGCTGCCACGCGGCGGTTGGTATCTGGGTAGTTGGTGTTACCGCCATCGATAATGATGTCACCTTCGTCAAGCAATGGCGTCAGTTTGTCGATAAAGGTATCTACAACGGCGCCTGCACGAACCATCAGCATCACTTTGCGCGGCTTTTCAAGCTTTTCAACCAGCTCTTCTAACGAGTAAGCGCCAACAATGTTGGTGTCCTTCGCTGGGCCTTCCAGAAATTCATCGACTTTGGCCGCGGTACGGTTATGCGCCACCACTTTAAAGCCGTTGTCGTTCATGTTAAGAATCAGGTTTTGGCCCATGACCGCCAAACCAATTACGCCGATATCACCTTTCATCGTGCTCTCCATTAATTCTGTTCTGGTAATTTTTTTGCTGCCGCGGCATCGAGTAGCCATTCCGTGGTGCCTTTGGCACTACGGATATTGGCGGCAGGATATGGCAGTTGGGTAGGCTCGTGTGTGGCGATCTCATGCACGATCGCTTGCTTACCTTCACCCAACACCAGATAACTGATTTTCTTCGCCGCGCGCAGCACACGGGCGGTTTTTGATACACGCTTTTGCCCCGATTCAGGATGCGAAGCCACCAGCGCGAGCGCGGTATTGTCATACTGAGGATCGTGCGGGAACAGTGAGGCCGTATGGCCATCGCCACCGACGCCCAGCAAAATCCAATCAAACACAGGCGTGCCGTTTTCGCTTGGGATCAAGGCTTGCATTTCCGCACTAAAGCGGGCCGCTTCCACGTCCGGAGCCTCTTCACCCCTAATACGGTGAATGTTCTCTTCCGGAATGCGAATGTGGCTAAACAGCAGCTTATTGGCTTCGCCGAAGTTACTCTCGGCATCATCCGGTGCCACACAGCGTTCATCGCCCCACCAAAAATGCAGGTTTTGCCACTGAATCGCATTGGCATAATCATCACTGGCTAAACGCTTAAACAGCATTTTGGGCGTGCTGCCGCCAGAAAGCGAAATGTGCACGGCACGATCTTGCTCGCTCAGCGCTTGCATCGTGTCGGCTAAATGATTGACCACCGCGTCGGCATCATCAAAAATTCGGGCATTTATCATAATTCGCAGTATTCCGTGTCAGTCAGGTTTTTGCAGGGAAAGCGCCAAGCATGGCCATCACGCTCCAGCAACTGATCCGCTTCTTTCGGTCCCCATGTTCCGCAGGCATAGCCAAACAAGGCTTTGTCATTTTCTTTGTACTGCAGAATAGGCTCAACAAACTGCCAGCAAGCTTCGACTGCATCACTCCGTGCAAACAAAGTGGCATCGCCTTTAAGCGCATCTAGTAACAAGCGCTCGTACGCGGTCAACATCTGGGTTTCCCTTTAAGGCCAAAGCTCATTTGAATGCCTTCGTCGGGCTGAATGCGGATCACCAAACGGTTCTCAGGGGCATTTTTGCCGAATACAGGATGCGGAGTTTGTTTAAAGTGGATCACCACTTCGGTTACGCGAGTTGGCAAGCGTTTACCGGTGCGCACATAAAAGGGCACCCCGTTCCAACGCCAGTTATTGATAAACATCTTCAGGCCAACATAAGTCTCAGTGCGCGAGTCTTCCGCAACACCTTGCTCATTGCGATAGCCCGGTAACGCATTGCCACCCACTAATGATTCTGTGTACTGGCCGAGCACCAAGTTGTTAGTCAGATCATCATCAGACAATGGTTCGAGCGATTGTAGTGCTTTAAACACCTCATCACGCATGGCGTCAGCATTGATTTGTGCCGGCGGCTCCATCGCCACAAGTGCAAGCACTTGCAGCAAGTGGTTTTGGAACATATCGCGCACCGCACCCGATTGATCGTAGTAACCACCGCGGCCTTCTACACCCAGATGCTCCGCACCGGTGATCTCTACATAATCGATAAAGTTACGGTTCCAAAGCGGTTCAAACATCGCGTTGGAGAAACGGAAAACCAGCAGGTTTTGTACTGTTTCTTTGCCTAGGTAATGATCAATGCGGTAAATCTGATGTTCAGCAAAGTGGGCGTGAATGTCTTTGTCGAGCTGGCGCGCGGAGGCTAAGTCATAACCAAATGGCTTTTCGACCACCAAACGTTTCCAGCCGGTGCTTTCATCATTGAGGCCATGTTCAGCCAAGCTAGCAGGAATCGAGTTGTAAAGCTTTGGTGGCGTGGCAAGATAAAACAGCGTGTTCCGCTGGGTGAAGCCATACTGAGCGGCCAACGCATCTAACCGCTCGGTTAGGTGGTGGTATTCGTGAGTATCCGAGATATTAAATGACTGATAGTGCACATGCGCCATAAAGGCGTCGAGTGTAGCAGGATCGGTCTTCTCTAGCTCCTGCATAGAGTGACGCAACTTGTCGCGAAATGACTCGTCACTGTAGAAGGTGCGGCTTGCGCCTAGAATTGCGAAAGACGCAGGCAGCTGTTTGTTCGCATACAAATGATACAGGGCTGGGATCAGCTTACGGAAGGTCAGATCGCCAGATGCACCAAAAATAACAATGCTGCTGTTTTCTGGAATTACCATCATCTTTCCTTTGATAATAAAGGTACTGCATGTGATTTGCGCCACAAATTAGCAGCGCTATGGCCAAATTGGTAATTGGCGCTACCTATTGATGCCATCGTTGTAACCACTGAATCTGGCGGCTGTTCCTTGTTCATCCCTACATTGAGAACTCAGCATTCCCAGCCAGTGTGCTACAAAGGCGGTCTAGTCTAGCACTTTCTTACTCAATAAGCTTTACCCTAACTGGTATGACATGGTCGAGTGTCCATCTGCTGAGCAGCGTCACACAGCTGTTGGATCAGTGCCTCGACTTTCTCATGCCGCGCATTACGCAGGGTATATAAACCGACGTTACCCGTTTTGTTGGGCTGGGTTGTCAGCACGCTCACACCCTGACTGGCAAGGTATGTGTCGGCTTTGCTGGTATAAGGCATCACTGCTTGCGTGTCGTGCAACAGATCGATACTGGCGCTCAGCGCATCGACATCAAACACCACGGTATGCGCACAGGTGACAGGCGTAATCGGGTTGGCAAGCAAATGCGCATGCCGGGCATGATCAGGCGTGACACGCATCAACGGCCAATCATTTAAACGCTGAGGATCGATGCGGGTCGATGTGTCTGCGAGTAGCGGATGGTTATCAGCCACATAGTAGCTTTCCGCGTCCTGAAACAAGGGCATAAAGCGCACTTGCTGGCTCGCAACCAGATCGTCAATTTCATGACCGATAAACACATCCACATCGCCACTGAGCAGCGATGCCATCAGTGCCAAGCGATTACCAAATTCGATGTGGACCGCACACTGGCGCTCAGCTTGATAATCAAGCACTGCCGGTTTAACAAACAAAGGCCACCACGCCTCCCCGGTACCAAGCTTTATTTGCCCCGCTTCACGCGCTTGCAAAGCATGAAGCTGGGCATGAAGCCGTTGTCGCGCGGCATGCTGTGCGGTGGCATGCTGATAATAAAGCTCTCCCGCGGGGGTCATACTGACGCCACGAGGATGGCGCACCAATAGCTGACATGCGAGACGTTGCTCAAGCTTTTGGATCTGTGCCGTCAATGAAGGTTGGCTGATCCCTAACTGTAACGCGGCCGCTTTAATACCACCTGCCTCAACCACTGCAATAAAGTAGCCAGCAACTTTTTCTACATCCATACCGCACTCACTCACAATTTAGCGGCTTACTTTATAGCCTAATAGAGATACACGATTCAATGATACCGCCGATTTTTAATCTATTGGCATCTTATCTATAGCCAATAGGTTATATCAATAAGCGTCACGCCTATTTTTCTTGGCATCGATCGCGCGCTAGGCTGTTGGCCACATCTCAAGCTGAGGCTTTGAGGATTTTTATTGTCGATAAGAGGTAATCGGTATGCAGAACACTTGGTGGCATGATGCGGTTGTTTATCAAATCTACCCTCGCAGTTTTTACGACACCAATGGTGATGGCATTGGCGATCTTAATGGAATTATCGAGAAACTCGATTACTTACATTGGCTCGGCGTCAATGTGTTATGGCTATCACCGGTGTACCAATCGCCGATGGATGACAATGGCTACGACATTTCGGACTACTGCGCGATCGCGCCTGAATTTGGCACCATGGAAGACATGACGCGCTTGATTGATAAAGCCGGCGCGCTCGGCATCAAAATCGTGATGGATTTGGTCGTCAATCACACCTCCGACGAACACCCTTGGTTCCAAGCTGCGCTTCAAGACAAAAAAAGTCCCTATCGCGACTTTTACATTTGGCGCGATGCCAAACCCGATGGCAGCGCACCCGATGATCAAGGCTCAATTTTTGGTGGCAGTGCATGGCAATGGGAGCCAAACACCGAGCAATATTACTTTCACTTGTTCTCCAAACGTCAGCCCGATTTGAACTGGGAAAACCCCGCCGTCCATGACGCCGTGCATAAAATGATGAACTGGTGGATCGAAAAAGGCATTGGCGGATTCCGCCTCGATGTGATTGATTTAATTGGTAAGGAAATCGACAAAGGCATTACCGGCAACGGGCCGCGCCTTCACCCTCTGCTACAGGCAATGAATCGAGCCACATTTGGCGACAAAGACTTGCTCACCGTCGGCGAAACATGGGGCGCAACGCCGGAGATCGCCAAACTTTATAGCGCACCGGAACGCAATGAACTCTCCATGGTGTTCCAATTTGAACATATTACCGCTACCTGGAAAGACGGCGATAAATGGCAGCCCGTACCGCTGGATGTCGCCGCACTCAAACAGGTACTGTTCAAATGGCAACAAGAGCTGGCCGATAGCGGTTGGAACTCACTATTTTGGAACAACCACGATTTGCCGCGCGCCGTATCCAAATTTGGTCACGACGGCCAATACAGAACCCGCTCGGCAAAAATGCTCGCCACAACCTTACACTTGATGAAAGGCACGCCCTATATCTACCAAGGGGAAGAGATTGCGATGACCAATGTCGCCTTCCCGTCTATCGACGATTATCAAGACATCGAAACCCGCAATTTTTACCACTTGCGTGTTGCAGAAGGCGTTGATCCAGACACCATGATGGAGGCGGTCTACCAAAACAGTCGCGACAACGCCCGTACCCCAATGCAATGGGAGAACGCACCGCAGGCAGGCTTTACCCAAGGAACACCATGGTTACCGGTTAATGCTAACTACACCACCATCAATGTGGCACGGGCCACTGAAAATAGCGGCTCTGTACTTTATCACTACCGTGAACTGATCAAGCTCCGCAAGCAATACCCAGTGATCGTACACGGCCAGTTTGCGCCTGTGGAAGAATCACACCCTAACGTGATGGCTTACGAGCGCTTCGACGATACCCACCGCATTTTGGTAGTCAGCAACTTTAGTGAGGAAAAACAAATCATCACCCTCCCCACACACTGGCTCGATAAGGCTTTAACCTGCCTTAGCTACAATATGGATCCGGTCAAACAGTTAAGCACCACCTACAAACTAGCCCCTTACGAGTCGTTTGCGGTAATGCAGTAGCAAGGGCGTTTAGTTGCCGATATCATCACACGCCTGCAGATAGCTGCAGGCGCCCAGCCAAAGGCGACTCACTCCTCTTACACGCCATAAACGACGTCTACCGAAGCCATTAATACATATACCCCAGCCAATCCATATGGCCTGCAGGCCATGATTTGTCTTTCATCGGTTTTACATACAATTCATCGACATATTCGACCGCAACGCCATAATTTGTATGTTCATGGATGCGTAGCCAAGAGGCATCTGACTCGACAAGCTGAAAGCCATTAGCCACATAAAAATCGTGCACCTCAGAGATAAGAATAATGAAATCAACGTCCTTATCTCTGGCATAGTCAGCCAGTTGCGCCAGCATACCCGAGCCAATCCCTTTTCTTTGCCAAGCGCTGTCGATGCAAAAATCACTCACGCCTAATACTTTATATACGTCGCCACCGACATTCACTGCCCTATAATCCAACCCCATATAACCAATCAGTTGATTATCTTGGTATTGTAATGCCCGCATGTGGAGAAGCTGCTTATAGTAAGAACGGGCAACTTGATGGTCAGGAAATGCCTTGTTTCTAAGGGCTTGAATAGCCTCATGCTGCGCGTTCGACACTTCGATTTCTGGGAGAATTTCCATGTTTAAGCTATTGATAATAAATCCATTTATTCAATTATTAACCAAGTCGATATATTAATATGATTCCAATCATGTTGGCTTATAGGTCACGGGGAAATGAGTTTTAGTTCACACAATAAAAATGGCGGCTTCTACGTAACGTAAAAGCCGCCATTCCTTTATAACCTTGATCAGCGCTCTATGAGAGTCACTCCCTTTCTTGTGGGGTTTGCTTTTATACAAGCTGTTAGGTCACGATCAATCGATACAAATACGCGTCACTCGCCCCATACTGAATCCGTTTGATTCTTTGAAAACCCTGTTTCTCGTAAAACCGCTGCGCGCCGACACTGAACGTGGGAGTTTCTAGTTCGATCACTTCTCCCGGCAGTACGTGTGCCTTAAGAAATTCGAGTACCATCTGACCCATCCCTCGCCCTTGATAATCTGGGGCGATAAACAGCCTTATCAACTGGAGGATGCCGGATTGGTATAAAAAGTAAAACCCGCCCACCCGCTGACTGTTTTGCTTAATCACATAATATTGGTAACAGCTTGCGGCGTATCGTTGATGGTCATAGCTATCATAACCAGGCGGTCCCGACCCACAAAGCGCGCGGTCAGACTCAAATGCGCGTATTTGCAACCGTACGAGTTCATGCATGTCACACTCATTTGCCTTTTCGATCAAGCACACGTCATCACTCACTTCTTTCACCATACCAAGCAGCTGTGGTCACGCCTCTTTCCAATCACGAATGGGACTCATGGTTGCTCTATCTGCTTAAAGTTGAAATTCAATAGCTGAGATTTACTGATTGGCGTGCTCGATTCAGCAAAGAAAACGTGTCGCGCTCCCGCCCCTAGTGTCGCTTCGCGGAAAGCACGTACCTCAACATTAGTAATCCCACCTTCAATTTTCTCGATAAATTGAACAATCGCTATTGGCGATAGAGAAAAAATACTTTTAGGTAATAGTTCATCAAGTACATCTTTTAAGCAGCGTTCAATGGCAAAGAATTCACCCATTAAGGTTCTTGGATGCGATAGTGCTGCACATGTCCGCACAATCGAGCTATCCGTTTCAAGATGTGTTGCTTTAACTTCACCCTTTTTAATTTTCAGATGCACATGATTCTTTTTGAACACTTAAGCTCCTTGGAAAAATGGCACACATCATTTTTAAATATTGGTCTTATCAATATTCTTAATGGTTACCTGCGCACCCGTTTGACTGTTGATTGTCTTATGGTATCGACCATTAACGAAATGTAGTGCTGAATAATCACTGATCCCATAGCAAGGCATGTTTATATGATGATTGGCGAACTGAGAAAACAGCTCAGCTTTTTCGTCACTCCCCGTATAATGCGCTGATGCAAGACCTTGGACAAAGCTAAGCCCCTCGATAACGGAATACTTCTCAGGATCGCTATCTGTGATCCCGTAGTCGAACCAACATATTGCGCCCGCACTCATACCACACAATATGATGCCACTTTCATAGCAATCTTGAAGTAGTTTATCTATTCCCCACGCTTTCCATACCGCTAACATAGAGCGTGTATTACCACCGCCAACATAAATTACATCTTGCTCTTGCAGATGTGTTCGCCAGTCTAGGTTGGCTTTAAATAATGGAAAATGACTTAAGCGGCGACTGAGTTTGGACTGATAAAAACGGTCGATGGCTTCCTCCGCATCCCCAGTGGCAGTGGGAATATAGCAAACTTTCGGATCGCTTTTCCCAGTTAACCTGAGCGCATATTGATCTAATTCGCTTTGCTGCTCTCCCATCATCCAACCACCACCGCCTAACGCGACAATATGTTTATCCATGACATGGCCTGATTATTGACTAAAGTTCCCTATGTATTAAAAAGTATCAAGGAAAGAAGTGACATCTTCCCTTCGCGTAAAATGAAATTTTACACCAACAAATTTTTCGAATAATTGGCGATGATAGCTGTGTGAGCTCTTTGATTTTCTAGAATAATACTCGGAGGCCCATTGGATTAACGCTTGAAAGTTGTTTTTCGCTAACTCAGCATTCGTTTCTTCGCTAACATTTTGACCTCTTAAACGTAACGATTCTTCGCATTTGGTCCAGTCTATATCAATAAAAATCAATGTATCAGCAAACTCAAGTAACTTCTCAACGAGCGCACCAAAAACACCTTCGACAACCCAAGCATCCTCTGATGATAATTGTTTTAAATCGTCATCAATAAATTTTGTTGGCCGTTTATTGCTATATCCACCTGGCTCCCAATAAAAAGTGTCTAGGTTAACGTCTCTAGCACCAATCTTGGCTGACAGCCGAGCTGATAGCCAACTCTTCCCAGCCCCTGAGTTACCTATTATAACAACTCTTTTCATACACGGTTATCCATTTAATTGTAGCCACATAAAAAGGAAAAACGACAAATACTTCCCGATGTAATCCATCTTAAAATATTTGTCGTCAATGCTATTATGCCCTTGGGTCCGGGATGGTTTTAAAGGTAGCGTCGAAAACCTTGTTGTCACCCTCAGAGAGCTTTAACTGATAACTAAGTGATTTTTCATAAAACTCTATAGCTTGGGCTCGTTCTCCTGTGATCAATAGTGAATGACTTAAGACCGCATTCGTGAATGCTTGAATCCAATTCGCACCTTGTCCGTCAAAGTAGGAAAATGCCGTTTTCGCAAATTGAATACACAGAGGAGAATCATTGATACAAAGTGCTCTTGCTATTGCTAAATTGGCAAGTTCAATATTCTCTTGGGTTCCTACTTCTGACCAATGATACAGAGAGGAAAATGCAACAGTTAAAAGCTTTTTCTTCTCTTCTTGGCTCAGGTCTGACTCCGATAACGACCAAAATTCATTGTTGCTTTCAATTGCGAAGTATCGGTTAAAGCGAGAGATTTCTTCACTATTTGGCTTTGCCATAAACATCCTTATTAATATAAATGATATAATTATAACCCACCCAATGCCTAGCAATAGGTGGTAACAATATACACTTTATAGTTATTAGTTACAATTCAGAAGCGTATACACAAACTTCCCTTTTCTGTCCTTGTATACGATACGACTCCCTACCTATGTATGTGATACCCAATTTTTTAATCACAGATTTTGAGCGCGAATTTCCAACTAGATGTGTCACTTTCAAGCGCTTCAATCCATAGTGTTTTTTAGCAGATTCTATTAAACAACGTGATGCTTCTGTGGCATAACCTTTTCCCCAGTAAGGGATACCCAACCAATAACCAAGCAGGCCAGTACCCTCCTGCAATTTTGGAAAGCTCACCGCCCCAATCAGTTCCAGCGTGGTTTTTAACGTGATGGCATAAACCACACCTTGACCACTTAAAAACAACGACTCGTGGGTTCGTATCCAACTTTCGGCATCAGAAATATTATATGGATGGGGGATATTTGCGGTCATTTCCGATACTTTCTTTTCCCCAACCAGTTCGGCGACACGTTCCGCATCATTGAGAGAAAACGGCCTCAATATTAACCTGTCACTTTCAAAAATTTTTTGCACTATACCTCCTTAAAAAATGAAACGAGCCTTATAAAAGGTCAAAGCGCATGATTTCTTAATGAAATTTAATTGTCCAAATGGATTTAAACCTAAAGGTTACTATTGAAATTCGTCACCCTGATTTTTTAAGGTTTTATGCCCGCATCTTGTACAAACTTCATATCGATCGATTAAGTCCAACGAAGCACCAATAGGACTAGCAACACCACCAAAGAAACCGTCGAGAAAAGCCTTAAACTGTTCTTTTTTACTTTTCCCATATTTCGAAGGCTTTTGCTTTATGATTTCTTTATGCTCAGTTTCTTGTCCACATTTCTCACAAAACATACTATTCATTCTGATTCCTCAACACTTCTGCACCTTTATTCACTTTTCGATGCGTCTCATCGCTCCATCCAGCCACGTTCATTTTTAAGCTTAGTGAATATATTCCGTCGTCTTTTTAACTTGATTTATAGGCTGGCTTACTCAGATCGTCGATGCCTGCTCAATAAAACTGGTTAAAATCCATAGCCGACCCAATTCTTTGATGGCTTTAGTCCCGCCAAGTACTGCTTGGCGAGACTCCTATTAAAAACTATGAGGCTCAAGGCCTTTCCGTGCTCTGTTTAGTTAATCGCGTCTATCTAAACGTTGCTCTGTTGCGCTGATTTAGCGTTTGATAACAATAGTGCCCGTTTCAACGACACGAGACTCCTTCGACGCCATGACCTTCGCCGTGTGCTTTTCGGATGAGAAAAGTGATTTCGCTGATGTCATCGGTTGACTGATAGACGGAGCATGCTCTTGTTTTTGATAATGAATTTCCCAATTTCGAGTGCCAGTGTTGTAGCGCATGAAGGCAAAGCCAGTAATATTTTTAATCATGGTGTGGCCTTGCTGGTAAAAGCCGTAGTCACGAAAACTCATGTACTTGATTAAGTTATTACCGTGTTCTTGCACATCATTGTATTGCTTATCTTCTTTACCACCTTCCACATGGTAGACTCTAATGCGGTCATCATCCCAGTCATCAACCACAAAAGAACACCCGCTAAAATTTGGCGTGAAAACATACAAATGGTCTCGATGAGGATCGGGATGCTTGGGTATATCGAGGTACTTACCTTGCGCTACCCAGTAGGCCATCTGTGATGTATTTTTATCGGGCTGTTCACCTGCGAATGTATCGATGACTTGAATCGTACCGACTGTTCCATGTGCGTATTGATACTGCATACCACTAAAAACAAGTTCACCACTCTCTCTTACTTCCTTTTGAGTCACCGCGCTAAGTGATGAGACCTGTAGGGCGACAACTTCAGCGCTAACAGGCTGATTCGCGAAGCTGGCCCCAAGTAGATCCGAGGGTAAAACACGTTTTCCTACCGCATCGTTCATTCCCATTCTGGATGCTGGCATCGGTGACAAAATTGCACCAGGAAACTCCCGCTCTTCACCGACATAAATACGGTTATTTTGTTCTTTCGCTTTACGGTCAGCGGCGATCTTATTTCTGTGCGCAGCGTATCGAGGTTCATTGGCTTGAGTTTTTTGCCAGTTTTCTTCCTGCTCCTGAAATCGTTCTCTACGCTGCCTTTCAATTTTTTCTCTCGAAGTTTCTTTTGGCGCGACGGGTTCGCTACTCGCTTTATTGACCGGCATTGATGCGCCTGTTGGCGCAAAATTTCTTGTAGTGGCGCGATCTAATGCAGCCTTTGACGCAGCGGATTGCCTTGCCATTTCACAACTCGCACACGGACACGTTAATGGATCAGGATGCATGACGGGACATCGGTGAGGTTTAGAGGAGTCAAAAACATCGGATAAGTTCATATCACAATCCACTCGCGTTCTCTGAATATGCGCATCGTTCCATAATGAGGAAAACAGGTGCGTAACATGCAGTAGTTATGTTAATGAGTCACCCTCCTATTTTTAAACAACGTTAAACGTAGAGGGTTTGGCAGTACGCTCCAATATCATTGGAGAGTCATGCCGCCTAGTACCATTAGGTCATCATTGTTCTATATTTACCGCCACCAGTTTCATATCTATCCGTGACGCACCCATACCCCCCTAACGAGTATAAGGTTAGCAACAGGACGCTGACCTCAGCATCGAAAAAACCTGGCTCTTGGTAACACGTTTTTCATAACATAGTCTTCTGCATGTGACGAGAAAAATCGCTATGTGCTCTCCACTATTTTTAGTATGAATATATCGTCCTATCGATTCACCGCCGCAAGACTGAAATAAACCGCCATAATGATGTACGCAAGAGAATGGTTATTTGAGATTTGATAAGCCGAGACAGCGTGATTTAACTCGTTCTCACGCTCCTGAGTGGGAACGGGAAGTAATGTCTAATGGCCCTGTCACGGCAAGCAGCGGTGAGTCGCAGTAACAGACCTTCTATATGTGTTTGCCGTAAGCAATGACTTAATGGCGGAAAGGACAGAACGAAGTAGACGACTTTGTTGTTCGAGAGCATTGGCTGCTCGCGCAGCCAAAAAAATGCTATTGCCTATTGACCGGAGAAGGGCTCATAGGTGTTAGGCGACATTTCTACGTTTAACTTCTTTCTTATACGAAGATTCATTGTATAGCCAAATAACCCAAAATGCGAAAAACATCCCGATCGTGTAAATTGAGTAATTAAGAGCATTATCCGATAAGAAAATCGTAATGCTTGCCGCATCAGAAGATGGATAAAGGAAAATAACATTAAAAATCATGTACAAAATGGCTGTGACGAAAGTCGTTCTGAAAAGCCAATTTAAACACCCTTTCTTTCGCGATTTTTGCCAATTATCAAATGCTTTACCATTCATTAATCCACTCCTTTCTATTAACTGAAGCTAGATTCACGCCAAGATACTATCAATACTCTATCGTTTATCTCATGTCGCCTAACGAATGACATGGATTCCCCCTCTTGACGATCTGCCACACTTAGGTGCGGCCTTTAATAACGGAGGTAACCATGTCTACTCCATTCTTTTGTGGCGTTAGTCTCGCCAAGCACAATTTTTCTCTTCACGCGGTGGGTGACCACGGGAAGTAATGTCTAATGGCCCCGTCACAGGATTGCAAGGCAGCGGTGAGTCGCAGTAACAGACCTTCTATATGTGTTAGTTGCCCATCTCAAGTCCGAGTGCTAACATTTGTACACACAACAGCAAAGGAACACATCATGGACACTAGAATTCAATTTCGTGTTGATGAAGAAACAAAACGCCTAGCACAACAAATGGCTGAGAGCCAAGGGCGCACACTGAGTGATGCTTGCCGTGAACTTACTGAGCAACTCGCTGAACAACAAAGAAAAACATTATCTCACGATGCGTGGTTAACTGAACAAGTAAACCTAGCATTTGAGAAGTTTGACTCAGGAAAATCCGTTTTCGTTGAGCACCAAGCTGCTCAATCTCGAATGGAAGAGCGTAAAGCCAGAATCCGTAATCGAGGCAAGTAATGATTTTATGGGAAGAAGCGTCACTTAACGATCGTGAAAAGATCTTCGAATTTCTCTATGACTTCAACCCTGATGTAGCAGAAAAAACTGACAGCCTCATTGAAGAAAAAGTAGACAACTTGCTTGAACAACCTTTAATGGGCGTACAACGAGATGGCATCCGCGGACGATTACTCATTATTCCTGAGATTTCGATGATTGTCTCTTACTGGGTCGAGGGCGATATCATCCAAGTTATGCGTGTACCGCACCAGAAACAAAAATTCCCTACGGATTGATTGCCTCCTCTGGGGAACATAACGAATGACATGGATTCCCCTGTTGAAGATCTTCCACACATAGGTGCGGCCTTTAATACCGGAGGTAAGCATGTCTACTCAATTCTTTGGTGGCGTTAGTCTCGCCAAGTACACCTTTCTCTTCACGCGGATAATAGCCCTGTCACAGGGTTGGCAGGCAGCGGTGAGACCGCAGTAAGAGACCTTCTATATGTGTTTGCCGTAAGCAATGACTTAATGGCGGAAATGACAGAACGAAGTAGACGACTTTGTTGTTCGAGAGCATTGGCTGCTGGCGCAGCCAAAAAATGCTATTGCCTATTGACCGGAGAAGGGCTCATATGTGTTATGTATAATTTTTCACGAAAAACATAACCAGCCAGCCATTAGTAAGAATGCTACCGTCGCAAGTAAAAAGGTTAGATCCCAAAAAAAATACAGAGGGTGTATAAACTGTAAAAGACTTTTTAACCAACCATGTTGTAGTTGGAGAAATGCTTTCTCTTCCATGAAACTAGACATGCTAAACCACAGCCCTCGAACACAATCAACCTCTTTCAAAATCACATAGCGCCCTTTAATTAACTCATTATTTTGCGACTTCAAAACCAACCAAACCACAAAAAACAAGGCAAAAAAGACAAACGTCGGGATTACCATCCACCCTAGAGTAGCAAGTAAGATTGAGACTACAATATTATCCAATGTGCCACCTAACCAAATTATTCATAACGCCAATCTTCAGCGGCGACCTTTACGCAGCTAAGCGGAGAAAAGAGCGTCCGGTGGAGGCCCGCTAGGGCCGGAACGAACTGTAATGGCTTGTTAAGGATGTCAATCGTCAGCATAGATATCGATGATGTGCTTTGGAGAAAATTCTAGCTCCAAGCCTGACTGGATTTGATCTGTGCAGTACGGGTCATTATCCAATATACCAACGTAGCCCTTCGCGGTTGCCTCCTTAACGACCACCCACATTCTTTCGACGTTGACCTCACCATCCTCCTCTATGCGGAACACAAGCTTTACGATGTCGCCAGAAGAAAGAGACTGTCTAGCATCCAATGGCGGAATCCAAAAAGTATCCGGGGCTTCTACGTGGAGCTGTTCTCCACTCTCTAGCTCAAACTCGACCATAGTATCCTTAACGCTCTGAATCGGTAGGCTTGCGCCTTTGTTCTGCTTGAAAGCGTTGCCACTTTTTTAAGATATCGTTCTCCTCTTCAAGCTCTGTGATCCGTCGCTTGAGTGCCGATAACTCATCCTTCACCTTGTCTGGCTTCACTTTATTTTTTTGGGACTTGACCATACCAAACTCTCCATCTCGATACGCTTTACGCCATTTCGATAGCATGAATGGATGGATATCAAGCGCCTCTGCAACCGACTTCACTGTTCGATGCGTCTCATAGCTCCATTCAACCGCTTTTAGTTTGAAGTCTAGTGAATATTGCGCTGTCTTTTTACCCGTTTTATAGGCTGGCATACTGACCTCCTCTGGTCGTCGATGCGTGTCCAGTAAAACGGATCAAGTCCACTGTCCCTCTTGAAGAGTTTGTTAAATTTCATTTTCGTTGTTCTGAGCCTTAAACGAGTATTGAGGAAAATCTAACATCATGCCTCTTTCGATAGAGTATTTAACAAATATATATTGCTTTACAGCTTCCTCATTACTTCGAGGAATATCGCAGTCAGCGACCATGATATTCTCTTTAGCTTCGAGATCGACAAGGTCAAATATTCCGATTTTTCCAACGAACTTAGATAGAAAATAAGAAGATTTAAACTCTGTGTAGTTTGGTGATTTATCGTTAACAAGCAAAACAACGTTTTTATTTGTGATAAGAAAAACACCATCTATGATATTTCTATGCTTAAAGAACTCGCTATGATAAGCGTAGTAACAGCTTGACGCTTCACTGGACTGAGATTCAAAGTCAATGATGTGCTTTCTACCATAAAGCGTTGAAATTATTTGCTCAGCCTGTGTACCTTGCGCTACACCATTAGCAACAATAAAAAGTAAGCAGAAATCACTCTTTGTATTTTCTTTCTGCGCTTTCAATTGCTTTATTCCGTTATCTATAACTCCTGAGATACGGTTACGATAACCTGTAGTCCCAAGGTGCTCAAATACGCCACCTTCAGCTAACTCTTTTTGTTCACGCTGATGTAATGCTTCGTCGTCTGATTTTTCCTTCAATTCGATCAAAACGGTTTCTTCCTGTTCAATCAGAAAATCAGGTGTTTTTTCGTCAGACTCAGCAATTTTTCGAGCTTCTACAGAGAACTTTTTGAAGTATTCAATAACTTCATTTTCTAAGTTTTTCATCTATGTCCTTTATGAAATTTAACGCCAAAAAACAGCGGCAAATTTATGCGTCCGGCTGATTTTTCTTGTTATGCCATATAGCTAAGTAGAAAACTCTCTACATCTCTAATCATATTTTCCACATCTGAATCTTTAAACTCATCTGGCTTGCCATGAGCTGCACTATTTCGAATGTCGGCAATAGCAGTAATTCTCTTTTGTTGAAGCTTATTATAAACTCCAGATTTGGCTAGCTGCGCATTCATAGTATCGAGTTTTCCGTGAGAAATTGAATTACTATCGCAAAGGTCTCGTAATGCAGTCTCGAGAACGACTCCAGAGATAACGGCAGCGGCAAGTTTATAGCCATTATTAAGTAATTCTGTAGCCTGCTCTAACTCACTATCAAAGACTTCAGCCTGAACCAAATATTTTAGTGAGGCCAAATATCCGCCATCGAAATCTTCCTTAGCTGCTAGAAAGATAGCGCCAAGTCTTTTTTTGATGGAATAGTCTGACTCCATTGTTCTGCGTTTTTCGCCTGCCTCGAAAGCCACAAAGTGCTGCGATTCTTCACCGCAGGCAGTAACCAATAGATTCTTTACTTTAACTTTCCAGCCGGTAAATAACTCGATATCAATAGCTTCAGTTATTCCTCCATTAGCTCTATTGACGCTTCGTTTCGTAGCCTCAATATCATCAAGTTGATTCTCCAAATCGACAAACCTTTGAGCCAATTTCTTATTCATATTTTATCCTTTCTTGATTCCGCATCCTCGATTGGCATAACGCCGCAAACAGTGGCGCTTTCACCAATATTGCAACAACAAAAAACCTTTAAACAACAAGCATCCAAGCGTTAAGCGTCCATTGATTTGCTTTGTTATGTGCGTATTTTATCGGCTTCGGCATCATCAATTTCAACACCGTTATTAACCAAATATTTCACTTGTTTAAATATATCGCTATCGTTGGTGAAGTTTAAACTATATATTGGCTTACCGATTGATAGTGCATGTTCAATTTCCAATGATATCCAAGGTGATGTAAATGAATTATCAGTATTCACGGAATTTTTTGTTTGCAGAAATACAATACACCTTGATTGTTCAATTCGCTTTTTTAACACCATTTTGGTGTAGTCACTTACTAGATTTCGCTTCAAAAAATCATTATCGCTAGTCCAGTCACAGTAAACACTCAAATCATGATTATTAAGGCACGACTTAACCTGCCTTACTAAATCAGAGTCTTTATAGCTATGCGAGATGAACACATGGAACTTCTTTTTATTTTGTATAGTATTTGACTCTAATCTTTGGTACAAATCTTCTGGAGAAACAGTAAACCGGTCTGTCTCTGTATTATATTCTGTATTATAT
>NZ_MUFP01000007.1 GCF_001996165.1 Salinivibrio proteolyticus | reverse complement strand
AGATTAGTGTGCGTATGTTTTTGGGGTTTGTTTCGTGGTTTTTGATGGTTTTTTATTTGAACGTGTAATTAAGTTAACGCACAATGTCATCGAAAATTCATATAACAAATCATGAAAAAAAGGATGTGCCTTCATGCATAAATTCTCAAAAAGTGCAGTGGCGACCCTAGTGTCCGGCCTATTGTTGGGTGCCTCAGCGCACGCCGACGTCAGCATTACACAGGGTAAAACGGCGATTCCCGATGGCGAGGCAACACACGCCCAAGATATCACGGTAAAAAACGAGCATGTCGCGTTCGCATTGGCGGTTGAGTCTGCGCCACCATGGGGCGTGCCACGTGGTACCTTGGTGGACCTCGCGGCGGTGAAAAATAGCAAAATTGATCTAGACCGAGTCGCTTTTGCAGATTTCATCCCTAATAGCTGGTCGGCTTGGCCGAACGATCGCAAGTCGATTGAGATTGTGGAAGACAGCGATGAAAAAGCGGTGATCAAAGTGAGCCGTAACTTCGACAAGGTCGACATTACCACTTGGTATACCTTGGAAGCAGGCTCTGATTCGATTGGGCTGAAAACCGTGATGACCAACCAAGGCGAAGACGATCTTGAGCTGGAATCAGGCCACACGATTTGGCCGGATACGGGTTATCAGTTCGCAGTGCCGGGCCTTGAAGGCAATGAAGAAGCGATGGCGGATGACGCCCTTGCCGATCGCATGGTGGCGTATGACCGTGATTGGGCCTTCGCACTGCATGCGCCTTATTTTGATCGCATCAAATATAACGGCCGCGATATGTATTTGGGTCACACGCTTAAAGCGGGCGAGACCCGTACCTTTGACTCAAAGCTCCAGGTTGTTCCCAACGGCGATATGGCACCGATTGTTAAAGCGGAAGCTGAGCGTCATGGCGAAGCGACGGGCACCATTAGCGGCCAATTGCGTGCCGACAACGGTAACGTGCCTGCCGATGCGATTGTGATGATTGAGAAAGACGGTCACCCTTACGCGTGGACGCTTGCCAAAGAGGGTCAATACAACATGGCATTGCCAGAAGGTAAGTACCAAGTGTATGGCACGGCAACAGGACATGCGAATAGCCAACCGCAATCTATTACCGTGAGTGCTGACAGTGAACAAACATTGGACTTCACATCGCTGAAAAGCCCAGCAACGCTTGCGCTTAACGTGGAAGAAGCGACCTCTGGTGTAGCCAAGGATGCGCGTGTGACTATCATTGAAGGCCAAGCGCCACCGGTTGAATTTTTGGGTAAGCGTACCTTCTTCACTGATTTGCTGCCTGCAGGCCATGCCGAGCTAAAACTGGCACCGGGTGAATACAAGTTAGGCATTAACGCCGGTGCGGGCTTTACTGCAGAATCACAAACTTTGGATGTAACGCTCGAGTCGGGCAAAACCAACCAACAAGTGGTGAAAGTGCCTCAGGTGACTTTCCCGAACCGTAACCATTGGTATGGCGCTGATTTGCACCACCACGGCAATGTGCTGGAAGGGGTAACACCTCCAGAAATCGTAGTGCGTGCTCAGTTGGCAACTGACTTGGATCTGACCTTTATCAGCGATCACGATTCCACCATTAATCACAAAGTGTTTGCTGACTTATCAGCAAAACGTGGCGTACCTTTCATTCCATCGATTGAGATCTCACCATCGTGGGGACACATGAACCCATTCCCCATCGACAATGGCGCCGCGCTGACGGTCGATCCGGGTACTGATGACGTGCACACCTTGATTGATGCCGCGCATGAGATGGGCGCAGAAGTGGTGCCGATGAACCACCCATATAACGATTATGGCTACTTCACCAATATCGCTAAGGATGCGGTGCCGGGTGGTAAGACCGACCGTTTCGACCTGATGGAGCTCAACGCACGTGTCGATAACGAGCCGACCTTGAAGAAAGCGCATGATATGTGGGATAGCGGCGAAGCCATGTACCTCACAGCCGGTACCGATACCCATGATGCGTGGAACCAGCTTACCGGTCGTATTCGTATGATGGCGCACGTTGACGGCGAATTGACGCCGCTCGCCTTTGCCAAAGCGTTAAAAGCCGGTTACGGCTATGCCACACAGGGACCAATCTTGTACCCACAAAACATCATGTTTGGTGAAACCGCCAAGGCAGGTGATAAATGGGATATTAACGTGGTCGCCGCGGATGGTCTCAAAGAAGTACGTTTAATCGGTCAAGGTGGTGAGGTGCTAAACAGCATCACCATTAACCCCGAAGAGAGTACACAGCGCCTTGAGCTATCACTGCCTATTCCTGCGGATGCAGAAGGTTGGATCAACCTAGAAGTGGAAGACAAAGACGGCAGCACGGCATGGACCAACCCAGTTTGGCTTCAGTCGTAAGCGTTACGTCTCAATCAATGAACCAAGGCCAGCCATGCTGGCCTTTTTTGATCGTGACGTTAGTAGGCTCCGCTTGATTGTCTCGGCCAGAATATGTTTTCCCCCAAGGGGTTGCTACAATAGCGAGCAGACTAGGCGATGAAATAATGATATGGAACCGCAGATCCTCAACCCGCTCACCTTGCCACTTGATGGCGTCCGATTGATCGAAGCCTCCGCCGGCACCGGCAAAACATTTACTATTGCTGGCTTGTACCTGCGATTGTTGCTTGGGCATGGCCGCGCAGCGCCGTGTCGGGTCGAGCAAATACTGGTGGTGACTTTTACCGAAGCGGCAACCCAAGAGCTGAAAGACCGTATTCGGCGTCGCATTCATGAGGCGCGTTTTGCCTTTATGCGCGGAGAGAGTGGCGACCCTATCATTGAGCCTTTGCTTGCAGAGGTAAGCGATCATAAAACCGCGGCGCAGCGACTGTTAGAGGCCGAGCGTCAGATGGACGAAGCGGCTATCTATACCATTCACGGTTTTTGTCAGCGGATGCTGACCCAAAATGCGTTTGAATCGGGCAGCCTGTTCAGTCATGAATTTGTCACCGACGAGCGACAAATTAAAGCGCGCGCGGCGGCCGATTTTTGGCGTCGTCGTTTTTATCCGTTGCCTAAATCGTTAGCCGGTGTGGTGAGCAGCTACTGGCCCGCGCCAGAGGCCTTATTAAAAGAGATTGTGCCCTATTTATCCGGGCCGGAAGTGATGGTCAAGGCGCCTGAGCTCGGCGAAGATCTCATGGCGGCACACCAAGCGGCGATTGCCAATATTGATGCGGTGAAGCGCGCATGGCGCGAGGCGGGGGAGCAGATCACCGACCAGCTCAGCGCCGCCAAGCTCGATGGCCGTAGCTACCGTAAAGATCATTTGGCGAACTGGCTTAATGCGATGGAACAATGGGCCAATGCCGAGACGCTTGATTACCAATTGCCCGACAAATTGGAAAAATTCGCCCAACAGACATTAGCGGCCAAGAGTAAAGCTGAGCCACCGAGTCTGGCGCTATTTGACCAAATTCAGGCATTGGTTGATCAGCCGCCGACGTTAAAACCGGGATTGACCGCACTGGCGATTAAAGAAGTGCGGCAGCTGCTCCGCCAAGAAAAACGTCGCCAAGGGTGGCTCTCGTTTGACGATCTCCTTTCTCAACTTGCCAGCGCACTTGACCAAGATAGCCAAGGTCAGTTGGCTGCACGTATTCGCAGCTTATATCCGGTGGCAATGATTGATGAATTCCAAGACACCGACCCACTGCAATATCAGATTTTTAGCACTGTCTATCAGCCGCCAGTGGCGGACGATGCCCCTGTATTCGAAGATCAAGAAGAAGGGGGGGAGCGTACCGGTTTAATGATGATTGGCGACCCTAAGCAGGCGATTTATGCCTTCCGTGGTGCCGACATCTTCACCTATATTCATGCCCGTGCGCAGGTGAGTGATCACTACAACCTTGCCACTAACTGGCGCTCGACAGATGGTATGGTGAGCGGGGTCAATGCCTTGTTCTCACGTGCTAAGGCGCCGTTCGTTTATCAAGACAGCATTCCCTTTTTAGCGGTGGCCTCTTCGCCTAGTGCCAAACAAAAAGCGCTGGTGGTGGAGGGAAACGAGCAGCCCGCGCTCACCTTTTGGCATCACAGCCCGGATGAATTGTGTGGCAAGCAAGATTTTGAACAGACCTTAGCGGTGAGTACCGCACAGCATATCACTCAGGTACTCAATCAATCGGTGGCGGGCAATAGTTATCTACAAACTCCTTCCGGCCAAGCCGAAATTCAGCCGCACAATATCGCTGTGTTGGTGCGCACCGGACGCGAGGCACAGCTGGTCAAGCAAGCGCTGGCCGAAAAAGGCGTGGCGTCTGTCTATCTTTCTAACCGTGATAATGTGTTCGCCAGCCCTGTCGCCAGTGATATTGAGCGCATCTTAGTGGCGGTGATGCAGCCTGAAAACGAGCGTAAGTTGCGGGCGGCACTAGCCAGCCCCTTATTTGGCTTGACCGCCGAGCAGCTGGCGTTACTCAATCAAGACGAAGCCTTGTGGGAGCAAGAGGTGGTGGCCTTTAGCCATTACCGTGACACTTGGCAGCGCCGAGGGGTGATGCCGATGCTTCGCCAAGTCGCCAGTGCTCGCCAAGTGGCAGAAAACTGGTTGGCGATGCCGCAAGGCGAGCGCTGTGTGACCGACTTTTTGCATATCGCGGAGTTGCTGCAAAGTGCCAGCCAGCAATTGGACAACCCACACGCGCTGATCCGCTGGCTACAAGAGCGAATGGCCGAGCCGGCTCAACAATCGGAAGAGCAGCAGGTGCGGTTGGAGTCGGAGCGTGATTTGGTGCAAATCGTCACCATCCATAAATCGAAAGGCTTGGAATACGATCTGGTTTACTTGCCGTTCGCTTGTCAGTATCGCGAAAGCAGCCAACCGTTTTATCATGATGAACAGTATCAGCCGGTGCTGGCGTTGGATAATGTCGATGAAGGCAAAGAACGGGCTGAAAAAGAGCGGCTGGCTGAAGATATCCGCTTGCTGTACGTGGCGGTCACGCGCGCTGTGTATGGGTGTTTTATCGGCTGTGCGCCTCTTAAACAAGGTAACAGTCGGCAAAAAGATTCGGCCTTGCACCTAACGGCCCTTGGGTATTTGCTCCAGCATGGAGAAGCCGGTGATGCTAGCCTTCTGGCCGAGAGTTTGGCTGGATTAGCGAGCGCGAGCGATGCGGTGGCTGTGGTCGCGCCACCTGAGCCAGATGATAGCCGTTATGCCCCTCAAACGGGGGCGCATGAGGCGCTAAGCGCGCGTCAGTTTGACGGCAAGATTGACCGTCAGTGGCGCTTAACCAGTTACTCAGGGCTGTTAAAACAAAGCCATCATATCAGCGCTTTACCAACATTAGCCAGTTACGACTTGGACGCGGACGATGACCTCGCCGATGAGGAGACACTGGATGTGGCGGTGGAGCCTTGGTCAGTTTTTGCGTTTCCCAAAGGCGCGCGAGCCGGTACCTTTTTACACACCCTATTTGAAGAAGTGGACTTTACCTCCGATTTGATGAGTGAAGAAATCGCTGAGCTTATTACCCATCATCTTAGCTTGGAAAACTATGACCCACAGTGGTGCCCGATATTGCAGCAGTGGATGACACAGGTATTGAAACACCCGCTCAATGAGCAAGGGCTGAGGCTGAACCAAATTGATAATGCCAGTCGATTAACGGAGATGGAGTTCGTGATGCC
The DNA here is from genome assembly GCF_001996165.1 of Salinivibrio proteolyticus. Classification (GTDB taxonomy): domain Bacteria; phylum Pseudomonadota; class Gammaproteobacteria; order Enterobacterales; family Vibrionaceae; genus Salinivibrio; species Salinivibrio proteolyticus. Next base: position 217,388 of record NZ_MUFP01000007.1, on the reverse strand, counting down.
TTTGGCCGCACTGGACTGCCAGCGACTGAACCGACTCGCCGCACGGTATGATGCATTGTCTGCCCGCGCTGGCCAGCTCACCTTTGACACGGCGCGCGGGATGCTAAAAGGCTTTATCGATTTAACCTTCCGCGCCGATGGCAAGTATTACGTGCTGGATTGGAAGTCGAACCATTTGGGGGATAGCGTGGCCGATTACCATCCTGAGGCGCTCAAAGAGGCGATGATCGCGCACCGATACGACTTTCAGTACCAGATCTATACCTTGGCGTTGCACCGCTTTTTGCGCCAGCGGATCCCAGATTATGACTACGACACCCATGTGGGGGGCGTGTTTTATTTCTTTTTACGGGGCGCCAGCGATAGCGGCGAGACCGGCGTATTCGCGCACCGTCCCGATAAGGCACTGATTGACGCCTTGGACAACCTCTTTGCTGGAGAGTCGGTATGAAGCAAGCATTAATGGCACTTTACCAGCGTGGGGAATTGCGGGCGATTGATGTGCAATTTGCTTGTTTGATGGGTGAAGAAGAAACTCAGTTAGACAAGGCCGCTATCACAGTATGGGCGGCACTGTTGAGTCGCGAAGTGGGCAAAGGCCATGTCTGCCTTGACTTGCACCAGTGGCAGCCACCCAGCGATGTCGCGTGGCAGCCCTTGCTGGAACATATTGATAGCCAAGCGCCAAGCGAGCAATTGGCGCAGGCCGCAGTCGTGTCCGATGGGATGCAGTCAACGCCCTTGGTGCTTGCCGGGCATCGATTGTATTTGCATCGCTACTGGCATGCCGAGCAGCAAGTGGCGGGGCATATTCGCCAGCGTCTCACGGCGCTATCGGTACCGGATGAGGCTAGACAAACCCTAGATAGCTTATTTGCCGCCTCACAGGCGGAGATTGATTGGCAAAAAGTGGCGGCAGCCACCGCGTTGACCCAGCCGTTTGCGGTGATTTCGGGAGGGCCGGGCACGGGGAAAACCACCACCGTCGCCCGTTTGTTGGCGGCGCTGGTGGCGTCGCACCACGCTGAACGCGCAACGTCTGCAGCGCTCACCATCAAACTGGTCGCTCCGACCGGTAAAGCCGCTAACCGATTGACTGAATCACTAGGGCGGGCGATTGCCGCCTTGCCTGTTGATCATGACGTAAAAGCGGCGCTGCCGACCCAAGCCAGTACCATTCACCGATTATTAGGGGCGATTCCGCAGCGGGTGGCGTTTCGCCATCATAAAAATAACCCCGTGCATGCGGATGTGTTGATTGTCGATGAAGCCTCGATGGTGGACTTGCCCTTGATGGCACAGCTGTTCGATGCCTTGGCGCCCTCAACACGCATTATTTTGCTGGGGGATAAAGATCAGCTTGCCTCTGTGGAAGCGGGGGCGGTGCTAGGGGATATTTGTCAGTACGCCGAGGCCGGCTATCCTGCGGCGCAGGCGGCGCGTTTAAGGCAGTTAACAGGCTTTGACGTACCCGAAAATCCGCACGCGCCAGCGATTGCCAGTGCCTTGTGTTTGCTGCGCAAAAGTTATCGTTTTGATGCCCAATCCGGCATTGGCCAGCTCGCCTTTGCGGTGAACCGAGGAGAGATGGCCGAGGTGGGGGCGGTGTTAAAACGCGGCTATGGCGATATTACTCACCATGTACTGAGTGATGACAGTTATCAGACCTTGATGCAACAAGCGGTGGCAGGATATCGCGATTACTTAACGACACTCGATAATGCGAGGCTCGAAACCCCGTCATCAATGGTGGATGTGCTGAGTGCCTTTAGCCAATTTCGATTGTTATGCGCATTGACTGAAGGTCCGTTTGGCGTCGCTGGGCTCAACCAAGCCATTGAGCAGCACTTGGCGTCGGCAGGGCTGATCGCCAAAGAGCGTGACACCTGGTATCACGGCCGACCAATCATGATTTTGCAAAACGATCATGCTCTGGGGTTGTATAACGGTGATATTGGGATTGCGGTGCAGCATGAAGGGATCACGCGTGTGGCGTTTGAAACCCACGATGGCGAGGTGCGCTATTTGCTTGCCAGCCGTCTGCCCGCCCATCAAACCGCGTTTGCGATGACGGTGCATAAATCACAGGGCTCTGAGTTTGCGCACACAGTGCTGGTGTGTCCGCCTGCCATTTCACCGGTGATCACCCGCGAGCTCATTTACACCGGCATCACGCGGGCGAAGCGCCAGCTTGATCTTTACGCGTCTTGGCCGGTGCTGCGCCACGGTGTGGGGGCACGCACCGCCCGTTATAGTGGTTTGCCGGATGCCTTATTGGCCCCTTGAGCGTGGCGAAACCCGCTAAAGCGCTAAAGTCAGCACCTTAGAGCGACGCTGATAGTTGTACAGCTCTTGGCGAGTGTTGGGGAGTGCTGATACATCGGAGAGCAAAAAGCCTTGTTCCAAAAACCAATGCAGACTGTGGGTGGTGAGCACAAAAATGGTTTCGAGCCCTTTGGCTTTGGCACGTTGCTTGAGGTGATTGAGGAGCATGACGCCGCGGTCACCATCACGATAATCCGGATGAATGGCGACGCATGCCATCTCGCCGGTGCGCGCTTCACTAAATGGGTAGAGGGCAGCGCAGCCTATCACTAATCCATCCCGTTCGATGATGGTAAAGCGGGGGATTTCTTGCTCCAATTGTTCTCGTGAGCGGCGCACTAGGATCCCTTGTTGCTCCAACGGGCGGATCAAATCCAAGATCCCACCGATATCGTCAATCTGGGCTTGGCGCACTTTTTCGGCACGCTCCATCACGATCTGGGTGCCGATCCCCTCAATCGAGAACAGCTCTTGGATCAAGGCGCCGTCTTTTTTATAGCTGATCAAATGGCTACGCGTAACCCCCGCCCGACACGCAGCAATCGCGCCTCGTAAAAAGCGACTGGTGCCAGAGCCAGTATCGCCAGCGGCTTCTCTGGCTTCTAAAAGCGGTTGGGCTTGGGTAGGGAGTAACTCAGAAATCACCTCATTGTCTTGGTTTAAGACCCCTTGTTCGGAGCAAAAGCCAATCAACTTGTCTGCGCGTAACCGAATCGCGACTTGAGTCGCTACTTCTTCGGAGGTGAGGTTAAAGCATTCCCCCGTCACTGAGCTGGCAACCGGCCCCATCAGTACGATCGCGTTTTGATCAAGCTGGCGCTGAATGCCGTCAATGTCGATGCGGCGAATTTTGCCACTATGGCAGTAATCAATCCCTTCATCGACGCCCAACGGTTGCGCGATGACAAAATTGCCACTGATCACATTAATTTGAGCGCCCGCCATGGGCGTATTGTTGAGTCCCATGGATAAACGCGCCGTAATGTCGAGCTGCACTTGGCCGGCGGCTTGTTTGACCACTTCAAGCGCGTGGCTGTCGGTGATGCGTATTCCTTTGTGATATGGTGTTTCCAGGCCGTACTGATTTAAGGTGCGATTGATTTGCGGGCGGGCGCCGAAGACCAAGACCAGCTTCATGCCTAGGCTATTGAGTAGCGCGATATCATTGACGATATTCTGAAAGTTCTCATCCGCCATGGCTTCGCCACCCAGCATGATCACCGCGGTTTTATCTCGGTGAGCATTGACATACGGCGCCGATTGGCGAAATCCTTTAACCAGTGCGGTACTTCTTATCTTCACGAGCTAGTCCGTCTAAATATTCACTTATAGTGCCTTTTTATTCTCTTTGGGTAACAAGTGTCAAGCCTTTAGTCAGTTTACTATGCGCTGTCGTCTGCACGCTTAAGCGATAAAGAGGCAAGGTGACGGGGCAAATTAGCGTCTGTTTGGGAACCAAACTCACAAGATTTGCAAACTGCGTCTAAAGTAGACAATGGGATTGGTTAAAATGTCCTGATTATCAGTGAGTGAGGTTGTAGCGTGCGGTTGACCAAACAAATATTTCTACTGGTGTTTATTATTCTAGCTGGTGGCGCCAGTTTTTTGGTGGCAACTCGCCCCGAGTTTTTTGCCCCTGAGATGACCAAAAAACAGTTATACGGTGAGTGGGTGGAGCTGGAAGTAGCCCCTTATGCGGCTGACCGTTTTGAGGTGCGCCCGGATGGCATTTATACCAATGGCAGTCGTGCGACTACCGCTTATACGTTTGATGGCGATGAGCTTTCGTACACGATTGGCACACAAGAGTATCTGTATCGCGTAGAGAATAAATCAACGCTAGAAAGGCTATCGCCAGCGCACTATACGTCTATGTTCGGTAAGGCGAATTAAGTTTGCGCGCAGCGCTGCTGCTAGTGAAGAGGCGCCAATTGCGATCAATGGCAATATGGCGCCACTTTACACGCTAGTATTTAACCGCGTCGAGAGATGAAAGCAGCTCGTTAACCGAACACTGCTTCATGGCCACACGGCGAAGAATATCGGCGGTGGTTTCATCGCCACCAAGACAACGTTGAATGCTGGTATTGATAGTGTTTCGAGTGCAGCCCTCACTGGCCATCATTCGAATCCATTGGTATTCCACTGCATCGGTATCAAGAAGCGTTGAACGCCCAACTTTCAGATCCATAGCAACCTGTACTCCCTTGATGTTGCATTTATTATGCAATTTTGTTTCAGACACAGTACATAACAAGTATATGACACTTTCATGAATGTCGTGTACTTCAGACAGGTAAGATAGATTTGATCACATTCGTTGTGTATTGATTTGCAGGCAGTTACAACTTGACGATGAGAAGTGATTGCGAAGTGTAGGTCTTTTTGCGAGCCTTAGCGCTACAAACTAACTGATTGGATTACAGTGTGAAAAAAGCGTTAGTCGTGATGGGGTGTGTGGTTGCACTCGCAGGGTGTGTACGTCCCACTGACCGAGGTCAACAATATGTTGATGGACGGTTTGAATCAATTTTAACTCCAGTGCCACACGTGGTGTCTGATAGCCCACGTGACTTTAGTCTGTTTAATGATCAGTTAGCCGAAGTGAAAGCGAAATCTCCCTCGCTGGTGGCCAAGCACCAAGCCGTATACCAGCGCCTGCAAGCGTGGCTGGATGCGGGAGGCAATGTGGAAACACTCGCTGAGTTTGGGCTTGGCGTCGACCAAATGGGCGGTGGTGATGACTTTGGCAACGTGATGTTTACCGGCTATTTCTCGCCAGTGATTGAGATGCGCCATCAACCTGATGCTTTGTTCCGCTATCCGGTTTATGCCAAACCCTTTTGCGATGACAGCTGCCCGGATCGCAAAGCGATTTACGATGGAGCCTTAGATGGCTTGGGGTTAGAGCTGGGTTACAGCGCTTCTTTGATTGATAACTTTATTATGGAAGTTCAGGGCAGTGGTTTTGTCCACTTTGGCGATAACGACCAACTCGAGTATTTTGCCTACGGCGGCAAGAATGGCCACCCTTACGTCAGCATCGGTAAAGTCTTGATTGAAAATGGTGAAGTGCCGCGTGAAAAAATGTCGCTGAAAGCGATCAAAGACTGGGTAGCGGCGCACGGTGAAGAGGAAGTACGTGAGTTACTGGAGCAAAATCCCTCTTATGTTTTCTTCACGCCTAAGGCCGCAGATCCCGTGAGCGGTACCGCAGGTATTCCGTTGAAAGCGGGCGCCTCTGTCGCAGCGGATCGTCGTTATTTACCGATGGGCAGTGTGTTACTTGCTGAAGTTCCTCAGTTGGATGAGCAAGGTAACTGGACTGGAGAGCATGTATTAAAGCTTTTGATGGCATTGGATACTGGTGGCGCAGTCAAAGAAAATCATCTTGATTTGTACCACGGTATGGGCAATGACGCTGGAGAGCGAGCGGGGCATTACAAACACTTTGGCCGAGTTTGGAAGCTTGAAGCGTTGTCGCCACAGCTTGCGAGTCAGCCTTAGAGAGTGTCATTCCGCGACTTGAAGCGATAAAAAAGCGAGCATTGAATGCTCGCTTTTCCTTTGAGCGTGATTGATTATTCAATCAAACCTGCTTCACGATAGTAGCGTGCCGCGCCGGGGTGAAGCGGTGCAGACAAGCCATCTTTTACCATTTCTTCTTTCTTCAGATTCGCAAAGGCAGGGTGCAAACGGCGGAAATCATCGAAGTTCTCAAATACCGCTTTCACCACATTGTAAATTACGTCGTCTGGTACTTGGGTAGATGACACAAAGGTCGCACCGACCCCGAAAGTCGTGACATCACCATCGTTACCACGGTACATGCCACCTGGGATCACGGCTTTACGATAGTAATCACGGTCAGCAATCAGCTGTTTAGCTGCATCGTTCGCCACTTCCACTAGCACGCTATCGCAGGCGGTGGTCGCTTCTTGGATTGCGCCACTCGGGTGACCAACTGTGTAGACCATGGCATCAATTTTGTTGTCACACAATGCCTTAGATTGTTCCGCCGCTTTTAGCTCAGAAATTTGGCCGAACTTGTCCATATCCCAACCCATTTGGTCCATCAATACTTCGATGGTACCGCGTTGACCTGAGCCCGGGTTACCAATGTTGACGCGTTTGCCAGCCAGATCATCAAAGGTTTTAATCCCTGCGTCCGCACGTGCGACCACAGTAAAGGGTTCAGGATGGATCGAGAAGACCGCGCGCAGATCTTTGAACTCGCCTTGGTCTTTAAACTTGCTGGTGCCTTTGTAAGCGTGATATTGCCAGTCAGACTGGGCGATACCCATATCTAGCTCGCCAGCACGGATAGTATTGATGTTGTAGATAGAACCGCCCGTACTCTCTACTGAGCAGCGAATACCATGGTCATCTTTGCTTTTATTGACCAGACGGCAGATTGCACCACCCGTAGGGTAATAAACACCAGTAACACCACCGGTACCAATGGTCACAAACTGATTTGCTTGAGCGGTTGCTGCGGTTCCTAGTGCAGCGGAAAAGCTGAGCGCAATCAGAGTAGGTTTCATCGCTTTCATGCTTAAGATTCCTTTTTAGTTAGAGGTTGCTATCCGGGCGCACCCTCGAAGATGGTATGACACTCGATGCAAATATGACAAAAAAGTGTCACCGCGCTATTTTTTCAATCTTTTAACAATATTTGCAAGCAATAGTATTGGGTTAAAACGACTGGGTCATGGTTTGCCTCAATGCTTGTACAGGTTTAGTACAATATCCCAGCTTTTCCAGCGTGTTGCGCAGTTGTGTGATCTGGTATGCGTTATTGGGGGCTGCGCGACCATGGACATCGAAGGTGTTGTTTTCAAAACCAATCCTCATATCTCCTCCTAGCAAGGCGGCCGTGGTTAAACAGGAAAGCTCACGCTGGCCAAATGCACAGACAGACCACGGAACAGTGTCATCTAAGTGACGAGCTTGATACATGGCGACGATATCTTCCGGTGCGCCTCTGGGAGGCGTTCGGTCGCGGCCCGCAACAAAAAGCAGGTGATGACCTTGCGAGGGAAGAATGCCTTGTTCTCGTAACGCGTAATAGCGTACCAATTCTTGAGGGTGATAGAGAATAAACTGGCTGTAGATGCGCGCCTCCACCGTCCAGGCAAAAAAATCTTTTACAGCTTGGTGAGTCGGTTGATGGTCAGGAGCAAGCTCTCTGAGCGCAAAGGAAGCGGCTTCCGGTTTGACGGCTCGGATCAGAGCCATTTGTTGCTGGGGAGAATAGCGGCCTACGGCCTCGGTGGTGAGTTGAATCACCATGCGATCGCCGACGGCATCCATCACTTGCTGATATAGCGTTTGGTTTAGCGCGGGATCAAGGCTATGCGCCCCCTGTAGATCTCGGGCGTGGATATGTGCCATGGTTGCGCCTGCCTCTGCACATTCGTGCAGGCAGTGGATCAGCTGTTCGCTGGTGACAGGCACACTCGGGTGGTGTGTGGGCTGTAAGCGTGCACCATTGGGGGCAACCATGATCGTCCTTGCATCTTGCATTCTTTTCCCCTCGTCTATCAATGTATCGTTATTGAGAAGGCAAGCACATCTCTAATGTTAGTGCTAGCTTGTCGATGATGGCCGAGATATGAGTTGATTCAATGATATAGGGCGGTGCGAGTAAGATATGGTGCCCCTGCTTACCATCAATGGTACCGCCCATGGGATAACACATTAGTCCGTTATGCATGGCGGTTTGTTTTATCGTTTGATGGAGCGCGAGATCAGATGAAAAGGGGCGCTTACTGGTTTTGTCTGCTACGAGCTCCAACGCGATAAACAGTCCACGTCCGCGAATGTCGCCGACAAAAGGGTGTGAATCAAACTGATGATGTAGCGCCGTTTTAAGCGCCTTACCTTGTTTTTCCGCCGCGGCAACTAATCCTTCTTGCTCAAGCGTGGTGAGCGTGGCTAAGGCAGCGGCACATGCCGTTGGATGAGCCATAAAGGTGTGACCATGTTGGAAAAAGCCTGAACCAGATGCAATCGCTTCATAGAGACGATCCGTGACTAAGGTCGCGCCAATGGGTTGATAACCGGCAGCCAATCCTTTAGCGATAGCGACAATATCCGGAACGATGTCTTCATGCTCAAAGGCGAAAAAACGCCCAGTGCGTCCCGTACCGCACATGACTTCATCGAGGATCAGCAAAATATTGTATTGGTCGCAGATCTCACGGATACGAGAAAAATAGCCAGCCTCTGCGGTCAATGCACCGGCTGTCGCGCCCACCACAGGTTCTGCGACAAACCCAATGACGGTATCCGGCCCTTTTTCTAACAGCTTGGCTTCAAGCTCATTGGCCACACGTTGACCGTACTCGTAAGCGGTTTCATCGGGACCTTGATCGCGATAGGCGTAACAAGGGGCAATCAGACTGGTATCCATCAATAAAGGAGCAAATGGAGCTCGTCGCCACGCATTCCCTCCCACAGACAAGGCGCCCAAGGTGTTGCCATGATAACTCTGTCGCCGAGCAATAAAATGTTGGCGCTGGGGTTCGCCGACTTCAACCCAGTACTGGCGAGCGAGCTTGAGGGCGGTTTCCATCGCCTCAGATCCACCACTGACCAAATAAACATGGTTGATAGAAGAGGGGGCAATATCAGCCAGCTTCTCGGCAAGTGCTTCACTCGTGACGGAGGTAAAAAAGCCAGTATGCGCATAAGGAATAGCATCCAGTTGACGGTGGATAGCCTCTAACACGGCAGGATGATTGTGTCCAAGGCAAGAGACGGCAGCACCTCCGCATGCATCGAGATATTCATTACCCTGAGTGTCGGTTAAATACATCCCATTGCCACTGGCAATAGTGGGGGGAAGATGATGACAGTGACGGTGAAAGACATGACTCATACGAGGGCCTCAATGCAAGCGTGATAACTCAGTATGGTGAACTTGTGTTTTAAACCGCAAAGGATATATTTTCACCAGGTATGCAAAAAAGGAATGGGATGATGAATGTGCGTTTGCCGTCGATGCGCTCGCTACAAACACTGATTGCGGTCGCTCAAACAGGAAGTTTTTCAGAAGCCGCGAAGGTATTGCATGTCAGCCAAAGTACGGTGAGTAAGCAAATACAGCAGCTCGAAGAAGGAATTGGTCAACCACTCTTTGAGCGACATGCTGGGGGAGTAAGGCTAAACCGAGTCGGAGAGCCTTATTTAACTATAATATCGGCCAGCGTCAATGATATTGCCAATGCCACGGCGCAAGCGCGTCAGCAAAGTGCAAGGCAAGAGTCCGTCAGCTTATTGGTGCCGCCCTCGTTTGCCAGCCTTTGGTTGATCCCTCAGCTGCCAGCGTTTAAATCGCAGCATCCTGATATTTCTGTGGTGGTCAGTGCCAGTGACTACGTGCCCCAAGGGAAAGAGAGCGAACTGGATATTTTAATCCGCTGTCAGCCTCATCAGCAGGCAGGCGCGCAAGGAGTCTGTTTAATTCACGAACACTTATCGCTTGTCGCATCAGTGACCTTGCTGCCAGAACCTTTGGATCGGGCCGCGTTGTTATCGGAAGTGCCGGTTTTATCTCATCTAACGCGCCCTTCACTGTGGGAGCAATTTTGGCAACAATTCGGGCTGGCTGACAGCAATCCGCAATACGGAGCGGGCTTTGAGCACTTTTTTATGGCGCTTGAAGGCGTAAAACAACAGATGGGGATGGCGTTAATCCCCACCTTTATGGCCTCAGCGGCCTTGTCAAACGATCAGATTGTGAATCCCTTGGGGTTAAGTATCGACAGCGGCTATGGCTATTATCTTTACAGCGCGCGGTATAAGCAGCGCTCGCCAGCGGTTATGCACGTGATCAATTGGTTGTATGATGCCCTCAATATGGATCCGGCTAGACATCCCATCAGCAAGTCGGTATAACGCCTGTCAGCGCGATCAACGAAGACTATAGTTATGACACATTCCCTATCAGAATCCTATCTGCAACGTTTTGGCGGTACGGCTCGTTTATATGGACGCCGTGCGCTTGAGGTGTTTCACCAGAGCCATATTTGTGTCATTGGTATTGGTGGCGTGGGATCATGGGCAGTGGAATCGCTGGCTCGGACAGGGATTGGCGCAATCACATTGATTGATATGGATGATGTGTGTGTTACCAACACCAATCGACAAATTCATGCTTTGAAAGAGACTATCGGCCAAAGCAAAAGCGAGATGATGGCCGAGCGTGTAGCGGCGATCAATCCAGAATGCCAAGTGACTGTGATTGATGACTTTATCTCGCCGGATAATATTGCTGAGTACATCGACACGCGCTTTGATTATGTGCTTGATGCAATAGATAGCATCAAGCCCAAAACGGCTTTATTGGCTCACTGCAAGCGGCACAAAATTAAAGTCATTACCGTGGGTGGCGCGGGTGGACAGATCGACCCCACCCAGATCCAAGTGGCGGATTTAACCAAAACGATTCAAGACCCACTCGCGGCGAAGCTGCGTAACAATTTGCGTCGCTTTTACGGTTTTACTAAGACTCAAGGACGAAAGTTTGGGATTGACTGTGTCTTTTCAAGCGAGCAACTCAAATACCCACAACCTGATGGCAGTGTCTGTGAAAGCAAGGCATCTGCACAAGGGCCGAAGCGAATGGATTGTGCCAGTGGTTTTGGTGCGGCAACTATGGTGACGGCCAGTTTTGGGTTCGTCGCGGTGTCGCGCATTTTACACAAATTGATCGAGGCGGATAAACGACGCCAAGCCGATTAACTACGGCTGCTCGGCGGAGATGCCGATCAGCCCATACTCGCCCATACGAAATGCACTCCAAGCGCGCTGGTAGTCACCGCTCATCTTTAACTGGCGTAATCCTCGATTAAACTGACTGACCCACAGCGCGCTTTGGGGGTGTTGACGACTGAATAAAACATGTAAAGGCGTGACACGAAGCGGTTTGGGATGAAATGTGATGTGACGACTTTCATCGCTGAGAAGTTGATTGCGCACCACGTCATGGATGACATATTGATTGCCGATAATCACATCACTTTGACCTGTCAGTAAGCTTTTCACCTTCTCAAGCTCGCTCGGATATTTATGGATGATGACGTTACCACCTTCTTGGTTAAAGGTTTCCAACATGTTGTCTTCAATATAGTCTTCGCTAATTCCCACATTCAGGCCATTGAGACTGTCTAAAGACTGCCAATCGAAGTAACGATTTTTGAGGTGGAAAAAGACCACAGACTCAGTATAAATGGGGGCTGAATAGATAAAGTCGTGCTCTCTTTCTGGGGTATAGCCCCAACCAACCGTGCCGTGTACTTTACCGGTTTTTGCGTCTTCTTTTGCTTGCGGCCAAAGGACAAACTTGATCTCTATCTCCATGCCCTGTTGCTTGCCAGCTTCTTTGACAATATGCGCTAACACCCCTTGATGTGCTAATTGATCAGAAATAAACGGGCGGTAGTCGCCAGATGTTAGTATCAGGCTAGGCGTGGCACCACTAACTACCGGGAGACTGAACGCGAATAAAATGATTAGCCATCGCCACATAACAACTCCAGAGTCAACGGACGTTTACCAAAACCAGTATCGATGGGTCTTTAACTGAAACTATTCAGGCAATTTTTGCCGTCGAAATTGATTCCAAACTGCTTGATACCGACCATCCATTTTTATACGTCGTAACCCTTTGTTAAATGTGCGGGAATGGTCGTACCCTTGTTCAATCTGACGACTAAACAGCACATGTAAGGGAGTCACGCGAAAGGGATGGGGATGATGTGTTAACTGACGAGCCTGCTCTGCACTGAGAGTCGTTTTAATGATGTGCTGCAAAACATCTTTGTTGCCTAGTGCAAGATCAATCTGATTATTCAATAAGGCGTGGAGTTTATCCTCTTCTTTGGCAAATTCTTGTAACTTCACATCGACACCGGATTTTTGCAACTGACTCAGTGTGTTGACGTCGATGTATCCAAGGCCGACACCAACCGCAAGACCGTCTAAGTCCTCGGGCGTTGACCAATCGAATGCTTTATCTCTGTGATGAAAGAAAACGGCACTTTCGGTATAAATGGCATCCGAATAGATAAAATCCAGTGCGCGCTCTTTGGTGAAAGCCCATCCAACCGTACCGTCCCACTGACCTTGCTGAGCCAGTGCCATCGACTCATGCCAAGGAAAGTAACCAAAAGTTATATCGAGATTGGCTTCTTCGGCGGCCAACACAATAATTTCAGTTAATGGGCCTTGGTTGGGGAGGTGTTGCGAAATAAAAGGAGGGTATTCACCTGATGCTAGGCGGATTGATTGCGCATGCGTGAGCATTGGGAGGAGCAGCAACAATGCACATCCCCATTGCACCATCAGCCTCATACTGCCTCCTAATCGTTTTCGTGACTATGAGACGAGTATAGTGCAGGAGAAATAAAGCGGCGGCGCCGTCGTGCTCTATGAGCCACAATTGCGCCGCCATTCTTATTATTGAGACAGTTTGTTACGCGTTAGCTTCTTCAGGCTCAGGTTCGGTTTTTGCCTCTGTGTGAATTGGCAAAACCTGACGAACGTATTCACCCGGTGCCGCATAAAGAACCGGATAGTTCTCAGAGCCGATCGCATAAGGCTCTACCTGCTCCTCTGGACTATAGCTACAAAGCCATTTCTCCCAATGCGTCCACCAAGAGCCTGTGTGATGTGACGCATTATCGAGCCACTCATCGGCTGAATCAGGCAGACTATCGTTGGTCCAGAAACCGTACTTTTTCTTCACAGGGTGGTTAACAATCCCCGCAATGTGACCAGACTCACCCAACACAAAGGTTTTATTGCCACCGACATTCAGTGCACCGCGATAGGTGCCTTGCCACAGGGCAATGTGATCTTCTTTGGTCGAGATGAAGTAGCTTGGCACTTTGATCTTGTTGAGATCAATCCAGACGCCACCGACTTTGACCCCTTTGTCTTGCACCAATTTGTTTTCAAGATACAAATCGCGCAGGATAAAGTTGTGGGTTTTCGCCGCCACGTTGGTGCTATCGCTATTCCAATACAGCAAGTCAAAATCGACAGGACTATTTCCCTTGAGATAGTTCTCAATGTAATAGTTCCAGTACAAGCTGTTTTCGCGAAGCAAGCTGAAGGTGACGCTGAGTGAGCGGCCATCCATATAACCACGCGCTGTATTTTGCGCTTCAATCGCTCGGATCAAGCTGTCATTGATATAGGCGCCAATTTCACCCGGCTGAGAGAAGTCGAGTAAGGTGGTAAAGAAGCTCGCCGACTTGATACGTGCTTTCATGCGCTTCGCGGCATAGTATGCAATCGTACAGGCCAGCACGGTACCGCCGATACAGTAACCTACACCGTTAATCTGCGACTGTCCTGTAATTTCTTCGATAGCACTGACCGCTTTGACAGTGCCTTGGGTCACATAGTCTTCAAACCCGATCTCCGCTTGCTCTGCAGAAGGGTTACGCCATGACATCAAGAACACGGTATGGCCTTGTTCGACCAGCCAGCGCACTAGTGAGTTTTTCTCACGTAAATCGAGAATATAATACTTATTAATAAACGGAGGCACCACCAAGATGGGTGTCGCGTGTACTTTCTCCGTCACAGGACGATATTGAATGAGTTCAAACACCTCATTCTTAAACACCACATCCCCTGGGGTGTTCGCTACATCGTCACCGACACGGAAGGCATTGTTGTTGGTCATGCGCACTTTCAAAATATCGGCGCTTGACTCCATGTCTTGTTTTAGCTGCTCCATACCACGAAGTAGGTTTTCGCCCTGAGACTCCAGTGTCATTTTCAACAGTTCAGGGTTGGTCGCGATATAGTTGCTTGGCGCCATAGCGTTAATCGCTTGACGTGAAAAGAAAGAGAGGCGCTCACGGGATTTTTCATCGAGGCCTTCAATGGCATCGATGGTTTGCATGTAGGTGCGCCCGAACAGCAAGTAAGACTGCTTGATAAAGTTGTACAAGACGTCTTCTTGCCATGCTTTGTCTTTGAAACGCTTGTCATCTCGCTCTTCGCTGACGACCTCTTCGGTATTGTCGCGCGCGAGCATGGCGTTTTGCCAAATTTGAAGTTGTTGTTCCCACCACTGCATTTGTACCTGTAAAAGTGCAGCGGGTTGTTGAGCCGCACCTTCCAGCAACTGAGCAGTGTCTTGCAGGCTAATTTCCTGCATGGCTTGGTTGAACGGTGTGTTTACGGCTGCCTTGCCCTGCTCAAGATCCTGCCACCATTGCTGGTTTTGTTCTTGCAGCCTGGCAAGGTAGTCCGAAAAGAAGTGATGAAACATAGTCTTGCCCTCTTAAACGGATAAACACCACAAAGGCCTGCTACCCGCAAGGCAGCAGGCGCTGTTGTAGTGGCCTTGCCCTTATGCTGGGGTGCCAGTTTTCATGTTTTCGGCAGTCAACTTGTCGATATCTTCTTTGAACTCTTTGGCGATATTTTGCAGCTTGGTGCTGTCGTCCATCATTTGCTGAGACAGTTTTGTCAGCGCAGAAAGCTGCTGGCTGCTGAATGACGTCAGTGTTGATACGTCTTTCACTTCGCTTGCCGCTTTCATTTGCTCGAGACCTAGCTGGCTGTAAGTGCGCATGGCATTCATTTGCAGCTCGGTAAGAGTTTCTACGTTTTTGGCTACCAATTTGTTGAAGTTAACGTATGGAGCCAAGGCTTTTTCAGATTGCTCAGAAAACGCTTTAAACATATCTGTGTACATGGTGTATCTCCTGATAGTGTTGTCTGGGATAGTTCCCAAGGTCGCAAATGTCCATTTACGCTTGTGTACGCTTGATAACCAAAGCCGTACCCATGCCGCCGCCAATACACAAAGAAGCGACGCCATAGGTGGCGCTTCTTCGGGTCAGCTCGTGTAGCAGTGTGACCACAATCCGGTTACCAGACGCGCCAAGAGGGTGGCCGAGTGCAATGGCACCGCCATTCACGTTTGCACGCTCCAATAAAGCATCCGGAGTGATTTGATGGTGTTGTGCTAACTGATGAACCACACCGAGCGCTTGGGCTGCAAAGGCTTCGTTCAGCTCAAACAAATCGATGTTGTCGATAGTCAGGTTGGCCTTATCGAGCGCGGCATTGACCGCACCGACTGGACCAAGCCCCATAATGCTTGGATCAATACCGTGCTGCGCATAAGCAGTAATCTCAGCAAGCGGAATCAGGCCATGTTTGGCGACGGCAGATTCAGAGGCAACAATAACAGCACTGGCTCCATCGTTAATGCCAGAGGCATTGCCTGCGGTTACCGTTCCTTCTTTATCAAAGGCTGGACGCAGCTTGGTGAGTCCTTCTAACGTGGCATCAGCCTTTGGATATTCATCGGTATCAAAGGTGAGTGTTTGCTTACGCTGTTTGACTTCGATGGGCACAATTTCTTGCTTGAAATGGCCCGCTTCGATTGCGGCAATCGCTTTTTGCTGGCTGCTTAGTGCGAAACTGTCTTGTTGCTCACGGGTAATCCCGACTTCTTTGGCAACGTTTTCGGCTGTCACGCCCATGTGATATTGGTTGTACACATCGGTAAGGCCATCATTGATGAGTAAGTCTTTCATCGCAAAATTGCCCATCTTTTGTCCGGTGCGTAAATTTCCTGCCGCAGCAAACGGGATCTGTGACATGTTTTCTACCCCCGCAGCGACCACAACCTGTGCGTCACCTGCGCGAATATGTGTCACAGCATCCATAATAGACTTCATGCCACTGCCGCAAACCATATTGACAGAATAGGCGGGCACGCTAGCTGGAATGTCTGCGTAAATGGCGGCTTGACGGCCAATGCCCATGCCTTGTCCTGCACTGACCACGTTACCGACGATGACTTCATCGATAGCGTCGCCGCTAAGCGACCCAGCTTGCAATGCGCCTTTGATTGCATGAGCGGCCAGTTGACCTGCTGGGATATCTTTTAGCGCGCCTGAAAAGGCGCCAATAGCAGTACGTTTTGCTGCTACGATATAAATGCGTTCCATCATCGTTCCCTGATTTATTGCATGTATAAGCCGCCGTTTACCGACAGCGTTTCACCTGTAATGTAAGCACCTGCGTCACTCGCAAGATAGGTCACAGCCGCGGCGATTTCTTCAGGTTTAGCAAGACGTTTCATCGGTATTTGATTGGTGATGGATTCTAGAACGTCATCACGCATGGCGGTGACCATAGGCGTTGCGGTATAGCCAGGGGCAACCACATTAACGGTTACGCCGGCGCGCGCACCTTCGGCAGCGAGTGACTTACTAAAGCCCATCATACCGGCTTTGGCTGCGGCATAGTTGGCTTGGCCGAACTGGCCTTTTTGGCCATTAACCGATGAAATATTAATGATACGTCCACCGCCTTTTTCACACATCGCGGCGAACAAAGGTTGGGTGACGTTAAAGAGGCTATTGAGGTTAGTATTAATGACGTCATGCCATTGGGTGGCATCCATCTTTTTAAAGACGCTATCGCGCGTGATGCCCGCGTTATTCACGAGCACATCGACAGTGCCTTCTTCTTCAAGCAGTTTGGCAAGACGTGTGGCACACTGCTGAGTATCTGTGACATCGAGTTCAAAAAGGCGTACTTGTTCGGTATTAAAGTTCTTTTCTTCAAACCACTCTTGCGCGCAGCTTTGGCCACCGGTGAAGTGGGTTGCAATCACGCGGTATCCTTCTTGAACCAATTGTTCTGTGATCGCTGAACCAATACCGCCTTTCGCGCCGGTAACTAATGCCAGTTTCTTCATGTATGACTCCATTCACTACAACAAGCAAATTAAACAAGATGCCTGAAGCCGCATCTGGAACCACTCACGCCAGAATTACAGTCATCCTTATTGTCTGTGAGTAACAGCAAGACCTATGCCAATAATGATTAATATCTTTCTGTCACTGTTACTGGGCAGTCTATCGTTAAGGTGTGACCCTTTTATGACCGCCGATAATTAACCTAACGAATCTGAGAAATTACGCAAAGTAAAAACGCGTTCTTTTATCTATTCGAGATCTATGTCAATGATTAACCGCAAAAATGAAATCAAATGTAAATGATGTGTTTGTTTTTGGTTTTTTATTTGATCGATTATTAGCAGTTATAACGACACAATTATTGGCAATGTTATCGATTGCATTTTGGTGGTCTTAGGACAGCTTAGTGGCCGGATGTGAATAGATTATTAGGCAGTTGGGTGGGTGGGGCAAACAGGCTTTTTGCTGTGTTTATTGTCGCTATCCGCCTGTTTACGCTTGATTATTTAATCTCGGAATGGATATGTTGCACGATGGCGTGCAAGCCATTGGTGCGTGATTCACTGAGGTGGTGCGCAAGCCCGGATTGCGAGAAGACCGCATTTAAATCTAACTGAGCGATTTGTGTGTGGTTTTGGCCGTTCACGCAGGCGAGAACCACGGCTAGCAGCCCTTTTACAATACGCGCATTGGAGTCGGCGGCAAAGTAGTGCGTCTCCGCGTCTTTGTGGTGCAAAAACCACACATCACTTTCACAACCTGATACTTGGCTGGCTGCCTGTTTTTGGGCATCAGTGAAGGTCGGTAAACGCTTTCCCCAGATAATGAGCTGGCGATACTTGTCTTCCCAGTTGGTGTGTTGTGCCAGCATCTCGGCAACGGTGTGTTGGTCGAGCTCACTACCAAATGGGTGAGTGGGTAAGTCCATCGTGAATCCTATTAATTAGCGATTAAGTACCGAGTAAATATAACGTTTTATCCAGTGCAATCAGGAAGCGGTCAATGTCTTCTTGGCTATTATAGGCACCAAGTGACACGCGGACCGTACCTTCTACATTGAGAGCCTTAATAAACGGGTGCGCGCAGTGATGGCCCGAGCGCACCGCGATATTTTGTTGACCGAGTAGCTCAGCAATATCGGCGTGGTGCTCGCCATCCACCACGAAAGACACCATAGTACTATGCGGTTGTGGACAGATAAGCTGAATGGCAGGGCGTTGTTGCAAACCCTCGACAAGGGCTTGATAACACGTGCTGAGATGAGCGTCTATCGCGCGCAAGTCATATTGCGTTAACCATTTGATCGCGGCTGCAAGTCCAATCGCTCCTGCCGCATTTGGGGTACCGGCCTCAAAGCGAGCAGGGAGCGGGGCGAGAGTATGCTGCTCAAAGCTTACGTCAGTGATCATTTTGCCACCGCCGTGAAAAGCGGGCAGTGCGGCGAGACTATCGTGTTTGCCATAAAGCACGCCAATCCCCGTTGGCCCGTATAACTTGTGGCCGGAAAATGCATAAAAGTCCGCATCAAGCTCAGCCATGCTGATGGGGTCATGAACTATACCTTGTGCACCATCAACGATCACAATTGCACCATAACGATGCGCCATGGCGGTCATCTTTTCGATAGGATGGCGGGTGCCCGTGACATTGCTGACATGGCTGACGGCAACAATCCGCGTGTGAGTATTCAGTGCTTGTTGGTACGCATGTAAATCGAGCTGACCGGTGTGTGGACAGCAGGGGATTTTGACTAAGGTCGCGCCGGTACGTTCACAGGCTAATTGCCATGGAACCAGGTTGGCGTGATGCTCCATTTCACTGACCAAGATCTCATCATGCGCAGTGAAATGTTGGCTCAGGCTGTAAGCCAATAAATTGATCGATTCGGTGGCGCCTCGTGTCCAGATGATCTCGTTGGGTTTGGCATCAATAAATGTTGCGACATCACGACGTGCTTGTTCGAACTTCTCGGTTGCAGTGAGGGAAGCTTGATGTTGGCCACGATGTACATTAGCTAACGGCGATGAATAAAAATCACTGATGGCATCAATCACTGCTTGGGGCTTTTGTGCCGTAGCGGCACTGTCGAGGTACACCCAATCCGGATTTTCGCAGGCAGGAAATTGGGCGCGTAGTGCGTGAATATCGAAATGTTGCGTCATAGTACGAGCTGTCCAAACTGAATCTTGCTTATGATCCCTATCTCTTGGCTGGAACTCAAGTAACTTTATCGCTCAGAGGGCGCATCGCGTGGATAGGCGTTATCAAACAGGCAAAAAAAAGCACTGAGCAAAGCTCAGTGCCAACAAATATGTAATGACAGACAATGTCAAAATACAGGAAGTTAAAAGTGGTAGATACGACTACCTGTCTAACCAGTGTTAGACAAATGCAAACACAACATCGCAACCACGGAAACAGTCTTAAATAGAGAGACGTCACTTGTGGATGCGGGGTGCACTATAGGAGGTTGCTGGTATATCAGCAATCGACAATTTATAATGGCAACGATTAGAAAAACTAATAACTAGAGGTGAGCTGTTTATGGCAAGGCGTCTCCCACCGCTGAACGCGCTTCGAGTGTTTGAGGCCGCGGCGCGACATTTAAGCTTTACACGGGCTGCCGAAGAGCTTTTTGTGACTCAGGCTGCAGTTAGCCACCAAATCAAAGCGCTGGAAGAGTTCCTTGGCCTTAAGCTCTTTCGACGTCGCAATCGATCTTTGCTGCTAACCGAAGAAGGTCAGAGTTACTTTCTTGATATTAAAGATATTTTTTCCGAGCTTTCCTATGCGACCGATAAAGTATTGGAGCGGAGTGCCAAAGGGGCGCTCACCATTAGTCTTCCGCCGAGTTTTGCTATTCAATGGTTGGTGCCTCGTTTAGCTGATTTCAATAAAGCGCATCCCGATATCGATGTTCGGATAAAAGCAGTTGATTTGGAAGACGGATCACTGACGGATGATGTGGATGTGGCTATTTACTACGGCCGAGGGAATTGGTCGGGGTTGCGTTGCGATCTTTTATACCAAGAGTGCCTACTCCCGGTTTGCTCGCCCTTACTGTTAGAGTCCGGTAAGCCACTGACTTGTCCTGATGATCTCAAACACCATGTGCTACTGCACGATCGCTCACGCAAAGAGTGGAAAGCATTTGCGAAGGCGCATCAACTGACGGATATCAATTTGGAACATGGGCCTATCTTTAGTCACTCTTCCATGGTGTTACAAGCGGCAGCCCACGGCCAAGGTGTCGCGCTAGGTAATAATGTGTTATCCCAACCTGAATTGGCGTCAGGACGACTTGTGCATCCATTTGAACAAGTACTTAAAAGTGACAATGGCTTTTATTTGGTCAGTCAACAGCGTGATGCGGAAACCGGTCGGATTGCGGCATTTCGAGAGTGGATGCTAGAAACGGCTGCGAAGGAGCAGGAGAAGATGAATTTATGACAGAACTTTTGGTTGATGGTGAGCAGACTGCAATGGATTGGATTATTTTTGCTCACGGTGCGGGCGCGGACAAAGATCATGAGTTTATGGCCGATATGGCAGCACGATTGAGCGAGCATACTTGTGTGGTACGGTTTAATTTCCCTTACATGGATAAGCGAAAAGCCGATGGTAAAAAACGCCCGCCAGACCGCGCGCCTGCATTGCTGAGCTGTTTTGAAGCTGTGATTGAGCAGGTTAACGGTCTGCGACCTGCGACCAGTCGTTTATGGCTGGCCGGTAAGTCGATGGGGGGAAGAATGGCTAGTCATTTAACCGAAAACCCAAGTGTCTCAGGTGTGATTTGTCTGGGCTTTCCGTTCCATCCGCCGGGCAAACCTGAAAAATACAAGGGCGAACATTTAGCGTCAGTCACTCGCCCAGTATTGATTTTGCAAGGTGAGCGCGACACCTTTGGCCGCCAAGAAGAGGTGGCGAGTTATTCACTCTCGTCCAGTGTCGATGTCGCGTTTTTGCCCGATGGCGATCATAGCTTTAAACCTCGCAAAGCCTCGGGACTGACAGAGATGCAAAATCGCCAAACCGCCGTTTCGCATCTGTGGCAGTTTATTCACCAACAAGGAGCAAACGGATGAGGCGTCAGCATTGGCTTATTTCAGGGGCGCTCGGTGCCGGATTAGCGGTGGCGCTCGGCGCATTTGCCGCACATGGCCTGAAAGCGACGCTCAACGACTATGAGCTCGCGATTTTTAAAACCGGCGTCAATTATCAAATGTGGCACAGTTTGGCGTTGTTGTGTCTTGGGGCGGTTGCGCCTCAACTGCCTGAGCGC
Source organism: Salinivibrio proteolyticus (assembly GCF_001996165.1). Taxonomy (GTDB): domain Bacteria; phylum Pseudomonadota; class Gammaproteobacteria; order Enterobacterales; family Vibrionaceae; genus Salinivibrio; species Salinivibrio proteolyticus. Next base: position 196,034 of record NZ_MUFP01000007.1, on the reverse strand, counting down.
TGTGTAGTTACAACGGGTATCGCATGGTGGGTCGGGATAATTTGTTTTAGTGGCAGCTTGTATCTTTTGGCATTGACACACATGACTTGGCTCGGGCCTGTCACCCCGCTCGGTGGGCTAAGCTTTTTAGTCGGCTGGGGCGCATTGGCGTTTGGGGCATGGCGCGCAGGTCGCCAGTAAACCAAAATCGTCAGGGTTGGCATTTCTTTCCTAACCGCTTGGCATATATAATGCGCAGCTTGTTTTTTGTCACGGTAATCGTGACGGTGACCCAAACCAGAGGAAGTCATGAATCAGGTTTTGCTTTACTGTCGTGCAGGGTTTGAAAAAGACTGTGCGGCGGAAATTCAACAAAAAACCACTGAGCTGGGTATTTACGGATTTCCGCGAGTGATTAACAACAGCGCCTATGTGCTGTTTGAATGCTACCAAGACGGTGAGGCTGAGCAGATTGTTCGTGATCTGCCGCTCGACTCCCTGATCTTTGCCCGGCAAATGATTGCGGTGACCGCATCGCTCTCTGATCTGGATCCGGACGACCGAATTTCTCCGATTTTGGCTGTTGCAGATGCGCTGCCCAAAGCGGGAGACTTGCGGGTGGAGACGCCTGATAATGACGAGGCGAAAGCCTTATTGAAATTTTGTCGTAAGTTCACCGTTCCATTGCGTCAGGCGCTGCGTAAGCAGGGCGTGATGTTGGCAAAAGACAATCCGAAAAAGCCAGTTATTCATCTTTGCTTTATCGCGCCGGGGACATGCTTTGTGGGTTACTCATTGACCACCAATAACTCACCGCATTACATGGGCATCCCGCGCATGAAATTTCCGGCTGATGCACCGAGTCGCTCGACCTTGAAGTTAGAAGAAGCGTTCCATCATTTTATTCCTAAAGAGGAGTGGGATACGCGACTCGCGCCCGGATTATGGGCAGTCGACTTGGGGGCTTGTCCCGGCGGCTGGACTTACCAGCTGGTGAAGCGTTCGATGTTTGTGCATGCGGTTGATAACGGCGCGATGGATGAAAGCTTGATGGAAACTGGCCAAGTGTTTCATCATGCCGAAGATGGTTTTAAGTTTGAGCCCACGAGAAAAAATGTGACTTGGCTGGTCTGTGACATGATCGAAAAACCCTCCCGCGTCGCTCAACTCATGGGGGAGTGGTTGATTGCGGGATGGGCGAAAGAGGCCATGTTCAACTTGAAGCTGCCTATGAGCCGTCGATATGAGCAGGTTTCTTATAACCTCGACACCTTGGGTGAGTTTTTAAAGCAACACAACATTCCCTACGAGATGAAGGCGAAACACCTTTATCACGATCGTGAAGAAATCACCGTGTACTTACGTCGTGTAAAACGTCAACACTCGCTGAATGGTTAGGCACTGACTGTAGTTGGCTGAAAGCGGATATCCTGTAGGTTAAAGCCCAGTGGGATATCCGTTTTTAGTTGTGCCACGGCCTTACATTTGCGTGCGAGATCGTGGTGACCATCTAACTTCTTCGCCCACTTTTCAGCCAGATCATTAGCCGAAAGTATGGCGTCGAGATCGCCATACTGGGACAGTAAATTGGCTGCGCTTTTCGGGCCAATACCCGGCACGCCGCTGATCTCACTGCTGCTGATGCCAGCGAGCCCCCAGAAGTCACACAACTGCTCAGGGCGAACGCCAAAACTCTTTTCCACAAATGCCAAATCAAGCCAGCGATGTTGGAAGTAATCCCGTACCCGCAATGTGGGCTGTAAGAGTTGGCAATAGCCTTTATCGGTGGAAACAATGGTGACTTGCTCGTGATGGGCCGCGACTTTTAATGCGAGCGTTGCGATCATGTCATCAGCCTCATCTCCTTGTGAGAGCAATGAGTCAACACCACGCTGCCAGAATGCATCTTGAATGGTGTCCAACCCTTGTTCGAGGTCGGAGGGCATGGGTTTCCGGCCCTGCTTGTACTCAGGTAGGATATCGGCACGCCAACCTCTGTCTTGGCCGGTATGATCGAAAATCGCAACAATATGGCTGGGCTCACTGTGACTGATGATTTTATCGAGTGTTTTCAGGCAGGTCTGTGTGGTTGCCTCAAGGGTATGAGTATCGGGTTGGGCGGCATGAACGCGACGAATGAGGTTCATGGCATCAATGATAACAACGTGAAGCTTGGACATAGACTTAACCGGTAACAATGAGCAGCATGCTGCCCATTGTACCAGTTTACACGGGTGGGCAAAGCCGCCCGATGGGATTAAGAGACGATTTGATAGCAAGGCACATACTCAGTGCCCGGTAATTTCATTCGTTGCTGATCGACAAAGCTTTGCAGCAGCTTATCCATTTTCGCCATCAGCACTTTATCACCGTCAATTTTAAACGGGCCATGTTGCTCAATGTTACGGATCCCCTCATCTTTAACGTTACCTGCCACAATGCCTGAAAATGCTTGGCGCAATGCCGATGCCAGCAGTTCAGGACGTTGGTTCATATGCAGATTCAGATTTGCCATGTTGGCATGGGTCGGTGCAAAAGGCAGTTGGAATTCTGGCTCGATTTTGAGTGACCAGTTGTAGGAGTATGCATCTCCAGTGGCTTTACGGTGTTCTTTTACCGCTGGCATCGCATTTTTCATTAAACGCGCGGCTTTGGCCGGATCGTCAATCACAATTTCATAATATTGGGTCGCTTGGTCGCCAAGGACTTCACGAATGAAGGTGTCGATATTGCGGAAATAGTCTTCGCTTTCTTTTGGCCCAGTTAGCACAATGGGTAGTGGTTGTTCACGGTTCTCTGGGTGCATCATGATACCGAGAATGTAGAGCAGTTCTTCAGCGGTCCCTGCCCCGCCAGGGAAGATAATAATGCCGTGGGCGATACGGACAAAAGCTTCAAGGCGTTTTTCGATGTCAGGCATGATCACCAGCTCGTTGACCATGGGGTTCGGTGGCTCGGCGGCAATGATAGATGGCTCGGTGAGACCGATGAAGCGACTATCGTAGATACGCTGCTTCGCATGTCCAATCGCGGCGCCTTTCATTGGCCCCTCCATTGCGCCGGGGCCACATCCTGTGCAGATGTCTAGTTCACGTAACCCCAGCTCATGACCAACCTCTCGGGTGTATTGGTACTCAATGTCATTGATTGAGTGGCCGCCCCAGCAGACCACGAGGTTAGGATCGACCCGCGGCCGCAGTGTTTTTGCGTTACGTAAAATGCCGAATATCAGGTTGGTGATATGGGGTGAGCTGGTAAGGTTAAGGGTCGGGCTGTGCTCGAGTTGAACATTGACATGGATAATATCGCGCAGGACGGAAAACATATGTTCTTGAATACCGCGAATAATTTTGCCATCGACAAATGCATGGTCGGGTGGGTTCACCAGCTCTAGTTTTATCCCCCGCTCTCGACGCAATACGCGGATCTCAAAGTTGGTATGTTTCTCCAACAAGGCTTTGGAGCTGTCGGTGTGGCTGCCTGAGTTCAGAACGGCGAGTGAGCAATTTCGATAAAGGCGATATAAGTCGCTGCTTGCACTCGCTTTAAGACGATCGACCTCAATTTGTGAAAGCAGGTCCATGGTGCCGATAGGGCTAATGTGTGTGATCATAGCGACAACCTCTTGAAGACAAATTAGGAAGGGCAGAGTGGTGCTATAAAAATCAGTGTGTTAACTAAAAATACACACAGGTTGGCAGATTGACCAGAAAAAATTAACACCAAATGATTTGGTTGCGACCGGCGTTTTTCGCTTGATATAGGGCTTGGTCGGCACGCTCAAGCACATGCGTTGGGGTGTCTGAGCCGGAGAACAGCGTGGCACCAATCGATGCCGTAATAGAGACGCGCTGATTTTTGAATTTCAGTGGCAACTGACGAATGGTATGACTCACATTCGCCAAAATGTCGGTTCGGGTGGTTTCATCCGCATCAGGCAGTAAGACCACAAACTCTTCGCCGCCAAAGCGAGCGATAAAGTCGGTATCACGCAGACACTGATAAATACTGCGCGCGATAATCTTGAGGGCTTTATCGCCAACAAGGTGACCGAATTGGACATTCACCTCTTTGAAATGATCGATGTCGATCACCGCGAGACAGAAATCATGCTGATATTTGCGCCATAGACGGTATTCATGCTCTAGACGGTCGTGCAACGCTGCGCGGTTGTATACACGGGTGAGCGGATCGAGTAACAGCTTACGCTCTTGGTCGCCCAAGCGGCGTCTTTGATCCATGGTTTGCTCGGCAACCGCGTTCAGTTGGTTCTGATTGTGCGCCAATTGCTCAACCAAAGACTGCTCGCGATTTTTTAGTGCTTCATTCTCGTCGGCGAGCGCTTTGAGATCGGCCAGCGCATGCGCTAACGAGCGACTCAGTGCCGTGGCATCGGCGCTAGGTGCACTCAGATCGCGTTCAATGTTAGCGATAGTGCCGCCCAGCAAGGTATCAATACGCTGGTGGTCTTGGCGTAGGCTGTGGGCATGGTCGTAGGCGCGGGTATTTTGTTGGCTGATCGCAATCAGGTTATCATTCACTTGCGCCAAAAATGCTTGCGAGGCCCGCCGCTCGGCGTGTGTCGCCTCTAGGATGAGCTTGAGCGATTCTAATGTGAGTGCAATGATGGTCGCAGGCGAGAGTGCTTCTAGTAGCTGTTGACGAATATCGAGCAAGCGTTGGCCCGCTTCTCCGTCGAGATCAAGTTCAGTGATTAGGTTTTGCAATTCGTCGGCAACACGGCGAATTTGATCCTGTTCGAGGGTGGTTTCTGAGTGTCGAGCGCTGGGACGTACCGCTTGCAAGGTGATAGCGCGCTCATAGAGTTGGAGTAACTTGACCAACTGTTGGGTGCGGGTGGTTTGATCGCCCGCCGGTTGAGATAAAAGATCGCGCAAGTCGCGCTTCAGTTGTGCCGGTAAGCCGGGCACGCGCTTTAGCGTTTCGCCACTGGCATGAAATTGCTCACTAAGATGCGACTCGACTTTCTTTTGTGTCATATCGTGCTGACCCACCATGCGTTCTATAATCGCTAAACGCGGGATCAAAGGGCTGACATCCTGCGTAACATGTAACAGCTCACGGAACTCAGCCAACTTTTTATCGAGTAGCGGGCTTTTTCCGGTACAGGTCGCGACAAAGCGAGTCACCAAGCGTTTGAGAATATGGATCTCACGACGTGATTTTAAGGCCAAGTCCCGATACGCGTATGGCGTATCTTCTTGGACCGCAGACGCGGTGCCTGCCGTTACCGGCTGTGGATTGGACTTATTCATTTCTCGGGGATACACCTGACAACATTTGCGATGACGCAACAGGCGGCGGGATTCGCCAGCCAAACGCCTCTAGCTATACCGACTTATTGCTTCGATCATCAATAATTAACCCTCGCTTTTTATCAGATTCGTGATCCGTCTGCCAGTTAATTGATGTGTTCGCTGACGTTTTAACCTTCACTAACCCGGAGTCAATACCGCGCAGGCAGGCATGTCGTAAGTTGGTATTGACGAAGCTGGCGGCAGGCGCGGTATCAATGGCGCTTAAATGTACCCAATGGCTATCACCACTTTGCTCCGCGAGCTCACATGCTTTATTGGTAGCTGTGAGGAGAATTTCAATCAATTCCTGATCGTTGATCGAGGTATACGCTCGCGGCAAGAAAGGATATTCAGCCAGCCCGACACAAACCTGAGTTGAGAGGCTGATATTTGCTGATAGCGTATCATCCTGATCACTGTCGTCGGGTTGCTGATGATAATGAGCGACAAAATCTTCAATCAAAGATTGAACAAAATGGGCAAGGGCGTCGGGTTGGGCATCTTCTTCCCAGTTGGTTTCAATATAAATAAATAGGGCATCGGCAAAGTGGTATAGGCGACCGGTTCCCGTGACTTTATCGGAGAGATATTCACCCAGCTGACGTTCGATATCCTGCGCATATTGATAGCCATGGTGCAAAAATAAATCCTTTAAAAAGGCGACATCAAACATTGCGAATCTCAGCCGGTCACTAAGTGGCTGGTGGATCATGTCGTTTAAGTACCATTGCTCAAAGTTAGCATTACTTTWTTCTAACGAACGGGGCAGCTTGGCATTGAGCATCCGTAGGTTGCGCAGTCCAGTACGAGGGTGAGCATAAAAATCGTCACGCAATTGCTCAAGCTCGATTTGGCGCATCACGGCGGCGCGATGGCGCAAATAAACGATGACCAGCAGCACACCAAGGCTACCGAGCAAGAAATAGTTAACTTTTTGCAAATGGATCTGCTCTTGACGCGCACCATCGAGTTGGCGCTGTAGTTCGTCCATTTGTAATTGGCGTTCGACCACACGTTGCTGTTGTTTGAACGTATCGGCTTGGCTTTGTTGCTCTGTTTCGGTTTGACGTGCGCGTAAGCGTTCGTACTCGCGTTGCATGGCGAGTGCCTGTTGATACTGCCCCTGTGCTTCCAACGCCGCGGATAAAGCCTGATACGCACGTGTGACGGTGGTGAAGTCTTGCTGGGATTGGGCCTGTTCAAGCGCAGTTTGGATTTCTTTTTCTGCCAGTTTGGGTTTAGACAGGGCTAAATGAATTTGCCCTTGCAACAGTATCGCTTGGGTTGTGAGCTGCGAGTTGGGCATTGCACCGGCTAAGCGTAACGTATCTTGAATATAGCGGTCGCTTAATGGGTAGTGAGATAACTCGAAATAGGTTCTTGCAATGGCAAAGTGGACCTCGGCCAGAGGCTTAGGTCTGGACAGGTTTTGCTCAATTTCAAGCGCGTTAAAGTAATGCACTAACGCAAAGTTATAACGCGCTTGTTGTTCGTAAATCGCGGCCAATAAACGTTGGGAGGCGGAAAGCTGACGGCTCAGTGAAAAGTGTTCAAAAAACGCTGCTGCTTGGTTCGCGTGCTCGAGGGCTTGTTTGAGCACGCCTTGCTGAAAGTACAATTGCGCAAGTTGCATGTTAGCGCGAGCAATAAGCGCGGTGTACTCATTTTCACTGGCTATCCAAAACGCACTGAGCAACTCGGTCAATGCGCTTTCATGCTGTTTTTCATCGAGTAGGAAAGTCCCCAACGAAAGTTGAAACTCGACTTTATCACGCAGGTTTTCCGGATGAGTGGATAATTGGCTACGTGCACGCTCATAAGCGATGAGCGCCGTTTCACTGTCTGCCGTGGCGGCGAGAATATTGGCGCGCAACAAGGCGCTGTTAAAACGCACGTCGTGGATGTTGAGGCTGTTATCAGGAAGCGCATTCAATGCCGCATCGACTTCATCCAGTTTATGCAATGCCTGTTTATCATCGCCGACTAAATGCCAAGTGAGGGACGCTTCGGTCAGCATCACTTGCACCAGTGTGTGTTTGAGCTCGTGCTCTTCGACGACTTGATAGGCTTTTTGTAATGCCGCTTTGGCTTCTAGCGGTTGCTCAAGGTGTGCGTAAGCACGAGCACTGATCAAATAGGCGTACACCGTATGCAAGGGGGTGCGAATTGAGCGATCGGTATCGTTATTGACGTGAGAGCGGTTTGCACCCGTAGTGAGTCGTCGCTGCGCTAAGAAACGGTTACTGATCTCTAACGATTGCTCAGGCGCGGTGGCTAACAGTTCTTCTGCATTGGTTAGTACAGGCGAGGAATGGATAGAAGCCAACGCCATGGACGACGTTAACCATAAGAGCAGGCCTAGGAAGGGGCGGCTAAAGCGCATGCGCTATCCTCAAAAATGCGTCTGAACAAAAATGAAGGCTGCCAGTTTGAGACAGCCATGTCTGCGCGCTGACTCAACGTTGCGGCACATAGGCCGCAACGAGACGTCGCTGAATCATGGTTATTGACGGGCGAGTCGGTTATTTTCGCTCGGCGTTTTACCCATGTTGGTGCGATAAGGGTTGATGTCGAGTCCGCCACGACGTGTATAACGCGCGTAAACCGTGAGCTTTTCTGGCTGACAAAAACGCATGATGTCCATGAAAATACGTTCCACACATTGTTCGTGGAATTCGTTGTGTTCACGGAAGGACACTAGATAACGCAGTAGCTTCTCGCGGTTAATCTTTTTCCCTTTATAGGCAATGCGCACCGACCCCCAATCAGGCTGGTTGGTGATCAGGCAATTGGATTTTAGCAAGTGGCTGTGCAGCGTTTCTGACACAATCGCCCCTTGCGCGGCGCCATCGAGCCAATCAGGATTAAAAGTATAATCATCAATACTGATATCTTGATGATCAATGCACTCACCTGCCATTCCAGCAATGGTCTCGCCTTCAAGCTCGCTCAGTGGCGATAGGGTCACATCTACCTCTTCGCCTGCACAGGCAGACAAATCCTTCTGTAGAGCATCGGCGACCTTTTGCCAGCTCTCGAAGCGGGTTTGATTGAGGCTGTTTAAATACAGTTTAAACGATTTGGACTCAATCAAGTTTGGGCTCGAAGCGGGTAGGCGTACCTCACCGATAGCCACTTGCGGAAGGCCGTTTTGGTTTAACCAAGACAGCTCATAAAGCGTCCAGGTGTCATAGCCGGTAAAGGGCACAGTCTCATTGCTCAGGCCAATGGCTTGACGATTCAGCTCACGCGGGACCGCGCGTAGCTGTGACGGGTCGTATTGCGTCGGGTAGTCAGTGTGTTGGCCTAGCGACAGACCGGCTAGGGCATCGGCATCTTGGTAATTGCTCATACGGATTTGCCATCGATTCAAGTAGAATGGGTAAAGTTTACTGAATCTTGCTATAGGTTGCTAATGGAGAACACATTACATAACGCCCTTTGGGCGCTAGCCCAGAAATATGTTGCCAAATGGCGAAAGGTGCAGCAGTGCTTGCCGTGCACGGACGCGTATTTAGGCTTAGCGTCACCGTGTGTGGAGAGCGAAAATGCCCACCAAGTGCAATGGCAACCGGTTCAGCGTGATACCTTGGCAGACTTCACCAACGTGGAGAATGCGATTGAGTTACGTCTGCACAGCGACATTAAAGACTTTTATAACTTTATGTACTGCGCGGATTTGCCGGTGCACTTTGGCGGTGAGCACTTCAATTTGCTGCAAGTGTGGAGTGAAGATGACTTGGCCCGCTTACAAGAAAACATTCTTGGGCATTTAATGATGCAGCGTCAGCGTAAATGCTCCCCGAGTGTATTTATTGCGACCACTGATGATGAAATGACGATTGTTGCTATTGATAATGTGACGGGCCAAGTGGTGAGAGAAGTACTCAATAAAGGCTCACGAGAGGTGTTGGCAGACGATGTTGAGCAATTCATTGAGGCGTTAGAGGTTGATGTATCATGATCCTCACCGAGCTAACCTTCGAGTGCTTCGACAATACAACGGTAAGCGCGGTTGACCGAGCGATTAATGGCCTGATGGATGCGTTGCGTTACAACGGTCAGGTGTTGGGGCGTGAATTTCCGATACTGATGCAAGAAGGGCAGTTTCAGCTTCGGGTTGTTTGTCCGGATGAAGATGCGTTGCAGCCAAAATTTCATAGCCCTCAAGTCAAGCGAGCATTGAATCAACTGTCCGAGGCCTGTTTGACTCAGCCTAAGGTACGTCTTTTAGGTCGAGACCTTAACTCCGAACAAGCGGCGCCGAGCACCTCGCCGAGCTGGCAGGTGCTATACACCACCTTTGTGCACACCTGCTCGCCATTACGGTGTGGCGATACCTTATTGCCGATCCCTTTATATCGCTTACCCGCAACTTTCAATGGCGACCACAAGTCAGTGATCAAGTGGCAAACGGAATGGCAAGCGTGTGATGAATTGCAGATGGCGGGTGCCAGTGATGCGGAGTTTGCCGGGCTCAACGAGCTAGAAAACCCGCAAACTCGATTGTTCCAACGTGGCTGGGATTTGCGTGGACGGATTGAATACCTCACGGGTATTCCCACGTATTACTATCAATACCGTGTCGGTGGCAAAGATAAGGACAGTGAGTTAGCGCGCCCTTGTCCTAAATGTGGTGGACAGTGGCGATTGGAAACACCACTACACGATATTTTCCTGTTCAAGTGCGAGGCTTGTCGTCTGGTCTCAAACCTTTCGTGGGACTTCAAGCTCACTTAAGCGCTCTTCCAGTTCGCTCAGACGAGCCGTCAGCTGGGAGACTTGCTGTTCGAGCGCCGTAATCCGCATTGCCTCTGAGGGAGCAGTCTCAGCCTCGGCCATGTCGGGTAACGGTGAATGAGATTTGGCACTTTTTACCGCTTGAATAATGAGGGGCAACGGCACCGGGGTATCAAGCTGTGCTTTCAGCTTTGCCACGGTGACAGATTGCCCTTTTTGGACCAAGGTGTTGATTGCGCGTTCTAGTGCCGCTTGATAACTCATCGTGATTCTCAATCTCGTTAATACGTGCGCTTGGCTAACTCGCTGCCGCGCTGACTTTGTCGTAATCTAAGATTTTCTCAACAAAGCATCAAGGGTGTCGACTTGTTCGGCCCAATCGGCATCCTCTTGTAACGCCTCATGGATAAAAGCCCGTTGCGCGGGGTTCCAAAACGGCGCATCTACCAAAGATTGACCATCGACCAGACAATGGTTGGTTAAGAACTGCTCGATGGCCTGCTGATCGCTTGCTAGGCCTAATTGCTCAAACAAGTGCGTTAAATCGTGCTGGAAAGTTTCCATTGTTGCTCCTCAAACCTAGTCTATGCATCCGTTATTTGACTATAGCAATCCTCTAGACAGCTTGCCTTGTGCTCTGGTAGGGGCAAAGTGCTGGTTCGCTTGTGAGATATCTCTTACAAGGGCGTGGGAGAAAAGCAGAATCGTACCGGGTTAAACGAGAAGGGTTTGGTTTTTAATTCAATAAAAACAATAGCTTATGTTTTATTTTATATGATTGGGATAAAATTGAGACATCGCGCACGTTGTGATGCCTTGTGCCAAATCCTCAGTCGCGTAATCTTATCGGTGTCGGAAGGGAACTGACACAGGGAACAGGAATCACCACGGACTCGGTACCTCAGGATGAGGCAGTACTTCAGGATGAAGCGCTGGCAAGGATTGCAGAAGGATATCGGATGGAACCGTTCTCTACAAGCAGGAAGCTTGTACGTCAGGAAGACTTAGGACAACCCAGGATGGGGGCTTAAGGAACACTTCAGGACGAAGTCATGGACACCATCCAGGATGGATAGCTTATCGAAAACGGGAATTTCGGTTTGTCAGGATGACGAAAGGACACCTCCAAGACGGAGAGATATGGAACGACGCTGAAGGAATCGGCGACTGATCAAGGAATGATGCAGGGAGCACCTTTTAGTAGCAGGATAGCTGCAAGTAAAACTCTCGGGCGCGGCGCAAGCTGCGCCCTTCCTTTTTGTAGCCGGTAAACATGAGCGGTTACCCCATCTTTTCCGGTGACTCCCTGTCACGTACTACTCGCGTGTCGCGCGACGTGTGCATCATACTGTTACTCTAGTACAGCTTATCCACTTGCGCGAATATGGCGCGATTGTGTGGGTATGGGCCTTATTGTACAGGCATGGTATGGACCGGCGTGTCGATGCTTTTTAAGCGAAATCCTCGCAACTGCGCATGACCAGTATAGCTATCTTGCCCGGTCGATGAGAATTCAAACCAGTAATGTGTCACCCAGCGCCAGCCCTGATCGGTGTGTGTGAGCCGATGCTTACCGCGCGCAATGGATAACACCTGAAGTCCCATATGTTGGCAATAATGCTGAATGTATCGATGCGCGTGCTCGCTTTGCCGGCGCTGTTGCCAAAATAGCATCGCGACGACAAAGACGAGTAACAGGGTAACAAGATCAGTGATCATGATGGGGTTGTTTCACTGCCGATTGCAGACGAGCCATCGCCTGAGTCAGTGCCGGAGAGGTATTGCCATGCAAGCGGCTTAATAATGCACCGCGAAGCTCAGGCATCATCACCAGATCGGCATAGATTTGTTGGAATAGCGCCGGGTCATGCTGGTCGGCAATCGCAATTAAAAAGGCATCCAATACCGTATCATCGGTTAATCCATCCCAGCACCGTCCCGCGATGGCGACAAAGATCTCTTGATGGTGGAGTGCGCGTTTAGCTAATACGGCACGGATCAATTGATCGCGCTGTGCTTTTGGTGCACCCGCATGGGCGCGCAATAATGCGCTAACGAAAAAGAGGTCGACTTCTTGGCTCACACACAAATCGCTAAATAGCGTGCGCAAGGTGGCAGCAAGCTTGTCGCTCAAGGCGCAGTGCTCCAAGCATCCCAACAATGCATATTGCGGCGTGGTTGGCATATTGGCGATCGCTTTTCTTACTCGCGTGGCATTGTTTTGCTCGTGCATACGCACGCAAATATCTGCCAAGCCTTGTAGGCCAACGCCTTGCCAGTTATCCCAGCCGAGTTCACCGTTTAAATAGTGTTGAGCCTGTTCGTAATATTGGCTAGCGGGACGACCGAGCGAGTAGGTGAGCGAAGCGTGAAACATCGCCATCTTGTCATCTGTTGGGGTGAAGGTGTAAGGGTTGTTAGCCAGCTTCTCACGCTGCGCTTTGTTCGGCGTTGCGCTTAAATTCTCCCCCATGGCCGCGCTGACATATTGCAGAAAGTCGCCCATCGCGGTGTGACTGAGTAGCCCTCGCTCATCCAGTGGCATTTTCAAAAACCATACCCAAGGTGCGCCGCCTTTTGGCCAGAACGCGACAGCCATATGCGCATGATGGCGCAGTGGGTAAGGGTAAGGTTGTTGGTTCGCCTCAACGGCCCGAAACTCTGCATCGTCGAGAAGGCAAACACGTCGGCCTAAGTCGTAGACGCTAAACTGACACTGGGCATGATCAAAAAGGGTGCTCAGCGCGTGAAAAGATTCCATGGTATCCGCTCGCTGTTTTCGCTTGATGGGCGGGAGTATATCAGTTTTCACCCAGCAGATGCTTGCCTTGTACGTGTTGTCTTTCGCTTGATCATGGTATGCTTCGCGGTTTCCATAAACACTAAGTGATGAGGGTATCAATGAGTCTTCACTTTCAATGTATCCAACTTCTTGATGAGTTGGAGCAAGTGCTAAATGATCACGCGCTATGGCAAACGACGCCACCGTCGGCTGAGCGTCTTGCGAGCACTGAGCCTTTTGCTGTCGATACCTTGGCATGTCACGAATGGCTGCAATGGATTTTTGTACCTAAGATGCGTGCACTGATTGACGCTGGGCAGACCTTACCGCGTAACTTTGAAATTTCACCTTATGTGGAAGAAGCAATGAAAGAGCAGGCCGGGCATCGTGAGGTGGTCGCTGTGGTTGTGCGGATTGATAGCTTGTTTGCCGATCAATGACAGACCTACCGCTTAGTATTTTATATCAAGACGATCACTTGGTGGTGGTCAATAAGCCTGCCGGCATGCTGGTTCATCGCTCTTGGTTGGACAAAGGTGAGACCCGTTTTGTGATGCAAACTTTACGGGATCAAATTGGTCAACATGTCTATCCACTCCACCGGCTCGATAAACCCACCTCTGGCGTCTTGGTGTTTGCCCTATCCAGTGATGTTGCCTCGGCGATGATGCCACAGTTTGCCAATAACCAGATTAAAAAGGGCTATCATGCCATCGTCCGAGGCTGGATTGCAGACGCCGGCCAGCTTGACTATCCGCTGGTGGAAGAGCAAGACAAAATTGCCGATAAGCATGCCAGCCAAGCGCCGGAAGCGAAATCGGCGATCACCGACTATCAGCCATTAGCGAAGATAGAGTTACCCATTGCGACGGGGCGTTATGCGACCAGCCGGTATAGTTTAGTGGCGATACAGCCGCATACCGGTCGCAAACATCAGTTACGTCGACATATGCATCATCTCAGCCATCCGATCATTGGCGACACCACTCATGGCGATGGACGACACAACCGAGTTTTTCGTCACCACTTTGATTGTCACCGTCTACTGTTGCACGCAAGCCAGATGCGTTTTAAACACCCTGTGTCTGGTGAGTCTCTAACGGTGACGGCGCCGATTGACACTCAGTGGCAAGCGCTGATGGAGGCGTTTGCGTGGCAGTGGCCTGATAACGCGGATCTAATGGGAAATTAGCAGGGCGTCGTGCCGAACAGCACGACGCATTGTTGGACTTTCTTAGCGTTTGGGTTGTCGGTGTGATTTAGAGTTTTTCCAGCTCAGATWCAATTTCAGCAATTTTACTGGCGACGACTTTCTCAAGATGACGTAGATCGGTCAGGATCTTCTGTTTTACATCATGTTCGGCTTGTTCTTGCTGGACGATTTGGTCCAGTTCATCAATCACCAGCGATAAGCTGCGATTGATCTCTGTGACTTCACGAAAGCGCCCGGTGCCACTGTCCACGACCACATTTTTACGCTGGCGTGGATATTTAAACTTCATGCTCTTGGCGAACAATTCGCCTTTTTGCTTTTCAAAATAGATCTTCAGCGTGTCATAACTGGCTTCTTGGCGCAGTGAATAACGCTCGATTTTCTCTGGATGCTCCACGCCGATATTTTTTAACTGTTGGTACATAACCACCTCATAAGTTGACGTCGTAGACGCTGTGAGCCAGCGTTTCGATACAGGGCTCAGTGTAGCCCGTCAGCCACACCAATTACCGTGACCACTTTGGCTATTTTGCTTGCGATAACGTCTTCTCTAGCGCGGTTTTTAGTTGCGCTTGGTGTTCAGATGTCAGAGCTTGGTTTTGGGCGTCCGTTACAATAAAAAAGTCTTCTGCCCGCTCACCAATGGTCGTGATCTTCGCTGCATGAACACTGACACCTTGTCGCGCAAACACAGCTCCAACGCGAGCCAGTAACCCCGGAGTATCCAGGGCCACTAACTCCATCAAGGTACGGCGGCCATTTTTAGTTGGCAWGAAGAGCACCTGTGTTTTGACGGTAAAGTGTTTGAGTTTTTGCGGCGCTCGACGACGCGGAATGGTGATCTTGCCCGTTTCTTCAATGGCCTTGGCGACTCCCTCGATGATCCGAGGGTGACGGTCGAGGGGAATCGCCTCGTCATTTTGATCCATGACCATAAAGGTATCGAGTGCATGGCCGTCTTTGCTAGTCATGACTTGTGCATCATGGACACTCAGGTTTTTCTTATCTAATGCGGCAACCACGCGCGCAAATAAACTGGGCCTATCTGGGCAGTAAACAAAAATCTCGGTTCCGCCTCGGGTCGCCTTTTTACTCACCAACACCAAAGGTTGATCACTTGGATGGTGGAGCAAATGTTCACTGTGCCAAGCGATTTGCTTGTGTGTATGACGCAGAAAGTAATCGGCTTTAAAGCGTTGCCAAAGCAGCTCAATATCACGCGGGCTATGCCCTTGCTTGCGTAGCATAGCCGCTGCTAAGTGTTGGTTATGGCGGATCCGTTCACGGACATCCGGCGGATTCTCTAGCCCTCGGCGCAAGGCTTTTTGCGTCGAGTAATAGAGCTCTGCAATCAAGGTGCGTTTCCAGCTATTCCACAAGTCAGGGTTGGTGGCATTGATATCGGCGACGGTCAAACACACTAACAGGTCAAGCCGCTCTTCATCGCGCACTTCTTTGGCAAAATCGGTGATCACATCGGGATCGTAAATATCGCGACGTTGTGCAGTCACTGACATCAGGAGGTGATTTCGCACCAGCCAACTGACTATATTCGCTTCAGGGCGAGATAAGCCGTGCTCAAGGCAAAAGTCATGGGCTTCGATGGCCCCAATTTCACTGTGATCGCCGCCGCGCCCTTTGCCGATGTCATGAAAGATAGCTGCGATTAGCAGTAACTCGCGGCGTGCGAGTCTAGGGAAAATATCACAACAAATGGGGTGGCGTTCTCGGTTGGCCTCATTGTCAAAAAGGCGCATGTGTTTAAGCAAGCGAATGGTGTGCTCATCCACGGTATAAACGTGGAACAGGTCGAACTGCATTTGTCCGACGATCTGACTCCACTGCGGCAGGTAGGCAGACATAATGCCGTGGCGGTGCATCAAACTGAAGGCTTTATGCAGCGCATTGGGGTGGCGCACCAAGGCCATAAATTTTTCGCGAGCGTCTTGTTGCTGACACAAAAAATGATTCAGTCGACGACGTGCAGTGCGCAGTTGGCGAAGGGTCGGCGCCGATATGGCCTCTATGGTGGTGTCGTCAGCCACATGGAGCATCATATCGAGAATAGTGTCAGGGCGTGCTTGAAATAGTGCCGGTTTGCGCGCTTCGATCGCATTGCCTTGGCGCTGAAAATCGTCACTCAGAATGTCGACTTGGCCCGGACGGCCATTGTCGATAATCACTTGATCGAAGATTTGCAGCAACATCTTGTTAAGCTCGCCGATCCGACCGAGCGTGCGAAAGAAGTCTTTCATCATTTGCTCTACCGCACGATTTCCCTCGCCACGGTAGCCCAGCAGTTCGGCAACGGAGGTTTGATGCGCGAAGGTCAGTCGGTTGTCATAGCGGCGCAGTTCTAAGTGAAGCGCGAAGCGAATCCGCCAGAGTACGTTTTGGCACTCATTCAGTTCGCGATACTCGGCATCGGTAAGAAAGCCATAGTGACTCATCTCACGAAGGCTGGTGGCACCAAAATGGCGTCGGGCGATCCAGGCGAGGGTGTGGATGTCGCGCAGTCCACCGGGGCTTGATTTCAGATCTGGCTCCAGCTTATAGGCGGTGTCATGATAGCGGCGATGGCGGGCTTTCTGTTCTTCCACTTTCGCGCGATAAAAACGCTCACTGGGCCAAAAGTCATCCGCATGAACACGCTGCTCTAGCGCATTGAATAGCCGCTCACTGCCGCATAACAAGCGTGCTTCTTGCAGGTTGGTCGCTACCGTCAGATCGTCAAGTCCGACACTGATGCATTCCTCGACCGTGCGCACGCTGTGGCCTACTTCAAGTTTGAGATCCCACAATAAGGTCAGTAATTCACTGAGTTTTTGTTGCTGGTGCGCGTCTAACGGCCCTTGGCAAAGTAATAGCAGATCAATATCAGACAGAGGGTGGAGCTCACGCCGACCATAGCCACCCACGGCAACCAAGGCGAGGTGAGGGTGCTGGTCAAAACCAAAATGCTGCCAAAGCCGCTGCATCAGCGCATCCATGTAATCGCTACGCTGATAGACCAGCTCAGGCACAGGGACATTGGCGAGGAAGTCTTGCTTCTGTTGCTCAAGGAGGTGCTGAAATTGGGCTTTGAGTGCCGCTGGGCTCAATTGGTCTTGGGTCAAACTTTGTGGCGTGATCACTGTGTCTGTCATGGCGTTCCTTTGCGCATAAAAAAGCCGGAGCAAGCCCGGCCTTTATCAGAGTCTTAGTGGTTGATATGGCGCGGGATGGTTTCCTCTTCACGAAGCGTTAAGATTTCCACCCCAGTTTCGGTCACCAGCAGGGTGTGCTCCCACTGCGCTGACTTCTTGCCATCAATGGTATAAACCGTCCAACCATCGTCTTCATCAAGTACGGTACCGTATTTGCCTGCGTTAATCATAGGCTCAATGGTGAAACACATACCAGGTTTGAGGATGGTTCGGTCGTTGTTTTTGTAGTGCACCACTTGTGGGTCTTCATGGAAGCTCGCGCCAATACCGTGTCCACAGTACTCTTTTACGATCGAGTAGCGGGTGTTGCTGCTTTTGATGAATTTTTGGATAGCCGTACCAATGTCACCGACGGTGGCGCCTGGCTTCACCTTTTTGATGGCATGATAAAGGCTTTCTTGGGTCACACGGCATAGACGTTTGTCTTCCAAAGAGACCTCACCAATCAAAAACATTTTCGATGTATCGCCGTGATAGCCATCTTTAATGACGGTGACGTCGATATTGACGATATCGCCATCTTGTAGCACATCTTCGTCACAAGGGATCCCGTGACAAACCACGTGGTTGATAGACGTACACATGGACTTAGGGAAGCCGTGGTAATTCAAGGTAGCGGGTGTGGTGCCCTGTACCTCAGTCATATATTTGTGCGCGATGTCATCCAGTTCACGCGTGGTAACGCCTGGCTTTACATGTGGGGCCAGCATTTCCAGCACTTCTGCGGCCAACCGACCGGCAACGCGCATTTTTTCTATTTCTTCTGCTGTTTTAATTGGGATCGTCATTTTGCTTTCTCACTTAATTCGTCTCGCTCATCGAGGCAATGAGCGTCAGAGCGTGAGGGGCCTCACACCCTGATAAATCAGGCATGCGCTGCTTTGACCTGCTACGCTTTGGTCACCGGTAGCGCGGGGCAGACACATTGAAGTAGGCACATGGTATCAAGCTGGGCGGTTTCTGGAAACCAGAACCACACCTTTCGCCGTTTGGGCAGTGGCGTGGCAATACGACAAACCGACCTTCGCTTAGGCAATTTATCTGGATTTTTGCCTACTTTATGTGGTATAAAGCGCGCCGAAATCCGTCATTGTGATCAATCTGTTTTTGTCAGGTTTCATCTTGATGGCATTTCACTAAACACTTTTTATTTTAAATCACACACAWATCGTCACATTGTCCGGGGTGCCCTGTGCGGGTCGGTCAAATGGGATATGTGGAGGCCTAACCCCAAGAGGAAATTATCATGGCTACTGTTTCAATGCGCGACATGCTCAAGGCGGGCGTACACTTCGGTCACCAAACCCGTTACTGGAACCCTAAGATGAAGCCTTTCATCTTCGGTTCTCGCAACAAAGTACACATCATCAACCTTGAGAAAACTGTACCAATGTTTAACGATTCTTTGGCTGAACTGTCAAAAATCGGTGAGCGTAAAGGTAAAGTCCTGTTCGTTGGTACTAAGCGCGCAGCAAGCGAAGCGGTAAAAGCGGCAGCAGAAAACTGCGAGCAGTTTTATGTGAGCAACCGTTGGTTGGGCGGCATGCTGACCAACTGGAAAACCGTTCGTATGTCTATCAAGCGTCTGAAAGATCTGGAAAACCAGTCTACCGACGGTACGTTTGAAAAGCTGACCAAAAAAGAAGCGCTGATGCGCACTCGTGAGATGGAAAAACTTGAGAAGTCTCTGGGTGGTATCAAAAACATGAACGGCCTGCCTGATGCAATGTTCGTTATCGATGCGGATCACGAGCACATTGCTATCAAAGAAGCGAACAACCTGGGTATCCCAGTATTTGCGGTAGTAGATACTAACTCTAACCCAGACGGCGTTGACCACGTAATCCCAGGTAACGATGACGCAATCCGCGCTATCCAACTTTACCTGAACGCAGCGTCTGACGCATACAAAGAAGGCCGTAGCCAAGACATCGTTGCGCAAGCAGAAGACGAGCTGGTTGAAGTCGCTGAGTAAGACAACAGCTCCTTGTGAGCGTTCTTAGCCATCAGCGTGTCATCTTTCATGCTGTAAGCTAAGTATGGTTAGCAGGGGCCGAAGTCGGGCCCCTGTTTTTTACCCAAATAGTTTCGAATCGAGGATTGAACAATGGCAACTGTTACCGCTGCCCTGGTTAAAGAACTGCGCGAGCGCACCGGCGCTGGCATGATGGAATGTAAAAAAGCACTGGTTGAAGCGAACGCAGACATCGAAGTCGCGATCGAAAACATGCGTAAAAGTGGTGCGGCAAAAGCAGCGAAAAAAGCTGGCCGTGTTGCTGCTGAAGGCGTGATTCTGGTTAAAGAAAACGAAGGCAAAGCAGCGATCGTTGAGATCAACTGTGAAACTGACTTCGTTGCTAAAGATGCTAACTTTGCTGCATTTGCTAACCAAGTGGCTGAAACGGCTTTGGCAGAAGGCCTAGCCATTGATGCGCTGAAAGAAAAATTCGAACAGCAGCGTGCTGAGCTGGTTGCAAAAATCGGTGAAAACATGGACATCCGTCGTGTTTCATTCATCGAAGGCGCGAAAGTAGGTTCTTACCGTCACGGCGACCGCATCGGTGTGGTTGTAGCTGCAAACGCTGACGAAGAAACCATCAAGCACGTTGCTATGCACATTGCTGCATCTAAGCCTGAGTACGTTAACCCAGAAGACGTACCAGCTGACGTGGTTGAGAAAGAAAAACAAATCCAGGTTGATATCGCGATGCAGTCAGGCAAGCCTGCTGAAATCGCAGAGAAAATGGTTGTTGGCCGTATGAAGAAATTCACCGGCGAAATCTCTCTGACTGGTCAAGCATTTGTTATGGACCCAGCGCAAACTGTGGGCCAAATGCTGAAAGAAAAAGGTGCCGAAGTGACTAACTTCATCCGCTTTGAAGTGGGCGAAGGCATCGAGAAAGAAGAAGTAGACTTTGCTGCAGAAGTAGCTGCTGCACAAAAAGGCTAATTTTTCTGATTCAGGCCGCGGTATTCGCCGCGGCCTTTCCATAACCTTCTTCCCTAACTTAGTGCCTAATATAAGGTAGTGACATGACTACAAATCCTAAGCCTGCATATCAACGCATTTTACTTAAACTCAGTGGTGAAGCCCTGCAGGGCAACGATGGATTCGGTATCGATCCAACTGTGCTAGACCGTATGGCACAAGAAATTAAAGAATTGGTCGAGTTAGGTGTTCAGGTCGGATTAGTCATTGGCGGCGGTAATTTATTCCGTGGCGCTGGTCTTGCCGAAGCGGGAATGAACCGTGTTGTGGGCGATCACATGGGTATGCTGGCCACCGTGATGAACGGTTTGGCAATGCGTGATGCACTTCATCGTGCCTATGTGAACGCACGAGTGATGTCCGCCATTCCACTCAATGGTGTGTGTGACAGCTATAACTGGGCTGAAGCGATTAGCCAGCTTCGTAATGGCCGTGTGGTGATTTTCTCTGCCGGAACGGGCAACCCTTTCTTTACCACGGATTCAGCAGCGTGCTTACGCGGCATTGAAATTGAATCTGACGTGGTGATCAAGGCAACGAAAGTCGACGGCGTATACAGTGATGACCCAACCAAAAATCCAGATGCTGAGCTTTATTCAACCTTAAGTTACCAAGATGTACTTGAAAAAGAGTTGAAAGTGATGGATTTGGCCGCATTTACGTTAGCACGCGATCACCAAATGCCGATCCGTGTGTTTAATATGAATAAGTCGGGCGCCTTACGCCGTGTCGTGATGGGTGAAACAGAAGGCACTCTGATTACTAACAGCTAATCCGATTTAGTGGCATAATCGGACAGTAAAATTCAATCGCAAGGATACCTCCAGTGATTAACGATATTAAAGCAGACGCCAAAGCGCGTATGGATAAAAGTGTAGAAGCGCTTAAACACAATCTTTCAAAACTTCGCACCGGTCGTGCCCACCCAAGCTTGTTGGAAGGCATTACGGTTGAATACTACGGTGCACCAACACCGTTGAAACAACTCGCCTCTATTGTTGCTGAAGATGCACGAACCTTGGCGATTACTGTTTTTGACAAGCAAGTGGCACAAGCGGTTGAAAAAGCGATCATGACTGCAGATTTGGGTCTTAACCCAGCATCAGCAGGGACAGTGATTCGTGTGCCGCTTCCTCCATTGACGGAAGAGCGTCGTAAAGACATGGTCAAGTTGGTGCGCGCAGAAGGCGAACAAGGCCGCGTTGCGGTACGTAACATCCGCCGTGATGCTAATAGTGACCTTAAAGCACTGTTGAAAGACAAAGAAATCTCTGAAGATGACGAGCGCCGTGCACAAGATGAGATCCAAAAGCTAACGGATGCTGCGGTTAAGAATGTTGATGCGCTTCTTGATGCAAAAGAAAAAGAGTTGATGGAAGTCTAAATCTCATTAGACTTTACCACCAATGTCAAAGCGCTGTGCGTGCAGTACAGCGCTTTTTATTTGCCAAGGAGAAACATGAGTTCCCAGTCTCTTGATGCGCAGCTCGAGTCTGCCGCCCTACCGCAGCACATTGCCGTTATCATGGATGGAAACGGACGTTGGGCAAAGGCGCGAGGCAAAGCCCGTGTATTTGGGCATAAAGCCGGTGTTAAAGCAGTGCGTAAAACGGTGAAGGCGGCGTCGGAGCTTGGGGTAAAAGCCCTAACCTTGTTTGCGTTCAGCAGTGAAAACTGGCGTCGGCCAGAAGATGAAGTCAGTGTTCTGATGGAGTTGTTCATCAGCGTGCTTTCTCGTGAAGTTAAACGCTTGAACAAAAATGGTGTCCAACTTCGTGTGATCGGTGATACCTCTCGATTTAATCCATCGCTACAACAAAAAATTGCCGAAGCCGAAGCATTAACAGCAGGTAATGAGCGTCTCGTGCTCAATATTGCGGCCAACTATGGTGGGCAATGGGATATTACCCAAGCGGCACGCCGTGTCGCAGAGCAGGTCGCTGCTGGTCAATTACAAGCCAGCGATATCACAGAGCAAGATATTGCTCGTCAATTGATGCTATCCGACTTACCCGATGTGGATTTAATGATCCGTACCAGTGGTGAATGTCGCATTAGTAACTTCATCTTGTGGCAAGCTGCCTATGCCGAGTTGTATTTTACAGAACAATATTGGCCCGATTTTAACGAGCAAAGTCTGTTCGATGCGGTCGCTTGGTATGTTAATCGTGAACGACGTTTTGGCTGTACCGGCGAGCAAATCAAAGCCATGCTAACCACTGATAAGTAACCACGAGGAATCAGTTTGCTCAAACAACGTGTATTAACCGCGGCTTTGTTAGTCCCTTTGGTGGTCGCCGCTGTCTTTTATTTGCCTTTTCCCGCGTTTGTTGCGGTGATTGCTGCCGTCACGCTGCTCGGTCATTGGGAGTGGACACAGTTTGTGTCCAACTCTTCAAGATGGCTTACCTTTATCGTTCCGGCGGCGGCAGTGGCGCTATCCATTTATAGTCTCCCTTTTAGTGCCTATGCGCTGAGCCATTTAGCAGTGGCGCCCTTTTCGGTAGCAGCAGCGGGCGCGGCATGGTGGTTGTTTGCCACCGGGTTGGTTTTAGCCTTTCCTAAATCCGGAGCGCTTTGGACTCACAGTCGCTTATTGCGCCAACTATTCGGTCTTTTGACCTTATTGCCCTTTATGTGGAGCGTGTTGATTTTACGCGCCGCAGACTATCAATTTTCCACCTATTACGGTGCGAAACTGGTACTTCTGGTGTTTGTGTTGGTGTGGTGTGCCGACAGCGGTGCCTACTTTGCCGGTAAAGCCTTCGGTAAGCATAAAATGGCACCGGCGGTGAGCCCCAACAAAACCCTGGAAGGCTTGCTCGGTGGACTGATGGCCGCCGTTGCTGTGACATGGGCCGGTGCGCAGCTTCTCGATATTCATTTTGCGAGTGTGGGCGCGCTGCTTTGTATCGCTGTGGTTACAGCGTTAGCGTCGGTGCTGGGCGATTTGGCTGAGAGCATGTTTAAGCGTGTCTCTGGCGTGAAAGACAGTGGGAATTTATTACCCGGCCACGGCGGTATTTTGGATAGAATTGATAGTTTGACCGCTGCGTTTCCCGTTTTTACCGTGCTGTATTTCGCGTTTGCGAATTAAGTAAAACGAGCGTATCACATGCAAAAAATCACTGTATTAGGTGCCACTGGCTCGATCGGAACCAGTACGCTTTCTGTGGTTGAGGCAAATCCTCAACAGTTCGAAGTGACCGCACTGGCGGCCAATACCCATGTGGAAAAGATGACCCGCCTGTGTTTGCATTGGCGGCCGCGTTTTGCGGCCATGGCCGATGAGAACGCTGCATTGGAATTGGCACAAGCGCTTAAGGCGAAAGGGGTTAACACAGAAGTGTTGGCCGGTGAGCAAGGTTTATGCACACTCGCATCTTTGCCTGAAGTTGATATGGTGATGGCCGCGGTGGTGGGGGCGGCAGGCTTGATGCCGACCATGGCTGCGGTGAAAGCGGGTAAGCGCGTTTTGCTTGCCAATAAAGAGGCCTTGGTGATGTCAGGGCAATTCTTTATCGATGCAGTTTATCAATATGGCGCAGAGCTGTTACCTATCGATAGTGAGCACAATGCAATTTTCCAATGTTTGCCCCAGATTGTACAAGCTAACCCTGGCCGCTGCGATCTGAGTGCCGCGGGCGTGAGCAAAATCTTGCTCACAGGCTCAGGGGGGCCTTTCCGTTATCGTGAACCTGAGACCTTGCATACCGTGAGCGTAGCGGAAGCGGTTGCCCATCCAAATTGGTCGATGGGGCCAAAAATCTCCGTCGACTCAGCCACCATGATGAATAAAGGCTTAGAGTATATTGAAGCACGCTGGTTATTTAATGCGCGTGCCGACCAGCTCGAAGTTGTGATTCATCCCCAATCGGTTATTCACTCGATGGTGCAAATGAGCGATGGATCGGTGCTCGCCCAATTAGGCACCCCTGATATGTGCACGCCTATCGCCCACGCGATGGCGTATCCATCACGTGTGACGACGTCGGTTGCACCGCTTGATTTTACCCAAATTGGCGAATTTACCTTTATGGCACCGGATGCCCGCCGCTACCCTTGCTTGTCTTTGGCGATTGAGGCATGCCAGCACGGGCAAGCGGCGACAACGACACTCAATGCCGCCAATGAACAAGCGGTGGATGCCTTCTTAAAAGGCCAGATAGGCTTTATTGACATCGCACGGATTAATGAGGCGGTGTTATCACAAAGCACACTTCGCTCGCCATCAAGCTTGGATTGCCTGCTGGAGCTGGATAGAATGGCGCGAATTACGGCTAAGGAGCACATTGCTAAGGTTGCAAAATGAGTGCATTTCTATGGAACGCAGCGTCATTTATTGTCGCTCTCGGTGTGTTGGTGGCCATTCATGAGTATGGACACTTTTGGGTCGCGCGCCGCTGTGGCGTAAAAGTCGAACGCTTCTCGATTGGTTTTGGGCGCGCACTATGGCGCTGGCGGGGTAAAGACGATACCGAGTATGTCATTGCCGCCATTCCGTTAGGTGGTTATGTCAAAATGCTCGACGAGCGCATTGAGGCGGTCGCTGAGCATGACAAACCACGTGCATTTAATAATCAACCGCTGTGGCAACGCAGTGCGATTGTCGCCGCAGGGCCTATTGCCAACTTTCTTTTTGCAGTGGTCGCCTATTGGTTGATTTTCATGATGGGGATCCCTGCGGTCAAACCCGTTATTGGTCAAATAACCCCCAACTCCATCGCTGCAGAGGCCGGAATTGAACCGGGTATGGAACTTACCCACATTTCGGGCGTCGAAACCGCAGATTGGCAGGCTGTTAATTTCTCACTCATCAACCATATCGGTGATGAGCAGATGACCATAACAGTAAAGCCAGAAGTGGCATCCAGTTATAGCCGGGACTACAGATTGGATTTAACCGCGTGGCAGTTTAATCCAGAAACTGAGTCTCCGTTGACAACCTTAGGGATCACCCCTTACCGTCCTGCAATCACACTCGATGTGGCTCAGGTGGTGGAGGGCAGTGCCGCTGCGAAGGCTGGCATTGCTTCAGGTGATACCTTAGTGGCGATTGATGGCAATAGATTACATGCGTGGTCTGAATTGGTTGAGGCGGTACAAGCAAGCCCGAATCAACCGCTGCAGGTGACGGTGACGCGCGCCGGGCGTGAGCAGGTGTTGAGCCTGACACCGGATGCGCGTGAAAGTAATGGCAAGGTCACCGGGTACGCAGGTATTGCGCCGCAAATGGAACCTTGGCCGGAGGCTTACCGTTTTACGCAGCAGTATGGGCCGCTTGCGGCGATCCCTGAGGCAGTCAGTAAAACCGGACAGGTTATCAGCCTCACCGTCAATATGGTGAAAAAGCTGATTGTTGGGGATGTGGGCGTCAATAACCTGAGCGGACCGATTTCTATTGCCAAAGGCGCAGGGATGACAGCTGAGATCGGATTGATCTCATTTTTAGGATTTATGGCGCTGATCAGCGTTAACCTCGGCATTATCAATTTGCTACCCCTACCGGTCTTAGACGGCGGGCATTTATTGTTCTTTGGTATTGAAGCGGTCACGCGCCGTCCTGTACCAGAGCGTGTACAAGACTTTGGGTATCGCATCGGCGCTGCCGTGTTGATGATGGTAATGGCAGTGGCATTGTTTAACGACTTCGCCCGACTTTAAACGGTTAGTATTCAAGGATAAGTCAGAAGCACATGGCGATGAAAAAACTATTAATAGCGTCTCTTTTAGTCAGTAGCAGTGTGGCGCACGCGGATACATTCCAAGTCAGCGATATCCGTTTTGAGGGCCTACAGCGAGTCAGTTTAGGGGCAGCATTGCTCTCTATGCCGGTGCGTGTTGGAGACAAGGTGGATGATAGCGATGTCGCGGATGTCATCAATGCTCTGTTTGCATCGGGTAACTTTGAGGATGTGCGTATTTATCGTGATGATGATGCACTCTTAGTGAAAGTGATCGAACGCCCAACCATTGCCAGCATTTCGTTTTCAGGCAACAAAGCCATCAAAGAAGAGCAACTGAAAGAAAACCTGACCGCATCAGGGTTGCGTGTGGGTGAGGCGTTAGACCGCACCAAGCTCAGCAAGATTGAAAAAGGCTTAGAAGATTTCTACTACAGCGTGGGGAAATACAGCGCGTCAGTGAAAGCCGTGGTCACACCCTTACCACGTAACCGTGCGGATCTGAAATTTGTCTTCACCGAAGGTGTTTCTGCAAAAATCGAGCAGATTAACTTTGTGGGTAACCAAGTCTTCAGTGATGAAGAGCTGCGCGATAATTTCGACTTGCGTGTTGATGTCCCTTGGTGGAACTTCTTGGCTAACGAGAAATACCAAAAGCAAGTGCTGGCGGGTGACTTGGAAAAGCTACGCAGCTACTACTTAAATCGCGGCTATTTGAAGTTCCGCGTTGAATCGACTCAAGTGGCGATTTCTCCGGATAAAAAAGGGGTATACATCACCTTAAACGTTAACGAAGGTAAGCCTTATCAAGTGGCCGATCTAAGCTTCCGTGGCGATCCTGAGAATGAGGAAATCTATCGCTCGTTAGTGGGCTTTACCCGAGGTGATACCTATAACGGGGATAAGGTCACTGCGTTGGAGGAGGCGATTAAGCGCCACCTTGGTGAAACCGGCTTTGCCTACCCGAAAGTGAGTACCTTGCCGACGTTTGATGATGAGAATCAGCAAGTGTCGCTGACGGTCAACGTTGAGCCGGGCAAACGCATCTATGTACGAAACATTCGTTTTACCGGTAATACCACCACCAAGGATGAAGTGCTGCGCCGTGAGATGCGTCAACTTGAAGGCACTTGGCTTAATGCCAAGGCTGTGACTCGCGGTAAAGAACGTCTCAACCGAACCGGTTTTTTCCAAAGTGCTGAAGTAGACACCAAGCGGGTTCCTGGCACCGACGATCAGGTTGATGTGAACTACAAAGTCAAAGAAGCCAACTCGGGCAGCATCAACTTTGGTATCGGCTATGGTACCGAGTCAGGCGCAAGCTTACAGCTGGGCCTGCAGCAAGATAACTTTGCTGGCACGGGTAATCGCTTTGGTATTAATGCCATGGTTAACGATTATCGCAAAAACCTGACGCTTGAGTATCGTGACCCCTATTTTACCCTCGATGGTGTTAGCCTCGGGGGCAAGGTGTTCTATAACGAGTTTGAGGCGCGAGACGCGAACATCGTCGAATACACCAACCAAAGCTATGGGTCGAAATTGACATGGGGCTTTTGGACCGATGAACTGAACTCAATTGATTTTGGGTTGGGCTATACCCACAACAAAATCGAAAACATCGGTAAGTATTACCAGATTGATGAGTTTATGAAGCGCCATGAAGACCATAAGAATCACAATGATGGCCTAGAAGTGGATGACTTTGACGTATCCGTTTCATGGACGCGTAATAATCTCAACCGTGGTTATTTCCCTACGGCAGGTAACTATCAGCGAGCTTCTTACCGAATGACAGTGCCGGGCTCTGACGTCCAGTATTTTAAAATGCAATATGATATCCGCCAGTATGTGCCGTTAACCCAAGAGCATGAGTTCACGCTGTTGATGCGCGGTCGCCTTGGCTATGGCAATGGCTATGGCCAAATTAATGGCCAAGATCATATGTTGCCGTTTTATGAAAACTACTACGCGGGTGGTTTCTCGACCTTACGTGGCTTCCGCTCAAATACAGTGGGTCCCAAAGCGGTATACGGAGCTGGAGGTTCTAAGCAACCAGGCAGCGATGATATCGAGAAAAATGAGGGCAGTTATGGCTCAAGTGACTCGGTGGGCGGTAACGCCATCGCACAAGGTAGCTTAGAGCTGATTGTGCCTACACCGTTTGCCTCTGAAGAAGCGCGTCAGCAAATTCGTACCAGTGTCTTTGTGGACGCCGCCTCAGTGTGGGACACCGAATATGACGTCGCTGCTGCAGAGAAATACAGTGGCATTAGCAATATCAAAGATTACTCGGATCCATCCAATATCAGTGCCTCTTACGGGGTAGCCCTACAGTGGATGTCACCGATGGCACCTTTGGTATTTTCAATTGCAAAACCTATTACAAGCCAGCCTGGCGATGATGAAGAGTTCTTTACCTTCACTATCGGGCGCACATTCTGATCATCAGAAAGGAGACTATTGTGAAATCATTTTTGAAAGCAGCGGGACTTAGTGTCGCAATTCTGACCACGTCCATGTACGCATCAGCGGCTGATGCTGCACAGAAAGTGGGCTACGTATCGACTGGGGTCGTGATGTCCCAGCTGGCTCAAAAAAACAATCTTAACGAAAAGCTGCGTGCTGAATTCAAAGACCGTGTAGCGGAAATTGAGCGCATGAAAGAAAAGCTCTCAGAAGGGGTTGAAAAGCTGAAACGTAACGGCGAGCTGATGAGCGAAGATGAGCGCATCAAACTGCAGCGTGAACTCCAATCGATGGAGTCGAGCTACAAATTAAAAGTAAAAGCGTTCCAAGAAGATCAACGCAAGCGTAGTGGCCAAGAAGAGTCTAAACTGGTCAAAAAGCTAAAAACGGCCATCGATCAAGTGGCTAAGCAAGAAGGTTACGACATCGTGTTGGACTCCAATGCTATCTTGTATGCCAACCCAGGCGATGATCTCTCTGAAAAAGTCATTAATGCAGTAAAATAACAAACAATCGAGGAGCCCATGGTTTCGATCACTCTCGCTGAATTAGCGGAAAAACTGGACGCTCAGCTCCACGGAGACGGTGCTGTAATAATAACCTCGCTAGCAGGGATGAATTCAGCGAGAGAAGGGCAAATCACCTTCTTATCGAGCCCGAAATACCGCAAACACTTGCTGCAGTGTCGCGCCAGTGCGGTGATGCTAAAAGAAGCGGACGTGTCATACTGCCAAGGCAATGCCTTGGTGGTTGCTGACCCTTATGTGGCTTATGCCAAAGTGGCCCAAATTTTAGATACCACACCTGCTTGTGCCACTGACATTGCGCCGACTGCGGTGATTGCCGAAGACGCCATTCTGGGTGAAGGCGTGGCGATTGGTTCTAATGCGGTGGTCGAATCTGGAACCTTAATTGGTGATGGCGTGCAGATTGGTGCCGGCTGTTTTGTTGGTAAGGGCACCAAACTGGGGGCGCGAACCAAGCTTTGGGCCAATGTCACCATTTACCACGATGTGGTTTTGGGTGAGGACTGCTTGGTGCAGGCGGGAACCGTAATCGGCGCGGATGGCTTTG
This sequence comes from Salinivibrio proteolyticus, assembly GCF_001996165.1. GTDB lineage: Bacteria > Pseudomonadota > Gammaproteobacteria > Enterobacterales > Vibrionaceae > Salinivibrio > Salinivibrio proteolyticus. Next base: position 166,580 of record NZ_MUFP01000007.1, on the reverse strand, counting down.
GCTACGCGAATGAAAAAGGTAAGTGGATTAAGATCCCGCAGCTAGGTCGTGTTGTGATTGGTGATCGCGTCGAAATTGGTGCGTGTACGACCATTGACCGTGGTGCATTGGACGATACCTGCATTGCTGATGGCGTGATTATCGACAACCAGTGCCAGATTGCGCATAATGTATCGATCGGCGAAAACACGGCAGTGGCTGGTGCAACTGTGATGGCAGGCAGCCTAAAAGTAGGTAAGCACTGCATCATCGGCGGCGCCAGTGTGTTTAATGGCCATATGGAAATCACAGACAACGTTACCATCACAGGTATGGCGATGGTAATGCGACCGATTACTGAGCCGGGCATGTACTCGTCCGGCATTCCGTTACAGCCCAACCGCGAGTGGCGGAAAACAGCCGCGCGTGTGCTCAAGATTGACGAGATGCACAAGCGGCTAAAAGAGCTCGAAAAACAGCTCGACAACCAAGCTTAACGCAACAGATTGCAGGCCCGCCTCAAAAACGCGGGCCGTTTTGCGTTAAAGAAGTCAGTATTGGATTTGAACGGGAATACTACCTTGACTCGCGAAAACAAAGTGTTACACATCAACGAAATCAAAGAGCTGCTACCACATCGCTATCCGTTTTTGTTGATCGATCGCGTTACCGATTATGAAGAAGGCCAATACCTTCACGCGATAAAAAATATTACCGTGAATGAGCCTCAATTTACCGGCCACTTTCCTCAGTTGCCTGTGTTTCCTGGCGTATTGATCCTTGAATCAATGGCTCAAGCCACCGGCTTGTTGGCCTTTAAGACATTCGGGAAGCCAAAAGACAACGAGCTATACTATTTTGCAAGCGTTGATAACGCGAAATTCCGCCGTCCTGTCACACCGGGAGACCAACTGGTCCTCGAGGTGGAGTTTATTAAAGAGCGCCGAGGAATTGCTGCCTTTACCGGAGTGGCGAAAGTAGACGGAGACGTTGTCTGCTCGGCGGAACTGAAGTGCGCAAGAAGAGAGATCTAATTGTGATCCACGAAACTGCCTATATCCACCCGACCGCCGTTGTAGAAGACGGGGTGACATTGGGAGAAAACGTTAAGATTGGCGCATTTTCTTTTATCGGAGAAGGTGTCGAGATTGGTGCGGGTACCGAAGTCATGACCCATGTCGTGATTAAAGGGCCTACGCGTATCGGCCAAGATAACCGCATCTATCAATTCGCATCGATCGGTGAAGCGTGCCAAGACCTGAAATATGCGGGTGAGCCCACGACGCTAGAAATTGGCGATCGCAACACCATTCGTGAAAGTGTCACCATGCACCGTGGTACGGTACAAGACAAAGGTGAGACTAAAGTTGGCAATGATAACCTATTCATGATCAACGCCCACGTGGCGCACGATTGTGTGATCGGAAATCACTGTATTTTTGCCAACAATGCGACCCTGGCCGGTCATGTACACATCGACGATTACGTCATTGTGGGCGGCATGTCTGCGATCCACCAATTCTGTGTAGTGGGTAGCCATGCGATGTTAGGTGGCGGTTCTATTGTGGTCCAAGATGTACCACCCTATGTGATGGCTCAGGGTAATCATTGCGCGCCTTTCGGTATTAACGTGGAAGGTTTGAAGCGTCGCGGATTCGAGAAAGCCTCGATTCGTGCGATTCGTGCGGTTTATAAGAACATGTATCGTTCCGGTAAAACCCTTGAAGAGGTCAAACAGGCGTTGGCTGGTCAGGTCGAGGACGATCCTGCCTTGGCCCTTTTTGTTGACTTCTTTGCACGTTCAACACGAGGCATCATTCGTTAATGTTGCCCAGCGAACGTCCATTACGAGTGGGAATTGTCGCCGGAGAAATCTCCGGCGATGTTTTAGGTGAAGGCCTTATCAAGGCAATTAAAGCCCAATACGGCAATGTAGAATTTGTCGGTATTGGTGGGCCGCGCATGATTGCGCAAGGCTGCCAGAGCCTATTTGATATGGAAGAACTTGCCGTGATGGGGCTGGTTGAAGTACTTGGCCGTTTGCCCCGTTTACTGAAGGTGAAAGCGAGCCTCGTCAAACACTTCACTACCCACCCCCCCGATGTGTTTATCGGTATTGATGCGCCTGATTTCAACTTACGTCTCGAAGCATCGTTAAAACAGGCCGGTATTAAAACGGTTCACTACGTCAGTCCCTCCGTATGGGCATGGCGTCAAAAGCGTATTTTTAAAATTGCGGCCGCGACCGATCTTGTCTTGGCGTTTTTGCCCTTCGAAAAAGCGTTTTACGATAAGTTCAACGTGCCCTGCGCGTTTGTCGGCCACACTATGGCCGATAGCATTCCCATGCAAGTCGATCAGCGCGAAGCACAACAAGCGTTGGGGCTGGATACCAATAAACGTTGGTTAGCCGTCTTGCCGGGAAGTCGTGGGAGTGAGATGGCGATGTTGGCGCCGCCATTTTTGCAAACCTGCCAGCGTCTGTCACAGCAGTATCCTGATCTCGGCTTTGTGGTTGCCTTGGTGAATGACGCACGCCGCGCACAATTCGAGCAGGCGTGGCAAACCCATGCGCCGGAATTGTCATTTACTTTGGTGAATGACACGGCAAGGCAAGTGATCAGTGCCTCTGATGCGGTGTTGCTGGCCTCAGGTACCGTTGCTCTTGAGTGCATGTTGCTGAAGCGTCCCATGGTTGTGGGCTATAAGGTGAAGCCTTTGACTGCGTGGCTAGCACGGCGCTTGCTCAAAACGCGCTATGTGTCTTTGCCCAATATCCTCGCCGATGCCCCTTTGGTGCCCGAGTTATTGCAAGAAGAGTGCGAGCCTGAGGCATTGTCAGCGGCTGTTGCACGTATGTTGGATGGCGATAACCAAGCCTTGCTTGAGACTTTTACACAGCTGCATCAAACCATTCGTAAAGATGCGGATGCCTCTGCAGCCTCCGCAGTATTAGAGTTAGTAAAAAATCATGACAGATGAGGCATTTTTATATCCTGACGCACGCTTGATTGCTGGCGTGGATGAAGTCGGACGAGGTCCTTTAGTGGGCGCGGTTGTCACGGCGGCTGTTATCCTTGATCCGAATCAACCGATTGAGGGGCTCACCGATTCAAAAAAGCTGAGTGAGAAAAAACGTCTCGCGTTGTACGATGAGATCAAAGCCAAAGCCTTGGCATGGTCGGTGGGGCGCGCAGAACCCGAAGAGATTGACCGCCTAAATATTCTTCAGGCCACCATGGTTGCGATGCAACGCGCCATTGCAGGCCTAGCCGTGACTCCCGACTACGCATTGATTGATGGAAATCGTGTTCCTTCGCTTCCGATGCCAGCGCAAGCGGTAGTGAAAGGCGACTTGCGCGTTGCCGAGATCAGTGCGGCGTCGATCTTGGCGAAAGTAGACCGTGATAGAGAAATGGCTGAGTTGGACATCGCCTATCCGGCCTATGGATTTGCCCAGCATAAAGGCTATCCTACCAAGGCGCATATGGCCGCATTGAGTGAGCATGGCGCTTTACCGATGCACCGAAAAAGCTTTAAACCGGTTAAACGCGCCCTTGGTTTAGCGTAAGTGACGGCGCTTTATCATTTCCAATCCCTAGATAGTAACGAGTTTTATGTCTGAGCCACGTTTCGTCCATTTACGTATTCACAGTGATTTCTCCATGGTCGATGGGTTGTCCAAAGTCCCGCCACTGGTTAAGAAAGTGGCCGAAATGGGCATGCCTGCGATGGCCTTGACAGACTTTAGCAACCTTTGTGGGTTGGTAAAGTTCTATAACACCGCGAATAATGTGGGTGTGAAACCTATCATTGGTGCCGATTTTAAGGTGCAGTCGGAAGCGTTTGGCGATGAATTATGCCAGCTGACCCTTCTTGCTGCGGATAAAGCGGGGTATAAAAACCTCACTTTACTGATATCCAAAGCTTACTTGCGCGGCCATGTTCAACACACGCCAGTGATCGACCAAGAGTGGCTGGTAGAACATGCTGACGGGTTGATTGTATTATCTGGCGGTTGCCGAGGAGACTTGGGTAAAGCCTTGCTGAAAGGCAATAAGGCGCTTGCTGAAGAGTGCGCCCGTTTTTATCAAGCCCATTTTCCGAATGCTTACTACATGGAACTCGTTCGCACCGGACGTCAGGATGAAGAAGTGTACCTGCACTTTGCGGTCGACTTTGCCACCGAGCACGACTTGCCAGTGGTGGCGACGAACGAAGTGTGCTTTATCTCGCCCGACGAGTTTGACGCCCACGAGATCCGAGTGGCCATCCACGATGGTTACACGTTAGACGATCCTCGTCGCCCGAAAAACTATAGTGCCGAACAATATCTGCGCACCGAGCAAGAGATGTGCGAGCTCTTTGCGGATATCCCAGAAGCATTGGCAAATAGCGTGGAAATTGCCAAGCGCTGTAATGTGCCGGTCAGGCTTAATGAATACTTCCTGCCGAACTTCCCAACCGAAGGGATGGAGATTGATCAGTACTTGGTCAAACGCTCCAAAGAAGGCCTAGAAGAGCGACTGGCGTTTCTCTTCCCCGATGAGAAAGAGCGCGCCCTCAAGCGACCTGAATACGACGAGCGCCTTGACCGTGAACTCGGTGTGATTAACCAAATGGGCTTCCCCGGTTACTTTTTGATCGTGATGGAGTTTATCCAATGGTCAAAAGATAACGATATTCCTGTGGGACCCGGACGGGGCTCAGGGGCCGGCTCCTTGGTTGCGTACGCCCTTAAAATCACAGATTTGGATCCGCTAGAGTTCGATCTGCTTTTTGAACGCTTCTTGAACCCAGAGCGGGTTTCCATGCCCGACTTCGATGTCGACTTTTGCATGGATAAGCGTGATTTGGTGATCGATCACGTGGCCGAAATGTACGGCCGGGATGCGGTATCCCAGATCATTACTTTCGGTACCATGGCGGCCAAAGCGGTGATCCGAGACGTGGGTCGTGTATTGGGTCACCCTTATGGCTTTGTTGACCGTATTTCTAAATTGGTGCCGCCCGACCCAGGCATGACGCTGGCAAAGGCGTTTGAAGCTGAACCGCAGTTGGTTGAGGTTTATAACGCAGACGAAGAAGTCAAAGCGTTGATCGACATGGCCCGCATGCTCGAAGGGGTGACACGTAACGCGGGTAAGCACGCGGGCGGGGTGGTGATTTCACCGACGACCATTACGGACTTTGCACCGCTATATTGTGACAGTGAAGGGCATCACCCTGTCACCCAGTTTGATAAAAACGATGTTGAAACGGCCGGTCTTGTGAAGTTTGACTTCTTGGGGCTGCGGACGTTGACCATTATCGACTGGGCGCTGGGAATGATTAACCCTCGCTTACAAGCGCAAGGCAAAGACCCGATCGATATCGCGGCGATTCCGATGGCGGACCAAGCATCATTCGAGATGCTGCGTAAGGCTGAGACGACAGCAGTGTTCCAGCTGGAATCGCGGGGCATGAAAGAGCTGATCAAGCGCCTCCAACCGGACTGTTTTGAAGACATGATCGCACTGGTGGCTCTGTTCCGCCCAGGCCCATTGCAATCAGGGATGGTGGATAACTTTATCGATCGTAAACACGGACGAGAACAAGTCTCTTATCCCGATGAGAAGTGGCAGCATGAGTCACTGCAAGAGACCCTTGAACCTACCTACGGCATCATCTTGTATCAAGAGCAGGTGATGCAAATTGCCCAGATCTTAGCCGGGTATACGCTCGGTGGTGCTGATTTGCTGCGTCGTGCGATGGGTAAGAAAAAACCCGAAGAAATGGCCAAGCAGCGCGACATCTTTGAAAAAGGCGCGATCGCAAACGGGATTGATGGCGAACTTGCCATGCGTATCTTTGACTTGGTGGAAAAGTTTGCCGGTTATGGTTTCAACAAATCGCACTCCGCCGCTTATGCCTTGGTTTCTTATCAAACACTGTGGTTAAAGGCGCATTATCCGGCTGAATTCATGGCGGCCGTTATGACCGCAGATATGGATAACACCGATAAAGTTGTCGGACTGGTGGAAGAGTGCCGTCGCATGAAACTGACGGTGCTTCCCCCAGATGTGAACGCGGGTTTGCACCGCTTTACCGTCAATGACAAAGGAGAGATTGTTTACGGTATTGGCGCGATTAAAGGGGTGGGTGAAGGACCGATCGACAATATTGTCGCGGCGCGAGAGCAAGATGGCTACTTCCGTGACTTATTTGATTTCTGTGCGCGCATTGATACCAAAAAAGTCAATAAGCGTGTGATTGAACGCTTGATTCGCGCAGGCGCCATGGATAGGCTTGGCCCTCATCGTGCGGCAATGATGGCATCACTCGATGACGCTATTCGCGCGGCCAGTCAGCATCATCAAGCCGAGTCTTACGGACAAACGGATATGTTTGGTGTTCTCACGGATGCACCGGAAGAGGTCGAGCACGCCTACGCGAATGTGGCGCCTTGGCCAGATAAGGTGTGGCTGGAAGGGGAGCGAGAAACCCTAGGGCTGTATTTGACCGGCCATCCCATCAATAGCTATCGTAAAGAGCTTAAACACTATGTGACATGGCGATTGGAAGATGCGCATGCCACTAAGCGTGATGTGGTGTCTACGGTTGCCGGTCTTGTGATTGCTGCGCGTGTCATGACCACCAAGCGCGGCTCACGTCTTGGAATCTTAACCCTCGATGATCGCTCGGGCCGTATGGAAGTGATGCTTTTTTCTGACGTACTCGACAAATATCTCGATCTGGTTGAGAAAGACAGAATTCTGGTGGTCTCAGGACAGGTCAGCTTTGATGACTTCAATGGTGGGCTTAAAATGACGGCCCGTGAAGTCATGGACATCAGCCAAGCGCGAGAAAAGTATGCGCGCTGTTTGGGCATCTCTATCATGGAAGATCAAATTGATGCCCCGTTTTTTGAACGGTTTCATGATACGTTGGCACCTTACCGCTCAGGGACTGTGCCAGTGAATCTTTATTACCAGCGCCGTGATGCACGGGCGCGGTTACGTTTAGGGGCGGAGTGGCGAATTACCCCCGCGGATGAACTGATCGATAATTTAAAAGGCTTGCTTGGCGACGAGCAGGTCGAATTAGAGTTTAACTAAGCTTAGCTGGTGAYGCCTCGCGTACACCGGCGGTGACCAATAGGATTCTCTTGGTATGAGTCTTAACTTTTTAGAATTCGAACAACCGATCGCAGAGCTAGAAGCTAAAATCGAAGCCCTTCGCGCTGTCTCCAAGCGTGGCGGAGAAGATGCGGTTAATCTCGATAAGGAAATTGAACAACTGGAAACCAAGAGTCTTGAGCTTACGCGCAAGATCTTTGGTGATTTAGGGGCGTGGCAAGTGGCACAACTGGCGCGCCACCCTCAACGTCCTTACACCTATGACTATGTCGATCTTATCTTTCACGAGTTTGACGAGCTGGCGGGCGATCGCGCCTATGCGGATGACAAAGCCTTGGTTGGCGGTGTTGCTCGCTTAGAAGGACGTCCAGTGATGGTAATTGGTCACCAAAAAGGCCGTGATACCAACGAGAAGGTAAAGCGTAATTTTGGTATGCCAAAGCCTGAAGGATATCGCAAAGCATTACGCTTGATGAAAATGGCAGAGCGATTCAACATGCCGGTGATCACTTTTATTGATACTGCTGGTGCTTACCCAGGCGTGGGAGCAGAAGAGCGTGGTCAGTCAGAAGCCATTGCACGTAACTTGAAGGAAATGGCGGGCCTGACAGTGCCGGTGATCTGTAATGTGGTTGGTGAAGGCGGCTCAGGCGGTGCCTTGGCGATCGGTGTTGGTGACTACGTCAATATGCTTCAGTATTCGACATACTCCGTGATTTCGCCCGAAGGCTGCGCCTCTATTTTGTGGCGCGATTCGGCCAAAGCACCGCAAGCGGCAGACGCAATGGGGATGACTGCACCACGCTTGAAAGAGCTGGGCTTGATTGATGCCGTGATTGAAGAGCCTCTAGGTGGTGCTCATCGTGATATGAAAGCGACGGCACAGAGCATTAAACAAACTTTGATTAGCCAGCTCGCGGATTTGGAAGCATTGGATACTGAAAGCCTACGCGACCGCCGATATCAGCGTTTGCTCAGTTATGGTTACTGCTAATTGCCACTCGGCAATCGAGCACAAGAAAGGGCCTAATGGCCCTTTTCTTTTTGCTACGCGCCAGCAACAATAGGCGCAGACTCACAATGACAGATGCTTATGCTCATCCAATACCTGACAGACACGCTGGCGCCGCTAACGGCTCAGCCACGACAAATTCTTTTAGCCCTGAGTGGGGGATTAGACTCTCGGGTACTGCTGGATCTATTGGCCAGTTATCGCGACCAGCATCCGCAGCACGACTATTCCGTGTGTCATGTTCATCATGGTTTGCAGGCCGATGCCGATAAATGGGCGGCCCAATGTCAGGTTTGGGCGGAGCAAGCGGGTTTTTCCTTCATCCTAAAACATGTCACTCTCGACCCTGAGTTAAGCACAGAGCATGCAGCTAGAGAGGCACGCTATCAAGCCTTTCAAGGGTTACTCCAACCCCATGGACTCGTTCTTACCGCGCAACACAGCGATGATCAAATCGAGACCTTCTTTTTGGCATTGAAGCGAGGAAGTGGTCTGGAAGGATTGGCGGGAATGCCCACTGTGAGAAAACTCGGCAAAGGGCTCTTAGTCCGTCCTTTGTTGGCAGCGTCACGGGCGCAATTGCATCACTACGCGCGTCAAAAAGGGTTGGCATGGGTGGAAGACCCGAGCAACCAAGATACACACTTTGATCGTAATTTTATCCGTCAACAATGGCTCCCAGAAGCTGACGCGCGTTGGCCGGGGTTTCGTACTGCCGTGCAACGCACGCAGCAATTATGCCAAGAGCAAGCGGCGCTCTTAGCAACATTTATCGCCCCTTTGGTCGAAAACGCCATCGATACGGACAACAGTTTGTCTTTGGCACATCTCCCTCTTGCGGATCTTGCTCTGTGTCGAGCGATGTTACGACACTGGTTGAAGTACCATGATCTGATTTTAACTCAGGCCCAGCTTAATACGCTGATCCAGGATGTGGTGCAGGCAAGAGTGGATGCTAACCCGCAACTGTCGGTTGATGGAAAGACCATTCGTCGTTATCAGCAGCGTTTGTATCTTATTGCAGACTCTGCGGATGTCACTGCATGGCAAGGTAAACTGACGCCACAATCGCCACTCTATTTGCCGGATGGATTAGGGCGCTTGGTGCTTCTTCCCTACACAGAGAACGCGCAAGGATTGGCATTAGGTTCTCTGCCACAATCTTGGCTATCGGTGCAGTTTAATCCCAGCGGGTTAAGCGCCCATCCTGCCGGACGGCAAGGCCGTCGTAAGCTGAAGAAGCTTTATCAAGAATACGGTATCCCAAGTTGGCAGCGGCGTCGCTTGCCAATCCTTTGCGACGAGCGTGGTGTAATCGCCGTGGCGGATTGCTTTGTCAGTCAAGCAGCGGCCGGAAAGTTATGGAGTTTAGTCTGGGAGCGAGAAAACACTGCTTAACATATCCCTTACCCGCCAATTATCTGTCTGCTCATAAAACCACCAGTCAGATAAACGACACTTGCTAAAATTGTCCGAATTACTTAATGTACTAGTCTAATGATACATTGCGGTAAAGAAGTAATGGCATCGAGTCGTGAATTATTTGGCACCCGAATAGGCTTTGTCCTTGCTGCAGCCGGCGCGGCTGTGGGACTAGGCAATATTTGGGGGTTCCCAACGCAGGCGGCGAGCAATGGGGGCGGCGCATTTTTATTAGTCTACTTACTGATGATCTTACTCGTTGCTTTTCCTATGTTGGTCGTGGAAATGGCGATTGGTCGTCATGGCCGCGCTAACCCGTTGGACAGTATGCGTGCGCTGAGTGATAACCCTCTCCTGAAGCGTTTTGGCAGTGGCGTGGGGCTGATTGGCTTGGCCGTACCTTGTATGGTTTTGGCGTTTTACAGCATTGTTGGCGGATGGTTAGTCTCTTTTTTATTGGCTGCAGTGGCAGACATTTTCCAGTTTTCAGACGCATCCGCTTGGTTAAAAGGCTTCTCAGCATCACGTAATCTCTTTGGGGCGGTGGTGTTTTATGTGCTCACCATTGTGATCGTACAGGCGGGGGTCAAGCAGGGGATTGAGCGTTGGTCAACCCGTCTCATGCCAGCGCTGTTTGTCCTCTTTGCTGCGATGTTTGTCTATATCATGACGCTGCCCGGCGCGACAGAAGGCTTAAAGCACTACCTGATCCCCGACTTTAGCAAAGTGATGGACAAAGATTTGCTATTAGCAGCCATGGGACAGGGCTTCTTCTCTCTGACCATAGGCGGATGCTCCATGTTGATTTATGGCTCGTACCTTAGCCACAAAGAAAACCTGCCGAAAATGGCACTGAGTGTCACCTTGGTCGATACTGCAGTGGCGGTGATTGCTGGGCTAGTGGTGTTGCCAGCCATGTTTGTTGCCATGCATCAAGGCGTCGAGATTTACGCGCAAGACGGCAGTTTGCTCAGTGCAGACACCTTAGTGTTTACTGTATTGCCTTTATTATTTGAAAGTTTAGGCGCGGCAGGCCCGTATGTGTCTCTCGTCTTCTTTTTGCTGATGACCATCGCGGCACTGACATCCTCGATTTCTATGCTGGAGTGTCCTGTAGCGCTGGCCAGTGAGCGCTTGGGCTCAAGCCGAAAAATCACCAGCTGGGTGTTAGGGGGTGTGATTGCGCTCTGCAGTGCGGTGATTGTGTTTAACTTCGGTGCGCTATTTGGCTTAGTTGCGAAGGTGGCTACCCAATATTTCCAACCTTTTGCGGCACTCCTCTTCTGCCTATTTGGTGGTTGGATTTGGTCGCGTGATCGCAAGCTAGCTGCATTGCGCGAAGGTTATGATGATATTGAGCAGAGTCTGTTCTGGAAAATCTGGCCTGTGTATGTGAAGTTTGTTTGTCCTGTGTTGGTAGCCACAGTGTTGTGGGTCTCACTTGGCTAAAGGCGAATGATGGCACGAAAAAAAGCGGACATTAGTCCGCTTTTTTATTGCTGTTTAACAGACAAGGCGAGATGAGTTAACGGAACTGTTTGGCGTCTTCTAAATACGTAAAGCCAGCATCCGCTAAGCGCGCACACAAGGTCTCGCGGTCGATATCATAGTAACGCACTAAGTCCTCTAAACTGGCAAACTCATCGCGTAACTTCATGTTAATAATGCTCATTAGCATGACTGGATCCATCGAGGCATAGTTTTTCAAATCCATTTTAATCCTCGTGATCGCTAATCAATAAATTGGCAGCAGCAAATGCGGCTTGTTCACGACGAGCTGGTGAAACACTCTCGTCACTCGCGACATCATTTAATGCTTTCAGCGCGCAGCTGATAGCTGCAGGGATGTAGCCTTGTTCGCCACTGCCAATTTCGGCATAGCGCTGGCGGATGAGTTCACAGCAATCTGCAACTTTCATAATGGATCTCCTCAATAGTACTGCACGCACTATAGCGAAAGGAGAGCCGTCGAGGAAAGAGTTAGCGAGCGCGTTTTTGGCGATACATGCTCTGGTCGGCGCGCTCATAAAGCGAAACACTGTTATCGCCTTTGCGATATTGGGCATAGCCAACCGATGCGCTGATATCGTGCGCGCTGAGTAATCGGTCATTGGCGACCAAGTGTTTGACTCTATCGGTGACATTGGCGACAGAATCATCACCGGCGGGCTGCAGCAACACCGCGAATTCGTCACCGCCTAAACGATAACAGCGGTCGCTACCTCGCACCGCCTCTTTGACCAGCAACGAAAAACGACGAAGCACTTTATCACCGTCTAGATGGCCATAGTTGTCATTGACTTGTTTAAAGTTATCCATATCAAACATCATCATGACCAAGCCAATATTTTGTCGTTCACAAACGGCAACCGCGTGCTGCAAATCCTGCTCAAAGCTGGTTCGGTTGTGCAGTCCGGTTAATCCATCTAGCAGTGCCATGTTCTTTACACGGGTATATTCAACCGCATTGGTCAGTGGACCGGCAAGTAACTTATGGTAAGTGTGTAACAGGCTAATTTCATCCGGATCAAGCTTATACGGGGTGGAGTACTGCAGCACCCCTAATGGTTGCTTATTAAATTTAATCGCGAAGGTTTGGCGGAAAGTATGTTGCTCACCACGACGGATAATGTTTGAGATTTCGTCGTGCTCCCAAATGATACGACCAATATCAATCTGCTTTTCTACCTCTCGTGCATACACCTCAAACAATACCTTGATATCGAGGTGTCCTTGCAGCTTTTGTAGCAACAACAAACGCTGATCAGCACCCAGCGGAACTTTACGCGGGGCGATGCCAGAGTGTGTGAATTGCTTTAAATGCGAGGCAGTCATTAATAATCAACAGCTATCTGATTTGTGGGTCATGCTGAATAAGCAGAATCCATGCCAGCCTATTATCAAGGCGAAGAGACGTCGTTTGGCTGCGATCTATCTCGTTCTTTTGGGATGACTATTCTATCAACAAGGAGAGGATTTGGGATCTGTGATTCTGTGCGTCTTGGTATCCGATGTCAATTAACTGGCGAAGATATGCCGGCTCGAACAATAAATAACTGGCAAAGGTGGCATCTTGTGAGGCATTGATGCCTAAAAGCCTTAACAGGGCGCGTGCGGCAAAGGGCATTTGACGATAAAACCGCTTGGCCACGGGCTCGAAAGGGACCGATGGACGCAGGTGTAAGACATTCACTTTTCTTAATCCTAGCTGGTGGCGCTGCGCGTCGTTCAGGGCAAGGTGAATTTGGTTCATGCGCTGCAAGTTTTCTAAATCGGCAGACAAGGTATCAGCAAATATTGCGTTCATCAGGTGACCACCCAGCATGGCGAGCCCTGGCGCTGACGGGTCGATATTACCGGCAGTGCGAATACCTGTGGTTAAGTCCAAGATGAGGATCCGTTCCGCACCCATTTTAATCGCCGGTCGCAAAGGGGCGATTTGGTGAATCGCACCATCCCCATAAAACTCATGGCCAATGCGTGAAGCAGGGAATACAAAGGGAATAGCAGAAGAGGCCAGTAAATGTTCTGTCGAGAGTTGACTGCGTCGGCCGACAGCCCTTGCCCGCTCCCACGGCGAAATACTGGCATCACCTTGAAAAAAACTGACCGATTGGCCGGTTTGATAGTTGGAAGCAGTCACCGATAGGCCATGGAGGTGACCGGACAGTAACTGATAGTTTAACTTATTAAAATTAATGGTTTGATTAAGCAATTCACGCAATGGGCGATTATTTAACAGGCCAAAAGGTGAAGTGGGTTGATAGCGTGATTGAAAGCGTTGTCCTGTTTGGCTAGCGAGGTGACTTAACAAGCCAATAGGCTGACTGGCAAAAATACGTGACGTATCGAGCCGATGCCATAGCCATGACAACTTTTTGACGCCCAGTCGAAAAGATGACGCATAGCTAGCCAGAGACACCGCATTGATTGCGCCGGCAGATGTGCCGGAATATATCGTAAATGGACTGGTATGAACGCGAGGATACCATTCAGCAATGGCAGCTAGCACACCGACTTGATAGGCCGCACGTGCACCACCACCAGTCAGGACGAGAGCGATTTTAGGCTTGTGTGTAGGCATATAACCGACGACGTTAAAAGGCTAACAGCTTGATTATAGTTACTTCACGCGCCCTGTCGCACGTTGGTCATCACAACATCCGTTTCTTTTTTACTATAGATAATGAGGTTGAAAATCATTATCAATTCGATCTATGGTGAGGAGGTCAATTAATCGATGGAGTGACAAGATGACTTATTCGTTTCCAGATTTACCTTATACCTATGATGCTCTCGAACCGCATATTGATGAGGCTACCATGCGCATTCATCACCAGCGTCACCACAAAACCTATTTCGATAAATTCGTGGCTGCGATAAAAGAGACAGCCCGCGACGGTGAACCGGTTGAGGATTTGTTTCGAGATATCTCGTCGCTGCCGGCTGCGATTCGTAATCATGGGGGAGGGTACTATAACCACCTTATTTACTGGCAATCGATGACGCCGAATCCTAAGCCTGCGCCAGAAGGCGCACTCTACGATGCGATTGTAGAGACCTTCGGCTCGCTTGATGCATTTAAAGAGGCGTTTAGTCAGGCGGCAATTGGTCAGTTTGGTTCAGGTTTTGCGTGGCTGGTGGTGAAAGAGGATGGCCAGCTTGCGATCACATCAACGGCTAATCAAGACAATCCATTGATGGATATTGCAGAGGTCAAAGGTGAACCGATTTTAGGGTGCGATGTCTGGGAGCATGCTTATTATCTTAATTACCAGAATAAACGTCCTGACTACGTGAATGCGTGGTGGAAGGTGGTGAATTGGTCATTTGCCGAAAAAGCGTATCAGCAAGCGATCGGTTAAAAAAATGCCCCGCAACGCGGGGCATTCACTCATTACACGATAAGGCTTAAGCCAGTTTTGCTTGGATAAACGACAAGGAGTTGTCGATAGCGAACGGCACTTTCTCACCGTCGCGGCGATGCTTATATTCAAACACGCCATTATCCATGCTGCGCTCACCGATTATGATGGTATGCGGCACACCGACTAGCTCAATGTCTGAGAACATTACCCCGGGACGCTCTTTACGATCATCAAAGAGTACCTCGATACCGGCAGCTGTAAGATCAGCGTAAAGCTTTTCAGCCGCTTCGCGGACACGCTCAGACTTGTGCATATTCATCGGCACAATCGCAACGGTAAACGGTGCAATCGCGTCAGGCCAAATGATGCCATTTTCATCATGGTTTTGCTCAATCGCAGCTGCAACCACACGTGTCACACCAATACCATAACAGCCCATTTCTAGGGTTGTATTTTTGCCATCTTGGCCGAGGACGCCTGCGCCCATTTTCTCCGAGTAATTGTTACCCAACTGGAAAATATGGCCAACTTCAATACCGCGCTTAAACATCAAGGTGCCTTTGCCACATGGGCTAGGATCGCCTTCAACCACATTACGCAAATCGGCAACTTGGCCAAGTTCAACGTCACGGCCCCAGTTGATGCCAAAGTAGTGTTTGTCGTCAATGTTGGCACCGGCGCCGAAATCATTCATTACCGCGACGCTGCGATCGACAATAAATGGCGCAGGAAGATTGACCGGACCTAATGAACCGGGACCAGCACCGACCAAGGCGCGAATTTCTTCTTCTGTCGCAAAGGTTAATGGCGCCGCAACTTCAGGAAGGTTTTCTGCCTTCACTTCGTTGAGTTCATGATCGCCGCGAATAATCAGCGCGATCAGGTCGGCGTCTACTTCATCAGAGGCCTTAACAAACAGGGTCTTGACGGTTTTTTCGATCGGCAACTTAAATTGCTCAACCAACTCGGCAATGGTTTTTGCATTTGGCGTGTCGACCAATTCCATCGCTTGGGTTGGCGCCTCAGCCTGATCTTTAGGCGCGAGTGCTTCTGCTTTTTCGATGTTGGCGGCGTAATCGGACTCGGTGGAGAAAGCAATCAGATCTTCCCCGCTACCTGCGAGCACGTGGAACTCATGTGACGCTGAGCCACCAATCGCCCCGGTGTCTGCCAGTACCGCGCGGTAATCAAGACCCATGCGATCGAAAATGGCGCAGTAAGCCGCACGCATTTTCTCGTAGCTTTGCTCCATACCCGCTTTGTCGATATCAAAGCTATATGCATCTTTCATGATAAATTCACGTGAACGCATCACGCCAAAGCGTGGCCGCACCTCATCACGGAATTTGGTTTGAATCTGATACAGATTGATCGGCAGTTGTTTATACGAGTTAATCTCGTTGCGCACCAAGTTAGTAATCACTTCTTCATGCGTAGGTCCAAGTACAAAGGGACGTTCGTGACGATCAGCGATGCGAAGCAGTTCCGGACCAAACTTTTCCCAGCGTCCTGTTTCTTGCCATAGATCTGCAGGCTGTACCACTGGCATAAGCGTCTCGACAGCGCCTGACTTGTTCATTTCTTCCCGTACGATGCGCTCAACTTTTTGTAGCACTCGTACACCGGTCGGCAGCCAAGTGTATAGACCTGAAGCAAGTTTACGAATCATACCTGCGCGCAGCATCAGCTGGTGGCTGACAATTTCTGCGTCGCTAGGGGTTTCTTTCAAAGTAGAAAGCAGATATTGACTGGTACGCATTTAAAGTTATCCGTTGATATTAGCGATCAATAATAAGTAGGGCATATTAACAGCGCGGGGGTGTTTCGACAAAAGCTTCTATGGCCTCAACGTGAATCTGGTCGTCAGACACCATGAAACGCACATTGAAATCGAACAGGTGGACGGCATAGTGCTTAGTATCTGGCTTGCCCTTTTTATAGGCAGGGCGAGGGTCTTGTGCGAGCACCTCTTCAATCACTTGGCGTTGGTATATGCCCTCAGGATGTTGAGAGAGTGTCGCGAGGGCGGGATTAGAAAAATGCACCGGCATCAAGTCAGGCTTTTGCTGAGCAAACCCGCCCTGAGCACTATCAAGACAGTCAGAGTAGGGGATATAAGGTTTGATATCGATAATTGGCGTTCGATTGACAAGATCGCACCCCCGTACGATTAACCGGACTTGACCCGGTGTAGACTCAACGCGAACCAGCTCTACCGCCGACATGCCGATACCATTGGGACGAAAGGTCGCACGGCTGGCAAAGACGCCGACTCGCTCGTTTCCACCCAAACGCGGGGGGCGAACTGTCGGGGACCAACCTTTATCTAAATTACGATCGAACAAGAATAGTAACCAAAGGTGGGAAAATTGCTCAATACCTCTTACTGCATCAAGCTGATTCGCGTCATCACGCAATTCAATATATGCCAAGGCACTGGGTGCTAGGCCCGGTTGTCGCGGCACAGCAAACTTTTCTTTAAACGGAGAAATCAAGGTGCCAACAGGAGAGATAGAGAAAGTATCTTGCATAGGGTGAAGTTCGGTTAATAGACGACGCTAATCTTAACACGCGAGTTTCATTGAGTATGCAAAGATGCAAGCAACCACGCAGCATGTCATAATTATCGCCTGACACTGAATGAGGAATTGTGAGTGAGTTTTCCCGCTGTTTTTATTGATCGCGATGGTGTGGTCAATGTCGACCACGGCTATGTGGCGGATATCGATAATTTTGAGTATATCGAAGGAGTGTTCGACGCATGCCGCGCCCTAAAAGAAAGAGGGTATTTATTAGTGCTGGTGACCAACCAAGCCGGTATCGCCCGTGGTTATTACTCTGAGCAAGACTTTTTGCAGCTGACGGAATGGATGGATTGGAACTTTGCCGACAAGGGCGTGGACTTTGACGGTATTTATTACTGCCCACATCATGCCAGTGAAGGGGTCGGTGAGTATCGGATTGATTGCGATTGTCGCAAACCCAAGCCGGGTATGTTGATTGACGCTCAGCAAGAGCTCGATATTGATATGTCACGCTCGGTGATGGTCGGTGATAAAGCCGATGACATGAAGGCTGCACAAGCTGCCGGTGTGGCTACCCGCATTCTCGTGAGATCAGGAAAGCCTGTGACCGAGGAAGGCGAATCGTTAGCAACCTGCGTGGTGGATTCCATCGCAGATGTCCCAAGTGCATTGAGCTAATTCACACGAGCCTATCAGAATCACACTTTTGTACCTTTTTGGTGATAATTTGTTCTAACGGTTAATTTCGTTGAAAAAAAGACTTGCGACTTAAATTTATCACCCTATAATTCGCTCCTCGTTGGCACGGCAAACCGCGCTAACAAACGGCAGCAAAGCCAAGTAAACAAAAAGCTTGACTCACTGCCTCGGTGGCGTAAAATGCCACTCCCGCTCAAGATTGAGCGRCGCTCTTTAACAATTTGACCTATGCAATCTGTGTGGGCACTCGTTGAGAATAGACAAAAAGATTTATTCGATGAACTGAGTGACCAAACGACAACTTTTATAGTTGTTCGGCACAGTCAATTCGTTTTTCTCTTCGGAGATAAACAGTAATCAGTATTCATTGAGCTGAAACTTCGGTTTCGAAAAAACTTTAATTGAAGAGTTTGATCATGGCTCAGATTGAACGCTGGCGGCAGGCCTAACACATGCAAGTCGAGCGGAAACGGCAGTATTGAAGCTTCGGTGGATTTACTGGRCGTCGAGCGGCGGACGGGTGAGTAAYGGCTGGGAACCTGCCCTGACGAGGGGGATAACCGTTGGAAACGACGGCTAATACCGCATAATGTCTACGGACCAAAGGTGGCCTCTRCATGTAAGCTATCGCGTTGGGATGGGCCCAGTTAGGATTAGCTAGTTGGTAAGGTAAYGGCTTACCAAGGCGACGATCCTTAGCTGGTTTGAGAGGATGATCAGCCACACTGGGACTGAGACACGGCCCAGACTCCTACGGGAGGCAGCAGTGGGGAATATTGCACAATGGGGGAGACCCTGATGCAGCCATGCCGCGTGTGTGAAGAAGGCCTTCGGGTTGTAAAGCACTTTCAGCAGTGAGGAAGGTAGTGTACTTAATACGTGCATTGCTTGACGTTAGCTGCAGAAGAAGCACCGGCTAACTCCGTGCCAGCAGCCGCGGTAATACGGAGGGTGCGAGCGTTAATCGGAATTACTGGGCGTAAAGCGCATGCAGGCGGTTTGTTAAGTCAGATGTGAAAGCCCGGGGCTCAACCTCGGAACCGCATTTGAAACTGGCAGGCTAGAGTCTTGTAGAGGGGGGTAGAATTTCAGGTGTAGCGGTGAAATGCGTAGAGATCTGAAGGAATACCAGTGGCGAAGGCGGCCCCCTGGACAAAGACTGACGCTCAGATGCGAAAGCGTGGGTAGCAAACAGGATTAGATACCCTGGTAGTCCACGCCGTAAACGATGTCTACTTGGAGGCTGAGGTTTTAGACTTTGGCTTTCGGAGCTAACGCATTAAGTAGACCGCCTGGGGAGTACGGCCGCAAGGTTAAAACTCAAATGAATTGACGGGGGCCCGCACAAGCGGTGGAGCAT
This sequence comes from Salinivibrio proteolyticus, assembly GCF_001996165.1. Lineage (GTDB taxonomy): Bacteria > Pseudomonadota > Gammaproteobacteria > Enterobacterales > Vibrionaceae > Salinivibrio > Salinivibrio proteolyticus. The sequence continues at coordinate 147,597 of NZ_MUFP01000007.1, read as the reverse complement.
GTGGTTTAATTCGATGCAACGCGAAGAACCTTACCTACTCTTGACATCCAGAGAACTTTCCAGAGATGGATTGGTGCCTTCGGGARCTCTGAGACAGGTGCTGCATGGCTGTCGTCAGCTCGTGTTGTGAAATGTTGGGTTAAGTCCCGCAACGAGCGCAACCCTTATCCTTGTTTGCCAGCACGTAAAGGTGGGAACTCCAGGGAGACTGCCGGTGATAAACCGGAGGAAGGTGGGGACGACGTCAAGTCATCATGGCCCTTACGAGTAGGGCTACACACGTGCTACAATGGCAGATACAGAGGGCAGCGAGACAGCGATGTTAAGCGAATCCCTTAAAGTTTGTCGTAGTCCGGATTGGAGTCTGCAACTCGACTCCATGAAGTCNGGTGGGAACTCCAGGGAGACTGCCGGTGATAAACCGGAGGAAGGTGGGGACGACGTCAAGTCATCATGGCCCTTACGAGTAGGGCTACACACGTGCTACAATGGCAGATACAGAGGGCAGCGAGACAGCGATGTTAAGCGAATCCCTTAAAGTTTGTCGTAGTCCGGATTGGAGTCTGCAACTCGACTCCATGAAGTCGGAATCGCTAGTAATCGCAGATCAGAATGCTGCGGTGAATACGTTCCCGGGCCTTGTACACACCGCCCGTCACACCATGGGAGTGGGCTGCACCAGAAGTAGATAGCTTAACCTTCGGGAGGGCGTTTACCACGGTGTGGTTCATGACTGGGGTGAAGTCGTAACAAGGTAGCCCTAGGGGAACCTGGGGCTGGATCACCTCCTTACTGACGCTATTCTTGCGAGTGTTCACACAGATTGCTTGTACACACCGCCCGTCACACCATGGGAGTGGGCTGCACCAGAAGTAGATAGCTTAACCTTCGGGAGGGCGTTTACCACGGTGTGGTTCATGACTGGGGTGAAGTCGTAACAAGGTAGCCCTAGGGGAACCTGGGGCTGGATCACCTCCTTACTGACGCTATTCTTGCGAGTGTTCACACAGATTGTATAGGTTGAAGTATAAAGAGAGGTTTGGCATCCCAATGCCAAACACGCCTAGGAATTATTGCTTAGGCGTGATGATTTGCTTAGATAGCAAGGCGTTTGAAGTGCGAATGGCCTGAGCATAGGAGTACTATGTGATTGCCTGAGCAATGAAAGCAACGCGGCTAGCGAAGATAAATCATCCGTATAAAGTCCCATTCGTCTAGAGGCCTAGGACACCGCCCTTTCACGGCGGTAACAGGGGTTCGACTCCCCTATGGGACGCCAYTTGGGTTGTTAGCTCAGTTGGTAGAGCAGTTGACTTTTAATCAATTGGTCACAGGTTCGAATCCTGTACAACCCACCATTTCTCAGACGCGGGGCTATAGCTCAGCTGGGAGAGCGCTTGCATGGCATGCAAGAGGTCGGCGGTTCGATCCCGCCTAGCTCCACCAAGTCTGAAGGATGGGCGATTAGCTCAGTTGGGAGAGCACCTCCCTTACAAGGAGGGGGTCACTGGTTCGAGCCCGGTATCGCCCACCATTTCTCTTTCAAAGAGAAACGCCATATTATATTGGGGCTATAGCTCAGCTGGGAGAGCGCCTGCTTTGCACGCAGGAGGTCTGCGGTTCGATCCCGCATAGCTCCACCACTTTATTATTCGTTTTTCACAGCAGTTATCTCCTGTTGCGAAAAGCTGTGTCTGAAAGCAAATAATAAAGTGGTTTGTCTTTATGATAGACACACATGCTCTTTAACAATCTGGAAAGCTGACAAGTCATTCTTAAAGAATGACAGTAAAGTTCTCAATCAGTGACAGAAATGTCACTCACACAATCAAGTGTGCTTGGGCTTTGTCTTAGTGATAAGCAAAGTCTCTATTTTGAGTCCGGCAAAAACAAAACCTTAATTRGTTGATGATTCAACACTSAGTGGTTTTGCGACGYAGATTTCTTTTTTAGACAATCTCGCGCGAGGCGTTTGTCGCGGGGAGCGTAACGTGTTACGTGACCAAGCAAACGGTGAGCAAGAGGCCGTATAAAAGAGAAAGATCGAGCAAAAAGACCTYTTGGGGTTGTATGGTTAAGTGAYTAAGCGTAGACGGTGGATGCCTTGGCAGTCAGAGGCGATGAAGGACGTATTAACTTGCGATAAGCCCAGATAAGGCAGTAAAAGCCATTTGARTCTGGGATTTCCGAATGGGGAAACCCACCTGCATAAGCAGGTATCTTAGCGTGAATACATAGCGCTAAGAGGCGAACTCGGGGAACTGAAACATCTAAGTACCCGAAGGAAAAGAAATCAATTGAGATTCCGGCAGTAGCGGCGAGCGARCCCGGAGCAGCCCTTAAGCGGCTTAGGCGTTAGGTGAACAGGTTGGAAAACCTGGCAATAAAGGGTGATAGCCCCGTAACCGACAGCGCCTTAGYCGTGAAAACGAGTAGGACGGGACACGTGATATCTTGTCTGAACATGGGGGGACCATCCTCCAAGGCTAAATACTCCTGACTGACCGATAGTGAACCAGTACCGTGAGGGAAAGGCGAAAAGAACCCCTGTGAGGGGAGTGAAATAGAACCTGAAACCGTCTACGTACAAGCAGTGGGAGCCTCTTCGTGGGGTGACCGAAACTCGGAGATAGCTGGTTCTCCCCGAAAGCTATTTAGGTAGCGCCTCGGACGAATACTACTGGGGGTAGAGCACTGTTAAGGCTAGGGGGTCATCCCGACTTACCAACCCTTTGCAAACTCCGAATACCAGTAAGTACTATCCGGGAGACACACGGCGGGTGCTAACGTCCGTCGTGGAGAGGGAAACAACCCAGACCGCCAGCTAAGGTCCCAAAGTTATCGCTAAGTGGGAAACGATGTGGGAAGGCTCAGACAGCCAGGATGTTGGCTTAGAAGCAGCCATCATTTAAAGAAAGCGTAATAGCTCACTGGTCGAGTCGGCCTGCGCGGAAGATGTAACGGGGCTAAGCGATACACCGAAGCTGCGGCAATGTCCTYATGGATATTGGGTAGGGGAGCGTTGTGTAAGCYGTTGAAGGTGTGCTGAGAGGCATGCTGGAGGTATCACAAGTGCGAATGCTGACATGAGTAACGATAAAGGGGGTGAAAAACCTCCTCGCCGGAAGACCAAGGGTTCCTGTCCAACGTTAATCGGGGCAGGGTAAGTCGGCCCCTAAGGCGAGGCCGAAAGGCGTAGTCGATGGGAAACGGGTTAATATTCCCGTACTGCTGCTTACTGCGATGGGGGGACGGAGAAGGCTAGGTGGGCCTGGCGATGGTYGTCCAGGTTCAAGTGCGTAGGCTGATTTCTTAGGCAAATCCGGGAAATCAAGGCCGAGACACGATGTCGAGCCACCAAGGTGGTGAAGTCATTGATGCCATGCTTCCGGGAAAAGCCTCTAAGCTTCAGGTAAGTAGCAACCGTACTCCAAACCGACACAGGTGGTCGGGTAGAGAATACCAAGGCGCTTGAGAGAACTCGGGTGAAGGAACTAGGCAAAATGGTACCGTAACTTCGGGAGAAGGTACGCTGCCCACGGTGAAGTCCCTTGCGGATGGAGCTATGGGCAGTCGCAGATACCAGGTGGCTGCAACTGTTTATTAAAAACACAGCACTGTGCAAAATCGAAAGATGACGTATACGGTGTGACGCCTGCCCGGTGCCGGAAGGTTAATTGATGTGGTTATCGCAAGAGAAGCCATTGATCGAAGCCCCGGTAAACGGCGGCCGTAACTATAACGGTCCTAAGGTAGCGAAATTCCTTGTCGGGTAAGTTCCGACCTGCACGAATGGCGTAATGATGGCCACGCTGTCTCCACCCGAGACTCAGTGAAATTGAAATCGCAGTGAAGATGCTGTGTACCCGCGGCTAGACGGAAAGACCCCGTGAACCTTTACTACAGCTTGGCACTGAACATTGAGCCTACATGTGTAGGATAGGTGGGAGGCTTTGAAGCGGCGACGCCAGTTGTCGTGGAGCCATCCTTGAAATACCACCCTTGTATGTTTGATGTTCTAACTTAGCCCCRTTATCYGGGGTGAGGACAGTGCCTGGTGGGTAGTTTGACTGGGGCGGTCTCCTCCCAAAGAGTAACGGAGGAGCACGAAGGTGGGCTAATCACGGTCGGACATCGTGAGGTTAGTGCAATGGCATAAGCCCGCTTAACTGCGAGAGTGACGGCTCGAGCAGGTACGAAAGTAGGTCATAGTGATCCGGTGGTTCTGAATGGAAGGGCCATCGCTCAACGGATAAAAGGTACTCCGGGGATAACAGGCTGATACCGCCCAAGAGTTCATATCGACGGCGGTGTTTGGCACCTCGATGTCGGCTCATCACATCCTGGGGCTGAAGTCGGTCCCAAGGGTATGGCTGTTCGCCATTTAAAGTGGTACGCGAGCTGGGTTTAGAACGTCGTGAGACAGTTCGGTCCCTATCTGCCGTGGGCGTTGGATGATTGAGGGGAGCTGCTCCTAGTACGAGAGGACCGGAGTGGACGAACCGCTGGTGTTCGGGTTGTGTCGCCAGACGCATTGCCCGGTAGCTAAGTTCGGCACAGATAAGCGCTGAAAGCATCTAAGCGCGAAGCTGGCCCCGAGATGAGTCATCCCTAGAGCTTCGAGCTCTCTAAAGGGTTGTCGTAGACTACGACGTTGATAGGCAGGGTGTGTAAGCGCTGTGAGGCGTTGAGCTAACCTGTACTAATTGCCCGTGAGGCTTAACCATACAACACCCAAGAGGTTTTGGGTTGGACTTAAAATAAGCCAGTTGATTGTGGCGAGAACGAACAGCTTTCTAGATTACNATCCCTAGAGCTTCGAGCTCTCTAAAGGGTTGTCGTAGACTACGACGTTGATAGGCAGGGTGTGTAAGCGCTGTGAGGCGTTGAGCTAACCTGTACTAATTGCCCGTGAGGCTTAACCATACAACACCCAAGAGGTTTTGGGTTGGACTTAAAATAAGCCAGTTGATTGTGGCGAGAACGAACAGCTTTCTAGATTACAAAATTTTGCTTGGCGACCATAGCGCTTTGGACCCACCTGATTCCATGCCGAACTCAGTAGTGAAACGAAGCAGCGCCGATGGTAGTGTGGGGTCTCCCCATGTGAGAGTAGGACATCGCCAGGCTTTCATTGCTTATCTTGTTGATAGCTCGATGCTATTGATATCTGTGATGCTCATGTATTGGCATACACTGCGCGTCTCGATTCAACATCCTCATCGCATCAAACAAGATAATCTAATTAGAGCCTCATGTTGGGCTTTAGTTAGCAAAAATTTAAATATCAAAGCGGATGTGCGTAAGACTTTGACGAGAAAACACCAAGCCCTGACCTCACGGTCGGGGCTTTTTTGTATCTGTAGTTGGGTGTCTTGGGGTTAAGAAGATAGAGGTTGAGGTTGCCAGTGTAAGCAGAAATCCCAGAAGCGGGTCAGTAGACCTGACTGGTATTTATCTTTGTGACGCACGAGCCAATAGCGCCGGGATAATAGCAAAGGGAGTTCGAGGGCAACGACTCGACCGTCAGCAATGGCGTGTTGAGCGGAGAGCTTAGACAGATATGCCAAGCCTAACCCGGCACTCGCGGCGTTTAAAATCGCTTCTGTGGTATTGAGCTCGAAAGAAAGGTGCCAGCGCTCGAAGCGAGGAGCAAGGCGTGAGAGAAAGTGCTCACGTGTGCCCGAGCCAGATTCGCGGATCAGCCAAGTTTGATTGTCGAGATCCCCAACACTTAACGGCGCTTGACTGACAAGTGGGTGATCAGGGTGACACACCACCGCCATCTGATCACTTAGCCAAGGCGTTTGCAGTAAATCGGGATGTTGGATTTCACCTTCTATTAATCCGATATCCAGCTCGAAATGTTGCAGACGAGCGATGATCTCTTGGCTGTTTGCAATCACCAATGTTTGCTGTTGATGCGCGGTTACATGACGAAAATCGCTGATCAGTGCCGGCAAAAGCTGGTTGCCCACCGTATCGCTTCCCCCTAATCGTAGGCAACCAATCAACTGGCTGTCGTCTTTCAGTGCCGCGCTAATCTCATCGCTACGGGTTAGCAATTCATCCGCTTTAGGGATCAGCGCAGCACCTTGGTCGTTAAGGTGGAGTCGGTTGCCGCGTCGATCAAACAAGGGGTAACCGAGCTGACTTTCTAACTCGGCAAGCGCCATGCTGACCGCTGGCTTACTGAGAAACAGTTTCTTGGCGGCGGCGGTGATCGTGCCCTCTTGCACGATAGTTAAAAACACTCGCAATTGAGGAAGTGAAAGCGCCATTACGACCTAGCGATTAAGGGTTTGAGCCACTATAAGGCCGCGGACTCTCAATGACAACGTTAACGGCGGTCGGTAATCCAATGTTGGATTTCTTGTTGGGCCTGTTTTAAGGATTGGTAGTAAGGCGATTGTCTGTCCGTATGCTGAAGGACGAAATCGAGACTGCGTACCACATTCCGCCAACGCGGCGTTTTGGGAACCGTTTCAAGGTGTAGGTATTTGTCCAAAGTTCTTGTTTGCAGGCTACCTTTGTCGGAATAGACGCGCCATAGACCACTTTGCTCGGCCAAACCGACTTTATCACCGCCCCATGCATCTAACGCGAGGTTCATCGCGATGACTAAGCTGTGATGTAAGCTGTCTGACTGCATTGCAGGCGTGTGCTCACTAGGTGAGGGAGATGATGTTGAAAAGCACGTCGCTTTTAAGCGGTGTTGCAGGTGCGATAAGGCAGTGGCAAGCCGTCCGATTTCATCTTGGCGTTGCCGATGCGTCACTGGATAGTCGAGCTCACCGGCTGCAAATTGTTCTGCGCACCAAGTCAGTTGCAACATAGGGAGAGCAAGACGATGGGAGAGCCAGTGCCCAATAAATAGCAGTAATACAATCAGGGCTATCACCAAGGCCACACTGATTGAATACAGGCGATAAAGCGGCTGATACGCACTTTGCTTGGGGGTGCAAGTTATCAGTGCCCAAGATGTGTTGCCGATGCTGACGGGACGATAAGCGGTCAGTTGTGGCATCAATGCATAGACGCTGGGTGACAATACTCCTTGTTGACCCTCTAAGCTTTTTATAATTGCCGCTTGGGGAGGGGAAACAGCGAGTTTGGCATGACTTGAGCGGGGTACCCAGCCACTGAGTAAGGACTGATGCGATTGATCAATAAGCCATAAGGCTGAGTGAGGGCGTTGAAGCTGACGTAGCATGGAGGACAAGTTGTCCGTCGTGGTACTTACGGCAAGGATACTTTGGATCTGACCGCTTTTCAGTATCGGGGCGAGATACCATGCTTGCATGGTGCGTGAGCCTTGGGGAGCAAAGTGAGTGCGTACCCACTTAGGGCGCCGCTTAGGCGGGGCATCTAAGAGTTGGGTGACGGCTTGGCGTAGTCTGGTATCCGCGAGCAACTGTGGCGTGGCTTTGACGGCAAAAACGAGGTGTTGGCTTCGGTCAAACATCGCCACATTATTGAACTCATACCTTGCCATCCATGATTGGTATTGACGGTTAAACTGTCGATAAAGGCGATGATAATTCTGGTTTTTGGTATTGAGGTGTGTTCCTGCGTTTTGCTGCAGGATTTGCATGAGCTGTCGGTGCGCCTGGGACGTGTCTTCACTCAATTGGGCGAACGCATTCGGAAAGCCATAGAAGCGCCCACCACTGCTGATCGCCAAGTCGGAGTCTGCAAGGTTAACAACGGCACGCACCTGATCATGAAAATATTCTTTGATGGTGAAGTAGTAGCGATCTCGTTCGTTCTCCAGCTGTTGGTGGGCTTGGGTGATCAACAGCTGTGACTGACTCCATGTAAAGTAACCGGTCAGAATTATCACAGGAATAATGCTAAGGCTAAAAAACCACCACATAAAGCGGCGTTGAAGACGCGTCGAGTAACCCATATCCATTTGCACGCTGTGAATACCTCTCCCTGATCACGCGGGCTTGAATCACAAGCGGCTGCCAAAAGGCAGCCGCGAGAGAGTAAACGCTAACACGTCCGATGAGCTAAAACTGTGACCTGCTGTCAGGTATCAAGTCTTAAAACTGTGTTAGTGCGCTGATTGATGGTGTTATCAGCAACTAGCGTGCTTTTTGCGCATGATAAACCGCGAATCGACGTGTTTTCGCGAGGGTATCGCACTGACCAAACCCTTTTTCAATAAGCGGTGGGTAACGTAAGAAGCTATTGGCGACGATCACCAGTTGGCCGCGACGACGCAGATAGCGWGGGGCGCTTTCCAGTAATGACTCGGTGGCGTGGTAATGTGTCTCTAGCCCTTCATGGAATGGGGGATTGCTGATAATGGCATCAAACTGCTGTCCACTGACGGCACTTAGCATGTCTGAAACCAACACAGAACCTTTGAGTCCATTGGCCTCGAGGGTTGCTTGTGTCGAGGCAACGGCTAAGTAATTCACATCGACAAACGTCAGCGCGAGCTTGGCGTTGCTCGCCAGCAGTGCGGTGCCAATGACACCGGCGCCACAACCGACGTCAATCACATCCCCTTGCATAGCGGGGAGATTTTTCAGCAGTAAAGCGGTCCCGTCATCCAAACTTTTTTGGCTAAATACGCCGGGGAGTGCTCGGATCGTGAGGGCCATCTCTGCGATTTGCAACGGGTAATCATTAAACCATGCCGCTAACTCAAACTGAGGCGCTGGGGACGTGCATTCGCCGTAATACAGGCTGCACCGGCGCGCAGAGTCTTGTTTGGTGACGTGTCCATAAGGCGCAAAACGTTTTTCGATGCTTTTGACGCCACTACGGTTTTCACCCACCACTATCCAGTCGACGTTGGCGCCGAGGCGATGGGTGAGCATCGCGAGAAGAAAGTCTGCTTCCGCTTTCGATTTGGGCCAATAAAAGAGCACAAGGTCCACCGGCTGCTCATCATCATACTCAGCACCTGCGTGCACAGTGACACCCGTATCGGCCATGCGCGTCGCATAGCCGTGATGCGTGGTAAACACAGAGACACTTTTTGCATGTGTGAGGAGTTGCCGAGCAAAGTCATCTTCTAGCTCACCTGCCAATAGAACATGTTTGTTTTCAAATAGCGTCAGGTGGCGCTGCGCAATTTCACTCGGGGCCGTTAAACTCATGATCGTTCTCTTTACGTGATTCAGACGTGACAATCGACGCGCTTAGGTGCGCGCTGGGGAGCGGATTGTCCCACAAAGTGCGCACTAGGCCAACCTATGCCAAGTTAGGCATTGTCTTGGCGATCGAGGAAACGCTCGAACTCAATTTCATACATGCGAAAGAGGACGAGGGTGAGCGAGAAGATGATGGGGCCATAAATCAGTCCCATCAATCCAAATAGGTGCAGGCCGCCAAGCAAAGAGAAGAAGATGAGCAAGGTATTCATCCCCGAGTTCCCCTGCATCAAAAATGGGCGTAGCAGGTTATCAATCGAGCCGACCACCACCACGCTCCATATCAATAGCCCTAGCGCCCATTGCCATTCGCCAGTGATGGCTAAATACACCACTGTCGGCAGCCAGATAAGTGCTGTGCCCACCACGGGAATAAAGGAAGCGAAAGCCATCATGGTTCCCCAGAATAGGGCGGGCAGTCCCACGGCCCACATGGCTAAGCCACCGGCTGCGCCTTGGGCGAGTGCGGTGAGAAATGAGCCTAACACGGCAGATTTGGCGACTTTCTCAACTTCATCGAGCAGTTGGTCTTCTTGGCTGCGAGAAAGTGGGATCACATGACGCAGAGTTTGAATGATGCTTTCGTGATCTCGGAGTAAAAAGAAGAGCACAAACAGCATCAGCATAAAATTGATAAAAAAGTTGGTCACATCGCCCAGTACTTTGGAGCTGAACTCTAACATTTGCCCACTGAATGATGACATCCAAGCAGCGAGTTTCTTCACCGTTTCTTGCGGGTCTATCAAATCAAACGGTAGCCATTGATTGAAAAAGTGTAGGGCACCCTGAACTTGCGGGTTATTCATCAGGGATTTTGCGCCGCCATTATTCAACCAGTCATAACTTTGGGTAAAAAAGCTAACACCTTGTTGGATGATGGCCGCGGCGACTAAGGTCAGCGGGATAATGATAATAAAGGTTAGCAGCACACAGGACAGCACCGCGGCGGTATTCGGGCGGCCGCCCAAGCGTTGCTCGATACGGTTATGCACCGGGAAAAACAATAGCGAGACGATAAAGGCCAGCACAATGGCGCCAATATAGGGCTCAATAAGCAGATAACACGCGTAGGTGGCAACGATAAGCGCTGCAATCAGGGTCCAGTGTTTGGGCTCGACGCGAAATGACGGGCTCACAGGCGTATCCTTTTTTGCTGAATGTCGGTGGGCGATGCCCTCGATAAACGAAGGCGGATCGGTGATCCGCCGTATTTATGAGCACCTTACCACAGACAGATTAGTCTGCGTCAGCTAAAAAAATCGCCAACAGATCGTTTAAGAATAATTTACCTTTTGGCGTGATTTGCCAGTGTGATCGGGTGTCTGTGATTAATCCTTGCTCAATTGCCTCTGCCATAGGCGCATCAAGTGTCGATAGCGGTAAGCCTGTCCGCTGGACAAACTCAGCTTTGGGACAAGCTTCCAATAAACGGAAGCGATTCATAAAGAACTCAAAGGCCAGCTCTGTGGGTTTGACCCATTGACTATCGGTCAGGTAGGCCTTTTCCGGGTCGAGGTAGCCGCGCGGATGCTTGACTTTGACTGTGCGCAACACCCTTGCTTGACCTTGATCTGGCAATGTCAGTTTTCCATGAGCCCCGCAGCCAATCCCTAAATAGTCGCCAAATCGCCAGTAGTTGAGATTATGCTGGCATTGCTTGTTCTCAAGGCTGTAGGCCGAGGTTTCATACTGCACATAGCCGGCGTCTGTGAGCAATTGATGGCCTTTGTCAAAAATATCCCAAAGGGTATCTTCTTCTGGCAGCGTAGGCGGTTTGGAGTAAAACTGGGTGTTAGGCTCGATGGTTAACTGATACCAAGACAAATGCGGTGGATTCAGTGCAATGGCCTTTTCAAGATCCGCCAGCGCTTCTTGCTCCGATTGATTGGGTAAGCCGTGCATCAAATCGAGATTGAAGCTATCCAATCCGGCTTGGTGTGCGAGCTGAGCCGCACGTTCGGCCTCTCCCGGACCATGAATACGCCCTAAGCGCTCGAGTTTATCGGCGGAAAAGCTTTGTACACCAATAGAGATTCGATTGACGCCCGCTTGACGGTAGCCAATGAACTTATCGGCTTCCACCGTGCCGGGGTTCGCTTCCATGGTCACTTCCATGTTTGCGCTTGGCATTAGGCGTGCTTTGATGCCATCCAGCAAGCGCTGAATTTCGGGGGCCGACATCAAGCTTGGCGTGCCACCACCAATAAAAATCGAATGCAGTGGTCGCTCAGCGACAGAAGGATAAGCGGCCAAGTCGGTATCAAGATCATCGAGCAATGCACTGATATAGTCCGACTCAGGGATCACCCCTTTTTGCGCATGAGAGTTAAAGTCGCAGTATGGGCATTTTTGTACACACCACGGGATGTGTACGTACAAACTCAGTGGGATCATGCTTACTGGGCCGCTTTTAACGCATTGAATAAGTGGTTGAGCGCTTGGCCGCGATGGGAGCGCTGTTTTTTCTCTGATGCAGGCATCTCTGCGGCGGCGCACTGTTGGTCATGGGGTAAGAACACAGGATCATAACCAAAGCCATTGTCACCCTGAGGGGTGTGGGCAATTTTGCCTTCCCACACACCATGGCACACCAGAGGAGTAGGATCATTGGCATGACGCATATATACGAGCACACAGTGAAAACGTGCCGTACGCTGCGCATCCGGTACGTCTTGCATCGCGTCTAGCAGTTTGACGACATTGTCGCTATCGCTCGCTTGTTCACCTGCATAACGGGCAGAATAGACCCCAGGTGCGCCGTTGAGGTAATCAACTTCTAGACCTGAGTCGTCTGCGATGGCAGGCAGGCCAGTAATTTTTGCCGCATGGCGGGCTTTGATAATGGCATTTTCAATGAACGTGGTTCCGGTCTCATCGGCATCTTTGACGGCAAAATCGCTCTGAGGCAAGACCTCAAAACCGAACTCGCTGAGTAAGCCAGCCATTTCTTTTACTTTTCCAGCATTGCCGGTGGCGAGTACAACTTTGTTCATGAATAGTACCTATTTGCTTAAAGCCCGATTAAGGGGTATCAACGTAAAATTTGTAGCGGTAGTCCAAGGTGGCGGAGCGATTGCCTTGGGCGTTTAATTCGATATGAAACTGATACGTTTCTTCATCGTCAGCCGCAAAGGTCGCAATGTAGTAAATCGCCTCACCTTCACGTATTTCCTTGAAGTCTAGCTCACGGCTATTGCCAACGAGGTTTTTCACGCTTCCTGTCAAGGTCGCACTGACCGCCGGTTTGCCGAGCTGCATTTTATCAAGCACGGCGATATTCACTAGTCCGCGGTAGCCACTTCGCGTGATGTCGTACTGTTTTGCGATCGCTGGGGTTAAAAAGGTGGTCGAGATCGTGTTGTAGTGCACTTCGAGCTCACCCACCTCTTTGTATTGCCCTGACCACGCTGACAGCGAGAATAGACTCAGAAAACTGACCAGTATTACCGTGAATGTACGCATAATTCTTCCTTGTTGTCGTGCGAGTCGCCTCGACTGAATACGGATAATTGACGATGAGTGATCAGTGGGGAAGATACGGGGTTAGCCAATCAGGAAGCTGTTGGGGGGCTTCAATCTGCACTTGCTTATGGCGATTTGTTAACCCGTGGGTCACTGTCACATTGCTTTTTGCGATCTTACACTGTTTGGCGAGCCAGCGGCATAAATAAGCATTGGCTTTGCCATCCGTGGGTGGGGCTGTGATGGCGATCTTAAGCGTATCGCCATGTTGGCCCAGACACTGGTCTCGGCTTGCTTTGGGTTGTACGTACAGGCGCAATGTGATTGCGCCTGTCTCAGTATCAACACGGACGGGCATTACAGCGCGTACCATACTGGGCCGAGAAAATCGCCAATCAGCATATTGATAAACTGTAACGCAATGAACACCACCAAGATGCTTAAATCGAGCCCGCCAATCGGTGGGATAACGCGACGTACCGGCGCACACACGGGCTCAGTCAGTTGGTGGAACACGTATTCAACCGGATTATTCCCTTGGCTGACCCAGCTAAGAATGGCGCGCAGAATCAACACCCAGAACAGCAGTTTCCCAGCRGCTTTTAGGATTGCGATGGCGGAGAAAATAAACATGCCACCACTTAGCGTCAATGGATTACCCGCCACCAGATCGAGCACGGCAAACTTCGCGACCATTAACAGGTAGCCAAAAAGCACGGTAGCGAGATCTAAGCTGCCCAGTGATGGGATCAGACGGCGTAGCGGTCCGACAACAGGCTGGGTTGCTTTCACCACAAACTGGGAGAAAGGATTATAGAAGTCGGCGCGGGCTAATTGTAGCCAAACGCGCAACAGCACCACCATGATGTAAAGATCAAACGCGGTGTTGATCAGAAAGGTCATTGCATTCATATCGTCGCCTTAGTGATTAAAATTCTTTTTCCATTTGTTCGGCACGGCTAACTGCCGCTTGCATGGCTTGCGCGACAATATCACCGATCCGGTTTTCGTCAAACACACGCAATGCTTCAGCGGTTGTGCCTCCTTTGGAGGTCACCTGTTCGCGCAGAGTGCCTAATCCGATATCTGGGTTGGCTACCACCATTTGCGCAGCGCCAAGCGCCGCTTGTTGCACCAAACGACGTGCGGTGTGGTCGTCAAAGCCTTGCTGCATCGCTTCTTGATGCATGGCTTCCATAAATCGGAAGAAATACGCGGGTGCGCTGCCGGCTGCCGCAATCACGCCATTGATGTCAGATTCTTGGTTGACCCAGCAGATCTCACCGACAGCTTGCATGAGTGCGCCCGCATAATCACGATCCTCATCCGACAAGCTAGGGACGGCGTAAAGGCCACTCATCCCTTGTCCGACTAAAGAGGGGGTATTGGGCATCACGCGAACGAGGTTGAGTGTTGTGCCTGCCATTGCCATCAGGCGATCGGCATGGATCCCTGCGGCGATCGAAATCACTAATTTGTTTTGCCAATCGACGTCGGTCAGCGAGGCGAGCACTTGCGCCATCAGCTGTGGCTTGACCGCCAATACCACTACCTCTGCCCCTTGGCATGCGGCAAGATTATCTGCGGTGGTCTGAATACCCAAATCGGCCTGCAAGCCGCTATTCGGCGAGGCACTTGGTGACGCCGCAGTGATCGCTGAGGCTGGATAGCCCGATTGAATTAAGCCCGCGATAATGGAGCGAGCCATGTTCCCTGCGCCAATAAAAGTCAGTGCGCGATGTTCCATGAATGACGTTCCTATTGTTGGTGGTACCTGATGCTGATAACCAGCACGTCACGTGTCGTTCTATTTTCTTTTTCCCGCCGTGCGTTAGCGTTTTTCTCGTGCCCCAAATACCGCTGTCCCAATTCGTACCATGGTGCTTCCGGATGCAATCGCTGCTTCCATGTCGCCGCTCATCCCCATTGATAGCGTATCGACGCTCTCGTACTTCGCTTTTAATGCTGAAAACATGTCAGCCAAAGGGGCGAAGGCGGCACATTGTTGGGCATAGTCGGTTTCAGGTTGAGGAATCGACATCAAACCCCGTACGGTGAGATTCGGTAACTTAGCGATTGCCTCAATCAGCGCTTCGGCCTCCTCAAACGCGACCCCTGACTTTGACGTTTCCCCGCTGCTATTCACTTGCACCAACACATTCAGGGCGGGTAAATGTGCGGGACGTTGCTCACTCAAACGTTTAGCGACTTTTAAGCGGTCCACAGAATGCACCCAATCAAAGTGCTCGGCAATTTGACGCGTTTTGTTGGACTGAATGGGGCCAATAAAGTGCCATTCCAATGCGGAATGTGCGGCATGCTGAGCAAAATGCTGCACTTTTTCCACGCCTTCTTGTACGTAGTTTTCACCAAACGCGTGTTGTCCTGCCGCCAAAGCTTCTGCGATGGCTTCGATGGGCTTGGTTTTACTCACCGCAAGCAATTGCACCGAACCTTCGGGTCGGCCGCATTTTTGCGTCGCGTGGTCTATGTGTTCCATGACCTGTTCAATGTTTTTCTTGATACTACACATACTTGATTCTGCGAGGAAAATGAATGGATATCACTGAGCTATTGGCCTTTAGTGTAAAACATAATGCGTCAGATCTACATCTTTCCGCGGGAGTGGCGCCTATGGTGCGGGTAGATGGCGATGTGCGCAAGTTGAGTTTGCCAGCGTTGAGCCATCAAGAGGTCAATCAATTGGTCTTGGATGTGATGAATGATAACCAGCAGCGTGAATTTCAAGCGCAGTTGGAAGTGGATTTTTCATTTCATATGCAGTCTGTGGGACGCTTTCGGGTTAATGCATTTCATCAGCAACACGGCTGCGCGGCGGTATTTCGGGTGATCCCCGAGACAGTCCCCAGTTTGGCGGATCTCCATGCACCAGAGATTTTTGCGGATTTTGCTCAGCTCTCAAACGGATTAGTGCTGGTCACCGGCCCGACGGGCTCGGGGAAATCCACCACATTGGCGGCCATGGTTGATCATATTAATCGCCATGCGCCCAAACATATTCTTACCATTGAAGATCCAATTGAGTTTATTCATCACCCGCAACAAAGTTTGATTAATCAGCGTGAAGTGAAGCGCGATACCTTATCGTTTCAGCAAGCGCTGCGTTCGGCGTTGCGTGAAGATCCCGATGTGATTTTGGTGGGAGAGCTGCGTGATCTCGATACCATTAGCTTGGCGTTAACGGCGGCGGAAACCGGACACCTGGTATTCGGCACCTTGCATACGTCAAGCGCAGCGAAAACAGTCGACCGTATTATTGATGTCTTTCCCGGCAGTGATAAGCCGCTGGTCCGCTCGATGCTTTCGGCCTCACTGCGGGCGGTCGTGTCTCAGCAACTGATAAAAACAGCGCAAGGTGGGCGCGTGGCCGCCCATGAAATCATGATCGCAAGCCCAGCGATTCGTAACCTAATCCGTGAGGATAAGGTGGCGCAAATGGTGTCGATGATTCAAACCGGCTCCAATCAAGGGATGCAAACTATGGAGCAAGCACTGGCCGATTTAGTCGGGCAAGGGACGATCGCGCCTGAACAACGCGATCGCGTATTACGTGCGCTTTAGGAGGAAGCATGAAACTCAGTAGTGTGCTGGTGGCGATGCAAGAACACACCGCTTCGGATGCGTATATTTCCGTGGATGCGCCTGTGATGTTACGTGTGGATGGACGCTTAAAACCTCTGTCTTCGCCGTTGTCTTTGGCGGCAATCAACGTCATGTTGAACAGTGCGATGAACGAGGAACAAAAACAGCAATTTATTACCACGCGAGAAGCGAACTTTGCGGTAAAACGCAGTGTTGGGCGTTTTCGGATCAGTGCTTACTGGCAGCGCGATATGCCCAGCATGGTGATCCGTCGGATAGAAACCGAGATTCCGCGTTTGTCATCGTTAGGCACCCCAGTGGTGCTCGAAGAGCTTGCGATGCAAAAGCGAGGCTTGGTGCTAGTGGTTGGGGCGACGGGGTCGGGTAAGTCGACAACCATGGCTGCGATGATGGGGTTTCGTAATCATTATGGCCAAGGCCATATCCTAACGGTTGAGGATCCAATCGAATTTGTTCATGAGCATCAGCAATGCATTGTCAGTCAACGCGAAATTGGTATTGATACCCAAGATTATGAAACAGCGCTAAAAAATGCGCTCAGGCAAGCGCCAGATATGGTGGTGATTGGTGAAATACGCACACCAGAAACCATGAACTTCGCGCTTCAGTTTGCGGAAACGGGCCATCTTTGCTTGGCCACTTTACATGCGAATAACGCCTACCAAGCACTAGAGCGAGCATTACACTTGATGCCTAAAGCACAGCGAGAGACCTTTTTATTTGATTTATCGATGAACTTAAAAGGTGTCATCGCTCAACAGTTGGTACCGGGCGTGAATGGAGTTGGGCGGCATGGTGCCTTTGAACTATTGATCAATAACGCGCATGTGGCAGAGCTGATCCGTAATGGTGAACTGCACGCGTTGAAAAAAGCCATGTTGAGCGGGGAGCATTTTGGTATGCAGACCTTTGATCAATCACTGTATGCGCTTTATGTGCAAGGGAGTATCAGTGAGGATGAGGCGCTGCGGCATGCTGACTCGGCCAATGAATTGAAGTTGATGATCAAAACCGGTGCCAAGCACAGTGCGCCGGGCAGCGCACTGGATCATGTACGAATTGAAAGAGCGGGTTCTCAGGATTAATCGGCGTATTGGCGTTCAAACCAACTTTCGATAATCACCACCGCAGATTGTGCATCGACCGCGCCTTTTTGCAGTGCCTTATAGCCACCACGTTCGAACAATGCCGCGCGGGCCTCCCGAGTGGAAAGACGTTCGTCGTGCAGTTCGACAGGATAACCGAAACGTCCATGCAGACGGTTGGCAAATTTGCGGGCGCGCGGGGTGATGGTCTCAAGTGGTTCACCATTCAAGTCAAGTGGCAACCCGACCACCAAAACATCGGGTTGCCACTCTTTGAGTAATGACGCGATCTCTTCCCAATTGGGGATCCCATCGCGGGCTTTTAATGCACATAGGGGGCGTGCGGTTCCCGTTAACGATTGACCGATCGCAACGCCAATACTTTTAACGCCATAATCAAACCCAAGCACGGTGTGTGAAGTCATGCGTGTCCTATTTCTGAAGATAAATTCGCCGCGTTGATCCCCAGTTGATCGAGGGCTTTTTGCCAACGCTCGCTAAGGGGGGTGTCAAAAATCACTTTGGGATCGGCTTCCAAGGTTAACCAGCTGTTTTCGGCTAACTCCAGCTCAAGCTGCCCGGGCTCCCATCCGGCATAGCCGAGCGCGACAATAAATTGGTCGGGTTGCTCATCGGTTCCCAAAATAGACAGTATGTCTTTGGAGGTAGTGACCGCAAGATCGTCAGACAGTGGGATGCTCGTGCCAAAGCTTCGATCTGCACGATGGAGCACAAAGCCGCGATCTTCCGACACTGGGCCGCCAAACAGGACGGGTTGAGCCAGGCTATCTTTGGCTTGTGAGAGCGGAAGCTGGCGTTCAACCTCGATTTGGTCGAGCATTTTGCCCACCGAGATATTGATAGGCTGATTGATCATCAATCCCATCGCGCCGTCATCGTTATGCTCACACACGTAAATCACACCATGTTGAAAACGGCTATCGGTCATGCTTGGCATTGCGACTAAAAAATGATTTTTCAGATTCATATCGCCGTTCTCCCGTTGAGACGCGTACTTTGAGTATGCGCTAAAAAACAAAGTTAGGTGAAAATAGGCGCATTAAATGCGCCCACTGACTTACCCTTGGCAACGTGTTGCAATGGCATCCATCAGCAAATCACCAATCGAGATATCATACGCTGCATCAATTTCGCGGATGCAGGTGGGGCTGGTGACGTTGATTTCAGTCAGCTTGTCGCCAATGACATCAAGGCCGACAAAAATTAAGCCTTTCTCTTTAAGCGTTGGCGCAACCGCGCGCGCAATCTCCCAATCGGTGGGGGATAAGGGGCGTGCTTCACCACGTCCGCCAGCGGCAAGGTTACCACGTGTTTCGCCATCGGCAGGAATACGCGCCAAGCAGTACGGCACCGGCTCACCATCGACCACTAAGATACGTTTGTCGCCATTGCTGATATCAGGTACGAAGGTTTGCGCCATGCAAAAACGGCTGCCGTGCTCGGTCAGGGTTTCAATAATTACTGACAGGTTCGGATCGCCTTGTTTGACCCGAAAGATAGACGCGCCGCCCATGCCATCGAGCGGTTTTAAAATCACATCGCCATGTTCGGCCTGGAATGCTTTGATCTCGTCGGCACGACGGGTCACTAACGTGGTCGGAGTGTGTTCTGGGAACCACGCGGTATAAAGCTTTTCATTGCAATCGCGCAAGCTCTGCGGTTTGTTAACAATCAATACTCCCGCTTGCTCGGCACGCTCTAGCATGTAGGTCGCGTAAATATATTCGGTATCAAACGGGGGATCTTTACGCATCAAAATGGCATCAAACGCACTCAGTGGCTGTGTTTGAGTGTGGGTAATTTGATACCAATCGTTCGGATCGTCTTGTAGCGAGACTTGATGGGTTTTCGCGTATGGCGCGCCTTGCAACATCGACATATCATCCATGTTGATATAATGCACTTCCCAACCGCGTTTTTGTGCTGCCAACATCATGGCAAACGTGGAATCTTTTTTTATATAGATGGCCGAGATCGGATCCATCACAACACCAATTTTCATCTTGATTCTCCTGTTCGCCAACTAGCCCAAATCGCCGAAACGAACTTGCAAGGCGGTAATGGCCGTCAATGCAGCGGTTTCGGTCCGCAATACACGGGGGCCGAGTAAAATTTCTTTAAAGTCACAATCGCGCGTCATGGCGATTTCTTCATCGGACAATCCACCTTCAGGGCCTATCAATAAGCGTAGCTTCGATGGACGCTCTGGCAGCGTATTAATGGAATACGGGGCGCGAGGGTGTAGGTTGAGCTTCAGTCCGGCAAAGGCTTCTTGGCTCCACGCCTCCAACATCATCACAGGACGAACTTCTGGGACGCGGTTGCGGCCACTTTGTTCGCAGGCACCAATGGCGATCTTTTGCCATTGTTGGCGTTTTTTCTCGAGTCGTTCTGCATTGAGCTTCACGCCGCACCGCGCTGATATCAGCGGTGTGATCACATTGACGCCCAGTTCGACCGATTTTTGAATGGTGAACTCCATTTTCTCGCCGCGCGAGATCACTTGTCCAAGCTCAAGGTCAAGAGGCGACTCCACACTGTGATCGTCTCGTGCACTGATGGTCACGGACACCTGTTTTTTAGTGACATCGCTTAAAGTGGCGGGAAACTGAGCGCCACTGCCATCAAAAAGCAGCACGGCTTGGCCTGGCTGCATGCGCAAAACGCGACCAATATGATTGGCCGCATCGTCGGTGAGCGTCACATCGCCTTGTGATGGCAAAGGGGCTGGGTGATAAATTCGAGGAATACGCATAATGCTTGAGTTCCGTGATCAATAAGTTGCCAGTGTAACATGCTGTTCTGTGACTGGGAGGCTTGTGTTGATATGGGGATAGACACGAAAAAAACCAAGACGAGAAAAACGCGATTATAGTACCGCGGATACTGGCATCAGCGTTTGGTGACAGCGTTTACATCGGTAGCTCGCCTCACCGCGTCGCACTTTATTGTGGCGCCGTACGGTCAAGGCCACTTCCCCGCAATGGCACGCATAGGCAAACGTTTTGCCTTGAACGACGGTAATATCGAGTTGATGGGTGGTGTTGGCCGGTGCCTGAAACACGTTTTCCATCAAGGAGCGCCATTGTGAGCCGTGAGGCTTAACACGTCCATACAATGCGAAGGTGACGAGGTGGCAGACTTCATGCGGGATCACTTCCTCAAAAAACACGTGAGGAGACTGTTGAAGCAGCACGGGATTAAAACGCAATCGCCATTGGGTCGGATGCGCTGTGCCGGCGGCACGTCCCCGCAGCGACAGGCCGATGTCGGGATAAGTCAGTTGAATACCGAGCTGGTGGTTGGCGGTGTCAATGCACTCGCGTACCCGTTCAAAAACGGCATCAGCCAGTGGCGCAGAGACAGCGGGCATGGCAATCGTTACCTTACTCGAGTTAACGTCTTAGTGTCATGTAACATGCGTCATTTAACATGTGTCACAACACATGGGTGATTAAAAAAGGGAAGCCGCTGCTTCCCTTCCTTTCTTTGTGCACAATGAGCGTTAGCCCAAGGTTAACCAAGTTTAGCAAACTCGCGCAATAGCTCGGCTTTGTCGGTTTTCTCCCAAGGGAAAATATCACGACCAAAGTGACCGTATGCGGCGGTTTGCTTATAAATCGGTTGTAGCAGATCTAGCATTTCCTGCAGACCGTATGGGCGCAAGTCGAAGTTTTCACGCACCGCCTTGATAATGACTTCAGGGCCCACTTTTTCGGTACCAAAGGTTTCGACCATGATAGAAGTCGGCTCGGCGACACCAATCGCGTAAGACAATTGGATTTCACAGCGGTCCGCCAGACCGGCAGCGACAATATTCTTTGCGACATAACGCGCCGCATAGGCGGCTGAGCGGTCAACTTTCGATGGATCTTTACCGGAGAATGCACCACCACCGTGACGGGCTGCCCCGCCGTAGGTATCGACGATAATTTTACGGCCAGTAAGACCACAGTCGCCCATTGGGCCACCAATCACGAAACGACCGGTTGGGTTGATGAAGTATTTGGTTTCTTTGGTCAGCCATTCTGCGGGCAGAACTGGCTTGATAATCTCTTCCATCACCGCTTCACGCAGGGTTTCGGTAGAGACGCTGTCGCAATGCTGAGTAGAAAGTACAACGGCATCGATGCCGACGATCTTGCCGTTGTCGTACGCAAAGGTGACCTGACTTTTGGCGTCCGGACGCAACCAATCTAGGGTGCCGTCTTTACGCGCTTGGGCTTGGCGTTCGACCAAACGGTGCGAGTAAGTGATCGGGGCAGGCATAAGAACATTGGTTTCGTTGGTTGCGTAACCAAACATAATACCTTGGTCGCCTGCGCCTTGATCTTTGGGATCGGCACGGTCAACACCTTGGTTAATATCTGGTGACTGCTTACCAATGGTATTGAGCACCGCGCACGAGTTGGCATCAAAGCCCATGTCTGAGTGTACATAGCCAATGTCGCGAACCGTTTGGCGTGTCAGCTCTTCAATATCGACCCACGCTGAGGTGGTGATCTCGCCGCCGACCATTACCATGCCGGTTTTTACATAAGTTTCGCAGGCAACGCGCGCTTTTGGATCTTGCTCAAGAATTGCATCCAAAACGGCATCTGAAATTTGGTCTGCGATTTTATCTGGATGGCCTTCAGAGACAGACTCTGAAGTAAACAGGTGCTTAGCCATGTGACACTCTCATTGTTTATCAAGGATACCGACGATACGAGGCGAAATCGATCGCCGATCATCTCAGATGTTTTAACTTCTAGACGTCTATTCTATTCGTAATTGTGACAAACGCAAGCAAGTTGATGCATAGCGCTATCTATCTAGGTATAGCAAACGATTGCTCCGTCAGGCGTTATTCGACGGCTGCAGGCATCGCATCATCGGCCATCTGAGCCTCTGTCCACGCTTTGGGAGCGCGATTGATAAACCGCTCCACCAGTGTCTCTATCCGCAAAGGAAGCCTCCCTGAGGCGCTATATAATCGAATCGGTATCGCGGCCGACTGCCATTGTGGCAAACAGCGAATAATCTTGTCTGGGTGATGCGCCTGATACCCTTCAGCATTCCATGTAGGTAGTAGGCCCACACCTTGTCCGTTGGCAATGGCATCGATTTGAATCGCAACCATATCGCAGTTAAACCGGCTGGGAAGCGCGCTCAAATGATAGGGAGCCTGATGGGAATGAAACAGCGTGAGTCCACGTCGGCGGAGCGCAAATACATCCAGCCAAGCGTGATCATCCAGCGCGGATGGGTGTGAAAACGGACCAAGTGCCTGAACATACGCGGGCGCGGCGTAAATGCCGTAGTGCCAGTGACCCAGTGTTTGGGTGCGACAGTTAGTGGGGAGCATCACATCGTCGGCCCAGATAACAATGTCAGCCGCTTGTATACGCTGTGCGCTCAGCTCACTGGTTAAGGTGATGGACACTTTGGGGTGCTCGGTTAAAAAATGATTCAGTAAAGGGCCAGCCCAGCCACGCATGAGCGCCGGGTGGCAAATGACTTCAATTGGCCCTTTTAGCTCATTATTCAGACCGTGAATGGCTTCTTGGCTTTCCTCGGCAAGGGCCAAAATTTGCGAGCAATAGCGCGAAAAGGTTTCGCCGGCTTTAGTGAGTACCAAGCGATTTCCCTGCCGTTGGGTTAACGCTTGGCCAAGATCACTTTCTAATTGTGCCAGCCGACGACTAATGGTCGATTTGGGCTGGTGAAGTGCGTCAGCCGCTGCGGTCAAGCTTTGATGGCGGCAAAGGGCATCGAACGCACGGATAGCGGCAAGGTCCTGCATACTTCCTTATCCTATTTTTCTTTTTTATCAGTAAGATGAAATAAATGCTTACTTGTTTCACGTTCTAAAACTGGAACAAGTTGTTCCAGTTTTAGGGCTGGGTTTCCTTACTCTAATATGAATAATTCTCACTAATCAAATGATAATTATTATCAAATAATGGAGTAAGATATGTCTAGTCGTCTTCGTCCCGTTGTGGTTGGGATGGTATTAGCGGGAATGCCCATAGCCTCACTTTCTGCCGCTGAGGSAGCCAATACGGAAACCATGGTGATCACTGCTTCTGGGTTTGAGCAGGTGACAGCCAAAGCACCAGCCAGTATCAGTGTGATCAGCCGAGATCAGTTAGAAGGGCGTTACTATCGTGATGTGACCGACGCATTAAAACGGGTACCGGGTGTGGTGGTGACTGGCGGTGGCGATACGACGGACATCAGTATTCGCGGCATGGCTTCAAAATACACCCTGATTTTGGTGGATGGTCGACGAACTTCAAGCCGTGAAACACGCCCTAACAGTGATGGCCCGGGCATTGAGCAGGGGTGGTTGCCACCGCTACAAGCGATTGAACGTATTGAGGTCATTCGTGGCCCTATGTCAACCCTGTATGGCTCGGATGCGATCGGGGGGGTTATCAACATTATTACTCGTCGTGGTGAACAAGATTGGCACGGTAACGTACAGCTAAGTACGGTGATGCAAGAAAACCGCGCATCGGGCGATGAGCAAAGCGCTAACTTTTACCTATCAGGCATGTTAAGTGACAAAGTTGGATTGAAACTGACGGGTCAAAACACGCAGCGCCAAGAAGATGATATCCAGTACGGTTATGAAGATAAGTCATTACGCTCTTTATCCACCACTTTGACTTACGATCATAACGATTTGCACCGGTGGGAGCTTGACCTTGGCGTCAACGCACAAGATCGCCGTGGTCATGTCGGCCGCTCCGTACCGAGTGACGATAGTCTTTGTCGCGGCAGCTGTGAGAACAGCAATAATGAATATCGGCGTCAGTCGATAGCGGTCAGCCACAAAGGGAATTGGGACTGGGGATGGTCTGACAGCCACTTGCAATACGAGCAGAGTCGGAATAAAAGCCGCGAAATGACCATCGAAAATACCGAGTTTAAAACCAGCTTAGTGCGCGATTTCGAGGCGCATACCCTCACGGTGGGTGGCTCTGTTGTCTATGCGAAGTTGGAAGATTTTACCTCCAACCAAGCGTCGACCAAGACCAGTATCGATAATACGCAATCAGCGATTTTTGTTGAGGATGAATGGCGAGTCTTGGAGCCGTTTAGTGTCACTTTAGGGCTTCGTGTGGATCACGATGAAAACTACGATTATCACGCCAGTCCTCGCCTGTATGGGGTCTATCAAGTTACCGATAACTGGATTGTAAAAGGTGGGGTGGCAACAGGCTTTAAGTCTCCGCAACTTCGCGAAATTACGCCTAACTGGGCACAAGTGAGCCGTGGCGGTAATATCTACGGCAACCCCGACCTTGACCCTGAAACATCCGTGAATACCGAGTTGAGCCTCAACTATCAAGGGGATAACGGCATCACGGGGTCGATTGGTGTGTTCCACAATGACTTTAAAGACAAGATCACTCGCGTGACGTGCCCCGATACTGTGTGTACTGCGGGACCAAACAAATGGGGATCGGATCCAACCTATCGCGTCAATGTGGATGAAGCGGTTACCCAAGGGATGGAAGCGAGTATTTTCGTGCCCATCGGTGATACCGTGGATGTGAGTGCCAGCTACACCTATACCGACTCGGAACAAAAAACCGGTGAGTATAAAGGGCAGCCACTCAATCAAATCCCGAAATCGCTAGCGCATGGTGAAGTGAACTGGCAAGCAACCGAAAAACTCAGCCCATGGGCGAGCGTGACTTACCGTGGTAAAGAAATGGATCCGGTAACAGGCCCATCATCGCGCAGCAATATCGAACCCGCGTATACCATGGTGGATGCCGGGGCGAACTACCAACTGACCGATTCCATTGAGTTGCAAGGGGCGATATACAACCTGCTGGATAAATCGCTGGACTATGACGATTACGGTTACATCAGCGATGAGCGTCGCTACTGGGTAGGGATGAATATCCACTTCTAAGGAGGTTCTTACCTGTATGTCTCTTTTATCATCAGAATAGAGACCGCGATAACACTGCCGCGCCCGTTTTGGCCTGTTGCCAAACGGGCGTTTTTGGATGGGATAGTATGATCAGTCGCGTGATTAGCCTCACATAAGACGTGCGTCTTTTACGTGCTTGAGATACACTGGGCGGCGTTGTCAAACGAGCACCGATGGACATGACACTAAGAGTCGCAATTAATGGATTTGGTCGCATAGGTCGCAGTGTATTGCGCGCCTTGTATGAAAGCGGCAAACAGGATCGCATCCAAGTGGTGGCGATCAATGAACTCGCGGAACCAGAAGCGATGGCCCACCTGCTGCAGTATGACTCCAGCCATGGGCGTTTCGGGTGGCCGGTGTCTTTCAATCAAGAACATCTGTTCGTTGCTACTGACAGCATTCGTCTTCTTCACTTATCCGAACTCCACCTTTTGCCTTGGCGCGACCTAGACGTCGATATTGTGCTCGATTGTACCGGTAAATTCGGCACGCGCGCCGATGGTGAGGCTCACATTGCCGCGGGGGCGAAAAAAGTACTGTTTTCCCATCCCGCCAGCCAAGATGTCGATCGTACGGTTATTTTTGGTGTAAATCACGAAGCACTGACCAGCGATGATCGTATCGTCTCAAACGGTTCTTGTACCACCAACTGCATTGTGCCCGTGATTAAAGCGCTGGATGAGCACTTTGGCATTGAGTCAGGCACCATTACCACGATTCACTCGTCGATGAATGATCAACAAGTGATCGATGCCTACCATACCGATCTGCGTCGCACACGTGCGGCAAGTCAGTCTATTATTCCGGTAGACACCAAATTGCATGTCGGGATTGGTAGGATTTTTCCGAAATTTTCTGACAAGTTTGAGGCGATCTCGGTTCGAGTACCGACGATAAACGTGACAGCGATGGATTTAAGTGTCACTGTACGTACTAAAGTGAAAGTTAATGACGTAAATCAAGCTCTGCAAACCGCATCTCGATGTACATTAGACGGTATCCTGGATTATACCGAAGCGCCCTTGGTGTCGATTGACTTCAACCATGACTCACATAGCGCCATTGTCGATGGGTCACAAACGCGGGTGAGTAACCATCAGCTGATTAAAACGCTGGTTTGGTGTGACAACGAGTGGGGTTTTGCCAACCGAATGTTGGATACCACCCTTGCCATGGCAGCGACAACGCAGTAGCCAGCAAGTGGGGGTATCGCCCTGATTAAGTCAGTTTCAATTTGCAACCTTATAGAGAGGACCTTATGTCTGTAATTAAGATGACCGACTTGGATCTTGCCGGAAAGCGTGTCTTTATCCGTGCAGACCTCAACGTGCCAGTGAAAGATGGCAAAGTCACATCTGACGCGCGTATTTTGGCGTCACTACCAACCATCAAGCACTGCCTTGCGGCAGGTGCGAAAGTGATGGTGACCTCTCACCTTGGCCGTCCTGAAGAAGGCCAGCCTGAAGACAAATTCTCGCTACAGCCTGTTGTTAACTACCTTGACGATGCATTGGATTGTAAGGTTAGCTTGGCCAAAGACTACCTGAATGGCCTTGAACTGAATGCCGGTGAGCTGGTGGTTCTAGAAAACGTACGCTTTAACAAAGGCGAGAAAAAGAACGACGAAGCTTTATCAAAACAATACGCTGCTTTGTGTGATGTGTTTGTGATGGACGCATTTGGTACTGCACACCGTGCGCAAGCATCGACTCACGGCGTGGGTATGCATGCACCGATTGCCTGTGCAGGTCCACTTCTGGCGAACGAGCTAGATGCACTGGGTAAAGCGATGGATAACCCTGCGCGCCCAATGGTGGCGATTGTGGGTGGTTCAAAAGTATCGACCAAATTGACAGTGCTGAAATCTCTGTCAACCGTGGCGGATCAGCTTGTTGTAGGTGGCGGTATCGCCAACACCTTTATCGCTGCTGCCGGTCATAATGTGGGCAAGTCTCTGTACGAAGCAGACTTGGTCGAGACCGCGAAATCGCTGATGGAAGAGTGCCATATTCCAGTGGCAACAGATGTGGCGTGTGCCAAAGCGTTTGATGAAAACGCAGACGCTGAGATCAAGCGTGTTGAAGACGTGCAAGACGATGACATGATCTTCGACCTAGGCCCAGAATCCACCCAAGCACTGGCTGACATTCTGAAAAACGCTAAAACCATCCTGTGGAATGGTCCTGTAGGCGTGTTTGAATTCAAGAACTTTGAAGCGGGCACTAAGGGTATTTCACAAGCGATTGCAGAGTCAGAAGGCTTCTCTGTTGCGGGTGGCGGTGACACCTTGGCTGCCATCGACCAGTTTGGCATTAAAGCTGACGTGTCATACATTTCCACAGGTGGCGGTGCGTTCCTCGAGTTTGTTGAGGGCAAACCACTACCAGCGGTAGAAATGCTAGAAGCACGTGCTAAAGACGCGTAATTGACGTGATAAAACGGGAGCGATGTCTCCCGTTTTCGCATTCGTTTGACTACAATAGGCCGAGTCGTAAACGATTGCACCATTCCTAGTAAGGTGCTGTGGCACCTTCACGAAGTTTAAGCAAAGACAACCCGAGTTAATAGGACGAGAGCCATGTCTAAAGTTTTTGATTTTGTAAAACCTGGCGTTATCTGGGGCGATGACGTTCAGAAAGTATTTGAAGTCGCCAAAGAGAACAAATTTGCGCTGCCAGCAGTCAACGTGGTGAACACTGACTCTATCAACGCTGTGATGGAAGCCGCTGCGAAAGTAAAAGCACCGGTTGTTATCCAGTTCTCAAACGGTGGTGCTGGCTTCTTCCCAGGTAAAGGCCTGAAGCTAGACGGTCAAGAAGCACAAATCAAAGGCGCAGTAGCGGGTGCAAAA
Source organism: Salinivibrio proteolyticus (assembly GCF_001996165.1). Lineage (GTDB taxonomy): Bacteria > Pseudomonadota > Gammaproteobacteria > Enterobacterales > Vibrionaceae > Salinivibrio > Salinivibrio proteolyticus. Next base: position 119,448 of record NZ_MUFP01000007.1, on the reverse strand, counting down.
TATGTACACGCAATGGCTGAAGTCTATGGTGTGCCTGTGATCATGCATACTGACCACGCAGCGAAAAAATTGCTGCCATGGATTGATGGTCTGCTAGACGCCGGTGAAGCTTTCTACAAAGAACACGGTAAACCTTTGTTCTCTTCTCACATGATTGACCTGTCTGAAGAGTCACTGGAAGAGAACATGGAAATCTGTGCAGAGTACCTAGCGCGCATGGACAAAATGGGCATGACGCTGGAAATCGAACTGGGCATCACCGGTGGTGAAGAAGATGGCGTGGACAACAGCGATGTTGATACCGCAGATCTTTACACCAAGCCAGAAGAAGTTGCCTACGCGTACGAGAAACTGTCTGCAGTTAGCCACCGTTTCACCATCGCCGCTTCATTCGGTAACGTACACGGCGTATACAAGCCAGGTAACGTGGTTCTAAAACCAACCATCCTGCGTGATTCTCAAGCCTACTGTGCAGAGAAATTTGGTCTTGCACCAAACGCGCTGAACTTCGTATTCCACGGTGGTTCTGGTTCTTCACAAGCAGAGATCGAAGAGTCTATCGGTTACGGTGTGATCAAAATGAACATCGATACCGATACCCAGTGGGCGACTTGGAACGGTATTCGTCAATACTACCAAGAGAACGAAGCCTATCTGCAAGGCCAAATCGGTAACCCGAAAGGCGACGACCAACCAAACAAAAAATTCTACGACCCACGCGTATGGCTACGTAAAGGTCAAGAATCTATGGTTGTCCGTTTGGAGCAAGCATTCTCTGACCTTAACGCGATTGACGTACTGTAAGTATCGTTTCTCCGGTCATCAAAACCCGCCATTTGGCGGGTTTTTTTATACCTGATTGGATACCACTTCGGAGACGTCGCCTATAACTGTCTCAGTTTCGTGCTACAAAGCTAGACACAAGTAGGCCAAACCCTGTTAGCATAGCTTTATCATTGATGGTCCAAAAAGAGGGACAAGGGAATGAGTGAGGAAAACGCGGTAGTAGAAGGCGCTAAGTTTGCGCAAACATGGTTTGTCGATCACCAAGATCTATTGATCCAGTATGGCGTGAACATCTTGTCTGCGTTACTGATCCTAATTATCGGTAACCTCGTGGTGAAAGGCTTGGCCAATTCACTGGCTGCGGTGATGCGCAAGCGTCAAATGGATAACGCAGTGGTGGAGTTTATTCACGGCTTGGTGCGTTATCTGCTCTTTATCATTGTATTGATTGCCGCGCTCAGCCGGATTGGGGTACAAACCGCGTCCGTCATCGCGATTCTCGGTGCGGCAGGTTTAGCGGTGGGCTTGGCTTTGCAAGGGTCACTAGCCAACTTTGCTGCTGGTGTCTTAATTGTTACCTTTCGTCCATTTAAATCAGGTGATTACGTCGAATTGGCTGGCGTCGCCGGTTCGGTCGAGTCGATTCAAATTTTCTCCACGGTATTGACCACGCCTGATAATAAGATGGTTGTGGTGCCTAATGGCTCGGTGATCAGTAGTCCAATCACCAACTACTCTAAACATGCGACACGTCGTATTGATTACACCATTGGCGTGTCTTATAACGCGGATCTGAAAAAGACCAAAGCCATTTTAACGGAAGTGGTGACCAATCATCCTCTGGTTATGAAAGATCCTGCGCCGACAATTGGTGTAATGACACTGGCGGACTCATCCGTGAATTTTGTGGTTCGCCCTTGGGTGAAAACCAGCGACTATTGGAGCGTATATTATGAGCTGCTGCAGTCGATGAAAGAAGCTCTGGACGAGCACAATATTGAGATCCCATTCCCGCAAATGAGTGTACATATCAACCGCGGTGATGTGAGTGAATAACTTGCGCTTTAACGTCGATCACCAAACGGCACCTAATGGGTGCCGTTTTTTTATCCTGCGACGAGGCGCGTGTACAAGCCTAATGCGAGTTTTATCGCGACAAAAAGCATCATACTGGCCATTAAGATATCGAGCAGGCGGCGAATCGACGGGGTAGATAGCCAAGGAGATAAGCGCGCCGCCCCTGCGGATAAACCATAAAACCATAAGCAAGAGCCGAGTAATGCGCCTACCGTAAAGGCAACACGCTCATCAAAGGCAAACTGTCCACCAATGGCACCCAGGACAACGACTGTATCTAAATAGACATGTGGATTGAGTAGCGTCACCGCTAGCGCACCGATAATCACGGCACGTCGGCCTCGGCTCATCGTGGGCGTGGACACGTCGTTCTCGGCAGGCTGGCGAGCACTTTGAATAAACTGCCATGCATACATACTTAAAAATGCGATGCCGGCTAGTGTAATGGTGTTGAGCAACACCGGATAGCTAGCCAGCAGGGCGCCTCCGCCAAAAATACCACTTGAAATCAGTATGATATCGCATAAAAAGCAAATAGAAGCGGTGGTCATATGATGTTCACGGCTGATCCCTTGGTTAATCACGTAGGCATTCTGTGCGCCGATAGGAATAATCATGGTTAGGCTTAGCCCCAAGCCTTGGAGCGCCACAAAAAAACTACTCACGGTTTGATCCTTTTATCACGAGGTATGACTCCCACTTTAAGCAGGGATGGCTATTAAGTGAACTTAATTATATTTATGGTTAATTAGTTTAACTTATGGGAGGTGAGTATGGACTATCGAGGCGTGGAAGCGTTAGACGCGGTGATCACCTTAGGGGGATTTGAGCGTGCCGCTGCGGCGTTGTTTATTACCCAATCGGCGGTCTCGCAGCGGATCAAACAACTGGAGCGACAAATTGCGCAACCTGTGATGGTTCGCGAGCAGCCACCTCGGCTAACACCGATTGGACAGCGTCTACTGGGTTTGTACCGGCGTGTTCAGCTTTTGGAGCAAGAGACATTGCCAGAGCTTGCTCCAGATGCGGATGGCTCCGTACTCTCGGTATCAATTGCCACCAATGCTGATAGCCTCGCGACATGGTTGCTACCGGCACTCTCCCCCTTGTTAGATGCGCAAGCGATTGATCTCAATTTGCTCGTTGAAGATGAGAGCCGCACCTTGAAACGGATGCGAAGTGGTGAGGCAATTGCAGCCATTAGCACAGACTCCACACCCATGCATGGATGTGATTGCCTGTATTTGGGTCGCATGGACTATAGCTGTGTAGCAACCCCTGCTTTTGCTCAGCGATATTTCTCCCAAGGGATCGATAGGGAGGCCTTAATGGCGGCACCCGCCGTCATTTTCGATGCGCATGATGATATGCACGCGGACTTTCTTGCGTCCCATTTTGCGATGCCTGCCGCAGGGTGGCGGCGTCACATTGTTCGTTCGTCTGAGGCCTTTGTCGCGATGGCGAGTAAAAGTATGGCGTATTGTTTAATCCCCCGTTTAATGGTGTTAAAGCAGCTCGAGGAGGGAACCTTGATTGATGTGATGCCGGGTAAAGTCGAGGCCCGCCATCTTTATTGGCACTATTGGGCAATGGAAAGTGGTGTGTTGTCGGAAATGACCCATGCTTGCCAACAAGCGGCACAGCGTGCATTAGTGCAATCTTAACCGGAAATTGACCAAATACAGGGAGCCTTTTGGCTCATCGAGAGTCTTACCTGAGTGTTAGTAAAATCGTGAACCCATTTAAGGAGACCGTATGCGTAAACTCAAAGCTATGGTGCTGTTGACCAGTGCACTGGTGATGGCACCTGCCGCCATGGCTAATATCGATTTTCCCCATCTTGAAATCACAGGGGTCGGTGAAGTGACAGCCAAGCCAGATATGGCGATGATCCATGTTGCTGTAGTATCAGAAAGAAAAAGCGCCAAAGCCGCCAAGCTCGCCTCGGACAAAGCGGTAGCTGAGTTTATTAACCGTTTGAATAAGCAAGGTGTTACGCGTGAACAAATAGAAAGTGCGCACATCAACCTGTCACCACGTTATCAGTATCCCAAAGATAAAGCTCCAGAATTAACGGGTTACCGCGCCGAGCGTCAAGTGACAGTGACCTTAAATGATCTCACTAATCTAAACGCGGTACTGGATGGTGCGTTAGGCGATGGCATAAACCGTATTAGCCATATTCAACTGACGAGCAGTGATTATGCCGCGTTAGAAGCGAAAGCCCGAGAGGCAGCGGTGAAGGATGCGCGTGAAAAAGCAGCCGCACTGGCCGAGAGTTTAGCGATGAAGTTAGATGGTGTATGGCAGATTCGCTATCGCTCAAGTTCGCCTCGCCCAGTCATGATGCAGGCTGAAATGCGCGGTGCTAAAGCGGATGTGGCGGCCAGTTATCAAGATGCGACGATGGAAGTGCGTGATCAAGTAGATATTATTTTTCGTCTTGACGATTAATCCAGCATCACTTCATCAATAAAAAGGGCGCCGGTGGGCGCCCTTTTTGATGCTAACTAAGCAGTAGTTACGCGGTGGGATTCACCGGCTTACCTTTTCCACCTTCTGCTTGGTCGCTTTGCGTTTGTTGGCGACGAGCAAGGCGTTGTTCCCAATAGTCTGCATTCTTAATCCCTAATTTCACAGGATCAAACGTGTAGGTCTCAACCCCTTTCGCTTGTTGTTCTTCATAGTCTCTAAGCGCTTTGAGTGCGGGCTTACCAATAAAGAAAATAATGATAATACCGACAATGTTGAGCCATGCCATCAGACCGACACCAGCATCACCAAATGCCCACGCCAGGTTCGCGCTACGTACACACCCATAGAATACCGCTGACATCAGCACGATTTTAAGCGCAAACATCATACCGGGCACTTTGAAAGTGCGGCGTAAGTACGCGATATTCGTTTCGGCGATGTAGTAATAAGCCAAGATGGTTGTGAATGCGAAGAAGAACAATGCAAAGGCGATAAAGGGTTTACCTAGGCCCGGCATTGCCTGCTCGATAGCCAGCTGCGTAAACTCAGGGCTGTTCGCTGCGACAGATGACGCGAGGTTTTGCACGATAAAGGCGTCACCCGCACCATGTACGTTATAGGCTCCGGTAATGATGATCATAAACGCGGTGGCAGAACAAACTAACAGGGTATCGATATAGACGGAGAATGATTGCACTAAACCTTGCTGTGCCGGATGCTCAACGTTGGCAGCGGCGGCGGCATGAGGGCCTGTTCCTTGTCCGGCTTCGTTTGAGTAGACGCCACGTTTCACACCCCAGCCAATCGCAGCACCGGCACCTGCCATCGGTGTAAAGGCATCACCGATGATCATAGCAATGACACCAGGGATCTCGCTGATGTTCAGCAAGATGATCACGAACGCAATGATGATGTAAGCAAGCGCCATAAATGGCACAACGATTTGAGTAAAGTGGGCAATACGCTTTACACCACCAAAAATGATGAAGCCAAGTACAACGGAAATAAATGCACCGGTGATGACTTTCGACACCTCTAGGGCGCCAAACATCGCCGTATCAACCATAGCACCAGAACCAAAAGCGGTCTCTACTGCGTTACCGATTGCATTAGACTGCACGCCCGGCAGCATCACACCACATGCAAGTAGGGTCGCGAACGCAAATAAAATGGCATACCACTTCTGACCCATCGCTTTTTCAATGTAATACGCTGGGCCGCCGCGGAACTCACCGTTATCCTCTTCTTTGTAAATTTGTGCGAGGGTCGACTCTGTGTACGCGGTAGCCGCACCGAGAAAGGCGACGACCCACATCCAGAATACCGCACCTGGGCCGCCAAACCCAATTGCAGCAGCAACCCCTGCAATATTACCGGTACCGACACGACCCGAGAGTGAGACGGCGAGTGCTTGGAAGGATGAAATCCCTTTTTCTGAGCTTTTGCCGGAGAAAAGTAATCGCCACATTTCCGAGAAGTGACGGACTTGTGCGAAACGCGTCAAAATGGAGTAGAACAGGCCGGCACCTAAGCAGGTGTAGATCAGCACTGGACTCCAAATGATGCTATTCAAAAAATCGACAAACGATTGCATAGTGAGTTCCTTCTACTGTGTTTGCATCATGTTGTTTTTTTATCCACCCGCATCTTAAACTGATTTGGTGCTCAATTGTTAATATTTTGTGTCATTTGATTTTTTGATGTGTGAATCTGATCGTTTTGTGTTCAGAAAAATAGACGGGATAACAAAACAAAAGGAGGCCTTATGCGGCCTCCTTCATATAAGCGATGGACAATCAAGCTGTCGCAGCAGGTAAGGGCTGTCTAGCTCTTTTTACGCTTTTTCGGCTTTTTAGCAGAAACGGCTTTTTTACCGGTTTGCTTCTTCTTTTTCTTCTTATGCTCTGCTTTTTTATGTTTTGGCTTCAGGCCATCAATGGTTCGCTCTTTAACATCTTCATCCATGTAACGCGAAATACGTTCCATCATCGGCTGATCATGGGCTTCTACCAATGACAAGGCCGAGCCTTTTTTACCCGCGCGTGCGGTGCGACCAATGCGGTGTAAGTAGACATCTGCGGTACGCGGTAAGTCGTAGTTAATCACGTGGGTAATATCTGGCACATCAATACCGCGTGCGGCGACATCGGTGGCCAGTAAGACGTTCACTTTACCTTCACTAAACCGGCTAATTGCATTGTTGCGTTTGGCTTGCTGCATTTCACCTTGGATCCACGCACAATCCAGTTGTTGTGACTGCATGTAATCACGCAGATCGGCTAAACGCTCGCGTGTTTTGACAAACACAATGGCGCGCTCGGCTTGCTCGGTAAGAATATGTTTCAGCAAGGCGCGTTTATGCGCTAGATCGTCACAGCGGTGATACCACTGGGTGATTTTTTTGCGCTCCCGGCGGGGTGGCTCCACATTAATAAGCTCAGGGTCGGTCAACAAGCTTTCGGTAAATCCAGTGACGCCGCGACCTTCAAGTGTGGCGGAAAACAACATGGTTTGACTGCGACGCTGACATTCATCAGAGAGGCGGTTTACCGCACTGGCAAATCCCATATCGAGCATGCGGTCGGCTTCATCTAACACCAAACACTCGATGGCGCGACAGTCGAAGCGTTCTGCCTCAATGTACTCCATGAGTCGCCCCGGTGTGGCGACGACGATATCCTGTGTTTTGCCTAACTGTTCTGCATGATCTTGATAGGAAATACCGCCGGTGATGGTGAAAATCTTGAGCTCTGTGTTGACTGCCAAGGCGCGCGCTTCGTCAGCGACCTGAATCGCGAGCTCGCGGGTTGGGGTCAAGATCAGCACGCGCGCCGGCCCAGGCTTTTGGCGAGGAAAGTCGAGCAAGTGCTGTAACATAGGCAACAAGAAGGCGGCGGTTTTGCCTGTACCTGTTGGCGCAGAGGCTAAAATGTCGCGTCCATCCATCCCGTGGGGGATAACCTCGGATTGGATAAGCGTTGGACGTTGATAGCCCATATCGTCGAGGGCACTGAGCAATTCAGGATCGAGCTCAAGTTCGGCAAAGCTTCGCACAGGGTTGTTCTCCAAGGACAGTTAAGAGCGGCATTATATACGTAAATCGCGTCGATATGCAGAGTATCAGTAAATAGATCACACCGAGTGACTACCAGAAAGGTGTGTACTGATTAGGGCAATTTTAGATAAAAATCGCGCGTTAATGCAGCAAACGCGGGGGTAAAGTGGTTATGGTCATCACGTAACACCAGCGTATCAGAGATCAATGGATGCGTCGTGGGGCTGAGGGTAAAAAGTAATCGTGATGCGGGTTTGCTAGGGGTCGGGTAAACGTACACCTGACGATGGAGGTTCAGGCCATATTGTGTCGCATCGGCAATCAATCGCTCGCCTTCGGTAACCGGCAAGATAAGATCGGCGCATCCGCTTGGGGTTAATCGCGCAACGAGCACGTGAAGCAGCGCCTCATGCGTCAATGTGTGTGCATGCCTAGCCGTGGCACGCTTTGCATCGCGTGCGGTTTGTCCGCTGGTAAAATAGGGAGGGTTACATACGATATGCTCAAAGCGTGTGCTCGTGTGCCACTGTGTAATGTCGCCTTGTCGTAGCTGAATTTGCGCTGAAAAGGGGGAGGCACGCACGTTTTGGGTTGCACAGGCATAAGCGGCGGGATCGTACTCGATGGCGGTGAGCGATAAATGTTGAAAACGCTGCGCAAGCATCAAGCTTAGGAGGCCGGTTCCTGTGCCAATATCGAGGCTATTCTCCGCCTGTTTGGGGTCAGCCCAAGCGCCCAGCAATACCCCATCGGTACTGACTTTCATCCCACAGTTGTCTTGAGTCACGCTAAATTGTTTAAATCGAAATTCGCTCACTGGGTTGCCTTTATCCGCTTGATTCATCCTGCCCACATAGCAGTGTTTTTTACTATTGTGTAATCAGCCTGTTACTAATTGGGTCTGTTAAAAAATATCGATTTTAACATCACAGCCAGTTTATTGAGCTAACTGTTACTTTTAAAACAGAAGATCACAAGGTTTTGCTGCTATGGCTTTACTGTGATGGCGATCTTGTTCATTATTCTAAATTCTGCCCGTTGTATGAAACAAAATATTATAAATCTAGGTTTCAGCTGGGCGAATCATTACTCATTGCAAACACCATCTAAAGCTGTAGGAATTAATCGTGACTAAGCGTTTAAAATTAGTTGATATTTTAGCGTTAGGTTTTATGACCTTCGCCTTTTTCTTAGGCGCAGGGAATATCATCTTCCCGCCTCAAGCTGGCATGTTAGCCGGTGAACACTTCACGTCCGCCATGACGGGCTTTTTGATCACGGCTGTTGGTCTCCCGCTGGTTGGTATCATTGCGGTTGCCATCGCTGGTGGCGGCTGGAAAGGCCTGACGCGTGATTTACCCTCGGGACTCGCCACTTTAATGGCGGTGCTGATTTTTATCATTATCGGTCCTGCTTTTGCTGCGCCTCGTGCCGGGCTCGTTGCTTACGAAATTGGCTTTAAGCCCTTTTTGCTCGAGCCAGGCCAAGTCGAACTGACAGCTTTCTCCATCGTCTTTTTTGCCGTTGCTATGTTTTTCTCACTCTCTCAGGGCAAATTGATTGACTCGATTGGTAAGCTACTGACTCCGCTGCTATTCGCGGCGTTGGCAATTCTTGCGATTGCTGTGATTGTCAATCCTCAGGGTGACGTGGCAGCGGCGCAAGGCGCCTATGTGAACAATGCGTTGACCACAGGTTTCCTCGAAGGTTACAACACCATGGATACCTTTGCGGCACTGATGTTCGGTATGCTGATTGTCGATGTGATTCGCAAAAAAGGTATCGAAGACAATAAAACGACCTGTATGTATCTGATTTATGCAGGCGTGATTGCAGCAGCCGGCTTGGCGTTTGTTTACATTTCTCTGTTTTATTTGGGATCGACTGCCAGTGAAGTGGCCGCCGGGACGCAAAATGGTGGCGAAATCATGGCCGCCTACGTTAATGCGTTGTTTGGTCCTGTGGGGCAAATGATTTTGGCGGCGATTATTGGCTTGGCCTGTCTCACTACAGTGATTGGCTTGGTAAGCGCCTGTGCCGATTACTTTAGCACTTTGACCAGTTGGACCTATCGCCGCTGGGTAGTTGTGGTGTCTTTAGCGTGTGCAATTGTTGCAAACGTGGGCCTTAAACAACTGATCGCGATCTCAGTGCCGGTATTGTTTGCCTTGTATCCGGTTGCAATTGCCCTGATCGGTTTAACCTTTATCCGTCGCTGGTTGCCAAACCCAGCATTGGGTTATCGTGTCGTACTTGGCGTAGCCTTGCTGTTTAGCCTGCTCGATGCGGTGAAAGTGATGGGTGTGGATATGAGCACCTTTAACTTCTTGCCATTGTTCGATGTTGGCATGGCATGGTTGCTCCCGACCGTGGCGGCCATGATTGTGGCGAAATGGCTTGGGACAAGTTCGGATAAGTTCGCGCAAGCGTAACGATCTTACCCAATAAAAAAACCGCGCTCTCAGGCGCGGTTTTTTTGTATCAACAGGCGAGGTATCAGGCCTGTTCGAGTAACGCTTGGTATTCGACCAAAACTTGCTCGCACCAGGTGTGAATCCGTTCGTCGCTCAGGTCGTACTCACTGTCTTCGTCTAGGGCCAAGCCAACAAACTGTTTTCCGTCGTCTGTCACAGCTTTAGACGCATCAAAGCGGTAGCCTTCGGTGGGCCAATAGCCAATAAATTGCGCACCACTGCCTTGCAGCTGCTGGTGGAGCATGCCCATGGCATCAAGATACCATTCGGCATAGCCTTCTTGGTCGCCAAGGCCAAATAATGCAATTACTTTGCCTTGTAGTTGCAGACTATCAATGTCTTGCCAAACGGCTTCCCAATCTTCTTGCAGCTCACCAAAGTCCCAAGTTGAAATGCCGAGAAGTAGCAAGTCATACTCTGCCATTTTGGCCAGCGGCGTTTCTTTGACGTTGTGCAACTCAACCAAATCGTCGCCGATAAAGTCACGGATCTTTTCCGCTGCCATTTCGGTATAACAGGTGGTTGAGCCATAAAACAGACCGATTCTCATAGTTTGACTCATTTGGTTTGATTACCTGCAGTTTACCTGCTGGTGGGTAATTTGATCCAGCAAGCGGCGCCGACATTTTGTATAATGACCCGCGCTAAGTCGCGTGTGGCGCCGTTATTATTCGAGTTTTCCCCAATAAGCAGGCTGAATGTGAACAAGAATGTTGAATTAATCGAGCAGTTCCTCGATGCCATGTGGATGGAGCGGGGGCTATCGGAAAACACCCTCGGCTCTTATCGGAATGACTTGCTCAAGCTCTGCCACTGGCTTGATAGCCGTGCATTGCTGTCGGTGAGTAAACAGGACTTGCAGGATTATCAGTACTGGTTGCACGAACAAGCCTACCAGCCCAGCAGCCGAGCCCGTATGGTGTCGGCACTGCGTCGTTTGTTCCAGTATCTATACCGTCAAAAGCTGCGTCCGGATGATCCGAGTGCCACCTTAATTAGCCCTAAACAACCGAAACGCTTGCCGAAAGATCTCAGTGAAGAGCAAATTGACGCATTACTCGATGCGCCCAATACCGACGATCCGCTGGAGCTGCGCGATAAAGCCATGCTTGAGTTGCTTTACGCCACGGGATTACGTGTCACTGAGCTGGTGGGCTTGACCACTGAAAATGTGAGTTTACGGCAAGGTGTGGTCCGTGTGGTCGGTAAAGGCGACAAGGAGCGCTTGGTGCCGATGGGAGAAACTGCGGTAGATTGGTTGGAGCACTATTTGGCACACAGCCGGCCTGTGCTGCTTGGCGAAACCAGTACCGATGTTTTTTTCCCCAGCAAACGGGCGCGACAGATGACACGCCAAACGTTTTGGCATCGTATTAAGTATTACGCTCAGCTGGCGGGGATTGATAGCGACGCGCTCTCCCCGCATGTGTTACGCCACGCGTTTGCGACTCATTTGCTCAATCACGGTGCTGATTTGCGAGTGGTACAAATGTTACTTGGCCATAGCGACCTTTCGACGACCCAAATCTATACCCATGTTGCGACTGAGCGCTTGAAACAGCTGCATCAAACTCATCATCCACGCGGCTAACCCTGATTGGTGTTTATGATAGAGATAAAACGACGAATGCCGACGATCACGCCGGCCTTTAGTGATGATATTCCCCCTTTGCTACAACGCTTGTATGCCAACCGAGGACTGCGCGAAGACAGTGAGTTAAACCGCAGTGTGGCAGGCTTACATCAATACCAAGCGTTAACCGGTATCGAAGGCGCTGTTGCACTGCTATCGGAGGCGATCGCAACCCACAAGTCGATTCTTATCGTGGGAGACTTTGACGCTGATGGCGCGACCTCGTCGGCGCTCTCGGTGAAGGCGCTTCGCATGATGGGCGCAACGCGGGTCGATTATTTAGTGCCAAACCGTTTTGACGATGGTTATGGACTGAGTCCTGACGTCGTCGATCAAGCGGCCGAGCGTGATGCTGATCTCATCATGACCGTTGATAATGGTGTGTCATCGTTGGCCGGAGTCGCGCATGCCAAAGCGCTAGGCATGCAAGTGGTGGTGACCGATCACCACCTACCCGGAGAGCAGCTGCCTGACGCAGATGCGATGGTAAACCCTAATCTAAATGACTGTGGCTTTCCGTCCAAAGCCCTTGCTGGTGTCGGGGTGGCATTTTATTTGATGCTGGCATTGCGGGCCCATTTGCGTGAACAAGGTTGGTTTGAGCAACAAGGCATTGCGATACCGAACTTGGCGGAACTGCTTGATTTGGTTGCATTGGGAACCGTAGCTGACGTGGTGGCATTGGATGCCAACAACCGTATCTTGGTGCACCAAGGCTTACAGCGCATTCGTGCAGGACGATGTTGCCCCGGTATTCAGGCTCTGATCGAAGTCGCGAACCGAAACATGGCGACCTTGGTGGCCAGCGACTTTGGATTTGCTTTAGGCCCAAGGATCAACGCGGCGGGGCGACTGGATGATATGTCGTTTGGGGTGGAGCTGTTACTGAGCAACAATATCCACGCCGCGCGACGCATGGCCTCTGAGTTGGACGCACTTAACCAAACCCGCAAAGAAATTGAAGCCGGGATGAAGCAAGAAGCGGTGGCATGGTGTGAACGCTTGATTGCAGAAAAAAGCGAACAAGACTTACCCGTTGGCCTCGCACTCTTTCAACGAGATTGGCATCAAGGCGTGATTGGTATTTTAGCCTCGCGTCTGAAAGAGCAGTTTCATCGTCCTGTGATCGCGTTTGCCGATGGGGGCGATGGCACCATTAAAGGCTCGGCACGTTCGATTCCAGGATTGCACATGCGCGATACGCTGGATCGGATCGATACTCAGCATCCCGGCTTGATCAAAAAGTTTGGCGGGCATGCCATGGCGGCAGGGCTGACTATCGATGAGAGTGAATTTGAGCGTTTTGTCCGTTTGTTTGATACGCAAGTACGTGAGGCGGTCAGCGACGATGATCTCAAAGGCGTACTACTCAGTGATGGGGAACTGTCGAGTCGTGACTTGAGCATCGAAACCGCGGAGCTTATCCAAGCAGGGGGCCCTTGGGGACAAGGTTTTCCGGAGCCGCAATTTGATGGCACGTTTAAGGTGCTACAGCAAAAGCTGGTTGGCAGTAAGCATCTGAAATTAATGGTGGAGCATCCAGACGGTGGTGCCATGATTGATGCAATTGCGTTTAATATCGATGTGCGCCGTTGGCCGGATCCGAGYGTGAAGCAGATGCGGTTAGTCTACCGACTGGATATTAACGAGTTTCGTGGTAATCGCAGTGCGCAATTGATTGTTTCTCATCTGGAGAGTGCTTAATTGTGCGGCTTTTTCCGTCATGCCCTGTTTATTGACCCCACAATTCGCTAAAATTCGGCGGTTAAATTTCCGCAAATGAAGATGCTTGACCATGTTTGAGATCAATCCAATCAAAAACCGCCTCGCGGACATCGCTGAACGCACCGATGTTCTTCGGGGGTATCTTTGACTACGATGCCAAGAAAGAGCGTCTAGAAGAAGTTAATGCCGAATTAGAACAGCCAGACGTCTGGAACGAACCTGAGCGCGCACAAGCTCTGGGCAAAGAGCGTGCCTCGCTGGAAGCTGTGGTTGAAACCATTGACCAACTCACCCAAGGTGGTGAGGATGTTAACGAGCTTTTGATGCTCGCCGTTGAAGAAGACGATCAAGAAACCTTTGATGAAGTCGAGCCAGAGCTTGCCGACTTAGAAGCCAAACTTGAGAAGCTGGAATTTCGCCGTATGTTCGCCGGTGAACACGATGCGTCAGATTGCTATATCGATCTGCAAGCCGGTTCCGGCGGCACAGAAGCGCAAGATTGGACCAACATGATGTTACGCATGTACTTGCGTTGGGCCGATGCGAAAGGCTTTAAAGCGGAAGTCATTGAAGTATCTGAAGGTGAAGTCGCCGGCTTAAAGTCTGCCACCGTGCGCATTACAGGTGAATACGCCTACGGTTGGTTGCGTACCGAAACCGGGGTGCATCGTTTGGTTCGTAAGTCACCGTTTGATTCGGGTGGTCGCCGCCATACCTCGTTTGCGTCTGCGTTTGTATACCCTGAAATTGACGATGATATTGCCATCGACATCAATCCTGCCGATCTGCGCATTGATGTGTATCGCGCGTCTGGCGCGGGTGGTCAGCACGTTAACACCACAGAGTCAGCGGTCCGTATTACTCACGTGCCGACCAATACGGTGGTGCAGTGCCAGAACGACCGTTCGCAGCATAAAAACAAAGACCAAGCGATGAAGCAGCTTCGCGCCAAACTGTTTGAGCTTGAGTTGCAAAAGCAAAACGCGGAAAAACAAGCCAACGAAGACGCGAAGTCAGATATCGGCTGGGGAAGCCAGATCCGTTCCTACGTGCTGGATGACTCACGCATCAAGGACTTGCGCACCGGGGTTGAAAACCGCAATACACAGGCCGTACTTGACGGCGATTTGGATAAATTTATTGAAGCCAGCCTCAAATCTGGCCTGTAATCACGACTTTGAGTAAAGGGTTTTCTATGACTGACCAGTTACAAGACGAAAATAAGCTGATAGCCGAGCGTCGCGCCAAACTGAATCACATCCGTGAAAACTGCAAGGCGAACGGTCATCCTAATGATTTCCGTCGCGAGCACCTTGCTGCGGACCTACAAGCTGAATTTGGCGAAAAAGAAAAAGCTGAGCTAGAAGCGCTCGATCATAAAGTGACGATCGCAGGCCGTATCATGGCAAAGCGTGGTCCTTTCTTGGTGGTACAAGACGTCTCAGGCCGTATTCAAGCTTATGCCTCTAAAGACGTTCAAAAGGCAGTGAAAGCCGAATACCACGGCTTGGATATCGGTGACATTATCGGTGTACACGGTGCGTTGCACAAATCCGGCAAAGGCGATCTGTATGTCAATATGGAACGCTACCAGTTGCTGACCAAGGCTTTGCGTCCATTGCCTGAAAAATTCCATGGCTTGGCGGATCAAGAGCTGCGCTATCGTCAGCGCTATGTCGACTTGATCGTCAACGAAGAATCGCGTCAGGCGTTCCAAATCCGTTCCAGTGTAGTGACTGCTATCCGTAACTACATGGTAGAAAAACACTTTATGGAAGTAGAAACCCCGATGATGCATGTCATCCCTGGGGGCGCGACTGCACGTCCATTTATCACTCACCACAATGCGCTAGACATTGATATGTACTTGCGTGTGGCGCCAGAGCTTTATCTTAAGCGTTTGGTCGTGGGTGGTTTTGAGCGTGTGTTCGAGATTAACCGCAACTTCCGTAACGAAGGCTTGTCGCCTCGTCATAACCCAGAATTCACTATGATGGAATTCTATATGGCGTACGCGGATTACAATGATCTGATGGACTTGACCGAAGACATGCTATCGCGTGTTGCTCTCGAGGTTCTGGGGCAATCTGTGATGCCATACGGCGAGCATGAAATTAACTTTGCTGGTCCATACCCACGCATGACCATGCTGGATGCGATCAAGCAGTACAACCCTGATCATGCTGAGATCCAAGCACTGACCTACGAGAATGCGCAAGACCGTGATCATCTCGCGGCGATTGCCAAATCACTGAAAATCAGTGTGGAGTCATTCTGGACTGCCGGTCAGCTGATGGAAGAAATCTTTGGTGAAACCGCTGAGCCTCAGTTGATTCAGCCAACTTTTATCACAGAGTATCCTGCGGATATTTCACCACTGGCACGTCGCAACGATGACAACCCGTTTGTAACCGACCGCTTTGAGTTCTTTGTCGGTGGTCGTGAAGTGGCGAACGGTTTCTCGGAGCTGAATGACGCGGAAGATCAAGACGCGCGCTTTAAAGCCCAAGTGGAAGCGAAAGACGCGGGCGACGATGAAGCCATGTATTATGATGCAGACTACATCAACGCGCTTGAGCATGGTTTGCCGCCAACGGCAGGACAAGGGATTGGTATTGATCGCTTGGTGATGCTGTTTACCAACACGCATACCATCCGTGACGTTATTCTATTCCCAGCGATGCGCCCGCAACAAAACGGCTAAATCGTTAGGTTTGATCAAAAAGCGGCTTTCGAGCCGCTTTTTTTCTATCTGCGGAATCATGCCCGCGCTAAAAGCCTTATTTTATTCTGCTTTTTGCGACGAGTGACTAAAATTATACGTATTCTGACCTACTCAATGTCTCTTTATTGAGACAGAATCAAGCTAAGGCCCCCTTATAATGGGACTTTGGTTCTTCCGCAGTATCACAGACTGGATGTAAGGCAGAGGTTATGGGATTACACACAGGGAGTGAAACAAACTTGAGCTCATTGGTGGTCGTCGGGGGCCCGTATGAGCCTTGGATAGCAACCCTGGAACAAGCAGGCTGGCGGTGTCATCGTTGTTATGACTTGCGCGCAGCGCAATCTTTGTTGCAAGACATTGGCCCCTGTATTGGTATTGTTGACTTAAGCCACGATGATTTTAGCCTCAATGGCGTCGCGTCTATGGTTAACCGTAACAAGCAAGTGCGTTGGTTGGCCTTGGTGCGTGAGGAGCAATTGGGGAATGAAGCAATCTGCCAGTTTATTGTCAGCTTTTGCATTGATTACTTCACCTCGCCAGTGCCGAACTCACAGTTGATGAGTACCATTGGTCACCAATTGGGGATGCTGCGTTTGGAGCGTCAGGTGTGGCCCCATTTGGGCGATCACAGTGATATGGGCTTGGAAGGCAAAAGCCCTGCAATGAAAAAGCTGCGCGATCAGGTGCGACGTGTCGCTCCAACCGATGTGTCTGTATTGGTGGCCGGTGAGAGTGGGACAGGTAAAGAGCTGGTCGCACTGGCGATTCATAACGCATCTACCCGCGCTAAAGGCCCGTTTGAGTCGATTAAATGCTCGGCATTGGCCGACGAGCAAATGCAGCAAGAATTATTGGGTGATGACGAGGCGCCCGGAAAAATACGCCAATGCCATAAAGGCACCTTATTTTTTGATGAAATCGGTGACTTACCGCTGCACTTACAAAGCCATTTATTGCATTTATTGCAAGAGGGGATGCTGGACATCAGTCACGACAAATACAATCGTGATTTGGATGTGCGTGTTATCGCCTCAACCCATATGGATTTAGAGAAACGGGTCGCTGAAGGATTGTTCCGAGAAGATCTGTATTATCGGCTGAATGTGTTGCGTATTAACATGCCGTCGTTGAAAGATAGACAAGCCGATGTTATCGACTTAGCCGACTATTTTCTGCTCAAGTTTGCCCGTCAATATAATACCCAAGCGCGAACGTTTTCAGATGAAGCCAAGAGTGTATTAAGCGCCTATTCATGGCCGGGGAACGTGCGGGAGTTGATCAATCAAGTCAAACGGGCCGTGCTTCTTGCCGATCACTTGGTCATCGAAGCGGAACATCTCGATTTACCTCGCCAAGGGGACTACAAACAAAGTCTGCGCAAAATACGCGAAGAGTCAGAGCGCGATGCATTGATTGCGGTACTCGAGTCGAACAAAGGGCAGGTGTCGGCAGCGGCGAGAGAGTTGGGCGTGTCGCGAGCCACCATGTATCGCTTGCTCAACAAACATAACTTGATCCCCACCCCTCGCACATTTCGTCAATAAAGAGATTGGGTTGGGCTGCTTCCGTGCAGCCTGACCATTACGCTTGGGGAGAATGGGAAGGGATCGGAAAGATTTGATCATAGACCCAGTTATAAACAAAGGCGTAAAACAAGTAGAACACAACCATACCTAAATCCATCACCACGGCTTGCCAAAGGGTCATCGAGAGCCACCACATAATAAACGGAATGGTGACCACCAAAAGCCCCGCTTCAAAAAGCACGGCGTGCAGGATTCGGATTGGCAGGGTTTTGATAACACTGCCTCGCATCGCGAGCATGGCTCTATCAAACAGGATGTTATACACATAGTTCCAACCTGTCGCGATCACGGAAAAAAGAACGCCCATCACCCCCAAGTGGCCGATATCAGCACCCAATATCAAATTGAGCCCAAATATCACTAGAATTAGGCCTATCAATTCAAAGCCAATGGCATGGCGCCAGCGGTCGGTTTTTGTTCGCATTACAACCTCACACAACCCAATCAATTTACGTTATTCGCGACCGATAGTGGCGACGCTAGGGAAAAGACACCGTTTCGCCTACTATCGATCTTTCGGGCTATTGTATAGATAAAATCGATGTATCTAAGTTAGTAACTATCGTATAAATAGATAGATGATAATTCTCGGGAGAGCTTGATGGCGTTTTCATTGGATCAATTAGCCGCGTTTGTGACGACAGCACAGACAGGCTCCTTTTCTGCGGCGGCGAGAAAGCTGGGTAAAGCACAATCTGTGGTCAGCACCGCGGTCGCGAATCTAGAGATTGATTGGGCGGTGACGTTATTCGACCGTCAAGGGCGCTACCCGGTGCTGACAGAGCAAGGTGAGGCACTGCTGGGTAAAGCGAAACGAATTTTAACCGAAATGCAGCGTCTTCAAGCCAGCGCCGATGCGTTTGCAACCGGTGTCGAAACCCGCCTCACCATTGCTGCAGAGTCTGCCGCGATCTCGCCCAGTATTGCTGCGCGTCTGGCGGCGTTTGAACAGCAGTTTCCACAGGTCGAAATTGAAATTCTCACCGCTGCTTATGTGGATGTGATTAGCTTACTTGAGCAAGGGCGCGCGCAATTAGGGCTGCTGGTGCAGGAGCAACAGCTGCCGACCGCCTTTGAATTTCATAACCTTGAGATGATGCGCATGTGCGCGGTTTGCAGTGCTCAACATCCACTCGCGCGGTTAACGCACTTTGATTGGCCTGAAATTGTGAAGCATCGCCAAATTGTGGTGGCCGGACGAGATAGGCACGCGGCGCCGCGTTGGCAATATGCAGACAGCGCATGGCGAACAGAAAACTTGAGTGTGGCATTGCGTTTGGTTGAGGCGGGGATTGGTTGGGCGGAGCTGCCCTTCTCATTGGTGGAAACGGCGGTTCAACAAGGTGAGTTAGTGATTTTGCCTTCCGATCTTGCACAAGATAGCTGGGAACTTTTTGTCGATTTGGTTTGGTTGCCTCAGCAGGCTATGGGGATAGCCCTACAAGCGTTGCGCCAACAGCTTATTGCCTCAAAGGTCAACTTATCGCCCGTTCAATGAGTTTAAGGCTCGAAGGGGATGAAAGCGACAGCTGATGCTGAGATAGGAACAGAATAATTATCTATTTATGTCACAGCCTTGTTAACCAGAGCAGAGCAAATACAAGGTTGGTAAAAATGATAGCAGAGTATTGCGTTAAATTTGCACAATATTCGAATAAGTTATTGAATATAATGACGTGATATTGAACAATAAACCCTCAAGTCACGCAGATTCATGTGTATTTAGGAGGCAACATGACATACATACCGAGCCAAAAACAGGGTGTCATCTTTGCCTCAGCGATGGGTCGTGCCAATCATTGCGCACGAGATACCCGCTTATACATCTGACTCTGCGACCAATTGTAACTGGCCGCGGGCATAATGCGGCCAGATTGCAGTACCTCTACGTATTGTGCCTGTGGCCTCCTTTAACCAACAAGGAGAGCCAACATGACTCAACTATCTTTATACCCATTAGCGCAAGCTGTTGTTCGTATCGATGCACTTCGTCGACGTCGTACCAACGCGAACCGCTATCGAATTGCCAATGTTGCATTGAACCGTCATYTGCAGCGTGATATTGGTATCACCGCCGACTTTCAAGATGGGTTACCTGTGAGTACACATTTCGCGGCAAAACGCTATCTTGTGACATGGCGACGACGATGGCGGTGGCTGTAATGGGTCCCAGAAAGCGGCGTTTGAGAGCAAACGCCGCCCTATCTAATCACCCTCTCCGCGGCAGCCTATAAGGCTGCCGTTTCTGGTTTAAGGGCATGGGTTTGGATAGCGAGTAGCGATATCGTCAATCCCCGCGAGGACGTCGTCACTGAGGGTAATATCGAGACTATCGATATTGCTTTCTAGCTGTTTTAGGGTGGTTGCGCCAATAATATTGGAGGCAACGAAAGGGCGAGAGTTGACAAAGGCGAGCGCCATTTTCGCCGGATCTAAGCCGTGCGCTCGGGCTAACTCAACGTATTCCTGCGTCGCTTTTTGTCCCGCCTCAGTAAAATAGCGGGAAAAACGCTGATGTAAGGTACAACGCGCACCAGAGGGACGCGCGCCGCCCAAATACTTCCCGCTGAGTGCCCCGAAGGCAAGGGGGGAGTAGGCAAGTAGCTCGACGCCTTCGTGATGACTGATTTCAGACAGGCCGACTTCAAAGCTACGGTTAAGTAAATTATAGGGATTTTGGATCGATACAATCCGCGTCAGGCTATGTTTTTCGGCTAAATGCAAATAGCTCATCACGCCCCAAGGCGTCTCATTTGATACCCCGACGTAGCGGATTTTACCGGCTTTCACCAGATCATTTAACGCATCTAGGGTATCTAGCAAGGTGACGCCGGAGTGCTCGTCTTGATACGGATAGTTCAATTTGCCAAAACAGTTATTGTGACGCTGTGGCCAGTGCACCTGATACAAATCGATGTAGTCAGTTTTTAAGCGCGATAAGCTGTCTTCAACCGCTTGATGAATGTGGCGACGATTGAGGGACATATCCTCACGAATGTAAGGCACATTACGTGGACCAGCGACTTTGGTGGCCAAGATCACACGATCACGCTTCCCCGACTTTTCTAACCAACTTCCAATATACGCCTCGGTTCGGCCTTGCGTGGCTTGGCTGGGCGGAACCGGATACATTTCGGCGGTATCGATAAAATTAACGCCGCGCTCGAGGGCAAAATCCAATTGCGCATGGGCATCGGCTTCGGTGTTTTGCTCACCGAAGGTCATGGTGCCCAAGCACACTTTACTGACATCTAAGGTGGAATGGGGCAGGCGGTGGTATTGCATCCTGTCTCCTTGTCTGCAATCGACCTATGGCATTCCATAGTAGAGAATTTTATTGCTAAGCAAAAGCGTTGTGGCGTCTTGCTTGACAGTTTCTCCGGTCCTGCTCTTAACTGATAAAGAGCATAATGAGGAGAGCATCATGAACTATGGACAACTTAAGGCATGGATGCGCGCCGATCCGCGCTCTTGCCCCCAGTGTTATGTGATGGCCCACGCCGGTGGTGCGAAATATTCCGTTGAAGTGGAGGTGAAACACCACCTCGAACCTTTGCGTGACGATGCTACTGGTGAAGTGATGCAGTTTGATAATGTGGGTCAAGTGGGAGACCGCTTAAAGGCGCTGGGGATTGAACAAGGTGTGTTGCGCTTGTTCGACCCTTACGACGAGTTTGCCACCGGTGATCAACCTCCCTGCAAAGAGGATATGCCGATACGCTTTTAAGCCGTTCGGTCAGCTGACGAAAAATCGGCTTAGAATATGATGGGTGAACTGGGTGCGCAGATAAAAGCCACGCGGTAGGGTTTTGATCGGTTCGCCCTTTGCCCCAAACGCATCGGTAAGTGCATGGCTGTTAGCGGCTTTAGGGCGCAGCTGTAAATACTGGCCGTGACGCGCGGTAATATCATTCACCCGTCCTAAGGCAATCAAATCCATCAGCTCTTCCCAATCGGCACGCAGCTGCGCGTCTTCTTCTAGACTGGGTGACCAAAGCAGGGGAGTGCCAATGCGTCGCTCTGCGAGTGGAATGGTGCGTTCTCCTTCAACGGGAACCCAAAGGACACGGGAGAGTTTGTGTCGAACATGGCTGTGCTCCCACTGTACACCACTAATACCTGTCAAAGGCGCAACACACACAAAGGTGGTTTCAAGTGGTTTGCCATGCGCGTTTACTGGGATCGTTTTTAGCTCAATCCCTAAATGAGCAAAGTCTTGCTCGGGTTTACTTCCTGCCGTCGCGCCCAAGCAGGTTTCTAGCAACATGCCTACCCAGCCTTTTTCTCGGCTCAGATCGGCCGGACAGACGATCCCATGCTCGTGGCTGATTTCCCCTAGCGTGAAACCGGCTAAATCAGCGGCACGCTGCATGAGTTCTGATTCGGACTGTGGTGACTGCATACGGATAGCTTTTCGGCAACGAATAATGTTTGGCACAAGATGACCTGCATTATCGTTAAGCGTCGAGCAAGGCGCAAGGATCCTCATGGTGAAGATCTATCTGGCGTTGCTTTAGTTATCCACAGAAAGATAAGTGTTGCGTGTAAGATTCGCGACCATGATCATATATACAGTACCCTTTTTGCCAGTGTTAAGTGTGTGATCCACGATATTGTTGGATTTTTGCGCTAACGATGTGGATAATTTACTAACTGATGGATCTTTGAGCGATCTGTGTGCAAAGGATGATCGAAAGATCACCACAAGGATCCTTGTTGGTTTTTGTYTATTCAATGATTTGATTTATAACGATTATTTTGTTTTTTGTTTAATTGTGAATCAGATTTTATGATCTTGAGTTGATGACGTTTTAGACTTTTTCGTTGCTTCTTCACAAATCTATCCACAGAAAGCGTGAATAAATGTGCGCAAACTCTCATTGCTATGTTTATAACTTCCTGTTAGGCCCTAAGTTATCCTCAGATGACGACGAGTGCGCAAAAACACGGGTTAATCCACAATGTTTGTTTACCCTTAGCGGCTTTTTGTGAAAAAATCAGACTCAGTAGAGATTTATCATTGAGGTCGTCCAGTGATTGATGGCGATGGCTATCGTCCCAATGTGGGGATAGTAATATGTAACGGCCACGGTCAGGTTCTCTGGGCTCGTCGATATGGTCAGCATTCATGGCAGTTCCCGCAAGGCGGGATTGATGATGGGGAAAGTCCCGAACAAGCCATGTTCCGTGAGCTTTACGAAGAAGTGGGGCTGACCAAAAAAGATGTCCGCATCTTGGGTACTAGCCGTCACTGGCTACGTTATAAGCTCCCGAAACGTTTGGTACGTTGGGACTCCAAGCCAGTCTGTATTGGGCAAAAACAAAAATGGTTTTTGTTGAAGCTGGAATGCGATGAGTCGAAAGTGAATGTGTCCCGCGGGGGAACCCCGGAATTTGATGGCTGGCGTTGGGTCAGTTATTGGTATCCGGTACGTCAGGTTGTGTCTTTCAAACGCGAAGTATACCGCCGCGCAATGAAAGAGTTTGCGCCGTTAGCGATGCCTTTTAAGGAGCGTAAGCCTCGACGTCGGAACAAGCGAGGATAACGTTTAAGGAGGAAGCCGGTGCTGACACAGCTTAGAAATATTGTTCAGAGCGTAGCCGCATCGGCGGATCTTCATCAGGCGCTGCAAACCCTAGTGCAGCAAACCTGTGTTGCGATGCATACCGAGTGTTGCTCTGTGTATCTTGCCAATCCCGAGCAAGCCAGCTTTAATCTGATGGCCACCCAAGGCTTGGATCCTGCCGCGCAAGTTTCACTGTCTTTTGGTGAAGGCTTGGTAGGATTAGTTGGCGAGCGCGCAGAGCCGATCAATTTGGCCCATGCGCGCGAGCATCCCGCGTTTAAACCTTTCCCGGCCACAGGGGAAGATGCCTTCCAGTCTTTTCTAGGTACGCCCATTATTTATCGTAAAACGATACTGGGCGTACTGGTGGTGCAGCAACACCAGCCGCGTCAATTTGATGAAAGTGAAGAGTCGTTTCTTGTCACCCTTGCCGCGCAACTGGCAGTGGTGTTTGCCCATGCCGATGCACAAGGTGGATGGCTGAATGCGTCACAGTCACCCGTGTTGTTGGAAGGGGTTCCTGCATCACCCGGGGTAGGAATTGCGAATGCATGGTGTGATGATTCTCAACCACGATTAGAGGACGTCGCACCGGCCTGCTGTTTGCATGTTCAAAAAGAGCTCGATCGTTTAGATGCCGCATTAGATGATGCGTCAGTGGAGTTCCGTCGCCTTAGAAAACGCTTTGATAAGGAGCTACAAAAAGAGGCGCTGGCGATCTTTGATTTGTTTGTCCATTTGCTCAACGATCCTATGCTGCGCGAGGATATGACCCTACGTATCCAACAGGGCGACGAAGCCGCGTGGGCGGTCCGACAAACGGTGGAAACCTTTTCATCCCGTTTTGCGGCCATGGATGATCCCTATCTTAAGGCACGGGCTGCCGACGTGAAGGAGCTCGGTCAGCGTTTACTCTATTTTCTTTCTGAAGCCTCGAGCAATCATCAACCTATCTCGTCGCCTATCGTCTTGCTCGCCCGTGAACTGACGGCTGGCATGCTGGCTTCTATCCCACGCGCGCTGCTCGCGGGGGTCGTAGCCGAAGAGGGCGCGGCGAATTCCCATGCGGCCATATTGGCAAGGGCACTTGGCATTCCGGCGGTGATGGGAGTGAGCTTTTCCGCGCCAAGACTCCACAATAAATCGGTGATCTTGGATGGTCACAAAGGGCTGTTGATGATTGAGCCTGCCGCACCTTTGCTGAAGGAGTATCAGCAGCTGGTTCAAGCGGAAGTCAGTTTGCAATCGACCTTAGATACGGCGCTGGCCTCGCCCGGACAAAGCCAAGATGGCACCCGTATCCAGATCCATTTGAACGCTGGCTTGAGCGCCGACAGTAGCATCGCCATCAACCAAGGTGTCGATGGTGTGGGCTTGTTTCGGACCGAAGTGCCTTTTTTAATGCAGCGCCGTTTTCCTTCCGAGGACGAACAAGTCAAACAATACCGTGCGATTTTGGCCAGCTACCCAGATAAACCTGTGGTGATGCGTACCTTGGATATTGGCGGTGACAAGCCATTACCCTATTTGAGTGTCGATGAAGATAACCCGTTTCTTGGCTGGCGCGGCATTCGTTTTACTCTAGATCATCCCGATATTTTTCTGATCCAAGTACGTGCGATGTTGCGTGCCAGTCTGGGGTTGGATAATTTGAAGCTCTTGTTGCCGATGATCTCCGGTGTGAATGAACTGCTGGAAGCGAAAACGTTGATTGCTCGCGCATTTGAGGAAGTGCGCCATGAGGCAAAACTGGCGGGAGAAATTCTGGCGAAGCCGCTACTTGGCATTATGGTTGAAGTGCCCTCCGTGCTGTATCAGCTCGATGGGATCGCGCAAGAAGTCGATTTTCTCTCAGTTGGCACCAACGATTTAACGCAGTATTTATTGGCTGTGGATCGCAACAATGCCCGCGTCGCCAACATCTTTGATGCACTCCATCCTTCCGTACTTCATGCGCTTAGTTTGATTGCGACCACCAGTGATCGTCATCAATTGCCGGTGAGCGTATGTGGTGAACTCGCGGGCGATCCGGTGGGCGCAGCATTATTAGTAGGACTGGGATATCGCCAATTAAGTATGAATACGCGTAATGTGGCGAAGATTAAGTACTTGCTCAGTCGTCTTTCCTTGCCACGTTTACAAAAGCAAACCAAGCAGATGCTGAGTTTGAGTGAACCCGGACAGGTTCGTACTCAGATGGAAGGTTTTTTAGCCGAGCAAGGCTTGGATGCGCTGGTCCAAATTGGACGGATGCGATGATCACCACCGCAACCTTGTTGTTAGCGTTTATTTGTATGCTACTGGGAGCGTTAGTCGGCACGCTCTCCGGACTCCTTGGCATTGGCGGTGGCTTGGTGGTGGTGCCGGCGTTAAGCTTTTTGCTTCCATTGTTTGGTCTCTCTGCTGACATCGTGATGCCGATGGCGCTGGCGACATCGTTAGCCACCATTGTCTTAACCTCCAGCGCCTCAGCTTGGCGCCATTTTCGTATGGGCAATGTGGATATGCGCGCGGTCAGAGCCCTGGTTCCTGGGATGATGCTAGGCGGCGTATTAGGTGCCTCATTGGCAGATAAACTTCCACCCGATTGGCTGCCACGTATCTTTGGCGTCATCGTGCTGACCATGGCGATGCAAATGTTGCTCAGCCGTCCCCAAGTTACCCTCCGCCCTTTACCGCCCCAGTGGCGAATATCTCTGGCGGGTACCTTGATCGGTACGCTATCAAGCTTGGCTGGCATTGGCGGCGGTTCCTTTACCGTCCCTTACTTGCATTGGCGTGGGGTCACGATGCACAAAGCGATTGGCAGCTCTGCGCTTGGCGGCGCCGTGCTTGGATTGGCAGGGATGGTAAGTTTTGTTTGGTTGGGCTGGAGACAGACGGAACCCTTACCGGCACTCAGTGTCGGATATTTGTATTTGCCCGCCTTGCTGGGTGTGGTGTCGACTTCGGTGTTGATGACACGTGTTGGCGCCACGCTTGCAGTAAGGCTTCCAACGCGGCAAATAAAACGTATTTTTGCTGGCTTTCTTGTTATTGTCGGCGCAAGCATGTTGTTGAAGTAAAGGATGGAATCCATGGCAGAAGGTTACATTACCTTTCCGTCGATAGACCCGATATTAGTCGAGCTTGGCCCGATTGCCATTCGCTGGTACGGACTGATGTATTTAGTTGGTTTTGTGTTTGCCCTATGGCTTGCCAATCACCGTGCTACGAAACCGAACAGTGGTTGGAGCAAAGAGGAAGTCAGTGATTTACTGTTCGCGGGTTTTCTTGGTGTCGTACTGGGCGGCCGCATCGGTTATGTATTGTTTTATCAATTTGATGCGTTTGTTGCCGACCCTTTATTCTTGTTTAAAGTGTGGACTGGCGGCATGTCCTTCCATGGCGGCTTACTTGGTGTCATCGTGGCCATGGCATGGTATGCGCGTAAAACCCAACGTCATTTTTTCACCGTGGCTGATTTTATTGCGCCGCTCGTTCCTTTCGGTTTAGGCGCGGGGCGATTAGGCAATTTTATTAACGGTGAACTTTGGGGACGTGTTACCGATGTGCCTTGGGCGATGATTTTCCCCACCGGCGGTCCTTGGCCGCGTCATCCCTCCCAGCTTTATGAGTTCGCACTCGAAGGGGTGGCCTTGTTTGTGATCCTCAATCTGTTTATTCGTCGCTCGCGTCCTATGGGGGCGGTATCGGGATTATTCTTAGTCGGGTATGGCACGTTCCGCTTTATCGTTGAATACTTCCGTGAGCCGGATGCGCATCTTGGCTTGTTTGGTGACTTGTTCAGCATGGGGCAGTTATTATCATTACCGATGGTCGTTGTAGGGGCGCTCATGATTGTCTGGGCGTACCGACGAGGCTCTGTTGCAGCTCGATGATTAACGTCGAGTAATCAGATATACTATTGACCACACCAAGGCACCGCGGGCGGTGCCTTTTGTTTGTCCAACGATAGGAAACACTATGAAGCAGTATCTAGCTTTGATGCAGGATATTCTTGACAATGGTACGGATAGAGGCGACCGCACGGGTGTAGGTACACGTTCAGTGTTTGGACGCCAATTACGGTTCGACCTTGCTGAAGGTTTTCCGCTGCTCACGACCAAAAAGCTTTATACCCGCGCCATTATCCACGAATTACTGTGGTTTCTTAACGGCGAGACTAACATCCAATACTTACAAGACAACAAAGTACGTATTTGGGATGAATGGGCGACAGAGCAAGGCGATCTAGGACCGGTTTATGGCGCCCAGTGGCGCTCATGGGCGTGTCCTGATGGTTCGACGGTTGACCAAATTGCGCAGCTGGTGGAGCAAATCAAAACCAAACCACATTCGCGCCGTCATATCATTACGGCGTGGAACCCCGCAGACTTACCCGACGAGTCTGTCAGCCCCTCTGAGAACGCGGAGCAGGGTAAGATGGCCCTTGCCCCTTGCCACTGTCTTTTTCAGTTCTACGTGGCCGATGGCAAGCTCTCGTGCCAGCTTTATCAGCGCAGTGCCGATTACTTTTTAGGAGTGCCGTTCAATATTGCCAGTTACGCGTTGCTAACGCATATGATTGCACAGCAATGTGATTTGGCAGTGGGCGATTTTGTCCATACGTTTGGCGACGTGCACCTTTACCACAATCATCTGACCGATGAGATTGTGTATGAGCAGTTAAAGCGCGAGCCGCGAGGATTGCCAACACTGACGATTAAGCGCAAACCTGCCTCCATCTTCGACTACAAGATTGAAGATTTTGAGATTGAAGGTTACGACCCGCATCCAACCATTAAAGCGCCGATTGCCATTTAATGACGCAGGACGCATTCATCAGCAAAAACGCAGCCAAGTCGCTGCGTTTTTTTATGCCTACAGCGCGGTCTCTACGTGGCGGTTGCGGTTCATAACAAAAAAGCCACCGCGAGGAGCGATGGCTTTGATTCGATAAGCGTCTGGATGGGCGTTATTGCGACAACAGCACAATCCCGCCGGGTACTACCACGAATACCAGTGTGATGTAGGCCAGGACCGCCATTTTCGATTTCGCGGCCAAGTGACCCAGCCATTCTGCGCCTTTTAGCGGCAACTCACGCAATACCGGGATACCGAAAATGAGCGCCGTAGCGAGAATATTAAAGCAAAGGTGCACGAGCGCAATTTGCAGCGCGAACACCGCGAATTCACCGGTAACAGCAGTAGCGGCAAGCAAGGCAGTAATGCAGGTACCAATGTTTGCACCTAGGGTGAAGGGATAAACATCGCGAATTTTTAACACGCCGGTACCAACTAGCGGAACCATCAAGCTTGTAGTGGTGGATGAAGATTGTACCAGTACGGTAACCACTGAGCCTGAGAAGATGCCATGCAATGGACCACGACCAATCGCGTTTTTCAGCATATCTTTGGCACGACCGACCATTAGCTTCTTCATCACCTTACCCATCACAGTGATGGCACATACGATGGCAAAGATACCTAAACCGATCATCAGCAAGCCACCTAGGTTGCCGGGTAGAACTGACTCTAAAGGAGACTGCACCATGTTCACAGCAGGTTTGGTCAGCGGCTTAACGAAATTCAGGCCTTTGATGCTCATGTCACCGGTTTGTGACAGTGGCGAAACCAACCATTGTGACAACTTGTTCAGCAAGCCGAACATCATTTCGAGCGGCAAGAAGATAGCCACAGCGAATAAGTTGAAGAAATCATGCACCGTGGCGCAACTGAATGCACGACGGAACTCTTCTTTGCAACGCGCATGGCCCAAGCTCACCAAGGTGTTGGTAACTGTGGTGCCTACGTTTGCGCCCATTACCATTGGAATCGCTGTTTCAACCGGCAAGCCGCCTGCAACCAGACCAACGATAATAGAAGTAACCGTACTTGACGATTGGATCAGCGCCGTGGCGGCAATCCCTATCATCAAGCCAGCTACGGGGTGAGAAGCAAATTCGAATAAGGTCTTGGCCTCATCGCCCACGGCTAATTTAAAGCCGCTCCCTACCATGGCAACCGCCACTAGTAGTACATAAAGCATGACGGCGAGCTTGGTCCAACGGAACCAGTTCGAGGAGCTTTGGGTTGCCTCTACCGCTGTAGCATGGGGAGTCATAAGTTATCTCCGTGACAATTCGATGTCGGTTTTGTGTCAAAGCAAAATCAGCGGCGATAGTAAGAAGGGAATATTTCAGAAATATGACACAAATACTGCAGTGTTCATAAAATCCGATCTGGGTCGGTGAGCCGGTAAGGTTAGATGGGGTTATGTGTATGATTATAATTAAAATTTAGGCTGTGCCCCCCAAGTAGAAAAAACCGATATAAAAAATGTAACAACAACAAAGCGAATGCCACTATGCTAAATGATGGACGGTAAAATTCGTTGACAAATGTTTAGACTGCGAATAAATCAATAGTAAGTGAGATTTTACATCGGTTTTTCCGATGTTTACTATCAGAACAAACGATTTTTAGAAAACGGGTCTGGCTGTCTAGACTACGGAAATCCACTTTTTTTGTATGGAGTGCTTAAATGACTGATGTCATTCGTCAGTTTCTAAAAATGGAATCTGCAGGAGGTATTGTGCTGATTATTGCGGCTGTGCTAGCGATGTTCGTGGCGAACTCGGGTTTACAGCCTTTATATGACAGCACGCTTCATACCTATGTTGCAGGTCTGTCCGTGGGTCACTGGATCAACGACGGCCTGATGGTGATTTTTTTCCTGCTGATTGGTTTAGAAGTTAAACGGGAATTAATCGAAGGGGCGTTAAACACCAAAGATAAAGCCACTTTCCCTGCCGTTGCGGCTGTGGGTGGTATGTTGGCACCCGCGCTGGTTTATTTAGCGTTTAACTGGGGTGATCCTCTTGCTGTGTCTGGCTGGGCGATTCCAGCAGCCACGGATATTGCCTTTGCCTTAGGTGTATTAGCGCTATTAGGGAACCGAGTGCCACTGGCACTTAAAGTATTCTTATTAGCACTCGCGATAATCGATGATTTAGGCGTCATCGTGATTATTGCCTTGTTTTATAGCAGCGACCTTTCCATGCTGGCACTCGCCAGTGCCTTTGTGGCGACGATAGTGCTGGTTGGGATGAACATGCGCAAAGTCACCAATATTGCTGCCTATATTGTGGTTGGTTTGGTGCTTTGGTTCAGTGTCTTACAGTCGGGTGTACATGCGACACTGGCGGGTGTGGTATTAGGTTTTGCGATTCCGTTGAAGGGCAAAACAGAGGATGCACCGTCACCACTGAAAAAGCTCGAACATGCACTGCATCCTTATGTATCGTATCTGATTCTGCCGATATTTGCGTTTGCTAATGCCGGCGTCTCGCTCGATGGCGTCTCGCTAGCAAGCTTGACCGAAATGCTACCTCTCGGTATTGCGTTAGGTCTGCTGATTGGTAAACCGCTCGGTATCTTTACCTTCAGTTGGGCAGCCGTAAAACTTGGTATTGCGAAAATGCCGGCAAGAGTGACATTCTCACAAATCTTTGGGGTGTCCTTGCTGTGTGGTATTGGTTTTACCATGTCGATTTTCATCTCGTCACTGGCCTTCGTCGGTGTGAATGGTGAGTTCGTCACATTCTCTCGACTTGGGATCTTGATAGGATCAACCTTGTCGGCAGTGATTGGCTACTTGGTTCTGCATTTTATGTTGCCGCCAGCCAGCGCCTTTGAAGAAGGAGACGAAGATGAAGAAAATGGAGTTAGCGTTGATTACTAGTCTGTTGGGTGTCTCGGGAACGGCGCTTGCGGCGAATTACGAGACATATTGCCAAGGCAATAACGACAACAGCCAAGTATGCGAGGCCTACCTTGCAGGCGTCGAGGACGGCAAAGCGGCGGTGTCCGCTGATGTAGAGTCTACGCGCGACGCGGAAAGCTCAAGCTTCTCAGAGCGAGCGTTAGAGCATCGCGCCGGTGAGCGCGTGAGAAAGCCACTGGATAAAGACGATATGAAAAACTAAACCATTCATTTCGCTTGAAGGCGCCAAGTTGGCAGCGTAAGCTGCTGGCTTGGCGTTTTTTTATGGCAAGTCATGGCGCATCTTAATTACAACCACCTTTACTATTTTTGGATGGTTTGCAAGCAAGGCTCGATTACCAAAGGTGCCGATAAGCTTTGCTTAACCCCTCAAACGGTCACTGGACAAATCCGAGCACTCGAGCAACGACTTAACGGGAAGCTGACTAAGCGAAACGGCCGGCATGTTGAGCCTACAGAGTTGGGGCAGTTGGTGTTTCAATATGCGGATCGTATGTTTGGTTTGAGCTACGAAATGCTCGATATCGTTAATTACAGTCAGCAAGAAAATATCCTATTTGACGTCGGTGTCGCCGATGCATTATCCAAGCAGTTGGTCAGTCAGGTTTTACTCCACGTAGTACCTGACGATAACGCGATTCATTTGCGCTGTTTTGAATCGACACATGAAATGTTGTTAGAGCAACTGTCCCAGCACAAATTGGATATGATTTTGTCGGACTGTCCGGTTGATTCGACTCAGCAAGCGGGTTTATTCAGCGTCAAACTGGGCGAGTGCAGTATGAGCTTGTTTGCCTCTCACCCAGATATATTGGGCGATATACCGATCGCCACACTGCTTGCGAGCCAGAAATTATTGATCCCAAGCCGCGCGACAGCGATGGGTCGAAAACTGATGCAGTGGTTTGATCAACAAGGTATTGTTCCCAATATTTTGGGGGAGTTTGATGATTCCGCGTTAATGAAAGCGTTTGGGATCAACCATCAGGCACTGTTTATCGCTCCCAGCACCTATGCCAATGAAATCAGTGGTATCGGTAATGTTGCACCGATTGCAAACTTGGAGACGCTCAAGGAAGAGTACTATGTGATTTTTGCTGAGCGAATGATCCAACACCCCGCCGTCAAACGGATTTGCGAAGCCGATTACAGCCACTTATTCGTTTAGTTACAAGCTTGTGGTGAGATCGTGCTAGACTCGAGCAAGGTGGTAACAATTGAAGTGGAAGTCAAATGGATTTAGCCCAAATGCAACAAAACGGGCCGAAAGCGGTAAGCTTGCTGAAAGCCATGGCAAACGAAAAGCGTCTGTTTATTCTGTGCTATTTACTACAAGGCGAACTTTCGGTTGGACAGTTGGTTGAACGGGTGCCTTTGAGCCAGTCGGCCTTATCCCAACATCTTGCTTGGTTACGTAAAGACGGTTTGGTGAATACACGAAAAGAGGCGCAAACGGTCTATTACTCACTGAAAAGTGAAGAAGTGAAAGCGGTGATCCAGCTATTACACGATCTGTATTGCGGTGATTGAGAAAGCACGCCGATTAACAAGCAATAAAAAAACCGGCCGAGGCCGGTTTTTTTATGCATGATGCAAAGCAAAAAGCTATTACAGCGCTTTGATTTGTGCTGCGAAGCTTGCTTTGTAACGTGCTGCTTTGTTCTTGTGGATCAGGCCTTTGGTGGCTGAACGATCAAGAATAGGCTGTACTTGCGCAAAAGCAGCAGTTGCCGCTTCTTTGTCGCCTGCAGCGATAGCAGCAGCAGTTTTCTTCATATAAGTGCGCATCATAGAGCGACGGCTTGCGTTGTGCTGGCGACGCTTCTCAGATTGGATCGCACGCTTCTTAGCAGATTTGATATTCGCCAAGGGTCTAACTCCCAAATCTTTTGTTCGGTGACATTTCAAGGCGGAGGACTATGCCTCTTTTTGCCTCTATTGTCAATTCATTTGTGCAAATATCCGCCGCTCCAAGGTAGTGTTGGCGCTGCGGGGTTATCACGGTTAATATGGCGGCTGATTCTATCAGCATTTCAGGCTCTACGTCACCTTTATTTCCGTTTCGCGTGTCATTATCGCTTGGCCTGCATGAGTGAGCGAGCATCAACACGCATGGGGTGGCGCACAATAGAGGCACGTGTTTTCAAGAGGTAACCGTGAGTAAGCGACTATTACGCTCTGGGCTAATCGTTAGCACCATGACACTGGTGTCCCGCGTGTTGGGGCTGGTGCGGGATGTGGTGATTGCCAACTTAATGGGGGCAGGAGCTGCCGCCGATGTGTTTTTCTTCGCCAATAAAATCCCTAACTTTTTGCGTCGTTTATTCGCAGAAGGCGCATTTTCACAGGCCTTTGTCCCCGTGTTGACTGAATATCAAGCGCTGGATAAAGACGATAATAATCGGACGCAATCTCGCGAACTGGTTGCCAACGTCGTCGGCACCTTGGGTGGGTTAGTGACGATTGTCACCCTGCTCGGTGTCATTGGCTCGCCTGTGTTGGCGGCGTTATTTGGGACCGGTTGGTTTGTCGACTGGCTGGATGGCCGCCCTGACGGGGCCAAGTTCGAGTTAGCGAGCTTGATGCTGAAAATTACCTTCCCGTACTTGTGGTTTATTACTTTTGTAGCGCTATCGGGCGCCATCCTGAATACGCTCAATAAGTTTGCCGTTTCGAGCTTTACCCCTGTATTCCTCAATGTTGCGATTATTGCCGCGGCGATTTGGCTGTCGCCCTATCTTGCACAACCTGAAATCGGTTTGGCGGTCGGGGTCTTTATCGGCGGGCTGGTTCAGTTGCTGTTTCAACTTCCTTTCTTATCGCAAGAGGGCATGTTGGTAAAACCCAAGTGGGGATGGCACCATCCTGGTGTGGTAAAGATCCGCAAACTGATGATCCCGGCTCTTTTTGGGGTCTCTGTGAGCCAGATTAACCTATTGTTTGATACCTTCATTGCCAGCTTTTTGATGACAGGCTCCATCAGTTGGCTGTATTACTCCGATCGTTTACTCGAGTTTCCGTTAGGATTATTTGGCATTGCCATTGCGACTGTGATCCTGCCGGCGCTTTCCCAGCGCCATGTCGATAAATCGCCCACCCAATTTGCTGCGACCATGGATTGGGGGGTGCGCATGGTGTTGCTGCTGGGTATTCCAGCCATGGTGGGGTTGATTTTGTTAGCAAAGCCGATGCTGATGGTACTCTTTATGCGAGGCGAATTCGGTGTCGACGATGTGCAAGCGGCCAGTTTATCGCTGGTGGCCTATGCCTGTGGACTGGTCAACTTTATGCTGATAAAAGTCCTCGCGCCCGGCTACTACGCACGACAAGACACCAAAACACCGGTGAAATTTGGTGTGATTGCCATGATAAGCAATATGGTGTTTAACGCTATCTTTGCCTATTTGTTCAGTTATGTTGGCCTTGCAATTGCCACTGCTTTATCGGCACTGATCAATGCGGGCTTGCTTTATCAAGGCCTACACCGTGCCGGTGTTTACCGTTTGTCTCGTGCGACGGCTTTATATATCGGCCGTTTAGTTGTTGCGGTAGCAGCAATGGTGGCGGTGTTAATGACACTGATGCCGACATTAAATGGCTGGGTCGAGATGTCACTGTCGATGCGCAGCATGGTGTTGGTGGGGCTTATTCTCGGTGGCAGTGTGGTGTATTTGTGCACCGCACTGTTATGTGGTGTGCGACTGGGTGATATTCGTCATCGCGGGTAATTCAATGGTCGGATGTGAATCCAGGGCTGATTGCCAGCCCTGACTAGTATATAATCCGCCAGTTTCAATAGTTCAAATAGTCAGCAGGCGATGGAATTAATCCGAGGTATCCATAACATACGAGCGCGCCACCGAGGTTGTGTCCTGACCATCGGTAACTTTGATGGTGTCCATTTGGGGCATCAGGCGGTGTTGCGCCAGGTGGTGGAAAAAGCTCGAGCGCTGCACCTACCTGCGACTGTGATGTTGTTTGAACCACAGCCGTTAGAGCTGTTTAAAGGTGAAAAAGCGCCGGCGCGCCTGTCGAGATTGCGAGATAAATATACCCAGTTGGCGAAGCTGGGCGTAGACCGCCTGCTGTGTGTGAATTTTACCCCTGCATTTGCGGCCATGAGTGCCGATCACTTTGTTGACCGCTTGTTGGTCGAACAATTGGGTGTTAAGTTTCTGGTAGTCGGCGATGACTTTCGCTTTGGTTTGAAGCGAAGCGGTGATTTTGCGCGCCTCGCACGAGCAGGCCAGGAACATCACTTTGATGTGGTCAGTACCGAAAGCTTTTGCGTCAGTGACCGCCGAGTGAGCAGCACAGCGATTCGCGATGCGTTAGCCGCAGGCCATCTTGCCGAGGCGGGTGACATGTTGGGGCGACCTTACAGCATCTGTGGGCGTGTCGCGCATGGGCGTAAGTTAGGGCGCACGATTGGCTTCCCGACCGCCAATGTATTGCTAAAACGCCGCGTTTCCCCGGTTTCAGGTGTGTATGCCGTACAAGTGGAAGGCGCCGTGACCGGACAGCGGTTACCCGGCGTGGCTAACGTTGGTGTACGGCCGACGGTCGACGGTGTGCGCCAGCAGCTCGAAGTCCATCTATTTGATCAATCAATCGATTTATATGGCAAACAGCTGGAAGTTTATCTTTTGCATAAACTTCGCGATGAAACCAAATTCGCGTCTATTGACGCACTAAAAATGCAAATTCAACGAGATGCATCAGCTGCGCGTGCGTGGCTGGCTGATGTGAATAATGTCTAGAGTGTAACCTCCATACGGAATCAATAATCAATGAGTGACTATAAAGATACCTTAAACCTGCCGGAAACTGCGTTTCCGATGCGAGGTAATCTTGCTAAGCGCGAGCCTGATATGCTCAAGCGTTGGTACGATGAAGATCTGTACGGTGCTATCCGTCAAGCGAAGAAAGGCAAAAAAACATTTATTTTGCACGACGGTCCTCCGTACGCGAACGGCAACATTCATATTGGTCACTCAGTTAATAAAATTCTCAAAGACATTATTATTAAATCAAAAACGCTAGCGGACTACGACGCACCGTATGTACCTGGCTGGGATTGCCACGGCTTGCCGATTGAGCTGATGGTAGAGAAAAAAGTCGGTAAACCCGGTCAAAAAGTCTCAACCGCTGAGTTCCGTGAGAAGTGCCGTGAATATGCTGCCAAACAAGTGGAAGGCCAGAAGGCGGACTTTAAACGTCTTGGTGTCTTAGGTGAGTGGGACAAACCTTACCTGACCATGGACTTCAATACCGAAGCCAGCATCATCCGCGCGTTGGGTAAAATTGCCGCCAATGGACACTTGCATAAAGGCTTTAAGCCGGTGCACTGGTGTACGGATTGTGGCTCGGCCTTGGCAGAAGCTGAGGTGGAATATCAAGATAAAACCTCGCCATCGATTGATGTGATCTTTCGCGCGGTTGACGAGCAAGCTCTGATCAGTGCCTTTAACCTCGCCGGTGATCATCAAGGTGAAGGCGAAGTGGGTGTGGTGATCTGGACTACGACGCCTTGGACCTTGCCTGCTAACCGTGCGGTAGCGGTGGCCGGTGACCTTGAATATGTGTTAGTACAAGTTGAAGGTGAGCAACCTAAGCGCCTTATCGTCGCGGCCGAACTGGTCAAAGAGGTGATGGATCGTGCGGGTATTGAGCATTATCACAACCTCGGCTTCTGTAAAGGTGACGCGCTTGAGCTTAAACGCGTCAAGCACCCATTTTACGATTTTGATGTGCCTGTGATCTTGGGTGATCACGTCACGACAGAGTCKGGTACGGGCGTGGTACACACCGCACCTGGCCACGGCCAAGAAGACTTTGTGGTTGGTCAAAAATACGATCTTGAAGTCGCGAACCCAGTGGGTAGCAACGGAGTCTATTTACCGGATACTCCACTGTTTGCAGGCCAACATGTCTTTAAAGCCAACGATAGTGTGATTGAAGCGCTGAAAGCGCACGATGCACTGCTGCATCACCATGCTTATGAGCACAGCTACCCACACTGCTGGCGTCACAAAACGCCAATCATTTTCCGCGCCACACCGCAGTGGTTTATCTCGATGGAGAAAGCCGGCCTGCGTGACAAAGCGTTGCAAGAGATCAAAAACGTTGATTGGATCCCTGAGTGGGGCCAAAACCGTATTGAGTCGATGGTCGATGGTCGCCCTGATTGGTGTATTTCACGTCAACGTACATGGGGCGTGCCGATTGCGCTATTTGTTCACAAAGAAACCGCAGAGCTGCACCCAGACACGTTGAACTTGATTGAACAAGTTGCTGCACGTGTTGAGAAAGCGGGAATTCAAGCTTGGTGGGATCTGGATCTGAATGAACTGTTGGGTGATGACGCTGAACAGTATGAGAAAGTCCTCGATACGCTGGATGTTTGGTTTGACTCCGGTGCGACGCACTACGCGGTGGTCAACCAACGCGACGAGTTTAACGGCCAAGAAGCAGATATGTACCTCGAAGGGTCAGATCAGCATCGTGGTTGGTTCCAGTCTTCGTTGATGACCTCGGTGGCGATCAAAGGCAAAGCACCGTATCGCAAAGTACTGACCCATGGTTTCACGGTTGACGGCAAAGGCCGCAAGATGTCGAAATCACTGGGGAATACTGTCTCGCCGCAAGATGTGATGAACAAACTGGGCGCCGACATCCTGCGTCTGTGGGTGGCATCAACCGACTACACCGGTGAGATCACGGTATCGGATGAGATACTAAAACGTAGCGCTGATGCGTACCGTCGTATTCGTAATACAGCGCGCTTCCTGCTGGCAAACCTGCATGGTTTTGATCCTAAGCAAGACAGTGTCGCAGCCGATGAGCTGGTGGCGGTTGATCGCTGGGCGGTGGGGCGTGCATTAGCGGCACAACAAGAGATCACCGAAGCGTTTGAAGCTTGCAACTTCCACCAAGTCACCCAACGCTTGATGCAGTTCTGCTCGATTGAGATGGGCTCTTTCTATCTGGATATCATCAAAGATCGTCAGTACACCGCGAAAGCGGGGAGCCACGCGCACCGTAGTTGCCAAACCGCGCTGTTCCACATTGTCGAAGCGCTGGTACGTTGGATGGCACCGATTATGTCGTTCACGGCAGATGAGATCTGGAATGAAATGCCTGGCGAACGCGGCAAGTTTGTGTTCACCGATGTCTGGTATGACGGCTTGTTTGGCTTAGAAGACGATGCGGTGCTCAACAATGCATTCTGGGCAAAACTGCTGGATGTTCGTGCCGCGGTGAATAAAACCCTCGAACAAGCCCGTAATGACAAGGTCATTGGTGGTTCACTCGAAGCCGAAGTTACGCTGTACGCGCCAGCGGAATTTGCGCAAAAGCTGCAAATGATGGGCGATGAATTGCGCTTTGTGCTGCTGACCTCGAAAGCAACAGTGATCGCTGGTGAGGCATCATCTTCTGCGACGCAAACGGATGTGGAAGGGCTATCTGTTGACGTTGTGGCGTCTGAAGCGAAAAAATGTGACCGCTGTTGGCACCATGTTGCTGATGTAGGCACGATCGAAGGACACGAAGAAATTTGTGGCCGCTGTGTGACTAACATTGCAGGAGAAGGCGAAACTCGCCAATTTGCGTGATGACCTCTCACTCACTCTCGCAATCAGGATGGCGCTGGCTTTGGCTGGCGCCTCTGGTTTTCGTTTTAGACATTGGCAGTAAGTGGCTGGTGATGAACACCATGGGCTATGGTCCCGCAAACCGCATTGAATTACTGCCGTTTTTTAATCTTACCTACGTCCATAATCATGGTGCGGCATTTAGCTTTTTAAGCGATGCCGGCGGTTGGCAGCGTTGGCTTTTTAGCGTTATCGCATTAGGCGTGAGCGGCTTGCTCACATACTGGATGCGAGTGACACCGGCGAGCAAGCGCATGCTCAATATCGCTTATGCCATGATCAWCGGCGGCGCATTGGGCAACTTATTTGATCGCCTCGTTCATGGTTATGTGATCGATTTTCTCGACTTTTTCATTGGTAATTCACATTGGCCGGCATTTAATCTCGCTGACTCAGCCATTTGTGTCGGCGCCGTTTTAGTGGTGCTAGACAGTTTTCGTCATGAGCAGTCATCGGCGACCTAGGGGTCGCTCGTAGTAATTAGCCCAACACGACTTTCGATAAGGACAGATCATGAAAGCGATTAGCGCATCCAGCGAAGTATTGATGCACTTTACCATTAAGCTTGAAGATGGCTCGGTCGCCGACAGCACCCACAATGCCGGAAAACCCGCTAAGTTAGTGATGGGAGACGGCAGCTTGACCGAGAACTTTGAGCGTTGTCTGTTAGGGCTGCATGAAGGGGAGCAAAGCAGCTTTACGCTGGCACCTGAAGATGCATTCGGTCAGCCAAACCCGGATAATATCCACTATATGGACCGCCGTCAGTTTGGGGGAGACACGCCTGCTGAAGTGGGTGCCATCATTGCGTTTAGCGGTCCTCAAGGACAAGAAATTCCCGGTATCGTGACCGAGGTCAGCGGCGAATCTGTGACGGTCGATTTCAATCATCCGTTGGCAGGGAAAACCGTGATTTTTGACGTAGAAATAATCAGTGTGCAATAAGGCAAAGTCATGAAGATCCTACTTGCGAATCCCCGAGGCTTTTGTGCTGGCGTCGATCGCGCGATCAGCATCGTTGAACGTGCTCTGGAAATTTATCAGCCTCCCATTTATGTGCGCCATGAAGTGGTGCATAACCGGTTTGTGGTGGAAGGCCTAAAGCAACGCGGCGCGGTGTTTGTGGAACAATTAAGCGAAGTGCCTGATGACAGCATTGTGATCTTCTCGGCCCACGGTGTCTCGCAAGCGGTGCGCAATGAAGCCAAATCCCGTCAACTGACAGTATTTGATGCAACCTGCCCCTTGGTGACCAAAGTACATATGGAAGTGGCACGTGCCAGTCGTAAAAATATGGAAGTAGTGCTGATTGGCCATGCTGGACACCCCGAGGTAGAAGGCACTATGGGTCAATATGCCAGTGAAACTGGCGGTATGTACTTGGTTGAAACGCCAGCGGATGTGCACACGCTTCAAGTCAACGACCCAGATAACTTGCATTATGTGAGTCAAACCACGCTGTCAGTGGACGAAACCGCTGATGTGATTGATACCTTGCGTCAGGTTTTCCCCAATATTCAAGGCCCACGCAAAGATGATATCTGCTACGCGACCCAAAACCGTCAAGATGCAGTGCGTGATCTTGCCC
This sequence comes from Salinivibrio proteolyticus, assembly GCF_001996165.1. Classification (GTDB taxonomy): domain Bacteria; phylum Pseudomonadota; class Gammaproteobacteria; order Enterobacterales; family Vibrionaceae; genus Salinivibrio; species Salinivibrio proteolyticus. The sequence continues at coordinate 79,331 of NZ_MUFP01000007.1, read as the reverse complement.
AAAGCTGTGATGTGATGGTGGTGGTGGGCTCGAAGAATAGCTCGAACTCAAACCGTCTCCGCGAGTTATCGGAAAAACTGGGAACCCCGGCGTACTTGACCGACTGTGCGGAAGACATTGATCCTGCGTGGTTCGAGGGTAAGCACACGGTTGGGATCACTGCTGGCGCCTCGGCACCAGAAGAATTGGTTGATTTGATCATTGCCCGCGTGAAGGCGTTGGGTGCCACTGAGGTAGAAAACCTGAGTGGCCGTGAAGAAAACATGTTCTTCGAAGTGCCGAAAGAGTTACAAATTCGTGAGGTGACCTAGTTACCCATCGACAAAATTAAAGGGAAGCGAAAGCTTCCCTTTTTGTTAGCATGCTTCTGGGCCACTTTCAGCAATATACAAGCTGAAACGAACGCGCTACAGTGATGGGTTAATGGATAGGTGGCCAGCGCTGCTGGTGAAGTAAAAGAGGGGAGAACCATGGTACGTATTGCCATTGCTGGTGCAGCCGGCCGTATGGGACGCAATCTTATTCAAGCGGTTACGCAATACGCGGGCGCAACATTAGGGGCGGCGAGTGAACGGCCTGAATCAAGCTTGATTGGGACGGATGCAGGGGAGCTGGCGGGTGTGGGCCGCCTCGGCGTACAAGTGGTGGACGATCTGGCCAAAGTGGCGGATGACTTTGATGTGATCATTGATTTTACCGCACCCGCGGCCACACTCGCGAACTTAGCGTTGTGCCAACAAAAAGGCAAGCAGTTGGTGATTGGAACAACTGGATTTGATGACGCACAAAAGCAAACCATCCAAGATGCCTCAGAAGCGACGGCAGTGGTGATGGCCCCCAATTACAGTGTCGGCGTCAACCTTGTATTTAAACTGCTTGAACAAGCCGCCAAAGTGATGGGTGAGGAATGCGACATTGAGATTGTTGAGGCCCATCATCGCCATAAAGTGGATGCGCCATCGGGCACGGCACTGGGAATGGGAGAAGCGATTGCCGGGGCAATGGGAAATCAGCTGAGTGATGTCGCTGTGTATGCCCGAGAAGGGATCACCGGCGAGCGTAGCAAAAATGAAATTGGCTTTGCCACCATTCGTGCTGGCGATATCGTGGGGGAGCATACCGCCATGTTTGCGGATATTGGCGAGCGTGTTGAAATCACGCACAAAGCGTCAAGTCGTTCCACCTTTGCCAAGGGAGCGGTCCGTGCCGCGGTATGGCTCAATCAACACCAGCAAGGTTTTTATACCATGCAGGATGTACTTAATCTTAAATAATTATGCATCGCGCTTCGGCGCGATGTTTTTTTGTTCCCCTTTCTTTCCCTCATGCAACACACTTCATATTGTCGTGATTTTTTCTTTGTTTTCCCCTTGTTGACAGCATATCGACGCGATAACTCTTCCAGTTATGATCTTTGTTGCGTGGTAAACGTTTGCGCATGTCAGTTTTCTGTTTCTTGCTCGGTTTGGGTAAAAAAGTTATTTATCTGCCAATTTATCTAGTGCATTGGTAAAAAAACACAGACAAGATTGTGCTTTATCTTGCTTAGGTTGTCCGTTTTTCTTGAGTGCTTAGTAAATACAATAAAAAGTAGCGCGCATTATTGACAGCAAAACCTCGCATCTCTAGAATGCGCGCAATTTGTCAAAATTCAGCTTGACGTGAGTTTTGATCTTAGATGGAATACGTGAATGCAACGTTAGTCGTAAAAAGTGCATTTCTATATAATTGGAGGTTGTCTTGAGCAAGTCTGCGCTCTTAGTCCTAGAAGATGGGACAGTGTTCCACGGTACCCCGATCGGCGCTGATGGCACCGCGGTGGGAGAAGTGGTTTTCAATACCTCGATGACGGGGTATCAAGAAATATTAACCGACCCCTCTTATTCCCGTCAGATCGTAACACTTACCTATCCCCACATTGGCAACACCGGCACCAACACCGAAGACGAAGAATCCTCCCAAGTCCACGCCCAAGGCCTCGTCATTCGCGATCTTCCCCTGTTAGCTAGCAATTTCCGCAATCAACAATCCCTCTCTGATTACCTCAAACAACACAACATTGTTGGCATCGCCGACATTGATACCCGTAAGCTCACTCGTTTGTTACGTGAAAAAGGGGCGCAGAATGGCTGTATTGTGGCCGGAGAGAGCGTTGATGAAGCGCTGGCGCTGGCCAAGGCGAAAGATTTTCCGGGCTTGAAAGGGATGGATCTTGCCAAAGAAGTGACGACGCAGGAGCGTTACAGCTGGACGCAAGGGTCATGGCAGCTGCATCAGGGTCTACCAGATGCACTGCCGGACAGTGAATTGCCTTACCATGTTGTCGCTTACGACTTTGGAGCCAAGCGCAACATCTTGCGCATGTTGGTTGACCGCGGCTGCCGTTTGACTGTGGTACCGGCAACCACCCCGGCAGACGAAGTGCTGGCGATGAATCCCGATGGTGTCTTCTTATCTAATGGTCCTGGCGATCCGGCGCCGTGTGATTATGCGATTGCGGCCACCCAAACCTTCTTAGCGGAAGGCGTGCCATTATTTGGTATTTGCTTGGGGCACCAAATCTTGGCGCTAGCGAGCGGTGCGAAAACGGTCAAAATGAAGTTTGGCCACCATGGTGCTAACCATCCGGTGAAAGATTTGGAGCGTGGGGTGGTGATGATCACCAGCCAAAACCACGGCTTTGCCGCAGACAATGACAGCTTGCCTGACACATTACGTGCGACGCATGTGTCCTTGTTCGATGGCAGCTTGCAAGGGATCCATCATACCGAGAAGCCAGCCTTTAGCTTCCAAGGGCACCCTGAAGCAAGCCCTGGGCCACATGATGCTGCGCCCCTTTTCGATCACTTTATCGACCTCATCAAACAACACCGCGCCTAATTGGAGTCGTTGAGCATGCCAAAACGCACAGACATCAAAAGCATTCTTATCCTGGGCGCAGGCCCAATCATTATTGGCCAAGCCTGCGAGTTCGACTATTCAGGGGCACAAGCGTGTAAGGCGCTGCGTGAAGAAGGGTATCGTGTTATTCTGGTGAACTCGAACCCTGCCACCATCATGACCGACCCAGAAATGGCCGATGCGACCTACATTGAGCCGATTCAATGGCAGGTTGTGAAACACATCATCGACAAAGAACGTCCTGATGCAATTTTGCCGACCATGGGCGGACAAACCGCACTCAACTGTGCGCTAGATCTCGAGCGCCACGGCGTACTCGCCGAATTCGGTGTGGAGATGATCGGCGCCACAGCAGATGCAATTGATAAAGCCGAAGACAGACACCGTTTCGATGAAGCCATGCGCAGCATTGGCCTTGAGTGTCCTCGTGCAGGGATTGCCCATAGCATGGATGAAGCCTACAAGGTTTTAGGTGAAGTCGGTTTCCCTTGCATCATCCGTCCTTCTTTTACAATGGGAGGAACCGGAGGCGGGATCGCTTATAACAAAGAAGAGTTCGAGGAAATTTGTGAACGCGGTCTCGACCTGTCCCCCACCAATGAGCTTCTGATTGATGAGTCGTTGATTGGTTGGAAAGAGTATGAAATGGAAGTGGTGCGGGATAAAAATGATAACTGCATCATTGTTTGTTCGATTGAAAACTTCGATGCCATGGGCGTCCACACCGGCGACTCCATTACGGTGGCACCTGCGCAAACGCTGACCGACAAAGAATATCAATTGATGCGAAATGCATCACTGGCGGTGCTGCGTGAAATTGGTGTTGAGACGGGCGGCTCCAACGTACAGTTTGGTATTGATCCTAAAACTGGACGCATGGTCATCATCGAGATGAACCCACGTGTGTCACGCTCTTCCGCGCTCGCATCAAAAGCCACCGGTTTCCCGATTGCCAAGGTGGCGGCTAAGCTTGCTGTCGGCTTTACCCTTGATGAGTTGATGAACGACATCACAGGCGGTGCGACTCCGGCTTCTTTTGAACCCACCATCGACTATGTCGTGACCAAAATTCCGCGCTTTAACTTTGAAAAATTTGCCGGTGCGAACGACCGTTTGACCACGCAAATGAAGTCAGTGGGCGAGGTGATGGCAATTGGCCGTAACCAGCAAGAGTCACTGCAAAAAGCCTTGCGTGGTTTGGAAGTGGGCGCGTCAGGTTTTGATGAGATGGTGAATCTGGACGACGACGATGCTCTGACTCGCATTCGTCATGAGCTCAAAGAGCCAGGTGCAGAGCGTATTTGGTACATTGCGGATGCGTTCCGAGCCGGCATGTCAGTTGATGGTGTCTTTAATCTGACTAACATCGACCGCTGGTTCTTGGTGCAAATTGAAGACATCGTCAAACAGGAACAACAAGTCCGCGAGCATGGCTTTGCAGGGCTTAATGAAACCACATTGCGCCAGCTAAAACGCAAAGGGTTTGCCGATGCGCGTCTTGCCAAATTGCTGGGTGTGTCTGAAATTGAAGTCCGCAAATTGCGCGATAAATTCAATATCCACCCTGTGTACAAGCGCGTAGATACCTGCGCCGCAGAGTTTGCGTCAGATACTGCCTACATGTACTCCAGCTATGATGAGGAGTGTGAGTCGCAGCCAACCGACAAGAAAAAGATCATGGTATTGGGCGGTGGCCCGAACCGCATCGGTCAAGGTATTGAATTCGATTACTGTTGCGTGCACGCGTCACTGGCGCTGCGTGAAGATGGTTATGAAACCATCATGGTTAACTGTAACCCTGAAACCGTCTCGACCGACTACGATACGTCCGACCGTCTCTACTTTGAACCTGTGACGCTTGAAGATGTACTGGCGATTGTACGTGTTGAGCAACCGGAAGGCGTGATTGTGCAATACGGGGGGCAAACGCCGCTGAAATTGGCACGTGACCTTGAAGCGGCTGGGGTACCGATTATTGGTACTAGCCCAGATGCGATTGACCGCGCGGAAGACCGTGAGCGTTTCCAAGATGCCGTGCAGCGCTTAGGACTCAAGCAGCCGGCGAATGCAACGGTGACCGCGTTAGAGCAAGCGGTTGAAAAGGCTAAAGACATTGGCTATCCACTGGTGGTACGTCCTTCCTATGTTCTAGGCGGACGAGCGATGGAAATTGTGTATGACGAGACCGATCTGCGTCGTTACTTTAACGAAGCCGTAAGTGTGTCGCACGAATCCCCAGTATTGCTCGACCATTTCCTCGACGATGCCACGGAAGTGGATATTGATGCGGTGTGTGATGGTGAAACCGTGGTGATTGGTGGCATCATGGAACACATCGAGCAAGCGGGTGTGCACTCCGGTGACTCGGCCTGCTCACTGCCGGCTTACACCCTCAGCGATGACATTCAAGACCGGATGCGCGAGCAAGTGCGTAAGTTAGCGTTGGAGCTGGGGGTCAGTGGCCTCATGAATACGCAGTTTGCGGTTAAAGACGATGAGATCTATCTGATTGAAGTGAACCCGCGTGCCGCACGAACGGTGCCGTTTGTGTCGAAAGCAACCGGTGTGCCACTCGCCAAAATTGCAGCGCGAGTGATGGCGGGCCAATCGTTGACTGAGCAAGGCTTTACCCAAGAGGTGATCCCGCCTTACTACTCTGTCAAAGAAGTGGTGTTACCCTTCAACAAGTTCCCCGGAGTTGACCCATTGTTGGGCCCTGAAATGCGTTCAACCGGTGAAGTGATGGGAGTTGGCGACACCTTTGCTGAGGCGTTCGCTAAAGCGGATTTAGCGTGCGGGAAAGCCTACAGCGAAGGGGGGCGCGCACTGCTATCGGTGCGTAACAATGACAAGCAACGTGTGGTCGACTTGGCCGCTAAATTGCTGAAATTAGGGTTTGAGCTGGATGCCACTCACGGTACAGCCGTGATTTTGGGCGAAGCGGGTATCAACCCTCGATTGGTTAACAAGGTTCACGAAGGACGTCCTCATATTCTTGACCGGATCAAGAACGGTGAGTACAGCTACATTGTGAATACCACCGAAGGACGCCAAGCGATTGAAGACTCGAAAGTGCTACGTCGTGGCGCACTCGCTGCCAAGGTGAACTATACCACCACACTCAATGCTGCCTTTGCCACTTGTATGGCATTGACGGCGGCAGACATGAGCAAAGTCAATTCGGTGCAAGCGCTTCATGCGCGCGTATTGAATAAGTAAACGACAACGTGTTCTTACAGACAGCGCCCACCATCCGGTGGGCGTTTTTTTTTGCTAAAGGCGCGTTTAAGGCAGCAGACGGCGATGAATTAGCGCCTGATAAAGCTCTCGCTCGAACTGAGTGATGGGGGCTGGCACGTTATCTGGCAAGGCCTCGTCATCAGGGTGGTAGTGGCTAACCAGCTGCACCACAATTTGCTGCTGATTGTCGTCAGTTTCAATAAACCCTGCCAAGTTATGACTGCCATAAAGTGAACCGCTTTTCGCAAATAACCGCCCTTTGATGGGCGCGCGACGCACACTCTGGCGGTATTTTAAGGTGCCATCAATCCCTGCGATGGGCAGCATCGCTTTGAGGCCTAATTCTGGGTGGGTGAGAATATAGTGCACCACTTCAGAAAGCTGCCGCGCACTGAAACGATTATTCCGCGATAGCCCTGAGCCATCAACCATGATGGCATGGGTAAGATCCAGCCCTTTCTCGGCGAGGATCGCCTTCACCGCCGCCACGCCATTTCGGTACGATCCCGGTTGCTGAAAATACCGCTGGCCGACTGTTTTCAGCAGGTTATCCGCAATTAAGTTATCCGAGTCTTTTATCATGCGGGTCAGCAAGGCTTCCAAGTTGACGGAGTCGTGACGCGCCAGCTCTCGGGCTTGGCTTGGAGTGCGCGCCTGTACAATATTGCCTGTTACTTTGACGCCGAGCCGGGCTAATTCATCTGCAATTATCGCTTTCACATAAGCGGGCGGATTTTGTACGGCAAAATTGAGCGGCAGCGGTCGCTCTCGATGCGCTAAACAGCCAGAAAAACGATAATGATTGCGGGGGGTTGCGCTAAGATCTAAGTCACAGTGTGCCGCGTCTTTTTCCTCTTCACTCACTGCTCTGGCCTCAGTCGTCACTGTAATTGGTTGGTGGCTAGGAATGTGGACACGGGTGTGTTCGGCGTCTGGTGTGCTGTATATTGCGCCTTGCACACAATTGTGATTGAGTGCAATGGACGTCGAGGGAGCGCTATAACAAACAGCGAGAATATCCCACGGCCAGCCAACAGCGCGTGATTTACCGCTAAAGATATGACCATCTAAAAAGACGTTATTAACGGTGGTTAGCCCTCGAGCGGGCAGCTGACGAAGTAGTTGGCGCAAGTCTTTGCGTGTGAGCAGCGGATCACCGCTAAACACCAGTGCAATATCATCACCGGCTTGGATTAATCGAGTAGAGAAACGAAAGGTCTCTGGCAGATATAAGCGGGCGGCGAGACCGGTTACCAGCTTTTGCGTGCTGGCCGGCGGCAGTAATGCATCCGCTTGCAAGGCAACTTGAGGATGATTGGTTTTGACATCACTCACCCATAATGCCAGTTGGCTTCCTTGGGGAAGGACTGGGGTGAGCTGGTCAACGCGCAGTGGTTGCGAAAGAGCGGGCGAAAGGGCGCTGATCAATAAAAGGCCAACCAGTACAATCGTTTGTCGAATAAAACCTGTCATGAATGCGGGCTCGGTCAGTTCTGTCTTTGCTCATCCTACCTTGTATAGCATTGAAGACAAGCGTCAAACGCACACCGGCTGCGGCTGTACGTGCTTTTGTACCGGTGCGTGCCGTATAGGCCTCACGCTTTGCTTGGATCAAAGGTGATTTTGCGCGGATTCTTGTTTACAATCTGATGAAAGAGTTGAATTACGCCGCGCCCGAATCTTTGGTTTGGGCGTGGCTTTGTTTTGCCAAAATCCCTTTGCTGCGGATTGAAAGAGGTAATGTCATTTATGGATAAAGTGCCAATGACCGTACGCGGTGAGAAACTGCTGCGTGAAGAGCTGGATAAGTTGATCAAGCGTCGCCCTGAGATCTCCAACGCTATTGCTGAGGCGCGTGAACTGGGCGATCTAAAAGAAAACGCAGAGTACCATGCCGCTCGTGAGGAGCAGGGCATCTGCGAAGCGCAAATCCGTGACATCGAATATAAACTCTCGGTGGCACAAGTGATTGATGTCACCAAGATGCCACAAAACGGCAAAGTGATTTTTGGGGCGACCGTGACACTGATTGACGTGAACACGGATGAGGAAGTGACTTACCGCATTGTTGGTGACGATGAGGCGGATATCAAAGCGAACTTAATCTCAGTGAATTCACCTATTGCCCGTGGTTTGATTGGTAAAGATGAAGGTGACGAAGTCAGCATCACGACACCGGGTGGGTTAAAAGAATTCGAAATCGATAAAGTCGAGTATCTTTAAGAGAAAGTGTTACAGAGTGTAAACATTCTCTGACTTTGACACAGTAAAAAGGCCGCGATGCGGCCTTTTTGTTATGGTATGCGGCAAGTTACCGCGAACCATTCGGTTATTTGCGCGGTAGCTCGATTTTACGCTCTTCGCTTTGGCGATAGATCACCAAGGTTTTACCGATAACCTGTACTTTTTCTGCGCCAGTTTCACGAATGATGGCGTCAACAATCAGGTTCTTGGTCTCGCGGTCTTCAGAGGCCACTTTCACCTTAATCAGCTCATGGTGGTCAAGAGCAAGCTCAATTTCAGCGACCACGGCTTCGGTTAAGCCATTTGCGCCCATCAATACAACGGGCTTGAGCTGATGAGCCAGTCCTTTGAGATACTGTTTTTGTTTGGTGCTGAGTTTCATGTTGGCTCGATTTCTATTTGCTAGGGGTTGAAAACATGCCATTCTAACGCCATCTCACCACAAACTGAAACAGTATAAATGGTGCTCATCGTGTTGCTGGCGGTTGAGCGCGATTGCCGACACGGCCAGAAAGGTGAGAAAGCAGGAACAACGCGTTGAATTCCCGCTGAATGCGACCCAAAGCGAGAGCCACTTTTAGGAAAACCATGAGTAAAAAAAAGCACTCTGCTAGCTCCGGACGCTGGCTAAAAGAACATTTTGACGATAAATACGTCAACGAAGCACAAAAAAAAGGGTATCGCTCACGCGCTATCTTTAAACTTGAAGAAATTCAGCAAAAAGACCGTATTCTAAAACCGGGCATGACAGTGGTTGATTTGGGGGCCGCGCCGGGCGGATGGTCGCAATACGCGGCGACGCAAGTCGGCGACGAGGGCCAAGTCATTGCGTGTGACATTCTACCGATGGACTCGCTGCCCGGTGTCAGTTTCTTACAAGGGGACTTTCGCGAACAATCCGTCCTTGATGCACTGTTAGATCGTATCCAACCGGACATGGTTGATGTGGTGATGTCCGATATGGCACCGAACATGAGTGGTAATCAGGCGGCGGACCAACCTCGTGCGATGTACCTCGTCGAGCTTGCGCTCGAAATGTGTCGTGAAGTATTGGGGCCCGATGGCGCCTTTATTGTAAAAGTATTTCAAGGCGAAGGCTTTGATCAGTATTTGGCCGAAGTGCGTAAAATGTTTAAAGCGGTCAAAATTCGGAAACCTGACTCGTCACGTGCGCGCTCACGTGAGGTCTACATTGTGGCTACAGGTTATAAACTGTAGTACCCTTACATTTATCTATCTCAGTTATGCGAGGCTAACACCTTGAGTGACATGGCAAAAAACTTGATTTTGTGGCTGGTTATCGCCGTTGTCTTGATGTCTGTGTTCCAAAGCTTTGGACCAGGCGACAGCGCCGGTCGTCAAGTCGACTACACCACCTTCGTACGTGAAATCGGCAACGATCAAATACAGGAAGTAACGTTTGATGATCGTGAGCTGACCATTACCCGACGTGACGGCTCACGCTATGTCACTTTCATGCCTGTGTATAACGATCCTAAGTTGCTGGACGACTTGCTCAACAAAAACGTGCGCGTAAAAGGCACGCCACCTGAAGAGCCAAGCATGCTGGCCTCGATCTTCATCTCATGGTTCCCCATGTTGCTGCTGATTGGGGTATGGATTTTCTTCATGCGCCAAATGCAAGGTGGCGGCGGTAAAGGCGCCATGTCATTTGGTAAATCCAAAGCCAAAATGATGAGTGAAGAGCAAGTTAAAACCACCTTCAGTGACGTGGCAGGCTGTGATGAAGCCAAAGAAGACGTCAAAGAGCTGGTGGATTACTTGCGCGACCCGAGCCGCTTCCAAAAGCTAGGGGGTAAGATCCCGACCGGCGTACTTATGGTTGGTCCTCCGGGTACCGGTAAAACCTTGCTGGCAAAAGCGATTGCCGGTGAAGCAAAAGTGCCTTTCTTTACTATCTCGGGCTCTGACTTTGTAGAAATGTTCGTGGGTGTGGGTGCCTCACGCGTGCGTGATATGTTCGAACAAGCCAAGAAAGCGTCGCCGTGTATCATCTTTATCGATGAGATTGATGCGGTGGGCCGCCAACGTGGTGCGGGCCTTGGGGGCGGTCACGATGAACGTGAGCAAACCTTGAACCAAATGCTGGTTGAAATGGATGGTTTTGAGGGCAACGAAGGCGTGATTGTGATTGCCGCGACTAACCGCCCAGACGTTCTGGACCCCGCGTTATTGCGTCCTGGCCGTTTTGACCGTCAAGTGGTGGTCAGCCTTCCTGATGTCCGTGGTCGTGAACATATTCTGAAAGTACACATGCGCAAAGTGCCGTTGGGTAATGACGTCGATGCATCTTTGATTGCGCGGGGTACACCCGGGTTTTCGGGGGCCGACCTTGCCAACTTGGTAAACGAAGCTGCGTTGTTCTCAGCGCGTGGTAACAAGCGCGTGGTGTCGATGGTCGAGTTTGAGCTTGCCAAAGACAAAATCATGATGGGTGCTGAGCGCCGCTCGATGGTGATGTCGGAAGAAACCAAAGAGTCGACTGCGTACCACGAAGCAGGACACGCGATTGTCGGTCGTTTAGTGCCTGAGCACGATCCTGTGTACAAAGTGTCGATTATCCCGCGTGGCCGTGCGCTAGGTGTCACCATGTACTTGCCAGAGCAAGACCGAGTCAGCATGTCTCGTCAGCACCTTGAGTCGATGATTTCGAGCCTTTATGGTGGTCGCTTGGCCGAAGAGCTGATTTATGGCAAAGATAAAGTGTCGACCGGGGCATCAAACGATATTGAGCGCGCGACAGATATCGCCCGTAAGATGGTGACGCAATGGGGTTTCTCCGAAAAGTTAGGCCCGTTGCTTTATGCTGAAGATGAAGGTGAAGTCTTCCTTGGTCGCTCTGTGACGCAGACCAAGCATGTGTCTGATGACACTGCGCGCCTGATTGATAGCGAGATCCGTGACATCATCGACCGTAACTATCACCGTGCGAAAGAGATCCTAGAAGAAAACATGGATATCATGCACGCGATGAAAGATGCACTGATGAAGTACGAGACCATTGATGCTGCCCAAATTGATGACCTGATGGCAYGTCGCGATGTTCGCGAGCCAGCTGGTTGGGAAGGTGGCAGTGGTGGCTCATCATCGGATGACACACCGAAAAAACCAGAGGCGTCCTCTGAAGCGTCTGATGATAAAAAGCAAAAACCGCTAGACTCAGAAAACCAATCTGAAGCCTAAGCCCACGCGATATAAAACCCCGATTTTATCGGGGTTTTTTTGATCCTTGTTGGGACATCTCATGGAAATAACACACAAAAATAAACAACTCTCCCTAGATAGCCCTGTTGTAATGGGCATTCTCAATGTCACCCCAGATTCTTTCTCTGATGGGGGGCAATATCAGCAATCGAACAAAGCGATTGAACATGCCATGCAAATGCTTGCTGATGGCGCCACGATTCTCGATATCGGTGGTGAATCGACCCGTCCCGGTGCTGCTGATGTGGCAGAACAAGAAGAAATCGATCGGGTTGTACCTGTCATAAAAGCCATTCGTGCCCAATCGGACTGTTGGATTTCTATTGATACCAGCAAAGCGGCTGTGATGCGTGCCGCGATAGAGGCGGGGGCGGACTTGATTAATGATGTACGCGCCTTGCAAGAGCCTGGCGCACTCGAGGTGGCAGCTGAACGACAAGTGCCTGTGTGTATTATGCACATGCAAGGGCAGCCGCGTACCATGCAAGCTGCGCCAGCGTATGACAATGTTACCCGTGACGTAAAAGCGTTTTTAACCGAGCGAATCCAAGCGTGTGAAGCTGCCGGCATTTTAAGACAGCAGATTATCCTTGACCCTGGCTATGGGTTTGGTAAAAGCTTGGCCCACAATTATCAATTGCTTGCTGAGTTAGACAGCTTCCATGATTTTGGCCTGCCGGTATTAGCGGGCATGTCGCGTAAATCAATGATCTATAAGCTGGTCGATAAAACACCACACGATATTTTAGGTGGTAGCATTGCATGCGCGACCTTGGCAGCGCAGAAAGGTGCGCACATTATTCGCGTTCATGATGTGAAAGAAACGGCGGACGCGCTGCGTGTGGTCGCCATGACAAAGCGTGCAGCACTAGGAGAATAAAAACAATGGCAGAACGTAAATATTTCGGTACCGATGGGGTACGTGGCAAGGTAGGTGAATTCCCGATTACCCCTGAGTTTATGCTCAAGCTTGGTTGGGCTGCTGGGCGTGTCTTGTCGCAACAAGGTACTCGTAAGGTACTGATTGGTAAAGACACCCGTATTTCAGGCTATATGCTCGAATCGGCCCTCGAGTCAGGTTTATCTGCCGCTGGTCTTGAGGCCGCATTTACCGGTCCGATGCCAACCCCTGCGATCGCGTATCTGACTCAAACCTTCCGCGCTGAAGCGGGCATTGTGATCTCGGCTTCTCATAATCCGCACTACGATAATGGAATTAAATTTTTCTCGTCGGAAGGCACCAAGCTACCCGATGCGGTTGAGCTGGCTATCGAAGCCGAGCTTGAAAAGCCGTTGACCTGTGTGGAGTCCGCCGAGCTGGGTAAAGCGAGCCGCATTAATGATGCCGCGGGGCGCTACATCGAATTCTGTAAAGGCACCTTTCCCAGTGCACTAAGCCTGAGTGGCCTCAAGATTGTGCTCGATTGCGCGCATGGTGCAACCTACCATATTGCTCCTTTGGTATTCCGAGAGCTGGGGGCAGAGGTAACGACGATTGGTTGTGTCCCCAACGGCACCAACATTAACGACAAAGTTGGTGCGACAGACGTGCGTGCGTTGCAGCAGCGTGTTCTGGAAGAAAAAGCGGATCTTGGCGTTGCGTTTGACGGGGACGGCGATCGTGTGATTATGGTGGATCATCTTGGTAACAAGGTCGATGGTGATCAAATCGCCTATATCATTGCGCGTGAGAGTCTGCGTCGTGGTGAACTCAAAGGTGGTGTCGTTGGTACCCTGATGACCAACATGGGCATGGAACTGGCGCTTAAGTCGCTGGGTATTCCTTTTGCACGCGCCAAAGTCGGTGATCGCTATGTGATGGAAATGCTGAAAGAGAAAGGTTGGCGTATCGGGGCAGAGAATTCTGGCCATGTGATTGTGTTGGATAAAGTGACCACCGGAGACGGCATTGTGGCTGCATTACAAGTGTTAGCCAGTGTTGCAGCGACCGGCATGGATCTAAAAACACTGACCGACGGTATGACACTTCTGCCGCAAGTGCTGGAAAATGTCCGTTTTAAAGGCGACGTTGACCCATTACAAAGCGAAGCTGTGCTTGCCGCGAAGGCCAATGTAGAAGAAAAGCTGGGTGAACAAGGGCGCGTACTGCTGCGCAAATCAGGTACTGAGCCACTTATCCGTGTCATGGTTGAAGGGCCTGATGCGGAAACCGTAAAGGCTTATGCGCTTGAAATTGCAGAGGCAGTCAAAGCAAACTGTTAATAATTCATCAGCGGGTGGTTATAGAATGCGCAAACAGTGTCGAAATCAGGGTTTTTTGCATTTTTCTCTTGTTTCGGCATCAGGCTTTCGCTAGTATTCACCCGCTCCCAACGAAGGGGGCTGCGCTGGCTGAGAAGTAACACTGCCGGCTCAACAACCTGGAGCATAGGTGGAACCATGTACGAAATTCTACTTGTGATTTATCTGTTGGCCGCAATCGGTGTAATTGGCCTGGTTCTGGTTCAGCAAGGTAAAGGCGCAGATATGGGAGCCTCGTTCGGGGCTGGAGCATCCAACACAGTGTTTGGCTCTGGCGGCTCTGGAAACTTTTTAACCCGAATGACAACCGGTTTTGCGATTGCATTTTTTGCCCTGAGCTTGGTGCTAGGTAACATGACAGCGCATAAGCCAAAAGCGCAAAGCGGTTTTGAAGATTTAAGTCAGCCTGCTGTAGAACAGCAAGCGACGCCAACTGAGAATGAAATCCCTGTTGATAACAGCGAGATCCCTCAGTAGAAAATTTGCCGAGGTGGTGGAATTGGTAGACACGCTATCTTGAGGGGGTAGTGCCTGTATGGGCGTGCGGGTTCAAGTCCCGCTCTCGGCACCAAAGTTCTCAAAGTGCAATCACTTGCACCTTTGAAAGAAAAGGCGATATAATCATCGCCACTCGGACGCGGGATGGAGCAGTCTGGTAGCTCGTCGGGCTCATAACCCGAAGGTCGTCGGTTCAAATCCGGCTCCCGCAACCAAATTTAGGTTTTGGAAGGTTAGGCTGCTGAACAGCCGAAGGTCGTCGAAGCTGCACTTCGCGATAAAATCCATCTTCCGCAACCACATTTAGTTAGTAGTTAACTCAACTGCTAGACTGAAAGACGCGTTGGCGTTCTTTTACAAAGTTACGCTAACTCGGCTAGCCAACGGCTGGCCGTTTTGCCCTCGGGGCAGTGCCAATAAAAAGCATTTTTTATCGGCACGGAGAGTTACTCTCTCGTTATTGCTGAAATATTTCCGAGACCAGCGATAACGGCTATATCAACGACATCTGTCACTGGTATAGCATCAGGGTCCAGTTACATTAAACCCCGATTATCGGGGTTTTTTGTTATCTGAAAACGACCATTCGGATAGTAACTGGGCTTTTAAGCCCTTTTTTTATTTCTGGGGTTTGGAATGACAGGATTAGAGAAACAACTGACTGAACTTTTGACCGCGCCGGTTGAGGCGTTGGACTATGAGTTAGTTGGACTAGAGTTCGTTCGGGCTGGCCAACACTCAACATTGCGTATTTTTATTGACCATGAAAATGGCATTACTGTCGACGATTGCGCCGATGTAAGCCGTCAGGTTAGCGCGGTATTGGATGTGGAAGACCCAATCACAGTGGCATACAACCTGGAAGTGTCATCGCCAGGCGTGGATCGCCCACTGTTCACCGCTGATCACTATCAGCAATTCATCGGGCATGAAGTGAACATCGTGCTGAAAATGGCTATGCAAAACCGCCGTAAGTGGAAAGGAGAAATCCTTTCTGTCGATGGCGACACCATCACGGTTCGCGTTGACGGCCAAGATGAGGCGTTTGCCTTGAGTAATATCGCCAAAGCAAACCTGGTTCCTTCATTTTAAAAGTAAATGAGGCATTAGTAGATGAATAAAGAAATCTTGGCTGTTGTCGAAGCGGTCTCAAACGAAAAAGCCGTTCCGCGTGAGCGTATTTTTGAGGCACTGGAAACCGCACTGGCAACGGCAACCAAAAAGAAGTACGAAGCCGACATTGATGTACGTATCGCCATTGATCGCAAAACCGGTGAATTCGATACTTTCCGTCGTTGGCTCGTGGTTGACGAAGTCACATTGCCGACCCGTGAAATTACATTGGAAGCGGCGCAGTACGAAGACGAGACGATCGATCTTGGTGGCTACATCGAAGATGAAATCGAGTCTGTCACTTTTGACCGTATTACCACCCAAACCGCGAAGCAGGTGATTGTACAAAAAGTACGTGAAGCTGAGCGTGCACAAGTGGTTGAACAGTTCATGGATAACGAAGGTGAACTGGTTACCGGTGTAGTGAAAAAAGTGAATCGTGATGTAATCATCGTGGATCTGGGTAATAACGCAGAAGCCGTGATTCAGCGTGACGATCAACTACCGCGTGAAAACTTCCGTCCAGGCGACCGCGTCCGTGGTTTGCTGTATGCTGTGCGCCCAGAAGCGCGTGGTTTCCAGCTCTTCATGACGCGCTCAAAGCCAGAGATGCTGATCGAGCTGTTCCGCATTGAAGTGCCGGAAATTGGCGAAGAAATGATTGAGCTGATGGGTGCAGCACGCGATCCAGGCTCACGTGCGAAAATTGCGGTGAAGACCAACGACAAACGCATTGACCCTGTCGGCGCTTGTGTCGGTATGCGTGGTGCGCGCGTCCAAGCCGTTTCGGGTGAGTTAGGCGGTGAGCGTATTGACATCGTGCTTTGGGACGATAACCCAGCGCAATTTGTGATCAATGCAATGGCACCAGCCGATGTGGCCTCTATCATCGTCGATGAAGACACCCACACCATGGATATTGCTGTTGAGGCAGATAACCTAGCACAGGCGATCGGCCGCAATGGTCAAAACGTACGTTTAGCGTCACAACTGACCGGTTGGGAACTGAACGTCATGACGGTTGAAGACCTTCAGAAAAAACACCAAGAAGAAGCACAAGCCTCATTGGAGCTGTTTGTTAAACACCTCGACATCGATGAAGACTTTGCCGCGACCTTGGTTGACGAAGGTTTCACCACTCTAGAAGAAGTGGCCTACGTTCCAACGAGCGAAATGCTCGAAATTGATGGCCTAGATGAAGACACTGTCGACATTTTGCGCTCACGTGCCAAAGAAGCGTTGACCACCATCGCACTGGCACAAGAAGAGTCGCTGGAAGGCGCTGAGCCTGCTGACGATCTGTTGGCGCTGGAAGGTCTTTCTCGCGAAATGGCCTTTAAATTGGCGGCGAAAGGCGTGAAAACGCTGGAAGATCTTGCCGACCAAGGCACCGATGATCTGTTGGACATTGAAGGATTGGACGAAGTAAGTGCGGGCGAGCTCATTATGGCAGCACGTAATATTTGCTGGTTCAGCGACGAAGCGTAAAGACGGCAAAGGAGGAGCAGAATGTCAGAGGTTACAGTACATACACTGGCGAAGGAAATTGATACGCCAGTCGATCGTCTGCTGAAGCAGTTTAAAGAAGCTGGTATGCAAAAGTCAGCTGACGATCAGGTAAGCCAAGATGAAAAACAAGCCTTGTTGGCGCATCTCAAACGTGAGCACGGCGACAACGGCAATGCTCCGACGCGTCTGACGCTACAGCGCAAAAAACGCAGCACGCTGAGCGTCTCAGGAGCTGGCGGAAAGAACAAAGATGTCCAAGTTGAGGTGCGTAAGAAACGCACCTATGTGAAACGTAGCGAGCTTGAAGAGCAAAAGGTTGCGCAAGAAGCGGAAGAACGTGCCAAACGTGAAGCCGAAGAGAAAGCGCGCCAAGAAGCTGAAGAGCAAGCGAAGCGTGAAGCAGAAGCGAAAGCCAAGCGTGAAGCTGAAGAAAAAGCCAAACGCGAAGCTGAAGAGAAAGCCAAACGCGAAGCCGAAGAGAAAGCTAAGCGTGAAGCCAAACCGCAAGCGCAACCACAAAACGAGCAGTCCGAAGAGGACGCAGCGGAGACTGCTGCGGCTCGTGCTGCCGATGCGCAAGCGAAGAAAGAAGCTGATGAACTTAAGCGTCGCCAGGAAGAGGAAGCCAAGCGTAAAGCTGAAGAAGAAAGTCAGCGGCAGTTAGAAGAGGCACGCAAAATGGCAGAAGCAAACCAAGAACGCTGGTCTGAGCAAGATCAAGCGCTAACCACCATGGAGGCAGCTGATCACCATACAGTTACCTCTCAGTATGCCCGCGAAGCGGAAGACGAAGCGGATCGTCGCGAAGAAAGTGCTGCACCGCGACGTAAGAAAAAGAAAAAAGCGACTCAAGCTGAGGATAAATCACCTCGTGGCCGTCGTGGCAAAGGTGGGAAAGGCAAAGGCCGCATGGCTAAGCCAACCTCGATGCAACACGGCTTTAAAAAGCCAGCGCAAAAAGTAAACCGTGAAGTTGAAATCGGTGAAACCATCACCGTTGCCGAGTTGGCCAACAAAATGGCGGTAAAAGGCGCTGAAGTCGTTAAAACCATGATGAAAATGGGCGCGATGGCGACCATTAACCAAGTGATTGACCAAGAGACTGCACAGCTTGTTGCAGAGGAAATGGGTCACAAGGTTATCTTGCGTAAAGAAAACGAGCTGGAAGAAGCGGTACTGTCTGATCGTGACAACGATGCACCCGTTGCGCCACGTGCGCCAGTCGTTACCATCATGGGTCACGTTGACCATGGTAAAACCTCGCTGCTTGACTACATCCGTAAGGCACACGTTGCCACGGGCGAAGCGGGCGGTATTACCCAGCACATCGGTGCGTACCACGTACAAACCGACAATGGCATGATCACATTCCTGGATACCCCAGGACACGCGGCGTTTACCGCGATGCGTGCACGTGGTGCCGGTGCAACGGATATTGTTGTCTTGGTGGTTGCTGCCGACGACGGCGTAATGCCACAAACCATCGAAGCGATCCAACACGCAAAAGCGGCCGGTGTGCCTCTTATCGTGGCGGTGAACAAGATGGATAAAGAGGGTGCTAACCCTGACAACGTGAAGAACGAACTGGCACAGCATGACGTGATCCCAGAAGACTGGGGTGGCGAGAACATGTTTGTTCACGTGTCTGCGAAACAAGGCCAAAACATCGATGCGCTACTAGAAGCTATCTTGCTGCAATCAGAAGTTCTTGAACTGAAAGCGGTTAAAGATGGTATGGCGCGTGGCGTTGTGGTGGAATCTCGCCTCGACAAAGGTCGTGGTCCAGTTGCCACCGTATTGGTTCAAGAAGGTACGCTCAAAAAAGGCGATATCGTTCTGTGTGGTCTGGAATATGGCCGTGTACGTGCGATGCGTGATGAAAATGGCCAAGAAGTAGAAGAAGCAGGACCTTCGATTCCTGTGGAAATTTTAGGCCTATCTGGCGTGCCTGCTGCGGGTGATGAAGCCACAGTTGTGCGTGACGAGAAGAAAGCGCGTGAAGTAGCGCTCTATCGCCAAGGCAAGTTCCGTGACGTGAAGCTGGCGCGTCAGCAAAAAGCCAAACTGGAAAACATGTTCTCGAACATGGAAGAAGGTGAAGTGGCTGAGCTGAACATCGTGCTTAAGGCTGACGTACAAGGCTCAGTGGAAGCGATCAACGATGCACTGGTTAAGCTCTCAACTGACGAAGTAAAAGTGAAAGTTGTGGGTTCTGGTGTTGGTGGTATCACTGAAACTGACGCAGTACTTGCGGCCGCGTCTAACGCCATTATCTGTGGCTTTAACGTGCGTGCGGATGCCGCTGCGCGTAAGACCATTGAAGCGGAAAGCTTGGATCTGCGTTACTACTCTGTCATCTACACCATGATTGATGAAGTGAAACAAGCGATGAGCGGTATGCTTGCGCCTGAATTCAAACAAGAAATCATCGGTTTGGCAGAAGTGCGTGATGTCTTCAAATCACCAAAACTGGGCGCCATTGCTGGTTGTCAGGTATCTGAAGGTGTGATTAAGCGTAACAACCCAATTCGTGTCCTACGTGAAAACGTGGTTATCTACGAAGGTGAGTTGGAATCACTACGCCGCTTCAAAGATGATGTGAACGAAGTGAAGAAAGGCTACGAATGTGGTATTGGCGTGAAGAACTACAATGATGTTCGCGTTGGTGACCAAATCGAAGTTTATGAAACCGTTGAGATTCAACGTTCAATTGACTAATTGAACGCGACAATACAACGAGGTTGTTTGGATACACCGTGGGGGGAGGCGCATGCGCTTACCCCCATTTTGTTGAGAGAAAAGATTATGGGTAAAGATTTTAGCCGTACTGATCGCGTTGCGCATCAGCTGCAAAAAGAGATTGCACTGATCCTACAACGCGAAATCAAAGACCCTCGCATCGGAATGGTCACCGTATCCGATGTGCAAATTTCACGTGATCTGGCGTATGCCAAAGTCTTCGTGACCTTTTTAACCGTCGATGAGCAAGCCCCTACCGAGAGCCTAAAGGCGCTGAACGAAGCCAGTGGCTACATCCGTTCATTGGTTGGCAAAGCGATTCGTTTGCGTGTGACCCCTGAGCTGACCTTCGTGTTTGACGAGTCACTGACTGAAGGGATGCGTATCTCGAACTTGGTCAGCAAGGCAGTACGCGATGACGATGAACGTCGCGGTGATGATGAAAAAGGTGAGGAGTAACTGATGGCGCGTCGTCAACGTCGTCGAGGTCGTCCGGTGGATGGGATTATCTTACTCGATAAACCAACCGGCATGACATCTAATGATGCTTTGCAAAAAGTAAAACGTATCTTCTTTGCGGAGAAGGCTGGCCACACGGGAGCACTGGATCCACTTGCAACTGGGATGCTGCCGATCTGTTTGGGTGAGGCAACCAAGTTCTCTCAGTTTCTGCTCGACTCCGATAAACGTTATCGAGTGGTCGCCAAACTGGGTGAGCGTACCAATACTTCAGATGCAGATGGTGAAGTGGTAGAAACCCGTGACGTCAAAGTAAACCTAGGTTTGCTTGAGCGTTGTATTGCAAAATTCCGCGGGGAAACCCAGCAGATCCCATCGATGTTTTCGGCGTTGAAATACCAAGGGAAACCTTTGTATGAATACGCGCGCCAAGGCATTGAAGTACCACGTGAAGCGCGCACCATTAAGGTCTATCAGATTGAGCTGCTGCGTTTTGAAGGTCATGAAATCGAGATGGAAGTGCATTGTTCAAAAGGCACCTACATCCGGACCATTGTTGACGATTTAGGTGAAATGCTCGGCTGTGGTGCACATGTCACGGCGCTGCGTCGTATTGGTGTATCAGGCTATCCAGCACGAAACATGGTGACCTTAGAGCAGCTTGAAAGTCTGCTTAACCAAGCGCGTGAGCAAGAGATCCAGCCAAAACAACTGCTCGATCCTTTGCTATTGCCACTTGATACGGCGGTACAAGATCTGCGCGAGATTAACCTTCTGCCCGTCGTGGCAAGTTATGCGCTACAAGGTCAAGCGGTGCAAGTGCCTAACGCTCCGACCGAAGGGTATGTGCGTTTAACGGCTGGCGACGAGCGTCAGTTTATCGGTGTGGGTGAGATTGATGCTGATGGTCTGGTTGCGCCGCGCCGTTTGGTCGCGAGCCGTCAACCTGAGCCGCAAACCGCGAGCAGTGACAACGCCTAGCTACACGTTGGCGGCACACTTAGCTAAGACATGCGCTTTCCAAGTACAGCTGGCGTGAGCGTTTACGGGCGTGCTGCGAATAAACTTGTCGCATTTTCAAGCGGTAAGGTAGCGACAGTAAGAAATTGGCGTGATAGTCGGCAATAACATTGCGATACCCAGTTAAAACGGGTAGAATTCGCGCCTTCGGGCACTGGCTGAATCAGAGATTGGCTAGTGCATGATAATCACACACTCTTATTAGGAGAGCATTATGTCTCTGACTGCAGAAGCAAAAGCTAAAATCGTTGCTGATTTTGGTAAAACTGAGAACGATACTGGTTCACCAGAAGTTCAAATCGCCCTGTTGACTGCATCTATCAACGATCTGCAATCGCACTTCGCTGAGCACAAAGGTGACCACCACAGCCGTCGTGGCCTGCTACGCATGGTTTCACGTCGTCGTAAGCTGCTGGACTACCTGAAAAAGAACAATGTTGACCGTTACTTGGACGTTATCAAGCGTCTAGGCATCCGTCGCTAAGATTCTGGAGAAAAGGGAGCTCAGGCTCCCTTTTCTTTTGCGATAAAAAACGCGCCATCGGAGTTATCCGTGGCGCGTTTTGTCGTTATAAGGTTCAGTCAATACGGGTAGCGGCGCGCTGCTGACGCAGTATCACTGACGAAGTGCTTTCGCCGCTGCAACCATATTTTCTAATGCCGGTATCACCTCATCCCATTGGCGGGTTTTTAGGCCGCAATCTGGGTTTACCCACAATCTTTCTTCCGGAATACGAGCGGCAGCCTTTTTCATTAACGCAATAATTTGTGCCTGACTGGGAATGTTTGGCGAGTGAATGTCATACACACCAGGACCAATATCATTGGGATAGTCAAAATGATCAAATGCATCCAACAGTTCCATATCCGAGCGTGAGGTTTCAATGGTGATCACGTCGGCGTCCATGTCAGCAATCGATGCGATGATATCGTTAAACTCGGAATAACACATATGGGTATGGATTTGCGTCTCGTCACTCACGCCATTGGCGGCAATTTTAAACGCGTTGATGGCCCAATCGAGGTAGTGTTGCCACTCACTGCGGCGCAGAGGTAACCCTTCACGGAGTGCCGCTTCATCTATTTGAATGATTTTAGTGCCGGCTTTCTCAAGATCTTGCACCTCTTGGCGGATCGCCAGTGCCAGTTGGTTACAGGTCTGAGATCGTGGCTGATCATCACGCACAAATGACCAATTAAGAATGGTGACCGGTCCAGTGAGCATGCCTTTCAGCGGCTTATCAGTCAGAGACTGAGCGTACTGGGTCCATTCCACGGTCATCGCTTTCGGGCGTTCAATATCCCCAAACAAAATCGGCGGCTTCACACAGCGAGAACCATACGATTGTACCCAGCCAAACTGACTGAACACATATCCATCCAGCTGTTCGCCAAAGTACTCCACCATATCGTTACGTTCAGCTTCACCGTGAACCAAGACATCGAGCCCTAACGCTTCTTGCTTTTCCACCGCATGGGCGATCTCTTTGCGCATAATGTCTTGATAAGTGGCGGCATCAATATCGCCCTTCTTGTATTGCAAGCGTGTTTGGCGAATGGCACTGGTTTGTGGAAATGACCCTATGGTGGTGGTCGGGAAGCGCGGCAGTTTAAGCTGCTCGTGTTGCACGCGAATACGTTCGGCAAATGGACGTTGCCGTGTTCCTAACTGCGGTGTGATTGCTGCCAATGCGGCTTGCACCTTAGGGTTGTGTACGCGCGGTGATTGCTGACGGCTTTCGATTGCTTCACGATTATTGTCCAGCGCTGACTGAACGGTCTGACGGCCGTGATTAAGGGCGCGAGCGAGTACATCCAGCTCCTCGAGTTTTTGATGGGCAAAGGCAAGCCAGTTTTTTACCTCAGGATCGAGCTTTTGTTCGCTCGCCAAATCGACCGGCACGTGCAGCAAAGAGCAAGAAGGTGCGAGCCAGAGGCGATCCCCCAAAGATTGATGAATCGGTTCGAGCCACTCTAACGTATCATCAAGGTTAGTTTTCCAAACATTACGACCATTAATCACACCCAGAGACAGAACGTGTTGATCGCTAAGCGCTTCACGGTATGCATCCACATCCCTTCGGCCACGAATAGCATCCAAGTGCCAGCCGTCAACGGGCAATGATTGCGCTAATGGACGATTTTCAGCTTGCTCGCCGAAGTAGCTCGCCAGCAATAACTTGACCTTAGTTTGGCTTAATGCACGATACGCGGTTTTTAGCGCCGTCTGCCATTCAGACGCGAGCTCCGTGACCAAGATCGGCTCATCGATTTGGACCCACTCAATGCCTTTTTCTGCCAGTTTGCTCAGTAACGTTTGATACACGGGCAAGAGCTTATCGAGCAGATCCAGCTTGTTAGAGGCATCTTTTTCCTTACCTAGCCACAGATACGTGACGGGACCGACTAAAACCGGTTTGGCCTGAACACCAGCTTGTTTGGCTTCTTCTATTTGCGTCAATAGATTTTCAGCATGAAGACTAAACGTTGTTTGCGCGGTAAATTCTGGCACGATGTAGTGATAGTTAGTGTCAAACCACTTAGTCATCTCACCGGCGTGCACGCACTGGCAAGCACTATCGTTTGCTGAGCGACCGCGAGCCACGCGGAAGTAGTCATCAAGGTCGTTGTCTTGGTGCGAGGCAACACGCTCAGGCACATTGCCGACTAAAAAGCTGGTGTCGAGTACATGATCGTAAAATGAAAAGTCGCCAACGGGAGCGATGTCGAGTTCACTTTGTTGTTGCCAGTGATTGCGGCGCAGATCTTTCGCAAGATCGGTTAAGTCTTGTTGTGATGATTCGCCACGCCAGTAACGCTCGAGTGCAAATTTAAGTTCGCGCTGTGCGCCGATACGTGGAAAGCCGAGATTATGAGTTTTAGCCATCTATACGTCCTCCTTTTCGATTGAAATCAGCATAGGGCTTTCTCGTTATGAACTAAAATGGCATTATTTCATCAATCAATGAATTTTGGTCATGGAAAAGACATGTTAGAACGTCACCACCTTCATATTCTGCGTGCCATCAAAGAGCAAGGGTCGCTTACCGCAGCCGCAGAGACGCTATACCTCACTCAATCCGCGATTAGTCATGCAATGAAAAAACTGGAAAGCCAGCTCGGGATTCGCTTGTGGCAAAAGTCGGGGCGGCAGCTTCACTTTACGCGTGCGGGTGAGTACTTGCTTACGCTGTCTGAGCGTATGCTCCCTCAGTTCGAGCACGCTGAACAGCAACTCAAACAATTTGCACAAGGCCAGCGTGGCACACTGCGCATTGGCATGGAGTGTCACCCTTGTTATCAGTGGTTGCTTAAGGTGGTTGAGCCTTTCTTGCATCAATGGCCGGATGTGGATGTTGACGTTAAACAAAAGTTCCAATTTGGTGGTTTGGGCGCATTGTTTGGCCATGAGATTGATGTACTCGTAACGCCCGATCCTTTGCTCAAGCCAGGTATAGAATACGTATCTGTCTTCGACTATGAACTCGTGCTGGTTACTCATCGCCAAAGCGCGCTGGCAGCGTTTGACTACGTTGAACCCCATCAAGTGACGCAAGACGTCCTGATCACCTACCCAGTTGATCAATCGCGTTTAGATGTCTTTACCCAGTTTTTGGCGCCGGCGCACTGTGCACCACGCAAACACAAAACGATTGAAACCACAGATATCATGCTGCAAATGGTTGCCGCAGGGCGAGGGATTGCGGCTTTGCCCAAATGGCTGGCGCAAGAATACCAACAGCGACTCAACCTTCATATTCTTCGTATGGGCGAACAAGGTATTCACAAGGCAATTCATCTTGGGATGCGAGAAGAAAAACGGGATGATTACATTGATGACTTTATCGTCAAGGCACGTGAGACATCGATGTAAAAATAAGAAGTAATTAGTAGCACGTTATTTACGCTATATACTTGATATAAACACAGAATCATTGCCTCTTTGAGAACAACGCTTTCCTTTCTACTTTGTCTCATTTTTGAGCCGTATGGGTCGCACATTTCTAGTTAAAATCACTTTCATCTATATCTATATGCTTAGATAATCTGAGGTAATAGATATTTTGAATGCGTCTCACACTTTTCCCGGTTAAAGAGTCTCGTACTATGAAATCAATCTCGCTCTCTCGCAACGTTACAATCGATACAATCCAAGGCAGTGGTCGTGTTTTAGTCAATGGTGAACTGGTCACACTCACCGAAGGGGGCACGCTCCCATCGGGTACCCAGCTTGGCTTGCCGGATAGCAGTGACACCGTTATCACCTTGAGTGACGGGACACAGCTTATGATTGAACCGCAGAGCGAATCACCTGACTCCCTCTTCGACGCATTGCCGCAAGACGTTCAAGACGAAATCGCAGACATTCAACAGCAAATTCTTGACGGTGAAGGCGAGATCACCATTCAGGAAGATCAGGCAACGGCTGCGGGGCAAGATGCGACCGGAAGTGGCTCGTGGAGCTATGTCAATGTTGCGCGTGATGGAAGCGAGACCATCGCAAGCTCAGGATTTGACTCAGACTCGATTGCTAATAACGCAGGCGCGATTGGCACTAACCAAGAAGATAGCTTTGGGCGCTTGGTAGATACGACGGCGCCTAACGCGCCAGGTGTAACCATCCTCAACGATGCAAATAATGATGGTGTAATTAGCAGCCAAGAAATTGGCGATGGTATTCGTGTATCTATCGATCTAACGGGCACCAACGCCAACCCAGGCGATGTGCTAACGGTGAATGGACAAACCTTCACCCTGACTGACGACAATATTACCGACGGCTCTGTCGTCGTAACCCTCCCTGATACTCCCGTGGACGGTGAAACCCTCACCGTAGACGCCACCATTACCGACACCTCCGGTAACACCTCCGCACCGGGCAGTGATAGTGCAACAATTGATACCAGCGCAGAAGCTGGCACGGTCAGCGTAGATAACATCACAGCCGATGACGTGATTAACAAAGCCGAAAGCGGACAAACCATCGCGGTGACCGGTACGGCGAAAGGTGGCGACATCAGCGAAGGCGATGTGGTGACCATGACCATCAATGGTACCGAGTACACCACCACCGTGGATGGCAGT
This sequence comes from Salinivibrio proteolyticus, assembly GCF_001996165.1. GTDB lineage: Bacteria > Pseudomonadota > Gammaproteobacteria > Enterobacterales > Vibrionaceae > Salinivibrio > Salinivibrio proteolyticus. The sequence continues at coordinate 53,036 of NZ_MUFP01000007.1, read as the reverse complement.
GGCAACTGGACAGTGGATGTGGCGGGTGCCGATCTGGCCGCGGACACCGAGTTCGAGGTGATCGTGAGCTCGACAGATGACGCGGGCAATACGGTAGAGAGTACCGCGACGTCTGTTCATTTTGTCGGCCCAGTGATCGAGGTGACGGCGGCGGCTCAGTTCAATGAAAACGACGCCGACACCGACACCGTCGTGGCCACCTTCAGCGCCAGTGACGAAGAAGACGGCACGCCAAGCGTGGACTTCACGCCAGGCAGCAATGATGACGGTTACTACGCGATAGATGGCACCGACGTGGTGTTGACGCAAGCGGGTGTAGACGCGATCAATGCGGGCGAGACCTTGCCAGCGGTGAGCCTAACGGCGACCGATAGCGACAATGCGACCGCTTCTGACAGCGCAACGCCAACGTATGCGGCACAAAACGACGCGCCAATTGCAAGAGACGATATCGTTTCGGATATAGAAGACACTACACAGAGTGGCAATGTGCTTACCAATGATTCAGATGAAGAGGGTGACCTCACCGTCACTACCTTCACCATTAACGGTCAAACCCACGCTGCTGGTGAGTCAGTCACGGTCGCTGATGTCGGTGAAATTACGATTGGCACAAATGGTAAGTATACCTTCACGCCAGAAGAGCATTGGAGTGGTGAGATACCGAATATTACCTACGTCGTTCAAGATGAATATGGTGATACCGCGCAAGCGACACTCGACATCAGTGTGACGCCTGTGGCCGATGCACCTGAGTTATCACTTGGTACACTTGAGCTGGACTTTGTATCCACCAACCTTAATGTCTCAACGTGGGCTTCAGTTGATGTTGGTACGCCTAATGGCGATGGCCAGGGAGTTGACTCTGAAGCTCTGATAAGGGCGGTGAACAGTGCCGGGGACGCAGATGCTACATCGACAACCGAAGACGTCGCCGTTGATACCGGCTCAGGTTTAGGCGGTGGTCAGGCCATGGTGACTTCAGGGTTAATCTATCTAGAGGCAGGTAAAAGCTACAGCTTTGGCGGGTATGCAGATGATAGTGCTGCAATCGTCATTGGTGGCGAAGTGATTGCCGAGGGGCGATATGGCAGTCAAGGAACCTCTCCAGGTGGCGTAAGCGGAAGCGGCCGATTCAGCGGCGAATTTACGCCATCAGAAAGTGGCTACTATTCGTTAGACATTTATACCCATAACCAGAATGGTCCTGGTGGCTATGATATTGAAGTCGCCGTAGGTAATGGCTCGGCTATTGACCTAAATGCAAGTAATTTTAATCTCGCACCAAATGCCGAAGCATTAGAAGACGGTGGCTTAGGTGTTAAGGGGTATCACGGTGATGGAGACGGGGGTTATTACACCCTTAACGAGCCAGGAGAAGGGCAGGCGGGTGAGCCGATTAAGTTACCTGTTATTAATGCCAGCCTAGTGGATCAAGATGGCTCTGAGAAGCTGACGCTCACGTTAGATGATATTCCTGCGGGATCGACATTGTCCGATGGTAATCAGGAAGTGATTGTCGAAAATGGCTCTATCTCTATCAAAGGGTGGGACTTGTCTAATCTTTCTATCTCGATGCCTGAGCAGTATGAAGGTGAGGTCAATCTTAAAGTAACGGCAACCAGTACAGAAGAGGGGAATAATGATACGGCAACTACTACAGAGAGTATCCCACTGTTTGTGTTGCCGATCTCGAATGGTTTGTCCGTCTCTGCTTCGTTGTCGTATTCAGACGATAACCACTCGGCAAATGAGATTATCGATTACGCAGAACAGCATAATGGTGAGTCATCTGACCATTATGATCAAATAGTTAGCGTTGGTGATAGTAGCTCAGGTGCTGTTGATGTAAATACGGGCAATGGCGATGATCTTATTGTTGGCGGTACTGGCGATGGTTCATATGCGCTGCGTGGAAATGATGGTGATGATGTCTTTGTATCACGCAATGCGAGTGCTGCCTCAACAGCTTATTATGGAGGAGGTGGTGATGACACTGTCTATCTCCAAGGAAACCGTGACGATTATCAAATAGAGACTTTTCGCGGTTTTAGCGATGCGGTTCGCTTGGTTTACCAAGATGACCACACGCAAAATGCTAATCATGATCTATACAGTATCGAAACTGTCTATTTTGCGGATGGTAAGTATGTCGTTGACGATGGTGAATTGACCAAAGTTGCGGACATTGTACAGCTAGATGTGGATGTTTCACTAAACGATAGCGACGGCTCTGAACAAATCACATCAGTGATTATATCGGGAATCCCGGAAGGCGGCAGTGTTTCAGGGGGAGAGCAGCTTGATTCAGGTGATTGGCAAGTGCCGATTGATGCACTGCAGCCTAACCCAGGCTCAGATGCTGGTTTCTCTGTCACGCTTGAGTTGCCTGAAGGAAGTGCGCCTGATTTATCCGTGACTGTTGGTGCGACAGAAGTTGATGAAAACGGCAATCCTGTCGATTTACCTGAGTATGCCACCACGCAACCAGGGATCGCAGTGATTCCACCTAATAATCCTAATGGTGATAACACGGTTGAGGGCGGCTCAGGCGATGATGTGTTGCTTGGTGATATTGGTGGGGTGGAAGTTAACTCAACCGAGCCAACAAACTACAATATTGCGTTGATTGTCGATACATCCGGCAGTATGGGGTATGCATTAGAGTCGGGAAGTTCTGCATCGAGACTTGATGTGTTGAAAACGTCGTTGAAGTCGATGTTGGAGAATATTTCTGAACATCCGGGCACGATCAATCTGGCATTGGTAGACTTTGACTCCTCAGCAAGTTTAAAAATCAACATCGATAACTTCACTCAGCTGAGTGAGTGGCAGAAAAGTTGGTACGTTGATCGTGTTATAGATTCTCTTCAATCTGGCGGAGGAACTAACTATGAAGCTGCCTTTGACCAAGCTTCTTCATGGTTTAACACTCACTCGGACACAAATAGTGAGAATTTGTCATTCTTCCTAACCGACGGTAATCCGACGCTTTCGAATAGTAGTAATTACTCAGGAACTACGACAGAGTCCTTTGAATTAAAGGCTTCGATTAGGGCATATGAGTCACTTGCTGAGAACTCTACTGTTCGAGCTATCGGCATTGGGAGTGGAGTGAATGCAGATATTCTCAGGTTCTTTGATAACACGAATGTAACTGGTTCGGGAACGTGGAGTGACCAGTGGGGAAGTGTGAGTGCACCAACTGGAGATGTTGAGATCGTTAATACAGCCGATGATCTGAGTGCGGCACTTGATGAAGGCGCCAGAGAGATCAATGTACTCCCTGTTGGCGATGATGAGGTAATCGGTAATGCTGGAGACGATATTCTCTTTGGCGATACCATTAACACTGACAATCTACCTTGGGATGAAAATGGTCTGACACGGCCTGAGTCGCTACCAGATGGATCGGGCGTGGACGCGTTGACTACATTCCTTGAAATGAAAAATGGCGCAGCGCCTTCTGATATCGAGCTGTATCAGTACATTAAAGACAACCACGCGTTGTTTAATGTCGATGGTGATACTCGCGGAGGCGATGATGTCCTCAAAGGTGGAGACGGTGACGATATCCTCTATGGTCAAGGTGGAGATGACACCCTCATTGGTGGGCGAGGTGAAGATACCCTTATCGGAGGGACTGGTAGTGATAAGTTCCAATGGTCATTGGATGATATACCATCATCCGCTAACGGTGATGCCGCTGAAACCGATGTGATTGTTGACTTCGATAATCAAGGTAGCTCACAAGACACCTTGGAATTTGTTGAAGACTTAACGCAACTTATTAAAGATGGTCAGGTATCCATTTCTTGGCAAACCACGAGTAATGGTGAGCAAGAAGGAACATTAACCATTGGAATTGATGCGGATGGCGATAGTCATATTGATCAGCAAATCGATATTGAGAGCTTAAGTATTGTCACAACGAATGGCCAACAAGAGGTGGTGATTAATACATTGATCGACGGTCAAGCCGGAGAGCTCACATTAACGAGAGGTGATGATCACGCTGATCTTTCTATCGGGAGTAATCTAGATTTAGAGATAAAAGTCGACAATACCGACTGGTAATCCCTACCAGGCAGCGGCTATCATGTCGCTGCCTGCTCATTTTCGGTCAAAAGAGAGACGTAAGTGACTGACCCTTCTAACAATAGTCAAACTTCACAATGGCGAATTGCGCCCGGTGAGCAACCCACAGACGATCCTTTGCTTGATTGCTTAGTGTTATTGACTGAGCACTATGGCACCCCTTGCTCTGGTGATGCGTTAGTCGCAGGCTTACCGATGACCAATGCCTTGCTTACCCCAGACATGTTTCCACAAGCCGCGGGTCGAGCGGGTCTGGCTGCTCGGTTGTCTCGACGTAATCTGGATAATGTCGGCGCTCTATTGTTGCCCTGTGTCCTGTTGCTCTCTGACCAAAAAGCCTGTGTATTGCGTGAAATAGATAGTGATGCGGGCACGGCACTTATTCAACTACCTGAAAATGCAGGCGAAGAGACCATTGCGCTTGAGGCGCTTGAGGCCATGTACGTTGGTTACTGTTTTCTGATTAAACGTCAGTATCGCGGTGATCAGTCTGTGGATCTGCATTTGCACGACACCAAGATCCATTGGTTTTGGCAGACGGTAAAAGACGCGGCACCTATCTATCGAGATGCGTTACTAGCCTCCATCTTGGTAAACCTTTTTGCGCTTGTCTCTCCTTTATTTGTCATGAATGTCTATGACAAAGTGGTTCCTAACCTTGCGTTTGAGTCTCTGTGGGTGCTGGCAAGCGGTGCGACGCTAGCGTATTGTTTTGACTTTTTAATGCGAAAACTTCGCTCTTACATGATTGATGTTGCGGGGAAAAAAGTCGATATCATTGTGTCATCTCGTTTATTTGCGCGGCTGATGGGAACCCCTTTGGTCAATCGAGGAGCCAGTGTGGGAGCAACCGCAAAACAGCTCGGTGAGTTTGATGCTGTGCGGGATATGTTGACCTCAGCCACGATAACCACGCTTGTCGATCTTCCCTTTGCGGTATTTTTTATTACGGTGATTTATCTCGTTGCAGGGGATTTAGCGATAGTGCCGGTGCTTGCAGGCTTTATCATATTGGCTTACACCATTTCGGTTCAGCCCAAACTAAAAGCGGCCATCGAAGAGAGCAACAAGTATGCATCAGAGCGACACGGACATTTAATTGAGAGCCTCTCGGCGCTAGAGGGGATCAAGTCCAATGTTGCTGAAGGTATTGTGCAGCGCAGCTGGCAACAAATGACTGCACACACGGCCAACTGGAATTTTAAAGTTAAACAAATCACCAACAACATCTCTTATACCGCGACATTTGTGACCCAAATGATGGCTATCGCGGTGGTGATTTTAGGGGTGTATCGTGTCGCTGATGGTGATATTTCCATGGGCGGAATTATTGCCGCGGTGATGCTTTCAAGCCGAGCTGTGTCGCCGATGGCACAGATGGCGAGCCTGCTCAGTCGCTGGAATCAAACCAGTTCCTCGCTTCGTCAGCTTAATGCCATGATGGAGCAAGAAGATGAGTTTGCAGAAAAGGGCCATTTAGTCAGCCGCAAACGCTTAAAAGGTGAGGTCAGTGCTGACAACTTGGCGTTTAATTATCCCGAATCAGAACGTCCAGCACTCTATCCATTAAACTTCCGTATTCAACCTGGGGAAGTGATCGCGATTTTGGGTAAAAACGGCTCAGGGAAAACAACCTTACTCAAACTATTAGCTGGCCTATTTCAGCCGCAGCAAGGGAGTTTGCGCTTTGACGGGGTCGATAGCCGGCAAATACACCCCGCTGATCTACGTCGAAACGTCGGGTATCTCGCACAGGATGTGGCTCTGTTTCATGGCACTATCCGTGAAAACATTATGTTTGGTACGCGGCAAGTGACGGAACACCAGTTGATGCGTGCCGTGCAGCTTTCTGGTGTGAGCCTATTTACCGCCCAAGATCATGAAGGGCTAGACAAACAAGTGGGTGAGCGAGGCGAGCGGCTGTCCCGAGGTCAACGCCAAGCGGTCTCCTTAGCAAGAGCGCTGCTCAATGAGCCACCGATGTTGATCATGGATGAGCCGACCGCAAGCCTAGATGCCCATGCTGAAAACCAGTTCATTAAAGCCATGCAAGTGGCGGCGCGTGGGCGAACACTGATCATGGTGACGCATAATATGGCGCTGCTCAAACTGGCTAAGCGTGTGATTGTGATGGATAAAGGGCGCGTGGTCATGGATGGACCCAGAGATCAGGTGCTCAGTAAGCTCAATAAAGGAAATGCATCATGATCAAGCGGTTAATTAAAAAAGACCGTCATACAGATCTAGATATGATCGATGATGTCTATGGGGCGATGATGACTGATGCACCATTGCGTTATCGCGCGGTGGTATGGGGAGCACTCCTGTTGGTCGCGAGTTTTATCGTTTGGGCGTCTTTTGCTGAGCTGGATCGCGTTACTCGTGGCAGTGGTAAAGTGATCCCGTCGTCTCATGTTCAGCTGATTCAAAGCTTGGATGGAGGGATCCTTCAGGCCATGTTCGTTGATGAAGGCCAGCTCGTCGAGAAGGGCATGCCGTTGGCGCGGATTGATGATACTCGATTCCGCTCTGATCTTGCCCAACAAGAGCAAGAAGTGGATAGCCTTCGTGCCGCGGTGACTCGGATGTATCACGAACTCGATAGCGTATCGCTATTGCCCGCTAGCCAGCCTTGGCAGCAGCAAATTGTGATTGAACCCAGAACGATCACTTTCCCCGATACTCTCACCAGCCGAAAACCCAATTTGGTGGCTCGCCAAAAGTCTGAATATCGCAGTCGGTTAGATAGCTTGAGTAATCAGCTAGAGATACAAGCGCGTCAGATTGTCCAAAAAGGCCAAGAGCTTCAAGAAGTCGCCTCGAAGATAAAAACACTCAATAACAGCATGACAATCATGCAACGTGAGATCAATATCACACGCCCACTGGTCGAAAAGCGCATTGTCTCAGAAGTGGAACTTCTCAAACTCCAGCGACAGATCAATGATATGGAAGGTGAGTTAACAAACCTGAAGCTGTCCCGACCTAAAATCAAAGCAGCGTTGGATGAGGCAATACTAAAACGACGAGAAGCAGCGCTTCAGTTTATCAGTGAAACACGTGGCAAGCTGAGCGAGATGGAAGCACGGCTGTCTCGGTTGACGGAAGCGACCGTTGGTGCGCAAGACAAAGTGGATAAAGCGGTGATCACCTCACCGGTGAACGGTACGGTAAAGACGGTACATATCAATACCCTCGGTGGTGTGGTGCAACCCGGTGAAGACGTGATTGAAATTGTCCCTACCGAAGACCAATTACTGGTTGAGGTGAAAATCTTGCCAAAAGATATCGCCTTTTTACATCCCGGCTTACCCGCTGTCGTGAAAGTCACAGCCTATGACTTTACCCGTTACGGCGGATTGGACGGGACTGTCGAGCACATTAGCGCCGACACAACGCAAGATGAAGAAGGCAACAGTTTTTACTTAGTGAGAATACGCACAGATTCTTCTCATCTCACTAAGAAAGATGGGACCCCAATGCCCATCATACCAGGCATGTTAACGTCAGTGGATATTATAACCGGCAAGCGGACGGTGATTGAGTATTTACTTAACCCGATACTGCGAGCAAAAGAAAATGCGCTCCGCGAGCGCTAATAAAAAATAGGAGAAACAACATGCTGCACTTACCACACGTGGTATTTAAAAAGCGTGTGACTGCCATAGCCTTGATGTTAGGGCTAAGTTCGCCTGCTGTTTTATCACAGACACTGGAGCAAGCGGTCGCCCAGTCGCTCGAATCACATCCTCAGATCCGCCAAGCGTTTGCCCGCTATAAAGCCAGTGAGCAAGCCATTGATCAAGCGAAAGCCGGTTATTATCCCAAGCTCGATGCGACGGCGGGGATCGGTTGGGAGCGTACCGACTCTCCCGCGACACGGCGTGATACCACCACCGATGATGAAGTGGACCTAACGCGTCGTGAGCTGGGTGTCTCTCTTCAGCAAATGCTATTTGACGGTTTTCGTACCCAAAACGAAGTCGATCGCACCCAAAACGAAGCGACGGCGGAGCAGTGGGCAATGGTCGCTACTGCCGAGGATAAAGCCTTAGAGGTCTCTCGCGTTTACCTTGATGTGTTGATTGCAGAGCAAGTGGTGACCTTGGCAGAGAAGAACTTACAAAACCACCAAGAAATCTATGATGCGATTGCGGAGAGCAACGCGGGTGGGTTTGCCAAAGCCAGTGATCTCTCTCAAGTCACTGGGCGTTTAGCGAGAGCCAATGCAAACCTGATGTCAGCACGTAACAATCTTGCCGATGCACAAAGTCGCTTTACCAAAATGGTTGGCGAGTCACCTGAAGCATTGCGCCTGCCGATGCCTGATGCTGAGTTGCTGCCGCGCACGCTTGAAGCCATGCTGGATATTGCCCTCGAACAGCATCCACGTATTCATGCTGCGCAATCCGATATTGCGGCGGCCAATGCCGCGCGAGATGGTTCGCGCGCTGCGTATTTGCCGACTTTAAATGTTGAAGTGGCGGCAAATTGGAACGAAAACGTCGGTGGGGAAGATGGGGCGGGCCCGCCTGACGTTGGCCCAGAGAACAATAACGTCCAAGCAATGCTACGCATGCGCTATAACCTGTTTAATGGGGGGGCGGACCGTGCGCGCGAACGGCAAACGGCGTATCAAACCATTGAAGCGCGAGAGATTAATGAAATGACGCATCGGGATGTGATTGAAGGGGCAACCCTTGCTTGGAACGCGCGTACGTACCTTGAGCAGCAGCGTGACTTTATGCGCCAACATGTTGAAGCGGCCACGGATACCCGCGATGCCTATCGTGAGGAATTTCGCTTAAATGCGCGAACATTGTTGGATGTATTGGACTCTCAGAACGAGCTTTTTGAGGCACGTCGTGAATACTTGAGCAAAGAGGCGGATGAGCTTTACGCGCAATACCGAATTTTAAATGCAACCGGTCGTCTTTTAGCGTCATTGCGTGTTGATACCCCTGCTATTTGGAATACTGCTTCACTGAAGCAGGAGGACAGCCAATGAAACAGTTTTATATCGCGGGATTTGCCGTCATGCTTCTTGCCGGCTGTGCACCGCAAGCGGTGGATACTATGCCAACTACCATTGCGCAAAGCCAAGATTTGAGCGATGCAGACTACGATGGTGTGATTTCTGCCCGTGAGCAGTGCGAGCAAACGCTAAACGGTGCTCTGGTTGACAACAACGGCTGTCCTGAGCAATTGCAAACCAGTGAGTCGTTTGAGTTAAACGTGCACTTTGATACCGATTCCGCTGATGTGGATGTCTCACAATATACCGATATTCAAACCTTGGCTGACTTTATGCAGCGCTACCCGAATACTCAGGTGGTGATTGAGGGGCATGCCAGTAAAGCCGGGTCGGCAGAGTACAATCTCGCACTCTCACAACGTCGCGCCCAAGCTATTGCGGACGTATTGACGCGACAGTTTGCGATTCCTGCTGCGCGTATTGAGGCTATCGGCTATGGTGAGTCGCGTCCGTTGATTGACCAAGAAAACGACTACGCTAATGAAGTGAACAGAAGAGTGATTGCTCATGTAACTGGTGAGCATGGCTCAACCCATATGCGCTGGACAATTTATTCTTCAGAGCAGACGCCTTAGAGAATGATCTAAAAGAGAAAGCATGACATTACATCAACGTGTTGTCCTGTTTGTTGTCGCCGCCGCTTTGCTAACTGCGTTAGCGACGGCGGCGGTCGCTTTTCAGCTCGGCATAACCCAACTGAAAAGTGAACAACAACAACAAGTCAGTTTACTCAGTGCAGCGATAGCCGAGGCATTGCCACCTATTATTGAGCAAAGCGACAACGAGCGGCTCAATCAGCTCGTTGCACATTTTATGGCGGCTCCCCAAGTTAAGTCGGTATCGGTGATGCCGATGCTTTCTGGTCAACGACAGCTTTGGCAGGCGGATGCAAGAGCGATCGCAACGCCTAGTTGGTTTGTGCATTTATCTGGCATTGAGTCAGCGTCGAAAACGGTATCAGTCAGTAATGGCTGGACCCAATTGGCCAGGGTCACGGTGGAGGTCAGCCCACTCCCTGCCGTTGAGGCGCTTTGGAATCGCATGTCGCAACTGGTGACGCTGCTAGCGGCCATGTGTGCGGTGATCCCTTTTGCCGCATCCTTTATGTTTCGGCGCGTGACTATTCCTTTGGCTGAGCTGGACACGCGCTTAAACGCGTTAGGGCGAGGTGATTATCAACCCGCTAAGTCGAGAACGCGCGTTAAGGATCTGCAAGCCTTGTTGCAGGCATTTAACCTCGCGGGTCAGCAGGTAGCTCGGGTCCACAAAAGTCAGCAAGAAGAGCTATCGCGTTTACGCGATAAATTGATGATCGATCCCGTCTCTCGTTTACCGAATCGAGGCTACTTCCAACATCAGTTGCAAAGTTTTATTAAAGACGATGTAAACTGCACCTTATTATTAATTGAGACCGAATGGTTATCCCGCCTGCGCGCGCGTTATGGTTATCAATATCGGGATCAATGCTGGCGGTTGCTGGGTGAAGCCTTGAGTCACGGCGAGTTAGCTGAGCGACACAAACTGGTTGCTCGTCTAAGCCACAATGAAGTTGCCATTCTCCTGACCAGTATTGATGAGGGGGATATTCGTCCTTATCTACAGCGCTTACTGCGTATGATAAACCAAGAGCTGGAAAACATTTCCTTGCCCGCTAATCAAGGTTTCCATATTGGTGTGGCGAAAACCCAAGACGATGATGCGGCCTCGTTATTGGCCAAAGCGGATAACGCCTTGCAGCAAGCGAAGCGACGCAGTGAGGTTTACCATTGGCCTAGCCATGCGAATGCCGATAGTCGAACCCGTGAACAGTGGCGCAATATTTTGCTTGATGCCCTCAATAAAAATCCGCTCACCCTTTATGCTCAGCCAGTGAGACATCGTGATAATCAAACTAACTGGCACCAAGAGGTCTATGCCCATTTGTGGGTGGATGAGGCTTGGTTGTCTGCTGGGCAGCTGCTCAATCGTATTGAAATGTACGCGCTGGGTGAAGAGTTTGACCGTCATGTGCTGACACGCGCCGATCAGTATATTAAAGCACATCCAGAGTCGGACAAACTTGCCATTAACTTGACGGTAGAGAGTGTGAGAAGCACCGCGTTCTATGACTGGTTAGCCAACTACTTATTAAAAACCTACTTGTCAGATAACCTTGCGTTCGAAGTTGCAGAGGAAGCGGTGCAGGTTGACATTGCGGCATGCCAAACCCTGTTTAAGATGATCCGAGAGCATGGGTTTGAAGTGGGGATTGACCATTTTGGCCGTGATATGGACAACGTGAATTATATCCACGATATTGAGCCCGATTATGTCAAACTCGACATTGGCTTTGGACAGCCGTCGAGTGATGTTGATGATGTCTTTATCCGTATGCTGATCAATATTGCCGCGGCGCAAGAGATACGCGTCATTGCCACGGGCATTGAGCAATCTGACCAGCACCAATATTTTCATCAATTGGGCTGCCATGGTTACCAAGGCTATATATTACCACCGGTTCAACTGGACAATCTTTCTCAGTCAGCGTCATTGCCAAGCTGAGCGCGCATAATAAGTGCGTCTTCCGTGGTGCCATCTGGGCAGGGGTAATAGCCTGCTCGGCGGCTTATCAGCTCAAAGCCCTGTTTTTGATACAGCGCCCGTGCGCCACGGTTACTTTGTCGCACTTCCAACCACAAGGTGTTCGCGCCTGCAGCAACGAGTGTCTTTTTTAGCAAGATGAGCAGCTGATGACCGATGCCTTTACCTTGAAAAGGGCGGTCAACGGCAATATTTAAAAGCTCTGCTTCGCCAGCGACGCAACGCGTGTAAAAGTAACCGATGATCTGATCCTCTTGGCTGACTAACGCATAGTGGTGATCGAAGCGTCCCTGAGCCGGTGTAAGCTGTGTCTTGGACCAAGGTGCGATATGCACGGATTGTTCAATACGTACGATATCGCTCAGGTGCTTATCGTCGATGGGCTGAAGCGTGTAATCAGTCATACTGGCAGATCTGCCGCCATAAATCGCGTTTTGCCGCAGGGTTATCATGCATCTGTGCCAAGGGGAGAGAGCGGAGTGTGTGCACACCGTCAATCACGACTTCCGGCTCGCCAATATACCAACACCAGACCAAGTGGTGATCGCCGAGTGCTGCGAGTGCAGCGTGTGGCAGTTGCCTCGCCATATCAGCCTCAAGCTTCATGCTTTTTAAGATATTGCCCAATAGCCACGCATCTTGCTCGCTGAGAGGATCGTCGCAAACCAGCAATAGCTGGCAGTTTTCGGGAAGTTGGATAACTTCCTGTTCACGGCCGTAAAGCTCAGGATGGCGGAGTTGCCAGACGGATAAACCCATGGCTTGTAAACGTTGTATGTCGGTCAGCATATCGAGTGCTCGTTAAACGGTGGCGGCAGCGAGTTGCTTGTACCACCAATGCTTGTCGGTCGAAATCGGCGCAAATTCGGCATTTGCCGCTTGAGGGCTCGGCGCAATTTTAAGCTGACAATAGCCAAGTTCAAACAAGACGGATTCTGCCTCATCCAAAAGGGGAGCAATCAATTCAGGGTCGGGGCTAAACCAAACCGCGATAAGTTGCGCATTATCCTCGGATTGTGCATCCACGACGGCAATGTGTCCCAGCGTGCTACCCATATCATCCGTGGCGACCAATGACAGCGTGATCAGCCCTTGCTCTCGCCATTGTTGCAACTGATCAGCTTGCTGAGGGTTAGCGAGTGTATCTCGCCACCATTGATCGAGGCGAACCAGATCGGCGGGCGCTTCTGAGCGGATTAACATAGCGAAAGGCCTAGATGACAAATGATGCGGTCAGGATAACGGATTCCCGATCCGGTGCAAGCACTGTACGAACAAGGTTTCAGTATATCGACGCTCAGAGTCTGTATCGTTAAGCAATAAATTGCGCACTTTCGCTGCAAACTCAACACCAATGACTGATTTTGAGCACCTTATCTATTTTTACAGATTGATGTGCGGTATATAGTGTTAAAAGCTTGAACGCTACAGCAGCTCCACATAGAGTGCTACTGACAAGCTAATAAAAAGTGTCTAACATGTGAGACGAATTTTCGCCACGACACGTTGGTCGGCACCTGTACCGAGGAAGATGTGAGCCATCCATGCCAATTTCGCAGTTAACCGATTGGTTTTACCGCTTAACCGACAGCAGTCCGTTTCTTTTTGCCATTCTCGATAGTGACGATTGTTACCTCTATGCCAATCAGCGATATGCGGATTTAACAGGGGTCTCATTGGATGCCTTGGCGGGGGCGAACGACCGGCAAACGCTCGGGGAACAGTTTTATGCTGCTGTAAAGCCGCATTACGAGTCAGCGCGGCGAGGGAAAAGCACTGAAGGAGAAGTGGTGGTGTCTGATGGCTATCACAGTACCAGCTTTCATTTTAGTGTCGCCCCGCTTAATGAGCATCGAGACAGTAAAGGGCTGCCTTATGTAGTCATTCATGCTGCTGACACATCAGAGCGGCAGGTGCTTGCGAGTGCGCTTGAAGAAGCCGAAGAAAAATTTTACCGCTTGAGTGAATTGATTGATGACGGCTGCTGTTTGGTAGAAGATGAGCTGATCCTTTCTGCAAATCCCATGGCAGTGGAACGCCTCGGTGTTGACAGCACAGACGCCTTATTGGGCGAGTCGCTATCGACCTTCCTGCGTCCCGCAGATTCTAATCAATCTCTCGTCGCCATGCTTTCACAGCCTGCTGGCAATCAAAGCACCTCGTGTGTGCTTGCCAACACGGGTGCATCCATCGAGGTGTCTTGTGCACCTATTCACATCTTAGGTAAAAACGCGCATATGGTGCGTTTGCATGCACAGGCTGTCGTGGCTGAGCCTCAGCCAGCGGCGATGAGCCATTCGGCGTACACGGATGCGTTAACTGGGTTGTATAACCGTCATGGCTTTAGTCGTGAGTTGGATAGTTTGATAGCCAGCGATACACCGTTAGCCATGCTGTACCTTGACGTAGATAACTTTAAAAATATCAATGACTCATTAGGTCACCATATTGGCGATCGGGTATTACAAGATATCGCCCAACGCTTACGTCGTTTACTGTCACCAGACACCATTGTGGGTCATCTGGGGGGCGACGAATTTGCAATTATTCTGCCAAAACCGGCGACCGATGATGCGCCTGATCAGCTGGCGGAAAAAGTGGTCTCTGTGATCAGTCAGCCGTTTGAGCTGCACCATTTTAGTAAGTACTTGGCATGTTCTGTCGGGTTGGTGCGCTATCCAGAAGATGGCAAAGATGCACGCAGTTTACTGCAAAATGCCGATACTGCCATGTATGAGGCGAAAGAGCGCGGCCGAAACCGCGTAGTCGCCTATGACGACCAAATGAGCAAAGAAGCTCGGATGCGGCTTTGGCTTGAGATTGAACTGCAAAAAGCATTACAAAATAATGGTCTAGAGGTGTGGTATCAGCCAAAAGTCAACGCGAGCGATTACCGCGTCAACGGGGCGGAAGCCCTGGTGCGTTGGAAGCATCCAGTCGAAGGATATATCAGTCCTGCGCGATTTATTCCGGTCGCAGAGCGGTGTGGCTTGATTGAGCAACTGGGCCGCAATGTAATGCGAGAGGTGTTTCAAAATGTGCGTCGTTGGCGTCTTCATGATGTTTTGCCCGGCCGCGTCGCTATCAACCTTTCTCCGGAGCAGTTTCGTAATCCTAAACTGACCGAGCATATGGAAAAGCTGCTGCGCGCAACCGGCGCAAATCCCGAAGATATCACGTTTGAGCTTACAGAAAGTGCGGTGATGAACGACGATACCCATGCCATGCAAATGCTCAATGCAATCAAAGAGCTGGGTTTTGCTTTGTCTATCGATGATTTCGGAACCGGATATTCCTCGTTATCCTACTTAGCGCGTTTTCCGCTGGATGAATTGAAAATCGATCGCGCGTTTATTCACGATATGGATGCGTTGAGTAAGCAAGTGACCTTGGTGGAAAGCATTATCAACCTTGGGCGGGCCATGGCGATGACGGTGGTAGCAGAAGGGGTAGAAACGCGCCAGCAAGCGTCGGTGCTGACCAATTTAAACTGTGACACCATTCAGGGATATTTTTTTCACTCGCCCATGCCGCGGCGAGAATTTGAAAAGCTATTACAAAAAAGTAAGCCCCGTAAGCAGCCACCCCAGACAGTGCCAGCCCCGACAGACTAATCAGATTCAATAACCGCCTCTACAAGGCGGTTATTGGTTTGCGCTATTCGTCGTTTTGCTGAGATTGGTGATAGGCAATACGATTGAGCTCCAGTAGGGCATAGCGGTGTTCGACAAAGGCATACACGTTGCCAGACATGGCCAACTTATACAGTGCAACCGCTTTGTCTTGATTGCCAAGATGTTGATAGTGCTTGGCCAGATAAAAATAGGCCTCGCATAAACGCTCCGCCAGCACTTGGTTATCGCTCGCCTGAGTGGCCAACTGTTCCAGCAATTCCCGCTCGCTCACCTTGCCCAAAAACATCCACGCCAGTTGCCATCCCCAATCCAGTTGGTCGCTGTTTTCTATCCGCTCGGCTAAATGTGTTTTGGCTGCGTCATCGCCTTGCCAATCGCGTTCCACCAAGTATAGCCAAATCACACGATACGGATCGTCCACGTCGTCTTGGTAATGGGTGAGAAGATCCTGATAGGCGAGGCGGTAGCGTCCACCATAGTAAAGCGCGATACCACGATTACGCTCGGCATACGTGTGTGTGTTATCTAGCTCTAAGGTAGAGTCAAACGCTTCATATGCGGCATCGTAGTGACCGGTTTGGGTGAAATAGACGCCTAAAATATTAAACACATCGGGTTGATCCGGCTTTAATGAGAGTGACTGATTAAAATCGAGCCGTGCCAGATCGCGCATTCCGAGGCTGTCGTGCAGCAAACCGCGCTCATAGTGGAGTTGGGCGCGCGCATCGTCGCTCAGATCGTCGCGAGCGAGTAGTTGGTCAATACGGGCAAGATGCACTTCCTGTTGCAACGTGGGTTGCAATGGCACGGCCATGGGCGGGAAAGTCCACTGACTGGTGCAGCCTGTGAGTAGTAAAAGGCCTGCAATGACCAGCGACTTCAAAAAAACGGTCATGACGGTGCGTCTCCATATAAAAAAAGGGGGCCACGGCCCCCTTTATAGCATGAATTACAATCAGACTCTAAGCGTCAGTTGCAGGTGCGTCATCGGCAGGTGCAGCGTCAGTGGCTGCCTTATCCGAAGCTGCTTCTTTCATGCTTAGACGGATACGACCTTGGCGGTCGATCTCTAGCACTTTCACTTCAACTTCTTGGCCGATTTCGAGGAAGTCAGAGACTTTCTCAACACGCTGATCCGCAATTTGTGAGATGTGTACCAGACCATCTTTACCACCGATCACAGACACGAACGCACCGAAATCAACGATACGCTGGACTTTACCCGTGTAGATGCGGCCCACTTCCACTTCAGCGGTTAAAGCTTCGATACGAGAAATCGCATCTTGTGCCGCCGCGCCGTCAGTTGCAGCAATTTTCAYCGTACCGTCGTCATCGATTTCGATTGTGGTGCCGGTTTCTTCGGTTAGCTGACGGATCACTGCGCCACCTTTACCGATCACATCACGGATCTTATCTGGGTTGATGCTGATGGTATGAATACGTGGAGCAAACTCAGAGATATCATCACGTGCTGAACCAATCGCTTGATCCATCACATCCAAGATATGCAGACGCGCACCTTTTGCTTGGTTCAGGGCGATTTGCATGATCTCTTTGGTGATACCTTCGATTTTGATGTCCATCTGCAGTGCAGTCACACCGTCATCGGTACCCGCGACTTTAAAGTCCATGTCGCCAAGGTGGTCTTCATCACCGAGGATGTCAGAAAGTACGACAAAATCGTCCCCTTCTTTAACCAGACCCATCGCGATACCCGCGACTGATTTTTTCACCGGTACACCGGCGTCCATCAGTGCCAGAGAGGTACCACATACCGACGCCATTGACGATGAGCCGTTTGACTCAGTGATCTCAGAGACCACACGGACGGTGTATGGGAATTCGTCTTGGCTTGGCATTACCGCAGCAATACCACGTTTTGCAAGACGGCCATGGCCGATTTCACGACGCTTTGGTGAACCGACAAAACCGGTTTCACCGACACAGTATGGAGGGAAGTTGTAGTGCAGCATGAAGCTGTCCTGACGCTCACCCATGATTGAGTCGATGATCTGTGCATCACGTTGGGTACCCAGTGTTGCGGTTACCAGCGCCTGCGTTTCACCACGCGTAAACAACGCGCTGCCGTGTGTGCGAGGTAGCACACCGGTACGTACGTCTAGCGCACGAACCATGTCTTTTTCGCGGCCATCGATACGTGGCTCGCCAGCAATGATGCGGCTACGCACGACTTTTTTCTCTAGGTCGCCAAGCATATCGAGGATTTCACGCTCGTCGAGGGTCTCGTCTTGCTCAAGCAGAGCGGCAACCACCTCTTGCTTGACGTTACCGACTTGCTCATAACGCGCCATTTTTTCAGTGATTTGGTACGCTTGTGCGAGTGGGCCTTGCGCCATTTCTGCAACACGCGCTTGCAGGGCAGCATTCACTTCTGGTGCTTGCCAATCCCACGCTGGGGTGCCAACTTCCGCGGCGAACTCTTTGATAGCGTTGATAGCGACTTGTTGTTGGTCATGACCAAACATCACCGCTTGCAGCATTTGTTCTTCGCTTAGGCGATCGGCTTCAGATTCAACCATCAGCACCGCGCCTTCAGTACCGGCTACCACAAGGTCAAGACGGCTGTTGTCCAGCTCTGCTTCGCTTGGGTTCAATACCAGCTCATCGTTGATATAACCAACACGTGCCGCACCGATTGGGCCATTGAATGGGATACCAGAAATCGCTAGTGCCGCAGAGGTACCTAGCATGGCAACCACATCTGGGCTAACAGCTGGGTTTACCGATACTACGGTCGCAATCACTTGAACTTCGTTTTTGAACGAGTCAGGGAAAAGCGGACGAATAGGGCGGTCAATCAAACGTGCTGTCAGGGTTTCTGACTCTGAAGGACGACCTTCACGCTTGAAGAAACCACCTGGGATTTTACCTGCTGCGTAAGTACGCTCTTGGTAGTTCACGGTCAGTGGGAAGAAGCCTTGGCCTTCTGCCGCTTCTTTTTTACCGACGACAGAGACGAATACCGAGGTATCGTCCATGCTTGCCATTACCGCACCGGTGGCTTGGCGTGCCATCACACCGGTTTCCAACGTCACGGTATGGTTGCCGTATTGGAATGTTTTTACGATTGGATTCACAGAATGTTTCCTTGTTGCTGAGGAGATAAATCATCCGATTTATCGAGCTAAATGTAAGCTTTCAGCTGTTCACCATCGCGACTAATGGCAACACACTGCGGGCTTGTCCCGCAGGAGGACGTGCAATGTGTTGTCAATAGCCGCGACCGGATGGTCGACTTCGTTGACTGTGTCACAACTGAAAGTGGCGCTAATTATACACGTGCTTCACCAATAACGACACCACGCTGCGTGCAATTGGCAACATTTGTGATGTGTTTGGCAAGCAATCTTGACCCTAACGAACACAGATAACAGTGCCAAGTCAGATTTGTGAATTGAAGCTGGCTACAAGATCAGCGAAAATACGTTCCCTTTGTGATTAACCCCCTCAGTTGGCGCCTGATTGCCGCCTGAATAAATCAAGAAGATAACTTGCTATGTCTAATACACCGCTGCAACAGGAAGTTGATAAACGACGCACCTTTGCGATTATCTCGCACCCGGATGCGGGTAAAACCACGATTACTGAAAAAGTCCTGCTATTCGGACGTGCGATCCAAACCGCCGGGACGGTCAAAGGACGCGGCTCTAACCACCATGCAAAATCTGACTGGATGGATATGGAGAAAGAGCGGGGGATCTCCGTGACCACGTCGGTGATGCAGTTCCCGTACAATGACTGTTTGGTCAACCTGCTTGATACCCCAGGGCACGAGGATTTCTCGGAAGATACCTATCGAACCCTCACCGCGGTTGACTCCTGTTTGATGGTGATTGACGCAGCAAAAGGTGTTGAGGATCGTACTCGCAAGTTGATGGAAGTTACGCGTTTGCGCGATACCCCGATCATTACCTTTATGAACAAATTGGACCGTGATATTCGCGATCCGATGGAGCTACTGGATGAAGTAGAAAGTGAGCTCAATATTGCCTGTGCGCCAGTGTCATGGCCAATTGGTTGTGGTAAAGGGTTTAAAGGGGTGTATCACATTCATCGCGATGAAAGCATTTTGTATCAGTCTGGCCAAGGTCACACCATTCAAGAAACTCGCATCATTAAAGGGTTGGATAACCCTGAATTGGATGAGGCAATTGGTGCAGATATTGCGCAAGACTTGCGTGATGAGCTCGAACTGGTCATGGGCGCGTCGCACGAATTTGATCGCGATCTGTTTCTCAGTGGCGACTTAACACCGGTCTTTTTTGGTACGGCATTGGGTAACTTTGGTGTCGATCATATGTTGGATGGGTTGACGGCTTGGGCGCCGAAACCACTCTCTCGTCCGACGCCAGATCGTGTCGTTAATGCCGATGAAGAAAAATTCACCGGCTTCGTCTTTAAGATTCAGGCCAACATGGATCCCCGTCACCGTGACCGAATTGCCTTTGTTCGAGTGGTATCCGGTAAGTACCAGCAAGGTATGAAGTTAAAGCATGTGCGCTTGGGCAAACAGATTAATATCTCTGACGCCGTGACCTTTATGGCGGGTGATCGTGCGCGTGCCGAAGATGCTTACGCCGGCGATATTATTGGTTTGCACAATCATGGCACTATCCAGATTGGGGACACCTTTACACAAGGCGAAGATCTGAAGTTTTCGGGGATCCCTAACTTTGCGCCTGAACTGTTTCGCCGCATTCGCTTGCGTGATCCTTTGCGTCAAAAACAGCTGCTTAAAGGTCTGGTCCAACTATCGGAAGAAGGTGCGGTACAGGTCTTCCGTCCGCTACAATCGAATGATCTTATCGTTGGTGCGGTTGGTGTGCTGCAGTTTGATGTGGTGGTGGCACGCTTGAAAGCGGAATACAACGTTGATGCGATTTATGAGTCGATTAACGTGGCGACGGCACGTTGGGTCGAATGTGAGGATGAGAAAAAACTCGACGACTTCCAGCGTAAAAACCAAGCCAACCTAGCGCTGGATGGTGGTGACAATCTTACCTATATCGCACCGACCATGGTCAACCTCAACCTGACCCAAGAGCGCTTCCCGGACATTCAATTACGGGCAACGCGTGAGCACTAAGTAAGCGGGTTGATGCCAAAGGCATCGCACTCATGCGGGGGAGCAGGCTCGTTCCCTGCGGGTGAGGCTCCCTGCGGATAAGGGGCAAACCTTCTATAATGCCGTCTGTATAGGGACGGCATTTTACTCTCAAGAGAACAGCGATGAAGATAGCTTTGGCAATCAAAAGGTGGGTAGCGCGTTATGATGCATGGTGCCAACGCATGGGGCTCACTCCTGAGAACCGACGCAGTTGCGTGCCGGTGAAACGCGAATCACATACTCAGATAAATCGCACTGACAAGCATGATTGATACCCATTGCCATTTTGATTTTCCTCCGTTTAACCAAGCGCCCGCGCAATATTGGCAAGCAGCACGTGAGGTGGGCGTTACGCGGATGATAGTGCCCAGCGTGAGTGAACAAAACTGGCAGGCGGTGTTAGCGTTGACGGAGCGCTTTGCTGGCATCTATGCCGGGCTTGGGCTGCATCCTTGTTTTGTCGACACGCACACCGACTCGAGCCTTGCCGCATTAGAAGACGCGCTGGTGTCACGGCCGCTATCTTGCGTGGCGGTTGGCGAAGCCGGCTTGGACTATTTTGTCGCGAATACCGCTGAGATGAAGCAGCGCCAGCACGCTTTGCTAGAAGGGCAGTTATGGCTGGCTCGCCGTTATGACTTACCCATTATTTTGCACAGCCGCCAATCTCATAACCAATTATTGCGTGTGATTAAAGCGTATCCGGGGATTCGCGGCGTGCTTCATGCCTTTAGTGGTAGCGCACAGCAAGGCAAGCAGTTTATCGATGCGGGTTTGATGTTGGGCGTGGGCGGAACCATTACCTATCCGCGCGCCAATAAGACCCGTCAAGCGATTCAACATTTACCCCTTTCACACCTGTTACTAGAAACCGATGCGCCGGATATGCCTTTGGCAGGATTTCAAGGAAAAGCCAATACCCCAGCACAGGTTTCTCGGGTGGCAGACGTACTCTGTGAGTTAAAAGACTGTGATAAAGATCGTCTATTGACTGAAACATCAGGCAATGCTGAGCGATTGTTTGGTCTTAAATAAGCCGCTATCGTCTAAAGCCAAACGTTTGCACTCGTATAAGCTCACAAAAGTAGATCAAAGTCATACTTATTGATGCATTGCAGAATAGTTTTACAGCGAACTGTGATTGGAATATTACTTTAATGTGACTTGCATGCGTATAATCCCTCCCGGAAACCAAATTCCACTTTGTCGAGACGCCAATTTTTATTTTTGAGGATGCCAAAACTATGAGCCTGCTGATGAGCGTGGTAGGGATGATGGTGCTGCTGGGGATTGCAGTCCTTCTCTCCGATAACCGCAAAGCGATTAACCTCCGTACCGTGGGTGGCGCATTCGCTATCCAACTCTTTTTCGGTGCCTTCGTACTGTATGTCGACGTGGGTCGTGACATCTTGTACGGTGCATCACAATACGTTGCCAACGTCATCGCCTATGGTGATGAAGGGATCAGCTTTATCTTCGGTGGGCTGGTTTCTGGCAAAATGTTTGAACTGTTCGGCGGCGGCGGTTTCGTCTTCGCGCTAAAAGTTCTGCCTGTTATTGTCTTCTTCTCATCACTGATCAGCGTACTTTACTACCTAGGTATCATGCAGGTTGTGATCAACGTACTGGGTGGTGGCCTACAAAAAGCACTGGGTACATCACGTGCCGAGTCCATGTCAGCAACCGCTAACATCTTTGTGGGTCAAACTGAAGCGCCATTGGTGATTCGTCCATTCGTACCGCGTATGACCCAATCTGAGCTGTTCGCCGTCATGTGTGGTGGTCTTGCCTCTGTTGCTGGTGGTGTGCTGGCCGGTTATGCATCAATGGGCGTGCCACTTGAGTACCTCATCGCGGCATCCTTTATGGCGGCACCGGGTGGTCTTCTGTTTGCGAAAATCATCAAGCCTGAAACGGAAGAGCCTGTCGAGCAAATGGCAGATGCAACTGCTGAAGGTGTTGATAAGCCAGCGAACGTGATTGACGCGGCCGCAGCGGGTGCATCATCAGGTATGCAACTGGCGCTAAACGTGGGCGCGATGCTACTGGCATTTATCGGCTTGATTGCACTGATTAACGGCATGCTAGGCGGCATCGGTGGCTGGTTCGGTTATCCAGACATCACGCTTGAGCTAATCCTAGGTTATGTCTTCGCTCCACTTGCCTTCTTGATTGGTGTGCCATGGGAAGAAGCCATCGTTGCCGGTTCTTTCATCGGCCAGAAACTGGTTGTGAACGAATTCGTCGCTTACTTGAACTTCACCCAATACCTAGGTGAAAACGGTCAGTTAGTCGCGCAAACAGGTGCACTGATGACGCAGAAAACACAAGCGATCATTTCATTCGCATTGTGTGGCTTTGCAAACTTGTCATCGGTAGCCATCCTGCTGGGTGGTCTGGGTGGCCTTGCGCCAAACCGTCGTCCAGACATTGCACGCTTTGGTATGAAAGCCGTAGCGGCAGGTACGCTATCTAACCTAATGTCTGCAACCATTGCTGGTCTGTTCCTGACCTTGACCATGATGGGTTAATTTCCCCCAACCATGTGTCATCAAAAACGCCACACAGGAGACTGTGTGGCGTTTTTATTGGTGATGACCATACTTAGTTAGTGCGATATCTATCAATAAAATAAGGTAATACTATGCAGGAAGTCTTACTGGCGCTTGTGGCGGGTTTTTTGGTCGGGGTGTTATTCAGTGCGATTAAACTCCCTATCCCCGCGCCACCGGTTTTATCAGGAATAATGGGGATTGTCGGTGTCTATTTGGGAGGCATTGGTTACCAGTGGGTGGTGGAGCGTTTCTTTTCTTAATCGGCTAAATGTTCACCATCTTTGCGATTGGTGCTGGTGGGCAACAGTGTGTGTTTCAACAGAAACGGTAAAATCTAGTTTTGCTTGGATGGCGTTGGTAAAATAAGTGAACACCGTCATAGTTTGAGGGTGCCACAATCCCTTATTTTCCTCTTATGGTTAGCAACAAGGTGTGGCTAGCCCCAATCTAGAACGTCCAACGGCGGAACACGCAAACACATCACGTTTGCACGCGGCAACAAGGATGGTTGGTTGAAGGCGGCGAGATGTCCAGCCTCAAACTTCAAGGAGCCAAGTCCGCTGAACGGCAACCTGCTAATAGGTTGTTTACACAGTGGCCAACCCATAACTGTTTGGCAAAAGAATGAGGACTGGAGATACCCATGAACGAATTACAAACCGCAGCCCTACGCGCACTGAAATTAATGGATCTGACCACACTGAATGATGATGACACGGATGAAAAAGTGATCGCTTTGTGTCAGAACGCGAAATCACCAGTCGGTAACACGGCTGCGATCTGCATCTATCCACGTTTCATTCCGGTGGCAAAAAAAGCGCTGCGTGAGCAAGGCACCCCCGAGGTGCGTATCGCTACCGTCACCAACTTCCCTCACGGCAACGATGATATTGATATTGCCGTGGCTGAAACCAAGGCGGCCGTGGCCTATGGCGCCGATGAAGTTGACGTTGTTTTCCCATATCGCGCATTGATGGCGGGGAACGAAGAGATCGGTTTTGAACTGGTCAAACAATGTAAAGCTGCCTGTGGCGATCAAGCGCTGCTAAAAGTCATCATCGAAAGCGGTGAACTGAAAACAGACGCGCTTATCAAGCGTGCGTCTGAAATCTCAATTGATGCGGGCGCTGACTTTATAAAAACCTCGACCGGTAAAGTGGCGGTAAATGCCACGCCAGAAGCAGCAGAAATTATGCTGAACGTGATTAAAGACAAAGGTGTCGCGGATAAAGTGGGCTTTAAGCCAGCTGGTGGTGTACGCACTGCTGAGGATGCGCAGCAATACCTAGCGATGGCGGATCGTATCTTGGGCGAGAGCTGGGCAGACAGCCGCCACTATCGCTTTGGCGCCTCAAGCTTGTTAGCGAACTTATTACATACGCTGGGTGAGGGTGAAAAAGCGGCGCAAGGCGGCTACTAATCCTTAGTGATGAGATTCGTAGGGCAAGTGACTGCTTGCCCTGTCTTGCCGGTAAGGAGGATGTATGATCTTACCTCAGGARATTATTCGTAAGAAACGTGACAACATCGCGTTAAGCAAACAAGAAATCTATACCTTTATTCAAGGGGTGGCCGACGAGTCGGTCTCAGAGGGGCAAATTGCTGCCTTTGCAATGGCGATTTACTTCAACGACATGACCATGGATGAGCGTGTTGCTCTGACGTGTGCAATGCGCGACTCGGGAATGACCATCGATTGGTCACATATGAATTTTGATGGTCCCGTGGTGGATAAACATTCGACCGGTGGTGTCGGTGATGTGACCTCATTAATGCTTGGCCCTATGGTAGCAGCATGTGGCGGTTATGTTCCCATGATTTCCGGCCGAGGTTTAGGACACACGGGGGGAACGCTAGATAAACTAGAATCGATTCCCGGCTATAACATTATGCCGAGTAACCAAGTGTTTGGTGATGTTACTCGCGATGCCGGCGTTGCGATTATCGGTCAAACCGGGTCTTTGGCGCCCGCGGATAAACGCGTTTATGCGACTCGCGATGTCACGGCAACCGTGGACAACATTTCTCTGATCACTGCGTCTATCTTGTCGAAAAAACTGGCGGCAGGGTTAGATGCATTGGTGATGGATGTCAAAGTGGGGTCGGGGGCATTTATGCCCACGTATGAAGACTCCGAGGCGCTTGCTAAATCGATTGTGGCGGTTGCCAATGGTGCAGGTACGAAAACGAGCGCTTTGTTAACCGACATGAACCAAGTGTTGGCATCCTCTGCCGGCAATGCGCTAGAAGTCAAAGAAGCGGTTGATTTTCTGACCGGTCGATACCGCAATCCACGCTTGTACAATGTCACTATGGCACTGTGTGCGGATATGCTGGTGATTAGCGGGCTTGCAGCCGATGTGAACAGCGCAAAACAGAAACTTGATGAAGCACTAGACAGTGGCCGTGCGGCTGAGTGCTTTGCCAAAATGGTGGCTGGACTGGGTGGTCCGCGTGACTTTGTTGAGTCGCCGGAGCGCTATCTTTCTGCCGCCGCTATCATTAAACCAGTCTACGCGACGGATTCAGGTATTGTCAGTGCCATGGATACCCGAGCATTGGGCATGGCTATGGTAGAAATAGGTGGCGGCCGTCGGGTTGCTAGCGATAAAATTGATTATGCCGTTGGGCTGAACGAAATGATTCGTCTGGGGCAACACGTGGACGGGCAAACTCCGCTCGCCATGCTCCATGCTCAAACTGAAGAGCAATGGCAACAAGCGGCGAATGCGGTACGAGCCGCAGTGAAAGTGGCTGATACGGCGCCCAGTGCGACGCCAGACGTTTACCGTCGCATCAGCCTAGAAGACGTCTAACGGAGGCGATCATGAAACGCGCAATAATATTAGTTTTAGATTCATTTGGTATTGGTGCCACTGAAGACGCAGTTAAATTCGGTGACCAAGGTGCTAATACCTTGGGCCACATTGCTCAAGCGTGTGCCAAAGGCGAAGCGGATAATGCCGACCGCAGCGGCCCGCTATCATTGCCAAACCTCACTAAATTAGGTCTGGGTAAGGCATGTGAGGAATCATCTGGCTACTTCCCTGAAGGGCTAGATGCCAACGCGGAGATCATCGGTGCCTATGCGCACGCGAAAGAGTTGTCATCTGGCAAAGACACCCCGTCTGGTCACTGGGAAATTGCCGGTGTGCCCGTACTATTTGACTGGGGTTACTTCACTGACCAGACCAATAGTTTCCCGCAAGCGTTGCTGGATCGTATTGTCGAGCGTGCCAAGCTGCCAGGCTATTTGGGTAACTGTCATGCATCAGGTACTCAGGTGCTGGACGATTTGGGCGAAGAGCACATGAAAACCGGTAAGCCGATTTTCTACACCTCTGCAGATTCTGTATTCCAAATCGCATGCCACGAGGAAACCTACGGCCTCGAGAACCTATACGAGCTGTGCCAAATCGTGCGTGAAGAGCTGGAAGACTACAACATTGGTCGTGTGATTGCGCGTCCATTTGTGGGCCCAGGAAAAGGCCAATTTGAGCGTACGGGTAACCGTCGTGATTTGTCAGTTGAGCCACCATCGGCCACGGTATTGCAAAAAATCGTGGATGAGAAAGGCGGTGACGTGATTTCGATTGGTAAGATTGCCGACATCTACGCCCATTGCGGGATCACCAAAAAGATCAAAGCGACTGGCCTTGAAGCGTTGTTTGACGCGACCAAAGACGCGATCAAAGACGCGGGTGATAACAGCTTAGTCTTTACCAACTTTGTTGATTTTGACTCTGCTTATGGTCACCGCCGCAATGTGGCTGGTTACGCCGCGGCCTTGGAATACTTCGATGCGCGTTTGCCAGAAATCATGGCCATGCTGGAAGAAGATGATGTCTTGATCCTCACTGCCGACCACGGCTGTGATCCGACTTGGCCGGGCACTGACCATACTCGTGAGCACATTCCTGCTCTGGTTTATGGCAGCAAGGTACCTGCGGGATCATTAGGTCGCCGTGAAACCTTTGCCGATATCGGCCAATCGCTGGCGACTTACTTTGGCACGTCGCCGATGGACTATGGACAATCCTTCCTGTAAGGATGACGGGGATTAACCCATGAAAGAGATGGCTTAGGCCATCTCTTTTTTTATGGGTGAGGTTTGAGGCGCCCTCGTGTGTATCTGAGTTGGATTACCAAGGAAGTAATGGAGTTTGGCCGTCGCGACGCTTGAGCATGCCAACCAGCAATGCCCCCAACAGAATCGCGAGCACTAACAGCGTACGAAACTGATTCATGTTTTCTTGCAATTGGTGATGGGCTTTTTCTGTGACCGCCTGATGTTCTAGCGTGAGGCGGAGAAAGCCAACCACATCGCCCTCTCTGCTAATGGGAGCCATGAGTTGCTGACGGCCGCGGCTTTCTAACCCGAGCGGCGTGGTCAATCCAACCGCCGTTTCGAGCGGTAGTGCATTAGCCGAGTGCACCACGGCCTGACCGTTTAGGCGGTAGAAACTCGCATCGCGGATCAGAGGCTCTTTGATCAAGGCGTCGGCCATGGTTTGTAATGGCTGATAGTTCTTATCCACCAAAGCGTCATAGGCTTGTGCGCCAATCTGGCGTGTCATCAGTTGTGCTAGCTCATCCGTTTGTTGGTAGAGTGCCTGATACTGACGCTGGCTTAATGTCGTGCTGTAAAGCATCAACGCCGCAATTGCGGCGATCGCACTGAACAAGATCCCCCATTTCACCACGCGTCGCAGTGCTTGTCGCGAAACCGTAAACATAGCCACCTCAAAAGCTAAACCGCCAGAATAAATTGCACTGGAGCTCAGTGCCGGTTTTATGGTATCACAGCCTCAATACGATTCATTCACTATTCAATCGACGGCTTCGGCCGCAAGGACGCCTACAACCATGGACGCGACGCCCTTTAAAATTTACCGCACCCCAACGCTTTATCAACGTTTCCCATTGTTGTCGACCTACAGTCGCTATACCCGACGTCAAGGTGGATGGGTGCTCTTTGGTGAGCTGTTAGACCCGCGCCAGCTTGATGATATTGCTTTTTTTACCGGCGAAGCGGTGACACCGATTGATGGCTGGCGAGTGGGGCCCTATGAAGTCTTATTAATGGCGGGGCCATTAACCGATGCGCATCAAACCATTGTCCATTTGCTTGGCTTGGATTGTGCGGACGTGCACGGGTTGCCAGATCTCAGTCAGCCGGGTCTTGCGGTGTTTGATATGGATTCAACCGCGATTCAAATCGAATGTATTGATGAAATAGCTGCGTTAGCGGGGGTTGGGGATGCGGTCTCCGCGGTGACAGAACGTGCCATGCTGGGTGAGTTAGACTTTGAAGCCAGTTTACGCGAGCGTGTTGCTGCGTTGAAAGGCGCGGACAGCCAAATCCTAGCGTCAGTTAAATCCACGTTGCCTTTGATGCCGGATATGGCGCGTTTAGTCGCCAGTTTGCGTGCGCATGGCTGGAAGGTGGCAATTGCCTCTGGTGGCTTTACCTATTTCTCTGATCACCTTAAAGACACGCTGTCACTGGATTATGCTGAGTCCAACCATCTCTCGATAGCGCAAGGAAAACTGACGGGAGAAGTGGAAGGGCGCGTGGTCGACGCCCAGCGAAAGGCAGACGTGCTGACGATGCTGGCACAACAATATGATATCGCAGCGGAAAATACCCTTGCGGTCGGGGATGGTGCCAACGATTTACCCATGATGAACGCCGCCGGGCTTGGTGTTGCTTACCATGCCAAGCCGATGGTCAACGCCCAAGCGCAAGCGGCGGTGAAACACGCTTGGTTAGGCGGTGTGCTTTGTATCCTATCGGCAAGCTTGCGCGAGGGACGTATCAGTTGGCAGGCTCGCTAACAGCCAAGGCGCATCAGCACCTCATCGGTGACATCGACCAGCTCGCCATAAGCACACAGTGCGGCAAACTCATCCTCGAGCTGGCGCGCTTTGTGGGTATCGCGTTGTAACAATGCCGCGAGTTTTTCGGGATTGATTTCTTGTTCCGCATGAGCAAGCGGCGCCATTCGGTTGCGCAGTACGGCAAATAGTCCTCCGCGCTGAGCTAGCTCAATAAACTTGCGGCGGGCATCGTCGGACTCAAACTCGCTATCTGCGAAGGTATGCACTCTGCGTACGGTTTCATCTTGCATGTCCATCCAGACATAGTATTCGCGGATCAGCTCCTGTTGTGGCTGAGAGGGGCGGGAAACCTCATGTGTGCGCGTATGAATTTTGTCGCCAAACAAGGGGTAGAAGGAAATCTGTCGCCCTCCACCGGCGCGCTCGAGTAATCGGTGTAACCGGCTCGGTGGTAGGTTAATGCCGACCGCGGATACCGAGAGTACGCCATTGTCTCGGCGTATAAAGTAAGGCTGCACGGTGAGCCGGGTCAGCAATAATTGGTGCATGGCTCGCACCAGTGGCGGATCGGGTAAGATCTCATCCAACACGGTGAGTTTTTCTTGGTTGTGCTCAATCAAACGGCGTAAGTATTGGCGTCGGCGAGTATTCGGGGCTTCGTTGACCAGCTTTAGCTGGATATTATTGCGTTTAGGGCTGACTCGGATAACCTGATAAGGCATATCTACCAAAGGCGCGCGGCGGTCGATCTTCACAAAGGCATCGAGAGAGACAGAGATCAGATCGTCTTTTGCGCCTTGAAAGGGCTGCTTGAGTGCAACATTCAGTCCGCCCGAGGAAAAATCTAACAGCGCGCCTTCCATAAACCCCTGTTCAGCATGCACCAAAGAGACC
The DNA here is from genome assembly GCF_001996165.1 of Salinivibrio proteolyticus. Classification (GTDB taxonomy): domain Bacteria; phylum Pseudomonadota; class Gammaproteobacteria; order Enterobacterales; family Vibrionaceae; genus Salinivibrio; species Salinivibrio proteolyticus. The sequence continues at coordinate 23,270 of NZ_MUFP01000007.1, read as the reverse complement.
TTAGAGCGGTATTGATAACGTGGCTCACGGCGCTGCGGCTGCATATCGGAGGAAATTAAACTGGCTTGGCTCACAGGATTACGCTCATGTAAAAAGCGGCGTAATGCTTGGCTCGAGCGTTCGGGTTTGGGGTGACTTAAATAGGCCTGCTGCGCATCATGATGTGTCACATCCTGTACAAGCGCTACATGCGTCAACGTCTTCAACTTGTTGAGCCAGTCTGGCGATACATCCTGCAGTCGTTCGATATCGGCAGCCGTGATGGCTGACATGGTCACTTTAAACGCCCGCCAAGATGTCCGCTTGGCCCCTAATTTCCAAAACAGCTGGCGTTCTTCCACACTCATCTCACTCGGAGAGGCTGAGTAGAAAAATCGACGCTTATTCTTTTCAACATAAAAACAGTAAAGCAGAAGTTGGCTATTGGCCGCCCCTTCGACTTGTAATAATGAAAGGCGTTGTGGGTCGAAAAGGTGATTGATCACTGGCTGGTTGCGTTCATCATGCCAGTAATCCCAAAGGCTGTGGTTTTGCCGCGTTTTAAGCACGTACGCCATTTTATCTTGCGCAAAATAGAGCGGCAGTACGCTGGTATGATGCAAAAAAGACTGCTCATAGCTTTGCAGCTTGAGGGTCAGCAGTTTATCTTCCCCGTCTTGTTTCCCGCGAAAGTCTGGCGATGCCATTTCGGACTCCAATGCCCGTTTGATGGCGTCACTGCTGGTATCAAGACGCAGGCGTAACCAAGCATTGCTCGTACTATCATTGTTTTGGTCCACACCAATAATGCGGTAGCTCAAGCCATCTTCAAGATCAGGGTCGAGATACTTCTTTGCTAACGCCGCAAACCGGACAGTGACTTCTGAGCTTGGCGGGTAGTCAAAGGCGGCGGGGACGCGCACGCGGCAGCCTGAGTTTGATAAGTCGCTGGTGGTCCCGTGAACTTCCTGACCCGACTGCAAGGTGATCAAGACTTGCGTAGCATAGTGAATGCGACTTTCGCTGCGTGATAGATAGCTGCCAAAGGTCAGCTTCTCGGGTAATAACGCCGTTTGGGCACTATCGGTGACTGGGCCTTGCCCTTTTTGCTGGTTCTGCTTGGCTTTCTCGTGTTGGACGCGAAAGTTATTTGGGGTGTTGTGTAGATCTTCCCATAACCCTTGGGTCAGTTGTCCGTTATAAAGTGGCAAGCGCTCGTAGTAATAGTTAATGGCGACGTCGTCCAACCAATGCTTCTTGCCATGCAAGTCATATTCGTGACATTCGCCATCGACTTTTCCACGCAAATCAATGGTGCGATTGCACGGCGCCATCAGCCGCCTGATCTCCATTTTGATCAGCAGCTTGGCAGAGTTCGGCTCGTTAGCCGTTAGCTTGTCGAGCAGCACCTCAAATTTTGGGGTTTGGGAAAGAGGAAGCAGTTGCTCAATCAGTCCCTGGTAATCATCCTGCTTCATGGCAAAGTCTGTTAAAGTATTGGCCTGCTTTTGTAGCGGCACGCTATCAAAAAAGTTTGGGAATAATTAATAAGATAGCAATCATTTTGTGAATTAGCTGACATCATACGTATTGGAGTGCGAATGGCAAAAACAAAACGGGCCTACGTGTGCAATGACTGTGGCGCTGATTTTCCCCGCTGGCAAGGGCAATGCTCAGCGTGCGGTGCGTGGAATACCATCACAGAAGTACGCCTTGCCGCGTCCCCTCAAGTCGCGCGCAACGAAAAATATGCCGGCTACGCGGGGAGTGCTGAAGGTAAAGTACAGACGTTGCAAGAGATTGACTTGCAAGAAGTGCCACGCCTGAGCAGTGGTTTTAAAGAGCTAGACCGTGTCCTAGGTGGTGGGATTGTGCCTGGCGCGGCCATTTTGATTGGGGGCAACCCGGGCGCCGGTAAAAGTACTTTGCTATTACAAACCATGGTGGGTTTGGCGCAGCACTTACCGACGTTATACATCACCGGTGAAGAGTCACTCCAACAGGTTGCGATGCGTGCTGACCGACTTGGGCTTCCCAAAGATAAACTCAAGCTATTGTCCGAAACCAGTGTAGAAACCATTTGTCAGGTTGCTAAGAAAGAGCAACCTAAAATCATGGTCATCGACTCCATTCAAGTGATGCATGTTGGTGATGTGCAATCGGCACCGGGTAGCGTTTCTCAAGTGAGAGAGTCAGCCGCCGCTTTAACGCGCTACGCGAAACAGCACAATGTGGCGATATTTATGGTCGGCCATGTGACCAAAGACGGCACCTTGGCCGGCCCGAAAGTGCTCGAGCACTGCATTGACTGTTCGATTCTACTCGATGGTTCAAGTGATAGTCGCTTTAGAACCTTACGCAGCCACAAAAACCGCTTTGGGGCGGTGAATGAATTGGGTGTGTTTGCGATGACCGGGCAAGGGCTGAAAGAAGTCAGCAACCCTTCGGCGATTTTTCTTTCGCGTGGCGAGGAGCAGACGTCGGGAAGCTCGGTAATGGTGGTATGGGAAGGGACACGGCCTTTGTTGGTAGAGCTACAAGCGCTGGTCGACTATTCGCAGTTAGCCAATCCTCGTCGTGTCGCGGTGGGTTTAGAACAAAACCGACTGGCGTTATTGTTGGCGGTGTTGCACAAACATGGCGGGCTGCAAATGTCGGATCAAGACGTGTTCGTCAATGTGGTGGGTGGCGTCAAAGTGACCGAAACCAGTGCCGATCTCGCTTTGTTGTTGGCGCTGATCTCAAGCTTTCGCGATCGGCCTTTACCCCGTGATTTGGTGGTCTTTGGCGAAGTGGGCTTGGCCGGTGAAATTCGCCCTGTGCCGAGTGGTCAAGAGCGCTTGATGGAAGCGGCGAAACACGGCTTTAAAAAAGCGGTCGTCCCGAAAGCGAATATGCCAAAGCAGCCGCTTGAGGGCATGCAAGTCTTTGGGGTAAGCAAGCTGTCTGATGCGTTGGATGTGTTGGAAGATCTCTAACCGCAGTGATAAACAACAAAGCTCACGTGTCTTGCTGCCCGGGAGCCGAACTCTGTGAGCTTTGTTGAGTGACTACATCGATACGTTGGTAGGCGTCACGTCTAAATCCGCCTCGCGCTGTTGCGCGGTACTTAGCGGTGGCTCGGGGTCGGGCATATTGGCGACCTGAACCTGAGTTTCTACCAAGTTTTCTACTACCGAAACTAAATGGCCCCAACCCACACGTTTTTCTTTTTCCAGCAAGGTATCAAAGTTCTCAGCGCTCCATTTAATAAAGCGGCGCGGGTCCAGCGCGCGTCCCAAAAAACGGACTTCATAGTGCAGGTGAGGACCTGTCGATAAGCCAGTGTTGCCGGACCAAGCAATCAGATCGCCTTTTTTCACGAACTGACCACTGCGCACATTGAATTTATCAAGGTGTGCGTACAAGGTCATAAAGCCGAAAGCATGGTCGATTTTGACAAAGTTGCCATAGCCTTTTTTGCGACTCGGGCGTACGTATTCCACTACGCCATCTGCAGGTGCATAAACGGGCGTGCCTTTGTCTGCGGTCAAATCTAATCCCATATGAAATTTGGCTTTGCCGGTGACTGGATGTGTGCGTGATCCAAATCCGGATGAGCGCCGATAGCTTTCAATCGGTTTACCGTTGGGAATGAGCTGCAACATGGTGTATCGCACTGCAGAGTTAATGGCCGCGACGTCTAAACGGTGGGTGAGTGAGGCGTCTTTGGCGACCGAGTTTAACCCCAGCATATCCTCGACGGTCACCACGCGTTGCGTGAGCGCAGTGAGTTCAACGTCTTTATTTTCAATGGTCGCGGTTAACTCATCCCGTTTTTGTTGCAGTACCGCTAATTCCGCATTCAGCGCCGCCCTTTCATCCCGTAAACGTTCCACGGCGGCTTCGGCCTCTGTTGAGCGTGCAGAGAGAAAGTACAAGCTGGCAAAGGTGACGGTGAGCAGTGCGAGCAACACAAGCGCAAGCGTCTGCACCACCTTTTTACGAGTGGGGCAGAGGGTAAAGTGCTTCACGCCATTAGGGTGCGTGACGGCGATATGAATGTGATCTGTCATGACTGGCTACTGCTGGCCTGCATTTAATACCGTCCATGACCGCGCGGACACTAAGCTTGTGGCTCCGCCATGTGGTCAGTCAGTTGTGCGAGCTCGCGATGGAGAAGTTCATCGTTGCCGACGTTAAGTTCAACGAGCCTTTTTAAATGACTGGCACTATCAATGTCAATGTGATCGATATAAAGATGTAAGTAATTCGCGCAGTTGTTCACGAGAATGCACTCCATGTCTAATTCTATCTCTGAATCATGGAGAAAAAAGACCAAGTCGAACTCTTTACGCTCAGGGTCAGATTCCCAATTGTTGGGCAAGCTAAGTAGCACGCCTTTTAGGGATAAATCGAGTACGTGTGCGTGCCATTCACGACCATCCTGTTTGAGTATCGCGGGGGCACGATACATCACGCGGGAATATTTTCTACGCTCTGACATGACAGCATCTCCTCTAGATGTCTGTTTTCAGTGTAGGCAATGGGGTGCAGTTGGCACGGGAATTAGACGTTTTGTCTCACTTTTGCAACGTTTAGTTACCTTTATTGCGCTATGTACCGGAGACAATACGGTTTAGGAAGCATAAAGAGCCCCGCTGGGGCTGAGATGGTAGATAGCCACCTCAGCCCGCCTAGCAGGGCTGTCGCGCGGCAATTACTTGGCGACGCGCTTGTACTTGATACGATGCGGCTCAGCGGCTTGCGCCCCCAAGGTTTTCTTCAACCAATCGGTGTATTCAGCAAAGTTACCTTCGAAGAAGTTCACTTGGCCTTCGTCACGATAGTCAAGAATATGGGTTGCAATACGGTCTAAGAACCAGCGGTCGTGCGAGATCACCATGGCACAGCCTGGGAATTCAAGCAGGGCTTCTTCGAGTGCACGCAAGGTTTCTACGTCTAGGTCGTTAGTCGGTTCGTCGAGAAGGAGTACGTTACCGCCTGCTTTAAGCAGTTTGGCAAGGTGGACACGGTTACGCTCACCACCGGAAAGCTCACCGATGCGTTTTTGCTGATCGCTCCCTTTAAAGTTGAAACGTGACACATAGGCGCGCGCTGGCAACTCAAAGTTGTTAATGCGAATGATGTCCGCCCCTTCTGAGATCTCGTCGTAGACAGTGTTATTGTCATCCATGCTGTCACGGAACTGATCCACCGATGCCAATTGAACGGTGTCACCCACTTCCACGGTGCCTGAGTCTGGTTGCTCAGTGCCACTTAGCATCTTAAACAGCGTCGATTTACCCGCACCGTTTGGACCGATAATACCGACGATGGCCCCTTTAGGCACACTGAACGACAGATCGTCAATCAAGACACGATCCCCAAAGGATTTGGTGAGGTTGTTCACCTCAATAACCTTATCGCCTAAGCGTGGACCCGGCGGGATAAACAGCTCATTGGTCTCGTTACGGCGTTGATAATCTGACGTATTAAGCTCTTCGAAACGCGCCATACGCGCTTTAGATTTGGCCTGACGTCCTTTTGGATTCTGACGCACCCACTCGAGCTCTTTCTCGATGGTTTTTTGACGTGCTTTTTCTTGTGACGCTTCTTGCTTCAAGCGAACGTCTTTCTGTTCCAGCCAAGAGGTATAGTTACCTTCCCAAGGAATACCTTCACCACGGTCAAGCTCCAGAATCCAGCCAGCAGCGTTATCCAAGAAGTAGCGGTCGTGGGTAATCGCCACCACAGTACCGGTGTAATCGACCAAGAAGCGCTCAAGCCATGCAACAGATTCGGCATCCAAGTGGTTGGTTGGCTCATCAAGAAGCAGCATATCTGGTTTCTCAAGGAGCAAGCGACAAATGGCGACACGACGGCGCTCACCACCCGAAAGGTGCTTAATTTGTGCATCCCACTCAGGCAGACGCAAGGCGTCAGCGGCGCGCTCAAGGGCGTTGTCGAGGTTGTGACCGTCTTTTGCTTGGATCAAGGCTTCCAGTTCGCCTTGCTCTTGCGCCAAGGCGTCAAAATCTGCATCTGGATCAGCGTAAGCCGCGTAAACTGCATCGAGTCGGTTCAACGCGTCTTTAACATCGGCAACCGCTTCTTCGACGGTTTCACGAACCGTTTTGTCTTCGTCCAATACCGGCTCTTGGGGCAGATAACCCACTTTTAAGCCCGGTTGCGCACGGGCTTCACCCTCAATGTCGGTATCGATACCGGCCATGATGCGCAATAGGGTCGATTTACCCGCACCGTTTAGACCCAACACACCGATCTTGGCGCCCGGGAAGAAACATAGAGAAATATCTTTCAGAATTTGGCGCTTAGGTGGCACGATCTTGCTCACCCGCGACATGGTATATACGTACTCAGCCATTTCTGCTCGCGTTAATAGTTGTGGAGTGAAAGACGCTATTCTAACGTTAACTTTGCCAAGTTTAACAGTGATCGTCATATTCAGGCGTTAACATCGAGGGAATTTGCCTGCCAGGCTGTTGTCTACTCGATGTTAGGAACACAGGAGCAACCGTTGACATGGAATTACTCACTGCCTTCTCCCGGCCATATGGCGCAGCGTATCGTCTCGCTGTCGCCTGTGTCCGTGCTTTCTCACGCCCTTTAGTGTCAGGCGTATTAGTGACATCCAGCTTTGCCGCGCCAGCGGTGTTGGCCTCAGCTACCCCCGACGGCACCGAATTAACGCCGCAACAGCGCCAATATGAGGCTGCAATCGACGCCATCGAGCGTGGTGATCTCAAACGCTTTCGCACCCTAAAGGGCCAGCTTCGCGATTACCCGCTTTATCCCTATTTGGACTATCGTGACTTTACTCGCAATTTGTCATTAAAGTCGCACAAGTCGGTCACTAACTTTATCAACCGCTACAATTCGTTGCCTTTTGTAAACAGTTTGCGGGCCGACTATTTGACCTTGCTTGCCGATCGAGGGGAATGGAAAACCTTGGTGTCTTTCCAGACCGATGTCCCGCGTGGTGAGCGTTATCAGTGCCAGTACTATTACGCCCACAGTCAGGCTGGTAACCGCGCATTAGCACGCAGTGGGGCGAAATCGCTTTATCTCTCGGGTCAGTCGGTAGACAGCGCTTGCGATCCCTTATTTGGCTTTTTATCCCAGCAAAAACTCTTAACCGGTGAGCTGATCTTACAGCGGATGCTACTGACCTTTGAAGCACGTAACCGCAGCCTGATGCGGTATTTAAATCGTCAACTACCGGCGTCTTATCAGCCACAAGGCGAGCAGGTACTGGCGCTTTATGATGAGCCTGAGAACGTCGCTGATTTTTCCAAGCGCAGTAAGGTGACGCCTTTTAACCAAAAGCTAACTCGACTTGCATTTGAGCGCTTGTCGCGCAAAGACGAAGCGCAAGCCATTCGCCAGTTTCGTCGGACGGTCGAAGGGCAGCATTACGATAAGCGTGAACGCCAAGAGATTGCCGATTATCTGATCAGCCAATTGATGAATGATGACGAGCCTGCACTCTCAGGGTGGCGTGATCGCATGCTGCTCAATACCCACAACGATGGCTTGATTGAGCGACGCTTTCGATTGGCGTTATTGGATAATGATTGGCACGCGCTCAATGCGTGGCTGTCGCTACTCAGTGATACCGAGAAGCAATCGCTGAAGTGGCGCTATTGGGATGCGCGCATTCAGCTCGAGTTAGGGGATAGTGAGCAAGCCAATCGCGCCTTCGCCAGTATGGTGGGAGAGCGTAACTTCTACAGTGTCGCCGCGGCGCAGCATTTGGATCAAGCTATTCATATTCCTTCCCGATCAGCGGTACTCAAAGAAGAAGGGCTGATGCCAGTGAAAGATGTGTTAGCGCGAGTGGACGAGCTAATTGCGCTGAACAAAATCTATGCCGCGAAACGTGAATGGTATTACGTCCTCAACCGTGCCAGTGACGCGCAAATTGCGTTATTGGCGGCATACGCCAGTAAAAATCACTGGTATCACTTGGCGGTGCAGGCAACGATCGCAGGAAAAATGTGGGATCACTTATCGCTGCGTTTCCCGCTTGCTCATCAGTGGTGGTTTGAGTTTTTCAGCCGTGAGCGAGGGGTGGATAAAACCACGTTAATGGCGTTGTCGCGGCAAGAGAGCGCCTTCTTCACCCATGCGGTGTCTCATGTTGGCGCGCGAGGCTTAATGCAGCTCATGCCGCGGACGGCGCGAGAAACATCGCGGGAGCTTGGCTATGAGTACGAAGGGCCGGCGAGTTTAAGTGATCCTGGGGTGAACATTCGTCTTGGCAGTGGCTATCTAAAAATGATGCTGGATCGCTTTGAGAGCAATCGCATCTTAGCCTTTGCTGCCTATAATGCTGGGCCGCATCGGGTATCGCGCTGGTTAGAACGATCGCAAGGCCATATGGATGCGATTGCTTTTATCGAGTCGATCCCGTTTTATGAAACCCGCCATTATGTACAAAATGTGTTGATGTTTGAAATCTATTACCGTCAGCTATTGGGGGAGCCGATTCAATTTTTGCGGGCCAACGAGTTAGCGAAACGTTATTAATGGTACACTTGCCGCACTGACGTTAACCGTGAGAGGAAACCATGTCGCAATCACCTGCATTTTCAGGGTGGCAAGATGTTATCGCTTTAGTGCGTCGTGCCGGACAAGATGGCCATGATGATGCGTTGCTAACGGCGCTGCTGACGCCAGATGAGCGTGATACCTTGGTCGCGAGGATCAATATTTTACACGAGCTATTGGAAGGTAAAATGAGCCAGCGCCAACTGAGTCAGTTGCTGGGGGTTGGCATCGCTACCGTGACGCGCGGCTCCAATGAGCTCAAACGCCTTGACGATGACAGTAAAGCGTGGCTGGCGCGTTTACTCAAAAGCGAAGCAGAGCAGAAAGCGCATACCGACTAGCGGAACGCCACTATTTTATTGATAACGGAGCCTTCGGGCTCCGTTTTTTCTTGATTGATCAGCGGTAAAGATGAGGATGTAGAAACGGAATCAAGGCTAAGATAAGTGCCTGATGGTAAACGCTTGATCGCGTTAAGCGATGCCCGGTGAGCATACCAATCGCACCGCCTTTTTGCTTCACGTTCTGCTCGCTGAACATACGATCCATCACATCACCCAGCTCCTCGCCATGGTGTAATGCGCGCAGTGCCTCTGGCGGAAGCGGTAGAGAGGCTGAGCGCGCTTCACCACGCGTCGTTCCATCGTCGATCACCATCCATGCAAAGGTATGCTGGTGGTCTAATCCGGCCTCTACCCCGACGTAAAAATCCCCTTCGTATTTTGCTTTGGCATGCTGAATACGGTTGCAGGCACCGGCATAGGTTTCTTTCTCTGTCATGGGTTGGTCTGGCACGTCGCTGGGGACCGCGACACCGGTAAACGTAAAGGGGTGTTCAGGAAAAACATCACGAAAGGCAGCTTCGACGGCGGCGATTTTAGCGGGGTTTTTGGATGTGACGATGACTTGGCTCATGCGCCTGCGTCTCCTTGTTATTTTGATAGGCGCGCTGAAGTATACGCCAACGCAAAGGCAAACGCAGCATCCCAAAAATATGACTGGCGTCAGTGGCTTGGCTGACTTCGGCTAAGCCGATACGCATCTCTTTGTGACCTTTACGCGGTTGCGGCACATAGGTACCAAACCAGCGGTCCCAGCAAGACAGGTTGAAACCATAGTTGGCATTGCACTCATGAAAACGGGTCGAGTGGTGCACCCGGTGCATATCGGGGGTGACGATAACGCGGCGCAATCATGCATCTACCTGTTTGGGCAAAGCGACATTACTGTGATTAAACATGGCCATACCGCTTAGCATGGTCTCAAAAAGGATCACCCCTATCACAGGTGCGCCGAGTATCATAACAACTAAACATTTAATCAGCATGGAAAGCCAAATTTCTACGGTATGAAAGCGTGCTCCCGTGGTGACATCAATGTCCATGTCCGCGTGGTGGACAAGGTGCAAACGCCATAGCCAAGGCCATTGATGGAATAGCTTGTGTTGATACCAAATGGCCAAATCCATCAGCACCAGTGTCAGTATTATCGCGAATGCCTCGGGCAGAGCCAGCATATTGAGCACACCCATGTCATGGCTCTGAGACCATGTGGCGGCACCGACCGCCGTCAGTGGGGCAAACAAGCGTAACGTTAGGGTGTTAAACACCGTCAAACTAATATTGCCACGCCAGCGTTCTCGCCGTGTTCTGGTAAGGGGGCGTTTTGGCCTGCGCCACTCAGCGAGTAGCATCACCGCCAGCACGGCGACAAACACACTCAGCCGGAAGATGGCCTCGTTTGTTTCAATCCAACTCATAAAGGCTCCTTAGGGTTGATTTATGATACGTGATAACGGCATCACTCGCCCATCGAACGGAGTTGGATGAAGTCGCATTTGAGATCTAGGCTGTCAAAATGACAATGCAGCGAAAGGAGAGGCCGATGACCCAAGTTTGCATGATGTGTACTTGGCTCGCCGTTCACTAGGGGTAGAGACCGCATTGCCAATACAATAGTGGCTAAGTGATTGGCAACTTATGGGAGATCATCGCATACTTGATTACGGCCTCGCTGTTTGGCGGTATACATTGCCCGGTCCGCGCGCGCAACAACCTCATCCAGTGAATGATGGCCCGCTTCTGTATAGCTAATGCCTGCGCTGACGCTAACCTGATGGCGAGTGGCATGCCACAAGAACCCTTCTTGGTAAACATGATGACAAAGGGTGTTGGCTAGCTGGACCACGTCTTGGTATGTACAGCCCGGTATGATGATAACAAACTCTTCACCTCCCCAGCGGGCACAGCATGCTCTCGACGGTGAAAACTGCGTAAGTTGGCTTGCGATCTGGACCAACAATCGGTCCCCCGCAATATGCCCTAAGCTATCGTTGACCTGCTTAAATCGGTCGATGTCTAACACAATAGTGCCGAGTGCAGTGTGATGAGCATATTGCTCAAACCATTCTGAAAGGCCTCGCCGGTTTGTTAGTTGGGTCAGACTGTCCGTCAGAGAGGCGTGCGTCGTCTCATCGAGTGAAGTCTTGAGTTGATGGATATCTCGAAATACAACGATGTGCCAATCTGGGTTTGGCGTGACATCGACTTGCGCCGTGACCGCATACCAACGCTGTTCCCCATTGGCATGGGTGATTAATGCCGGAAGCTCAACGGTGCGCTCACCGCGTGCTTGCGCTTCGTGCACGGCTTGATGCCACTGGTGAATGACCTCTTGCCTGTAGGACGGTTCGGGATAAGCTTTTTTAAACCATTGGTAAATGTCTGGCATGCTATCCAAAGTATATCCGAGCTCTTGTTGGAAGGCTTGGTTAAAGAAAATATGGGCGCGATTGTTATTGCCAATTTCATCACTCACAATCCCTTCGGATATTAATAAGGGCAGTGGCACGATATCCAGTGCATCGAAAAAGTACTGTTTAAACTGATCAAGTGACGCTTTACTCAAGGTATCCGCCTTACTATTCTCATTAACATTCGCTTGCCTTATTGATTTTTTTATCATTAATGAGTGTAGATGATTTAATCATATTCGACGTCATCTCTCGCGTTTATGAATCAATGAATCTCTGGGTTACGGACTGAGACAGCTGGAGGGTACGACGAATAGCCGATCCATTTCGTGAGCGTAGTAGCTACATTATTTCTCAGATAATTCTGTGAGGACGGATTTAAAACAAAAAAGTATATCTTATTACTTTTTCTGTTGGCTGTTTCGTCACAATATTCAATTGCTTATGTAAAATTAAAGTTAATAAATGTGAGTAATGGTCAGTTATTTGGATGTCTTTTGTTTAAAAGCTAGGCACAAGATCACATCTTTTTTAATTTCTTGTTTATCATCAGGTTATTTCTTTTTACTAATGATGGGTCTCTCAGAATCGAGACACGTCTAGTTAGTGTAAAAAGGAATGATAAATGCACAAACACAGCTCTCTTGCGTTGATTATCGGCGCGCTTTTCCACACCTCCGGGGCGTGGGCGATGGCAAAAGTGCCTGAGCCTGTCGAGCCCGATCCAGACCCACAAGCTTGTGTGGCGTTAACGGGCAATGAGCCTGTTGATATTGGCCGCACCAGTGCAGAGCGCTGTTTGCCGGGTGATGACCCATTTACAGCGCAGCAGTGGCACCTACTCAACAGTGGTCAGAAAGCCTTTGCCCGCGAAGGTGGGCAAGCGGGGAACGATCTAAACCTTTGGTGGGCTCACCGACAGGCTATTCTGGGCCAAAACGTCAATGTCGCTGTTGTCGATGATGGGTTGGAGATTGGTCACCCAGATTTGGCGGCCAATGTCCGAGCAGGTAAATCTTACGATTTTGTCAATCGTGACAATGATCCGACGCCAGAAGGCTGGAGTAATCGTAATACCGCACATGGTACCTCAGTTGCAGGCATCATCGCCGCAGTGCGAGATAACGGCCTTGGTGGTATGGGGGTCGCACCGCTTGCCAACCTGCAAGGTTATAACTACCTCGAATATCAAAGCCAGAATGCATGGGAGATCAGCCATGGCCGTGAAGGCTATTCGGATGATGTCCGTGTATTCAACCAAAGCTATGGCGGTTCCGGGGTGCGCAGCTATCCCTATAGCGATGACCCAATGAGCTATGATGGTCGCCAGAACGCCCAATACAAAAAAATGAGCACGGAAGCCTTTGGCGGACTTGGCGCAGTTTTCATCAAATCAGCGGGAAATGGTTATAAGCGTACCTCATTTAATCGTGAGCGCTTCCGTCCAGCGGACGATAACCACGGGTTGCCTTGGCAGAACAGCAACCAATCGTCTGATAATGCGAATTATTGGAACCTAACGGTCAGCGCGCTCAATGCAGACGGCAAACGTTCTTCCTACTCGTCGGTCGGGAGCAATGTGTTCTTGACTGCACCGGGTGGTGAGTATGGCACCAATAAACCCGCACATATCACCACGGACCTCACCGGTTGTACGATGGGATATAACCGTGATGATAGTATTCCTTACGATTCGCACGACCTGCACGGTGGCACGGAGATAGACAACACCTGTGATTTCAACAGCGTGATGAACGGGACGTCCTCGGCGGCGCCAAATACCTCAGGGGCATTTGCGTTGATGATGTCAGCCTATCCAAATTTGTCGCAGCGCGATATTCGTCACCTATTAGCGACGACAGCGACACGCGTGGATGCAGACGATGCCGATGTTCTTTTAACCTATCAAACGGCACTTGGTGGCGAGCGCACGGTGACTGGCCTAGAAGGCTGGAAACAAAATGCTGCAGGGCGTTGGTATAGCCCAACCTATGGATTTGGTTTGATTGATGTCAATGCGGCCCTCGACGCGGCGAAGACATATCAGCCACTTCCTGCACAAGTGTTCACGGATTGGGCGTGGTCTTATCACAACCAAGAGGGTGAAACTGGGCTCGCGATTGCAGATGCTGGGGCGGTGGCGACAGCAGACAGTGTGCAAGTGGCCGACAACCTCACTATTGAGGCGGTACAAGTGCGTACCTCGATCGAGCACAGCCGTATGTCTGATTTGCTCATTGAGTTAGAGTCGCCCGCAGGGACTAGGAGCGTATTGATGTCACCACGTAACAGTATGCTTTCAAACACCTTGGATCCTACCTATCCAGAAGGTTTTACCGACCATTTAATGCTATCGCACAAATTTAATGGTGAAGCATCGCAAGGTCAGTGGACGCTCTATGTCACGGATACTGACGGTGATACACGCCAGTACACCTTAGGTGGCGAGATTAAATCCATGCCAAACAACCGCGATGATGGCAAACTGACCCAATGGTCACTGCGTGTCATCGGTCACCGTGGTTAATAGGAGACGAAGTATGAAAAAGATGATCTCAGCACTCGCTATCATGGGCTTTAGCTTGAGTGTTAGCGCAGGTAGCGTGCAATTGAACGGCCAAGACTACGTGGTGGTGGATACGGCCAACAGCGCTCGCAGCATGAGCGGTGAACAAATGGGCGTGATGGTTGGCGATAAGGTCGCTGTATCCGCGCAAAGCACGCCTTTGACTGTTACTGGCTCTATTTTGGTAAAAGCGAGCGAAGCGCACGCGAGTGAGCTGGCTCAAAAATACGGTTTAAGTTTGGTAAGTTACCTAGAGGGCGTTGCCCTACTTGAAGCCACACCGGGCACTAATGTGGCAGAACTTGAAAAAGCCTTGAACCAAGAGCTAGATACCCCCGTCAACTTAGAGCTCAACCCACAAAACCAACGCCCCCAATAATGGCTTTGTGGTGATTCCTAGCCCGCTGTCATGGCGGGCTTTTTTTTATCATGCGCTTTCTTGGTATTTGCAGTGAAAAGTGTGGTCTCATTCGCCAACCAACCATTTTGTTACTAGTTATTCCAGATTGTTCATAACTTTTACATGAGCTGAATTCCGCTACTTGCTATGATTTGTCGCCAATTCGCTACAAAAATGCAGATAAATCATCATTATGCAGCTACAACGCTGTAATTAGGGAAAAGACAATGTGGAAAACCCTTAGACATTCTTTGCCATTGCAAATTGCGGTGGCGGCCGCACTGGCTTGGCTGGTGGGCATGGTATTCGGCCCCATTGAAAACGCGGAACAGACCACTTGGTATCCGTTGCTTATGCTTGCCAAGGTCAGTTATATCGGTCTACTCAAAGCCGTGGTCGGCGTGATGGTATTGCTCTCGTTACTGGAGGGGATCAGTAATATTGGCAATGTGGTTCGCCTTAAGCGCTTAGGTGGTGCAACACTTTTGTTTTACGGCTTTACCACCACCATCGCGATCACCATTGGTCTTGGCGCAGCGTTGATGATGCCCGAATGGCAACCGCTCACCAATGCACCGCCTGTGGATGAGAGCATTAGCTTTATCAACCAAGATGCTGCGGGAGCCGGAGCCATTGCCACCAAACTTATCAATATGGCGTTGGTGAATCCGTTTGCCGCGGTGACTCAGGGTAACCTTTTGGCGATTGTGGTGTTCACCATTTTGTTCGGCATTTCGCTGATTGTCGCACTGCCAGAGTCGCACCCATTATTCGAGACCATTCGCGGGCTGAATAAAGGCATTAACACCATGGTGGCAGGCATTATCAAGCTGGCGCCGTTTGCGGTGTTTGCGATTGTTTTCCAATTCTCCCATAAAGGGGATAACGATCTATTCGGCCAGCTATTTAGCTTCGCTGCTTTGGTGTTTGGACTGACGATGGTCCATGCAGTGATCGTGTTGCCGCTTATTGCACGGGTTGCTGGTGGCATTGGCTTTGTGAGCCTGTTTCGCGCCATTTCTGCACCGCTGGCGATGGCGTTTGCCACCTCATCCAGTGCTGCGACACTGCCCGTTTCGATGCAGGCTGCCAAAGATGAGCTCAAGGTCACTCCGTCGACCGCGAGCATGGTCTTGCCGTTGGGCGCGGTGATGAACATGGATGGCACCGCGTTGTTTGAAGGCATTGCTGCAGTGTTCTTGGCACAACTGTTCGGGATTGATCTGTCAACGACCGGCATTGTGATGATCTTCATTATGGCGATGGTTTCGTCGGTAGGTGCGCCGGGCATGCCGTCAGGCTCGATGTCGGGTATGCAGTTGGTACTGCTGGCAGCGGGGATCCCACTGGAAGCCATTGCTATTTTGCTGATCATTGAGCGCCCACTCGACACCTTCCGTACTGCGGTCAATGTGCAAGGCGATTTGATTGGTGCCACGGTGATTGATAAGTGGCAAAAGCGCTTTGGCTAATGGCTATATCGCAAAAAACCGCTCCCAACCACGGAGCGGTTTTTTTTTAGCCCTCTTCAATCACATGAAAGGCGCGGTATTCGTCGAATGCGTATTGGTCCGTCATACCGCTGATATAGTCAATCAATAGGCGAGTACGAAAATAGAACTCTCGCGCAGTAGAAGAAGGGATCTGCTCCGCCAGTGCCTGTTTTTGTACTGCGTCGCGATAGGCTTTTTTATGTTTTTCAGGCAGCTTTTTAAATAGCCGCTGGGTGTATATCGACGCATGTGGCTTGACC
This sequence comes from Salinivibrio proteolyticus, assembly GCF_001996165.1. Taxonomy (GTDB): domain Bacteria; phylum Pseudomonadota; class Gammaproteobacteria; order Enterobacterales; family Vibrionaceae; genus Salinivibrio; species Salinivibrio proteolyticus. The sequence continues at coordinate 7,267 of NZ_MUFP01000007.1, read as the reverse complement.
GGCTCGCCGTTGACTAAAGCCGTAAACACCTCACTGGGCAAGGTTAGGAGTGGACGATAGATGCTCATTAAACCATGGATGACGCGATAACCTTGTAGCTCGCGGCGTTCCACTTCAGGGTGACAAAAGGCATGCGCTTTGGCGACGTTTTTAAACGTTTGTACAAGTAAATGATTGACGCTGTTATCTTCAATTAGCGCGTGATTAAAGGTGCCATCAATAACAGCGGGTAAATGGTCGATAAAGCGTTGGGCGGCATGGCGAGGCAAGCGTTTATTGACCTCCACACGCAAGAAGACAAAAAACTGACTGTCACTACCGTGGCTGCGCTTTTCCGCATTCTCTAACATGGTTGCCATGGTGTTGGCGTCATGCCCTTCACTGGCTTGGGTAAGCTGCACAAAGGTTGCCTTTAAGGCCTCTTTCAAATCCGCGAGAGTCAGTACGCCTTTTTCAACGGCGTCTTCTAAATCGGCAATGCCATAAGAAATATCATCGGCCGCTTCCATAATGTAACTGACTGGAGCACGACAGCCGGGCGAGATGGCGAGCGTTTTTTGCAAATCGCCAATGTACGCGTGTTCACTGAGAAAATAGCCGACCTTCTTTTTCAGGTAAGCGCGCGTGTCGTCATCTGCAGGTTTCGGCTCGCTACCACACCGAGTGTATTTAAGAATGCCGGAGACTTGCGAATAGGTGAGGTTCAGCTGTTGTAAGGTATGGATCAGCCGAATGCCTTGTGCGTTGCCTTCAAAATGACAGAGATCGCGCTGTACCTCCTCAGGCAGTTCGTCATTAAAATGCTGGCGGTAGATAGACGGGACCTGCTCTCTGAGCCAATCACTGAGCGCTTGCTCGCCAAAGTGTCCGAACGGTGGGTTACCTATGTCGTGCATCAGGCAAGCCATCTCAACCAAGGTTTCCAAGCAGCGGTCGAGCGGGGGAGCGAGTTGCGAGGCAGACAGTTTGTCGGCAATCAGTTGACTGATATAGCGCCCGACTTGCTGGACCTCTAAAGAGTGGGTGAGACGGCTGCGCACCGCGGCATTGCGTTCAAGTGGGAAAACTTGGGTTTTTTGTTGCAAACGGCGCACGGCGGCAGAGTTAATGATCCGTCCACGATCGCTTTCAAACTGCTTCATCAAATCGCCGTTCGTTTGCGTTCTAAAAGGCCGATCTGGACGGATTTTTTGCTTAAAATTCACAGTCATCATGACACCCAGCTTGTCCACTTTTTAAGATAGAGTGCGGCGGATTTCACTGACTGTCAATCCGCCGCTTGGCATAGCAAGACGGCGGCGACATAGATTAATGCATATACATCTGCGCCGAGCGGGCAGGAATGGTGATGGTGTGAAAACCCGATGAGATGGTGTTGGTCGCATCACTCAAAACATCATAATAAGGGCGATACCAGTTCAAAGGGTATTCGCGTGTATTGATGGTATAAGATTGAGGCTCTCCACACTTATTGATCGCCACAATACCGGCTTGGTCGCGCGTAAATAACAGCAGACATTGGGTGCTGCCAATCACCGTCATTGGCTTGCCGTGCATTGCATTATGAAAGCGGAGCATGGCCTTCATCGCAGGCTGCTTCCACACGCCTTGCCACCGGCCGTTGTCTTTGTCTTCGTTTGCAGAAAGCTCATCACTATAGATCAGAGGACTCCCTCCGTCTTTGCCAAGAATATAGGCATAGGCGAGCGCTTCATCAGTGGGATCCATGATTTGGTAGCGAAAGCCATCGTTAGTCGGTATGTCGTGGGTAATGGTAAAGGTGATCGCGCGGTGTTTATCCAGCGCTTGACCAACACTTTCAGGATGATGCAACTGAGTGAGGCTACCTTGGAACGAAAACGCGCGACGGATTTGCGAGAATAAAGGAAAGTCATAAGCGCTATGGGTGGTTTGTTGTAAATAAGGTAAAAGAAACGCCTCATAGCTTTGGTCGCCGGCCCCACCACTGGTGATCACTTCGCCAAAAATATGCATGCCTTCACGAATGGCATCCGTAAAGACCTGATTGATGTGATACATGCTCATGTGTTTGACTGCATCAACCCGAAACCCCTTCACGCCCATCGCTTTTAGCGCTGATAGATACGTACGCTGTTGCTCAACCACCCACTGATTCGGGTCTAAATCGGGTAAGCCTGCATCTCCTTCTCCACCGCACAAACGCCAATATTGCACATGGCCTGGGTCATGCCACTGAGTGATACAGCCTTCTGGATGAAAGTCCGTGCTGGAAAACAAATGCTGCGAGAGCTGCCCAAAAAGTGTTTGCTGCTCGAACGCTTCTTGGTTTTGCGCGTAGTGTTCCAAGACGTGTGTGCTGGGGTAATTAAGATCGTCACGTAATCCGCTTTCATTCGCCATGTGGTTGAGCACCACATCGGCATAAACAGCCACACCATGCTGGTCGAGAGCAGTGATCATGGCTTGAAAGTCTTGTTTATTGCCTAATGGAGAGTCGATAACACGCAGATCTTGAGGTTGATAGCGTGCCCACCACTCTGTGCCAGACGACTTCATGGCTGGCGCCACTAACACCTTCTTGTAGCCAGCTTCAGCAATGTGCTCCGCTCTTGCTTCTACAAGCTGATACGGCCAATTAAAAGCATGGAGAATAGCCTCTGCATGTGCTGTGGCTGAATAGATAAACAGGCTGATTGCTAATGCGAATGGATAGTTTCTTTTCATTATAAGGGCCTCGTTATTGGATTCCCTTTAATGCTATTAATATATTTCTTTTTAAGAAGAGAGGTTGAGAGGATTAGGAAGAATGGTCACGGTCTGTAGGGGATGAAATGATCAAATATTGATCTGCCTATCAAAAGTGATATTGAGAAAAACGATTATGGCTTATGTAACATAAGTATTGAGCACTGCAGGCAAATAAGGCAGTGAATTTGCCTGCAGTGTAGTGGTATTACTTAATGGTAAACCCTAAGTAGGCTTGGAACTCATTATTATCAAAGATATCTTTGTCGTTTGCAGTACCTTTGGAGTCCTTATATTCCCAGTTAAAGGCTTCATAAGAAACACCAGCGTGCCAAGAGAAGTGCTCGTTTACTTCTTTCTTGAATTCGAATTCAGGCTGAATATGTGCAAGTGCAATTGTTGAGTCTGAATCTGGTGTAAAATAAGCTTCAACATAGTTTTCGATATTGAATGAAAAGCCTGCCGCCAACGGTAACGAGTACGTTAGATAGTTTTCGGTACCAATTTGATAATCATACTCTTCTTCAGCGGTATCATAATAATTGAAGTTATACCAAGCTAGGTCTAGGCTCCAGTGCTCGGAGAGGTCACCCGATAGATAGAAGTTCGTTTCTGCGCCACTTTTATTTTGTAGGCTATCGTCATTATCGTTACCTACCTGCGCCCAAAGCTCGATACCAAATGAAAATTCTTTGCCACCTAGCGTTACATCTTTACTGAAGTAAGGAGCGAAAATGTACTGTTTGGTATCACTTGAGTTAGATTCATCACTAGCAACCCAAGAGGCGTCGTATCGAAACAAATAATAAAGAGTAGTGTCGAAGCCAGCGAATTCACCTGCTTTTTGTGCGATACCAAACTGGGTGTCCCATCCTTCTTTTCTTGCCTCACCTTCGTTTTTAACGAAGTCTTTATCGACATCAAACAGGAAGCTATAATTGTCGCTAAGTTTATACGAGCCTTTACCGATGGTGACCTCTGTTTTGGTCAGGCCATTCTCGTAGTCATTTACTTTCACTTCACTAGTAAGAGAGCCAAGTTCTGCAGAAAAAGCGGAGGAGCTTGCGATAGATACAGCAACGGCTAGTGCTGCTTTTTTGATAGTATTACTCACTTTAAAGTATCCCTTCTTAATTCGATCGATTCCTGCCGCGTTATAATTATCAATAATAATTCCAAGTGAAGTCTGTCACGATTTTCATGACAAAAACTTGGTAATTATTCGCACCATATCGATGCGAATAGCGACAGTCCGTTTCAATATATTCGCAATCCCTGAACTGAGTTTTGAATAACATTCTCAGCTGCGAACATTTTCAATGCTAGCAATGTGCCATTGGCATGACAATAGCATTAATATTGAGTTAACTATCAGCTAGAATTTTTGCTCTAAATTCGTATCGCTACAAGGTAACAATCACCGTTCAGGATTCATTCAGGTCGCACAATTCACCAATAATCCACCAAAAAAAAGTTCTATCCGCTATGTAATGAAATGTTTAGCAATCGATTACTCGACCATTAATTGATTATCTAGTGAACTATGAGAATGTGAGTGGATAATTATTCACTGTCATTTCGGTCTGGATGAATTTATATGCGGATTAATGGGGGAGTTAGAGGAATATATGAAAGATAAAAGGATATTTACCCATTGCTATAGTTATAGCGTTTACATAATAACGTTATCTTGGTAGTAAGCTGAGTCAATGATCAGCCAATAAAACAGGGAGGGTTACAGCTACAGTAGCGCATGTTTTAGTACCAAAATTAGTACAAACAGCCTGATATCGAAGTGTGGGATACAAAAAGGGCGATAAATCAATGAGTTATCGCCATTTTCAATCGATTGGTGGAGCTGGCGGGAGGCTAGTTGCCAAAACGCTTTTTGTTTCCAAGTTGCTGATTTTATTGCTTTTGTTTCTTTTTTTTTCTAGTGTGATACCGGAATTTTCGACAATTGTAGCCCACTTTTGTATGTGAGTGAAAGAGGTGAGATAAGAGTTTGTCTAGCTGTCGGTGCAGTTGAGTCTTAAATCACAGCACAAGTCACTAGTTGATGGTTTAATGAGCAAGCATTTGTATATGGCTGTTGCATCTGCTTGTTCACTTAAGCGCATATGAGGAGAGACAAATGGACTTTATTGAGCGACTGCAAGCGTTATCGAAAAAGGTGGGGCAGCTAGCTGATTCAATAGAAACAGAAGAGGCGACAAAGACAGCTTTGGTGATGCCGTTTCTTCATAATGTACTTGGCTACGACATCTTTGACCCCAGCGAAGTTATCCCCGAGTTCACTGCTGACACAGGTACTAAGAAGGGTGAGAAGGTCGATTACGCTCTAATGAAAGATGGTGAAGTGCAGATCCTAATAGAGTGCAAAAAGGTAAATGAAACGCTCTCACCAAAGCATTCTAGTCAGCTTTACCGCTACTTCTCTGTTACTAATGCTCGCATTGCTATCCTAACCAACGGATGTGAATACCAGTTCTTCACAGATCTTGATGCACCAAACAAAATGGACAATAAGCCTTTCTTGGTACTGGATATGTCGGAAGTTGATGAGCATGTGGTGCCCGAGCTTAAAAAATTGACTAAGACGTCCTTTGATGTTGATTCAGTAGTAGATGCAGCAGGAGAGTTGAAGTACTTAAATCAGATAAAGAAAGTACTGTCTGAACAGTTTCAGGATCCAGAAGAGGACTTTGTGAAACTGCTAACCTCTAAGGTTTATGATGGAATACAAACAGTTAAAGTCAAAGCTCAGTTTACAGAGATAACGAAGAAAGCCCTCAAACAGTTTCTGAACGACAGCATCAATGCAAGGTTGAAGTATGCAATCGGCAGTGAGGAGAGAGAGTCGGTCTCAGCTGAGAGCAAAGGTGAACAAGGTGATGTTAACCTTGTGGATGAAGATGATGGCAATCCGAAGATTGTGACGACAGAAGAGGAGTTAGATGGCTACAATGTCGTGAAAGCTATTCTACGTGAAAAAGTAGAGGTGTCTCGCGTTGCACACCGTGATACTCAAAGCTACTTTGGTATCTTGCTCGACGATAACAACCGTAAACCTCTATGCCGCTTACACTTTAACGGTCGCCAGAAATACATTGGTCTATTCGACGCAAACAAGAAAGAAACTAAGAATCCGATTGATAGCGTTGATGACATATTCCAATACGCAGGGCAGCTTAAAGCTTCTATAGATCTGTACGAATAAAATATTTTGAGCGCTAGGTGCCTTGTCTTGAGGCTACCTAGCGGCTTATTTAACTATGCGACGCGCTGTTTTCTCCGTCCTCTTCTCCCTTTAGCATCAAGTGTTTTGACCACGCTAGCCAAAGAGTTAGCTGTCATATGAGTATACCTCGCCGACATAGAGGGGGTTTTATGTCCGAGCCAAAGCATCATTTTTTGAACAGACACATCACTCTCTGCCAGTCTAGTTGCACAAGTGTGACGCATCATATGAGGTACAAACTCTTGATTACTGCTAAACCCTAATGAGTCTCTCATTACCTTCCAGTGCCAGCTCAATGAATCTGGCGTAATTGAAAAGATTGGCTGGCTTGGGTCGCAGTCTTCTCTCTTAAGTGACTTTATTTCAAGTATCTTCCTTGACCTTTTAACAAGCGGTATAGTTCTAGAGGATTTGTTTTTTGAATTTTTGATAAATATAGATTTTGTCTCCTCGTTGTAGTCTTGCCATTTTAGGCAAAGAAGCTCGCTTATTCTTGCCCCTGTGTCAATCGCTAAGCTTATAAAGTCAACAAAATCTTCTTTTCCTCTTTTTTGGAAGAATTCTAGTATTCTTTCTTCCTCCTTTTTTGTCAGGACCCTTGTGCGAGCATTATTCTCTCTTGTCCATGGAAACATAGGCAACTTATCGGTGAAATCAAGTAAGATGGCATGTTTTAACACTACTCTTATCTTGCTAAGATTTCGGTTGATTGTTGCGTTTGACAGGCCTCTTTCTCTTAAGTGGGCTACGTAGTCAACAAGCTTTCTTGATGTGACCTCTGCAGGAGGAGTGTTCGTTCCAAAGTATTCAATACAGAGATAAGCCTTCCGTCTTGTTGCTCTGTAACCTTTAATGTTCTCTGGTATCCATCTTGTTTTACATGCAGATTCATATGCCTCTTCTAGTGTTCCTTTAGGTTTTCGTTTCTCTTCAATCACGCGAGGGTCTAACATGAATGATTCACTGAAATACAATTGCTTTTTAGGGTTAAGTTTTAAGAAAATTAGATTATTTAAGAGATGAATTGACTTTAATTTCTCTCCTCTCTCTTCAATTATTTCACGAATAGCATGTCTTGGGTTGTCTCTGGCAATAACCTTGTTCTCTCCATCTATTTTATAATCCAGTATGTAGGAGTCTCCAGACTTGTCTAAGTGTATGTCATAGTGTTCTAGAATTCTTTTTACATTGGAATGTATTGGGTTTTTCATTATTTAATCCTCTTTTTGAGAGGCGCCTATATTTATTTTTATTTTTCACTTTTCAAACCTATGAAATCAATTTCAGTCACATGTGACA
>NZ_MUFP01000006.1 GCF_001996165.1 Salinivibrio proteolyticus | reverse complement strand
GATATAAATAAACAAATATATAAATCACAGCGATAAAACAATCGCAAAACTAATGTTTAGACCACAAATAAATTAATCCGTTAAACGCACGCATTTGGTTAATAAACAAACAACAATGTGATAACAACCCGCTTTGTTAGTGTCGCGTGATGCACCGCATTTAGCCGCCTCATTCATCGTCCGAGCAAAGGGTGTGACGGTTAAATATTCTTTTTTTACGCATAAAAAAGCCAGACAAGACGTCTGGCTAATAAGGTACGGCAGGAAGATAAGACGCTAACGTTTTTGTCGCTGCGCTAGCATCGGCATTAAGTGGCGATCGCCTGTCGCTAGCAGCGCTTGGCCGAGGCTCTCTCGCCATTGCGGCCAAACACGGTAGATATAAGGATCTTGCCCTTCGCCAGGATTAAAGCCCCCTACAAAGGCATCGCGTATCGCTTTTAGGGCTTTGTCTTGGCCGGTTTCACTGTTATCAAAGCCTTTTTTGCCATCTCGGGCTTTTATCCCCGCTCCGACTGAGCTTGGCAGATAGGTAAGCGGCTGGTTGAGGCCCTGTTGACAGTCTTCAACCAAAGCTTGTAAGTGTGCAAGCGCGTCATCTTTGCTGAGTGGGGAAAACTCGATGGTTTCTTTCACCCCCACCAGCGTACTCGGCACGGCTTCGCCCATCGCGCATTGGCATAAATGATCGATCCATACCGCAAGCTGATGACGCACGGTCAGATCGCCGCAATGAAAGCGGACCAAACAGTCTTGATAACGCCGGTTGAGCCAACCTTGCAGTTGTACCTCACCCAACGCAGTGGGAAGGGTCAGATTAAGCTCAAGATCGGGGTGCGGCGCGGCGAGTAAAGGCGTTAAACGTTGGTACATATCACGGATCACCGTGACTTGCGTATCCAAGGTCAGTTCGCCAAAGTACGCCAAAGGCAACTTGCCCTGCCCACGCTGTCGAGCCATAAAATCCTGCACACTTTGGGGACTGTCATCGGTTTCAATAAAGTGCGCTAACAGCTGATCGCGTAGTTGAAAGCGGTGCAAGGTATCTAAGCTAAAGGGTTCAAATTCTTCTAACGGCGCTTCTAACTGCTCAAAGAAGACTTTCAAGCGGCGTTGGAAAAAGTAGCGCACGGGCAACCGCCAAAAGCGCTGCAACTCAGCCAACTCAATCACAGGATCGATATGACTATCCGGATCAGGGCTTAATGCATCATCCATAAATGCCGGCAGTTGCGTCCCTTGCCCTTTGGCAGCCGGTAGCCACTCTTGCGCGTAGCTACCATCATGAGCAAACGCCTCTGGGCTAAAGGGAGTGAGCGGATGCGTCTGGATAAGCGTCCCTTCCAGCCGCTGACGTGACTGGACTTCGGGTAAATCGCGGTCACCGGCCAAACAGTAACCTTGGGTACAATATTCAAGCAGCTCGGTAACCAGCACCGACGGGACTTTTAAGCTGTTATCTTGCACTGAGCGCCCGACATAACTGATATATAAACGCTGCTGTGCTGACTGCAGCGCTTCTAAAAACAGGTAACGATCATCGTCACGGCGCGAGCGATCCCCTGCCCGCGTGCGGCCCACCATCAAATCAAATCCGACGCTAGGCACAGTGCGCGGGTACACGCCATCATTCATCCCAAGCAGACACACCACGTTAAAGGGAATAGAGCGCATCGGCATCAAGGTGCAAAAGTTGACCTGCCCGGCCAAAAAGCGCTGGCTGACTCGCTCGTTGTTGAGGCGACCATTAAAGTAATCGCGCACCACGGGCAACGTTAGCGTGTGGGTAAAGGCGGCATCGCTAAGCTGTGTCAGCCAACTGTCTAATTGGGTACGGATTAATTTGACTGCTAACTCTTCATCCCCTTCAATGGCGAAGCAATCATCTAGCATTTGAGTCAACCGCGCCACCCACGCCTTGCCATCGCATTCAATCGCCAGTTGTTGCTGGTAGTGGATCAGGGTGTCGATAAACAGCCCTAACCGCCCCGCCAGCTCCGCATTAAGCCCTTGGACTTCATCATAAGGAACGGTGTCTGCAAACAAGCCGGCCTCACTCGGCATCGCGTAGCCGAGTAGCATACGTTTCAGGCCAAATAGCCACGTATTCTGATACTGCTCGGGCAAGGCAAATTGGCTCGCGGTATGGGTATCAAGCCCCCAGCGAATGCCGGTTTCTTCCACCCACTGCTTAATCTGATCAAACTGTTGGCTGTCGATGGCAAAACGGCGCGACACCGCCGGCACCTCAAGAATTTCCAACAGCTCCGCCGCACTGCATCGACTATCAGGCAGGGTGAGCAGGCGCAAAAAGGCGGCTAACACCGGGCTTTCTTGATCGGCGCTGCGATCTGAGATGGAAAACGGAATAAAACGCTCACCCGGCGCATTACCAAACACCGCTTGAATGGCGGGGCTGTAGGCATTGATATCCGCCACCATCACAATCACATCGCGGGGGCTCAGTGATGGGTTGGCCTCAAACATCGCGAGTAGCTGATCGTGCAGCACTTCGACTTCGCGCATCGGGCTGTGACAGGCATGGATTGCGATCGAAGCATCATCTGGCTCGATTTCTGTTTTCGCCGTACTGGTTTCAGTCTGCTTGGGATCGCCCGGCTCATTCAAATCCAAAATATCGGCTTGGATGTGATGCAGCAGATTATCGCGGTTGACCTCAACGAAGCCGCTATCAATCTCATTACAGGCCATTTCCGAGAGCAGCAGTAAGTTGTCGCGCCCCAGTTTTCCCATCGACGCCAGCAAGCTGTTCCCTACTTCACCGTGCTCGGGCTCATCAAGTCCGAGTGCCAATTGGCTCTCGGCGGGGATGTCTTCAATTCGGCTGATTTTATCCCGCGCCAATGCGGCACGTTTAGCCAGATAGCGCTTGTCGCGAATATCGCCCCAATAGTAACGGCATGGGTTGGTGAACATAAAATGCACCTCCACATGCTCGCCCAGTGCTTGCAACGCATCCAGATAGCGTGGTGGGAGCGCGGATATGCCAAATACAAACACCCTCTCAATATCAGCAAGCCCTTCAGGTTTGTGCTGATGGCTGGTTAAGGTATCGATAAACTCTTGATACAAGTTAGCGCGATGGTAAGGCGATTGGCCCAGCGCCAAAGTATGATCGTATAAGCGGCGCCACAGTTTTTGCTGCCAAGGCTGCACATCGTCAAGCTCAGGCACCGGTTGTTCTTGCTCCCATGACAGCACCCACTCGGGGCGATAGACCAAATACTGGTCGAAAATATCGGCCACTTTTTCGGCCAGCTGGTAAGCACGCTGCTGATCCTGGCTATCTTCCAAATACGCGGCTAAATCAGCAAACTCTGGCGCATCCAGACAGCTGGGTAAGATATCCATCAGCTTCCATGTCATCGCCTCTTTGTTGAAATCACTGCGCTCAGGCACGCCATCTAACACCCGCACAAACAACTGCCAGATAAAGGTAGCGGGAAGCGGGAATTCGACGTTGGCGACAATTTGCTGCTCGTTGGCGAGTGCCATTTTTAACCACTGCGCCATGCCGGGGCTTTGCACCAGAATAAGTTCTTTTTGAAAAGGGTCAGACAGTGGTCGCTGTTGGATTAGGGAGACCAACAAGGACTTCAACAGATCGAGCTGATTAGAGTGATAAACAGTAAACACAAGGCGCTCACATGGGAAAGATAACTGGCATCGATTGTGGCCGATTGCCGTACTAAGCGCAAACCGCCATCGATACACCGCGACCTCGCACACGACTTGCTAACCGTGTGATGGCACAGCAAATCGCTGAGCGATTAAACGCGATTATCACCCACACTGAATGCGATCAGCTGGCTGATATGGTTCAGTGAACGGCCTGACTCTTGTTGCCACTCATTAAATGCCTGTTGCGCCGCTTGCATCGCCCGCTTGGTCTCTCGGCCGCTATCAACGATTTTAGTCGCACGCAGGTAGTGCTCGATATCGCGGGTAAACAAGAAGGTGTCCTTGCCCATTCGGCGCAAGGTATAAGCGCCCGTATTACCGCCTAAACGCTTACCGTGCTTTTTTAAATACTGCCACAAACCGACAATATCTTCGCTGGGCCAATCGGCGACAAACTGGCTAAAACTGCCGTGCGATTGCTGCACGCGGTGAATCATTTCCGCGTTGTGCGGAATGGTCATCACCTTGGTAAGATGACGAATAATCGCTGGGTTGGTGGCTTTTTCTTCCCACATTTCCGGCGGCATCAGCAGCATTTTATCAATATCAAAGCCCCAGAACACCTCTTCAAATCCGGGCCATTTTTTACGCACTACCTGCCAACTAATCCCCGATTGAAACACCTTCTGGCTAAACGCTGCGAGCCAGCGATCATCTGGTATCTCACACAAGGCATCATGTTCAAGCGGTGCCACCAGCATATGCTCTAATGCACGTTGACCACCTTTACGTTCGGCGGCACGTTGATAAATAGTGCTAAATTTTTCTCTCATGTCACAATCATGGCAGGGTCAGTAGACAATGGCCCTTATCGTACTGTATAAAAAGACAGTAAATCAATGAAGAGAGGGTGATTATGGCCGTTATCGTCAAGTACGTGGTCGAACGCGAAGGAGAAGAGAAGATGACATTTACCTCCAAAGCCGAAGCCGATGCCTACGACAAAATGTTGGACATGGCAGACGCCTTGTTCGATCTGATTGAAGAGAGCAAACTGGTAGACGACGAAGAAAAGCGTGAAGCCTTGTCGCTATACCTAGCTGAACATAAAGACTCTGTCCTCGAAGCGCTGGGCGCTAAGCGCAAGACGGCAAAGAAAAAGCCGGCTAAAAGCGAGACCAAAGCGGACACAAATAGCGACGACAAAGACGCTGACGCCGCCTAATCTTGTGATTGCTGACCCTTTTAGGATCCGCGAAAGAGCAAGCCCAGTGGCTTGCTTTTTTTATGCCCGCCCCCTTCACCACCTATGCATTAAGGCGCATCGCTGCCCCGACCTGTGCGGTTTTTTCGTCAGCCGCCGTTTGATCGCTTCCAACCACTGCCGCTTGTCTTTAAGATGAAGCGTTAGATGTTTTAAGCCCAAATATACACAAGGAGATCTTCCCCGATGGCAAGCTTTGCTCTGGCGCTAGGTACAGCGACCAAAAACCAGGACGGTAAAATCATTGAGGCCTACTTCCCGGCACCGCTACTCAACCCAAGCGATGAGCTGGTTAACGCGCTTAGCGCCCTCACCGACTATACGTCGGGTAACCAAGTGATCGAGGTAGCGCCTGAAACATGCGGTGCGATCAGCGAAGCCTTCTCGGCAGCGAATGCCTCTCAAGCGGCAACCTTTGCCAATAAAGCGCAGCAAACCACACAACCCTTGGTACTGGTGATCCTCGAAAATGACATCAAGCCAGCGTCAGTGGCGGAAGGCTTCCTCAAGCTTCAACTGATCTCACACCGCTTAGTCAAACCACACGGTGTGGTACTTGACGGACTCTTTGGTCTGCTACACAACATTGCTTGGACCAACCAAGGCCCGATTGACTTGCCAGAACTGCCTGAACGTCAAATGGAAGCTCGCCTGAAGGGCGAAACATTGACCGTTGAGTGCGTGGATAAATTCCCGAAAATGACCGATTACGTGGTGCCTGCTGGCGTGCGTATTGCGGATACCGCCCGAGTGCGCTTGGGTGCCCATGTGGGAGAAGGTACGACAGTGATGCACGAAGGCTTTATCAACTTTAATGCCGGTACTGAAGGTGTCAGCATGGTTGAGGGCCGAATCTCCGCGGGAGTCATGGTCGGCAACGGCAGTGATATTGGTGGCGGCGCATCAATCATGGGAACTTTGAGCGGCGGCGGCCAGATTGTCGTTTCAATTGGCGAGAACTCACTACTCGGTGCCAACGCCGGCCTTGGCTTCCCATTGGGCGATCGTTGCACCATCGAGTCAGGCCTGTATGTCACCGCAGGTACTAAAGTCACCATGCTCGACGCCGACGGGAATGCGGTCGAAAGCGTTAAAGCACGTGACTTGGCGGGCAAAGCCGATCTCCTGTTCCGTCGTAATTCAAAAACAGGGGCCGTTGAGTGTTTGACCAACAAGAGTGCGGTTGAGCTCAACCACGAGCTACACGCGAATAACTAATGCTTTGATTGTTTATCAGCGCATTATCAGGCGGCCATCATGGTCGCCTTTTTTATGCCCAGTTTGCTTGAGCCACTATCGTTTCACCGCAGTGCACCAAAAAGTACAAGCTGATTTGTGGCACATTTTTAACCACAGCGAGAAGTAGAAAAATAAATAGGCGCGACGCGGCCCTGACTGGCGGGTAAATCAGCATTCGTGACCTCTCCCAAGGTAGCATTTTTGTCTTTAAGTTCAAGGGATTTCATGCTTAACAAATGTCAGGATCCGTGAATGCTCACAGTTCAACTTTTCGTTTTTTCTCCCCCCTTTAAACTTGAGCCAAGTCACGTTATCAAAGGAGGAAAGCGGTAATCTGAATATGAACCTAATACAGGGGAACAAAGAGGAACGAGTATGAGAGTGGAAATTGCAGGCAAAAACATCGAAATCACTCCCGCCATCCGTGAGCGCATCGAAAGCCGCTTTGATAAGTTGGCCAAGTGGCAGGTGGCACTCATCAATCCTCATGCTGTGATCAGTAAGGAGCCAAACCATCAGTTCAAAGTAGAAGCCAAAGCAGGGTTGCCAGGATCAACCATCGTGGCCTCTGCAGAAAGCGATGACATGTATAAAGCGATCAACGAGGTGGGCCAGAAGCTCGAAAAGCAATTAAATAAGGTCCAACACAAAGGCGAAGCGCGCCGCAACGACAAATCAACGGCAACGGTTGCAATGGAAGAAAACGCAGCCGACGAGGAAATCTAATCCGCATTGCATTACCTCACCCGCTAAACATGTCAGCCCCGCCCTCGCGGGGCTTTTTGGTGCTTGACAGCCCCCCCCGCTGTCAATATGGTTAATTGACACGCAAACATAACAACCAAGGCCCTATGCTGATTATTGCTCGTTTCTTTCGCTTCTTTTTTATCTCGCCTGTGCGGGAGGAAGCGTGCTAAGCCTTAACAGCATGGCGCTCTAACCTCCCAACCGGGAGGTTTTTTTGTATTAGAACAAGGATAATGTATGCCAGACACGCCACTTTCACTGGACGAGATCCGTACTCGGATCAGCCAGTTAGACCACGAACTGCTGACTTTACTGGCCGAGCGCCGCCGCCTCAGCGTGGATGTCGCGAAAAACAAAATCGCAATTCAAAAACCGATTCGCGATCAAGCACGAGAACAAGCCTTATTGGAAAAATTGGTCAGTGATGGCAGCGCTCACCAACTGGACGCCCACTATGTGCTGAGTATTTTCCACACCATTATTGAAGACTCGGTGCTGATTCAGCAGCGTTATCTGCAAGCTCTGGCCAACCCCGACAATCAACGTCCAGTGGCACGGGTTTCCTTTTTGGGCAGCCAAGGTTCGTACTCCTATCTCGCCGCGCGCCAGTACTTTAGCCGCAAGCAGACTGAATTGGTTGAAATGGCCTGTGACAGCTTTAAACAAGTGATCGAAACGGTAGAAACCGGCCATGCCGACTATGGCTTATTACCTGTTGAAAATACTAGCTCAGGGTCGATCAATGAAGTGTACGATCAGCTGCAGCATACCCGGTTATCTATCGTTGGCGAGTTAACCCTTCCCATTGCTCATTGCTTACTGACCGTTGGTGACCAAGATCCCAGCCATATTGATACCCTCTACGCGCACCCCCAGCCTCATCAGCAATGCAGCGAGTATGTCGATACCTTAGGCAAAATCAATAAAGTGTACTGTTCAAGCACCGCTGACGCGATGCAGCAAGTGGCAGATTTAAACCAACCTAATGTAGCTGCCATCGGCCATGCCGCCAGTGGTGAGTTGTATGGCCTCACGGCAATCAAATCAGATATAGCGAATCAGCAGCAAAACTACACCCGCTTTATCGTAGTGGCCCGTAAGCCGGTCAAAGTGTCCAAACTTACACCTGCAAAAACCACGTTCATTATGTCGACGTCGCAGCAAGCGGGGTCTTTGGTGGAGTGTTTGATGGTATTGCGAGAGCGCGGCATCAATATGACCAAGCTTGAATCTCGGCCAGTGCTTGGCAACCCATGGGAAGAGATGTTTTATGTCGATGTAGAGGCCAATATGGCCAGTGAGGTGATGCAAAGTGCGCTGGACGAGCTCACTACTTTGACCCGTTATCTAAAAGTGCTCGGCTGCTACCCGTCAGAGACCATTTCTCCCACCGAGGTGTCGCTACCGGACAGCAACGACTAACTAAACTATCCATTGCCCATAAATCAGCTACCCATAAAAAAGCCCACAGTGTGGGCTTTATATCAGGCAATCGCGCGACTATTTATACTCGAATGGCGCATTCCAGCCAGTGAGTTTGGCTTCACTCCAATCACCGTACATAGCGTTTGGCAGTACAATCCAGTCTTGACCAAAGTGCTTAGCATGTTTGTTCACTAAGGCACGTTGTTGCTTAAGATCCGCATCACCAAACTCGCCAGAAAAGTCATGCAGAGAATCGCCTAGCTGCATCACTAAGGTATGCTTGTTCTCGACAATTTTACGGCGCTCGGCTTTAGGTGGACCTAAGAGTAAGACGTGGTCATCCGCAACTTGCGGCAAGGCCAGTGCTTTCAACGTCGCCAAGGTGTCTGATTTATTTTCTTGGTAACGATCAGAGACATAGTAAATCGCCACATCATGTTGGTCGGCAAAGTCTAAAAATGCTTTTGCCCCAGGAATAAGACGTGGCTGCCCTTCGCGCTCCCAGTGCTTCCAAGTATCCCAACTGGTGAAATCGTGACAGGCCTGCATATCTCTGACTAGCAAGGCACCATTATCAATAATGGTTTCATCTAAGTCGGTCATGATGGCTAGGTTTGCATTCTCGCCATGAGATTGAATTTGTTGCTCTAAACGGAAAGTGGCGAGTTCAAACGTTTGACGCTGCATCGCAATCACTTCTGCGGATTGCTGCTGATAACGAAGCCCCATTGCATATTCAGCCTGTTCACAGCCTGCGCCATCTTGCGCAACCGCATGACCCGATGTCATGAATGCTAGGCTAGTGAACGCTGTGGCGACAGCAATATTGCAGTATCGGGCGATTCTCATGAAATCATCTCCATTGATGTGTGTATGTAAGCTGCAAGCCCTCCTCACAGCAAAGTTACAAGATGTAACTTTAAGTTACATTTTTTATCATAATGTATTTCTATATCATCATCAAATAGCATAAAAAACCAACAATGAACTACAAAAATAGTTTTTATCACCAATCATTGGTTGAATATTGATAGTTTTAATGGTCACAATCTGCAGCATCGCTGCTCTCTAGTTGAGTGCAGGAGAAGTCTGTAAGCACCGACGTATTCCCCTTAGGGCTCATCGACGGCTGGACCGTATCACGCAAAAAAAGCCCACGATATGGGCTTTTTTTCATTAATACCAGTGTCCATATGGAATATCTCTGGCGTCTTTAGGCAACTTTCTCAATGTATACTCATCTTTTAAGTATAATTTTTCAAAATTATTTCTTCTAGCTCCAGCTGGGGGCATATCTCTAAGTATTTTAACAATTGACTGTATTTCCTTAGACTCAAATCGATACCCACGAGACAAAGCATCATGTAGTATTGGAATTAAAGCATTATATTTTTCATTGGCATCTTTTTTGTCTTCTAGTAGTCCATACATCATTTCCAAAGGTGTAGCCAAAGGAGATGCTTTAGATATAGAGCCTAAAAGTGACTTAGGATTCATACTCATTTTATAATGACCTTTGCTATTGCAGCATTAATACCAACCTCGATTAAAAACAGAGAATAATGACTAGAACTAAAGCTCTGATCCCAATACCTTAAAATAGGATACAAATAGTCGGCGATAGTAATTGAAACATATGATAAAGCGATAACTTTACACTCTAAATCGCTAAAAATAACTCTATTTCTATACTTTGAATATAATGCGATAATGACAAAAAACATCACAATAGGTGATATAAAATTAATAGCGTGCTCTACATAGTCTCCAACTGTAGACATTGAAAATAACAACGAAGAGCTGAACACTATATATATAAAACCTACCAATGGAAAATATCGATTCTGCATAAAAGTCTTATTTTTAATTAGTCTGTAGCCAAAGTAATAATAAAAAACGAAAAAACACTATAAAAATATAAATAAAAATCGATTGAAAAACCACTCCTAACTAAAAGTAGGATATTTTTTAGGATCAAAATCCCACTTTAGTTACCTCATTATTTTTATTCATTTGCTATCTATGACAGATATAGTATCTCTACGCTATCAAAAAACCAGCCAAGCGGCTGGTTTGGGTATAGATTTTTCATCTATTGTCGGACTGGTTTACATAAACTAGGTCGCGGTACGCTGGGTGGCATCGTTGGCTTGTCGCAACAGGCCTTGGCTTTCTTGTAAAAAGCGCGGGGCGTAGTCGCCAAACCAGTTTTCGACTTGGGCAAACGCATCGACAAAGGTGGCTTTGTCGTGTTGTTCAAGCAAATCAATCGCTTCCCCAAAACGCTGGTAAAAGCGCTTAATCATCGCCAGATTTTGCGGCGAGGACATAATAATATCCGCATACAGACCCGCATCTTGGGCGAACAGGCGCCCCACCATGGCAAGCTCTAAGCGATAAATCGGTGAGCTTAACGCGGTGAGCTGATCTAAGTTGGGGTTTTCTTCTGCCAGATGCACGCCGTAAACAAACGACGTAAAGTGACGTAGCGCTTGGATCAGCGTCATGCCCTCATCATGCTCAACAGCACTGATCCTATGCAGTCCCGCCCCCCAAATACGGAATTGCTCGAGCAGCCATTGGTAGGCTTCTGGCTCGCGACCATCGCAGTAAACAATGACCTGCTTAGCCAGGCTAGCCACATCAGGACCAAACATGGGGTGCAGCCCCACAACGGGGCCTTGATGCGCCGTTAGCATGGCTTGTAGCGGGCCAGATTTAACGGAGGTAAGGTCTGCCAAAATACAGTCTTTCGGAAGCTGCTGAAGCTTGCTAATCACAGTTTCGGTGACATCAATCGGCACAGAGACCACCACCATGCTGGCATCTGCGAGCAATGCCTCTGCGTTGTCCCAATCGTTTTTCTCCAACACAGACACTTGATAGCCCGATAGGCGGAATAAGCGTGCAAATAAGCGACCTAGCTGCCCTTCTCCGCCAATCACCACGATGCGGCGCAAATCCGGGTTTAAACACTTAAATCCAGAGTCGTTTTCGCTACTGTACGACTCGCGCATTGTGCGTCGCAGCACATCTTCAATCAAATCGGGCGGCACCCCTTGCGCTTCGGCTTCTGCTCGTCGAGACGCTAACATGGCCGCTTCACGGTCAGGCGCATAAATGGGCAAGCCATGCTGACTTTTTACCTCTCCCACTTCCGCAACCAGTGCCAGTCGTTTGGCGAGTAGAGTTACCATTTGTTTGTCGACATCATCGATTTGATCGCGCAGTCGGCTTAGTTCCGCCACCATGATTTAGTCCTGTTGAATCCGTTGTTGTAGAGAAGTTGCCAACGCTTGGTGCGTATGACGCAGCAATTGTTCGGTAGACGCCCAATCAATGCAAGCATCAGTGATCGAGACGCCGTACGCCATCTCTTCTTTGGGCAGATCCGCCGACTGATTTCCCGCATGGATATGACTTTCTAGCATAAGACCGATAATAGACTGGTTGCCCTGATTAATCTGGTGGATCACATCTTCAGCGACCAGGGTTTGGCGACGGTAATCTTTGCGAGAGTTCGCATGGCTACAATCGACCATCAGCGATGGCGTCAGGTTGGCATCGCGCAGTTGCTGCTCGCACTCGGCCACAGAGACTGAATCATAGTTGGTTTGCTTACCGCCACGTAAAATCACATGGCCATTGGGGTTACCTTGTGTGGTCAATAATGCCACTTGGCCGGCTTGGTTGATCCCCATAAAACGGTGCCCTGAAGCTGCCGCCTTCATCGCATTGGTGGCGGTGGCCAGATTGCCATCCGTACCATTTTTAAAGCCAATCGGCATCGACAGACCACTCGCCATTTCACGGTGGGTTTGTGACTCGGTAGTACGCGCACCAATCGCCGCCCAGCTAAACAAATCGCCAATGTATTGTGGGCTGATGGGGTCGAGCGCTTCGGTGGCCAACGGCAGTCCCATTTCAGCAAGTTCAGTGAGCAGACTGCGTGCTTGCTTTAATCCAAACTCAACATCAAAGCTGCCATCCAAGTGTGGATCATTGATAAGCCCTTTCCAGCCCACTGTGGTGCGTGGTTTTTCAAAGTAAACCCGCATCACAATAAACAAGTGGTCGCTCAGCTCATCGGACAGGGCTTTCAAACGACGGGCATAGTCTTTCGCCGCGTCGACATCATGAATTGAGCACGGACCACAGACCACAAGCAAGCGATGATCACGCTTGTTGATAATATCTGCCACGGTCTGACGGGCCTGACTAATCGCCGCTCGGGTACTTTTGGCGATAGGAAATTGATCGCGAAGTTGCTCTGGTGTGAGTAGCACTTGTTCATCGCGAATGTTGATATTGGTTACCGAATCTTGCTGCATGACCTTGCCCTAATATATGTTCACTATGTTTTACATAGACAATACCAGCCCATATTTTAAAAGCAATAGCAACTGTATCATTTAAATTACGGTGTAATTTTTAATTTACACATGCATTTTTAATTAGAGTCTTTTATCACCAACAGTTACTATAACGGAGAACTCTAGTTACCCCTTATTATTGTTATGGCGTTAGTGCTTTCGTTGCTGCAGCAGATGAGCGTGTATCTTGTGATCGCGTATTTGCTGAGCAAAACCCCTGTGTTTATGCCGCTGCTCAGTATTTCTGGGCGGCTATCGCACAAGTGTGTCTGCTATGTGCTCTTTTCCGGCTTCTGTATTCTCGGCACCTATTTTGGGTTGCACATCCAAGACGCAATCGCGAATACCCGCGCTATCGGTGCCGTTCTTGGCGGTCTGCTTGGCGGCCCTGTGGTGGGGTTTTTGGTCGGCTTAACCGGCGGACTACATCGCTATAGTTTAGGAGGGTTTACAGATTTAGCTTGTGCGATCTCGACCACAGCAGAGGGCGTGATTGGCGGCTTAATGCACCGCTACTTGGTCTCTCGCAACCAAACCAGCCGTTTGTTTTCCCCTACCGTGGTCCTAAGCGTGACGTTTGTAGCAGAGCTGGTACAAATGGCCATCATTCTCGCCGTCGCTGAACCCTTTAGTCGTGCTTATGAGCTCGTCAGTGCGATCGCCGCGCCCATGGTGATCGCTAACTCAGTCGGTGCCGCGATGTTTATGAGCATTATTGTTGATCGCAAGACGCTGTTCGAGCGCTATTCAGCAGCGTTTTCCAGTAAAGCACTTAAAATTGCTGAACGATCAGTCGGTATTTTAAGCAGCGGGTTTAATCAACAAAGTAGTGAACAGGTCGCCGCCATTATCCAGCAAGAAACCGGCGTGGGGGCTGTGGCAATCACAGACCGCGAGAAAATCCTCGCCTTTACCGGCATTGGTGATGACCACCACTTGCCCGGCACTCCCATTGCGTCCGATTATACCCGACGTGCTATTGCGGATGACCAACTCATCTATATCGACGGCGCGGATACCCCTTATTGCTGCTCACTGTCCCCCCATTGCAAACTGGGCTCTGTATTGGTGATCCCGCTGCGTGGCGGGGATGGCTATGTGTTAGGGACGGTGAAGCTTTATGAGCCAAAACGTAAACTGTTCTCGGCAATCAATGTCACCATGGGAGAAGGGATCGCGCGTTTGCTCTCCAACCAAATTTTAACCG
This sequence comes from Salinivibrio proteolyticus, assembly GCF_001996165.1. Taxonomy (GTDB): domain Bacteria; phylum Pseudomonadota; class Gammaproteobacteria; order Enterobacterales; family Vibrionaceae; genus Salinivibrio; species Salinivibrio proteolyticus. The sequence goes on along the minus strand of NZ_MUFP01000006.1, from coordinate 240,700 downwards.
GCCGTTATCAGCGCCAGCAAACCTTGCTGACCCAAGCGGAGTTAAACTTGTTACGCGCCCAAGTGAACCCCCACTTTTTATTTAATGCATTGAACACCATCAGTGCGGTGGTCAAGCGCGAGCCAGAGCGCGCCCGTCAGTTAATCCAGCACTTATCCACCTTCTTTCGCAGTAATTTAAAGCAAAATCGCGAAACCGTCTCGCTCGAGCAAGAGCTGAATCATCTTGATGCCTATCTGGAACTCGAACATGCCCGCTTTGCCGATCGGATGAGTGTTGAAAAGCAGATTGATCCGGCTATCTTGCACGCTGTGATCCCCAGTTTTACCTTACAGCCTTTGGTTGAGAACGCGGTGAAACATGGGATCAGTCAATTAATGGCCGACGGTCAAATCATCATTCGTGGTTGGCAAGAAGGCGAGTGTCTGTATTTACAAGTCGAGGACAATGCAGGTCTCTATCAGCCAGCGGCACAGCATGCTGGGCTGGGGCTTCGTATTGTTGATAAGCGGATACGCGGATTATTCGGCGGGCAATACGGGCTTAAAATGACCTGTCAGCATGATCACTGGACACGAGCCACCGTGACCTTGCCATTAACCGATACTGCCCCAAACAAGGAGACCATGGCATGATTAGAGCGTTAATCGTGGATGACGAACTCTATGCACGTGAAGCCTTGGAAGATGAGCTGCTAGGATTAGGCGGTGTAACCATCATTGGTCAATGCAATAACGCCATTGATGCACTGAAGACCATTAATCACGCCCGTCCCGATGTGGTGTTTTTAGATATTCAAATGCCTCGCGTCACCGGCCTTGAGTTGCTTGCAATGCTTGACCCCGAGACCATGCCCAAAGTGGTGTTTGTTACCGCCTATGATGAGTTTGCTGTACAAGCCTTTGAAGACAACGCATTTGATTATTTGCTCAAGCCCATCGAAACCGCGCGCTTAAAAAAGTCACTCGACAAACTGTTGCGTGAGTTAAACCGACAAGAGGACTATCAGGCGATCACACCCGCACTGGAGCTGCTCCCTTGTGCGGGCCATAATCGGATTACCTTAGTGCCTCACCAGGATGTTGAAGTGGCACGCACCTCAGTAACTGGCGTGACACTACTCACCGCCAATGGTGAATCCGTCACCCATTTAAGCTTGAAAGTCTTGGAAGACAAAACGCCCTTAATGCGCTGCCACCGACAATTTTTGGTGCATCCTGCCGCCATTCGGGAGATCCGGTTGTTAGACAATGGACTCGCGGAGGTGGTGACCGCCTCCGCTCATTCGGTACCGGTAAGCCGACGTTATCTTAAGGCACTGAAAGATAAACTTGGCCTTACCCACAATTGATGCCGACACCGGTTTGGCGCTAGTAAAACTGGCTATTCGCTTGGCTTTGGTAATCGTTATAGCCACGTTGCCACTCCATACGAAAACGCTGTGAGCCGGGTCGGCTTTCGCACACGCCCATATAGGGGTTGCCATCCAACCCGAGTTGATACGCATGTGCAGGATTGCAGTATGCGTCAATGCCATGAATATAGCCTTGCTCGTAGTCGAGGTAATTGGCGGTCATACGGTCGCCCGCTTTGTTCGACAGTGTGCGTAAATCGTTTAAGGTTCGCTGTGGTAGCCCGCGCTGGCCATCTTGCTCACCCAGTCCATACCAGTTTTGCTCATCCACTAACGCTTGTGTGGTCGACGCTGCACACCCCGCCATTAGCACAATAGTCAGTAACGAAAAAAGCGCGTGTTTCATGCCACCATCCTTTTGATCAAAAAAGCCCCAGCAAGTGCTGAGGCTTTGATCTTAGCGTATTTTATACGTTATTGCTGTAATACCAATTGGTTAGGATGGCATCACTGCTCGTCAGCAATCAGCTGAGGGTTCAGCTTATAGACCACGAGGAACGCAATACTCGCCACCACCGTTGTTACCAGGCCAATAATGGTCGCTGTGTTCATCGGTAAGCCAAAGCCAATGTCGGCGTTGGCTAAGTAGGTCACCGTCACTGCGGTCATAAACATCGCTGGAATGGTGCAGACCCAGTGCAGCTTATCACGCTTAATTAGGTAGGCTGCCGCGGCCCACAACATGATCATCGCCGTGGTTTGGTTGGCCCAACCAAAGTAGCGCCAAATCACGCCAAACTCAGCCTTGGTGATCAAGTAACCCACCACAAACATAGGAATCGCAATCAGGAGACGTTTCATCAATGGCTTTTGCTGAATGTTCAAAAAGTCAGCAATGATCAAACGTGCAGAACGGAACGCGGTATCCCCTGAGGTGATAGGCAATACAATCACACCTAATACCGCCATAATGCCCCCAACGGTGCCCAAGAGAGACGTAGAGACCTCATGCACCACAGCGGCAGGGCCACCATTGGCGAGCGTTTGGTTTAACGCATCCGTGGATTCGTAAAAGCTTAATCCTAAGCTACACCAGATAAGCGCGATCACACCTTCACCAATCATGGCGCCATAGAAGATAAAGCGACCCGACTTTTCATTTTGCATGCAGCGCGCCATCAATGGCGACTGGGTGGCATGAAAACCTGACACAGCACCACAGGCAATGGTGATAAAGAGCAATGGCCACAACGGCAGATCGGTGGGATGGAAGTTAGTCGCAAAATCGAGTCCTTGGCTGTAGAAGCTGTGATCGCTTACAGCCAAACCAATCATTAAGCCAACCGACATAAAGACCAATAAGGCGCCAAAGAACGGATAGAAGCGGCCAATAATCTTATCGATCGGTACCACAGTCGCGAGGATATAGTAAGCAAAAATGATCGCTACCCATACCGGTACACTCATCGCCGATAAGCTACCTAGCAACTTGGCAGGGCCCAATACAAAGACTACGCCCACTAGCATCAAGAGTAACACCGCAAAGAAGTTCATAAAATGTTTAGCGAAGTTACCTAAGTGCTCGCCGACCACCGCAGGAACCGACGCGCCTTTTGCTCGGACACTCAGCATACCTGAGAAATAGTCATGGACCGCACCGGCAAATATACAGCCAAACACAATCCATAACATGGCTACCGGCCCATACAAGGCACCGAGGATTGGACCAAAAATCGGCCCAAGGCCTGCAATATTAAGAAGTTGAATAAGATAAACTTTCTTATCAGATAGCGGGACGTAATCCACACCATCGTTCATGCTCATGGCAGGTGTGGCTTGTTCGGGTTTAGGACCGAACACCTTGGTAATAAAGGTGCCATAAGTGAAGTAGCCGGCGATCAAAGCCACTACGCAGAGTAGAAACCAGGACATTCTCGTTCTCCGTCTCGATACGCAGCGATGCTGCTAATCAGTGAGTAAGGTACAGATGCCATTTTGCCCTGTTGTCTGTCTATGTCTTGCGCTCTTTCATTGAGTGGCAACATAGCAAGTTAAATGGTCGTGACGGACATTAAGTGGTTTCGTGACCTGACTGTAAGAGAACAATAAAAAAGCCCGTCCATCGGGACGGGCTTTCTGAGCAATAAACGCCGGAGCGATTACTTCTTGTTAAGACGCTCTTTGATTCGAGCTGACTTACCAGAACGCTCACGCAGGTAGTACAGTTTGGCACGACGTACTGCACCGCGACGTTTAACAGTAATGCTGTCGATAACTGGCGAGTGAGTTTGGAAAGTACGCTCTACACCTTCACCGCTAGACATTTTACGTACGGTGAATGCAGAGTGCAGGCCACGGTTACGCTTAGCAATTACCACACCTTCGTATGATTGCAGACGCTCACGGTTACCTTCTTTTACTTTAACCTGTACCAGGACAGTGTCACCTGCTTGAAACTCAGGCAGGTCTTTTTTCATTTGCTCGTCTTCGAGCTGCTTGATGATGTTACTCATTGTCTATAACCCTAGAATAAACTGAAACTCAATTTGATTCGGCACTTGCTCGATGCTCTTTAATGAACTCGGCAAGTAGTGATTCCTGTTCGTCAGTCAGAGCTAGGTTTTCCAGGAGCTCTGGTCGTCGTAGCCAAGTGCGACCTAGCGATTGCTTTAATCGCCAGCGACGAATGTCCTTGTGGTTTCCGGATTTTAGCACCTCTGGTACCGCCAACCCATCTAACAACTCCGGACGCGTGTAGTGTGGACAGTCTAACAACCCGTTGGCAAAGGAGTCTTCCTCTGCTGACGCCATGTCGCCTAAAACGCCCGGTACAAACCGAGCAACAGCGTCTACTAACGTCATCGCGGGCAGCTCGCCCCCACTGAGCACAAAATCTCCCACCGACCATTCTTCATCGACGTGAGTTTGTATAATGCGCTCGTCTACCCCTTCGTACCGGCCACAAATCAAAATAAGTTTTTCATTGCTGGCCAGTGATTCGACCCCCGCTTGGTCGAGCTTACGCCCTTGCGGAGAGAGGTAAACCACTTTCGCGTTATCGCCTGCGGCTTGTTTGGCAGCATGAATGGCATCGCGCAACGGCTGAACCATCATTAACATACCGGGGCCACCGCCGTAAGGTCGATCATCAACCGTACGATGTTTGTCTTGAGTGAAATCACGCGGATTCCACGTTTCGACGTTTAACAGCCCTTTTTTAACCGCTTGGCCCGTGACTCCAAAATCAGTGACGGCTCGGAACATTTCTGGAAAAAGGCTGATAATGCCAACCCACATATTTCCGCTCGCTTACTGTTGGAGTTTAAAAACCAGGATCCCAGTCAACTTCGATCCGTTGAGCAGTGCGATCAATCGACTTGATGACCTGCTCTTCAAGGAACGGAATTAAGCGTTCCTTTTTGCCAAAAGCATCTTTCAGGTTGGCTTTAACGACAAGTACGTCGTTCGAGCCAGTTTCAAGCATGTCTGTCACAGTTCCGAGGTGATAGCCTTTCGCATTCACCACGTCCATGCCAAACAGCTCACGCCAATAAAACTCTTCATCCGACAACGCTGGCAGTGCTTCAGCACTCACTGCGATTTCGGCATTGGTCAGCATCTGCGCGTCTTCGCGCTGATCCAGACCTTTGAGCTTGGCAACATACCCTTTGTTGTGGCGCTTCCAGTCTTCTAACTCGAAACGTTGCCACTCGCCACGCACCTGGATAAACCACGGTGAGTAGGCAAAAATGCTCTCAGCTTCTTCAGTGTAAGAAAAAATCTTGAGCCAGCCTCGAATGCCGTATGACGAGCCAAGCTTGCCGACGACGATAGTTTCTTGCTCACTCATTTCTTCTTTTAACCCTGACACTGATTGCTTACGCTGCTTTCGCTGCGTCTTTGATCAGCTTAGCAACACGGTCAGAAACCGCAGCGCCTTCGCCAACCCAGTGGTTTACGCGATCCAGGTCAAGGCGTAGTTTCTCTTCCTGGCCTTGAGCTACAGGGTTGAAGAAACCGATTTTCTCGATGAAGCGACCGTCGCGCGCCTGGCGGCTGTCAGCTACAACGATTTGATAGAATGGGCGTTTTTTCGCGCCATGACGTGCCAAACGAATGGTTACCATATCGTCCTCATTTGCATTACTTAATAAAATTGGCCCCGTTTCGCGTAAGCAATGCGGGGCCTCGTGCCAAAATAAAGCTCGGGAATTTTACTCTTTATTGCTGTGATTGCAACTGGTTTAGCCAAATTTTCACCAGCTGTCCCAAGCCTCACAGCGAGTTGTCATGCAGGCTGACGCTTCATCCGCCTGCAAAATGGGTTAGCCCATAAAGCCACCACCAGGTCCACCCGGCGGCATCATGCCTTTCATCTGGCGCATCATGTTACGCATGCCGCCTTTTTGCATTTTCTTCATCATTTTTTGCATCTGGGTAAACTGCTTGAGCAGACGATTGACGTCTTGCACTTGGGTCCCAGAGCCGGCTGCGATACGTTTTTTGCGCGAGCCTTTGATGATCTCAGGGCGTTGACGCTCACGTGGGGTCATCGAATTGATGATAGCTTCCATTTGCACGAACATCTTATCATCAACGTTATCTTTCACGTTGGCCGGTAAGTTCGACATACCCGGGAGCTTATCCATCATCCCCATCATGCCGCCCATGCTTTTCATTTGCTGCAGTTGGTCACGGAAGTCGCCCAGATCAAAGCCTTTCTTTTCTTTGAACTTCTTGGCCATTTTCTCGGCTTTGTCTTTATCGACATTACGCTCGAGATCTTCGATAAGTGACAGCACGTCACCCATACCCAAGATACGGGATGCCACCCGGTCAGGATGGAATGGTTCCAGTGCGTCAGTCTTCTCACCCACACCCAAGAATTTAATCGGCTTACCGGTAATATGGCGAACCGACAATGCAGCACCACCACGCGCATCACCATCGACTTTGGTCAATACCACACCAGTCAGTGCTAACGCATCGTTAAAAGCCTTGGCGGTGTTCGCGGCGTCTTGACCGGTCATGGCGTCCACCACAAACAAAGTCTCGACCGGGTTTATCGCATGGTGAACGTCTTTGATCTCGTCCATCATTGCATCGTCAACGTGCAGACGACCGGCGGTATCAACGATCACCACGTCGTAGAATTTGAGCTTCCCTTCATCGAGCGCCGCTTTGGCGATATCTACCGGGTTCTGGTCTGCGCTCGACGGAAAGAAATCAACACCGACTTCACTGGCCAATGTTTCCAACTGTTTAATCGCCGCGGGGCGATACACGTCAGCCGATACAACCAGCACTTTTTTCTTATGACGCTCTTTGAGCATCTTACCCAGTTTACCCACACTGGTGGTTTTACCGGCACCTTGCAGGCCCGCCATCAGGATCACTGCAGGGGGCTGGGTGGCAAGATCAAGCTGCTCGTTGGCATCGCCCATCACCGCTTCCAGCTCGGCTTGGACGATCTTGATGAATTCTTGCCCTGGGGTCAGGGTTTTCGATACCTCAATCCCCACGGCGCGTTCTTTAACGCGCTTAACAAAATCACGAACCACAGGGAGCGCGACATCGGCTTCCAGTAGCGCCATACGCACTTCGCGCAGGGTTTCCTTGATATTGTCTTCCGTTAATCGACCTCGGCCGCTGATATTTTTTAGCGTCCGGGATAAACGTTCTGATAAATTTTCAAACATGCGTTACTCGCCCACTCGTCCTATTGGCCCATGACATTGACCGTCAGGGTGCAATCGCTGTCGCGAAATTAATTGAGATTATACCGCAATCCCCCCATCGCTTGCATGTATCGATAGCGACAGAGATTGAGGCAAGGTATACTCACACCTTCATTCTTATTGATTAACTGACTGATCGGTGACGATGGATATTCTGACAGCCTTATTGGCATCACTGCTTTATCTGGCCGCCATTTTGCAGATCATCCCCGGCTTGTCCAGCAACAATCAGATTAGTGCGAAGCCGGTCTTCTTTACTGCACTGGCTGCGCTGGCATTGCATGCATATCTGCTCAAGGATTTAATCCTCTCTGGCAGCGGGCAAAATTTAAGCATACTCAACGTCGCGTCGTTGGTAAGTTTCATCATTGCTATGATGACTACCGGCCTAATTTTCCGACTCCGTTTATGGTTTTTGTTGCCGGTTGTCTATGCCTTTGCGGGATTAAATCTCGCCAGCGCGACTTTACTACCCGGTGCTTTTATTACCCATTTAGAGTCACACCCTGAGGTGTTGTTGCATATCTCCCTGGCACTGTTTTCTTACTCAACCCTGATGATTGCAACCTTGTACGCATTGCAGCTGGCTTGGCTCGACTATCAGTTAAAACATAAAAAGCGTCAGGTCATCAACCATAACGTCCCACCTTTAATGATGGTGGAACGCCAACTTTTCAACATCATTTTAGTGGGTCAGAGTTTACTGACGTTCACCTTAATTACTGGATTTGTTTTTGTCGATGATATGTTCGCGCAAGGAAAAGCGCATAAAGCCTTCCTATCGATGGCAGCATGGGTGGTCTATGGTGTGCTACTATGGGGCCACTATCAATCTGGCTGGCGTGGACGTCGAGTGATTTGGTTTAGTATTGTAGGCGCCTTTCTACTCACATTGGCCTACTTTGGTAGCCGATTTGTTCGCGAGATCCTTATTGCGGGTTAATCGTCACTCTAGAATGCATGATGGGTGCGCTCGCCACCTAACGGCATGTCAGTGTTATACTCTCGAGCAGACGCTCACATTTTAAAACAAACGTAAGGAACAGTTCGTTGGACGACATATCGACGGGAATATTAATTTCCTTCTTGGTATTGCTTATCGTCATTTCCGGGTATTTTTCCGGCTCTGAGACAGGCATGATGGCACTGAATCGATACCGATTACGCCACCTTTCTAAACAGGGCCACACCGGTGCAAAGCGAGTTGAAAAACTGCTAGCACGCCCGGATCGCTTGATTGGACTCATTCTAATCGGCAATAACCTCGTCAATATTCTTGCCTCTTCTATTGCGACTGTCTTAGGGCTACGCCTTTATGGTGATGCCGGTATTGCGATTGCGACCGGTGTCCTGACGATGGTGATTTTGGTGTTTGCAGAAGTGACACCGAAAACCTTGGCAGCCTTATACCCTGAGCGCGTTTCCTTTCTCAGCAGCTTTGTACTCACCATCTTGATGAAGGTGTTTTACCCGGTTGTAAGCTTAGTGAACTTCATTACTAACGGCTTTCTACGCTTACTTGGCTTAGGCGTGAAAAGTGATGGGAAAGACAATTTAAGTACCGAGGAGTTGCGTACCATCGTTAATGAGGCCGGCAGTTTAATCCCTCGCCGTCACCAGCATATGCTGATCTCGATCTTAGAGCTCGAAGAGGTGACGGTAGACGACATTATGGTGCCCCGTAACGAAATCACAGGGATCAATGTCAACGATGACTGGAAGTCCATTATGCGCCAGCTTACCCATGCGCCACATGGCCGTATGGTGCTGTATCGTGACACGATAGATGAAGTAGTCGGCATGTTACGGGTACGAGAAGCGTACCGCTTGATGGTCGAGAAAAACGAATTCAATAAAGAGACCTTGCTGCGCGCTGCGGATGAAGTGTACTTCATACCGGAAGGCACCCCGCTCAACGTACAGATGCTGAAGTTCCAGCGTAACAAGCAACGCATTGGTCTGATTGTGGATGAGTACGGCGACATTATCGGTTTGGTGACCTTAGAAGACATTCTCGAAGAGATCGTGGGGGAATTTACCACCTCACTCTCGCCAAGCTTAGCCGAAGAAATCACTCCGCTGACAGATGGCGGTTACCTGATTGAGGGTAGCGCCAATATCCGTGATTTGAATAAGAGCCTGAACTGGGATCTCCCTACCGACGGCCCCCGCACATTGAACGGTTTGATCTTGGAGCACTTGGAGGATATTCCTAATAGCCGCCTAAGCGTGGAAATTGACGGTCACCTAATTGAAATCGTCGATGTTGCCGAGAATATGATCAAACAAGTTAAAGTGCTGCCAATCCAAAAGCAGAAAGTCAGCACCGAGTAGAACAGAATTCGCCGTTAAGTTTTCTAACGTTAGAACTACTTAACGGCTCTGCCTTTTTTCCCCGTTATATTGACCTTATACGCAAACCTCTCACTGATCAGCGGGGCTCTGCTCTACCATTTCTTGGTGCTCAGTTTGGTAATAACGCAACGCTTCAACAAAGCTGTCTTCTTTGATGGGTTTGACAATCACATAATTTGCCCCGGCCTCATAAAAGGCTTCATGCACACTGCCATATGCATCGGCAGTACACGCATAAACCGGCACATTAAGCCCTAGATCTTGGCGAATAGCCTTAGTGGCATCAATGCCACCCAAATTGGGCATTTGGTTATCCATCAACACAAGATCATAGGTGGTTTCACGTAAAGATGTAAGTGCTTGCTCACCATCTTTTACCCAATCCACGCTGATGTCGTGTTTTTTGCAGAACGCTTGTGCCACCATCGCATTAATCTTGTTATCTTCCACTAACAGCACGCGCTGAATGCCCGCCTGTTTGGCGTCAAACACGGTGCTTTCCACCATGGTTTTAGGTTTATTATCTACATGTTCGACTGGCACCGTCAGCGTAAAGCAGCTGCCTTTCTCCGCTTCACTGGTCACCTCAATCGTACCGCCGAGTAAGTCGAGCAGACTCTTGACGATGGAAAGCCCCAGTCCACTGCCGCCGTATTTGCGCGTCACACTGGAGTCGGCCTGAACGAAAGGATCGAATAAGGTGTCGAGTGCGTCTGCACTCATGCCCACCCCTGAATCTTGCACTTTTATCATCAAGCAGTGCTGAGCCCCCTCCATTGGGGTAAGTTTGACTTCAAGCGCCACATTACCCTGATGGGTAAACTTCACCGCGTTACTCATCAAGTTAAACAGTATTTGGGTCAAGCGTGATTGATCAGAGCGTATCACGGTGTCGTCTGCGAGGTTAGACTCAATAATCAGTCCAATACGCTTACTTTCGCATAGCGGCGTATAGATGTTTTCTACCGTACTGATGATATCGTGCAAATAAAAATCACCGTACTCGATGGTCATCTTACCTTGCTCAATTTTGGAYAGGTCCAAAATATCATTCAGAACAGTCAGTAAGTGCTCACCACTTTGGTACAAACTTCCCAATAGCTCGCTCTGCGCTTTATCTTCCACTTTATCGCTGAGTATTTGGGTAATGCCCAGAATGCCATTGAGCGGTGTCCGGATCTCATGGCTCATCTTAGCGAGGAATTCTGATTTTGCTCGGGCGGAGGCTTCTGCCGCTTCTTTGGCACGTTGGCTTTGCTGCTCTGCTTCAATCAACGACGTAATTTCCTGCCCTTGCCCGATGACAGCTTTGACTTGATTATCGACCATCAAAGGGGCAAGGTTCCAACGATACACGCGGTTATCGATATGGATATTGACGCCTTTAAGAATGGTACCATCGACGGCACGCTTGAGATACGGCGAGATAGCGCGCATAAACTGCATGTACATCCAGCTCGTTTGCTGCGCATCGGCATCATAATTCAGTTTTAATTTGGCCGCCGGGTTAATACGCGTAATCGCAAAGTCGGTATCCCAAACAATAATTGGTGAGAGCGCATAATCAAACAAATCCTGCAATGACCGCTCTTTTTCGTAAAGGGCATCAAATGTCGATTCGAGTGTCTGACCGATGTGATCAAACTCTTCAATATCAGAGCCCGCAAAAGGCAAGGTTCGCTGGCGTGAGGTCGCGCCCAAGGTATAACGCATCAATTTGTCGAGTGAACCGGCGATACGGGTTTTTACAAACCGGTTGACCCAAATAGCCGCCACTAAAATCACTAACGTGGTAAGTAAAAGGTTGATCCCCATCTGGCGCTGTAACGCGAGTACATTGTCATTGCGTTGCGCCGAAAGTACGGCGATGTTTGAGTTTTCCCCTTCAATACGCAAATTAGCGTGACTGATAAGATAGTTGCGGAACGCTTGGCTACTCCCCTTAGTGGGTAAGGTGAGTTCGTTAGCGAAATTATCATCCCCGGTCAGTGTGGAAGCGAGCGTTAACTCTTTGACCGATAACCAAACGGCTTGCGTACCACTGGCTCGCTGCAGGCTTTTGACAAAAGAAAAGTTGCCATTGAGCATCACCGCAACATACAGGTAACCGCCCAACTTACCACTAGCTTGAAAAACGATCGGGGTTTTACGCATAAGCACATACCCCTGCTCCATCTCGGTGGTAATGGTGGTCAGTGTCCAGCGGTTGATATCTCGCAGCTGCGCGCGCAAGCGCTCAAGCCCTTTGTCATCAATGCCATGAAAAAGGCTACTACCGTCGTGCCATAGCAACTCGCCATCACGGGCAATAAAACGGAAATCAGGGGTATTGGCGGCATCTTGCTGCTCTTGCTCAATGAAATAGTCATCGAGAGCAATCCGATCGCCTCGTGCCACCAAGGCTTGCAGCGTCATACTGGATGCATTGGTGTTTTGGTGGATCTGCAGCGAGTCTAGGCGGCTGTCAAATACATTCTGTAACAGGCGTGACGTTTGTGTCAGCGTGCGCGTCACTTCCTGATTAATGCCCGCCAGCGTCAGCTGATAACTCTGGACATAAACGCCCACAGTCACAAACAAGAAAAACACCACGATAAGACGTGTAAGCAGCTGTGAAAGTGAGAGTTTTTTGGAACCTGACATAGTCATGATGCGCTAATCCGAGTATCTGAAAGCCTGCTTCTTAAGCGCATTAATGCGCTCAGGACTGTCCTCTTTCGTGACAATTTCAAATCGGCCGGAGTATACCACGGGCACAGCCTGATCCTGCAGATCGCGTTTGATCGCCTCAGCCATTGCTACGCCTGTGTCATCATTCATTCGCATCACAGTAACATCTAAGTCGCCACGTTGCAGAGCATCAAGCTCTGCTGAACCGCCGCCCCAGCCATTGATCACGACCTCATGCCGATTCAACGCATCAAGCGCATTAATTGCACCGAAGGCGACGTCTGTGGCGCACGCGTAGATAAAATCAAGCTTCTCATTATTGTTGAGCATCGCTTTAGCCGCTTCATAGCCTGACGCTTGGTCACCTTTGGTGTAGTAAGCGGACAACAGGTGATTGTGACTGTGGTTATTCATCGCATCAATAAATGTATCGCCACGCGCATCACTGAGATAGCCTTGAGAAAAATACAGCACCGAATAAGAGGCGCCTTGCGGATAGCGGGCATTAAAATAATCTGCTAACGCTAAACTGCCTTCTTGGTGGTCAAAGCCAACATAAAGAAACGGTTGATTATCCTGCCACGCTCTCACTGGTGTCGTGATATTTTGTAGGATCAGCTTGGTTTTGTTTTGCGACAATACGTGGTTAATAAATTTACGATGGCGAACACTGTTGAGAGTAAAAATCAGGTAGTCTGCGCCATCACGAAGTGCAGCGAACAATGAAGCACTTTGCTCGCGAATATCGTTGTTAGGTCGTGTGGTCACTTGCTCCAATTCATACGGGATATTCAGCGCTTGCAGCCGACGTTCCAAAGCGAGGATATTGCGCTGCCAGTAATCAGAAATCTGCTCACCCGGCACGACGACCGAGATCTTAATCGTTTTCGGAGACGTCTTAAGCGGCTCCGGCTCTGCTTGCACTTGGCTATCAAGTTGCTCCGTCAGCGCATTTTGCTCAGGATGAAGACGGAGGTATTCACTGTAAGACMAGTAATCATTAAGGGCAGCCAGCGCGTTAGGCGTCATCATCCAGATAATGACGCCACATATTGCTCGAACAATATTGAGATGTGTGGGTTGCCGCTTGCTCAATTTCACGTTGGGTCTCACTGCCTTATCACTTGCCAGATACCTATCAGCTTAGCGAATACCAGCACATTGCGCAGCGCCGAACTTCAGAAGCGTGCTTCATTAAGCAAAAAAGCTGCAATCACGCATACTCCTTCTCGCAATTTATCCAACAATCAAGACAGGATGAATTCTGTCCCGATCTTGGTAGCAGATGAAATAGCAAAGAAAGAGAACGGTAGTACAAAAAAACGCCACCGTCAGGTGGCGCCTTGAACGTCTACTTTTTTATATCCGATGTGCACCTATTTCTGCAAAGAAATTAATCTACACGCAAGGTTTGTAGCATCGACTCGGGTAGCGACAGATCATCGTTCTTATTCACTGAGATCCCAGCATCAATGATCGCGCGTGCAATATCCTTCGCCTCAGAGAGCGAATGCATTGCATAGGTGCCACATTGGTACTCATTCAGCTCAGGGATTTTATCTTGCGACGGTACCGTCAATACATCTTCCATCGCCGCTTCCCAAGCGCGACCCACATCACTTTCTTGTGGTTCACCAATCAAGCTCATATAAAAGCCAGTTCGGCATCCCATCGGGGAGATATCAATGATTTCAACATCCTTGCTGTTTAAGTGCTTGCGCATAAAGCCTGCAAACAAGTGTTCCAACGTATGGATGCCTTTTTCCGTCAAGATCTCTTCATTGGGTCGGCAAAAGCGCAGATCGAACACGGTGATCGTATCACCACCGGGCGTTTTCATCGTTTTAGCCACGCGCACTGCAGGTGCATTCATACGGGTATGGTCGACCGTAAAACTATCCAATAACGGCATTTTGCCCTCCTTTAATTCGTCACTGTGGCTTAGAAAGGCCACCAGCTCAGATTGTCCTCTAAACGTTGCCGACAGCCTTTAAGCTGCCAGCCATAGTCCTTGGCTTGCTGCTCTACTTTTCGCGCGACGCGTTTGAGTCCGGGTTTACGCTCAAAAGAGCCGCGCTGAAAACCGCCGCGTCCTTCATGGTAAGCCAAATATTGTCGGTACACATCCCATTTAGACACACCGAGTTGACGATAGGTTTCGTTGGTGTACCAACCAATAAATTGCAATGCATCATCGAAGTTGGTGCGCGAGCCGCCATTACCGGTTGCCTTTTGATAGTCCGACCATGCTGGGTCTTGCGCTTGTGCATACCCATAGGCACTACTCACTCGTCCCCAAGGCAAAATGCCTAGGACATAATCGCGAGGCGGCAAAGCATCATGGACAAACGCACTCTCTTGTTTCACGAAGGCCATCGCGACTTGGATGGGTGTTCCCCACGTCTTTTCCATCTCCACCGCCGCTTCAAACCAATCTGGATTCTGATCAAAAATCGCACATAGGTTATTTGGATTATCCGGCGGGGGCGTTGCACAGCTAGACAGCAATAATACCGCCCCTGGTGCCGCGAAAATTCGGCTAAAACGCACCCAAGTCATCCTCCGATTTACCAGCTTTCTGCCATTGGCACATCTTTGAAATAGTCTTTCAAGAAGGCCTCAAAGCTGAGAGTGTCACTGGCTTCGACATCTTTTTGACGGGCGATACTGGCATCTGCTTCTTGCAAAAATTCCGCATCACTGTGGACACGATAGTCATCGCCTCTAAGCGCTGTCTTGTGCGCACTGGCTAACCCTAAGCCCACATTACCAATACCACCTTGGGCAATAATATCGGCAAGCAAGCGCCCAGAGAGGGTGAGTTCTGGGTTGTCAAAACAGGCCATCATTTTATCACAGACGGTTTCGTAGCGATTATCACCCACCGCTCGGTCCATCACGACAGCCAATTGTTTGAGCTCAGCCATCACTTGTAACCCCCACTCCGCTTGTGTGCGCTGATGGCCGTCACATCCGGTGGTCAGCAATAAGCCTGGCTTACGTCCCTCAATCACGATCTTGTTCCAGTTCTCGCGCCAGCAGTTGAGCTCCGCATCCGTCATCGGATCTGACGGTGAGAGCGCACACCAACTCACAAAGAGATCCAAGAAATGGATTTGGTCTTGTTCAATGCCAACCGGACTGTAAGGGTTAACATCTAGCGAGCGCACTTCAATGTACTCCACACCGGCACGATCTAGCGCTTCTGTGGGCTTTTCGCCACTTTGTGCATTGCGTTTCGGGCGGATAGGCGCATAGAGTTCATTCTCTATCTGCAAGACATTGGTATTGAGCTGGCGATAGCTGTCACCATCACGGATCCCAAGTTTGGCAAACTCGTGCGAAGGGGTGCGAATTGCACTGCGCAGTCCTTCCAAATATTGCTCAAGGGTATTAAAGCCTATTTTTAGCTCGGCTTGTGCGTTGTTGGTATAGCCTAAATCACTGAGACGCAATGAGGTTGCATACGGCAAATAACAGGTGCCTGAGGGCAAATGCTCAAACGGCAAGCGGGTTTGTGCATGCTTGATAAAGGTGCCACACAAGGCAGGCGATGCGCCAAACAAATACGGGATCATCCAACCGTGACGGTAGTAGTTACGGATAAGATCAAAGTAGCCTTGCGTCACTTGAGCTTGCGTCACAGAGCCCGTGTGGTAAAGGTGCTGCCAAAACGTCTCCGGGAGGGAGATGTTAAAATGTACCCCAGAGATCACTTGCATCACACTGCCATAGCGATGTTTGAGCCCTTGGCGATACAGTGTTTTCATCCGGCCGATATTCGAGCTGCCATATTGTGCCAAGGTAATATCGTCTTCAGAGGCGACCACACATGGCATAGACATGGGCCATAGCTGCTCGTCACCCATTTGCTTATAAGTAAAACGGTGAATGTCTTGCAGCTCATCGAGCATTCCGTTGACCGATGTATTGACAGGCGTAATAAATTCCAACAAAGACTCCGCAAAGTCCGTGGTGATCCATCGATGCGTTAGCGCTGAGCCAAGTGCATCTGGATGCGGCGTCTGAGCCAAGTGTCCGGTCGGCGTGATCCGTAAGGCTTCACGCTCCAGTCCTCGGCCAATCCCCTTTAATGCTTCTGGGTTTTGCGCCAAACGCGCTAACCGCTGGGTGAAATCAGTCAAAACGTTTCTCTTATCTTTGTGCTGCGTGACGGGTTAGGATAAACAAGCTATCACTCAAAAGCCATCACGCAGCGACGTGTGTTTACTCGAGGCGGCGTTAGCGATACTCAAGCATAAGCGGTTTCACCGGCAAACCAAGCGCTTTCAGCTCTGGCGCAAGCTGTTCGGCATCTCCAACGACGATGATTTGGTAGTCATTCGGATTAAACCAACGTCTCGCCGCCTGATTTAAGCGTTCAAGATCAATCGTTTGAATGATCGCTTGCTGCTCATCGCGGTAGTTGTCGGGCAAGCCAAATTCCTCAACATGGGCAATTAAACCTGCCTTTTCCCACGGAGTTTCATAGCTCAGCGCATCTTGTTGCCCGCTCGATTGGCGCAGGTAAGCGAGCTCTTGCGGTGTGAAACCGTTTTCCGCCGAATTGGCCATTTCCTGCCAAAGCTGGTTGATTGCATCAACCGTCGCGTCCGCACGGACATCAGCATCAAACTCAATGGTGCCGAGTTGACGCCCACTGTACACACCGCCACCGGCGCCATAGGTATAGCCTTTATCTTGGCGCAGGTTCTGATTAATACGGGAGTTAAAATTGCCGCCAAGGTTAAAGTTGGCCAGACGCGTGATAAACATCTCGCCGGTCGCATCATAAGGCATACCGTGGCGCACCATACGGATACTGGTTTGCGGCGCTTTCGGTTTATCTACAAGCCAAATTTGTGGCTGTTTTTCATCCCGAGGAACCGCGCGGGCGATTTGAGGCTGCGAACGAGGCGCCTCTTGCCACGGTGTCATTTGGTTCGCCAACGTCACGGCTTGATCGCGTGACACATCCCCCACGACCACGAGCTGGCTGCCTTTCAATACATAGTGTTGGCGATAAAACGCACGTACATCATCGATGGTCAGTGCCTCAATATCTTCCATTACGCCACCTCGTGGTGACCGGAATACCGCGTCTTGGAACAAGAGCTCTCGAGTAGCTTGGTCTGCAAGCCAGCTAGCATCATCGGCACGCGAGGCCATCCCTTCCAGCAGTTGCGCTTTCACCCGCATGAAGTCTTGCTCGGAGAAGGTAGGCGCACTTAACGCTTTGTGAACCAGTTGCAGGGTTTCATCCACATGTTTTTTGAGCGCGGTAATCGTGATATAGGTTTCATGCTCATCGGCTTCAATACTCGCCTGACTCCCCAATTGCTTCAAAGCTTGGGTTAACTCAGCCGCGGTCATCCCCGCCCCACCTTCGGTGACCATCTGGGCAGTAAGGTTGGCGAGACCACGCTTGTCATTCGGCTCCATTAAGGTGCCGGCAGGCAGGGTCATATATAGGGTGACAGTAGGGGTTTCGCGACTCTCCGTACCAGCGAGATGAATGCCATTATCGAGGTCCGCACGATAAATTTTCGGCACGTTCACCGTCACACTACCGGACGTTGGAGGCACTTGGGTGCGATCGATATTTTCCGGCGTACGACGGGGTGGCAGCTTCTCTTGTGAAGGCGCGACGCTTTGTGCGTAGTCGGGGCGCTGATACACAAAGTTAGCTGGCTTCGCCACCAAATCCGTGCGCTCATAAGGCACGACACTCAGATACACGGCAGGCTTACCTTTCACCCAGCGGTGGAAACTTTCCATCACGTTTTCAGGGGTCACCGCCTCAAGACGCGCTAAACGTGCTTCTAAGCGATTGGCATCACCAAATAAACTGAAGTCGCTGGCCAACTGCTCGACTTTACCGTCCACACTTTGCAGAGCGAAAATGTCATCCGCTTCAGTCATGGTTTTGATGCGGGCAATACTTGCCTTCGATACCCCTTGTTGTTCAAAGGTCGCAAGCGCGTCCATCAACAGGGTTTCAACCTCAGCCAATGATTGCTGCTGGCTACCTACACCATAAAGTTCAAACGTACAAGCAAGCTCACCGCAACGGTGAGAAGCGCCCGCGCTCAACAGCTTACCTGACTGCACCAAGGACTGATAAAGCAGGCTATCTCGATCTTGTCCAAGCACGCTAGCAAGCACACTCAAGCGGGTACTGTTATCTGTGTCTGGCGTGCCGGTTGGGAAAGTGATGACCAATACCGGTTGGGAGATTTGATCTTCCAAGGTCACATAGCGGTCCGCCTCGAGCGTGACGGGTTGTGGTTCAGGGTCAGCCACTTCTGGGCCAGCAGGAATATCACCGAAGTATTTGTTCACCCATGCCAGCGTTTGTTGTACATCAATATCTCCACCGATGGTCAAAGTGGCGTTGTTTGGTCCGTACCAGCGTAGGAAAAATTGTTTCAAATCGCCCACATCGACGCGATCAAGATCCTCGACATAGCCAATCACAGGCCAAGAATAGGGGTGTCCTTCAGGATAAAGCGCTTGATTAATGGTTTCATTAACACGGCCATAGGGCGCATTATCGATACGATAAGCGCGTTCGTTTTTCACCGTATCACGCTGCACTTCAAATTTACGTTGTGAGACAGCTTCTAGCAAAAAGCCCATTCGGTCCGACTCAAGCCATAGCACGCGCTCTAACTCATTGGCGGGAACGGTTTGATAGTACTGGGTGGTATCGCGATCGGTCGAGCCATTGTTATACCCCCCTACTTCTTTGATCCGTTTTCCATGATCATCTACATGCTTGGAGCCTTCAAACATCATGTGTTCAAAGAAGTGTGCAAAGCCCGATTTGCCTGGCTCTTCACGGGATGAACCGACGTGATAACGCATATCGACTTTCACCAAAGGATCGGAGTGGTCTTGATGCAACAGAACGGTCAGCCCGTTATCGAGACGAAACTCTTGATAAGGCACCTGTGCGCTGCCCTCAGGCGGCGACACGGTTTTAATCCAAGTAATACCTTCAGGGGTTGGCGTGGCTTGAGGGCCAAGTAACTGACACCCTGTCAATGAGGCAAGAACAAAAAACGAGACGAGCAATAAACGTTGCATATGATAATTTCCTACCCGGCTACCCAATGATATGACAAGACAAGAATAAGGTAGCGCGCTGTTTTTGCAGAAAAAATAACTAGCCAGCACCAAGACTGGCGTAAACGTAGCCACCCGGCGACGACACATAAGGGATCGCCAATGGCGGGCACCCAACTTAACAATAATGCGGCATAACCGTATCGCTTTAACCACGCCTGCGCGTGGCGATCCCAGCGCCGCTTCGGTTGATAGTCAGGTAACCAACGACCAATCGCATAGTTGGTCATACCGCCTAGCGTATTGCCCACACTGGCAATCGCAATAATGACACTTTCGGAGTAGCTATGGTGATGAAGTAAATACACCATATTGGCTTCAGAGCCACCCGGGAGCAAGGTGGCACTGAGAAAGCTGGTTGCAAACAACATAACCAGCGATGACCAATCGCCCATTCGACCGCATACTCCCCTATTGGTTCAGGCGTTTAGGCCCTGAATGACCACTCTTTTTATCCATTTATGCAGACGGCATTTCGAGGACGCGTTTACCACGCGTATGACCGTCTTCAAGGGCAATATGTGCTTGTGCAGCCTCCTCTAACGGATACACAGCCGCAATATCAATCCGTAAATCACCTTGGTCAAGCATGTCGAGTAGGCGCTGAGTTTGCCATGTATTGGGCTCCACCAGCATCCCCGTGGCTTTCAAGCCCCGCTCGGCCGCTGCTGAGGTGATCATATCGCGGGTATTGGTCGGCACGGTCACCACACGACCGCCAGTGCGCAAACTGGCGAGCGCATCAATCCCAGTTTCTCCCCCAACCAGATCAATCAGCACATCAAATTCACCATGAGCGGTCGCCCAATGGGTTTGGTGATAATCAACCGGTTTTGCATCAAGCTGACGCAAGAAATCATGATTGGACGACGACGCGGTCGCGTAAACATTCGCCCCGGTTCGAACCGCTAATTGCACCGCCAAGTGACCCACGCCACCGGCACCGGCCAAGATCAGTACTTTTTCGTCTACCCGTWATTGCGCGTGCTCGAGCGCTTGCCATGCGGTGAGGCCTGCTAGTGGTAAGGCAGCGGCATCTACCATAGGTACACTCGGTGGAACGGTCGAGAGTAATCCTGCGTCAGCTACTACGTACTGGCTATAACCGCCACCATCAGTGGGAAAGCCAATCATACCTGCAACGCGGTCGCCCACATCAAACTTGCTTTCGTTAGTGCCATTAGCCACCACAACACCCGCAACATCATATCCAGGCACCCAAGGCAATTTATCTTGGTTATGCTCTGCGGCCCAGCCGAGGCCTGCACGCGTTTTTGCGTCAATCGGATTCACACCTGCCGCTTTTACCTGAATCAGCACTTGTTCTTCAGACGGGGAGGGAATGGGACGATTAACGGCGGTTAACACCTCAGGTCCGCCAAATTGGGGGATCGCAAGAGATACATTGTTCGACATAAAGACTCCTTTCGCATGCCGTTGCCCGGTTGAGTCACCTGACTCATCGCTTCATAGCAAAGCACTGCGTAATCGCAAAGCGTAAACCTCTAGTCTTAACAAAAACGGCGATAGACACAATGCCTACCGCCGTTTTCTTTTCGCCTTTTCTCGTCACAAGACAGGGCATATTATCCGACCAACGCCAACAAGATACCCGCAGCCACCGCCGAGCCCAGCACACCGGCCACATTGGGCCCCATGGCATGCATTAATAAGAAGTTGTGTGGGTTGGCATCTAAACCAACTTTGTTGACAACCCTTGCCGCCATGGGCACTGCCGACACGCCTGCTGCGCCAATAAGCGGATTGATCGGATCGCGGCTAAAGCGGTTAAGCAGCTTTGCCATCAGCACGCCGGCGCCAGTCCCAATACTGAATGCCACAGCACCGAGTACCAAAATGCCTAACGTCTCAAACTGAAGAAACTTATCCGCTTCTAATTTAGAGCCCACCGCCAAGCCAAGGAAAATGGTGACAATGTTAATCAGCTCATTTTGCGCGGTGCCGGATAAGCGGTCGACAACCCCACATTCTCGCATCAAGTTCCCGAGGCAGAACATCCCGACCAGCGGTGTTGCCGACGGCAAGAACAAGATGGTCATCATTAATACCGCCAGCGGAAACAGCACTTTCTCAGTTTTCGACACATGGCGTAACTGCTTCATCTCGATTTGACGCTCATTTTCCGAGGTAAACAGCTTCATGATCGGAGGCTGAATAATCGGCACAAGCGCCATGTAACTGTAGGCGGCGACTGCAATGGCACCGAGCAAATCCGGCGACAGTTTGCTGGCGAGGAAGATTGCTGTCGGCCCATCCGCACCACCAATAATGGCAATCGAGGCGGCATCCTTGAGCGTAAATGCCATCCCGGGAACCAAGTTGAGCAAAATGGCGCCAAACAAGGTAGCAAAAATGCCAAACTGTGCCGCCGCACCCAATAGCAGCGTACGCGGGTTAGCAATCAGCGCGCCAAAATCGGTCATCGCGCCAACGCCCATAAAAATCAATAACGGAAAGACTCCGGTATCGATGCCGACATGATAGACGTAATAGAGCAAGCCGCCCGGCTCGTTAAATCCGGCATTAGGAATGTTAGCCAGTATCGCCCCGAACCCGATGGGCAAAAGTAACAAAGGTTCAAACCCACGGCGAATGGCCAAAAAGAGCAACAAGCAACCGACGGCGATCATCACAAGCTGAGGCCATTGGAAATTCGCCAAGCCCGTTTCTGACCACAAGATCATTAATCCTTCCATGTTGCCCTCTTACCCTAAGTGCAATAGCGGCATACCTACGGTCACCGCATCGCCTTCTTTTACTTGGACATCCTGAACTGTGCCTGCTTGCGCCGCTCGGACCTCGGTCTCCATTTTCATCGCTTCGAGCACAATCAATACATCCCCTTCTTGCACGTGCTCACCCGGTGATACCATCACTTTGAAGATGTTACCCGCCAAAGGAGCAGTGACGGGTTCGCCTTGTGGTTGAACGGCGCTAGGTTGAGGGGCTGATACCACTGGCGACGCGCTGGGCTGAATGTCCCCTAACGCGCCATCTGGACCTACATCTACGTTAAAGACTTGTCCATTCACACGCACGCTATAGGTTTCAATCTCGCCGCCTGACGTCGGCTTGGTGGCCACAGAGGCAGGCTCTGCTTCACCCGTTGGTGCCGGCTCAAAGGCATCGGGGTTGCCGCGATTTTGTAAGAACTTCCATCCCACTTGCGGAAATAACGCGTAGGTTAAGACATCATCGATTTTGTCGTCTGCCAAAGATACGTTTTCGGCGTCGGCTTTTTCAATCAGAGCCTGCGTGAGCGCATCCAGCTCAGGCGCTAATTTATCTGCAGGGCGGCAAGTAATCGGCGCTTCACCATCCAGCACTTGGGCTTGCAGCTTCGCATTGACTGGTGCGGGCGCTTTTCCATATTCGCCTTTAAGTAGCGCCGCCGTTTCTTTGGTAATGCTCTTATAACGCTCGCCAGTCAGAACATTAATCACTGCTTGCGAGCCGACAATTTGGGAGGTAGGTGTGACCAATGGAATATAACCGAGATCTTCACGTACACGCGGGATCTCATCGAGTACCTCATCCAAGCGGTCGGCCGCTCCTTGCTCTTTAAGCTGGCCTTCCATATTGGTGAGCATGCCGCCCGGCACTTGCGCGATCAGAATACGTGAGTCGACGCCCTTGAGCTGCCCTTCAAACTGCGCATACTTTTTCCGTACCGTTCGAAAATAGGCAGCCACAGATTCCAGCTTATTGAGGTCAAGCTGCGTATCGCGCTCTGTGTTCTCCAGCATCGCCACCACAGTTTCCGTTGGCGTATGACCATAGGTCTGGCTCATCGACGAAATCGCGGTATCTAACACATCGAGTCCTGCTTCAACGGCTTTAATGGCCGTTGCAGTTGATAAGCCAGTCGTGGCGTGACAGTGCAGCGATAAAGGGATATCACACGCCGATTTGATGCGACTCACCAGCTCATAGGCTTCATAGGGTTTTAGCAAGCCAGACATGTCTTTAATACACAGTGAATGACACCCTAAATCTTCCAATTGCTTGGCAAGATCTGTCCATGTGTCCAAGGTATGAACAGGGCTTGTGGTATACGAGATCGTTCCTTGTGCATGTGCCCCGACTTCTACCGCGGCACCGACCGCCGCTTTGAAATTGCGCACATCATTCATGGCATCAAAAATACGGAATACATCCATCCCGTTGGCGTGCGCACGTTCGACAAATTTATGCACCACGTCATCGGCATAGTGGCGATATCCCAGCAAATTTTGCCCACGTAACAACATCTGCATTGGCGTGTTCGGCATCGCCTTTTTCAGTTCGCGCAAGCGCACCCAAGGATCTTCCCCCAAGTAGCGAATACACGCGTCAAAGGTCGCGCCACCCCATGTTTCGAGTGACCAAAAACCAATTTGATCAAGCTCGGCGGCAATCGGCAACATATCGTCCAAACGCAGGCGCGTGGCAAACAACGACTGATGGGCATCACGAAGCACCACATCGGTAATAGCTAACGGCGTAGACATAACAAACTCCTTTTTTATATGTGCCTTACCACTCAACGCTGGCGTTGGCGATATTGCTGAACAGCGACAGTAATCGCAGCAATCACATCCGGGGATGTTCCCGGCTGAGCTTTAACGGGGGTAGACGCGACAGACGATGCTGGCGTAGGCGGGGTAGGATCGCCAAAGCGAGCAAGCTGACGTACCAGAAAAATCAGAATTGAAAGAAATACGAACACCACTGACATGCCGGTGAGCATGAGCATCAGTGCCTGTTCTAAAAGCGGGCCCAGTTCCATGGTTATCGTCCTTGTCACCTATTCCCCTGTAACGATGGTTTGATTCCTCACAGGGTTTAAAGGGGTATTTAATCGTTTGCGGTCAAAATACTAACTATTTGTACAAATGACAATCGATGTGTTGCGTTTTTGTTACCTTACAACGCGCGCCATCACCGCGCTAGACGCGATAACCTTAATTTGACGTTTACGTAAAGGTAAATATATAGATTACGCATTTTACGGTGAGTACTGAGGGTCTATCAGAATTGCGAGCTTGTCTATGCAAGGGCTTCGATGCGGGAATCAAAATGATTGTGCGAATTTTGGAAAAAACCTTTTTCTTCTCCACAGCCAATCGCGTTTAGCGTCTGATAAAAGGAGAAAGCGTTAATGAACGCATCACAAGGGTTTACCAGTAGGAAGGTCACATGAGCGAGAAAAACAGACTGAACGGTCGGTATTTACAATAACGATCGATGAGAGAATAACGCGAACTGCCGCAGTGGTGACGAGTAATAAGGAGAGATGGATTTGGGACTAAAGCAAAGAAATGGCGCGTCCGGGAGGATTCGAACCTCCGACCGCCTGGTTCGTAGCCAGGTACTCTATCCAGCTGAGCTACGGACGCGCTGACGGATTTGCATGATTGAAGATGGCGCGCTCGGGAGGATTCGAACCTCCGACCGCCTGGTTCGTAGCCAGGTACTCTATCCAGCTGAGCTACGAGCGCGTGTCTACAATCGGTTCATCCTGAACATCGTTTGCAATTCTTCCGTGAAGGGTGATGGCGCGTCCGGGAGGATTCGAACCTCCGACCGCCTGGTTCGTAGCCAAGTACTCTATCCAGCTGAGCTACGGACGCACATCAGTCTTACAAGGCAGGCTTGTAAGTCATGGCGGTGAGGGAGGGATTCGAACCCTCGATACGGCTACAAACCGTATACTCCCTTAGCAGGGGAGCGCCTTCAGCCACTCGGCCACCTCACCACAAGTAAATGGCGCGTCCGGGAGGATTCGAACCTCCGACCGCCTGGTTCGTAGCCAGGTACTCTATCCAGCTGAGCTACGGACGCACATCTATCTTGCTTGCAGCAACATGGCGGTGAGGGAGGGATTCGAACCCTCGATACGGCTACAAACCGTATACTCCCTTAGCAGGGGAGCGCCTTCAGCCACTCGGCCACCTCACCGTCGCTGCGGGGGCACATATTACTTTGAGCCACAAATATGTCAAACACTTTTCGGGCAAAAATCGCTTAGCCCCAAACAAATGGACAATTATCACCCAAAGGTCGGCTTTTTTGTTGGTTTATTGGTCGTTTAGACGTAATTATTCTGCAACTTTCTGGCATAAAAAAGGCCGACCTAGGTCGACCTTTTCTGCACTCAATTAGTAGTCGTTCTGACCACCGGCTGGGGTGCCTTTCTCTGCTTGTATACGCATGTAAATTTCTTCACGGTGTACAGAGACTTCTTTTGGTGCGTTCACACCGATGCGAACTTGGTTACCTTTCACACCCAAGACGGTGACGGTGACTTCATCACCAATCATCAAAGTTTCGCCAACACGGCGAGTCAAAATCAGCATTCTTCTACTCCTTGAGTATCAATCTTTTACTTATTCAATCAGTGTCTGAGCCAGATAACCCGCCTGCGTACCGGCCCGCTATCTGTGATCGTATGACCATTTCCCTGCTCGTGATGCTAATGCGACGGTTAAATAAACGCCGCAACACACACTATGGCTGAATTATCAGGCCATATCCAGAAAAGGGCAGAGAAATTTACTGTTTTATCATCATGCCGTTAGCGATGTTAGCGCTTGACCTGAGATAACAGTGTAAGAGAAATCTGTGTTGCACTGGTTGGCAAGGACGTAAAACCTAAGCCATATCACGTCTTCTCGCCAGCGCATTGCCTAAGGCGTTGCACTATACAGAATCAAAAAAAAAGTGCAATTATTAATCTAGATCACAAAAAAGGGTCGCCCATGGCGACCCTCTTGACTTTAACACTTAGCTGTGAGCTCGATTAGAGGCGCTCTGCCAGCCATGCATCGACAGATTGAATCGCTTGCGGTAATGCAGCCACATCACTGCCGCCCGCTTGCGCCATATCTGGGCGACCACCACCTTTGCCGCCGACTTGTTGCGCGACAAGGTTGACTAACTCACCGGCTTTGACTTTGCCAGTCAGATCTTTGGTCACACCGGCAATCAGACCGACTTTACCATCGGCAACGTTACCAAGCAGGACAATCCCGCTACCCATCTGGTTTTTCAAGTCGTCAACCATGCTACGCAGCGCTTTGTTATCTGCGCCATCGAGCTGGCTCACAAGCACTTTAACACCGTTAAGTTCTCGGACTTGATTGATAAGCCCGGCACTCTCTTGCGCCGCCAGTTTTTGCTTAAGCTGCTGAATTTGCTTCTCAAGCGCCTTGGCTTTACCGTGCGCATCGTCAAGCTTGGCTTCATAGTCAGCTTGTTGCTGATACACACGCTCAATCGCATCTTGTCCGGTGATCGCTTCAATGCGGCGTATACCCGCAGCAATGCCACCCTCAGAGGTGATCTTAAACAGGCCAATATCACCGGTACGGTTTGCGTGCGTCCCGCCACACAGCTCGATGGAGAAATCACCCATGGTCAGTACGCGTACTTTGTCATCGTACTTTTCGCCAAACAGAGCCATCGCCCCTTTTTGTTTGGCCGCATCGATATCCATCACATCAGTTTGCACGCTGTGGTTGGCGCGGATTTGCTCATTGACGATTCGCTCAACCGCTTTTAATTCGTCGTGACTGACCGCTTCTAGGTGCGAGAAGTCAAAACGCAATCCGTCTGGGCGAACCAACGAGCCTTTCTGTGCCACATGCTCACCTAAGACTTGACGCAGGGCTGCGTGAAGTAAGTGAGTGGCAGAGTGATTAAGTGCAATTGCTTGACGACGCGCGGCATCAACCTGCGCCTTCGCTGTGCTACCGACAAGCAGTTGTCCTTCTACTAAACTGCCGTAGTGAGCAATGGCCTGACCAACTTTTTGCGTATCTGTCACTGCAAAGCGGCCTTGCTCGGTAATCAGCACACCAGCGTCACCACATTGACCACCCGCTTCGGCATAGAAAGGGGTATGGTCGAGAATCACAACCGCATGATCACCCGATGCGAGCGTCTCAACAGGCGCCCCATCGACAAAGATCTCGGTAATGCTTCCTTCGCCCTCTGTGCCGGTGTAACCGCAGAAGTCTGAACCATGCTCCACTTTGATGGTTTGGTTGTAATCAGTACCGAACTGACCCGCTTCGCGCGCACGTTGGCGCTGTGCTTCCATCGCCGCTTCAAACCCGTCTTCATCGATGCGATAGCCACGCTCACGGGCAACATCATTGGTTAAATCAGCTGGGAAGCCATAGGTATCGTAAAGCTTAAAGACGGTTTCGCCGTCTAGCACATCACCTTGCACTTTATCCAAGGCCTCTTCCAGCATGACCATGCCACGCTCAAGGGTGCGACCGAAGTTTTCTTCTTCGATTTYAAGTACTTTTTCGACCATGGTTTGCTGCTCACGCAGCGCTTCGCCAGCCGTGCCCATAATCGCCGCCAAAGGGCCAACGAGCTTGTAGAAAAAGGCACCTTTCGCGCCCAGCTTATTGCCATGGCGCACCGCACGACGAATGATACGACGCAGCACGTAGCCGCGGCCTTCATTGGATGGCATCACGCCATCAACAATCAGGTACGCGCATGAACGGATGTGGTCTGCTACCACACGCAGCGATTGGTTACCCAAATCGTCGACGCCAATGTTGTCAGCCACTTGTTTGATCAGTTGCTGGAACACGTCAATTTCGTAGTTGGAATGAACGTTTTGCTTAATGGCCGCAATACGCTCGATACCCATACCAGTATCAACCGATGGCTTCGGCAAGTTTTCCATGGTGCCGTCAGCTTGACGGTTAAACTGCATGAAAACGATATTCCAGATCTCGATAAAACGGTCACCGTCTTCTTCTGGAGAACCTGGAGGTCCGCCCCAAATATGGTCGCCATGATCGTAGAAAATTTCAGAGCATGGGCCGCAAGGTCCAGTGTCACCCATTTGCCAGAAATTGTCTGACTCGTAAGGTTTACCGCCCTCTTTATCACCAATGCGCACGATACGATCAGCCGGTACACCGATAGTGTTGTGCCAGATATCGAAAGCTTCATCGTCGGTTTTATAAACGGTGACTAGTAGCTTTTCAGTCGGCAGGCCAATCGTTTCGGTCAGAAACTCCCACGCGTACTGAATCGCGTCTTGCTTGAAGTAATCGCCGAAGCTGAAATTACCTAGCATTTCAAAGAAGGTGTGGTGACGTGCTGTGAAGCCGACATTTTCTAAATCGTTGTGCTTACCGCCCGCTCGTACACAACGCTGCGCGGAGGTGGCGCGTGAGTAGTCACGTTTTTCGATCCCTAAAAAGGTATCTTTAAACTGGTTCATACCTGCGTTGGTGAACAAAAGCGTTGGATCATTGGCAGGCACGAGCGATGAGCTGGGCACAATCTGATGCCCTTTGCTTTCAAAGAACTTGAGAAACGCGGTGCGGATCTCATCAGTGCTCATATACATTGGCTAATCCTGATAATCGAGTGTTGCGTTAGCAACCGGTCGTGGTAATGACGCGATGGTAACATAATTTTATTTGCGCCATTGTAAACAACCGATCGCGTACGGAAAAGAGACAGTGCAGGATTCAGCGATAATTGATGAGGAATTTAGTCGTTGGAGAGCGCGTATTGGATTTGATCGAAGTTAAAGCCCCGTGATTGCAAAAAGCGCATCCGCTTGGCTTTGAGTTTTTGATCCGCCGGTGGGATCACACCATCAATATCGGCATATTTGCGCTGTGCGGTTTCTTTTGCCAAGGCAAACCAATCAATTTCAGCCGCTTGTTCTGCTTGAGAAAGTAACTCGCTATCGACCCCTTTACGCTTGGCATCTTGGCAGATGCGCAACCAGCCATGTTGTTTGCTGACCCCTTGGCGTAATAGGCTCGCCGCAAAACGGGCATCATCTAACCAACCACGCTCTAAGCAGGTTGYCAGGGTGCTTTCAATCGTTTCGCTATCAAAGTCACGCTGCTCAAGCTTTTGACGCAACTCTTGTACAGAATGATCGCGGCGGGCCAATAAGCCCACCGCAATCTCTTGGCACGATGACGACATTACAAATCGTCTTCTGTTTCTGCCTGCGCGTCAGCCTCTACCACTTCGTTATTCAATGCGGTTTGCAATAGCATTTCACGCAATGTGGTATCGAGCTCTTTCGCAATATGTGGATTTTCTTTGAGGTACTTACAGGCGTTAGCTTTACCTTGGCCAATTTTATCGCCTTTGTAGCTGTACCACGCACCCGCTTTCTCGACCAGCTTGTGCTTGACCCCGAGATCAATCAACTCGCCATGCAGGTTAATGCCTTGGCCATAAAGAATTTGGAATTCAGCTTGCTTAAAGGGCGCAGCGACTTTGTTTTTCACCACTTTCACACGGGTGTCGTTACCGACCACTTCGTCGCCTTCTTTGATCGCACCAATACGACGAATGTCTAGACGCACCGACGCATAGAATTTCAATGCGTTACCACCAGTAGTGGTTTCGGGGTTACCGAACATCACACCAATCTTCATCCGGATTTGGTTGATGAATACCATCAAGGTGTTGCTGTTTTTGATGTTAGCGGTCAACTTACGCATCGCTTGTGACAACATGCGTGCCTGAAGGCCCATGTGAGAATCACCCATCTCACCTTCAATTTCCGCTTTTGGTGTCAACGCCGCTACCGAGTCAATTACGATCATATCGACAGCACCGGAGCGGGTCAGTGCATCAGCAATTTCCAGCGCTTGCTCACCCGTGTCTGGCTGTGAAACCAAAAGATTATCAATATCGACACCCAACTTACGGGCGTAAACAGGGTCTAGTGCGTGCTCGGCATCGATAAACGCACAGGTTTTACCCATTTTTTGTGCTTCGGCAATCGCTTGTAGGGTCAGGGTTGTTTTACCCGATGATTCCGGACCATAAATTTCAACAATACGGCCAAATGGCAATCCCCCCGCCCCTAGCGCAATATCCAGAGACAATGAGCCGGTCGATACGGTTTCGATGTCCATGGTACGGTCATCGCCAAGGCGCATAATAGAGCCTTTACCAAATTGCTTTTCGATTTGTCCAAGCGCAGCGGCAAGCGCCTTTTCTTTGTTATCGTCCATTTCAGTCTCCAAGAAATAAAACTCAATCTATGCGACGAGAAAGCTGTCGTTAATGCGGTCAAGTATACTGTCCATTTATACAGTGTCTAGAGCTGATCAGAAAAAATCTGATGTGCCCCACAACCCAAACTCGTTACTGTAGCCGATTTAAAACATGACTAAGCGCGTGCGCAATGGTTTGTTCTCGCACTTGACGGCGGTGACCGTCAAAGTGACAAACTTCGGTCTCGGTTTCATCCTCTCGCCATGCCCACGCAAACCAGACGGTACCTACTGGCTTTTCTTCACTGCCTCCTGATGGCCCGGCCACGCCACTGACGGCAATCGCAATATCTGCGTTTGCATGCTCACGCGCACCCTCAGCCATCGCCGTCACCACAGGCTCACTCACTGCGCCATACTGCTCAAGCGCCATATCAGACACCTTCACTAAACGCTGCTTCGCGTCATTGCTGTAGGTCACGAAGGCTTGATGGAACCATTGTGAACTGCCTGCGACATCCGTCAGGCAATAGGCGATTCCTCCACCCGTGCATGACTCAGCGGTGGTGATGGTCAATTGTGCATCAGCCAGTACATCACCTAGCTGCTTTGCCAGTGAATATAAGTGGTCCACGCGTTTCTCCTTTTTCATGGCACCGAAATCCACATGACGTGGCTTTACCCTGTGCCCCGACATCACGTATTCTAAGCGGCCTTAACGTTCCATTTTGCAGGTCTAGTCGTGACAGTACAAGCGCTCGAAAAACACACGCCCATGATGCAACAGTATCTCAAGTTAAAAGCTCAGCACCCTGAGGAGCTGCTCTTTTACCGTATGGGAGATTTTTACGAACTCTTTTACGACGACGCTAAACGCGCTTCACAATTGCTTGATATCTCACTGACCAAGCGCGGTAGCTCAAATGGCGAGCCCATCCCAATGGCAGGCGTGCCTTACCATGCGGTAGAAGGATACCTTGCTAAGCTTGTCCAATTGGGTGAGCCCGTTGCCATTTGCGAGCAAATTGGCGATCCGGCCACCAGCAAAGGCCCAGTCGAGCGCCAAGTTGTGCGTATTGTCACACCCGGCACCGTTTCTGATGAAGCATTACTTAGCGAGCGAGTGGATAATTTAGTGGCCGCCATCATCGCCGATGATACTGGCTTTGGCTTTGCCACCTTAGATATTACGTCTGGCCGTTTTGTGTTGAGTGAACCACAAACACTAGAACAAATGCAGGCAGAGCTGCAACGCACTCAACCGGCCGAACTGCTCTATCCTGAGGATTTTTCCTACCCCGACCTGCTTTCGGTAAGCAAAGGCGCCCGCCGTCGCCCGATTTGGGAGTTTGACCTCGATACGGCACGTAGTCAGTTGACCGCCCAATTTGGCACCCGAGATCTGATTGGTTTTGGGGTGGAAGACTGCGCGCGCGGGCTCAGTGCCGCAGGCTGTTTGTTGCAATACGCCAAAGATACCCAGCGCACTGCCCTGCCTCATATTCGGGCGATTATCAAAGAACAACAAGACAGTGCGGTGGTGCTAGATGCTGCGACACGCCGCAACCTTGAGATCACCCAAAACCTTGCTGGCGGCCATGATAATACCTTGGCCGACGTACTGGATCGTACCACCACCCCGATGGGAAGCCGCTTGCTTAAGCGTTGGCTACACCAACCGCTCCGCGACCGAAGGGTACTTAATCAACGATTGGATGCGATAGAGACATTGCTTGATACTGGGCTTTATGGCGACCTCGCCGCCGAGCTCAAACCCGTTGGCGATATCGAACGCGTATTGGCACGCTTGGCGATGCGCTCTGCTCGTCCGCGCGATATGGCCCGTCTACGCACTGCGCTTGCACAGCTGCCGGCGATTCAGTCGCAGCTCAGTGAATTAAATCACCCTGCGTTTGCGCACTATGCTAAAGCAACCCTGCCTATGCCTGAGCTTACAGATTTGCTGACGCGTGCCATTGTCGATAACCCGCCGGTGGTGATCCGTGATGGTGGGGTCATCGCCCCCGGCTATCACGCTGAACTCGATGAATGGCGTGAGCTGTCTGACGGCGCATCGCGCTACCTTGAAGAGCTAGAACAGCGCGAGCGTGAAAAGTACGGCATTGATACATTAAAGGTCGGCTACAACCAAGTGCATGGCTTTTATATCCAGATTAGCCGCGCACAAAGCGATCGCGT
The DNA here is from genome assembly GCF_001996165.1 of Salinivibrio proteolyticus. Taxonomy (GTDB): domain Bacteria; phylum Pseudomonadota; class Gammaproteobacteria; order Enterobacterales; family Vibrionaceae; genus Salinivibrio; species Salinivibrio proteolyticus. The sequence continues at coordinate 208,247 of NZ_MUFP01000006.1, read as the reverse complement.
CCCTGCGCATTACATTCGCCGTCAAACGCTTAAAAACGCGGAGCGCTATATCATTGCTGAGCTCAAAGAGCATGAAGACAAGGTGCTAAGCTCCAAGTCTACGGCTTTGGCGCTGGAAAAACGGTTGTGGGAAGAGCTGTTTGATTTATTGCTTCCTCACCTTGCTCAGTTGCAGGGTGCGGCTGAAGCGTTATCCGCCCTAGATGTGCTGTGTAATCTCGCCGAGCGCGCTGACACGCTCAATTATCACCGCCCTCAACTCAGTGACCAAGCCGGTGTGGAGATTGAAGCAGGTCGCCATCCGGTCGTCGAGCAAGTGATGACAGACCCCTTCATTCCTAACCCGATCTCACTGAGCCCTGAACGGCGTATGCTGATCATTACCGGCCCTAACATGGGGGGTAAGTCGACCTACATGCGCCAAACCGCGTTGATTGCTTTGTTGGCCCATATTGGTGCGTATGTGCCTGCCGACAGTGCCGTCATTGGACCGGTCGATCGCATTTTCACCCGCATTGGTGCGTCTGATGATCTCGCCTCAGGACGCTCCACCTTTATGGTAGAAATGACGGAAACGGCCAATATTTTGCACAATGCAACCGCACACAGTTTAGTCTTGATGGATGAAATCGGCCGTGGCACCAGTACCTATGATGGCTTATCACTGGCATGGGCCAGTGCTGAATGGCTGGCCGAGAAGATTCAAGCTATGACGCTGTTTGCCACTCATTATTTTGAGCTCACCGAACTACCGGGGCAAATGGCTGGCTTGGTGAATGTCCACCTAGACGCGGTGGAGCATGGTGATGAGATTGCCTTTATGCACGCTGTACAAGAAGGCGCGGCGAGTAAATCTTACGGGCTAGCGGTGGCAGGATTAGCTGGCGTCCCTAAACCGGTGATCCGCCGAGCCAAGCATAAGTTGGCTCAGTTAGAACAAAGTGGTCAACAAAAAGTTACTGGCGACACATCTAACAATCATGCCGAGCCAACACAGCTTCCTTTGCTCCCTGAGCCCAGTGAGCTCGATCAGGCTGTTGACGCGCTCAATCCCGATGAGATGACGCCTCGTCAAGCGCTTGATGCACTCTATGCACTCAAAGCCCTCCAACAGTCTCGCTAATCATCCAATAACGTATTAAAAAAGGACGGCACCTTGGCCGTCCTTTTTGTTTATAGCGATTAGTGCCGTTATTGCTCGACATTAAACAAAGATTCAATACTCAGTCCTTGCTGGGTCAGCATATCGCGCAGGCGACGCAATCCTTCTACTTGAATTTGACGCACGCGCTCACGGGTTAGACCGATTTCACGCCCCACATCTTCAAGCGTGGAGGCTTCATGACCAAGAAGGCCAAAGCGACGCGCCAACACTTCACGTTGTTTGGGATTTAGCTCTTGTAACCATTGCACGATCGACTTTTTCATATCGTCGTCTTGCGTGGTGTGCTCTGGACCATCTTGTTTTTCATCGGCGATGATATCCAGCAGCGCTTTTTCTKAGTCACCACCAATTGGGTTATCCACCGAGCCAATGCGTTCGTTCAAACGCAGCATACGATTGACATCTTCGACCGGTTTATCAAGTTGGGCCGCAATGTCTTCGGCAGTCGGTTCATGGTCCAATTTTTGCGCCAGTTCACGCGCCGTACGCAGATAGACATTCAGCTCTTTCACCACATGAATCGGCAAGCGAATAGTGCGCGTTTGGTTCATGATGGCACGCTCAATGGTCTGGCGAATCCACCATGTAGCGTAGGTAGAGAATCGGAAGCCTCGTTCTGGATCGAACTTTTCAACGGCGCGAATCAGGCCTAAATTGCCTTCTTCGACCAGATCCAATAGCGCAAGACCTCGGTTAGAGTAGCGTCGAGAAATTTTCACCACCAAGCGGAGGTTACTCTCGATCATGCGTTTACGCGCCACTTCGTCACCACGTAGGGCACGACGCGCATACAACACTTCTTCCTCGGCGGTCAGCAGGGGTGAAAAACCAATTTCACTCAAGTAGAGTTGTGTGGCATCTAGGGCTTTGGATGTCGCAGCGTGCTGTTGTACAGCCTCTTCAACCTCTTCGGCAACCTCTTCAACTTGCGCATCCAAGGTCTCGAAATCCACGTCTTGATCCAAGCCGTCCAGTTTTTTCGCGGTGTTAGTTTGGCTCATAGCGCCTCCCTTATGGCGTAGCAGCTAAGCAGAGCGCATCTCTGCTTTCACCGGCCCCGTCACACTGGTGGCTTGACGATATCACGCCTTTGTAGCGCTATCGCTTAGGCAAATAATGCAACGGATTGACCGATTTTCCTTTGTAGCGAATCTCAAAATGCAACCGAACACTGTTTGTACCTGTACTGCCCATTGAAGCTATTTTCTGCCCCTTTTTGACAGACTGGCCTTCTGAAACCAAAAACCTGTCATTATGTGCATACGCACTCAGGTAATCATCATTGTGTTTCACTATTATTAATTTGCCGTAACCTCGAAGCGCGCTTCCGGCGTACACGACCTTTCCATCTGCCGCTGCCTGAATGCTTTGTCCTCGTTGTCCAGCAATATCTATGCCTTTATTGCCTCGCTCAGTGCTAGAAAATCGCGACACCATCCGGCCTTTGCTTGGCCATTGCCAGCTTATCTGTTGGTTGGATGAGCTAGCGGTCGACTTGTTAACAGCTTGTTTACTTTTTTGTTTAGTTCGACTGTACTCCGAGGCTGATTGGGCTTCAACTGCTTTTTGCTGCGAAGTCGTCGTTTTTGCCTTCTTTTCTTGACCGAATTTACCATTTTCGGTGTTTTTACTAGAAGATACTGCTATGGCAGCAGATTTTGCAGCTGAACTTGTGGCAGAGGCCACATTCGTTGCCCCTGAGGTGGACTTTGCCACGTCCGGGCGCTGATAAGCAGGCTTCCACAACGCTAAGGTTTGACCCGGATAAATGGTGTAAGGCGGTTGGAGGTTGTTATGCTTGATGATGTCGTCAATATCACGATCGGTGATGTAGGCGATATAGTAGAGCGTATCGCCTTTCTTCACTTCGTAGTAGCTACCGCGGTAGCTGCCTCTATCGACACTGGAGTAGTCAGGCGTCACACTAGATACGGGCGCCGGGCCATGCCAAGCACACCCAGAAAGTATGACTACTGATAAAAGAAAAAACGCGATTTTCATCTGTTTTTAGTTTCTACTCCATAGATAGCGTAGTTAGGCCAGTTCACCGGCAACAAGAGGCACAAAACGCACCGATTCAATCGTTTCGGTCAGAAACTCTTCGCCCTGCCTTGTCACCTTGATAAGCGTTTGCTGGTGCTCTCCAACGGGGATTAACATCACGCCGCCTTCTGTCAGCTGTTGGCATAATGCATCTGGAATACGCTCTGCCGCCGCGGTGACAATAATCCCATCATAAGGGCCTTTCGCCGGCCAGCCTTGCCAACCATCGCCGTGCTTGGTGGCCACATTATAAATATCGAGCTGCTTGAGGCGTCGCTTGGCGAGCATTTGCAGCTGCTTAATCCGTTCAACGGAATAAACCTGATCCACCAGCTGAGCAAGAATCGCCGTTTGATAGCCAGAGCCGGTTCCTATTTCCAAAATGCGACTGTCGCGTCGCAAATTGAGCAATGTTGTCATCTTAGCCACAATATAAGGTTGTGAAATAGTTTGTCCCCACCCAATCGGTAACGCATTGTTTCCGTATGCTTGGTGAGTCATGGCTTCAGAAACAAACAGGTGCCGAGGCACGGCTTGCATTGCATCTAGAACGCTTTGGTTATCAATACCTTGTTGCTGCAAAAATTGAATAAGTGATTGCGCTTGACTCAACGTCTGCTTCCTTTATCACTGAGTATTAATCGAACGAAATAGGCTGGCGCGTTAAGTTCGCCAGCCTGTTTTCAGCAGTTATTCCGCTAACCACTGAGAAAACGCTCCGAGCGTGTCGTGAGCGGTAAGATCCACTTGAAGCGGCGTAATAGAAACGTATTGCTCCGCTATGGCGTGAAAATCCGTGCCCGGCCCAGCATCTTGCGTTTTTCCGGGCGCACCGATCCAGTATATGGGTTTCCCACGCGGATCGCCTTGTTTTATCACATCTTCGGCATGATGACGGGCACCAAGACGAGTCACTTTCCATCCTTTTAACGCATCAATCGCCACATCCGGCACATTGATATTAATCAGACGGTGACTGGGCGCGGCATGGCGTTGGTTTTTAGCCAAAAACTGCTTAACCACATGGGCGGCGGTATCAAAATGCTGATGACCACATAATGAAACCGCGATCGCAGGGGCGCCGAGAAAGAACCCTTCCGTGGCCGCGGCAACGGTGCCAGAGTAAAGCACATCATCGCCCAAGTTTGCACCGTGGTTAATTCCAGTGATCACGAAGTCAGGTTGCCACGGAACCAATTGATTCAGAGCTAAATGTACCGAGTCAGTGGGCGTACCTTGCACCGCAAAACGCCCGGGACCTAGTTCACGAACCCGCAGCGGATTTTCAAGCGTTAATGAATTCGACGCGCCCGAACAATTTCGATCCGGTGCAGCGACCACCACCTCGGCTATCTCACTCAATGCATGAGTGAGCGTTTGGATCCCTTGCGCGTGGTAGCCATCATCATTACTGATCAGTATGCGCATCCTGCTCTCCTTGTTCTTGTTGGCTAATCAGCTCACGCATCACTGTGGTGGCGAAAGCGCCGGCAGGCAGAGAAAAACGCACACACACGCTGTCTGTATCTAGTTCCCACGTCATGTTTTGCGGTAGCAAGCAGATCTCTCGACGGTCATGGCGCATGCGGTTATTGCGGATCACCGCCAGCAGGTCCGGCTCTTTATCGAGAATCGCCTGCTCAAACTGCTGTGCATTGTCTGTGGTAGGCAGTGCGTTGTCACCGGTCAGAGGGGCGGTAATACGCATCCCTTCAACGCCGGCTTGGTTGCAGGCGACCAGTTGGTCGGCATCGTCAACGCACAGATCACCCGCCAGTGTTTGGCTAAAACAGCCTGCCTCGAGACGTGCTGAAACCACGTGATTAAACAGCAATGAACGCGCCGCAGAGAGGTAAAAACTGCGCTTACTTTTATCTTTTACCTTGCGCTCACCGCGTCCCCATGCTCTCGCTGCGTCAAGGTTGTTCCCTTCTCGGCCGAAACGCTGCTCACCAAAGTAATTAGGTACGCCTTGGCTTGCAATCGCCTCTAAGCGCGGCACCAACGCACTCGGATTGGCCAGGGCGCGGATCTGTAGTACAAAATCATTCCCGATAAGATCACCGGGCCGCAGTTTTTGATGGTGGCGAGCGGTCGCTTCAATGCTCAGTACGCCGGGATGCGTGGCGACAAACTCGTTCAAATCAGGATCGGCTTTGCCCGGTAATTGTACGCTGAACCACTGCTCGGTCACCGCATGCCTATCTTTCAGGCCCGCCCAACTTACTTGTCGTGATGGCACACCGCATGCTTTAGCCAGCTCATTGGCCACATAGCGCGTATTCTCGCCACGCTTTTTGATTCGCACTAGGAAGTGTTCACCGGCTCCCGACGGGGTAAAACCGAGGATTTCCGAGACGTAAAAGTCGTCTGGCGAGTGTTTGATTTGGCCGGATTGAGTCGGCTGGCCATGCATATAAGCCAAGGGAGCAAGTACGTCTGTCATAGCGTCTCTTTTGTTAATAGCACAACGGCTTCACAAGCAATGCCCTCTTTACGACCGGTAAAACCGAGTCGCTCTGAGGTGGTTGCTTTTACATTAATGGCATCGATGGGGGCTTTTAGATCATCAGCAATCGCCGCACACATGGCAGGTATATGTGGGCCCATCTTGGGCGCTTGGGCGATGATAGTGATATCTGCATTGCCCAAACGATAGCCTTTGTCTTGTACTTTGCGGTAAACGTCGCGCAGCAACATACGGCTGTCCGCGCCTTTCCATTCATCACTGGTATCTGGGAAGTGCTGGCCAATGTCACCGGCCGCAATCGCGCCCAACAATGCATCACACAGGGCGTGCAGTGCCACATCACCGTCCGAGTGCGCAAGCAACCCTTGCTCATAAGGCACAGCGACACCACCAATGATCACCGGGCCATCACCACCAAATTTGTGTACATCAAACCCATGTCCAATTCGCATCATGATTTGCCTTCTTGTTGCGATAAGTAAAACTCGGCCAGCACCCTATCTTCAGGATGCGTCACTTTAATATTGCTGGCACTGGCAGGAACTAATAGCGGATGGCCGCCCGCCGCCTCAATCGCCGACGCGTCATCGGTTACCTGATCACCTGCGCTTGCCAATGCCGCTTTTAAGTGCAGGGTGGGGAACATTTGAGGCGTCAAGGCATGCCACAGTGCCTGTCTGTCGACAGTCTGTGCAATACAGCCATCCGGCTGTGCCCGCTTCATGGTATCGCGAACCGGAGCAGCTAAGATTGCGCCGTCAGAATGGCTTTGGGCAGCGTGAATCAACGCATCGATGTCATTGTGAGTGACGCAGGGACGTGCTGCATCATGCACCATCACCCAACGGGTCTGTACCGCCTCAAGCCCTGCTTGTACCGATTGCGCGCGCGTCGCTCCGCCTGTGACGACGGTAATATCCGGATGTTCACCCAGTCCGGTCTCAGCAAAATAGCCATCGTTCTCACCGATCGCGATAATCACGCGGTCAATCGCAGCATGGCTTAGCAGGCGTTCAACGGTGTGGGTGATTAAAGGCTTACCTGCAAGGTGTAAATACTGCTTTGGACAGTCAGCCTGCATGCGACTGCCTACCCCAGCGGCGGGCACCACCGCTGTAATTCCTGGTTGCAAAGAGGCTTTTTCTACCACGCGTTTTCTCTTTGATTAGTCCGCGAGCGTGCGGATGATGGGTTATCGCGTTGCGTCGACTAAACGAAAAAAGGTTTCGTCAGGTTTAATCATGCCCAACTCATTACGGGCGCGCTCTTCAATCGCTTCTTGTCCACGTTTGAGATCCGCGATTTCGGCATACATTTGTTGGTTACGCTTCACCAGTTTTTGGTTCGCTTGTTGTTGCACCACGACGTTTGCCTGAGTGTGCCAATAATCCATAACGCCATTCTTGCCCAGCCACAATTCATATTGCAGCCACGCGAGAGTGATAAATAGCGCAACAGATAGCAGTCTCATGGTTTCACTCCTTACGTGTTCAGTGGGTCAGCAACGCCAATTATGCTAACCGCATAGGCTAGCGGATCAGGCCGCCGGTGTCATGGTTTTCTGTTTATCTGGCGCATGAAGATGCGCTCAAACGCACCTCTTATCGATTTACACGCCCTTGAATACAAAAAAGCCGCCATAAAGGCGGCTTTTGGGATCAACAGTGAAAGGCAAGGTGCCTTTCCATCACAGCCAATCGGCTGCGACTTTTATTATTGACCTTTAACTTCTTTCAGACCGTTAAACGGTGCTTTTTCACCCAGCGCTTCTTCGATACGGATCAGCTGGTTGTACTTGGCAACACGGTCAGAACGGCTCATAGAACCAGTTTTGATTTGGCCTGCAGCAGTACCAACCGCCAAGTCAGCGATGGTAGCGTCTTCAGTTTCACCTGAACGGTGAGAGATCACGGCAGTGTAGCCGGCGTCTTTCGCCATCTTGATCGCAGCCAAGGTTTCGGTCAGAGAACCGATTTGGTTGAATTTGATCAGGATAGAGTTCGCCACACCTTTGTCGATACCTTCTTTCAGGATCTTGGTGTTGGTTACGAACAGGTCATCACCGACTAGCTGAAGTTTGTCACCCAGCAGTTCAGTTTGGTGCTTAAAGCCATCCCAATCTGACTCGTCTAGGCCGTCTTCGATAGACACGATTGGGTACTCTTCAGCCAGTTTCGCCAAGTAGTGGTTAAACTCTTCTGAAGTAAAGGTTTTACCTTCACCCTTCATGTTGTAGATGCCTTGCTCTTTGTCATAGAACTCAGACGCGGCACAGTCCATCGCTAGGGTGATGTCTTTACCTAGCTCGTAGCCTGCTTTCTCAACCGCTTCTTTGATCGCAGCAAGCGCAGCAGCGTTAGACTCTAGGTTAGGCGCGAAACCACCTTCATCACCAACTGCAGTGCTTAGGCCTTTGGCTTTCAGAACTTTGGCTAGGTTGTGGAATACTTCCGCACCAATGCGCAGTGCTTCTTTCAGGGTTTTCGCACCAACAGGTTGGATCATGAACTCTTGGATATCAACGTTGTTGTCCGCGTGCTCACCACCGTTGAGGATGTTCATCATTGGTAGAGGCATTGAGAACTGACCCGCAGTGCCGTTTAGTTCAGCAATGTGCTCAAACAAAGGCATGCCTTTCGCAGCCGCAGCTGCTTTTGCGTTAGCCAGAGAAACCGCTAGGATCGCGTTAGCACCGAACTTAGATTTGTTCTCGGTGCCGTCAAGGTCGATCATTACCTGATCGATGTCAGCTTGGGCTTTCGCGTCTTTACCTAGCAGTGCTTCTGCGATTGGGCCGTTAACCGCTTCAATCGCTTTCAGTACGCCTTTACCCATGAAACGTGACTTGTCACCGTCACGCAGCTCTAGTGCTTCGCGAGAACCGGTAGACGCACCTGATGGCGCTGCCGCCATACCAACAAAGCCACCTTCCAAGTGTACTTCTGCTTCTACAGTTGGGTTACCGCGTGAATCGATAATTTCACGACCTAGAACTTTAACGATCTTAGACATTGTGATTCCTCTCGTCTGTCATTGTATTCAAAAAATAAAAAGCGGCCGCCCGTAAGGACTACCGCTTCGCATTTGTGTTATAGCTCACCGCGCTGCTTTTTACCTGCAGCCGCAACGAACCCGGCGAATAGCGGGTGGCCGTCGCGAGGAGTCGAGGTGAACTCTGGGTGGAACTGACAGGCCACAAACCATGGATGTGCTGGGTTTTCGATGATTTCTACCAGCTTCTTGTCTGCCGACAAGCCCGATACAAGCAGACCGGTTTTTTCCAATTGTGGACGCAGCAAGTTATTCACTTCATAGCGATGACGATGGCGCTCGTGGATTTGGGTGTTGCCATATAGCTGATGCGCTTTAGACCCTTCAGACAGGTGGCAAAGCTGTGCGCCTAGACGCATGGTGCCGCCCAAATCAGAGGATTCGCTACGCTCTTCCACGTTACCTTCTTCATCGACCCACTCAGTGATCAGACCCACCACTGGGTATTTGCTGTCTTGACTGAATTCGGTGGAGTTGGCCCCTTCCATCCCAGCAACATTACGGGCGTATTCAATTAACGCCACTTGCATGCCCAAACAAATGCCAAGATAAGGCACTTTGTTTTCACGCGCATATTGTGCGGCAAGGATTTTGCCTTCGACGCCGCGATCACCAAAACCGCCCGGTACCAAGATCGCATCTAAACCGTCGAGCAGCTCAGTGCCGCGGGTTTCAAGATCTTGTGAATCAACATACTTGATGTTGACAGTCAGGCGATTTTTCAATCCGCCATGCTTCAGCGCTTCGTTGACAGATTTATACGCGTCAGGCAGTTCGATGTACTTACCCACCATACCAATGGTGACTTCGCCCATTGGATTGGCTTCTTCGTAAATGACTTGTTCCCATTCAGACAGGTCGGCTTCTGGCGCTTGGATACCAAAGCGCTGACAAACCAAGTCGTCCAGCCCTTGAGAGCGGATCAATGAAGGGATTTTGTAGATTGAATCCACATCCTTCATGGTGATAACCGCTTTCTCTGGTACGTTACAGAACAATGCGATTTTTGCACGCTCATTAGCTGGAATTGGACGCTCGCTACGGCAAACTAGGACATCCGGCTGGATACCAATCGATAGAAGCTCTTTTACCGAGTGCTGAGTCGGCTTGGTTTTCACTTCACCCGCCGCTGCCAAGTATGGCACCAAGGTAAGGTGCATAAACATCGCACGCTCACGACCGACTTCCACGGTCAGTTGGCGAATCGCTTCAAGGAATGGCAGTGATTCAATATCACCGACAGTGCCGCCAATTTCCACGATCACCACGTCGTGACCTTCGCCACCGGCGATGATGCGGTCTTTGATCGAGTTAGTGATGTGTGGAATCACCTGAATGGTGGCTCCCAGGTAATCTCCGCGGCGCTCTTTGCGCAGAACATCCGCGTATACGCGACCAGAGGTAAAGTTATTACGTTTGGTCATTTTGGTGCGGATAAAGCGCTCATAGTGACCGAGGTCAAGGTCGGTCTCGGCGCCGTCTTCCGTGACGAATACTTCCCCGTGCTGGGTAGGGCTCATTGTCCCTGGATCCACGTTGATATAAGGGTCGAGTTTCATGATGGTGACGTTGAGGCCACGCGCTTCAAGAATGGCTGCCAATGAGGCTGCAGCAATACCCTTACCGAGGGAGGATACAACACCGCCCGTAACAAAAATGTAATTCGTCGTCATGCTAAACCTGAGAGTTGGATTTAGAGGAAATTAATGGAAATCTGGACGGGAAGTCATGATACCAGACCCCACTCACTCCCACAACGTGAAAACTATCACACACCATACTGTTTTTATTTGTCGCAAATCAATGATGAAACTTACAGCGTGTTGCTTTTTTCCTGCTTTTTGACCTGTTGCCAGGCAGATTCCAGTTCATCTAACTGACATTCTTGAATATTTTTTTCATCATTGCGTAATTGAGTTTCAACTTGACGGAAACGTCGTTCGAATTTTTGATTCGCGTTACGCAACGCGGATTCCGCATCCGTGCCTACATGGCGTGCCAGATTCACCACCGAAAACAATAAATCGCCGATTTCTTCTTCCACCCGCGCGGGGTCGACCGGCGCGATTGCCAGCTCTTGCTCAACCTCGGCAATTTCTTCGCGCACTTTATCGAGCACCGGCGCTACCGCATCCCAATCAAACCCCACTCGCGCACAACGCTTTTGCAGTTTGTGCGCACGCACCAGTGCGGGAAGGCCTAACGTAACGCCGTCTAATACGCTAGTTGGTTGCTCTGACGCCGCCTTGTCGGCACGCTCCTGCGCTTTAATCCCTTCCCAGTCAGGGCCGTGCAGCGCTTCACCTTGGCTGTCTTTAGGCCCAAAGACATGCGGGTGACGACGGGTGAGCTTGTCACAAATCGCCCCCACGACGGCATCAAAATCAAAGCGATTTTGCTCGCGTCCCAATTGACTGTAGAACACTATTTGAAAGAGTAAATCGCCTAATTCATCTTTTAGGTCCGACCAGTGTTCACGCTCAATGGCATCGGCCACTTCGTAGGCTTCTTCGAGCGTGTGAGGCACGATAGAGGCAAAGGTTTGGGCTTTGTCCCAATCGCACCCTTTTTGTGGGTCGCGCAAGGTCGCCATGATAGTCAGTAAATCGTCAATCGACGCCATACTTCGTTATCCTTAAAAAAACGCCCTGTCGATAACAGGGCGTGATGTTTATCTGAGTCGTTTGGCCTCTACCACATCCTTGACTTGCTCCAACCGATTCACAATTCGGCTAAGCGTGTCGAGATCGGAAATCTCTAAATCAAAGTCCATGATAGACATCTGCTTTTTGTAATCGACGCGGCTTTGCATGCCCGCAACGCGGACTTTTTCATTGCTGAGCACGGTATTAATGTCTTTGACTAACCCGGTACGTTCATTGGCGGATAAACGAATGCGCACATGGTATTGCCCGACATGCCCTTTTCCCCAGACGGTGGCGATGATCCGCTCCGGCGCATGGTGACGAAGTTCGTTGAGCTGCTCACAATCCGCACGGTGCACTGAAATACCCCGTCCTTGGGTCACAAAGCCCATAATGTCATCACCCGGTAGCGGCTGGCAGCAACGCGCGAGGTGGGTCATCAGGTTATCAACGCCTTCAACCACCACCGCATCACGATGGGTTTTTCCACCTATGGCTTTTTGTTCGCTTTGCTGAAGTTTTTCCAGCAACTGTTGCTCTTCTTCTTCCAAGCTTGGCTTGTTGATCAGGCTGTTAATGTGATTAACCACCTGATTGATGCGTAGATCGCCACTTCCGACCCCCGCATACAGCTCTTCCAGTGAATTCACATTGAAGCGCTTGAGCGCCAAACTCGCATCTTTACTGGCACCGCCAATTTTTTGTAGTTCGGTATCGAGAATTTCTTTGCCCGCGGCAATGTTTTTATCTCTGTCTTGTTTGCGGAACCAAGCATTGATTTTTGCCCGCGCTCGGCTCGAATTCACAAAGCCTAAGCTTGGGTTCAGCCAGTCACGTGAGGGGTTAGGCTCTTTTTGGGTGATAATTTCAACCTGATCCCCCATTTGCAAGTGATAGGTGAAAGGCACAATGCGTCCTTCTACCTTGGCACCAATGCAACGATGGCCAACTTCGGAGTGAATGTGGTAGGCAAAGTCGAGCGGCGTCGCACCGCTTGGCAGGTCGACCACATCGCCACGCGGCGTAAAGGCATACACGCGATCATCAAAGACTTGGCTGCGCAACTCATCCAGCATTTCGCCTGAGTCTGACATCTCTTCTTGCCACGCCAAGAGTTTTCTCAGCCAAGTGATTTTCTCATCATAGCCACTGCGTCCACTGGCCGAGCCTTCTTTGTACTTCCAATGCGCCGCCACCCCAAGCTCCGCATCATCATGCATTTGACGGGTGCGAATTTGAATTTCGACCGGTTTGCCTTCCGGCCCCAATACAACAGTATGAATCGACTGATAACCGTTAGGTTTAGGGTTGGCGACGTAATCATCGAACTCTTTCGGCAAGTGACGATATTTGGTGTGCACCGCGCCCAATGCGGCGTAACAGTCTTGTAGTTCTTCGGCGATAATGCGCACCGCACGTACATCAAACAGCTCATCAAACTGCAGATTTTTTTTCTGCATTTTGCGCCAAATACTGTAGATATGCTTGGGACGACCATACACTTGCGCATTGATGTGTGAGGCTTCCATCGCCTGCTGCAGATCAGTGACAAACGCGGTAATGTAGTTTTCGCGATCGATGCGCCGTTCAGCCAGTTGCTTCGCGATTTGTTTATAGGTCTGCGCGTGCTGGTAGCGGAAGGCGTAGTCTTCGATTTCCCATTTTAACTGACCAATACCGAGACGGTTGGCCAAGGGTGCATAGATGTTAGCACTCTCTTTCGCCGCCTGCAGACGCACCTCTTCCGGTGCATCTTTAACTTCACGCAGATAGCAAATACGTTCCGCCAGCTTGATCACCACGCAACGGAAATCTTCGACCATAGACAGCAACATGCGGCGAACATTGTCCACCTGCGCGGAGGTCGCTTCGGCATCGGTTTGGGTATTCAAATGACGGATGGCGGCAGTTTGCTGCACGCCCTCAATCAGTTTGACAATCGCGGGCGAATAGCGCTCTTCCAAGGTATCAAGCGCCAGCAATTTGGCTTCCACCACCGGGAAGAAGAGCGCGGCGAGGAGCGTGTCGGCGTCCATACTCAGGGTCACCAAGATTTCAATCATCTCTCGGCCACGCCACAGCGGTTGGCTCAGCGCCGTTTCATCCCCTAACGTACGACAATAGTTGTACCCATCCAGCAGTGCTTGAGCGGTTGAGGCGTCTTGTCCTAACCGCGCAATCCAAGTTTGAAGATCAAAGGCTTCATCTTCATGCAGATGGGCTTCTCGTACCGCAACCATAACTGTTCCTATCCTTATCTTTCGCCTCAGCGAAAGAGGCATATCCATGTTTAACCGCGTGGCTTTAGATGTAGCACATCATTGACGACGCCTAGCGTCGAAACAGTGCCATGGATTCCAAATGCCCTGTTTGCGGAAACATATCAAGCATACTCAAGCGAGTTAGTTGGTAACCCTGTGCCAACAACACGCGACTATCCCGCGCCAGCGTTGCTGGGTTGCAGGACACATAAACAATGTGTGTAGCGCTAGATTGTGCCACAAAGTCCATCACTCCGGCAGCCCCTGCTCGGGCGGGATCGAGCAGGATTTTATCAAATGCCTGCTGTGTCCAGTTCCCATTCAGCGTCTCACCATTGAGATCTGCTTGGTAAAACTGCGCATTGCTTACTTGGTTGGCCTTCGCATTATCCTGAGCTTGCGACACCATCGCCTCAACCCCTTCTACCCCAATCACGGTTTTCGCCCGTTTCGTCATGGGGATGCTGAAGTTGCCAAGACCACAAAAAAGATCCAACACCACATCGGTTGACGCAAGCTCTAGCCAGTTTAGTGCTTGGGCGACCATCTGTTGGTTCACCGCCGCGTTGACTTGGATAAAGTCGCCAGGCTGAAAATAGAGGCGGGTTTGTTGGCTCTCGTAATACGGAGGCTCGCCCACTACTCGTTCAAGCGGCCCTTCAGCTTGCTGCCAATACAACATGCAGTCTGTCAGCTCAGCCCATGCTTGAAGCGCTTGCCTATCTTCTGCATGCAACGCCTTGGTGGTGCGCAACGACGCAATACAGCCATTGTCTGCCTCAATCAAATCAACATGGCCGAGGATTCGGCGTCCTCGCAGCCCATCTAAACAAGGCCGTAAGCTGGCAAGCAGCTGATTTAAGGGTTCACTAAGGACAGGACAGTGGTCCACATCGACAATGGCATTGCTTTGACGAGCGCGAAACCCCATGGTCAGCGCCCCTTTATTGTCGACTTTCAAGCTGATGCGCGCACGACGACGATACTGCCAAGGGCTATCGATGGCGCCATCCGACAGCTCGACCGTCTCGTCTCCGGCAAATTTTTCAATCAATTCTGTCAGCACTGCGCGCTTGTGTGCCACTTGGCCTGAGTGGCTTAAATGCTGCAAACTACAGCCGCCACATTGCTGATACAAAGGACAAGCCGGCTCAATGCGAGTTTCCGCGCGCTGATCGAGTTTAATCAGTTTGGCCCGCGCATACTGACGCTTTTGCTCGGTGAGCTGCACCAGCGCCTGTTCACCGGGCAAGGTGCCCGGAACAAAAACAGGTTTTTTCTGCCAATAGCCGACCCCATCACCGTGGTGGTCGAGGCGTTGAATCGCGAGCAGCTGATGCTTTTGTTCAACGTTTTTTTTCTTCTGAGGCTTAAAAAAGCGCGCCATGGTGGATTCCAGTGTCAAAGTGCTTGTCGTCGCAAGCGAGTCAAAGAGGTCCTGCCAGTGGGAGTTGTGATAGTTCGCTGACTATTTAGTTATTGAATCATGTACACTGGCAGCTAATTACAGCCATTATTTTCCCATAGTTTATCCAGCATGACCAAATATGGACTCCGCACCCGTGTCTCCGTGTTGACCATTGCGCCTACCTTGATTGTTGGCCTCCTGCTGAGTGCGTTCTTTACCAGCACGCGTTATCAGGACTTGGAACAACAACTTACCATCACAGGGTCTGCCATTATCGAGCCTTTGGCGATTGCCAGTGAGGTTGGATTAAAAAACGATAGCCGCGAAAATGTGCGACGCTTAATTGGCTTTGCGCACCGTCAGCACTCCCAGTTTGTGCGCAGTATTGCGGTGTTCGACCGCCACAACGAATTGTTTGTTACCTCCAACTATCACCGTGATTTGGCAATGCTATCGGTCAATAATGGCCAACCTATCCCGACACAGTTACAGGTAAGCCAACAGCAAGAGACCCTAATTTTACGGGCGCCTATTCTGGAAATTGGCCGTTTTACGCCTGGGTTAAACGTCGAGCGTCCCTTAGGCTATATCGCGATGGAGCTGGATCTAAGCTCGGTGCGGCTAAAGCAATATCAAGAGATGATCACCGCATTGGTGATGGTCGCACTCGGCGTGATCCTCTCATGCTTCTTTGCATACCGATTGATCTCAGATGTCACCCATCCTATTGCGAATATGGTGAGCTTAGTCGATAGGATCCGTCGCGGGCACTTGGATGTTCGTATTGAAGGTGAGCTGCTGGGTGAGCTCGATACCCTCAAAAATGGCATCAACGCCATGGCCATTTCGCTTTCCGAGTACCATTTGGAAATGCAGCAAAGCATTGATCAGGCTACCTGTGACTTGCGCGAAACCCTCGAGCAGCTCGAGATCCAAAACGTTGAATTAGACATCGCCAAAAAGAATGCTCAAGAAGCCGCTCGGGTGAAATCTGAGTTCTTAGCGAATATGTCTCACGAGTTGAGAACGCCTTTGAACGGGGTGATTGGCTTTACCCGGCAGATGTTGAAAACAGAGTTGAGCAGTAGCCAACGCGATTACTTGCTGACCATAGAAAAGTCCGCCAATAACCTGTTGACCATCATCAACGACATTCTCGACTTCTCCAAACTCGAAGCTGGGAAACTGCTGCTGGAAAACATTCCTTTTGACTTCCAAGACATGCTGGATGAAGTCATGCGTCTGCTCGCACCCATGGCGCATGAAAAAGGGTTGGAGCTAACCTTACGTGCCGATGCCCGTATCCCTGCTGGCGCGGTTGGTGACCCGCTACGTATTCAGCAAGTGCTGATCAACTTGATTGGTAATGCCGCCAAATTCACAGAGCGCGGCAACATTGATGTCAGTGTCGATTTAAAACAGCTACATGATGAAACCATGGAGCTACAGTTTATGGTCAAAGATACCGGCATTGGCATCTCAGAGCGCCAACAAGCCCAGCTTTTCCAAGCCTTCCGTCAGGCCGATGCCAGCATCTCACGCCGTTATGGCGGGACAGGCCTTGGGTTGGTGATCACCCAAAAATTGGTACAACAGATGGGCGGGGACATCGGCTTTACCAGTCGCCTACACCAAGGTTCTTCATTCTGGTTTACGTTGAAACTCACTCAGACTGATTTACCCGTCTCGCAGCCAATTGACATCGAGCCGTTGGTTGGACGCGATCTGGTGATTGTTGAACCCAACCCTCGTACACGGGAGATCCTTCGTCATCGATTAGGGCAAGTGGGGTTAAACATCGATACCGTCGCCGATGTCGAGATGCTCAGCGATCACGCATACACCTTTGCGCTGTTATGTTTTGACGCCGGAAAAATGCCGGAAATCGAAAGCATGAAACAAGCCGTGCTCGCCTGTGAGCAGCGAGCAAACAGCGTAATTGTGTGTCTGCCGACCACAGAGCTGGAAGCCTCCGAACACTTATTAAAAGCCGGCGTCAGCGCCTGCATTGCGAAACCAATCCCACAACGCAAGCTCCTTGAGACATTACTGGGTTCGCCCGAGCCTACGCCGCTACCACTGCCCAAACCCAGCAGCCATCAAAAAGCGCCGTACACAGTGATGACCGTCGATGATAACCCCGCCAACTTAAAGCTGATCACCGCTTTGCTGGCCGAACGGGTCGAGAAAGTGGTGACCGCCGAAAATGGGGTTAAAGCCTTAGCACTTGCCCACCAGCAAGCCTTCGACATCATCTTGATGGATATCCAGATGCCAGAAATGGATGGGGTCACGGCCTGTCAGGAAATTCGTAAAGCGGGCATGAATCAGCAAACCCCCATTGTGGCTGTCACCGCCCATGCGATGCCGGGCGAGCGCGAGCGCCTATTGGAAGCGGGCATGGATGACTATCTGACCAAACCGATTGAAGAAGCCATGTTAGAAAGCACCCTCACGCGCTGGCTACGCTTTGATGAGCTTTCCGCCGTGACAGTGAGTGATGTGGAACCCGCCCCGAAAGCGGTTTGCACCGATCAAAGTGCGCGCCACCTCGATTGGCAACGAGCGTTAAGCCAAGCCGCGGGTAAAGAAGATCTCGCCAAAGAAATGCTAGAGATGCTGATTGCCTCATTTGCTGGCGTCAAAGCCATCGTGGAGCAAGCATTGGCCGGCACCTGCTCTACCGAGGATTTATGGCAAGCGATTCATAAGTTGCATGGCAGCTGTGCATATAGCGGCGTTCCGCAACTCAAAGCGCTGTGTCATGAGCTGGAAACGCAGCTCAAAGCGGGCGCAGATATCGACACCGTCGAACCGGAATTACTGGAGCTACAAGACGAGATTGCCCATATCGAGCAGCTAGCGCCCCAGTATTTGAAGGACGAGGCGTAAAATACGTCGCGGCCTTAATCCGCCGGTGTGCCCTCAAGGATCACGTGCGCCACCGCATAGGCTTTTTCATCAGAAAGCGTCAGCCAGCAGTGGCTGACACCTCGGGCTATCGCTAGCTGTTGTGCCTTGCCAGACAGGGTCAGCACGGGCTGCCCCGACGGTTGATTGCTCACCGTAAAGTCTTGAAAGCTGACCCCTTGAGCAATCCCGGTTCCTAGTGCTTTCGCGGCAGCTTCTTTCGCGGCAAACCGTTTCGCCAAATAGCGCCCTGGCTGCTGAGTTGCCGCCATTTGAGCCCGCTCTGACTCAGTCAGAATACGATCCGCAAAACGGGCACTGCGAGACAGCGCCGCCTCAATGCGCGCTATCTCAACAATGTCAGTGCCAACGCCTAAAATGGCCATTAGCGACGCGCAGACTCCATAATCGCTTTCATATCCGCCACTGCTTTTTGCAGGCCATCAAACATGGCGCGGCCAATAATCGCGTGACCAATATTCAGCTCATGCATTTCTGGCATCGCCGCAATCGGCGTGACGTTATGGTAAGTCAGTCCGTGTCCGGCGTTCACTTTAATACCCAGATCCGCTGCGTAGCTGGCCGCAGCGGAAATCTTCTTCAATTCAGCTTGGCGGTCATTGTCGTTACTGGCATCAGCATAGTGACCCGTATGCAGCTCGATATAGGGCGCACCACACTGGTGAGCGGCATCAATCTGCTCACGGTCAGCATCGATAAAGAGCGATACTTTTATGCCCGCCTGAGTCAGAGTTTGTGTTGCCGCTTTTACTTTGTCTAATTGACCAGCGACATCTAACCCTCCCTCGGTGGTCAATTCTTCACGCTTTTCGGGAACTAAACAGACGAATTCAGGTTGGGTGTCGAGGGCAATTTTCACCATTTCATCGGTCACTGCCATTTCTAAATTCATGCGCGTTTGTAGCGTTTCTTTGAGAATGCGCACATCGCGATCCGTGATATGACGACGATCTTCACGCAAATGGACAGTGATGCCATCCGCCCCGGCACGTTCTGCCATTTCAGCCGCGTGGACAGGATCTGGGTACGCGGTACCACGCGCATTACGCACGGTGGCAATGTGATCAATATTCACACCCAAGTAAATCTTATTCATGATTATTTCCTTCTAAACAATTCTCTGCTTTTGAGCGGCTTAGGGCCTAAGTATGGCTTAAGCGCAATGCGTGTAAACCGCTTCGCAGCCCGCAATTGGTCGCTGGTGTCAAATTGACGCGTCGCCAGCGCACGCAGATCGTGACCGGTAAACTGCCGTTGTTGGCTTTTCATCAGGGACGCGACAAACCCTTGTTGTTCGCGAAACAGATACGTCATGTTATCGTCAATCGGGTCACCACTGCCAGCGCAATGAAGAAAATCAACCCCATAGCCCAGCGCCTCGAGTAACGCGAGTTCAAAACGGCGCAGTGCCGGCTCGGGATTGTTATAGCGTGCTAGTTGCGTCAGTGCAGTGACATAATCGAGGAAGACCGTCGGGTACGGTGTTTGCGGCTCAAGGACGCGCATTAAAACTTCGTTGAGATAAAAGCCAGAATAGAGCGCATTACCAGAAAGTGGTAACGCCAAACCGGTCGCTTCAGCGCTCCGTAAAGTACGCAATTCACCGCGACCGCCCCATTTTAGCAACAGCGGGGTGAAAGGTTGTAAGGCGCCTTTGAGTGCAGAGCGCTTACCGCGCGCGCCTTTAGCCAGCAAGCTAACTCGGCCCTCGCCTTCAGAGAACACATCAAGGATCAGGCTGGTTTCGCTATAGGGGCGTGAGTGAAGCACAAAACCGCGTTGAAAGCCGTCCACGCCGCCCCTCCTGTGTATGGCTACCGAGTGGGTAACTTAGAGATCGTCAATGTAGCCCAAGCTGCGCAGTGCACGTTCGTCATCTGCCCAACCGGATTTTACTTTAACCCAAAGCTCGAGGTAGACCTTGCGCTCAAATAGATCTTCCATATCGAGTCGGGCCTCACGGCCGATACGTTTGATTTTCTCGCCGCCTTTACCAATCACCATTTTCTTTTGGCCATGGCGCTCGACCAAAATCAGACCATTAATATGAAAACCATCCGTTTCTGGATTGTAATCAAAGCGCTCGATTTCGACGGTCACCGAGTAAGGTAGCTCTTCACCCGTGAAACGCATTAGCTTTTCACGAATGATTTCTGACGCCATAAAGCGTTGTGAGCGATCTGTCACGTACTCTTCTGGGAAGTAGTACTCGCACTCAGGTAAGGCATCGCGAACACGCTGCTCGACCACATCGATATTGGTACCGTGTTTCGCAGACACTGGGATCACATCAACAAACTCCATCTTTTCCGATAAGGTTTGTAGGTGCGGGAAGAGTTCAGTCTTTTCACGCACATTATCCACTTTGTTAACCAAGAGCACGGTTGGCAACTCTGAACGCGCCAGCTTGTTCAGAACCATTTCGTCATCTTTGGTCCAGTGGGTGCCATCAACCAAGAAAAGAACGAGCTCAACATCGGTCAACGAGCTGTTTGCCGCTCGGTTCATCAGGCGGTTGATCGCACGCTTTTCTTCAATATGCAGTCCCGGTGTATCTACATAGACGGCTTGATAGTTATCACGGGTATCTACGCCCATGATACGGTGGCGCGTGGTTTGCGGTTTGCGTGACGTAATCGAGAGCTTTTGCCCAACGAGACGGTTGAGCAAGGTCGATTTGCCGACGTTTGGACGCCCGACAATGGCGATAAATCCGCAGTGCTGTGCTTGTGTCATTGTGCCAACTTCTGTAATGCTAACTCTGCAGCCGCTTGCTCTGCCTTGCGACGACTGCTGCCTTTGCCTATCACAGAACGCTCCAGTCCTGCCACTTGACACTCCACCGTAAACTCTTGGTTGTGTGCCTCGCCACGTACTTTCATTACCGTGTAAGACGGTAACGGTTTACGCTTGCCTTGTAGGTGCTCTTGCAAGCGGGTTTTGGGATCTTTTTGGCTGACGCCTGGCTCAATGGTATTTAAGCGTTGTTGATACCAGTTGAGGATAATGCGCTGCACCGTATCAATATCACTATCCAAAAAGATAGCACCAATCAGCGCTTCTACCGCATCCGCCAAAATTGAGTCTCGGCGGTAGCCGCCACTTTTAAGTTCTCCTGGGCCAAGGCGCAGTACTTCGCCCAGTGAAAACTCACGCCCAATCTCAGCCAAGGTATTGCCGCGCACCAAGGTCGCGCGCATACGACTCATATCCCCCTCATCCACTTTAGGAAAACGGTGGTAGAGATCGTCAGCAATCACAAAGCTGAGAATCGAATCACCCAGAAACTCCAAACGCTCATTGTGGGTGCCATTGGCGCTTCTGTGTGTCAGTGCAAGCTCAAGTAATGCCGCGTTATTGAATTGGTAGCCAATCTCACGCTGCAGTTTATCTGTTAGTGTTGTCATCATGTTCCAGAATTAATTAATACCACCAATACGGTTAAAGCGAACGCCTGTCGGCACCCAAGATGGTAGCCAGCTATCACTGTCACGCTCGAACTCAAAGCTTATCCAGATCGCCACCGCTTTGCCGACTAAGTTGCGTTCAGGGACAAATCCCCAGAAACGGCTGTCAGCACTGTTATCTCGGTTATCCCCCATCATGAAGTAATGGCCTTCCGGCACCACCCAGCTGTTAACGCCCGGACGAGGCTGATAGGCAGCCACGCGGTCATTGCGGGATGGGTTCACGAGGATCTGGTGTGCTTGCGCGCCTAAGGTTTCTTGCGCCTGAATCAAGTTCACACCGCCTTGGGAAAACTCGCTCGGCTCAATATTATCAATGGGCACAGGCTCGCATTGTGATTGCCCTTTTGGCTGGATACACAGTCGTTTTTCTTTGGTATAGACAATGGTATCGCCCGGCAAGCCGATCGTTCGCTTGATGTAATCGATATTCGGTTGTGGTGGATACTTAAAGACCACGATATCACCGCGTTCCGGTTTGCCGGTCTCAACCAGCTCGGTATGAAACGCGGGATCGCGCAGCCCATAGGCAAACTTTTCCACCAAAATAAAATCGCCAACCAGCAAGGTTGGCATCATGGATCCTGATGGAATTTGAAAAGGCTCATAAATAAAGGATCGCAAGACCAATACCACGGCAATGACCGGGAAAATCGATACCGCGTTCTCAATCCAACTGGGCTGAGGCGCCATCTTGGCAACTTGTTCGCTATCGACATCACTGTCAGACACGTTTAGGGTTTTCGCGGCCGCTTGGCGGCGTTGCGGCGCCCAACGGTACTTGTCTAACACCCAAATTATGCCGGTGACCACAGTCACCAGCACCAGTATCAAAGAAAATGTATTGGCCATACTTTAATCCGTTATTATTTGTCTTTGCCCACATGCAAAATGGCCAAAAAGGCTTCTTGCGGCAGTTCGACGTTACCGATCTGCTTCATGCGCTTCTTACCTTCTTTTTGTTTTTGCAGTAGTTTTTTCTTACGACTCACGTCACCGCCATAACATTTAGCTGTAACGTTTTTACGTAGCTGCTTCACGGTTGAGCGTGCAACGATGTGGTTACCAATCGCCGCCTGAATCGCAATATCAAATTGCTGACGTGGGATAAACTCTTTCATCTTCTCAACCAAGTCACGGCCTCGAGGCTGGGCATTATCACGGTGAGTAATAATCGCCAAGGCATCAACACGGTCGCCGTTAAGAAGAATATCTACCCGCACCATATCGGATACTTCATAGCGCTGGAAGTTGTAATCCAAAGAGGCATAACCGCGGGACGTCGATTTAATCCGGTCGAAGAAGTCCAAGACCACTTCAGCCATTGGGATATCGTAGGTTAGCGCCACTTGGTTGCCGTGATACACCATATCTACTTGCATGCCGCGCTTCTCCACACATAAGGAGATGACGTTACCGACAAACTCACTTGGCACCAAGATGTTACAACGGGCGATCGGCTCACCGATGGTATCGATATCGTTGATCGGCGGCAGCTTCGCGGGGCTATCCACGTAAACCACTTCTCCGTCGTTTTGTGTCACTTCGTACACAACCGTCGGGGCGGTGGTAATCAGGTCGAGGTTGTATTCACGCTCAAGACGCTCTTGGATGATTTCCATATGGAGCATGCCAAGGAAACCACAGCGGAAACCAAAGCCCAGTGCCGCTGAGCTTTCTGGCTCATAAAACAGTGAGGCGTCGTTTAAGCTCAGTTTACCTAGCGCATCACGGAAGTTTTCATAATCATCCGAGGAGATAGGGAACAAGCCGGCATACACCTGTGGCTTGACCTTTTGGAAACCTTCAATGCGCTTTTCACAGCCATTTTTTGCATGGGTAATGGTGTCACCCACTGGCGCGCCAAGAATGTCTTTAATGCCACAGATCACCCAGCCCACTTCACCCGTTTTCAGCCCTTGGAGCTCTTTGCGTTTCGGCGTGAAAATGCCGATGCTATCAATGTTCCACTCTTGGCCGGTGCTCATGATTTTGACTTTATCGCCTTTTTTGAGCTCACCTTCACGGATACGCACCAATGACACCACCCCTAGGTAGTTATCAAACCAAGAGTCAATGATCAGGGCTTGCGTGGGGGCATTCGGATCGCCTTCTGGTGGCGGGATAAGACGTACAATATCTTCCAGTACATCATCCACGCCCACGCCGGTTTTCGCCGAACAGCGGGTAGCATCAATGGCTTCAATACCCACGATGTCTTCAATTTCTTGCGCGACACGATCAGGGTCGGCAGCCGGAAGGTCGATTTTGTTCAGAACAGGCACGACTTCCAAGTCCATTTCAATCGCGGTGTAGCAGTTTGCTAGGGTCTGAGCTTCCACGCCCTGTCCAGCATCTACCACCAGCAAAGCACCTTCACACGCTTTCAGTGAGCGTGACACCTCATAAGAGAAGTCGACGTGTCCTGGCGTATCAATGAAGTTAAGCTGATACTCATTGCCGTCTTTGGCTTTATAGTTCAGTGTCACACTCTGTGCTTTGATGGTGATACCGCGCTCGCGCTCTAAGTCCATAGAGTCGAGGACCTGAGAAGCCATTTCCCGGTCAGTAAGGCCCCCACATACTTGAATGAGTCGATCGGAAAGGGTCGACTTACCGTGGTCAATGTGGGCGATGATCGAAAAGTTACGAATATGCTTCATGTGTTAGTGTGACTTACTCGTTATCTACAAGAATGGGATCCTAGGATCAGGTGGGGCGGATTCTACCGAAAATAGTGGCTAGTCGCTATCCTGACGTGCTGCATTTATCACCGCGAGCTCGGAAACTGGCTCTCCCATCACGCGTAATAACTGGGGCTGCTGTTGCTCAGGCGTTCCTACCCGTGCCGCCAAATAGCGTGCAATCAGCACACCGAATGTGCCAAAACCAACACTGGTGGCAATCACGCCAGCCTCGCCGCCACTGGCAAGCTCGGCAAACACAAACTGACCAAGCAGTGCGCCTACCATCAACATTACCAACGGCACCAGATAGACAATTAACGCGGAACGCACCAAGGTGGCTTCCGCAAGACCAATTTCAACCAAGGTCCCGACCGGTAACGCTTTGGGGGCACGCACTTTGACATGATTAACCTTACCAGGCAACGCTTTAGACACGATACCGGTGCCACACTGACTTTGTGATTGGCAACTGCCACAGCTGGTTTGTTGCTGACATGCCAGTGCCAACCAGCCATTTTGATATCCAGTCACTTCCGCAAGCGCTTTAATCATTGTTCAACCTGTTGCGATGCTTTTTCTCCATTATCGGTGATACGCACCGAATTAGCGACACGTTTAGCGGTTTCAGGCGGAATATCACCCACCACGGTAATCTCTGCGTTTCCGCTAATCACACTGTGTAACGTCCGGCGCCCCTGACGGACAATTTGCTCGCGTACCGAGACATCGTCCGCTTTCGCCAAATAAACCGAAAAACTGAACAGGCCGTCGCTAAACATTTGGCTTTCAACCGCACGTTTGGTCATCATCAAGCGATGGCGATTGCTGTACACAGGCTCAAAACCATCCGGCAATTGGGTGACTTGCCAATCTAATGATGAGCGGCTGGTAGTGGGCAGTTTGAGTACAGGTGGGAGCGTGAGTTCTGCCAGTTGCTGCATCGCTTCGCTTATGCGCGGCGTGACCACGAGCGACAATGCGCGATATTGCTCCAGCGGATCACCATCTCGGTCCAATAAATCCGCGCGGACCGGCAGCTTGCTCTCTTCATCAATCCACAAAAGATACGAGTAACGCTCACCATCTTTTGGTGTGATTCGCACCACTTGGCAAGCCATACCCGCTTCACGAGATTCACCCATTGAGACAAAATCATACTGACGTGCAAGGACATCAATATCGGTTTGAATCAAGGTGGGAAGTGGCGCAACGATATGATCGCTGGCAATGGTAAAGGGGTCGTATCCCGGCTCAAAGTAGCTCACTTCATCACCGCGACGGATCACTTCTCGCGGCGGTCCACTGAGGTACATTAAGTGCCCGAATGCATTCTCACCCACACGCGCATGCCGAAAGCGCATCGGCTCTAAACTATTTTTGCCGACCATGATGTAGGACACTTCATAGTCCAATGTGTCGCTTGCGACGTCCATTTGATGTAACAAAGCCTCGGCAGAAGGTTCGGCCGAGGCTTGCGCAGACATCAAACCGACCAGCGCAAGCGCACCGATCAGAGTTTTTTTCATTGATTTGTACTGCTCATCGACGGTGCCAGTGTCTGATTCTCAGACAGCCTATCTTTATTCAAACGAAGCTGCAATTCGTAGTCTTTCAACATCGCATTAATCCGGCGACGTTGCTCCATCAACTGCGCTTCGGTGGGCGTTGAGCGAAAATCATCTCGGCTCAGACTCACCGGTTCTGCAGCACCCGAAAACGGGATGGTTTCTAGCACAGGTGGTTGCGTGGCGGTACTCGCTACCGGTGATGTGCTCTCCAGCTGGTTATACTGCTGCACACCGACAATCACGGCCAATGACACACAGGCTGCCATCCCCACTTGCGTGACTTGTTGAAGCCAGTTGGGCAAATGACGACGGGCTTTTTCCGGCGTCGGCTGCGCTTCATGCATAGGTATCACATCACTGTCGTGATGATGAACAGGGGTATGCACTGGCTCCTTGTCTAACGCAGACGCCACCGCCCCAGCAATATCCCACTGTGCGGCGCTTGGAGTTTCACCTCGCATTACGTCACGGAGGGTCCCGAAACTTTCCCATGTTTGCAGCGCGTCATTATCGTGCTCGAGTTGGTGGATCACTGCGTTATCCACGACCTCACCATCTAACAACGCTGAAATTTGTTCTCTATCCGTCATTCATGTCACCGTCATGCAGCCAGCAAAACACGTTACCGTTTCATCAGTGGTCGGATGCGCTTCTCCACCGCCTCTCGAGCGCGGAAAATACGAGACCGTACCGTACCGACTGGACAATCCATTACCTGTGCAATTTCTTCGTAGCTGAGTCCATCGAGCTCACGCAACGTAATTGCGGTTTTTAAGTCATCAGGCAGTGATTCGATCGTCGAAAAAACTACCTGCTTCAGTTCCTCTGACAACATCAAGTTCTCAGGGTTCGAAATTTCTTTTAGTGATCCGCCGCTTTCAAAATTCTCTGCATCTTCTGCGTCTATATCACTGCCGGGTGGACGACGCCCTTGCGCCACCAAATGGTTCTTTGCTGTGTTCACCGCAATGCGATACAGCCAAGTATAAAACGCACTCTCACCACGAAACCCCGGTAAGGCACGATAGGCTTTAATGAACGCCTCTTGTGCGATGTCCGGAATATCGCCACTGTGTGTTCCCACGTAGCGGGCAATAAGGTTGCACACCTTATTTTGATATTTGACGACTAACAGGTTGAATGCTTGCTTGTCACCATTCTGTACACGTTCTATTAGAACCTGATCGGTTAGCTGCTCGCTCATTCGAGCGTTTACTCCTTGGTTGTTCTTTCCGCCCGATTATCGAAATTCTGTGCCCGACGTTGTCAGAACGCGGTTAAACCCTCTTGCGAGCATTCGCACATACTACGACGAAGTGGCTGGGGAAAAGTTCCTCACCATGTTGGTTTTATTTTGGGTGTCATCACATTACTGTGACGGGATGGCTAAATTATGACAACCTAGCCCGCCCATATTGTCGCCTGAAGGATAGCATGGTTGCAAACTTTCCCCCTCCGTTCACTGTGATTTGATCCAAGTGCGCGCAGGCGTGACAAATTGGTGTAACATGGGCCGCGTAGAAAGAGGACCAGGGATCATGACGACCACAACTCAGGAACATCAATGTGATGTGCTGGTTATCGGCAGCGGTGCCGCCGGCCTATCATTGGCGCTACGTTTGGCGCCCACACATAAAGTGATTGTACTTAGCAAAGGCCCATTAAGCGAAGGAGCCACCTTGTACGCGCAAGGTGGTATTGCCGCGGTTTTTGATGAGCAGGACTCTGTCGAGTCACACGTTGAAGACACACAAATTGCAGGCGCTGGCATTTGTGATACGCAAGTTGTCGACTTTATCGCTCGAAATGCGAAAGATTGCGTACAATGGCTGATCGATGGCGGCGTGCCTTTCGACCAAGAAGATACTGAGAGTGACACGCCGAAATATCACCTCACCCGCGAAGGTGGGCATAGTCACCGCCGTATTCTTCATGCTGCGGATGCCACCGGCATGGCCGTGCAAACCTCACTGCAAGACAATGTACGCAACCACCCCAATATTACCTTGCTCGAACGCCATAATGCGCTCGACATTATTACGCGTAAAAAAATCGGCCTTGGTGGTCCCAATCATGTGTTAGGTGCCTATGTCTGGAACCGCGATCGAGAAGTGGTCGACACGGTACGGACCAATTTTGTGGTGCTGGCGACCGGTGGTGCATCCAAGGTGTATCAGTATACCTCGAACCCAGATGTGTCATCCGGTGATGGCATCGCTATGGCTTGGCGTGCGGGGTGTCGGGTCGCTAATTTGGAATTTAATCAATTCCACCCAACCTGTTTGTATCACCCTGATGCCCGTAACTTTTTGCTTACCGAAGCATTACGTGGTGAAGGCGCCCATCTCAAACGCCCAGATGGGACACGATTCATGTCAGAGTTTGATGAGCGTGGCGAGCTAGCCCCACGTGATGTGGTGGCCCGTGCCATTGACTATGAGATGAAGCGCCTCGGGGCTGATTGCATGTACTTAGATATCAGTCATAAAGATCCTGACTTTATCACCAAGCATTTCCCGACCATTTACGAGAAGCTGCAGACCTATGGGTTTGATCTCACCAAGGACGCGATTCCGATTGTACCAGCCGCTCACTATACCTGTGGCGGTG
This sequence comes from Salinivibrio proteolyticus, assembly GCF_001996165.1. Lineage (GTDB taxonomy): Bacteria > Pseudomonadota > Gammaproteobacteria > Enterobacterales > Vibrionaceae > Salinivibrio > Salinivibrio proteolyticus. Next base: position 179,941 of record NZ_MUFP01000006.1, on the reverse strand, counting down.
TGATTGTTGACCAAAACGGCAATACCGACTTGCCGGGCCTCTATGCAATCGGCGAAGTGAGCTATACCGGCTTGCACGGCGCCAACCGGATGGCGTCTAATTCTCTTCTGGAGTGTGTGGTCTACGCGTGGTCTGCCGCTGAACATATCAAAGCGCACCAAGACCATGTTGAGCCGCTTGCTCCGCTCCCTGCTTGGGATGAGAGCCAAGTAATTTGCTCCGATGAAGAAGTGGTTATCCAGCACAACTGGCACGAGCTGCGTTTGTTCATGTGGGATTATATGGGGATTGTTCGCTCCACCAAGCGTCTGGAGCGCGCACTGCGTCGTATTGAACTGCTCAAGCAAGAAACTCACGAGTATTACGCCAATTTCCGCGTGTCGAATAACTTGCTCGAGCTGCGTAACTTGTTGCAAGTGGCGGAACTGATGGTGCGATGTGCAATGCAGCGTAAAGAAAGCCGAGGGCTGCACTACACCATTGATTACCCAGAGCAGTTACCGGACTCTGGACCAACCATTTTGGTGCCGGATCAACCTTGCTAACCATGTGACGGTAATAATAAAGGCCAGCAAACGCTGGCCTTTTCTCATTTAACGAAACAGCACTCAATCTACCGCATTGCTTACTCAGCTTTTAAACTGACTCACCGCGCGCTCTAGGTTCGCCGCCTCTTCCGCCACCTGATGGGCTGCATCACGGTTTTGCTGTGCGCGATCGGTACTGGTTTGGGCAATATCCTGGATGGTATGCACGTTTTGGTTCACTTCTTTGGCAACCGAACTTTGCTCTTCAATGGCGGTCGCGATCTGGGTGCTCATGTCCATGATATGTTGCATATCAGCCATGATTTGCGCCAATTCTTGGGAAGCCGCCTCCACTTTAGATACAGACGTTTGCCCATCTTCGCGGCTTTGCTCCATGCGCTCCGCAACCGACTGAGTTTGGTCCTGCAACGAACCAATGATACCGGCGATTTCATCGGTCGATTCTCGCGTACGGGTCGCCAGCTGACGTACCTCATCGGCAACCACCGCAAAACCACGTCCTTGTTCACCGGCTCGAGCCGCTTCAATTGCCGCGTTCAGGGCTAGCAAGTTCGTTTGCTCGGAAATATCTTTGATGACATCAAGCACCGACCCAATGGTCTCGGACAGTTTACTCAGCTCCAACACTTCGTTGCTGGTATTGCTGAGCGTTTCTGACAGAGTCATGATCATGGTGCGGGTATCATCCACCACTTGCTGACCATTTTGCGCGCGACCCAAGCTGGTACGTGCATTGTCAGCCGCTTGGTCGGTATTGCTGGCAATATCACGAATGGTGCTTTCCATCTCGTTCATCGCAGTTGCAGCGTGGGTGGTTTCATCTAACTGGGTGGTTAGCGCAGAGCTAGTTTGATGACTACGCGACTCGACTTGCTCCGCGCTTTGATGCAGCGCTTGCACCGCAGAACGCACATCCGTCACCATGGTTTGGATGCCAGCCAGCATCTGATTGACATCTTTGGCCATCGCCGCAATTTCATCGCGACCCGCCTCATCGGCCCGCAACGTCAAATCTTTTTGCTGCGTGATCTGGCTCATTTTCTCACTAAAGCTATAAATGCGGCGCTGAATCCCTCGATTCATCCACAAAGAAACCACCGTCATCACCAGCGCTAAAATGATTACGATAGAGCCTGTTAACATCACAGTATCGCGTAACGCTTTATCAATAGCACTTTGGTATGACTCACTGAGGGTTTCAAACATCTCTTCAACTTGGTGGGTCTTGCCACGGATATTGCCCAACAGGCCTTGGTCATGCGCCAATCCCAGTTGCTCTTTTTGCGTTACCACCGCCTTTACCGTCGAGTGGTGCGCTTGGAATAACGCTAACAAATCGCCTTTTAGGTAGGCAGTCAGCTCGTTCATTTGCCGTTGATATTGCTCGATGTGGCTCATATTGCTGCTATTAACGAACAGCTTCGCTTCCGCCACCAATAGGCGCGCGCTGCTTTCCAGCACAATATCGTTTTGAGTCGCCGCGACCAACTTCTCGCTAGCTTGTTGCATATCACCACGCAAACCTTGTCCGGCCTCTAGGCCAAGACGCTGGTAACCTGCGCCAAGGTCACGAAATCCCTGCGCGTAACCCTGCATCGCTGTCGATACTTGACCAATGATTTGCGTATCGAGGCCAAGCGCTTGACTGTCCGTGCGCAGTTCACCGAGCAGGCTATTGAAGGCGTCAACATTGTTATCAAACCGGGAGAGATATTTAGGGTCCATGCGGGCAAGAAAGTCTTTTTCATTACGTCGCAAATTAAGCAGAATCACTTCAAGATCGGACACTGTGGTTAACTGGCGGTGCATGTTGCCAAGCTTGCTTTCCGCTTTCCATGCCACACCCGCCACGGCCAACAGGGCTACCACCGACATCGCGGTTAGCAGCAATAGTTTTTGCTTTATATTCATAGTCACCCTACAACCAAACTCAGAGTTTCAATAGCCCTACACATTGTGTGCACCTTTTACTATCGGCCAAGCTGGGTAAAAGTAAAGCGGCGCAAACACCTCGTCACAAAAATGTCACAAACTATCCCTAACGGCCGTACAGCAGTGACGATAAATCAGACGAAAGTGATAGTCTGGCATCCCGCCTCGCCACAGAAAGATCCGCGACTCCCCTTGAGCATTCTCGAGGACAACCAACCAAGGCGTCGCCCAGACACAGGACATTTTCTCTTTGGATTGGGTGTTCAGCTGGACATAAAAATGGCGGTCAACGGATAAGGTGCCTTGGCTAGCCAGTAACTGGTGGTAGAACCTTCGACCATCACCAATCACGTAAATAATCGCCAGGGCGCGGGCACTCAAAGGAACGGCAAGGTGAAAAGTGATCAGCCATGCCGCTATCACGCCGAACAGGATCAGGCTAATAGCGACATAGCGAGGACAGCGGAGCTGACTATGTACGAAGCTTGCTTCGGTTATGGGCAACAATCTTGTCAACGATAGATTTCATCTTAGGATCGTCAGGTTTACCATGCCCCATCAGCCACGCAAACAAGTCAGGGTCGTCACTTTCTAAAAATGCGATGAAGTCTTGCTTGTCACTGTCACTCAAGGTGTCATAGCAAGCTTCAAAGAAAGGCATAATGATTACATCAAGCTCCAACATGCCACGGCGGCATGCCCAACGGATCCGTGGTTTATCGTCGGTATTTACCATGTTTACCTCAATCACTGATGTCAGTGGATGCATAGTATCAGTGCCAGCGGAGGGCGACTACTTTTCCTCTCAACTCGGCGATTAAGATGAGAGCTATCCCCTGATGTTTATCGATTCAACGTCGGCTTGCCACCAATACCCTTACAATACAAAGGCTGACAAGCTGACAACGCACGATTAGTATACGTGTCATACTCTGTATTTTTCTCAACTGCGAGCGTGATTTCTATGAGCGAATGGTATCAAACAGTCGCCTTTACCCCAGCCGAGCGCAATGCAAATAGCCCACTGCCTGATTTGGCCTTGGTCGCGTTGGATAACTGGTCATTGACGCAAGTAAGCGGCGACGACACTCAAAGCTATCTGCAAGGACAATTGACCTGCGATCTGAGCCAACTCGACAAAAATCAATCGACCCTCGCGGCTCATTGCGATCCCAAAGGCAAAGTCTGGTCGGTATTACGGCTTTTCCACCACGGCGACGGTCTGGCTATGGTGCAGCCAATGTCGATTGCACAAACGCAACTCACTGAGATAAAAAAATACGCCATCTTCTCGAAAATCGACTTTCAGCCTAGTGAAGATGTATTGCTCGGTGTCGTTGGCCAACAAGCAGAGCAAGTGATCGCGGAACATTTCGGCGCTCACGGTGCCGTGCGCCATAGTGAACACGGCACGGCGGTGATGCTCGAGCCAACCCGCTGGTTGCTTGCCATCAGTCCTGCTGCGGCGGACCAACTGGTTGCAGCCTATCAGGAAAGTGCCCTATTGGCTGACCACACGCTATGGGAGCAATGCGACGTCGATGCTGCCTTGCCGCGCATTGAAGATGCCACCAAAAGCGAGTTTATTCCGCAATCCCTCAATCTGCAGGTACTGAATGCGATCAGCTTTACCAAAGGCTGTTATACCGGTCAGGAAACGGTCGCACGCGCGAAATACCGTGGCATCAATAAACGCGCTATGTATAAATTGGTAGGACAAGCCGATCAGGCCCCTAAGCCGGGTGATAAAGTAGAACGAGCGGTAGGAGACAATTGGCGAGCAGGCGGCACCGTCATTGCTGGCGCTGCCTACTCAGACGGTCGTGCAACCGCCTTAGTGGTTTTACCCAATAACTTGGACGACGACACTGCCTTTCGATTCGCGGATGCGCCCGACGCCATTTGGCAGCGCGTCGCACTCCCGTATTCACTCGAAGAGGAAAAATAACCCTTGGTCGCTTCTTCTGCCTCTATGCCACTACACACAGCCGTCACTGCCACGCTTGATATGGCAGGGGTGACCTATGAGGTTTTATGGCAATCGCAAGCTACCCAATCCATCACTGACACAGCGGCAGCGCGCGGGATCTTACCGGCGCGTATGCTAAAAACGCTGCTTTTACGTGATATGGGTAACCAGTACGCATTAGCCTGTGTGCCCGGTGATTGTCAGGTCGACCCACGGCGCGTGCGCGAGCAGTTAGCATGTCGGCGAATGACACTGGCCGACGCAGACAAGGTGCGCGCAATGACAGGTTATACGCTTGGCACGGTCGCTCCCTTAGGATTACCTCGGCCGCTGCCAATTGTGTTTGAAGAGCGCATTTTAGACCACGAAAGTGTCACGATAAGCAGTGGCGATCCGCACGCTGGGCTGTGGGTGAAAGTGACCGACCTAGTGGCACTTTGCCAACCTCTGCGCGCCGCCATTTGTCGCGACGATAACCCCTAGGAGTCAAGGCTAAGGATGGCTCAAAAACAGTGGCGTAAATACGACCTCAACCTGCTCGTAACCTTTATCACCTTAATGGAAACGCGCAGCGTTACCCGCGCGGCTGAGCGTTTGGCCTTAGGGCAATCGGCCATGAGCCATAGCCTGTCGCGTTTGCGTGTGATGCTCGATGACCCCTTATTTGAGCGCCGCGGCCATCAAATGGTCCCCACTGCCCGCGCGATAGATATCGCACCTAAGATTCAGGCATTACTCGATACGCTCTCCAGCGAGGTGTTGGTGCCACCTCACTTTGAGCCGCAACACTACGATGGACAGGTGCGCATCGGGCTCACGGATTATGCGGAGCTGATTTTTGCCCCCGCCTTATTTGATAGCTTTACGACTCATCTGCCTCACGCACAATTAAGCCTTCGCCCTGTCGACAAAAAAAGCTGTCAACAGGCGCTTGAGGATGATGAGGTCGATGTCGTGATTGGCGTGCTTCCAGAGGGGATGGAAAACATGGCCAGTCAGCACTTATATCACGAACAGCATGTCTGTCTGTTTGACCCACAAAGCACAGGGCTGCACGCCCCCATTAGTTTGGCCGATTTTGTCGCAACCCCACACGCGCTGGTTTCCACCCAAGGTCAGTTAACCAGCCCTATCGACCAAACACTGACCAAGTTAGGCTATCAACGCCATGTAGTGATGGGATCGCAGCGATTTCTCACCGTGAGACAATTGCTAAAACAGCGCCAATTACTTTGCACTGTTCCGGAACTGATGGCACGTATCGATAATTTCGATGATACCGACACGCTTGCTCTGAGCGCACCTCCTATTGATGTGCCTGGGTTTGATATTCATCTGGCTTGGCGACAGCAAATCAGTGCCCACCCACGAACCCAGTGGCTCATTGCCCATATCACCGAGACCGTTTTAACCCGAGTCGATGCCCTAAAAGCCGACCCAACCTACGATGGAAAGGAGTAAGCGATGCAGTTTTTACCTTTAACCGATGTGAACATCAATGACGTTGCTGAACTGGTCCGTGAGACCTTTACTCACAGCGAAGGGCCTGAAGAAGGGAAGCTTATTGGCCAACTGATTCATCAGCTGCACGACACCACACCAGAGGGTGAATGGCTTGGGTTTGTCGCGGTCGATAACTCAGTGCTGGCTGGGGCAGTCTTTTTTTCTCGGTTAAGCTATCCAACCATGCCCGAGGCGGCACTGCTTTCGCCGATGGCGGTCCACCCAAGCTATCAAAAACAGGGGCTTGGGCAGTCTTTGATCCAGCATGGCCTTAACGCACTAAAAGAGCAGGGCTATCAGTTGGTGATGACCTATGGCGACCCAGCGTTTTATGACCGTGTGGGATTTGCGCCAATTTCTCCAGAAACCATTCAACCACCGCATCATTTGAGCTACCCACATGGGTGGCTAGGGCAATCATTAACCGATGCACCATTAATTGCACTGAGAGGAAAACCCAGTTGCGTCCCCGCATTTAACTGCGCTGATTTGTGGTAAAGATCCCAAACTGAGGATGTACGATAACGCTGTCATCCCCTCGCCATAAACCCTTTGCACAATCTGCGCCGTTGTATGTCGCTATTTCCCGACATCACAACTATGGTTACCACGTTAAATATGGTTACCACCTCAGAGCCACCATGCAAAGTGGACAGGGCTCAAGGTTTATTCAACTATCCAAGAAGGGTTTATGCGCGTTTTTAATCGCTATGTACCAAGGTTGGTCGCAAAACATGTGGCGCGACTTTTTTCAGGTCGACTTTATATTGCCGGACGAGGACGCTTTGATTTTGAAAACGGTTGGCTAAAAGCCCCTCAAGACGCCACCATCACGCACTACCAAACCGTCAAAGAAGTTAATGCAGTGATACGTGAGGCCTATCAGCAAGCCATGCATGATGAGCCTCAGCCTCACGCGGTCAATACACACCGCCACTGATTCACATTCAGGGCGAGCTTAAACCAACAGGCCCCGCCAAAAGGCAGGGCCTGACGATGACGCAAAGACAGCCAACCTTATTCGTCGTCGTCTTCTTCCCCTAGGGTTTCTTCGTAGCTTTGCGCATCCAAGAGATCATCAATTTCAGACTCATCGGTAGCGCAAATTTGGAATAACCAGCCATCACCATAAGGATCGCTATTCACCAATTCTGGTGAACCATCCAGCTCTTCATTCACCGCAACCACTTCCCCAGAAATAGGCGCATAAATATCAGAGGCGGCTTTGACAGACTCTGCCACGGCACAATCGTCTCCGGCATCAAAACTGTCGCCCTCGTCGGGCAAATCAATAAATACCATATCCCCTAACAGGGCTTGCGCATGATCCGAGATACCAATGGTAAACAAGCCATCGCCTTCTGGGCGCACCCACTCATGCGTTGAAGTAAATTTTAATTCTGATGGGATATCACTCATAGTTTTGTTCCTTGTTGCACCCAGTGACACATCGTCGTTTCAACAGACTTCGTGGTTCACTAATACTTGGTTGATTAACTACACAACAACTAGCACACAGATATCGATTCGCCAATAATCTCAGCTAGACGATTCAGAAAATGTTGCACAGGCGAGCTTGGGTAGCTCGCCACTTAGCCCTAGCGCCCGTTTAATAAATGGCAGTTTAGCGCCCGGCAAATGATTCACAGCCTGCATGCCGACACCACGGATCAATTTTTTGATCGGATGCGCGCCGTCAAACAAACTTCTAAAGCCTTGCATGGCGGCGATCATTTGTGCCGCTTCTGCTTTTCGCCAGCGTTCATAACTACGCAGTGACGCATGCAGGCCAATGTCTTTTTCTTGTTCAGCAAGGTGTATCAGTGTTTCAGCAAGCGCTGCAGCATCCAGCAAACCTAAATTCACCCCTTGGCCGGCCAGTGGGTGAATAGTGTGCGCAGCATCCCCCACCAAGGCCACACGGTCAGCGGCAAATTGCTGTGCATAACGCATGGTTAATGGATAACTGGCACGTGGTCCCACAGCTTCGCAAAGCCCCAGAGTCACATCAAATTGTGCCGTTAAAGCCTGATTAAATGCCGCGTCGTCCATATCCAAATAGTGCTGCGCCAAGCACGGTGACACCGACCATACAATCGAGCAAAGGTGCGGATCACTAAGCGGTAAAAAAGCCAGTGGACCATCCGGCGTGAAGATTTGCCGTGCAACGCCCTGATGGGCAACCTCAGTGCGAACCGTCGCAACAACCGCGTGATGCCCGTAATCGCGTTGCACCAAAGGTAAACTGGCTTGGCCTCGCACCCAAGAGCGCGCGCCATCCGCCCCCACCACCAATTTAGCGGTCACGCCGCCACCAGAGGCAAGCTGTAGCCAGGTTTCTCTCTCACCCATCATCATCGATTGACACTGCTCAGGCATCAGCAACGTCACATTACTTTGCTGTTTGATTTTWTCGAGGAGCGCCAACTGAATGACACGGTTTTCAACAATATGGCCCAGATCACGCTGGCCCAGACTTTGTGCATCAAACGCGATCTCGGCAAAACTGTCTTGCTCCCAAACGTGCATGGCTTGATAACTTGCCATGCGGCGAGATTCAATGCCCGACCAAGCCCCCACGCCGCGCAATATGCGTTCACTGGCGCGGCTTAGGGCTGACACACGGTTATCCGGGATGGTATCCAAGCTGGGCTCAGGGGTTTTCCCTTCAATAACCACCACACGTAAAGCGCTGTGTTCCAACGCTGCCGCCAAGGTGAGCCCCACCATGCCGCCGCCAATGATGGCAATATCTGCATTGATCATCTTCATGTGCGCGCTACCCATCCTATGGTGCGTTGAATAAGAGGTTGTTTAAGACTCGGTAGAGCTGACATCAACCCCAGTCCGAGATTACGAGTGGCTGATAACACCGCATTTTGGTTAGAGAACAGGTGCACTAACCCGGATGTGGTGGCGATGGTGGCCTCTCGGTCCGCTTCTCTATGTTGCGCGTAGCGGGTTAAGACTGGCATTGCGCCCAAATCCTCGCCGTGTGCTGATGCTGCCGTCAGAACCTCGGCTAGCGTGATCACATCCCGTAGACCAAGATTAAACCCTTGACCCGCGATCGGATGGAGGCTTTGTGCCGCATTGCCGACCACCGCCGCACGGTGGCTGACCGGACTCACCACTTGATTAAGCACCAACGGATAGGCATGCCGAGTGCCAACATGAAGAAGTTTACCCAAGCGCCATCCAAAGGCCGTCTGCAAACCGTCCAAGAAGGTCGCCTCGTCACACGTGAGCCAATGGTCGACTTCATCCGGTGACACACACCAGACCACCGAGCACCGTCCCTGCGACATCGGCAGTAACGCCACCGGCCCTGTGCGAGTAAAGCGTTCAAATGCCACCCCTTGATGCGGCAACGCGGTGCTCACGTTGGCAATGATCGCCACCTGATGGAAGTCGTGCTGCTGACGCGCGATCTTCATCTGTTGACAGCATGGTGAGCGTCCGCCATCGGCAGCCACTAGCAGTTTTGCCTGCAAGGTCTCTCCTTGCTTGAGCTTAACGGTTACCGACGCTTGCTCACGATCGATATGTTCGACGTAATCGGGACAATAAAGATCAATGGCGCTGCGATGACTGAGCTGCTGATGAAAGACACGGCCAGCATCCGCAAGCTCAATCACCTGCCCTAAATAAGGAACACCTTGAGCGTTCGCATCAATCTGTGTCTGTCCCGCATGGCCGCGGTCCGAGACATGGATATGCTGAATCGGGGTGCCAAATGGCGCTAACGCCGACCATAAACCCAGCGATTCCAGTGCAGCACAGCTTCCCTGTGCCAAAGCAATACTGCGTGCATCATACCCAGGGTGATTGGCATGATCGGGTAACATCGCCTCAACCACGGCAATACGCAGCTGACCGCCACTTAATGTATCCAGCGCAAGTGCGGCCGTGGCACCGGCCATCGCTCCACCGGCAATGATTATATCGTAGGCTTTCATCCCACCTGTCCCTAATCCCATACTGTATGGGGTCATCGCATGTCAGCGATGTTGATTCATTGATTAATGGAGTGTCTTTGGAGTCTCATCCGCATCCGGACGCGCACCCAATTCAGCATGCACCACCATGCAGCAAACGCGAACATGCTCACAAACTTGCTCAAGCAGCTCCGCTTGTTCTTGCATGTCACCGTCTTCGTCAATGCCAAGCTGGGCAATAGCTTTAAGGTCGCTCAGCGCCTCGGTGACGTCATTGGAGAGTTGACGGCCTTGTTTACCGATCAGCCCCACACCCGCTAAAAACGCATTGATCCATTCAACAAGGGCTTCTGCTCGAGCGACTACGCCAACCTGCTCGTCGTCAGGGACATAGATATCGAGATCTAAGTCGTCCCCAGTCAATTGTGTTTTTAGCTGATGATAGCTTTGCATGGCGAGGGTTTTCGCCTCAGTCGGCCATCCCATACCTTGGTTGGTATAGTCGTAAAGCATGGTGAGCCAGCCCCCATCTTCCAGCGCCATACCTCCACTTAACATACCGGCGATTAAGCCATGCATTTCGGCGGGTGTGACGGCAAGGCTATCTGCCGATAAAGTCGTCGCGGCTTGCGCATAAAGAGGTAAACGGGTATCAGTCACAATCTTGCCCTTGGTCGTGCATGTTATAAAAACCACAGTCTACCATTTCACGCCGCGTGGCTGAATCGCTCCCGTATCAAAAGCACGCAAACACGCTTTGATACCTCTTCCGATACGAAGGCACGGATAAAATCGTTTCATCGTGGCTGGCAGTGTAAATCGACGCGCTGCGCGACGGGCATGACAAAGATCAATTCATACTCGGCTTAGCAACTGGCCATAATAAACTGCGGCTTAGCTCTCATCTGCCAACCTGTCAGAGCATTCATCGCCCGCTTCCATGTCTAAATTGACAGCAGATACACAGCTTAGGTATTTCAAAGTGGTGTATCGCTAAAAATAATTGCTAGAATAGCGGACATTGTTACTGTGTCGTTGGCCCAAGAAGAAGAGGCCGCACGAGGAGCCAGCCAACCATTATGAGCACACAACCGGTTGAAATTAAGATCCTTGATCGCTTTGTTCGGGTCAATTGTCCACCAGGACAAGAACAAGCGCTCAAAGAAGCAGCAAGTGAGTTCGATCAACGGTTGCAACAACTGGCTGAGCGCACTAAAGTAACCAACACAGAGCAGTTAATTGCCATTGCTGCTTTAAATGTTTGCCACGAGCTGAATGAAGCCAAGCAATCATTGGTCGACGTCCAAGATCAGGTTAAGCAACGGAGCGCCCTGATGGCGTCAAAGTTGGACACAGCAATGGCCACGCAAGGACCGCGTAAGTAACCCGAATTCCCTGGGGTGTTTGTCAGCGGATCTACGTCCCTGAGCCGATAAGCAAACCTAAGGGTGTGTTGTTACAAGCTACTGAGCAAGCTCGGCACGTACCGAGAAGCCTACGGTTTGTACTGCCCGCCCGCCTTGAACCAGCGGGTTCAAGGGCCTTCGATCCCGACGGCATCCCGGGGCTCTCTTCCAGACAGGCTAGCATCAAGGACAGTTATGCAGCCCAGACAGCAAATACGTCAACAAGTCCGACACGCCCGCCGGCAACTGAGCGCTGAACAGCAAGAGCGCGCCGCCCACGCGGTCATGACGCGCTTTATGGCCTTGCCGTCTGTGATCGCCTCTCAGCACATTGCCTTATATTTATCGTTTGATGGTGAGCTTGATACCGCGCCGTTGATTAATGCCTGCTGGCAGGCCGGAAAGTCTGTCTATCTCCCTGTTGTCCATCCATTCAGTCAGGGCCACTTACTGTTTTTACATTACACCCCGACTACCCCTATGCAGTCGAACCGCTACGGGATCGCCGAGCCCACACTGGATATTCGTCATCTCTTACCCACCCACCAATTGGAGGTAATTGCCACGCCCTTGGTTGCCTTTGACGACTGCGGTCAACGGCTGGGCATGGGCGGGGGCTACTATGATCGTACCTTGGCGCTCTGTGCACACCCAAATGCGACGGCGGTCGGCCTTGCTCATGACTGTCAGCATTGGGGCCAATTACCCACCGAGCAATGGGACATGCCCCTTCCCCACATATTAACGCCCAGTCACCATTGGCACTGGTCAGCCACGAATTCGCGACCTCTATCCTGACGGCGTCGACGCGCTTCGCTATAATCGCCGCCAAAACCCCCATTAGGAGTGATCATGAACCAAGACGATAAAAAAAGAGCAGCGGGCGAAGCGGCGGTGGAATATGTCAAACCCGGCAGCATTGTTGGCGTAGGGACAGGCTCGACCGTCAACTACTTCATCGATGCCCTTGAGCCGATTAAATCGCAAATTAAAGGCGCTGTTTCCAGTTCAGAAGCATCCACCGAGCGTTTGAAAGCACTGGGCATTGAGGTGTTTGATGCGAACGACGTCGCAAGTCTTGATGTATACGTGGATGGCGCAGATGAAATCAACGCGCGCAAGCATATGATTAAAGGCGGAGGTGCAGCCCTCACCCGTGAGAAGATTGTCGCGGCGATCGCAGACAAATTCATCTGCATTATCGATGACACCAAACACGTTGATGTTCTTGGCGAGTTTCCGCTTCCTGTGGAAGTGATCCCGATGGCACGCTCTTATGTGGCTCGCGAGTTGGTCAAACTCGGGGGCGATCCTTGCTATCGTCAAGGGGTAGTGACCGATAACGGCAACGTGATCTTGGATGTGCACAATATGAAAATCCAAGATCCAAAAGCGCTCGAAGATACCATTAACGGTATCGCAGGTGTAGTGACTGTCGGCCTATTCGCCAACCGTGGTGCCGACGTCGTCTTAACTGGCACTGAAAACGGCGTGCAAAAAATTGCAGACTAAACGCATAACCCATCATGCATAGTCGGTGAGAGGCTCATTCTTGCCCGCAAAAGCCAAACGTTTGCGTTTAGTGTAATCAATAAGTTAAAAGCGCCTTTTTTAAGGTGCTTTTTTTATGGTCTAGAACGGATAATTCTTACCCCTTCGCAAAATTTTTGTTATCTTGGTCACTGTTCTGATACCGGCACATCGCGCGCCCTCCTGCGGCTTCGCGAATGAGATCAGCCTAATGACAGCGCCTCTAGCCGCTTTTTCTTAGCAGACGCGTTAAGGGCACAGGGTCACGATGCGCCCCGGCACTCAGGCGCAACATTGCTACCACTATTGTTTCTAAGGAAGAGAACAGCCCGCATGTCACACTATTCACTGGACAAGAATAAGATCAAAATTCTGCTCCTCGAAGGCGTCCACCCCACAGCGTTAGAGGCCTTCAAGCAAGCTGGTTATACCAATATTGAGTATCACAAAGGCTCCCTCACCGGTGAGGCGCTGGAAGAAGCGATTCAAGATGCTCACTTTGTCGGCTTGCGTTCACGCACCCAGCTGACTGAATCGGTTTTCGCAAAGGCGAAAAAATTGGTCGCGGTCGGCTGTTTTTGTATCGGCACTAACCAAGTTGATCTCGACGCTGCCGCTCAACGTGGTATCCCGGTTTTTAATGCCCCCTTCTCAAATACCCGCAGCGTCGCCGAATTAGTGCTTGGAGAGATCCTGCTGCTGCTACGCGGCATTCCGGAAAAGAATGCCAAGGCGCATCGTGGCGAATGGCAGAAATCCGCCGAACGCTCGTTTGAAGCACGCGGAAAAGTATTGGGGATTATCGGCTATGGCCACATCGGAACGCAGCTGAGTATTTTGGCCGAAAACCTTGGCATGAACGTTTGTTATTACGATATCGATAACAAGCTGTCACTCGGAAATGCCGTACAAGTCAACTCGCTGACCGAATTATTAAACCGCAGTGATGTGATTTCATTGCACGTCCCGGAAACCGAAAGCACCCAAAACATGATTGGCAGTGAAGAATTCGCCCGTATGAAGCCCGGCGCTATCTTTATTAATGCCTCACGCGGTACAGTAGTAGACATTGATGCCCTATGTGGCGCGCTTGAGAGCAATCATTTGTCCGGGGCGGCGATCGATGTATTCCCCGTTGAGCCTAAAACTAATAATGACCCCTTCAGCTCACCGCTGCAGGCCTTTGATAATGCGCTGCTCACTCCCCACATTGGTGGCTCGACACAAGAAGCGCAGGAAAACATTGGCCTTGAGGTGGCAGGCAAGTTGATCAAGTACTCTGATAACGGCTCGACACTCTCTTGTGTCAACTTCCCAGAGGTGTCACTGCCTGAGCATCAAGGGCGTTCTCGTTTACTCCACATTCACGCGAACCGTCCCGGTGTGTTGACCAAAATCAACACCACCTTTGCCGATGAAGGCATCAACATCGCCGCACAATATCTGCAAACGTCCGCAAAAATTGGTTATGTGGTGATTGATGTCGAAACCGAACAGGCTGATAAAGCACTGAAGAAGCTTAAAGCGATTGAGGGCACGATTCGCGCCCGCATTCTTCACTAACTGAAAGCGGAAAAAAAAGCCCCATTGGGGCTTTTTTTATTTAGACACAGCTCTGTGTCGGCAGGGCTGTCGTTACTTTATTGCCAGTGCGTTACTGTTCTTCACGCAGAAAGACCAACTCATTCCCTTTGGAGTGTGCCTCGCTAAAATAGTAGCCGCCAACATCAAATGTCTTGATAGCGTCAATAGATGTCGCACGCTGATCAATCAAATAGCGCGCCATCATGCCACGGGCTTTTTTGGCGTAAAAACTGATCACCTTGTACTGACCATTCTTACAATCTTTAAAGACGGGGGTAACAATGTCGCCATCGAGTTTTTTCTTATTTACCGCTTTGAAATACTCATTGGAGGCCAAGTTCACCAGTAATCGATCACCTTGCTCTGCCAAGGTGCGATTCAATGTCTCAGTGATGATATCGCCCCAAAACTGATACAAGTTATCACCGCGCGATGTCGCCAGCTTGGTGCCCATTTCAAGGCGATAAGGTTGCATCAAATCCAATGGCCGCAATAGGCCATACAAACCCGACAACATTCGGAAATGCGCCTGCGCCCAATCAAAGTCCTGTTCAGACATTGAAGTGGCATCCAGACCCGTATAAACATCCCCTTTAAACGCCAGTATCGCAGGGCGTGCATTATCAGTGGTAAAGGTTGGTGACCATTCGGAAAAACGGACTGCATTCAGACTGGCAATTTTATCACTCACCTTCATTAACGCACCGATATCGGCGGGCGTTAATTGACGACATACCTCGATCAATGCTTGAGAGTGCTCAGTCAGCATGGGTTGGGTATGACGTTGCGTCGGCAATGGTGACTCATAATCCAATGTTTTCGCGGGGGAGACCACAATCAGCATCTTGCTAACCCTTATGTTATCTGTCTGTTGCCAAGACTATCATTCCAGCATAAAAAAGCCACCGCATCACGGTCACTGCTTGGGCAAAGGCCAAGCCTTTTCGTCCAATTGGCTGTGAAGCTCAGGGAAACGGCGACTATCAAACACAGGCACTCGTCCTAACGAACGTTGGGTGTGGTAATCAGCTGCCAAGCGCTTAACAATCCCAGACAGCAATAAGATCGCAATCATGTTCACCAAGGCCATCATGCCCATTGATGCATCCGCTAGCGTCCACACTAAGGGGAGCTCGGCCAGCGCGCCAAACATCACCATGCCCAATACCAATGCTCGAAAATAAGGCAGTGCCGGACGCAAGCGACCATTGATAAACAACAAATTGGTTTCTGCATACGAGTAATTGGCAATGATGGAGGTAAACGCAAAGAAGAAAATGGCCACCGCCACAAATTGCTCGCCCCAATCGCCGACCTGTGCACTCAAGGCTCGCTGCGTCAGTTCAACCCCCGTGACTTCGCCGCCGGGAATATACTCCCCCGATAGCAGAATAATTGCGACGGTTGCGGTACATATCACCAGAGTATCGACAAAGACTCCCAGCATTTGTACATACCCTTGAGAAACTGGATGAGGCGGATAGGGTGTGGCGGAGGCTGCGGCATTCGGCGCCGAGCCCATGCCTGCCTCATTCGAGAAAAGGCCACGCTTAATGCCCTGAATCATTCCTTGCGCCAAGGTGTAGCCCAACGCGCCAGAGGCGGCTTCATGAAGACCAAAAGCACTTTTAACCACCAGCGATATCACGGCGGGTACTTGCTCTATATTGGTCAACATCACATAACACGCCAGCGATAAATAGAGCAGTGCCATCACAGGAACTAAGACCTCAGCCGTGCGCGCAATTTGACGTAAGCCACCGTAAATGATCAACCCACTAACCAGTGCCAGTCCTGCACCGACATAGGCAGGCGGCCAGCCAAAAGCGACTTGGGCAGCCTGTGAAATCGAATTCGCTTGAACCGAGTTAAACACCAAACCAAAGGCAAGGATCAACAGCAACGAGAATAATATCCCCATCCAGCGCATCCCTAGGCCATGCTCCATGTAGTAAGCCGGACCGCCTCGGAAGTAGCCATCCGGATCGCGGACTTTATAGACCTGTGCCAAGGTGCTTTCCGCAAAGGCAGTCGCCATTCCCAGAAACGCCATCAGCCACATCCAAAAAATCGCCCCTGGTCCACCAAGAGAGAGTGCAACCGCCACACCAGCCATATTGCCTGTCCCGACGCGCGCAGCCAGTCCAGTACACAAGGCTTGAAACGACGAAATTCCCGAACTGTCGCGGCGGCGACTATGACGCATCACAGAAAACATATGGGAGAAGTGACGGAACTGAATGCCACCGAGTTTTAGCGAAAAGAAGACGCCACCGCCGATCAGCACATAAATGAGCACCGATCCCCATATCAGATCGTTAATAAAGGTTAAAAGGCTCAAATGACTGTCCCTCGTCGTGTCGTGATTGCTGTCTGCGGCGCAATCTTCGCTTGTCTGACCGGTAAGATCAATTGATGGCCGCCCTTGGCTGTGCTGGTCATCACTGTTTTTAAAAATTCAGTGATGGCGTTCTCATAAAAAGTTCATCAATCTGCCACAAATGAGAAATACTTCAATTTTACGGTAGGGCGAGCTGTGGTATTTAAAACCTAACCGCAAGGTGAACAAGGGGTGACTATGGATAACTTTGCCTTTAACGACATGTTCGAGCAAGACAAGCCACAACGCAGCGGACGCGCAAAACCAGTCAAACGTAAATGGAGAGAAATTGAAGCGCTGAAGGACAAACAGCGACTGAGAAAAGAATTGGAAGAAATCGATATGTATGGCGATTTCTCTCAACTGGACCTTGATTAACTCACCGATAAAAGGATGCGAAAAAGGTGCTCACTGAGCACCTTTTTTATTGGTCAGGTTTTATCTGACCAAGACGGCTTTGCCCCTCAATCACTTGGCTTTCTACGCATCATCCAGTGTGGGTTGCCAATCAATGGGCGCTTTACCTTGCTCGCGCAATAATGCGTTAGTTTGTGAGAAATGGCGGCAGCCCAAGAAGCCTCGATGCGCTGACAGTGGAGAGGGATGCGGCGCGGTTAAAACATGATGGCGCGTACGATCAATCGCTTTGCCTTTTTTCTGAGCATGCGCGCCCCAAAGCAAGAACACCACACCATCACCATGCTGATTGACAGCCTCAATCACTCGGTCAGTAAAGGTCTCCCACCCCAGCTTGGCATGAGAGTGCGCCTTCCCTTGTTCAACAGTCAGTACCGTGTTTAACAATAACACGCCCTGCTCTGCCCAGCTTTTCAAGTAACCATGTGAAGGGATCTGAAATCCCTCGATATCCGTCGCTAGCTCTTTATAGATATTGACCAACGAAGGTGGCGTTTTCACCCCGGGTAATACGGAAAAGCAGAGCCCATGGGCCTGATTGGGCCCATGGTAAGGGTCTTGGCCTAAAATCACGACTTTCACATCACCAAGTTCAGTAAAACGAAAGGCGTTGAATACATCCTCTTTGGGAGGGAAAACCGTGACGCCACTGGCCCGGACCTTTTCCACATAGGCTAGCGTATCGCGAAAATACGCTTGCTCTTTCTCGTTGGCTAGCACCTGCTGCCACGTTTGCGCCTGRGTCATGCTTGCTCCTTATCATCACACTGGCGCCATTTTAACGAGACAAACAGATGAAATCAGTGTGTGGCGCGATCTTTTGTTCTTTCCGTATGGGCATGGTAATGACGCTGGCAACGCCCTTGTACCGCTCGGTTCGGGGTCGGTAAGCTCGCGTGTGAACGTGGCGATAATGTTCTAGTCATGGGTCGCTCCTTATCTGTGCGTGTGCCTAGAACATCATGAAAAATCAATGCCAAGTTTAAATGGTTATATATTTCAAACAATTAAGGAGATTCAGGGAAAATCCCCCACCAAACATGTGCCAACATGGTGCAAAACTGCCTACCCATCGTTCAGTCCCGCTTTAGTTTTTGTAGTAATTTTACAACAAAATAGCACTATAAATACGAATGCTTGTCGCTGCGCGTAGTGCTCTTATCATCAAATTGATTTTGTTCACAATAATATTGATATCAAATAACTATCTTCACGATAAAGACGATTAAATATTGACCCAAATCAAAATAACCCTACAACTAAAGCGGTATATATGAGCTTCGAAAGTGATGAAATCTTACATCACTAAAGTCACTATCAGAAAAAGGGGATAGGCCATGATCACCGGCATTCAAGTAACCTCAGCGGCCAATGATGACCTCATCAATTCTATTTGGTTGATTGATAAAGAAACCGACCAAGCACGCTGTGTCTGCGCAAAACAGGGCTTTGAGGCGGATCAAGAAGTCGCGCTGTCTTCTTTGGGTGAGTTTGACTACCGTGAAGTCAATATCGAAACCCAAGCGGTTAATGAAGGGGGTCAACACCTCAACGTTAACGTGCTGAAACGTGAAACCTTAGAAGATGCAGCCAAGCACCCAGAAAAATATCCGCAACTGACCATCCGAGTCTCCGGCTATGCGGTTCGCTTTAATTCACTGACCCCTGAACAACAGCGTGACGTGATCACCCGTACGTTTACAAGCTCACTGTAAACACACAGGTTATAAAGAAACAGCCCGCTTTGGCGGGCTGTTTTTGGTTAAGCGCTCAAATTAAGAAGGTACGCTCTTAAGACCGAGAAATCGACCTCTTGCTCACTCGACAATAAATCCATCTGCGCATGTTTTGCCAATGGCCCTGGCAGCGGAATATCCTTGTGTAAAATCGCATCGACCGACTCTTTAAACTTGGCCGGATGCGCGGTACACAAGAAAATCCCCTCTTCTTTCTCACTAAGCTGTTGCGCTAACAAGCGATAGGCAATGGCGCCATGCGGCTCGCATAAATAGTCTTGCTCAGCAAGCTGCGTCAAACTTTCTGCGGTTTGCGCATCGTCCGCGTGTCCTGATGCCAATTCGCTCAGTGCCCACCCTTCACGGCGGAAAAGCTCTTCGATACGCGGCCAGTTATTCGGCTGACTCACATCCATCGCATTCGATAACGTTGCGACTGTGGTTTGCGGCTGCCACTGCCCAGTGGCCAAATAGCGTGGCACCGTATCATTGGCATTGGTGGCAGCGATAAAGCGTTTAATCGGCAGCCCCATCGCCTTGGCAAGTAAGCCCGCAGTCAGGTTGCCAAAGTTGCCACTGGGTACCGCGACAACAACTTGGTCTCGCTTGTGCTG
The DNA here is from genome assembly GCF_001996165.1 of Salinivibrio proteolyticus. Classification (GTDB taxonomy): domain Bacteria; phylum Pseudomonadota; class Gammaproteobacteria; order Enterobacterales; family Vibrionaceae; genus Salinivibrio; species Salinivibrio proteolyticus. The sequence continues at coordinate 160,384 of NZ_MUFP01000006.1, read as the reverse complement.
AGGGATCTGGGCAAGCGCTTCAAAATAGTAGCAAATTTGTGCCATCAGCCGGCTGATATTGATTGAGTTTGCCGAGTTTAAGCCAATGGTTTGACGCAACTCTTGATCATCGAAGGCTCGCTTCACCATCGTCTGGCAGTCATCAAACGTGCCGTTCACTGCCACGGTGTGAATATTGCCGCCGAGGGTACAGAACAGCTTTTCTTGCAACGGGCTAATTTTGCCTTTCGGATACAAAATCACCACATTGATGTTTTCAATGCCATAAAACGCATGAGCAACAGCGGCACCGGTATCGCCTGATGTGGCGGTGAGAATCGTGATCTTGTTGCCGTCTGACACTGCCGCGAGGGATTGCGCCATAAAACGACCACCAAAATCTTTGAAGGCGAGCGTTGGCCCATGGAAAAGTTCTAGCGCATGAATACGCTCAGTGACGGATTTGAGCGGTGCCTCAAAGGTAAACGCCTGCGCCACCAGCTCATGGATTTGGCTTTTTGGCATTTCGTCGCCAATCAAGGCCGAGAGGATCTCAGTGCTACGCTCGACCAATGGCATCGACAGCAAGGCATCGATATCCTCAAATTGTGGTACGTGCTCGGGGAAAAACAGCCCTTGTCCTCGCCCTAATCCTTGTTTGACCGCTTGCGCGAACGAGACGGTTTCACTGTGATCTTTGATGTTGTAAAGCTTCATGCCTGACTTCCTATTTCTTTTGCGCCCTGTCCATCAATGCGACATACATGAACAAAGCCATCATTATTTTGTACGTAGTGCTCGCGCAGCCATTGTGCGAGTCGCTCGGCAACCTGTAAATCATCACAGATGCTAAACAAGGTCGGCCCAGAGCCTGAAATCCCTGTCGCCAATGCGCCACAGCTTTCTGCATACGTCCGCGCATCAACAAAGCCCAGCAACAGTTTTTGCCGATAGGGCTCTGCAATCACATCACAAATCAAGCTCGCCGCCAGAGCAGGTTGCTGAGTGTGACACGCGTGAATAAAGCCGCCCAAATATCGGCCGTGGGCAATGACATCTTGACGGCGATACTGTGCGGGCAAGATAGTGCGTGCTTCTGCAGTCGATACTTTAATCCCAGGATAAGCCATCACCCAATACCAGTTATCAAAATGTGGTACGGGTTGACTGATCACGCCTTGGCTTTCCAGCATCAATTGCAAGCCACCTAAGTAGCAAGGCGCCACATTGTCATAGTGTAAGCTGCCCGAAATACTGGCTTCCATCTCCCCCATTAGCGCGAGCATGGTGGTTTCATCCAGTGGGTTACCGTGAAAGCGGTTTAACGCATCAAGCGCTGCCACAATCGAACACGCGCTGGAACCCAATCCGGAGCCGATGGGCATATTCTTTTCCAGCAACATCGCCACCGGCTTTACCGCGATCCCCTTATCCTGCAGCGCATGTGCATAGGCTTGGTAGGCCTGATAGACAATATTGTCCTTTTCATCAGCAGGAAGCTTGTCGGTAAATCGCCCTTCACAGCGCAGCGAAAAGGGGCGGTCGCCGCCCGCTTTCACTTCAACCACATCCCCCAGCAAGCTGCCATCGATGGGGCTGACCGCTGCACCTAATACATCAAAGCCCACACTCACATTACCAATTGAAGCGGGTGCGTAAACGCGTACTGTCATCACTACACTCCTAGCTTCCAGCCCAAGGTGCGCATCAAATCAGCGAACACCCCTGCCGCCGTCACGGCGGTGCCTGCCCCATATCCGCGCAAGACCAATGGAATCGGCTGATAATAGCGGCTGTAAAAGGCGAGTGCGTTTTCGCCATCTTTAATTTTGTGCATCGGATCGTCACTGTCTACAGCTTGAATTTTCACGAAGCATTGACCGTCTTCAATACCGCCGATATAGCGCAGCACCTTGCCCTCTTGAGCCGCTTGCTCTGACCATTGCTTAAAGTAAGCATCCGCCTCCGGCAAGCGTGCCATAAAGGACTCCACATCACCCGATTGATCAAAGCCTGGCGGCAACGCGGGCTCAACTTCGACATCTTCCAGCTCTAAATGCATGCCAGCTTCTCGTGCCAAAATTAACAATTTACGCGCCACATCCATGCCAGATAGATCGTCACGTGGGTCGGGCTCGGTGAAGCCACTGTCACGCGCAACCTTGGTGGCATCACTAAAGCTTACGCCTTCATCTAACTTGCCAAAAATATGTGATAGCGACCCCGACAAGATCCCAGAAAATCGTGATAGCTCGTCCCCTGCAGCAATCAGGTTTTGCAGGTTTTCAATGACGGGCAGGCCAGCCCCCACCGTGGTTTCGTACATAAACTTACGATGTGTCGCGCGCGCCGCCTGACGCAGCTGTTGGTAGTAAGCCATGCTACTGGTATTGGCTTTTTTGTTAGGCGTGATCACATGGAAGCCCACACGTAAGAAGTCCGCATACTGATCCGCGACTTGTTGCTCTGCTGTGCAGTCAATCAATACTGGGTTGATGATATGATTTCGCTGCACCAGCTGGATCATACCGGCAAGGCTAAACGGTGAAAGGTGATTAGGCAGCTCATCACGCCAGCTATCTAGGTTAATGCCTTGGCTGTTCAGCCACATGCCTTTACTATTTGCCAGTCCACAGACACGCATCACAATGCCTTGCTGCTGCAGCTTCGCTTGTTGACGGCGAATTTGCTCAATCAACTCGCCACCGACACCGCCCACACCGACGATAAACACATCGAGGTGATGTTGGCTGTTAAACAAGTTTTCATGGCAGGCTTTCACCGCTTCCGAGACACGCTCTGAGGGGACAACCGCCGAGATAGCACGCTCTGATGAACCTTGAGCAATGGCGACGATATTGACATTCACTTCCGCTAGCGAGGTGAAAAAGCGCGCCGCAATCCCTTTTGAGGTGCGCATACCATCCCCTACCAAGGAGACAATCGATAGGTGATCGATAAACTCAACAGGCTCAAGCAAACCATCTTTAAGCTCAAGTTCAAAGTGGGTCCGCAACGCCTTCTCAGCTTTCACTTTATCCTGCGCTTGAATACAGAAGCTAATACTGTACTCTGACGACGATTGGGTGATCAGCACGATGGAAACGCCCGCGGATGACATGGCGCCAAACACACGTGAAGCCATACCAACCATTCCCTTCATCCCCGGACCAGAGATATTGACCATACTCAAATCGCTAAGCGTGGTGATCCCTTTAATGGCAAGCTTATCTTCACCAGTATCATCGCCAATCAAGGTACCTGCGCCTTGAGGATTGGCCGTATTTTTAATCAAACAAGGGATATGGAAGCGAGCAATAGGGGCGATGGTTTTAGGGTGGAGCACTTTGGCACCAAAGTACGACAGCTCCATCGCTTCTTGATAACTTAGCGACTTCAGCAAACGCGCATCTGGCACCAAGCGGGGATCGCAGTTATAGACACCATCGACATCCGTCCAGATTTCGCAGCACTCTGCGCGGACACAAGCGGCCAGCACCGCAGCGGAGTAATCGGAGCCGTTGCGGCCTAAAGTCACCAGCTCGCCTTGCTCATTGCCGGCCATAAAGCCCGGCATCAAGCCAACATGATTAGCGGGAATGGGAGACTGTTTAAAGCGTTGCGAAGAGGTTTCAATGTCTACTTCGGCACTCAGGTAACTGCCAGAAGCGGCAAAATAACTGACCGGGTCAATCTCAAAGACTTGATAGCCACGCGCCGCTAACAACGCCTGCATGGCTGCCACGGACAAACGCTCCCCCTTGCTGACCACCCGCGCATAGGTGCTGTCCGGGCAAAGCCCCAGAAGGTTCATACCGTGTACATATTGACGTAGTTGCCCGAGACTGCGAGAAAGCTTATCGAACAAAGGCTGGGTGTCGAGATTAGGCTGGCGTTCGGCAAGGCCTTGGAACAGCGCGGTGAAAATGGTTTCTAGCTCTTTGAGTGGCAGCTCAGCCTCTCCGTATTTAACCGTGTTATCCACCACGGACACCAGAATATTAGTGACACGCGCTGGGGCGGATAAAACAGCAGAGACGTCACTCTGACCCTGATTGCTAACAATGATGTCAGCGGCACGACTGAATCGCTCTGCATCGGCAAGCGATGTGCCACCAAATTTTAAAACTCGCATCCGTTTGGGACCTCTCTCTTAAGATAAAAAAAAGCCCGTACCGGTGAGGGTACGGGCTTTTCTTGGAAATTCTGTGCGTATCAGCCCGCACCAACACACATTGTGCCAGTAATAATGGTGGTTGTTGTGGTGGTAAGGGTGCTGATCGTCAGTTGCATGTGTGTTGCATTTATCGTTTGTTTTGTTGAGTTCTATTTAGGTGTATCGAATCATGCCGCCGAGGTCAACAAAAAAGTGACACTGATTGCTTTTTCGCCAAAACTCTGAGAGGTTGAAGAGAACAAAAACGGCATGGAAGCAGGGAAAACGAATGACACAGGACGCCATGGCGCAATTGGTCGCAAATACGATATTACAGGGCTCGGATGCCATGTACGGTCGCTTCTTAGATGTGACATCAGGCGCTCAAGAGCGCTTTGAGCAGCAAGATTGGAAAAGCGTGCAGCAGGCATTGAAAACGCGTATTCAATTTTACGATCACCATGTCGGCTTAGTGAGTCAGCAACTGCGCGCCATGCTGGGCAAAGAACACGCCACACGCTCCTTTTTGATGGCAGTGAAAGCGGCCTACATCAGGCTCCTTGATGATTACCCACGCTACGATATCGCTGAGAGTTTTTTCAATTCGGTGTATTGCCGTATTTTCGAACACCGAAATATTCGTCGTGACAAACTGTTTGTGCAAAGTTCACAAGGTGGACGTATTCCCAAGTATCCAACGCCCTTGTTGCGACGCTTTCAATCGCAAGCTGGCATTTATGCCACGCTAGAGCGCATGCTAGACAGCACGCCCTTTACCCTGCCGTGGCGAGATAAAAGTGGCGATCTTAAGCGCATTACGCAAATCCTCCAGCAACGCTTTGGTCCGCAGCTAACCATGAGCTTCACCATTGAAATGGTGCGTCAGCCGTTTTTTCGCAACAAAGGGGCGTACTTAATTGGCCGTCTGGATATGGCGAACCAACGCCGTCCTCTCGTGCTGCCCTTGCTTATCTCAGATGACGGCGAGCTGTATATTGATGCATGTATTACCGATAGCGACGATGTGAGTATCGTATTTGGTTTCGCGCGCTCCTATTTTATGGTGTATGCCCCCGTTCCAGCCGCTTTAGTCGACTTTCTCAATCAGTTGATGCCCAATAAAACCCCAGCAGAGCTCTACACCGCGATCGGCTGTCAAAAACATGGTAAAACCGAGCTATACCGCGAATTTCTCTATCATTTGGATAACTCTGATGACTTGTTTGATATCGCGCCGGGGATCAAAGGGATGGTGATGTCGGTGTTCACGCTGCCCTCATACGGCTTTGTGTTTAAGATCATCAAAGACAAATTCGCACCGCAAAAACAAATGACGCACGCCCAAGTGCGCGAGAAATACCGCCTCGTCAAAGAGCACGATCGGGTGGGACGCATGGCCGACACGCAGGAGTATCGGAACTTTATCTTTCCTCGTCACCGTTTCAGCGATGCATTGATTGACGAATTGCTAAATGTGGCGCCTTCGTGTGTGTCCGTCACTGACACAGAGGTACGGATCCGCCATTTATATATGGAGCGGCGGATGATCCCGCTCAATATTTACCTCGAGCAAGCCAGTCCTGACGCCTTAACCCAAGCAGTACAAGAATACGGTGATGCCCTCAAAGAGCTCGCAGCTGCCAATATTTTTGCCGGTGACATGTTGTTTAAAAACTTTGGCGTCAGCCGCCATAATCGGGTGATTTTCTACGATTATGATGAAATCGCCTATCTCACTGAGGTCAACTTCCGCCGCATACCGCCACCGCGTTATCCAGAAGATGAGCTAGCCGCAGAGCCTTGGTACAGCGTGGGAGAAAATGACGTGTTTCCCGAAGAGTTTCGTACCTTTTTGTTGGTCAACCCTGCACTACGTGATGAGTTTGAGCGCCTACATCCCGAGCTTTTTGAGGCCGAATTTTGGCAGCAACTGCAACATCAGGTCCAAGAGGGCTACTTCCATGATGTGCGCCCCTACAGCGATGCGCTTCAGTTAGTCAAAGCCTAAACAAGCTTAACCTGGCGTCAATTTTGCTTGTTGTTTTATTGTCGTCATCACACGCTGGCGCTTATCAGGTACGTCAATAGCATGACGTTTTTTTAGACAAAGTTGCGACCGCGCACACTTTTTTGTCTACACTGATCATCAGCGGTGACGAAACCGACAAAAATAACAACGCAAAGGAACCTAGAGTGAAACAATTCGGATTGTTCGCACTCGCCTTGCATATAGTGGCAACCCCTGCATTTGGCGAGCAAATGCTATCGTTCGAGACCGAAACGATAGCCGACTCTAATCGCTTTTTTATCCAGTCGATGCCCTCGGCAGGAGACGGATTTGATAGCTGGACCATAGAGTCAGGCTATCGCTACCCCTTGAGTAATCTCTCCGTTTATCTTGGCACGCAAATGAAAAGCGAAACCCAGACAGCCCCCACGCAACGCGGCTTGCTCAGCGGCATTGAGTACCGATTTACCGACAAATTACATGTTTCTAGCCAACTGAGCCACGGCTACCAACGTGATAAAAGCGTTAACCAATGGGGAGTCAGCAGCCGCTACCAATTGAGTGACTCTTTCGATGTCAATGCCGGGCTAGATGTGGAGTTCGATCCTGAAAAAGACACCGAGTCCATTTACCAACTCGGCGTCGGGTTACGCTTTTAACAACGTGTAACGACGGCGTAAATGCTTAATCCACGTCGCTGACCGTACTCAAAGGCTGCGCGCAAACCAGCACACCGTTTTTGTCAGCATACAGGTAGTCACCCGGGGTCACTAGCACGCCTTCCAGCGTTAGCACCACATCTACCTCTCCCCAGTCCCGTTTTTGGGTTTTAATCGGACAGACGCCGAGTGCTTTAATGCCAATAGGCAAGATGGCAAGCGTCGCCACATCCCTCACTGGCGCGGCAATCACCACCCCCGCCCAACCATTGTCGACCGCACTTTTTCCGATCATATCGCCCAATAACGCACGATCCATCGCACCGCCGCCATCAACCACTAAAACCTGACCTTGGCCGGGCGTTGCGAGAAGCTCTTTCACTTTGGAGTTATCGTGATAACAGCGTACAGTGCGTATACGTCCTTCAAAGCCGCTCACCGCGCCAAAATCTTGCCACTGAATGGGTAGCCAACGCACAGCGTCTGGGTGGTTATCGCATAAATCAGGTAGTCTATCGTCCATGATGCTCTCCTCAGTCCAGTGATGAGTTTGTCAATTCCAGCAGTGATGAAAACGTCACGCCTAGTGACTGCGGCGCAAAATCTGTCATCAGTGCAGGCAGTAACCATAATGTATCCTCCTCCACCCAATAAATCGCGTTTTGCTGCCACGTTTTCGCCAATGCAATCGCTTCGTCTTGATTCAGGGCAACCGCAAAGCCCGGCTCAAACCAGCTGCCATCAGGCGCCCCACCATGCATTGCCCAATAGCGAATCCCCGCTTTCTCCATCTCATCCGCGAGTTGACGATTACGTAATTGATTCTCTTTCTCAGATAAAGGTTGGCTGCGAGGGTTAAATGCGGTAAGAATGGCAAAAGAGCGGACACTAGGAGCTTGGGGTGCCCGAAATGCGATCTGCTGGTAAGTTTTCCACAAATCGCTGGCGTTATTCTGATCACACATTATTTACACCTGTTCGTTACTAACATTATGCTTAATTGCTAATTATGCGCTAATATTCATAAAGTTAAACGGGAAGTTGACCCTAATCACCAACAAAGATGCTTTTGATTGGGGTCAATAAAGGATGAAAAAAATCATCAACGTTCACCGTAATATATTGTTAGCGCGCTGTTAAATGAATACAATTAGCGGCAATCAATGGATGTAACAGTGATTGCCTCTGAGGCTTACGAGGGCCGATAACGCCCTGCCTCAACTGGAACACACGGTGCGTTGTCTAGCATCGACACACACCTCTCTATGGATGGCGTGCCATATGTTGATTGCGAGGTTCGCGGAAGGCATCCTCTCGCAATTTTGTAAATTTTTTTCATGGGCTAGTGGAACTAGACTGTGAAGTGCAACCGGATTCTATTTAGATATTAGGTATCGCCAATGCAAACCCCGCAAATTCTGATTGTAGAAGATGAACAAGTCACACGTAACACGCTGAAAAGTATCTTTGAAGCGGAAGGTTACAATGTCTTTGAAGCCAGCGATGGCGACGAGATGCATCAAGTCCTATCCAATCATCAAGTGCACTTGGTGATTATGGACATCAACTTGCCCGGTAAAAACGGTCTATTGCTCGCGCGTGAATTGCGTGAACAGGGCGACATGGCATTGATGTTCTTGACGGGCCGTGACAACGAGGTCGACAAAATCCTAGGGCTGGAAATTGGTGCCGATGACTACATCACCAAGCCATTTAACCCTCGTGAATTGACCATTCGTGCACGTAACTTGTTAACCCGTGCGATGAGTAGCGTGAACGGTGGTGAAGAAAAACGCAACGTTGAACAGTATGTGTTTAATGGTTGGGTTCTTGATATCAACAGTCGCTCTTTGATTAACCCTGAAGGCGAGTCGTTCAAATTGCCACGTTCAGAGTTTCGTGCCCTGCTGCACTTCTGTGAAAACCCAGGCAAAATCCAGACCCGTGCTGAGCTGTTGAAAAAGATGACAGGTCGCGAGCTAAAGCCGCATGACCGTACTGTGGATGTCACAATTCGTCGTATTCGTAAGCACTTCGAATCGCACAGCGACACCCCAGAGATCATTGCCACCATTCACGGTGAAGGCTATCGCTTCTGCGGTGAGCTCGAAGATCAATAAGCTGCACACCCAATATGAATAAGGCGCCTGATGGCGCCTTTTTTGTTTAGTTAGTTGGTGGTGTTTAGGAGGATTGCTCATCTAACCATGCTTTTAACACGGTCAGATCGTGCTGATAGCCTACTTTAATTTCATCAACCCAATCGGCAATATTCTCCCACCACGCCGGTAACTCAGGAGACTGTGCTTTTTGGGCCACTTTTTGTACATGCTTCAAGCCCACTGAGCCCGCCGCACCTTTAATTTTATGCGCTTCCGACACAATGCCATCTTGGTCGCGTGCGGTCATATTCGAATCAAGAATCGCGATGTATTCCGGCATCAATTGTTCAAACATTTCAATACTTTTGCGCACAGGCTCGGTGCCAACTAGCTCGACATAGCCGGTGAGCATGTCCATATCCAACAGCTTTTCCGCTTGCTCACTTGCGACTGGCCGCGTCGACGCACTCTCGTCAGTCACCGCTTCTTGCCCCTCCGCCAACGCATAACGCTCAATCACTTGGCTAAGTGCCGCGACACTAATCGGCTTGCTGATCGCATCATCCATGCCTTTGTCGATGTACTCGCCTTTGTCTTTGATCACATTGGCGGTTAATGCGACAAGTGGTGGTAAGCTCGACTGTGTTTCGCGTAATGTTGCTGCAATATCAAAACCGGTCATATCCGGTAATTGAATATCTAACAGCAGTAAATCAAACGCCCCCGGCATAAAGGTGTTTAGCGCCGACTGACCATCTCGCGCAACGGTCACTTCATGGCCTAGACTTTCCAATAAATTGGTAGCGACCGTGATATTCAGCTCAATATCTTCGACAAGCAAAATTCGCAAGCGGCTATCACTGCGCGTGGGCAGTTGGACCTCATCATCCGCAGGCTCACTCAAAGGCACGGAAACCGTGACGGTAAAGGTACTCCCTTCACCTTCTTCGCTATCGACGGTAATGTCGCCTCCCATCATGCGCGCTAACTGGCGAGACACGGCGAGTCCAATCCCTGTTCCCACAGCATGCAAGTTTTCTTCGCCTTGTTTTACCTGATAGTACATGGCAAAAATTTTATCTTGCTCATCAGCAGGGATCCCCACCCCGCTGTCTTCAACTTCAAAGCAAAGATGCGCGTTGTCGTCCTCCACATCTGCACTAACGGTGATGATCACACAGCCTTGCTTGGTGAATTTGACCGCATTCCCGACCAGATTCCACAAAATTTGCCGTAGTCGTGTCGCATCCACGGCGACAAATTCCGGCAAATCTGTCACCCGTTCAAGCTCAAAACGCAGCCCTTTTTGCTCCGCCATCAGGCCAGAGATGTTTTCAATCTCAGTAACAAATTCACGCAGATCGATGCTAGTGGGGTACAAGGACAGCCGGTTTCGATCGGATTTATCTAAATCGATAATATCGTTGAAAATATTACCCAAAGTGATGGCACTGACGTAAATGGTACGTAAGTAATTGCGTTGATCATCATCCAGCGGCGAGTCCAATAGCATGCGGCTCAACCCGACAATCCCATTAAGCGGTGTGCGCAACTCGTGGCTGATGGTGGAGATAAAGGCGGTTTTATCTCGGCTCGCTTTCTCCAATGCATCTTGATAACGCTTACGTTCGGTGATTTCACGGCCAAAGCCAAGCAATCCCAGATGACGACCGTCTCGCGCAAAGAAAGGGACTTTGCGCAGTTCAAAATAGGCCTTGCGTCCATCTTGATACTCAAGCCATTGCTCGTAGGTAATGGAGACATTGTTATCAAAGACTTGCTGATCGGTCTCCACCACTTTCGCGGCGATATCCTCGCGATAGACATCCCACGGCGTCAGGCCCTTCAGCGCCTTCTCTTTATAGCCGGTCAGCTCTTCCATCGCGCGGTTACAGCCGGAGAACTGCCCCTTGGCATTGCGGTAATAGATCAGATCCGGAGACGCATCAATAAACGAGCGCAGCAATGCGGTTTGCTCGGCCAGCTCTAGCTGTGCTTTTTCCCGCTGATATACCTCGTTTTCTAGATCCTTAATCGCCTCTTGGCGCGCACTCTCAGCTTTTTTACGCTCGTCGATTTCTAAATTCAGCTGCTCAATATTTTCGGTCAATTGCCGGTTAAGACGCATGTCTCGCGCACGCATCTCTTCTAATTTAGACACCAGCTTAGATAAGCGCTGCCGCGATTCTTCCAGCTGATCCACCACCACGGACAAAAAATAAACCGCCCAAGGGGTAATCACCAGGCCGAAGAAAATCGAGCGGATAATGTCGATATTTTGCACCGTGCCTTCCAGCACCAAGGTGATGCCCACTTGCACCACCACGGCCAGTGCCACAAGCGCGAGTGCAAGTAGCATGCTGAAGCGGACAATGCCCAGCTTGACCAGCAAATCAACATAATACTGCGCTAAAACTTTGAGTTGTTTCATAAAGGCTTACTACACGCCAGTTAAGAGTGGAAGTGTTCAGGCTCAGGGCGCAGCGCATCGTTCTCTATAGCGCTAGACGTTGGTCCCATTAAGCTGACTTGATTGCGCCCCAGCCGCTTCGCCTGGTACATGGCTAAGTCGGCTTGATGGATAAGCTCCCCATAATCCCCTTCGGGTGAGGGGATCATACACGCAACGCCGAGACTCGCGGTCATCACCGCTGCGACCGGGGAATACTGATGCGCGATTTCACGCTCGGCCAACGCCGCCCTTGCCCGCTCGGCAACTAAAGCAGCCCCATCAAGCTCAGTGTGAGGCAATACAATAGCAAATTCCTCTCCACCATAACGCGCGACCGCATCAAGTGGTCGATTAATCGCCGATTTAAAAGCATTCGCCACTTGCTGCAAGGCCCAGTCGCCTTGTTGATGGCCGTAATTATCGTTGTAAAGTTTGAAGTGGTCGATGTCACAGAGGATCAAGGCAAGCGGTGTTTGTTCACGGGCGTGTGACCGCCACAACTTGCGCAATTGCTCATCAAAGCTGCGTCGATTCGCCACTTGGGTCAAACTATCCACGAAGCTCATTTCTTGGAATGACATGATCGCATCCGCCAGCTGTTGTTGGGTGTGCTTACGTTCGGTGATATCGCGCGCCATCACCAGTACTGCAAAGCTGTCAGTCACCGGATCATCAATACGCGATTTCGTCACTTCAAACCAAGTTTGCTCGCCGCTGCGCCGCCAAATCACATCTTCATAGGTAACAGTTTCCCCAGTATCCAGTACATGCTGATCGCGCTGGCGATGCTGATCAAAAATATCTGCATCGACGACCTCTTGCGCTGGAGAGGTCTCAAGCGCTTCAATGGAGACCCCGAGCGCATCGGCATAGGCTTGATTACAGGCAAGGTGGTAATAGTCCTGATCAAAGATCCCAATCGGATCCACACTGGCATTAAAAATCGCGCTCAGTAAATTGCTCCGTTGCTGAAGCGCTTGCTCAGCCGATTGGCGATGATGCACCTCGCGTTGCAAACTTTGCTGCATTTGGTGCCAGTCGGTCACATCATGACTGATGCTCAAGGTGCCAACCACCTGTTGCTGATCATTTTTAAGCGCCGTGATATTGGTTTCAAGCAAACAGCTTTCGCCGTTTAACTGCGATGCCCAAGTACGCACCGTCTTTGAGCCAGACAACGGCTGATCGGCATGCCACATAATGCCCTCTTGCTCGCGGCCTCGCCAAAAGCGGTCAAAGGCCGCATTGGTTCCCACCACATTGCCATCGACATCTTGAAAGCAAACCAATTCAGCCAACGAATTAATCACGCTAAGCAAAACACCATGTTCTTGATGCTGTAACTGCCATTGCGCGTGGCGCGCCAGCGGTGCTAGCGACACTAACCATGCTTTTTTACGCCGACAACGAATGGGTAAGCCCGACAAGCGCACGCCAATGCGTACTCGATTCGCGCCGGGCGCTTTGACCTTAGCTTCGACATTAGAGAAAGGACGTGGCCACTGCTGAGCAACAATGAAGGCGCGTACCGCTTGTCGCTGGTGCTCATTGGCCGTTTTAAAGTGGTTTTTGCTGTCCACTAATGAAAATGCCTCCACACAGGCAGCATTGGCATACAAGATGTCACCATCATCGGCGGTAACAATGGCATGGGGCGTATCGAGATCAGCCATATACACTCGCCAATGGGTTAACGCGACGGTTTCTTGTCGCGCACGCCACGCGTAGCCAAGCACCGCACCTAAAACAAGAAATGTAAATAAAATGAAAAATGCCATGCGGCTCCTGTGTGATCACACCCATCCTTGATTCGCGACATCTTTTTCCGTTGCGTCGCTTATAGAAGCGCTATTTTGCCACAATTTTCTCAAAATACATGGCTACGTGCCTCACAGGTTTTTACTGTCAATTGTCATTTTTTTACATCAAATCACAGCGCATCTTGCTATGAAACTGAAGACATAAAACGCACCCTGCTTTATTTCTTTCTTTGGTTAGAATTTATGCTCGAATTTGGCCTTAAATTAATAATTATTTAACAAAACAGCATAAACGCGAATAGCTATTATTCCTGAAAAAATTGACACAAAACCTGAAAATATCAGGTGTTTAATTGACATCACACCAAGCCTCATGGTGCATAAAGGCTGCATAATAAAATTTGACCTTTAACTGCTTTGCCGTTAATTTGAAAGGTCGCTGAATAGCGCTTTCTGGATACGGCAGGCTAGGCATCGCGTTGAAAATCAGTAATTTAATTACTTACAAGCACGCGATTTTCCCGTTAAATAAACACAACATAACGGGTGAGCTGTCACAGTCCTAGACGCTTTCAGAGTGGTCAGGAGGATCACGACAATAAATGCAATCACTGCGAGTGACGCAGTAGCAAGGGAGAATTGCAATGTCGCTGTACAACCCAATGTTGGAAAAGGATAACTGTGGTTTTGGTTTGATCGCCCATCAAGAAGGTGAGCCCAGCCACAAGTTGGTTCGTACCGCCATTTCCGCACTTGATCGCATGACCCACCGCGGAGGGATTAACTCCGATGGTAAAACCGGGGACGGTTGTGGGTTATTGCTCCAAAAGCCCGACCGTTTCTTTCGCCTTATTGCCGAACAAAACCAATGGAACCTGAGCCGTTTGTATGCGGTGGGAATGCTTTTCCTGAGCACAGATCCGGTGAAAGCGCAGCGCGCCCGCGCGGTGTTTGAACAAGAAATTGGTGCCGAAACACTCTCCGTGGTTGGTTGGCGTACGGTACCAACCAACCCTGACGTGCTGGGTGAAATCGCCAAGCAGTCACTCCCCGTTATCGAACAAGTCTTTATTAACGGCCCGGCCGGTTGGCGCGCACGCGATTTAGAACGTCGCCTGTATATTGCGCGCCGCCGCGCAGAGAAAGCGTTAGTTGACGACACAGATTTCTACATTACCAGTCTGTCGACCCAAACCATCGTCTACAAAGGCTTGTGTATGCCGGCAGATTTGCCGCGCTTTTACACCGATTTGGCCGATTTACGCCTCGAGTCTTCGATCTGTTTATTCCACCAGCGTTTTAGTACTAACACGCAACCACGCTGGCCGCTCGCTCAACCGTTCCGTTACCTTGCCCACAATGGTGAAATCAACACCATTGAAGGTAACCGCCAATGGGCACGCACACGGGCATACAAATTTAACTCGCCTTTATTGCCAGACCTCCATCAGGCCGCACCTTTTGTCAATGAATCAGGATCGGATTCGTCGAGCCTAGATAACATGCTTGAGGTATTTTTGTCCGGTGGCATGGATCTCTTCCGCGCCATGCGTCTGCTTGTGCCGCCCGCTTGGCAAAACCATCCGGATATGGATGATGAGCTGCGTGCATTCTATGACTTTAACTCCATGCACATGGAGCCATGGGATGGCCCTGCCGGTATCGTGATGTCTGACGGCCGTTATGCGGCTTGTAATCTCGACCGCAACGGCTTGCGCCCTGCGCGTTATGTGGTCACTAAAGATAAATTCATCACCCTCGCCTCTGAAATTGGCATTTGGGATTACGCGCCTGATGAGGTCGCTGAAAAAGGGCGTGTTGGCCCGGGTGAATTGCTGGTGATCGATACCCGAGAAGGCAAAATTTGGCACTCAGCGGAAATCGATAATGAACTGAAAAGTCGCCACCCCTATCGGGAATGGCTCGATGCTCATGTGCGTCGCTTGACCCCGTTTGAAGAACTTGATGATGATGCCAGCGAAGGCAGCCGGAGCTTGCAAGACACCCAACTGAAGGTTTACCAAAAGCTGTTTGGGATGTCGAACGAGGAAGTCGAGCAAGTCGTCAAGGTGCTCGGGGATATCGGTCAAGAAGCGACCGGTTCGATGGGCGATGATACGCCCATGGCAGTATTATCTTCTCGTCCCCGCTGTGTCAGTGACTACTTCCGTCAGAAGTTTGCTCAGGTTACCAACCCACCCATTGATCCCTTGCGTGAAAACCACGTGATGTCACTGGCCACCTGTATCGGCCGGGAAATGAACGTCTTCTGCGAGACCGATGGCCACGCTGAGCGCGTCGCGTTTAAATCGCCCGTGCTCTTATTCTCAGACATGGTGCAGTTACTCGAGCTCGACGATACCTATTATCGCAACAGTATTCTCGATATTAACTACGATCCGAACGAGAAAGATCTGCAGCAGGCCATCTTAGATCTTTGCGATCAAGCCGAGCGCTGCGTGCGCGATGGCACGGTACTGGTAGTCCTGTCTGATCGCAGTATCAATAAAGACAAACTCCCTATCCCTGCCGCTATGGCAGTCGGGGCGGTGCAAAAGCGTCTGGTCCGCGAAAACTTGCGCTGTGATGCCAACATCATCATTGAAACCGGGAGTGCACGCGATCCGCACCAATTTGCCGTATTACTCGGCTTTGGTGCCACGGCTATCTACCCATACCTCGCCTACGAAACGCTAGCCAATCAAGTCGATATTGGCGCAATCAAAAAGCCCTATCGCGATGTGATGGTGAATTTTAGAAATGGCATCAACAAGGGCCTATTTAAAATCATGTCAAAAATGGGGATCTCGACCATTGCCTCTTACCGCTGTTCGCAGCTGTTTGAAGCGGTCGGCCTGCATGACGATGTGGTAGAGCTTTGCTTTAAAGGTGTCGCAAGCCGCATTCAAGGTGCGAACTTTGATGACTTCCAGCAAGACTTAGTCAATCTTTCGCGTCGTGCTTGGATTAAACATAAGCCGCTAGAGCATGGTGGGTTACTCAAATACGTCCACGATGGCGAGTATCATGCTTACAACCCAGATGTAGTAAAAAATCTGCAAAGTGCAGTGCGCTCTGGGGAAGCGATGGACTACAAAACCTACGCGAAAACGGTGAATGAACGTCCGGTGGCAACCTTGCGCGACCTAATGCGTTTGAAAAAAGCCGACACATCATTACCGCTTGAACGCATTGAGCCCGCCACCGAGCTATTTAAACGCTTTGATTCCGCGGCCATGTCCATAGGTGCTTTGAGCCCTGAAGCGCACGAAGCGTTAGCCATTGCGATGAACCGCCTTGGCGGCCACTCGAACTCCGGTGAAGGGGGTGAAGACCCACGCCGTTTCAATAGCGAGCGTAACTCCAAAATCAAGCAAATTGCATCGGGCCGTTTTGGGGTCACTCCCCACTACCTCACCAATGCCGATGTGTTGCAAATCAAAGTGGCACAAGGGGCGAAACCTGGTGAAGGCGGACAATTGCCCGGCCATAAAGTCACGGCCGAGATCGCCAAATTGCGTTTCTCAGTCCCCGGTGTCACCTTGATTTCGCCACCACCACACCATGATATCTACTCGATTGAAGACTTGGCGCAGCTGATTTTTGATTTAAAGCAGGTCAACCCAAGCGCATTGGTATCGGTCAAACTGGTCTCCGAACCGGGCGTGGGCACCATTGCCACCGGTGTGGCAAAAGCCTATGCCGACCTGATCACCATTTCAGGGTATGACGGCGGCACAGGGGCAAGCCCATTGACCTCCGTGAAATACGCCGGTAGCCCTTGGGAATTAGGCCTCGCCGAAACCCAGCAAGCCCTCGTGGAAAATGGCTTACGCCACAAAATTCGCTTACAAGTCGATGGCGGCCTCAAAACTGGCCTCGATATTGTAAAGGCCGCTATTTTAGGTGCAGAGAGCTTCGGCTTTGGCACCGCGCCTATGGTGGCACTAGGCTGTAAATACTTGCGTATTTGCCACCTGAATAACTGTGCAACCGGTGTAGCGACCCAAGATGACACGCTTCGTCGCGACTACTTTAAAGGCTTACCTGATCAGGTGATGAACTTCTTTAAAGGCTTAGGCGAAGAAGTCCGCGAGCTACTCGCTGAGCTTGGTGTCGAAAAGCTCACCGATCTCATTGGCCGAACGGACTTGCTGGAAGCAGTTGATGGCTTTACCGCCAAGCAGCTAAAACTCGACTTGAGCCATATTCTCGAGGCGCCCACACCCTGGCCGGGCAAAACCTTATATTGCAGTGAGCCCAATACGCCTTTTGATAATGCACCGCTCAACCAAGCCTTGCTCAGCGAACTAGGGGATGCGATTGACGCTAACCGACGAGCCAGCATCTACAAATCGGTACGCAATACCGACCGTTCAGTCGGTGCTAGCCTCTCTGGCGCGATTGCAAAACGCTATGGCAACACAGGCATGGCAGCTAACCCTCTGGATATTCAATTGCAAGGCACTGCGGGTCAATCCCTCGGGGTATGGAATGCGGCAGGGGTTAATATCACCCTTGTCGGCGATGCCAATGACTATGTCGGCAAAGGGATGAGTGGCGGTGAGATCGTGATCCGTCCGCCTGTGGGATCCGCCTTTGCCAGTCATGAGTCCACCATCATGGGCAATACCTGCCTGTATGGTGCCACTGGTGGCAAGCTGTTTGCGGCAGGGAAAGCAGGCGAACGGTTCGCCGTGCGTAACTCAGGAGCCCATGCGATCGTCGAAGGCGCGGGAGATAACGCCTGTGAATATATGACGGGCGGTATCGTCGCGATTTTAGGTCGCACTGGCGTCAACTTTGGCGCTGGAATGACCGGCGGCTTTGCCTATGTGCTCGATGAGGAGGGCGATTTTAACCGCCGCATCAATCCAGAGTTGGTTGAAGCGCTGTCGTTAGAATCTCTGGCCATTCATCAAGAGCACTTACGCGGACTGATCGCGCAACATTTAGAACTGACAGGTTCAGATCGTGCGCAACAACTGCTGGCTGATTTTGACCAATGGGTACACCGTTTCTATTTGGTCAAACCTAAAGCCGCTGATGTCAGCACCTTGTTAGGCCACCAGAGTCGCAGCGCTGCCGAGCTGCGAGTTCAGGCGCAGTAAAGGAGGGATCCATGAGCCAGAACGTATATCAGTTTATCGATGTGCAGCGTATCGACCCGCGAAAAAAGCCGATTGATACCCGCAAAATAGAGTTCGTGGAAATCTACGAGCCGTTCACCGAAAAAGAAGCGTCGGCACAAGCCGATCGCTGCTTAGATTGCGGTAACCCCTATTGTGAATGGAAATGCCCCGTGCATAACTACATTCCACAATGGCTAAAGCTGGCCAATGAGGGACGCATCTTAGAGGCCGTTGAGCTATCGCACCAAACCAATAGCCTGCCTGAGGTCTGTGGCCGAGTGTGTCCGCAAGACCGCCTGTGCGAAGGTGACTGTACACTGAATGATGACTTTGGCGCTGTGACCATTGGTAATGTCGAAAAGTACATCACCGATAAAGCGTTTGAAATGGGCTGGAAGCCCGATATGTCACATGTTGAGTGGACAGATAAAAAAGTGGCCGTAATCGGTGCCGGCCCTGCTGGGCTTGCGTGTGCCGATGTGTTGGTGCGCAATGGCGTCAAACCGGTGGTATTTGACCGCTATCCGGAAATTGGTGGCTTGCTCACTTTCGGGATCCCGTCATTCAAACTGGAAAAAGAGGTGATGCGCAACCGCCAACGGATTTTCACCGAAATGGGCGTGGAGTTTCGTCTCAACACCGAAGTCGGTAAAGATGTGGCCATGCAAACCTTGATTGATGAATTTGATGCGGTCTTCCTCGGCGTCGGGACGTACAAGTACATGCGTGCTGGTCTTGCCAACGAGGACGCACCCGGTGTGTTTGATGCACTGCCATTTTTAGTCTCCAACACCTACAAAGTGATGGAACTTAAGAACGCGCCACCCTTCATCGATATGGCAGGTAAGCGAGTGGTGGTCCTCGGGGGAGGCGATACGGCGATGGACTGTGTCCGTACCTCCATTCGTCAACAAGCCGCCAGTGTCACTTGTGCCTACCGTCGTGACGAAGCGAATATGCCCGGCTCGCGCCGCGAGGTGAAAAACGCGCGTGAGGAAGGCGTGAACTTTATGTTCAACCTTCAGCCTCTTGGCATTGAAGTCGACGAAAACGGCAACGTGCGCGGGGTTACCGTGGTAAAAACCCAGCTCGGTGAGCCTGATGCTGCCGGTCGCCGCCGCCCAGAGCCGATTGAAGGCAGTGAGCATGTGCTAGAAGCAGACGCCGTGATCATGGCGTTCGGTTTCCAACCTCATGCCATGGAGTGGCTGGAGCCCTATGATGTAGCCCTTGACGAGCGTGGTCGCATCAAAGCGCCAGCTAAAGGGGACATCTTATATCAAACCACCAATCCGAAAATTTTTGCTGGGGGTGATGCAGTGCGCGGGTCAGATTTAGTGGTCACCGCCATTGATGAAGGGCGGAAAGCGGCCGAAGGGATCATGGACTACCTCGAAGTCTGATCTTCTCCCATCCCGACTGAATAGAAGTGCCTCAAAGGAGGCACTTTTTTATTGCCTCATGTACACTAACCCCATTCTATGTGCTAACAGGATCATCAAGATGAAAATCGGCATTATTGGCGCTATGGAGCAGGAAATTACCCTGCTGCGTGATAAGCTCGCGAACCTTACCACTCATCACGAAGGAGGCTGCACCTTCTACACYGGCACACTGCAGGGCCGTGATGTGGTATTGCTCCAATCAGGCATTGGTAAAGTATCGGCAGCGGTCGGCACCACCTTGTTACTGTCACAGTTTAAGCCAGATTGCGTGATTAACACCGGATCAGCCGGCGCTTTTGAACCCTCATTAAACCTCGGTGACGTGGTTATTTCCTCGCAAGTGTGTTACCACGACGCGGATGCAACCGCATTTGGCTACCAGATGGGTCAAGTTCCTCAGCAACCGGCTCACTTTGACTCCGACGACGCACTGATGGCACTGGCCGAGAAAGCCATTGATGACGAGACACACGTGGTACGCGGGTTAATCTGCACCGCGGATACCTTTGTGCACACCGATGTACACCGTCAGCACATTCGCACCCACTTCCCTAAAGCTGTAGCGGCAGAGATGGAAGCGGCAGCGATTGCACAAGTGTGCGCCCAGTTTAAGATCCCATTTGTGGTCGTGCGCGCCATCTCTGATGTGGTGGCAGAAAAAGAATCACCGATGACGTTTGAAGAGTTTTTGCCGCTGGCTGCGAAAAGCTCGTCCGCCATGGTTGAAAAAATGGTTGCGCTTTTCGACTAACCCTTCGAACGCTTATCATGGATGATCCTTGCCATTATGGACGCACTGCTTAACCCGCAATATTGGCTAACTATGGCTGCCAACCACCCAAGCTTCTGGGCGCTGTGGTTGGCGCTATTAATCCATTGGTTACTCCCCTTATCCGCCAATTATTCTCCGTTTCAATACTGGCAACAGTACGCGCTAATTTTAGCCGACCAAGTCAACCAACCGACCGACCCGAAGCGGCAGAGAAAGCTCGCAGGGGGGCTGGCACTGGCACTCATGTGTGGCACGCTGGCGATCTTGCTGATTGCCACTCGAGAGCTGGTCTGGTTTCGCCCTTTATTTGATGCGCTACTGCTGTGGCTTGCCCTCGATTGGCGCAATATTGATACGTTTTCCCAAGCATTTGCCGATGCCATTGAACAACACGACAAAGGGACAGCACGCGCACTTTTGGCTAACCGCGTCAACCGAGAAACTGAGTCCTTGTCGATTGTCGGTCTGGGTAAGGCAGGCGCAGAAACGCTATTGCTTGGCACCGCACGTCATGGCGCCTGTGTGATTTTTTATTTTGTGCTGTTTGGTGGTGTCGGCGCCCTGCTGTATGCCAGCTTAGTCCGTCTTGCGCGCGTGTGGTCGCCAAGCCGTCTCACCTTCTACCCATTTGGCTTAGCGGTCGCACGCCTTCTCAACGGGCTCGATTACGTTCCTATGCGTCTATTTACCCTCTTGTTCGCACTGGGTCGTTCCCCATTCACGCACCTTAAAGCGTGTTGGCAACAGGGACAGCGCTGGCGCACGCCGGGGCCGGGCTGGCTATTGGCCTGCGCCAGTAGCCGCTTTCAGCTCTCCCTCGGAGGCCCTGCCATTTATCAAGGCACCAAAACATTGCGCACAAAAATCGGCAGTGGCGTGACACCGGCGTGCTACCACCTTTTGTTATTACGTCAAAAACTCAGAGTGAGCATGCTCATTTGGATCGCCTTTAGCGCATTATGCTTGCTCATCGTGTAAGGATTAAAAAACATGCTCGGTCTCTCTCCTCGCGGCGCCGGACTTTTGGTTGCCGCTTTTCTCTTTACCACGGCCGCTTATGCACACCCTGCCCCACATCGTGTGATCAGTCTGGCGCCTCATGCCACTGAGCTCGCTTACGCTGCAGGCCTCGGTGAACAACTCGTCGCCGCCAGCGCGTACAGTGATTATCCCGAGGAGGCAAAAACGCTGGAACGCGTATCGAACTATCGGGGCATCAAACTGGAGCGTATTGTGGCGCTTAAACCCGACTTAATCTTGGCGTGGCGTGGCGGCAACCCACCTAAACCACTGGAAACATTGGCGCAACTGGGCATTGAAATCCGCTATCTTGATGTCGAAAAACTCGACGACATCAGCCGCTTTATTCGCGAACTAGGCCGTTATGGCCGCCACCCCGAAATCGCGAAGAAAAATGCAGCCGCTTTCGACCAAAAACTGCATGCACTGCATACTCGCTATCAAGATGCGACGTCGGTACCTTACTTTTATTTATTAAGTGGCGCGCCACTGATGACAGCCAGTGATCAAGCTTGGCCAAGCCAGCTTTTTAGGCTATGTGGCGGCGAAAACATTTTTGCCGATAGCCCCGCGGCTTATCCGCAAGTGAATATGGAGCAAGTGATCACCCGCAAACCGCACACGGTGTTTTATACCGGTGGTGAACTGCCTGCCAGCTGGCAAAGTATGAAAGACTTACTCCCCAGCCTTGCTCAGCACTATGCGTTTCAATTAAACCCAGACTGGCTAACACGAGCAACGCCCCGTGCGTTGCAGGCTGCAACCCAAATCTGTGAGGCACTTGATACGGTGCGCCGCGCAACCTAGGACCCATGATGACCCAAACCATGATTTTGTATTTATTTGATTTATTTGGCACCGCAGTATTTGCCATCTCTGGTGTACTCATGGCTGGCCGTTTACGGATGGACCCTTTTGGCGTCGTGGTCCTTGCCTGCGCCACCGCGATTGGGGGCGGAACGGTACGCGATATGGCGATGGGAGCAACGCCCGTGTTTTGGATCAGTGACACACTATATATTTGGGTGATCCTTGCCACCTGTGTTGCCACCATGCTGCTTATTCGCCACCCCCGCCGACTCCCTTGGTACGTATTACCCTGCGCCGACGCCGTCGGTTTAGCCGTCTTCGTCGGCATCGGTGTCGATAAAGCGTTAAGCTATGGGACTTCACCACTGGTCGCGGTGATCATGGGCGTTATTACCGCGTGTGGGGGCGGCATTATTCGTGATGTGTTGGCCAGAGAAGTGCCCATGGTACTGAGAACCGAGGTCTATGCCACCGCATGTATTGCCGGCGGGATCGTTCATACACTCGCGGTTGAAGTGGGTCCAGATGCCGTCACCGCATCAATTGCAGGCATGGTCACCACCTTGCTGATCCGCTTAGCGGCGATTCGCTGGCATTTATCCTTGCCACCCTTTGCCCTTGATCGTTAAGCATAAAAGATTGGGGTTGAAAGTTCGCGCCTCTACCCTAAGGACTGTTAGACAGCCACCAGCAAGGAGCCACAATGTTACGTATCGCGATCATTTATCATTCGGTCAGTGACCACACACACGCACTCGCCACCACGATTGCAGAAGGGATCCAAGCTGGCGATGCCGATCCCCTCGTCTATCGTATTGAGCCTGATGTGATTGAACATGGCCGTTTTATCGACCAAAAGGTCTTTACTCAGCTTAAAGATGTGGATGCGATTATTTTTGGTGCACCCACCTACATGGGCGGGCCAAGCGCACAATTTAAAGCGTTTGCCGATGCATCCAGCCCAACGTGGGAGCAGCAAGATTGGCGTGGTAAGCTAGCTGCCGGGTTTACGGTAGGAAGCCAAACGGGAGGAGAGCAATCAGCGACCCTCAACTACTTCCAAACGTTAGCCAGTCAACACGATATGCTATGGCTTAGCTTAGGTCGTGCCAATATCGGGGTCGAGAACATCAACCCAACCGGCACGACGCATGGCGTCACCGCCCATGAAACCGGAGAAGGACTGAGTGAAGCCTGCTTACAAACCGCCTTCTATCTGGGCCAACACATGGTTCGCGCCTTGAAAGGGGTGTGGCACACTTAATCGCGCCTCACACCGAGCATGATACGCATCAGGATCATGCAGGCATAAAAAAGCCCTCGCATACATAGCGAGGGCTTGTCGATTCAACCAATAATTAGCCGAGCGTCACCCGAGCAAACTTACGTTTACCCACTTGGTAAACGGCTTCGCCCGCCGCTGGCACCAGCTTAGTGTCTTCGACTTTTTCGCCGTCAATTTTCACCGCGCCTTGGCGGATCATACGCAGCGCATCTGAGGTTGAGCTGACCAAACCGGCATCTTTCAAAAGGTTACCAATCGCAATGCCTTGCTCAAAGCTAAAGCTTGGCATCTCGTCAGGCATCGCCCCTTTTTGGAAACGATTGATAAAGGTATGCTCGGCCGCATCCGCATCCGCGTCTGAGTGGAAACGCGCGATGATCTCTTTCGCTAGCAAGATTTTAATGTCACGTGGGTTTTTGCCCGCTTCGACATCTTTCTTGAACTGAGTCACTTCCTCGAGAGGACGGAATGACAACAGCTCGTAGTAATCCCACATCAAATCGTCAGAGATAGACATGATCTTACCGAACATATCATCCGGACGTTCGCTCACACCGATGTAGTTATGGGCGGATTTGGACATTTTCTTCACGCCATCCAGCCCCACCAACAGCGGCATGGTCATAACAACTTGCGGTTTCTGTCCGGCTTGCTTTTGTAGCTCACGTCCCATCAGCAGGTTGAACTTCTGATCCGTTCCGCCCAGCTCTACGTCCGCTTCCAACGCGACAGAGTCATGCCCTTGTAGCAGCGGATAGATAAATTCGTGGATCGCAATTGGCTGGTTGCTGCTGTAACGCTTTTTAAAATCATCACGCTCCAGCATACGGGCCACGGTTGAGCTTGCCGCAAGGCGGATCATGCCATCAGTGCCCAACTCACCAAGCCACGTCGAGTTGAACTCAATGCGGGTTTTAGCCGGATCGAGAATTTTAAACACTTGCTCTTTGTAGGTTTCTGCGTTTTGCAACACTTGCTCACGCGTCAACGGTGGACGGGTAGTGTTTTTACCACTCGGATCACCGACCATGCCGGTATAGTCTCCGATCAAGAAGATGACTTCATGGCCGAGCTCCTGAAACGCGCGCAGCTTATTTAGGATCACTGTGTGCCCAAGGTGGATATCCGGTGCCGTCGGATCTGCACCCAATTTAATACGCAGAGGACGATCTTCTTTAAGCTTGGCAACCAGCTCGTCTTCAGGGATTACTTCATCAACGCCACGTTTTAGTTCTGCTAGCGCGGCTTCCAGGCTCGCCATAGTCTCTCGCTCCTACAAAATAGGCAAAAATGTGATAAACCGACATACTACTCGAATAGCGACAGTTTTTGAAACCAGTTAGACTTATAGCCAGTGTGCAAGGTGTGCACAGTGGCTGCCGGCAACAGATGTTTGTGGCCTTTGTGTTAACCGTGTCAAATTATTATCAGGGCATCATCCCCAATAAACCGATTGGGAATCTGACTGTCATATTTTGTATTCGCAGTGATTCAACATAGTTTTCATGCCGTTAAAAAAACTCGCAGCTTTACCTAAATTACATAAACTCACGATAGGTGCACTGAGCGCCTTCGTGGTATTACTCATCCTTGTCCCTGATGGCGCAAGCACGCCACGCCCTGAACCTAACTTTGAACTTGGCAAACATTACCCCTTACCCGTCGATGCCGTCTCTCTGCTGCCGCCTGAAGGTGAAATGCCAGCGCAGTTTAAACGCCATATCAACTGGCAAAGTTATGAAGTCCAGCATGGTGAAAGCATGGCCTTGCTGTTTAATCGCGCCGGTTTGAGTCCAACCACACTCTATCGTCTGGTTAACGCTGATGAAGGCACCAAAAGCTTGGCCTATCTCAAGCCAGGAGATGAAGTGCGTTTGGGCGTTGATGAAAGCGGTGAACTGGTGCAACTCATTCAGCCACGCGGCACCAATGAAACCCTGATCGTGAGCAAGGTCGATGACAAATATCAGTCACGCATCGAGACAAAAAACATTGATACACAACTGAACTTTGCCCGCGCTACCATCAAATCAAATTTCTGGCAGGCCGCTACCGATGCAGGGTTAGATCCGAATCAGATTATGCAGCTTGCCGGGATTTTTGGCTGGGACGTAGACTTTGCACTCGATATTCGAGAAGGCGATAGCTTCTCTGTACTGTATGAAGAAGAGTTTGTTGAAGGTGAACATATTGGGAGTGGCAACATCTTAGCTGCCACCTTTACCAACCGAGGAGATACATTCACCGCAGTACGTGCCAAGAATGGCAAGTATTACACCCCCACGGGCAAAGCGATGAAAAAAGCCTTCTTGCGCTCTCCTGTGAACTTCCGTTATGTCAGTTCGAACTTTAACCCGCGTCGCTTACACCCAGTGACAGGACGCGTAAAGCCGCACCGGGGGACGGATTATGTCGCTCCGGTTGGCACCCCTATCAAAGCCGCGGGGGATGGCGTGGTCATGAAAGCCTCATACAACCGCTTTAATGGCAACTATGTGTTTATCCGCCACAGCTCAACCTATATCACCAAGTATCTGCACTTAACTAAACGTAAAGTGAAAACCGGTCAACGGGTCAAACAAGGGGATATCATTGGCACCTTGGGCGCTACAGGCCGGGTAACAGGGGCGCACCTGCACTATGAGTTTTTGGTGAATGGTGTCCATAAAAACCCGCGTACGGTGCAATTACCCGAAGCTAAATCACTACAAGGGCAAGAAAAACAAGCCTTTGTACGCCTCGCCGAGTCACGCATGGCGCAGCTGAGTAAGTTTAATCAACTGCTTGCCTCAGTCGGGCCGCTCAGCTATCACGCCAATAACGGCGGGTAACCAGCGGTACATAAACACAAACGGCGCCTGTCGGCGCCGTTTGTGTTTGATAGTCAATAACTATCCGCTATGAACGTCTCGAGAACCCGTTATACGCTAAAGGATGCGCCACACCCACACGTCGTGGTCGCATTCGGATTATTGACAAAGAAACGTGAGCCTTCGAGCCCTTCGGTATAGTCCACCACACCGCCCATTAGGTATTGTAAGCTCATGGGGTCAACCACTAACTTCACGCCGCTTTTTTCGATTTCCATATCGCCTTCATTCACGTTTTCGTCGAAGGTAAAGCCATATTGAAAGCCGCTGCAGCCACCACCTGTAATGTAAACACGCAGTTTCAGATTTGGATTTTCTTCTTCCTGAATCAGCGTTTTAACCTTAGTCGCCGCTGCTTCTGAGAACTCTAACGGCAAAGGTGCATCGCTCATTGTTACCTCACATGCTCATCGTGCTTAGCGTTGAATTATCTAATACCTGAGTAAAGTGTTCAAGTATTACCCGATTGATCGAGGGTGTGATCAGTACGTATAAATTGCCACTCAGGGGTCAATCAAATCATACTCCATCTCGCCAGTGATCCGTATCTTTGGTTAAAATGCCCCAACGCAATTTAGGCTTACGCCTTACATAACAGGATATGTCATGACCAAATCAGCACAACTTTTCCAACAAGCAAGACGCACCATTCCAGGTGGCGTGAATTCTCCCGTACGTGCTTTTGCCGGCGTCGGCGGCGACCCTGTCTTTATGGAGCGCGCCGATGGCGCTTATATTTTCGATGCCGACGGTAAAGCCTACATTGATTTCGTCGGCTCATGGGGTCCGATGATCTTGGGTCACAATCATGCTGCTATTCGTGAGGCTGTGATTGATGCCGCTCATCGTGGCCTAAGTTTTGGCGCCCCGACAGAAAGTGAAATCACATTATCAGAATTAGTGGCAGAGCTGGTGCCGTCGATGGAAATGGTCCGCATGGTCAACTCAGGGACAGAAGCGACCATGAGTGCGATTCGTTTGGCTCGCGGCTTTACCAAGCGGGATAAGTTCATCAAGTTTGAGGGGAACTATCACGGTCACGGTGACTGCCTGTTGGTTAAAGCAGGCTCTGGCGCTCTCACCTTGGGTGAGCCTAACTCACCGGGGGTGCCTGCTGACTTTGCGAAACACACGCTGACATGTACCTACAACGACCTCGATTCTGTCCGTCAGACCTTTGAAACCTATCCAGACGATATCGCATGCATCATCGTTGAGCCTGTATCAGGTAACATGAACTGCGTCCCGCCGCAGCCAGGCTTTTTAGAAGGACTACGCGCCCTGTGCGACGAGTTCGGCGCTCTGCTGATCTTTGATGAGGTGATGACCGGTTTTCGTGTGGCACTCGGTGGCGCTCAAGCCTACTACGGCGTGAAACCCGATCTCACCACACTGGGTAAAATCATCGGGGGTGGTATGCCTGTGGGAGCGTTTGGTGGTCGTCGTGATGTGATGGAGTATATCGCTCCGACTGGTCCAGTCTATCAAGCCGGTACCCTTGCCGGTAACCCTGTGGCTATGGCAGCGGGCCTCGCCTGTCTCAGCGCATTGCGTCAGCCAGGCAACCATGATTATCTGGACAGTATCACCAAGCAACTGGCCGATGGTTTTAAAGCCCTTGCGGACAAACACGGTATTGCACTGACCACCAACCAAGCCGGTGCAATGTTCGGTTTCTTCTTCACCGATAACGACACGGTCACATGTTTTAAAGACGTACAGCAATGTGATACAGAACGCTTTAAGCGCTTTTTCCACTTAATGCTAGAGCAAGGTGTCTATCTTGCACCGTCCGCTTATGAAGCCTGCTTTACGTGCTTAGCGCACGGGCAAAAAGAGATCGACGCTACCTTGTCGGCGGCCGATCATGCCTTTGCTACCCTAGCCGCTGAGGCATAAGCATGCGCAACCTTGGATGACATCTGTGGTTGAGTCGCAATCAAAAAGCCCCGCCTGTTCTCGCGGGGCTTTTTTCACTTGCGCTGATGGTATGAGTCCTTATCATCGCCAAACACTAGAATATCGAGCGCCCAATTCTTGCTGATAAGAGCTCAAGGGCAGCCGTTCCTGCCAACGAGTTGCCAGAAGGGTCAAGCTCAGGCGACCATACTGCAATCGACATTTCACCGGGAACGACCGCAATAATGCCGCCGCCCACGCCGGATTTGCCCGGCATCCCAACACGGTAGGCGAATTCACCCGCACCATCATACAAGCCACACGTAGCCAGTAGCGCATTCAATTGTTTGCTCTGGGTTTTGGTGAGGATCGCGCGCGCCCGCCCCAACGGCTTACCCTGATTGGCAAGATAGAAAAACGCTTTCGCCAAGTCCACACAACTCATTTTCAGCGCACAATAGTGAAAATAGTTGGTCAGTACCGGCACGACCTCGTTTTCAAAATTGCCAAATGCTCGCATCAAATAGGCGATTGCGGCATTGCGATCACTGTGCTGCATTTCCGAGTCCGCGACCACTTTGTCGTAGCAAATATGAGGGTTTGCAGCGAGTGCGCGAACAAACTCCAACATCCGCTGGCGCGGTGCCGATTGGCGTGTATGCAGCATGTCACTGACCACCAGTGCCCCTGCATTTATAAATGGATTACGCGGGATACCTTGTTCCATCTCAAGCTGAATAAGCGAATTAAAGGCTTGTCCAGATGGCTCTTTGCCAACACGCGCCCAAATCTCATCCGCTTTGTAATTTTGCATCGCAAGGGTCAGGCTCAACACCTTGGAGATCGATTGAATCGAAAAGGCTTCATCCGCATCTCCGGCGCGAATAATCTCACCGTCGTTGTAACACACCGCCATGCCTAGCTTGTGATTCGGCACATCAGCCAGTGCGGGAATATAATCGGCAACTTTGCCTTTGCCGATCAGCGGACGCACATCATCTAGGATGTCAGATAATAATTGAGAACTGGGTTTCACTTGCTTGCTCCCTTTACAGCTTGGGACAAAAAAGCCAACCCAAGGTTGGCTTTCAGTGCGCATCGAAAAGTGGCGCCAACAAGGCGTCAATCAATCACGCCGTGCGTGTGTACTTAATATCCCACACACCATGACCGAGCCGATGACCTCGTTGCTCAAATTTGGTGAGCGGACGATCGTCAGGGCGCGGAACATAATACCCCTCTTCGGCGATATTTTGATAGTGTGGCGCAGCTTCCATCACTTCAATCATATGCTCGGCATAGTTTTCCCAGTCCGTTGCCATATGGAACACACCACCGACTTTAAGCTTATCGCGTACCATTTCAGCAAACGGGAGCTGAACAATACGGCGCTTATGGTGACGCTTTTTGTGCCACGGGTCCGGGAAGAAGAGTTGCACCGTATCCAAGCTTTCTTTCGGCAGCATTTGTTCAAACACTTCCACCGCATCATGGCACATCACACGAAGGTTAGTCACACCGGCCTCACGCGCCGCCATCAAGCATGCACCCACACCCGGGGTGTGTACTTCAATGCCAATAAAGTTTTTCTCTGGCGCGTTTTTCGCCATTTCAACCAAGGACGCCCCCATACCAAAGCCAATCTCTAACACCACAGGATTGTCATTGCCAAACACCTGCTGCCAATCCAATTCAGTGGCATCAAAATCAATACCCATGGTTGGCCAGCATTCATTCAGCGCTTGTTCTTGGCCTTTAGTTAACCGGCCTTCGCGACGCACAAAGCTGCGAATTTTGCGAATGACTTTTCCATCCTCGGTGAGTTCGGTTTTAGTGACTTCAGTCATGATTGTATGCCTGTGATGCAGTGATTGGGACTCAATGGTTCGCGCAAGACCCAAGATTGTTGGAAATCTAAACGGACTGCGCATTATGCAAAGTTTTCACGCCAGCGCAAGTTGGGATCAAGTGATCCTATTGGTGATCCCTGTTGTTAGTGTACCCTGTGCCCTGCATCCGTGCACGTGTGAGCAAAACAATAAGAGAGATCGCAGTGAGTCAATCCTTTTCAGACGCCATCTTGGCATGGTACGACCAATATGGGCGTAAAACCTTGCCGTGGCAGCAAAACAAAACGCCTTATAAAGTCTGGCTAAGTGAAATCATGCTTCAGCAGACACAAGTCAGTACGGTTATTCCTTATTTTGAGCGCTTTATGGCGCGCTTCCCGACCGTGACGGACTTGGCGAACGCAGATCAAGACGAAGTTCTCCATTTGTGGACAGGGCTTGGCTACTACGCGCGAGCACGCAACTTACACAAGGCCGCAAAGGTAATTGCCGAGCAATACGACGGCGTTTTTCCTACCTCCTTAGAGGCCGTGATGGCCTTACCCGGAGTGGGGCGTTCCACCGCAGGTGCGGTACTTTCCCTATCGCTTAAACAGCCACATCCCATACTCGACGGCAATGTAAAACGCACACTCGCGCGTTGCTTTGCCATCGAAGGATGGCCGGGTAAAAAACCGGTTGAAAACAAGCTTTGGGCGTTGGCTGAAACACTGACACCCACAACAGACACGGATAAGTACAATCAAGCCATGATGGATATGGGCGCCATGATCTGTACCCGCAGCAAGCCGAAATGCGAACTTTGCCCCGTCGCAGAGCGATGTGAAGCGCGTGCGCAAGGACGCCAACTCGATTTTCCCGGAAAAAAACCGAAAAAAACGCTACCCGTAAAACAAACCAGTTTTTTACTGATTCAGTATCAAGACGAAATCTGGCTAGAGCAGCGCCCACCCAGTGGCCTTTGGGGGGGACTATGGTGTTTACCCCAAGCTGACGAGCAACACGCCGAGCAAGCAATTCAAGAGAAGTTACAAGGCCTAGAGCCGCTACGCACCGAAGTGTTAACCGCGTTTCGCCATACCTTTAGCCACTTTCACTTAGATATTGTGCCGATCAGTGTCACGGTGTCGCAACGCCCTCAAATCATCATGGAAGCCAATCAAGGGCTTTGGTATAACTTGTCACAACCCGCAAAAGTTGGATTGGCGGCCCCAGTGAAAAAGCTGTTAACCTTGCTTAATCACGAACGCCAACGCCCCCAAACAGGCGATAATGAGGAACCTAGATTATGAGCCGTACCGTATTTTGCCAACGCCTCCAGAAAGAAGCTGATGGCCTTGATTTTCAACTCTATCCCGGTGAGCTGGGCAAGCGTATTTACGATAACATCTCAAAAGAAGCGTGGGCTGAGTGGCAGAAAAAGCAAACTATGCTCATCAATGAGAAAAAACTCAACATGATGGATCCCGAGCACCGTAAATTGATCGAGGCTGAGATGGTGAAATTCCTTTTCGAAGGCCAAGACGTGCAGATCGATGGTTACGTGCCACCGGAAGACAACCAATAATACGCGCTGCCCCACAAGCAGGTTGCGTTATCACTGCAAATCACCCGCATTGTGTTAGGCTAAATGCGGGTGTTTTTTTATGCTAACGCGATGAAAGATGACGCGATTACTCTGTTTACTGATTTGCTGTCTAAGTTTACTGATCACAGGTTGTAGCCGCGAAAGCGTCGAGCAGTACGTGGGCGTCAGCTATAAAACGACCAACCGATTTGCGAAAAATCTTGCCCCTCTCCCCGGTCAATTTGAAAAAGACATTGACGCGCTCAACCAATTAATCGGTCAGTTTACTGGCAACATTGAAGTGCACTGGGGTGAGAATCAAGTCTTTGTGTCTGGCAAACGTGACTACGTTAAATACACAGATAACTATAAAAGTCGGGCTCGGATTGATTTTGAACGCGGTGTTATTCAAGTTGAAACCGTCGCCACAGATAATCCAAAATCGCATTTAAAACAGGCCATTATCACCACTCTGCTAACACCTCAAGACCCAGCTTCTGTCGATCTCTACTCGGCGGCTGAGGTGCCACTTGAAGGTCGCCCCTTTTTGGAAGGACAAGTGGTGGACCACGAAGGTAAAGCCATTAGCTGGCAGTGGCGCGCAAATCGCTTTGCCGAATACTTACTCGACCACCGTCTGAAGAAAAAACAAGTCCGTTTTCAGAATATGTATTACGTCACCATCCCCATGGTAAGTGACCACGTCGCGAAGCGAAGTTATCAGTATGCTGATATCGTCCGTCGTGCCGCCAAGCGCTATGATATTTCAGAACAGCTTATCTATGCGATTATCAAAACGGAAAGCAGCTTCAACCCCTATGCGGTAAGCTGGGCGAATGCTTACGGGCTAATGCAAGTTGTCCCCAAAACCGCAGGACGAGATGTTTTTAAATTGGTGAAAAAGCGTCGTGGCCAGCCCACCCCGCAATACCTTTTTGATCCAGAGAAAAATATTGATACTGGCACTGCGTATTTCTACATTCTTAAAAACCGGTATCTTAAAGCCGTACGCGATCCACTCTCTTTGCACTACAGTATGATTTCCGCCTACAACGGTGGGACGGGAAATGTGCTACGAACCTTTGACCGCAATCGTGATCGTGCCATGCGAGACTTAAATAGCCTAAAACCTAATCAGGTGTTTTGGGCGCTCACCCATCGCCACCCTTCTTCGGAGTCTCGGCGCTACCTACAAAAGGTAACGCGTTACCAAAAAGAGTTTGCGAACTTACCCCAATAATACCTCGTGAAACCCTGAAAATTGTGCACTTTTATGGCATTTCGCTGCCTTTTTATCCAAACGACACGATTGGCGCACTTTTTTCAAAAAAACAGTTGACGGTGAGGCGGAAAATCCGTTTAATAGCGCCCCGTTGGCCCGGATAGCTCAGTCGGTAGAGCAGGGGATTGAAAATCCCCGTGTCGGTGGTTCGATTCCGCCTCCGGGCACCATATAATGAAATAATGGTGTGACACACAATATTTCGCGATTTGTGTGCCGGCTTAGCTCAGTTGGTAGAGCAACTGACTTGTAATCAGTAGGTCGCCAGTTCGACTCCGGCAGCCGGCACCATTGCCTCGATAGCTCAGTTGGTAGAGCAGGGGATTGAAAATCCCCGTGTCGGTGGTTCGATTCCGCCTCGAGGCACCATTATTCCCCCATAGTTCAGTTGGTAGAACGGCGGACTGTTAATCCGTATGTCACTGGTTCGAGTCCAGTTGGGGGAGCCACTTTTAAAGAAAACGCTAGCCGAAAGGTTGGCGTTTTTTTTGTTTGGCTAGTGCCAAATATGTCACTGGGCTAGGCGCCCCACTCCAGCATCAGCTCTATTCGTTACGCTTGTCCATTGTTAAGCTTAAAAACCGCTTCAACGGCTCGGCCTTGATCACTGTAGCTAAACTGCTCGCATATCGATTTAATCAGCGTAATCCCTCTTCCGGACAAGCTCTCCGCATCATGGTTGGTTTCTCGGATTTGACGCTCATGATCGAACCCTTTCCCTGAGTGAGCGAGCTTTAACTTGAAACGATGCGCCTTGGGCTGAAAATCTAACTCTAACTCAATATAATGCTCACCACTTAACGCATCGAGCTTTTCTTGCCGTGATAGATAGTAGTTAAAGAAGCCATCCACATCGTTTTTCGAGACAGAACGCAGTTCCAATATGCCATAGTCAAGCGCATTGGTAATAAGCTCAGACGCCACCGTACAAATTAAGTCAAGGTCGGTACTCTCCCCAACGATCCCTTTGACCCGTCCCCTCAAATCAGCGATTAAATCTGCTTTTTTCAGCAACTCGGTATCAAAACGAATTTGAGTACGGGAGGGGACGATGGAATAAGGTTGCAGTGAAACTGTATTCTCTTCCTTTTCTGGACAAACGATTGGAAAGGAAAGCTCTAACATGGAAATATCATCAGTAACGCCAGCATCCCCTGCAAAGGCTGAAAGTGTGCGCTTTACTTGCTCAATTAAGCTTCCCTGACAACCACTTAGCGCACGAATAAGTCCAATTTCAGACAGCTGCTTATCAGACTGGTTTCTTGCTTCAATCACACCATCTGTGGCCAAGAATAAACGCTGTCCTTCTCTGAACTGTAACCGTGTAACAGTCGCATCAAAGCTCGCTCTATCTTGCGCCCCTAGCGCCATGTGTCTACCTTGATGGGTTTCTAATACTTGCCCATATTGATCAAGGCTGTAAGCATCCGGCATCCCACCACTCCATACATTCACAGTTAACCCATCCGGCATCACTTCGAGTATAGAGCCTGCTAGCATAGTGCCAACCGGCATAAAGTTTCGTAGGTGTGCGTTTATTTCACTGGCAATATCGCCCACCGGTAACCCTCGATTAGCGGTTGTGATAAATGTTTTCACTGCTGGAATAGTGCTTATTGCGGCCGGAAGTCCATGCCCTGTAGCATCGGCAATCAGGATATATAGCCCACCCAGAGGCCTTGGCAATATCATGGTGACATCGCCATTAAACAGGCTGAATGAGCCTGAGTAACTATTAATCCCAGGTACACCCGATAAGCTAAATGACATCAACCGCTCAAAAATTTGGCTTGCCATCGCATGTTCATAAACTGTCGTTTCTTGGAACTGTTTGAGCTGATCTCGCTGAAAAGTCACCTCACGAAACAGACAGGTATGACGAAAGTGAGTCCGGACTTTAACGATCAGCGTCGCGACATCCACCGGCTTACTGAGAAAGTCATCACCGTATTGCATGCAATTGGCATAAATACCTTGGTCATCAATGCCGGTTAAAAATACGATAGGTAGCAATTTCTGCGGGAAACGCCTGCGTATTTCCTGCGCCATTTTAAAACCATCAATTTTAGGCATGTTGACATCGGAGATGATCAAGTCTGGAAACATTTCCGGCGAGATCGACTCCAACAATTGAAGCGCCTCGCTACCATTCATCGCCATGCTGATATTGTCAGCTTCGTCCTTTAAGGCTGCTGCAATATAGTGCACCAACGCCGGCTCATCATCGACCACCAACACGTTCATAGGCGACTCACTCTATTTTGAATTTTTTCTCAAATTTGGCGATAAACAACACACGCTTAATCGCATCCGGACAGTTGATTAGCCGAATCGAACCATCACATTTATTTAGATAATCTTGCATGTTCAATAGAATGCCGAGCCCCGCACTATCCATATAGGTTGCTTCTCGGAGGTCAACAATGACTTCTTGGCTTGTAAGATCCGCGTATGCCTCTCGAATCTCCTGCACTAAGGTAAAATTAAACTCGCCTTTAACATGCAAGATCACTTGTTTTCCATCACCTTGATCTTCGCGTCGAATTCTCATTGGCACCTCTAAAATAATTCTATTTCACCCTCATCGAGGGATTGCTGTTTAGCAGGTGCGCGTTTGGCAGAGCCTGCTTTTTCTTCAATTTCATTGACCTTTTCATTTAACGCATGCCAGTCGATATCCTTTTCCGACATGGTTTCAATGATCAATGCGTTTAACTCTTCCAAAATATGCAGGTTGTCGAGTATGTGCCCGCCTTGTTGCGTGATAATGTCGGCAAATTGAAGGTTCTTAATGCACGAGCCGATTTCTTGCTGAACCTGCTCCCCCAACATGGATACTCTCTCTATTTCTTGGCCGACCTTGTCGTTGACCGACTTCACTCCTTCGAGTAATGAGTCAATGTATTCTTTCGAACGAATCGATTCAGTCATATCTAACGAGGCGATTTCACCCACGGTATGTTTGGTTTTATCGACACTTTCTTGGGCGAGATCGATATGCTTGTGGATTTCAGTATTAAGATCTGTCGCCTTAATCGCGAGTGAGCGAACCTCTTGGGCAACGACCGCAAAGCTGCGTCCATTTTCGCCGGCGCGCGCCGCTTCAATGGCTGCGTTCAATGCGAGCAAGTTGGTTTGATCGGACATGGCTTGAACGTCATCCAACAGCTCAAACACCTCATTGAGTTTG
The DNA here is from genome assembly GCF_001996165.1 of Salinivibrio proteolyticus. GTDB lineage: Bacteria > Pseudomonadota > Gammaproteobacteria > Enterobacterales > Vibrionaceae > Salinivibrio > Salinivibrio proteolyticus. The sequence continues at coordinate 124,146 of NZ_MUFP01000006.1, read as the reverse complement.
CTCGACATTTCTTCAATGGTGTAAATCGACGACACGCTTTTATCACTGACCTTGACCATAATGTCGATGTAAGCATCAATCGCACGTTCAGTTTCGGGCAGTACTTTGGTCAGGCTGTACTCGCTTTCTTCATTGTGCAGCAATTCATTCGCCATACTGGTCGCGGTTGCAACTTGGTCCTGACAAGCGCTTTGCATACTAAAGAAGCTTCCATTTAGGCTCTCAACCGATTCATCAATCACCTCTCGTTGACGCGCTAACTGCTCACGGATTGGTACTAACTCAATCGATAAAATATGATGAATACGGCGTAACAGTTGTTCAGGTGCATCCTTTTCCACCATATATGCCCCTTCTTCCGTATCAACCGAAGAACGCTTTTTCGATAAATGAAGAAGCTGCCCCCCCATTAATGCAATGACCAACACAGCAAACACACCGGCTTGCCACGTCATCGACCATAACGCAAAGCCAATCGTGAGAAGTAACGTTAATAACGGTGGCCATATTAGGGGCTTAGAATCACTTGCCATAGACTGTCTCCACTAAGAAATTTGCCACATTAGAGAGCGGAAGGACTTGTGATGCGCCCCCGAGTTCAATAGCGACACGTGGCATCCCCCACACCACAGAGCTGGCTTGATCTTGCGCCGCGGTTAATGCACCCGCTTGGTGCATTTTTAGAAGACCGGAGGCCCCATCTCGTCCCATTCCAGTTAAAATGACCCCCACCGATTTTGCACCGACGGCTTCTGCAACAGAGGAAAACATCACATCAACAGACGGCCGGTGACGCTCGACCGGCGCTTCATCCGTCGGTTGGCAATATAAATGCCCTTGTCGATTCACCACCGTAAGGTGGCGATCGCCCGGCGCCACATAAACATGCCCTTGGATAAGCGGCATGCGATCAGCCGTTACTTCTTCGACTGACAGACGACAAGCTCGGTCTAACCGCTGAGCGAAAGGCCCACAAAAAGCGGCCTTAATATGTTGGGTTACTACGATGGGCGGCATGTGTTCGGGCAGCCGTTCAAGCACGCCACGCAGCGCTTCTGTACCGCCAGTGGAGGCACCCAGCGCAATAATTTCATATCCTTTGCGGTTGTAATGATGGCGATTAACCTGCACGGGTGCTGCTTGTTTGCCCCACTGGGGTTGACCGATGTTGGCTTGTGCCGCCGCTTTCACTTTACTCACCAGCTCATCCCGTTCTTGGGCTATGGCAGTGGCAATATTGGCAGACGGTTTAGGCACATAGTCGACAGCACCAATCTCCAGCGCCGATAAAGTGACCTCGGCCCCATGCTGGGTCAAAGTCGACACCATCACCACAGGCATTGGCCGTAAACGCATCAAATTTTTAAGAAATTGAATACCGTTCATCTTCGGCATTTCAATGTCTAACGTGATTACATCTGGGTTAAACTTTTTAATTTTTTCCCGTGCTTCATAAGGGTCTGCCGCCGCTCCAATGACCTCAAGGGCAGGGTCACTCTCCAGACACTCCCGAATCAATGTTCGATAGAGCGGTGAGTCATCCACGATCAATACTTTATAGCGATACTTACTCATCAAAACAGCTCCACATCTTGATCATCAGCGCTGTCATCTCGAGATTCTTGGAGCAAGCGTTGATTGTATTGGGCCTCTTCTGCCACCAGCTCTTTTTGACTGAGTGACTGAATTTTCTTCACCCAAGCTTTTCCRGTTCTAGGATCAAACAACACACGACGGGGAAAAGACTGGCCAAGGTCTTCCGAGACTAAGGTCAGATCTTCATTGGCAACATAGCGACGAACGAACTCAATGTTTTTTCGCCCTATAGCAATGTTCTGCCCCATGATATTGCCCCCACCAAAGAGCTTGACGCGTAACCGATTTTTTAACGCCCCTTGTTGCAACAAGGAATTGATAAGGATCTCCATGGCATAGTTGCCGTACCGCGCCGCGTGAGACAAATATTGCTCTGCACTCCATTCCTTCGCCGCTTCGCCATCTTTAAGTGGCAACATAAAGTGATTCATGCCACCAATATTGGCTAAAGGATCCCAGATACATGCAGCAATGCACGACCCTAACCCTGTCGCGATAAGCTCGTCGTCCGAGCTGACGTAAATCTCTCCCGGCTTCAATTTCACCATGTGCCTGTCATGCTCTGGACTAAAAAAACGCTTTACGGTTTTTTCTTGGGCATGATGGTGCAGTTCTAGTGCTTGGTGCATATCACTCCCGTTTGCGATACATGGTATGGCCGAGGTTGTCGAATTTATCCGCCATTTTTCCAATCCCTTCAGAGTGGCCGATAAATAAAATGCCGCCCGGCGCTAATTGGCGCCAAAAGCGCTCAATTAACCATTGCTGCGTCTCTCGCTCGAAATAAATCATCACGTTACGACAAAAAATCGCATCCATTGCATGCTTGTGAGGCCAGTCACCTTTTAGGTTAAGCTGCTTAAAACTAATAATGTCGCGTAGCGCTCGTTTGGCTTTAAACAAGTCCTGCTTAATCCCTTTTCCTTTTAGAAATCCCGGTTTGAGATACTCGGATGGGATGGTATTGACAACCTCCAAGCTGTAAGTGCCGTTGCTCGCCGTGTTCAATACTTGGGTATCGAGATCGGTTGCCAATAAATGAACATCCATTTGACCACCAATCATGCCGTGACCCGCTAATACCGACGCAATGGTGTAAGGCTCTTCACCGGTGGAGCACCCTGCCGACCACATCCTCACCCGATTTTGCTTACGTTGTTGCCACTGTGGGATCAACTGATGGGCAAGGAAATCAAAGTGATGACGCTCGCGAAAAAATTGTGTTTTATTGGTGGTGAGCGCATTGATAAAGGCCACTCGCTCATCCGCACTTTTCTCCACCAACGCGAAATAGTCATCAAAGTTTGCCACGCCCGTTCGGCGCAAACAGCGCGCCAAACGGCCATACACCATGCTCTTCTTTTTGTCCGCCAACGAAATACCGGTTTCATTCAGCATAAATGCCTGCACAAACTTAAAATGCGTTTGGCTGAATGGGTATCCGCTCGCGGATGACGAGCTAACCGGTGCACTCACGCTTAAAACTCCTCCCACTCATCACTGACTTCAGACGCCGCGCTTTTTCCCGAATTTACCGCTTTTAGCCGAGCTGCTGGTGCGGCTTCTCCATTGCGATAAGGCGCTGGTTCTTTCTTCGCCGCGACCGAAGGACGGGGGGAAGCGGGTTTCGCATTCGATTGTGCAAGTTGCTTGTCGACCAACTTTTCGGCATCAATATCGACTTGGAAGAAACCGATCAAGTTGATAAGCTCCGCGCCTTCATCACGCATTGATTGGCTCGACGCTGCCGCTTCTTCCACCAAGGCTGCGTTTTGCTGCGTCATTTGATCCATACGCGCCACCGAGCGGGTGATCTCGTCGATTCCGGTCGCCTGCTCTTGGCTCGCGGCGTTGATCTTGTCGATAAGCTGAGACACTTCCATCACAGAAGAGACAATTTCTTCCAGCATCTCCCCAGATTCATCGACCAGTTTCGAGCCTTGGGTGACTTTCTCGACACTGTCTTTGATCAGTTCTTTAATTTCTTTGGCGGCACCGGCACTGCGCTGCGCCAAATTACGGACTTCGCCCGCAACAACAGCAAAGCCTCGACCTTGCTCGCCTGCTCGCGCCGCCTCAACAGCCGCATTCAGCGCCAATAGGTTGGTTTGGAAAGCGATTTCATCAATCACGCCAATGATGTCAGCAATTTTCTTACTCGCATCATTGATTTCGGCCATGGCTTCAACGGTTTCTTTGACCACTTCACCGCCTTTACGCGCTTTTTCACTGGCTTTAGACGATAAGGTGTTGGCTGACGCCGCACTTTCCGCATTTTGCTTCACCGTAGCCGTCATCTGCTCCATGCTCGCCGCGGTTTCCTGTAAGTTGGCCGCTTGCTCTTCAGTACGTTCACTCAGATCGTTGTTACCCTCGGCAATCTCAGCGGAAGCAGACGCCACACGAGCTGAAGAATGGGTGATCTTCTCCACCATATTGCGCAAGTTATTGATTGAAGCATTCACCGCTTGGCTTAGGTCTTCAAAGTCCCCTTTGTAATCCTCCGGCRTATTGGTTTGCAAGTCGCCTTTTGATACCCCGCGCATCACGCGGATACATTCATTCAATGGATCAATAAAGCTATCGAGTAATTGGTTAATTCCGTTACCCAACTTAGCCATCGCACCACGGTACTTCTTAGTATTCATTCGATCGCTTAAATTGCCGTCTGCCGCTTTGGCAATCAATCGCTCAATTTGACGCTGACCGTCCATTTGCTCGGTAATGTCTTCCCATTGAAGCGCAGGGCCAATGTACTCGCCATCATCGTCATAAAGGGCGATACAGAGCAGGGCAAATTCCACCTCACCTACGGTAATTTCGGCTTTAAACGGCATACGTTCCGGGGAAGCAATCACCGACTGCTGGTGCGCTGGGTTTTTGTGGAATTGATCAATGCTGGTACCCACCAATTTATCGGCAGCAAATCCAGGATAAATTTGGCGCATCTCCTCTTCACGACTATTAAACAACTCTGTCACCGCAGGGTTGAGATAACGGATAATGCCGTCTTTGTCCGCTAACATGACATTGGTGGTCATGCCTTCTACCACAGCGGCCAGCAGAGAACGCTCTGCCTCTTTCTTGCGCCGTTCTGTTACGTCACGCCACTCAATGGTGGTGCCGACATGGCTACCGTGTCGGTCATAACTTGCCGTCGCATGAAACTCAAAACGGGCTGATTTAAAGCGAATATCACGATTAATGGGTAAGTTATTCGGCGACAGGAAGGTGTCACGCTGAAGCTGCGGAAACAGGTAATCGATTTGCTTACCGATAATGTCGTCACGATTCGCGACAAACGCATTGTTTTTACTGCGAAATGTCTGCTCGTGCTGCTTACACAACCGGACGGTTTGCTCATTCACATGCATGATCTCACCATGCAGCCCCAAAATAACAAAAGCACTGTGGGTGTTATCCAATGCCCCTTTTAGCAAACTGTGCTCTTCGCTTTGATGAGCACGTGCAGTGATATCACTGAGCTCAACACTAAAGCCTTGTCCATCCGTCACTTTGCTGGCAGACACGCGCAGCTTCCCAGCGCCAATTTCAATATTTTGCACCGAGGGCTTGTCGTCTAATAGCTGCTGCCATTGCTGATAATCGACTAAGTCTGATGGCAATACCGCACTCATTGGTTTGCCAAAAAGCATGTCGCTTTGAGCAGTAAATTCGGCATTGCCACGCTCTCGAATTGCCGCTTGATAACATTGCAACAACTGCAATGCCCGTCGGTTAATCAATGTGATTTGCAGTTGATTGTCGAGCATAATGAGTGCAGCAGGCGCGACATTGAGTGCCGCAAGAAGCTGCACATTCTGCTTTGTTTGATGGGTTTGTTGCTCTTGCTGTACTTCCCTTTTAAACCACGCCATATTCTAGTCCTCGTTCGCGATCTCGGGTTGTGCTGTTTGCTGTAACTGATCAAAGTCAAATAACTGCTCTAAATTAATCAGAACCACATGCCTATCATTCACCGAGGCGATCCCTTCCATGTACCACTCTTCGCGTCGATGTAGCCCAGGCGGGGCTTTAATTTGCTCTGAACTCAAGTTATGTACCTCTGCAACGGCATCGACCACGATGCCCAACGAGATACCTTGCTTGTCTCTTACGATGATAATCACGCTCATTGAGGTCAGCGTGGCTGGCGGCATACCAAAACACTGGCGAATATCCATGATGGGGATGTATTCTCCCCGCAACTCCAGCACACCTAACATGTGCGGCAACGAATTAGGAATGCGTCGCACTTGTGACCAACCGCGAACCTCTTTCACATCCAAGATGTGCACGCCGTACTCTTCGTCTTCCAATAAAAAACTCAAATACTCTCGTGATTGCTCCATATTTATTTCACCTATATCCAGTGCTCGATACGCAGCAGCTCATCAACATTGACCAATGACATCACCCGCTGATCGACATTGAGCAAACCACTTACGTAGGCAATCACTTGGGAATCACCGATAGGTGGCATAATCTGCCCTTCGCCTTGATCCACCACATCTGATACCGCATCTACCACAACGCCCATGACCTTGTGGTTCGCAGCCTCACTGGCGCGTAAAATCAGCACGACCGTTTCACGGTGGTAGTCCGCTTTTTTGGTGTTGAACCGCACACGTAGATCCATGACAGGCACTATCATGCCGCGCAGGTTAATGACGCCGAGTATGAACGCCGGTGAGCGCGGCAGTAGTGTTGGTGGCTCCCAAACTCGGATCTCTTCGACGGTTTGGATATCCACGCCATAAAGCTCACCCGCTAAATCGAAGCTCAGGTAATCGCTGCCTTGTAAACGATCGACGCGATCGTCAATGTCCACCACGTCTTCAGACTGCATCAGATTCTGCATGGCCTCTCCTTATGCCGCGGCGATATGACCGCTAGCGTCACTGACTCGCGACAAGAATTGCGTAATGAGCCCTTGAATATCGAGGATGAGTGATACCGAGCCGTCACCCAAAATAGTGGCACCGGAAATACCTGCCACGCGGGTATAATTAGACTCTAAGCTTTTGATCACGACTTGCTGCTGACCCAGTAATTCATCGAGCAACAGCCCGACTTTCTTATCGCCCGCTTCAACCAAGCAAAGCAATTGCTTATCGAGATCCTCGCCACAGTGCCCTAACCCAAACTCTTCTTTTAAAAGCAAAATTGGGATGTTTTCATCGCGTAGGCGATAAAGCTGTACGCCAGACGCGGTTTTAATTTGTTGGCTATCAATTTGAATGGATTCAATAATAGAAATAAGTGGCACCACATAAACTTGGCCCGCCACCTTAACGAGTTGTCCGTCCAAAATCGCCAGCGTTAATGGCAAACTGATTTTGAATGTGCTGCCTTTTTCAGGTGCTGAGTGCACATCGATATTACCGCCTAACTGCTCGATATTACGGCGTACGACGTCCATCCCCACACCGCGCCCTGATACGTCTGATACTTGATCAGCGGTTGAAAAGCCCGGTGCAAACACAAGATTGAACACTTGCGTGTCCGTCAACTCATCAATCGGTAAGTCATCTGAGATGAGGCCCTTAGCCAGCGCTTTTTGCCAGATTTTTTCTTTGTTAAGTCCGGCACCATCATCGCTGACTTCAATCACAATAGAGCCGCCTTGATGATAGGCATTCAAGTGCACTAGCCCGGTTTCAGGTTTGCCTTTTTCTTTGCGTTCTTCGGGGGATTCCAAGCCATGGTCGACCGCATTTCTCACCAAGTGCACCAGCGGGTCGGAGATACGCTCTAAAACCGTTTTATCCAGTTCAGTGCTTTCCCCTTCAATCATGAGCTCTACACGCTTACCCAACTGTGATGACAGGTCGCGAATCAAACGAGGGAAACGGTTAAAGGCAAAACTGATCGGCAACATGCGGATATCGAGCACACTCTCTTGTAGCTCTTTGGTGTTTTGCATCAACTGCTCGAGGCCTGACTGGAGTTGCTCGAGTTTTTCTGGAGAGAAGTTACTACTGAGTTCAGCCAGCATAGATTGTGTGATCACTAATTCGCCGACCAAATTGATCAGGTTATCGACTTTGTCGATCTCAACACGAATGGAGGAAACGCTAGCATCACTTTTCGCTGCAGGTTTGGGCGCTGTTTTTTTGCTACTAGACTTGCTGGCCGTCTGAGCCTTGTCCGATGTTTGCTCCTCAGCAGGCTGCGCTGATGCCACAGGCGCGTTGTCAGAAGCCGCTATATTCTCTGAAGCCGAAGTAGTAGCCGAAGAAGCGGATCCTGTCGATGCTTCCTCATTGCGCGTAATACTCAGCTCACACTCATCTTCGACCCAATCAAAAATCGCTTCGATATCTTCACGGGGAACATGGCCATCAACGCGCACTTGCCATTTTAAGAACAATTGCTCGGGATCGAGTTCATTAAAATCAGGCAGTGCAGAAGGGTCACACTCAATATCCGCCCCGCCGGGCAGTGCTTCGAGCTCTCGAAGAATACGCACCGGATCATTACCGGAAAACAACATGTCTGGGTGAGGCTCAAAACCAACCAGCCACTCGCCCGCTACCGAGACAGCCGGGACATCAGCGACGTCAGGCGTTTGCTCTTCGGAGGGCGCAGCAGCCGCGTTTCCCATGATGGTGTTTAGCGCTTCAGTCACCGCATCACGTTCAGAGCTGTCATAGTCAGTGTCGTTTTCATACGACTCCAACATAGACAAAATACAGTCCCCACCACGCAGCAGCACATCAATAGTGTGACTATCTAACTGACGTTTCCCTTCACGCGCTTCATCAAGCAGCGTTTCCATGTCATGGGTGAAATGACTGATATCATCGAGATTAAATGTCGCGGCCCCCCCTTTAATCGAGTGAGCAGCGCGGAATATGGTGTTAATCGATTCAAGGTCAGTGGCTTCGGGGTCGAGAGCCAATAACTCTCGCTCCAGCACTTCCAGATTCTCGCGGCATTCTTCATAAAAAATACGCCGTAGCTGGTCCATGTCCATGGCCATAGAACCCTCCGTCGATGCGCCTTACAACACGCGCTGTAGTGTTTTCAGTAAGGTGTCTGGATTAAACGGCTTAACGATCCAGCCCGTCGCTCCGGCAGCTTTACCGGCCGACTTTTTCTCTGCTGATGTTTCGGTGGTCAGCATCAAGATGGGGGTGAATTTGTACTGCGGCACACCCCGCACTTGTCGCACAAACTCCAACCCATCCATCACTGGCATATTGACGTCTGAAATAATGAGGTCGAATTTTTTGGTTTTCGCTTTCCGCAATGCGTCTGCGCCATCGTTTGCCGTTTCAACTTGGTAACCGGCTTCTTTCAAGGTATGACTCACCATTTGCCGAATGGATACTGAATCATCTGCTGCAAGTATATTTGCCATCCTCTTACCCCATCTCCATGTTTAACGATTGAGCTTTAGTAGCTCGACCATGCCTGCGGTTTGCGCCGCGCCATAAAGACTTTCAGACACGTTTTGCCATTGCAGTTGCTCTTGGGTCCGGACCAAGCAAAGTAATAACTGCAAGCCCGCCCCATCAATCCGATTGACGCTTCCCGCGTCTAGAATGCACTGCTTTTCGTCGCCGATTTTGTTTGCGATTTCTTCTTTAATTGATTGAATTTGGGTGATATCCAATGACTCGCCAAGGGTAATATCCATCACAAACCCGCTCTAACTAGTTGTTTAGAAACATATGTTTTTTGTTTCGCTTTATAAGTGTAGCAACTATCGGCTAAGTGACGGTTTTTTAGCCACGCAAATACAAAGAGAATGTTCAGAAATACAACCATCAGAAGGGGGAAAATTGGACAGTAAAGACAAAAAAATACAGTCACTTAAACACTGGATGGGACGACGAAACAAAGGCGTATGAAGAAATGCATGCCGCATGCCGGATTTGAAATTAGCGAGAATGCTCACACTTCGTACAAAACAGGGTGTAATCTGTAACGAATATTGTTTGTTAGGCGTTTGAGCTGAAATTTACTTTGACATTATGCAGTTAATACTATTAAATAGCGCTCCTTAGCCCGGATAGCTCAGTCGGTAGAGCAGGGGATTGAAAATCCCCGTGTCGGTGGTTCGATTCCGCCTCCGGGCACCATGTTTATGAAAATCCCTGCTCACACGAGTGGGGATTTTTTTATGCCGACACCGTGTCGGTGGCCTTGCAGGCCGCACCTTACAGGCCGTAATCGATTCCGCCTCCGGGCACCATGTTTATGAAAATCCCTGCTCACACGAGTGGGGATTTTTTTTATCTATTTTTTATCTCGCTATATCCACACTCACGTTTATCGTCTGTCCATCTCACCTCATATTGGTTTACCTATCTCGCTAGGGAAAAACGCTCAACGAATCAATTAAAGTCGGCTATCTTTGTAATACATCAGTGGCAACATGATTGAGTGGGGATATCAGAGATATCAATAGTCTGTGTGGCACCCCGCATTAAACCGCATACAGTACTGATAGTATGGCGTAACACCACATTCATTCACGGACCGAACAGGCGCAAATCCCCTAGAGTGAGCATGGCAGCAGGTAGCATTAAGCTTTCGACCGAACGGCTACAAGCCGGTTTGTACATAAAACTCCCACTGAAGTGGCGTGATCACCCTTTTATGCTGAATCGTTTTCAAATTGAGAGCGATGCACAAGCCAAGGTGATTCGCTCGCTCCCGATTAGTTTCGTGTATTACTACCCAGATAAAAGCATTTCGACGCCTCTGCCTGCGCTTGCTGAGAAAACGGAAAATCCTGACGAAGTGGATCCCAACGCTGTCCACCGTGAAAAAGAAGCCATGGAGCAAGAAAAGCAGAAGCGGATAGAAGAGCAACGCCGTTTTCGCGCCCGTATTCAGAAAGTACAGCAACACTACCAACGTTCTATGGCACAGCTTCGCGCTATCAACATGAAGGTGTCACAGCGCCCCCAAGCCGCCAATGAGGATGTCCGCATGCTGGTTGACAGCATGATGGTATTTGGCGGCGAAGCAAACGTCACTCTTCATTTGATGGACGACCCTTCGCTTGCGGAAGATATGTATGCGCACTCATTGAACGTCGCAGTATTGGCCCTGATGCTGGCCAGAAGCAATGGCTACGACAATGATAAAATCCGTGCTCTTTTGACCGGCGCCGTTCTTCATGATATCGGGACTAAAAAAGTCCCTTCAGCGATTATTCGTAAAAAAGAGCGCCTGACTGAACCTGAGATGAATTACTATCGCTTGCATGTCGCTTACGGCTCGGAGCTGATTACCGAGATGGATGAGTGTACGCCTAGCATTGAGAAGATCCTTGCCCAGCACCATGAATATGCAGATGGCAGTGGATTTCCCAATGCGCTCAAGGACGATGCTATTGATGAGATGGCGCAAATCGTCAGCATGGTGAACTTTTACGATCGGTTATGTCGCCCTCAATTTGGCGCACCAGCACGCATGCCATTTGCCGCCCTATCTCATCTTTTTAAAGACAACAAAGACAAGTTCAACCCGAGATTACTGGCGCTGTTTGTCAAAATGATGGGCGTGTATCCACCCGGTACCGTGGTGAGGCTTTCAAGTGGTGAAACGGGAATGATCATATCGGTCAATAGTAGTGCTCTACTGAAACCCAACGTCATGCTTTACGACCCAGAAATTCCAGCGGATCAAGCGACCATTATTGATATGCGAGAGAGTGATTTAGAGATAGACACCGCCGTGCCTATCTCTAAGTTACCGCAGGAAATTAAAGATTATTTGAAACCGAGAACACGGATTTCCTACTTTATGGATGGGGATGGCTAGTGACTGGCCGACTCGACTTTTTCTGTCTTGTCCGCGGCACGCTGTAATTCAACCACCATATTGTCAATCAAACGGGTTTGTCCCAAGTAAGCCGCCACTAAGATAACGGCTTGACGACTGTCTTCTGTGACTTGGCCAAGGGTTGACGCATCACGGATATAAAACTCATCCGGTTGCAGGCCAGCGGCACGGAGTTGATCGTGCGCATCTTCAATCAGATCGTCCAGATCACGACGGCCATTACGCATTTGTGCGCTCATCCAACGCATCGTTTTCGCGAGCACAGGCGCACGCTGACGCTCATCGACAGTCAGATTGTTATTGCGAGAGCTCATCGCCAGACCATCACTCTCACGCACGGTTGGCACACCAACAATCTCAATAGGCATCGCCATATCTGTGACCATTTTGCGGATGACAGCAAGTTGCTGGAAGTCTTTCTCGCCAAAGCACGCCACACTGGGCTGTACTAGGTTAAAGAGCTTAGTGACGACGGTCGCCACCCCACGAAAATGTCCGGGACGCGATGCGCCTTCTAACATAGTAGAGAGCCCAGGGACGTCCACCGTGGTGTGCGTATCAAGCCCTTGAGGATAAAGCACCTCAGCACTCGGGGTGAAGACAAGATCGACGCCCTCTTCGCGTAATTGGGCTAAATCGTCTTCCAAGGTTCGTGGATAATTGGCAAGATCGTCTGCACGGTCAAACTGCATCGGGTTCACAAAGATGCTCACCGCTACCACTTCACCAAGCTCACGCGCCTTACGTACCAGCGTTAAATGCCCTTGGTGTAAATTGCCCATTGTGGGTACAAACGCAATGCGTTTATCGGCTTTTCGCCACTGGCTAATCTGATCGCGCAGCGGCGCAACCTCAGAAATCACCTGCATACTCGGCCTCTCTATTTAAACGTATGTGCGGGACCCGGAAACTCGCCGCTTGCTACTTCTTTGACGTACTTAGCCACCGCTTCACGCGCGTCGCCAGTTTCCGCCAAATAGTTTTTTGAGAATTTAGGCATGTAATTGGCAGAAACACCGAGCATATCATGCATGACCAAAATTTGACCATCGGTGTCACCGCCCGCGCCAATCCCAATCACGGGTACCGACACGGTGTCAGTAATGCGCTTGGCCAGTGAGGCGGGAACGCATTCCAACAAGATAATCTGCGCGCCGGCTTTTTCTAGCGCGATCGCATCAGCGACCATTTGCTCAGCTTTATCTTCATCACGGCCTTGTACTTTAAAGCCACCGAAAATATTGACCGATTGCGGGGTGAGACCCAAGTGCACACAAACAGGTACGGCGCGCTCGGTCAGCATTTTCACCGCATCCACCAGCCATGATCCGCCTTCAATTTTTACCATATTGGCGCCAGCTTTGATCAGCTCAGCAGCATTGGCGCAGGCTTGCTCCGGTGTGGCACAGCTCATAAATGGCATATCTGCCATCAACAAGCTATTTGGGCTACCCGCACGCACGCAACGGGTGTGATAAGCCAGTTCTTCAACCGACACCGATAAGGTATCGCTCTTTCCTTGTAGAACCATTCCAAGCGAATCGCCCACAAGTAAAACAGGCACTTCCTGTTGCTCGAACAATTGGGCAAAACTCGCATCATAAGCCGTCAGTGATGCAAACTTTTGGCCCTGCTGCTTCCATGTCATCAGATCAGTGATTGTGATTTTTTTCATTATGTCTCCCAAAGCCTGAAACTGGGGCCCACCGATTAAGCGTGATCGCTAATACGGGTTAAACCATTACGATCGACGCGCGTCAGGCTCGCGGCGAGGGTGCTGCCGTCGGGCAAGCACAAGTCGGGGGCTATGTCGGCAAGTGGATAAAGCACGAACTCGCGCACTTTCATGCCGTAGTGTGGCACCGTCAGTCGCGGATGATCGATGACGCGATTGCCATAGAGCAAAATGTCGAGGTCCAAGGTTCTTGGCCCCCAGCGTTCTGCTTTGCGTTCCCTGCCATAATCAAGCTCAATCGCTTGTGTTGCATCCAATAGTGTCAAAGGGTCAAGGTGGGTGTCCAGCGCAATCACCGCGTTGATATAATCCGGTTGATCCGCTGGCCCCATAGGTTTACTCGTGTAAAGCGGAGATGCCGCAACAAACTGACTTTGCGGCAATTGCTTTAAGGCAGCAATCGCTTGGTTCGCCTTTTCTATCGGGTTCCCCAAGTTACTACCAATGGCGATGAACACACGATTCATGACGATGAATTCGATTGTGGTTTACGTCGTCGTGGCGCTTGCTTACGACGACGAGGCTTACGTGTGTTACTGACTTTATTAATGGCGCGGACCATTTTCTGTCGGCCACCTTGGTCGGCACGTTGGAAATCACGCCACCATGCACCAAGCACCTCAGTATCTCCGCCTTCAACCGCACCACGCATTTCTAACAAATCAAACGCGGCACGGAATTTGGATTCGTCAAGCAACTTGAAGGCGCGAGCCCCTGTGCGACGCGTCATGCGCATTTGCAGTTGCCAAATTTCTCGTACCATTGCCGTGAAACGGCGTGGAATTGCCACAGTTTTCACTTGCTCGTCAAGGATGTCGTTAGCGGCCACCATAAAGGCATCGTAATAACTTAAGCCACTTTCGAACGTCATCTCCTCAGCACGTGTTACCACGGGATACCAAAGCATGGCCGCAAACAAAAAGGCCGGGTTAATCCGTTGACTGTTGGCGATCCGTTTATCCGTGGAGCTTAAGACCTGCTCAAGCATTTGTTCGGTTTGACTGGTGTGCTCTTCGGTAAAGTGCGCCGCAACCGCAGGGAAAAGCTGTTCGAAGAGATGATACTCTCGCAACATTTTATAGGTTGCCAAGCCTTGACCTGCTTGTAGCAGTTTCAGACTTTCTTCAAACATGCGCGCCGACGGGATTTCTTGTAGTAACGGTGCCAACGTTTCAATCGGTGCCGCCGTGGCCGGATTGATGGTCATATCGAGCTTGACGGCAAAGCGTACCGCTCGCAACATCCGCACCGGATCTTCGCGATAGCGCGTTTCAGGATCACCAATCAAACGAATAATTCGATTATTCAGGTCGTCCACACCACCGGCGTAATCACGAATCGAAAAATCAGCGATGTTGTAATACAGCGCGTTAACGGTGAAATCTCGACGTTGTGCATCTTCATCAATGCTGCCATAGACATTGTCTCTTAGCAGCATACCGTCTTCTGAACGCGCCGTGTGCTTACTTTTCTTTGGATCTGTGTGATGACCTCGAAAGGTCGCCACTTCAATCACATCACGGCCGAACAGAATATGGGCAAGACGAAATCGCCGTCCGACAAGGCGGCAGTTTCGGAATAACTTACGCACTTCATCTGGCGTGGCATTAGTGGCGATATCAAAGTCTTTGGGGTCACGCCCCAAGAGTAAATCACGCACACCGCCACCGACGAGGTACGCCTCATAGCCCGCTTTATGCAGGCGATAGAGCACTTTCAGCGCATTTTCGCTGATACCTTTTCGCGAAATGCCATGTGCTTTGCGGGGGATAACTTCCAACTTAAGATCCTCTATTGCTCGTGATTTATTATCACGATTCAGAACCTTACGGCAAAAGCTGGTCACTCGATTAAAGATAGCTCACCTCGTCATTTACAGTTCGGGCCATGAAACAGCGGCATATAATATATCAGGGTGGGAAATTTTAGAATGCTGTCTTTACCTCTGTTTCCCGTGGCAGGGTGGCTATTGACCATCTTTTTACCGCTTCTGCCAATAATTCTCCCGGTTTCGCCGAGCGCCAATCAGGAGAAAATGGCATTCCCAAAAACGTTAATGCGGCTAGTAACGCTGGCATTGGGTCGGCACGATTAATCGCGGGAGCATGATTCTGCTTAGATAATTTGTTCCCATCGGCATTGACTGCCAAGGGCAAGTGTAGATAGCGTGGTGCCACCTTACCCAGCTTTTGATACAAGGCAATGTGACGCCCTGTGGGCATAATTAAATCCGCGCCGCGCACCACATCAGTAATGCCTTGGTCAATGTCATCTAAGACCACCGCGAGATTATAGGCATACAGACCATCACGCCGTTTGATAATAAAGTCTTCACTGGCAAGTGCCGCATCCATGTCCAGCGTACCGTGAAGCCGGTCCTCAAAAGCGAGAATCGCAGCCGGACTTTTCAAGCGTACCGCCGCTTGCTCTGGCCCCTGATGCGTCTCTCGGCATGTCCCTAAATAGATCCCACCTGCCGCTTTAATTTGTTTACGTGTGCACGTGCAATAGTACGCCTCGCCCGATGCTAACCACGCATCAATCTGCGCTTGGTAATCAAGCAAGTGATCACTTTGATACCGCACCGCACCATCCCAATGCAGTCCATAGGCTTCGAGTGTTTGCAAAATATCACTCGCCGCCCCTGCGACCTCTCGCGGCGGATCAATATCTTCGATTCTCACCAGCCATTGTCCTCCGTGGGCGCGCGCATCTAGGTAGGAGCCTAATGCCGCGACCAAAGAGCCAAAATGCAAAGGACCAGACGGTGAAGGCGCAAAGCGGCCAATATAGTGCGTGTGCGAGGTCATGATAAGCGGGTAATCAAGGGCATTAGCCAGTGGCAACAAGGAATAGCGCAAATTGTACGGGGATATAGCCGGAACACAAGCATACCAAGACACAAAAAGGGAGCCAAAGCTCCCTTTTATCCAATTGGGTATACCGCCAATTCACTGCATTGGCTGTCGGGGCAATTAGCCCGCCATTTGCTTTTCTTTAAGCTCAGCAAGCGTTTTGCAGTCGATACATAGCTCGGCGGTCGGACGCGCTTCAAGGCGACGAATACCGATTTCCACACCACACGAGTCACAAAAACCGAAGTCATCGTCTTCAATGCGTTGTAGGGTTTTGTCGATTTTTTTGATCAACTTGCGCTCACGATCGCGGTTACGCAGCTCCAAACTGAACTCCTCTTCCTGCGCCGCTCGGTCAACAGGATCGGGAAAGTTTGCCGCTTCGTCTTTCATATGGTTAACCGTACGATCGACTTCTTCCCTGAGCTGATTACGCCACGCGTTGAGGATTTTACGGAAATGCTCGAGCTGTGGCTCGCCCATATATTCCTCACCAGGCTTCTCCTGGTATGGCTCTAATCCGGCAATGGCCAGGATGCCCAGCGATTTCTTTTCTTTGCTTTCTGGCATTCAGCTTCTCCTAAAAACACCTTGACATGACCCGTGTCAGTCAAATGAGGGCGCTATCTATATCAGAAAGCCTATAGGGTGGCAATCTTTGATTTACGCCCTGCTACGCCCAGTGTGAACATGTCTACACTTTTGCTGTATTCGCAACAAAAGGTACGGAATTAACCAGTATTAGCTCACTTGGCGACAACTCAGCTTGGTAACAAATTACTTCCACACCCGCCGCCACCGCGTCATTTAATAACTGATTATAGTCCGCGTCGATATGGGGGGCACCGGTGACTTTTTCAATCCCTGAATGCAAAACAGCAAACAGTAATACGGCACGATGGCCTTGTTCGACCATTGAAATCAGTTCACGCAGATGCTTTTGCCCTCGGGTTGACACCGCATCTGGGAAGGCTCCCCAGCCGTCCTCCTCTAATAGGGTGACACTCTTTACTTCTATATAGCAGTCCGTTTTGTCATCGTCACGTAATAGAAGGTCTATGCGACTGTTTTCGCTGCCATAGCGTACTTCTGTCTGTAATTGTGCATAGCCGGCTAGTTCAGGAATACGCCCTGCCTCAATCGCCTCAACCACTAAGGTGTTGGCGCGGGCCGTATTGACACAAATCCAGTGGCCTTGCTGAGTATAATTGAGCTCCCAGCTATGCGGATATTTACGCTTTGCATTGTCCGACGTGGAATACCACACGGTATCGCCGGGAGTTGCACACCCCGTCATAGCGCCTGTATTGGCACAATGCATCGTCAAGGTATCGCCATTGGCCAGCGTGACATCGGTTAAAAAGCGTTTATAACGGCGCACTAAGGTCGCCGACTGGAGTGGTGGTGAAAACAGCATGCTCAATTCCTGCTAGTAAGATCAAACGCGTGTAAGCATTGGTATAAGGCTCTCCCCTCACTATCACGCTGGCCATGTGTGGCTTGATGAGAAGGCGAAGCGTAGAGACCAAAGCGTTGGCAAGTAAATGTTAGCGGTGGTAGCGCCGGTCCGTCCAAACCTTGAACGGTTTTAACCCCTCGACGTAAAGTGATGTGAGGAGTAAACGCATGACTATCACGCTGTGCTGGCCAAGCTGCTAACTGGCTTAAGCGATGGGCCAGATCGCACAACATAGCGGGCGGCGTCGCGACGGTGGCACAAGCGATGTTTGGCCCTGACCAGATGGCTAATTGTGATAATGTCAGGGAGAATGAGGAGAGACGAATAGCGTTGGCCTCTTCACACAACGCTGGTAACACCGCCTCTGGCACGTCCCCTAAAAATGCTAGCGTGAGGTGCAAGTTGGCGTCAGGCACGGCGCGTCCTTCCCCGGATAGCTGATTTTTATAGTCAGCCAGCGCCTCTCTGGCAGCAAGGTTCACGCTCTCATTCAAGCCCAGCGCGAAAAATACTCGCATGGGGTCTCCTTTTGCGTCTGGTTCGTTAAAATAACCGCTTTGATTCTGACACAAAGGGCAAACGCTTGTCTCAGCTTCCGATTGATGCCGTGATTCCGCCGTTAATTGACGGCTTGCGCCAGTACCCACAAATCATTTTATCGGCGCCACCGGGCGCCGGTAAGTCAACGCGCCTGCCACTCGCACTGCTCGAACGCACCGCCTTAACCGGCAAAATCCTACTCCTTGAACCAAGACGTTTAGCTGCGCGAAACATCGCTGCTTTTTTAGCGCAACAGTTAAATGAACCAGTTGGACAAACCGTGGGACTGAGAATGCGTGGCCACACACAAGTCAGTGCCAACACCCGCTTAGAAGTAGTTACCGAAGGTGTCCTGACGCGCTTACTGCAACAAGACCCCATGCTAGAAGACGTAAGCCTGATCCTATTCGATGAGTTTCACGAGCGCAGTTTACACGCCGATCTGGCGCTGGCCTTGAGCCTCGACAGCCAAGCTGGCCTGCGCGACGACTTACGTTTAATTGTGATGTCAGCGACCTTAGACAATCACGCCTTATGTCAATGTCTGCCTGACGCATTGGTACTCGCCACCGAAGGGCGAAGCTTTCCAATTCACTATCACTATCAGCCAATCGCTCGCCGTGACCAGTGGGAAAGTGCGGTGGCACGCGCCAGTCTCGACTTTATCCGACAACACTCAGGCTCGGCACTGATGTTTTTGCCCGGGATGCAGGCAATACGCCGCGTCCATCAAGCGCTACAAAACACGCTTCCCGATGACATGGATTTACACCTGCTTCACGGTAGCCTCGACTTTTCAGCGCAGCAAGCGGCTATCGCGCCTGCGCAAAAGGGAAGGCGAAAGTTGGTGCTGACCACCAATATTGCAGAAACCAGTTTGACGATTGATGGGGTCCAGCTAGTCATTGATACTGGCCTTGAACGTTTGGTGACCCACCAAGCGCAGACGGGTATCGATAAGCTCGTCACTCGGCATATTGCGCGCAGCTCTGCAGTTCAGCGCGCAGGACGGGCCGGACGACTCAGCGAGGGGCATTGCTTACGCCTGTATAGTGAAGAGCAATTCCAGCGTCTGCCAGCATCCCCTGATGCACCGATTCTGCGCGAAGACTTAACCGACTTGGCGCTTAATGTGATCCAATGGGGCTGTGACGTCCAAGATTTACACTGGCTTGACGCGCCCCCCGCGAAACATTGGCAAGCTGCCTGCCAACGACTGACACAATTGGGCCTAACGGATATACGGCAGACATTCACCGCGCTCGGGCAACGGGCTAGCCAATTGGCCGCCCAACCTCGCGCCGCAGCGATGCTCGTACGCGTAGAAACGGCAGCCACATCGACGCAGTCGACTGCTTGCTGGTTAGCCGCTTGGGTGGATAAACCGGTCAGAGGAAACGGATCATTATCGCTTATCGATCAGGTTCGCGCCGCGATGTCATCGCGAGAGCATCAATCACGGGCCAAGTCGCTGGCTCACGCACTTGGCATCCGTTTGACTCACTCGCTCGATGAGCAAGCATTGCCGTTATTGGCCGCTTTCGTTTGGCCCGATCGCATCGCGCAGTCACGTGGGCAATCGGGACGCTTTGTGATGGCAAATGGTCACGGCGTCACACTCGACAGCCAGGATCCCCTGAGCCATGCCGACACGCTGGTGATCTGTGATGTAATGGCCAGTGAGCGTAGCGATAGCCGAGCCTACTGCGCTATTGCGTTATCCCTGACGACCTTGAATGAGGCTCGTCCCGATCTGTTTACACACCGAGAAGTGATCGCGTGGGATGAACAGCGTGGCACGCTGCGCGCAGAACAACAGCAATGTTTGGGAGAGCTGGTGCTTAGCCGCCAACCGCTTGATACGCTCACCGCGGAGCAGCAAGTGCAAGGGTTGCTTGATGCGGTTCGTCAAAAAGGCCTTCAGGCATTGAATTGGCAGCCAGAAAGTCAGTCCTTACTCACACGGGCGCGCTGCGCACAAGCGTGGGGACTCGACATTGCGCTACCGCCTTTAAGCGATGCGGACTTGCTTAACACCCTCGATACATGGCTTGCGCCGTTTATGCATGGCCTATCGCGTTGGCAAGCACTTAAACAATTGGATCTAAAACCAGCACTTGAAGCTTGGTTTGGGTATGAGACGACGCAACACCTTAACGCCGCCCTACCCACTCACCTAACGGTGCCCACTGGCTCTCGCTATCGACTGCGCTACGAGTCCAACAAGGCACCGGTTTTGGCGGTGAAGATGCAAGAGATGTACGGACAAGCGCAAACACCAACGCTTGCCAATGGTAAGGTAGCGGTCCAGCTAGAACTTTTGTCCCCTGCCGGACGACCGTTACAAATAACCCAAGACTTAGCGGGCTTTTGGCAAGGGGCTTACAAAGAGGTGCAAAAAGAAATGAAGGGACGCTACCCTAAACACCTTTGGCCGGATGACCCAGCCAACCATGTGCCCACACGCAAAACAAAACGCCATTTTAACCAGAGTTAACCGATTGTATGGCCAATAAAAAAACACGCACTAGCACTAAAAAACGCGCCGCGCCGACCCGTCGGACGAAAAAAGCGACCGCCAAGCCAAGCTGGACCAAGCGCTTGCTTACCTTCGGCTTTAAATGCAGTTTGGTCGGTATAGCGGCTATCGTTATCCTCGGTATTTACTTAGATGGCAAAATCCAAGACAAGTTTAGTGGTCAAATTTGGCAGCTCCCGGGGGTTGTCTATGGCCGTGTGATTAGCCTGTCACCGGGGAGCGATTTTTCCTTGGTTCAGCTGCGCCAGCAGCTGGATACGCTCAACTACCAAAAAGTGCGTAACCCCAAGCGCCCCGGTGAATACTCAGCGTCGCAGACACGGTTAGAAATCATCCGCCGTCCGTTCGACTTTGAAGACGGTCCGGCCACTGCACGACACGCCATGCTAAGCTTTAGCGGCAACCAAGTAACCAAAATCACCGAGGTGAGCAGCAACCAACCGCTTGGGCTGTTGCGTATTGAACCCAAGTTATTGGGGATGATGGAGTCTGGGATCCATGAACAGCGTTTGTTTTTACCCCGAGAGCGCTTTCCTGAGTTTCTGGTAGAAGCCCTGCTCACAACCGAAGACCGCGACTTTTACCACCACGAGGGGGTCTCGCCAACGGGAATATTGCGAGCCTTGGTGGCCAATATTCGTGCAGGTCGCACTGTGCAAGGTGGCTCAACCCTGACCCAACAGCTCGCCAAAAACCTGTTTTTAACCCGTGACCGTACCTTGTGGCGAAAAGTCCAAGAAGCCTATATGGCACTGTTGCTCGATTTTCGGTACAGCAAAGACAAAATTCTCGAGGCTTACCTCAATGAAGTGTATCTCGGTCAAAGCCGTGGTGAGCCTGTGCATGGATTTCCATTGGGCGCCAGACTCTACTTTGGACGTCCCATCAACGAGCTGCGCGTTGACCAACTTGCGTTGTTAGTTGGCATGGTCAAGGGGCCGTCTTATTACAACCCCTTCCGTCATCCTGAGCGCGCGAAAACTCGTCGCGATCTCGTGTTACGTTTAATGATGGAGCAAAACCTACTCACCAGCGCAGACTATGATGCGGCCGCCAGCCGCCCGCTAGATATTCAAAACGCGCCCTCGCTGGCGCGCCCCCAACCGGCTTACTTTGATCAGCTCAAAGAAGAAATTCGTCAAAAGGTCGGCGACAAATACGCCGCTGGCGCTGGTCTGCGCATATTCACCACCCTCGATCCTGTCTCTCAACAGGCCATCGAACGCGCGGTGACCACTAAGGTCAAAGCATTGAAAGGACGGGCCGGTAACCAACTGGAAGCCGCAGCAGTGATTGCCGACCGTCGCAGTGGCGAAGTCCGCGCCATGGTTGGCGGCGCTAAGCCCGGCTTTGCCGGATTTAACCGCGCCCTAAACGCAAAACGCCCAATTGGATCATTGGCCAAACCGGCGGTGTATCTTGCGGCATTAAGCCATCCGAACCGTTTTCAGCTTACCAGCGACATTGACGACAAACCCATTCGTCTTGAGGGCAGTCAAGGCAGCAGTTGGCAACCACGAAACTATGACCGCCAATACCGAGGTAGTGTGTCTTTGCTCACGGCTCTGGCCAAGTCGTATAACGTGCCCACGGTGAATCTCGGCATGCAACTGGGCTTAGGTGAAGTGATTGACACCTTTGGCAAGCTGGGCGCGAATACCGATGCCATTCCACGTGTGCCATCCGTGCTGCTTGGTACATTTAGCATGAGTCCATTTGATGTTACTCAGATGTATCAAACGCTCGGCAGTGCTGGTCAGCGCGCGCCTCTCACCGCACTGCGGGCTGTGACCACCAAAGAAGGCCATAGTCTCTATCGCAACTGGCCCAAAGCGGAGCGTGTGGTACCAGAGCAAGCCGGTTGGTTAACCTTATATGCGATGAAACAAGTCGTTCAACAAGGAACGGGCCGCTACTTGCAGCAACATCATGGTCAGTTTGCGCTCGCCGGTAAGACAGGTACAACCGACGACAACCGTGATAGCTGGTTTGTTGGCATGGATGATAAGGAAGTCACCACTATTTGGTTGGGCCGCGATGACAACCAATCAACGGGACTGACCGGTGCATCAGGGGCGTTGCGTGTCTATGACGATTACCTCACGCGCCGCGGTGCGAGCAACCTCAGCGTCTCGTGGCCTGCACAAGTCACCACCGTCACCGTGCAGCATAACGCGAGTCGCTATCAACTGGACTGTTACGGTAACCAAAAACTCCCAATGTGGGATCCGAATGGTGAGTTGGCGAAACGGTGTGATAAACCAGACCCAGTCGGATGGCTGAAAGGCTTGTTTAACTGACAAAACCTAAAAGCCCCAGCTTGGATTGCTGGGGCTTTTTAACGCTCAATCAGATGGCTTCATCTTAGCCATGGATTGACCCTAGCTTAGCTGCGCAATCCGGTGCCTCGAGAAATTAATCCCCATGCCAAGGCATACAGCCCCGCAATAAACAGCAGCAAGACACCAAACGAGGTGGTAATTCCCACATCCGAGACACCCAAAAAGCCGTAACGGAAAGCGTTAACCATATACACAATCGGGTTCAGTTTTGACACGCCCTGCCAAAACTCTGGCAACAGTGATAGCGAGTAAAAGACCCCGCCTAAATAGGTCAATGGCGTGAGGACAAAGGTTGGGATCAAGCTTATATCGTCGAAGGTTTTGGCGAAGATAGCATTGATTAATCCCCCCAGCGCAAACACCGCCGATGTCAGCACTACGGTCGTAATAACAATCAAAGGGTGCGCGATTTGCAAGTCGACAAAAAAGAGCGACGTCATGGTCACCAAGGCCCCCACAGCCAGCCCGCGACACATGCCACCGCCAATGTAGCCGGCAATGATCACGTAGTTTGGAATGGGCGCGACCAACAACTCCTCAATGTTATGTTGGAACTTAGCACTAAAGAAGGACGATGCCACATTCGAGTAAGAGTTGGTGATCACCGACATCATGATAAGCCCGGGCACGATGTACTCCATGTAGGTGAAACCTTCCATTTCACCAATGCGAGAACCAATCAGATTACCGAAAATAATAAAATAGAGACTCATGGTAATCGCTGGTGGCACCAAGGTCTGTACCCAAATACGTGTAAAGCGGACCACTTCTTTGTGGATCAGGGTACGAAAAGCGACCCAATACAAGGCATTCATGCGTGGCCCTCCCCGTTTTGCTGAATCAAGGTGACAAACAACTCCTCAAGACGATTCGCCTTGTTTCGCATCGACAGCACTTGCACACCTTGTTGCGACAACTGTTCAAATACCGGCGTCAGCCCGACTGATTTATTCACCTCCACTTCAAGGGTGTTAGTGTCGGTTTTTTGCCAATTCACGCCCTCTAAGGTGCTGAGCTTATGTCCAGGCTGCAAATCAAGAATGAAGGTTTCCGCGTCCAACTTGGCAAGCAGTGCTTTCATGGACGTGTCTTCCACCAGCTCGCCTCGATTGATGATACCGATATTTCGACACAGCATCTCCGCTTCTTCGAGATAGTGGGTGGTCAAAATAATGGTGATCCCTTGGCGGTTTATCTCACTGAGAAAGTCCCACATCGAGCGACGCAGTTCGATATCCACCCCAGCTGTCGGCTCGTCCAAGATCAATAGGCGAGGCTCGTGCATTAACGCGCGGGCAATCATCAAACGACGCTTCATCCCACCCGATAAGTTCCGTGCCGGCTCATGGCGTTTATCCCACAAGTCGAGCTGAGAGAGGTATTTTTTCGCACGCTCTTTGGCCTGAGCACGCGGCACACCGTAGTATCCAGCTTGGTTCACCACAATCTGCTGCACTTTTTCAAACTGGTTAAAGTTAAACTCTTGCGGCACAAGGCCAATTTGCTTTTTGGCTTCCACCTTTTGCGTGTCTAAGTCGTAGCCAAAAATGCTCACCTGACCTTGGGTCTTGTTGACCAGTGAGCTCAAGATGCCAATGGTGGTCGATTTTCCCGCCCCATTAGGCCCCAATAGCGCATAAAAATCGCCCTCCTCCACGGAGAGCGATACCCCTTTAAGCGCCTTGACATTGGACCCGTACGTTTTCACCAGGTCCTTAATTTCGATTGCTTTCATAAGCTCCCGTTACGTTTAAGCCATAACTTCGGTCACTTTGTGCGCGGCGCGTAATGCGTCATAACGGCTATCAAAGGTGTGATCGTCAGTGAGCCAATTTTTTACATGCAAGCGCTCTAATTGGTCCCGCGTTTTTTGGTGGGGACAGAGCAAAAAGACTTGGCAATTGACGTCTAACGCATCTTTGATGGCATTTTCCAGCGCGAGACCGACAGTCATATCAATCATGGGCACGTCGCTAAGGTCGAGGATCATGACATCAAATTCCTCAATTTTGCTATGTTGACGTGCAATCGCTTTTGAGACACTGAATATCATTGGGCCTGAGAGGTAGAAAAACAACACTTTTCCGTTCGCGCTGTCTAATAAGGCACGCTCCATATCGTTAAGCGGTACATCGTCCTCATCAGCATCACTGATCGCTTTCACCTGCTTTTCTTGCTCTCGGCTCAGGTGTTCAATCGCGATAATATTGGCGATAAACACCCCAACGCCGACTGCGACAATCAAGTCCACCAGTACGGTCAGCACCATCACACCATACATGATCACGGTTTGATGCAAACTGACTTTATGCGCACGCTGAATGAAGGTGCGGTCGAGAATATTAAAACCGACATAAATAGCGATACCCGCCAGTACCGCCATCGGTATGGGCTCGGTCAGAAAGCCGGCGACTAAGATGACCGCCGCGAGCAAGAGTGCACGGATAATGGCCGACAACGGTGAGCGTCCTCCCACCTGCACATTGACGACCGTCCCCATGGTACCGCCAGCCCCTGGCAAAGCGCCGAATAACCCAGCAACCATATTCGCTAACCCTTGGCCGCGTAACTCTTTGTCCGAGTCATGTTCCTCGCGAGTGAGTGAATCGGCAATCACCGCAGACAATAAGGTATCAATACAGCCTAAGGTCCCGAGTACCAAGGCATCGACCATCATGGTGGTGAGCATTTCACGGTTAAATTGAGGCAACACCAAAGTCGGCAGCCCAGTTGGGATCTCACCAATCCGGCGAATCGCCGCCAAATCAAACCATGCAATCGACAATAAGGTAACCACAACGAGCGCAACCAGCTGCACCGGCATATAGCGCCGATAACGCTGTGGAAAGGAGAACAAAATACCCAGTGTTACCAGTCCCAACAGTAATTCGCTTTGCTGAGTGTGAGCGATCAGATCGGGAAGACTTTTGAGCGTGCCTAACACCCCACCATCAGGCGTGGCTTGGCCCAGCAATGGTGGCAATTGGAGAATAATCAGGATAACGCCAATCCCCGACATAAACCCAGAGATCACGCTGTAGGGCATTAAAGTCACGTATTTGCCCAGTTTGAGCGTCCCCAATATTACTTGGAACAGGCCCGCCATCATCACCACGGTAAAGCCCATTGCCATGCCGCCCTCGGGATAGCGCGACACCATGGTAGTGAGCACCGCGGTCATAATCACCGTCATCGGCCCAGTTGGCTCAGAGATAAGCGTTGAAGAGCCACCAAATAAAGCAGCAAACAAGCCCACTAAAATGGCGCCCCACATTCCGGCTTCCGCCCCCGCCCCTGACGCTACCCCGAACGCCAGCGAGAGGGGCAAAGAGATAACCGCCGTGGTGACGCCCCCAAACAGGTCCCCTTTGAGGGTCCAGTTTTTGAATCGTTCGAATTTCAAAACCTTTGATCCTTTCAAGTCGTATGCAGTTTCACGGCCATGACGGCTTTACTCACTGGCACGGGACTCACCCGGTGCGCGGGCGCCAGTATATAGGAATGTGTGCAAGATCAAATCAGGTAGGAAAACACGTGGTCAAGTTTCAAGCAAATGATTAGAAATGCGTAGAAATGTGGCAAATTTAAAGAAAAAGCGTTGTAAAATAAGGTTTGCCAAAAACTTAGCAACGCTAAAAAATAGCGAAAAGCGCGACATCACCCGCAAGGTCACGTCGCGCTATAAGGTTATGGCATCACTTCAACTAATCGGTTGGCCGCTTCAAGCGCGGGCTTACGTGTGGTGAAAATGTGCGCATCACGGACCCAATCACCTATGTGTAAGCGCTGCAATTGCTCACGCGTTTCGTCATGCGGGCACAGTAAAAACACCGTACAATTCGCTTCTCGTGCATCTTTAATCGCGTTTTCGAGCGCCAGCCCAACGGTCATATCCAGCATAGGCACATCACTTAAGTCCAAAATCATCACACGGAACTCATTGATATGCGCATGCTGACGCGCAATGGCTTTAGAGACACTGAAAATCATGGGCCCGGATAAATAGAAGAACAGTACTTGTCCATTGCTAGCATCTAAAAGGGCACGCTCCTCATCATTAAGCGGTACCTCGTCATCCTCGGCATCACTGATTGCGCGCACTTGTTTCGCTTGCTCGCGACTGAGTCGTTCTATTACCAGTAAGTTAGCGATAAAGACCCCTAATCCCACCGCCACGATTAAGTCAACGAACACAGTCAGTGCCATCACGCCATACATGATCCCCGTCTGCTGCAAACTGATTTTGTGGGCGCGATGCAAAAAGCTCCAATCTAAGATATTAAAGCCGACATACAAGGCGATGCCCGCCAATACTGCCATCGGGATGGGCGCGGTCAACGCGCCGGCCACCAACACCACCGCAGCCAGAATAAGCGCCCGCAAAATGCCCGATAACGGCGAACGCGCCCCCACTTGGACATTGACCACAGTGCCCATGGTAGCCCCTGCGCCGGGCAAGGCGCCAAATAGCCCTGCGATCATATTGGCAATGCCTTGTCCGCGCAGCTCACGATCCGAGTCATGCTCTTGTCTGGTCAGCGAGTCCGCAATCACGGCAGTTAACAGGGTATCAATACAGCCGAGCGTCCCGAGTACCAGTGCATCAATGACCATAGCGGTAAAATGCTCGGGGGTGATATGGGGGATCACGAGCGACGGCAGGCCGGTTGGGATCTCACCAATTCGACGAATGCTGTCCGTATCAAAGAGTACCACCGACACCAAGGTAATACTGACAAGCGCCACCAGTTGCGCGGGAATGAAACGACGGTATTTGGCGGGAAAGTAAAACAAAATCCCCAGCGTGAGCGCACCGAGAAAGACTTCTTTAATGTCGGCATTGACCAGTAAATCCGGCAAGGCTTTTAAGGTACCGAGGACACCACCCGATGGCGCAGCTTGCCCTAATAGCGGCGCAAGTTGGAGCAGAATCAATATCACGCCAATACCCGACATAAACCCAGAAACGACACTGTAGGGCATTAAGGTCACGTACTTACCCAAGCGCAAACTGCCAATCAGTACTTGGAACGCGCCGGCCATCATCACCACGGTAAAGCCCATTGCCAAGCCGCCTTCCGGGTAGCGCGCCATCATGGCAGTTAATACCGCCGTCATGATCACCGTCATCGGGCCGGTCGGCTCTGAGATCAGGGTGGACGAGCCACCAAACAGCGATGCAAAAAGCCCAACTAAGATGGCTCCCCAAAGTCCAGCTTCTGCACCGGCGCCTGAGGCGACACCAAAGGCTAACGCCAAAGGCAATGAAATAATGGCAGTCGTCACGCCGCCGAATAGATCGCCCTTTAATGACAGTTGTGCAAATCGTCCTTTATCAAACACGCACTACCTCTACTGCGGTTAAGATCATCATGGAGCGGACAGTATACGAATTTTCTCGCATTAACCTATCCGAGCAGTAGATCGCACCGTTAACAGCGTGATCCCTCGGGCGTCATAAATGTAAAAACATGTGAATATTGATCTCAGTATATTTCACGGCGTAACACTGAGGTATAGTGGCAATTGATATGTTTGCCAAAAGACACGTTGCCCATGGCCAAAATCAAAGCTTTATTCGCTAACAACAAAGCATGGTCGCAAGATATTCGCGACAGTAACCCCCAGTTTTTTGCCAACTTGGCCCAAGAACAACATCCCGAATACCTCTGGATTGGCTGTGCTGATAGCCGCGTACCCGCCGAGCGCCTGACAGGATTAGACTCGGGTGAGTTGTTTGTTCACCGCAATGTCGCCAATCAAGTGATTCACACCGATCTCAATTGTTTATCCGTGGTGCAGTACGCCGTCGATGTCCTACAGATCAAGCACATTATTGTCTGTGGTCATTATGGATGTGGCGGTGTCCACGCGGCTATTGATAACCCGGAGCTTGGTCTGATCAATAACTGGTTACTCCATATTCGCGATTTGTACCTCAAACACAAACATTATCTCGGCTGCCTGCCACCACAAGAACGCGGTAATCGCCTGTGCGAAATTAATGTGGCTGAGCAAGTGTATCATTTGGGCAATTCCACCATTTTGCGTGCGGCCTGGGAGCGCGGCCAAGACGTGAAAGTACATGGTTGGTTCTACAACACCACCGACGGTATTTTGCGCGATTTAGGCATGACCGCAGATAGCCGCGAGTCGCTGGAAGTGAACTACCAAGCGGCGATGAGTCATCTAGTGCCCGACTCTGCCGCGTCGGTTTGTTGTGAGAATTGACACAGTGCTGACACAGTCACACTTGTGATCGCGACTTAATCGTCGTACAACACCGCCATGACTCCGATCGCGCACGCTTCATCATCAACAATGCACCGCTCTCCGCTCACCATGTGGCTGATGGCGGGCATGATGCTGTTTGCGGTGCTGGTCAATGTGGCAGCGCAAGCACAGGTTTCACCGTTTCGCTCCAGCAGCCAAGTCCATGCCCTTCAGCAAACTCCGGCGCTCGTTTCTACCGCGAGAGCCAGTGTTGCCTTGCCTGCGGCATTGCCTGACGACGATACCCAACCGCCACATTTAGTCGCGATTCTTCCTCCCCCGCACATTCGCCTTGCTTGGCACCTGATTGCCTTTTTGTGCGCATTTGGGGTGTGCCTGCCACGCCAGTATCTTGCCTTTTCGCTCCCCCGTCTTGGTGGCTGGCGAGAACACAACCTGCAATATCGCTTTATTCATTCGCGTTAATCGTTCGCTTTCCTAAAGGCCGTCGCGCCTTTCCCCCAATCACAATATCGAGCTGGCGCTTGGTATTAGGTTTTGCTGTGCGTGATGCACAGCCAAGGAGAACGAATGAATAAATTATCCCCCGTTAATCGGTATTCTTTATGGCACTACGCCGCATTAGTCCTGATGTTGATCGTCCTGACCGTGCAGGCGTTACCAAGCTTTTTTGGCGACCACCCAGTGGTGAGCGTGTCGCATCACTCGCATCAGGGACTCCAAAACTGGCTTAAAGCCCATCCTGAGGCCGTGAGTGAAGTGCGTTATGACTCGCAAGGGACGGTTACCTTAATCACGCCCGATATTAGCCAGCAACAGAACGTACAACAGCAATTAAAAGGCACTCTAGGACCCGACGCGGAAATCACCCTCGATTATTTATCCGCAGCACCCACATGGCTGTCGCGCCTCGGCGCCGAGCCGGTAAAACTAGGGCTCGATCTACGCGGCGGTGTGCAATTGTTGCTTTGGGTTGATACCGACCAAGCACTCGCTCATCAAGCCGAAGCGTTAGTACAAGGCCTCAACCTATGGTTAGACAGCCAGCACTTGCCGGCCAGCGCCACGGTCAACACCAAAGATAACACCACGGTGCAATTGCCGATGCTCAGTGCCAGCGATCGCAGCAAAGCCAGCGCTTGGTTTACCGAGCATTATCCGCAATGGCGATTCAATAGCGCCGCAAATGGCTGGCAGATGACAGATACCGAGCAAGACGCGATGAGCCATCAAGCTGTGCGTCAGAATATCGATATTCTGCGCAAACGTATCGACGCCTTAGGCGTGGCTGAGGCGAGTGTACAACGTCAGGGTAAAGACTATATTCGTATCGAACTGCCCGGGGTGCACGATCCTAAGCAAGCCAAAAATGTCATTGGCGCGACAGCCTCACTCGCGTTCTATGCCCTCGATGCCACAAGCCCGAAACGCCTGTATGACGCACAGCACAATGTGGTGCCGTTAGCACGTCACGCCATTTTGGGTGGGGAACACATTATTGATGCGCGTACCAGCGTTGATGAAATGCGTCGTCCACAAGTTGATATTCGCTTGGATGGCCCCGGTGGCGAGACCATGTTGGCCTTTACCCGACGTCACTTGGGCGATCCCATGGCCACTGTGTACCGTGAGTATCAAGCCAATGAGCAGGGTGATCTGGTTGCCAATGAACGGGTGATCAACGTCGCGACAATTCAAAGTGCGCTCAGCGATCGATTCCGGATCACGGGCCTGTCGAGCCCAGAAGAAGCCCGTAACCTCTCGATGTTGCTGCGCGCTGGCGCACTCACCGCGCCAATTAAAATCGTCGAAGAACGCGCGATTGGTCCGACCTTGGGCGCCGATAATATCAAGGCAGGATTTTCTGCACTGGCCGTTGGCATGATAGGTATGGCTATCTTCATGATGCTTTGGTATCGCCGCTTCGGCTGGGTCGCGATTGTCTCACTGGTTGCCAACTTGATGATGCAAGTCGGCCTACTCGCGCTGCTGCCCGGTGCAGTGTTGACCCTACCGGGCATCGCTGGCTTAGTGTTAACCGTGGGCATGGCGGTCGATACCAATGTGCTTATCTTTGAGCGTATTCGCGATCGCTTACGTGCTGGCGCAAGCCTAGCCAATGCCATTGATACGGGTTATCGAGCGGCCTTTAGCACCATCTTTGACGCCAATATCACCACCTTAATTTCCGCGGTCTGTTTGTATGCGGTCGGCTCAGGTCCATTACAAGGGTTTGCCACCACGCTAATTCTGGGATTATGCGCCAGCATGATCAGCGGCATTGTCGGCACGCGAGCCATCATCAACCCAATTTGGGGACGCGACCGCCGCCGCGCCGTGACTATTTAAGGAGCTACAGTCATGAAACTTACACAAGTCCGCTATACCAGCTTCGCGCTCTCGGGATTGCTCACCGTGATCAGTCTCTGGGCGATCGCGTATTATGGCCTAAACTTGGGCATCGACTTTACTGGCGGTATCGTGATTGATTTCGCCCTACCCAGCCTAGCGAGCAGTGATACGCTGATCGCTGCCCTGCACAATCAGTTTGGCGAGTTGGCAACACTCACGCCAAGCACCACTCATGGCCAGTGGCAGCTCATTTTACCTCATGCGTCTCAATGGCAAGATCCGCAACAGGTCATCGCACAAATCAGCAGCGCACTCGCCATGCCCGTTAACTTGGTTCAAGCGAACGTCGTCGGCCCTCAAGTGGGTCAGGTGCTATTTGAACAAGGGGGATTGGCTCTGCTGGTTGCTTCGTTAGCTATCATGCTTTACTTGGCTATTCGTTTTGAATGGCGCCTTGCCTTGGCGGCAGTAGGGGCGTTGGTGCACGATGTGATCCTCACCTTGGGCCTGCTGGCGATACTGGCTGTGCCGATGGATCTCAATGTTATTGCCGGCCTTCTCGCCGTTATTGGTTATTCACTCAATGACTCGATTGTGATCGGCGATCGACTACGTGATGTGCTCAGAGCCAAACCAAATCAATGTGTGTATATCAGCACCAATATTGCGGTCTGTGAGACTTTCTCGCGCACCTTGATCACCGCTGGCACCACACTATTTACCATCGGATGTTTGTTGGTATTAGGTGGCGATGCCTTGTATGGTTTTGCGCTGACGCTCTTTGTTGGCGTACTCACTGGCACTTGGTCATCGGTCGCGGTGGCATCTTGTCTACAAGAAATGCTGGGATTGTCTCCCGCGCATTATCAGCGCGCGCCGGCTCCCGAGCGAGAAGGTGCCTATTAACTTGCTATGAACGTAAAAAAACCGAGCGTCTGCTCGGTTTTTTTATGGCTTATCATCGCCTGACAGCCAAAGAGGCTCAGCGCTCAGAGAATACCGTCACGATTAATCGAGCGGTACCACTTTACCGATAAATGGCAAGTGGCGGTATTTCTGCGCGTAATCAATCCCTACGCCAACCACAAACTCGTCTGGGATAGTAAAGCCAAGCCAATCGACTTTCACATCCACTTCACGACGTTCTGGTTTATCAAGTAGGGTACAAATACGCACGGAATTGGGCTCACGTAGCGATAGAATTTCGCACACTTTGCTAAGCGTATTACCCGTATCAATGATGTCTTCTACCAAAAGAATGTCTTTTCCTTTGATATCATCATCTAAGTCTTTGAGGATACGCACGTCACGCGTGCTTTCCATGCTATTGCCATAGCTTGATGCGGTCATAAAATCGACCGAATGTGGCAAGTCAATGGCACGACATAAGTCAGCCATAAAGACGAACGAGCCTCGTAACAATCCAACCAATACTAGGTCTTTGGAGTCTTTATAATGCTCGTTGATCTCGGCGCCCAGGGCTTTTACTCGCGCCTGTACGTCCTGTTCTGAAATCATCACTTCAACGGTGTGTTTCATATCTGCCCCGATGGTTTGTCCCCACATTTGCGGGGGTCAATAACAAAGGTGGCAYAGTCTAGCACTAAATCGATTGCGGATCCCAATTCCACCGATTGACCTTAGCTTGTACCCTTACACTAGTTAACTATCACACTGATTGATAAGAAAAAATAATCCATGCCTGTGTTTTTATTAATAGATGACTTTTTTTGCAGACAAAATTACCGATTTACGGCCCAGATCGGCCTTCCAGCCGTTGTCACGCCACAGAAAGCTGGTATAAACTCAACCCGCTAATTAAGAAAATTATTAGCACAAACAATAATTAATTTGTACAAACTAAATATAAGTTGGCAGGTTTTAGGATGGCTCAATCAAATGAAAGAACAAGGACGCGACTGTCACCAGAGAGACGCAAAGAGCAGTTGTTAACTTGTGGTTTGGATGTGTTTGCTAAACGGGGAATCGGTCGTGCCGGTCACGCTGATATTGCTGATATGGCGAATGTCTCTGTGGCAACCGTCTTCAATTACTTCCCGACCCGTGAAGATCTGGTCGAGGAAATTTTGGCCCAAACAGAAAAGTATTTCATTGCGTTAATCAATGATTGCACCCGCGATAGCCAATCAATGCGTGCATCGCTTAACTGCATTACCTCGCAGATTATCGATACCGCATTGGAAGACAAAGCATGGATGAAAGTCTGGTTTGAATGGAGTACATCGATTCGCGAAGACATTTGGCCACGCTTTGTAAAAGGCAGCCGCGATGCCGTCGAGCAATTTGTGCACGTGTTTGAGCGAGGCATGGCGCAAGGTGAACTCACTCACCGTCACCAACCTCGCGAGCTGGCGAGCATGCTTGCAGGGATTTGCTATGTGTTGTTTTTACAAGCGCACCAGCAACCCGATAAAGCAGCATTGAGCGAAATGGCACAAAAGTACATCGATGTACTGTGTCAGCAAGGCGCTTAAATTGCGCGCCGATGACGAAAAGCCAACCTCGCGGTTGGCTTTTTTCGTTTAAGCATCAATGAAGCTGGGTCCATCGTTAAATAACACCGGCTCATGAGGGCGAATAGTGAGACTTACCGTATCCCCCACCGATAATGGCTCTCGTGCATGCACCGACAATTTTTGACCGTGAATATCAATGGTGTAACGGCTGCTGTCACCCATAAATTGCTGAGACAATACCTGCCCCTCGCCTTGCGCATCCGCTCGGATACTCAAAAATTGCGGGCGAAGCAACCACCAATGTGGACCGGGGTGACAATGCACTGGCCGCGGCCAAGGTCCCAGCGGCGTCTGCATTTGATCTTGCGCCGACACAGTCACTGGAACATAAGAGCCTTGTCCCAAGAAATCGGCCACAAATCGGCTTTTCGGCTGGTAATACACCTCAGTCGTATCCCCGAATTGCTCGATAATCCCTTGGTTCATGACCGCTAATTTGTCCGCAAACGCAAAGGCTTCCTCCCGACTATGCGTGACCAAAATCGCCGTCACACCCTGTGATTTAAAGATCCGGCGGATCTCTTCAATCAAGTCATGACGCACTTGGGTATCAATATTGGAAAACGGCTCGTCCAACAGCAATAGATCCGGCTCATAAGCCAGCGCACGCGCAATCGCAACCCGTTGTTGTTGACCACCGGATAACTGGTGCGGATAGCGCTCGCCCAGCCCTTCAAGGCGCACGAGCTTGAGCATATCAGCCACTTTTTCATTACGCACAGACGCGGCTAGTGAGGTGAGACCAAAGCCGATATTCTCAGCGACGGTCAAGTGTGGAAACAACGCATAATCTTGAAAAATCATACCAATATTGCGCTGCTCAGGCGGCACCGAATGCTGGCCATCTTCCATGATGTTACACCCAATCGACAGCGTGCCCGCGCTCAGAGGGATTAACCCAGCCATGGCTTTCAACAAGGTGGTTTTGCCGCAGCCGCTGGCGCCGAGCAAACACACAATCTCACCCGGTGCGACTTGCAAAGACAAATCTTTGAGTACTGGCGTGCCGTTATAACTGCAGGTCAGGTTTTCTATCGACAGGGCGCACTTCATTGGTATTTCTGCTCCAGCGAACGGTTAATCAAAATAAGCGGTATCAGCCCCACCGCCACCAGCAAAATGGCAGGTAAGGCCGCGTATTCGAGGTGCTCATCCGAGGTAAAGTTGTACACGTAGGTCGCAAGGGTTTCGAAGTTAAACGGACGCAGTAAAATCGCCGCATTCAACTCTTTCATCGATTCGATAAAGACCAACAGCATCGCAATTAAGGTTCCCCGACGAATTAAGGGGAGGTGAACACGACGAATCACGCCGCTAGTCGTGCATCCCATAGTACGCGCCGCCATGTCGAGTGATGGCGGTATTTTTGCCATGCTAGACTCAATACTGCCGATCGCCACCGCACTGAAGCGCACCACAAAGGCAGTGAGCAAGGCAAACATGGTGCCGGAAAGGACCAAACCGGGACGTCCCCAGTCATACGCCTTGGCGATGTCATTGATCAGGTGATCGCCTCGGGTTAATACCAGCATCACCCCAATCGCTAACACCGTGCCTGGCACCGCATACCCCATAGAGGCGAGACGCATGGGCGCGACACTCAAACCATGACCGCGTAAGCGGCGATACACATTGACGGTCCATGCAATACCGACCGCGACCACAGCCGCAAGGCTGGAGGTATAAAAGCTGTTGTAACTAAAGGTGAGAAAATCGTCGATGGCATTTTGCGCATAGTAGTGCCACGCATAAATGATCAGTTGAA
The DNA here is from genome assembly GCF_001996165.1 of Salinivibrio proteolyticus. GTDB lineage: Bacteria > Pseudomonadota > Gammaproteobacteria > Enterobacterales > Vibrionaceae > Salinivibrio > Salinivibrio proteolyticus. The sequence continues at coordinate 88,388 of NZ_MUFP01000006.1, read as the reverse complement.
GCAGCGGCAGTATAAACGCCAGCGATAGCAAGCCCCAACACCAGACAACCACGCCCACTTTCTTCCAACCGAACAGGGGAGTTTTCTCTATCGCATCACTGCTGGATGACGGCGTAAATTGCGCTTGCTTACGTCGTCCATAGCGCTCGGCACTGATCAATACAAAAATGGCCACCAGCATAATGGCAGAAATCTTAGCCGCCGCCGTTAAGCTTGAGTAACCCAACCAAGTATCATATACCGCGGTGGTTAATGTACTCACGGCAAAATAGTTAACCGTACCAAAATCCCCCAGCGCTTCCATTGCCACCAGCGATGCCCCGACGGCAATGGCTGGACGAGCCAAAGGCAGGGAGATACGGCGAAAACTTTGCAGTGGCGAGCATCCCAACAGACGCGCGGAATGCGTCAAGGTGACACTTTGTTCCATAAACGCGGCGCGAGTCAGCAGGTAGATATATGGGTACAGCACCAATGCCAGCACAAAACACGCCCCCGGTAAGGTCCGCATATCTGGGAACCAGTAATCATTGACACTTTGCCACTCAAACCAATGGCGCAGCAGGCGCTGTAACGGCCCCGCGTAATCAAACCAATCGGTGTAGATGTAACCGATGATATAACCCGGCATGGCTAATGGCAGTACCATCGCCCATTGCAAATGTCGGCTGCCCGGCACTTGATACATGGCAAGCATCCAAGCCGTCGGCACGCCTAATGCAATCGCAATGACCACGACCCCCACCACCAATAAGCTGGTATTGAGCGTATACGTAGGCAAAACGGTCTCAAACAGATGGGAGAAAATATCATCTGTATCACCGATTGCGGTGTAGAAGATTGCCAAGATCGGCAAAACCAGCAGCAGGGCTAGGCCCCAACTGCTGGTTTTAATAACGGGTAATCTGTCTTGCATAGCCTACAACATTCAGGCGTCAGAGAAAGACAACCGGGGTGCCACGCACCCCGTGTAGAGGCTTACAGGTCGAACTGGACTTCATCCAGTAGCTTCACTGATTTGCTGTAGTTATCAGCAATGGCCTCTAGCGGCATAGGATCGTGCTTATACTCGCCCCACGATGCCACTAGCTCAGACTTTTCTACGCCAGGTTTCACTGGCTCTTCAAAGTTCACTTCAGCATACATGTGCTGCGCTTTGTCTGACGTTAGGAATTCCATGAGTTTAAGAGCGTTTTCTTTATTTGGCGCATACTTCGCCATCGCCATGCCGCTCACATTCACCTGGGTGCCGTGCGCATTTTGGCCAGGATAGTTAATGTATACCGCTTCCGCCCACGCTTTTTGTTCTTCGTCGTTCAGCATCTTACCAAGGTAGTAGCTGTTCCCCAAAGAAACGTCACACAAGCCTTCTTTAATCGCTTTGACTTGTGCACGATCATTACCTTGAGGTTTACGCGCCAAGTTAGCTTTCACCCCTTTCAGCCATTCTTTAGCGGTAGCTTCACCGTGATTTTCGATGATGGCAGACACCAAAGACACATTGTAAGGGTGTTTGCCTGAACGGGTGCAAATCTTGCCTTTCCATTCAGGTTTTGCCAAGTCGAGATAATCAAAATCATCACCCAGTTTACCGACCCGCTCACGCGATGAGTAAACGGCACGAGCACGAGTGGTCAGCGCAACCCACTTATCCTCACTGTCACGGAACTGCTCAGGAACGTTTTGATCGATCACATCGCTTTGCACTGGCTGAACCACATCGTGATTAACCAAGTCTTTGAGGCGAGAAATATCGACGGTCAGCAATACATCTGCAGGACTGTATTCGCCTTCCTGCTTCACCTTCTCCGCCATACCTTGTTTAGCAAACTTCACGTTGACTTTGATGCCCGTCTCTTCAGTAAACGCATCGAACATAGGCTCAATCAAAAAAGGTTGACGATACGAGTAGACGTTCACTTCTTCAGCGGCAAAGGCGGCGCTCGTTCCTAATAAGCTAGCCGTAACAGCAGAGGCGATTAGCAGTTTTTTCATCGTAACAGTCCTTAAATTAGACGATAAATGATAACGTTTCTCAGTTTCGTTAGTATACAGCTAATGATTTTGGGCTCAATATTCTGCCACGCAAAAAAAAACGAAACCCAACATCAAAAATGTAAGGTTTCGTTTCAGAGTTTAACTAAGTGCCGTACGAGTGACTATTTCACGCTAACGAATTCGGGATATGCATCAATACCGCAGTCATGCAAATCCATGCCTGACATCTCTTCTTCTTCGGTAACACGAATGCCCATGGTTTTCTTCAGTACCAACCACACCACAAAGCTCGCACCAAAGACCCAAGCGAAGATCACGGCCGCCCCCAGCAATTGTGCACCAAAGCTTGCGTCTGCGTTGCTCAGCGGCACGACCATCAAGCCAAAGAAACCACACACACCGTGCACCGAAATCGCACCCACTGGATCGTCGATTTTAATTTTATCGAGGCCGACGATGCTAAACACCACAATGGCGCCCGATACCGCACCGATAATAAGCGCCGCGACTGGGGTGGGGGATAAGGGATCAGCGGTAATGGCGACCAAACCGGCCAATGCACCGTTTAAGATCATGGTCAAATCGGCTTTGCCCCATAGTGTTTTACACACCAGTAAGGCAGCAATCGCACCGGCTGCCGCCGCCGCATTGGTGTTCAAGAAAATTTGTCCTACCGCCGTGGCGTTTTCAAAGTCTGACACCATCAGCTGTGAACCACCGTTAAAGCCGAACCAACCGAACCATAGGATAAAGGTACCCAAGGTCGCTAGAGGCAGGTTCGAGCCAGGAATCGGATTCACTTGACCGTTTTTGCCGTATTTTCCTTTACGTGCCCCCAGTAAGATTACCCCCGCTAATGCAGCTGACGCGCCCGCCATATGCACGATACCTGAGCCAGCAAAATCGCTAAAGCCTGCTTCGGATAAGAAACCACCACCCCATGTCCAGTAACCCTCTACCGGATAGATGACCGCGGTGAGCACCACAGAAAACAGCAAGAATACCCACAGCTTCATACGCTCTGCCACGGCGCCCGAGACCACAGACATTGCAGTAGCAACAAACACCACTTGGAAAAAGAAGTCCGATTCAAGAGAGTGATCTGCATCGGCCGCTTGCGTTCCAATCAGCGAACCAAACGAGGGCATAAAGCCACCCGCATTGTTATCGACATACATGATGTTGTAGCCCACCAACAGATACATGGTGCAGGCAATCGCATACAAGCAAATATTTTTGGTGAGGATCTCAGTGGTGTTTTTCGAGCGAACTAGCCCTGCCTCTAACATGGCAAACCCAGCCGCCATCCACATCACCAACGCACCGGATAGAAGGAAAAAGAAGGTGTCGAGTGCGTAACGTAACTCAGTAACCGTATTGACCAATTCCATTGTGATTACTCCCTGTGATTAAATTGCTTCCAGATCCATTTCGCCAGTGCGGATCCGCACGGCTTGCTGGAGATCAAAGACAAAAATCTTACCGTCGCCGATTTTGCCGGTTTGTGCCGCTTTGGAAATCGCTTCCACCACGGCATCAACACTATCGCTCTGAACGGCGATTTCGAGTTTTACCTTCGGCAAAAAATCGACTTGATATTCGGCGCCGCGATACAGTTCGGTGTGCCCTTTTTGACGGCCAAACCCTTTCACTTCTGACACTGTCATGCCGTCAATGCCGACGTCGGATAGTGCTTCACGGACGTCATCAAGCTTAAAAGGCTTGATAATGGCGCTAATCAGTTTCATATCCTTCTCCTGAGTCCTTATGTTTGCATCAGTCAATAAGTATCAAGAGATATGCCAACTATTAACCACCTAAAAATCAGAACATTACAGAAATCAACTGGGGGAAGGCGCGCATTTGCACTTTTTTAGTGCAAACTATTCACCATCTCGACGCATAGATTCATCGCGAGGAGGACGATGCACCAAAGCGAGCCACGTGCGGATGTCTTGTAGGAAGAAGGCGAGTGTCAGCGTCACTCGCCGGCAGGTTATCGCGTACGGCGTCCGTAGCGAGCAATAAAATCACGATACGCTTCGAGCATGGCCAGAAAGTCTTCATAACCACAAGCGGCACTGCTTTCTTGATCGTAAAACTGTAGGTCTTGAGCACTCAACGTATCCGTCGCCTCGTCAGAGGGCGTTTGTAACATCGCATTGGCCATCACCACCACTTCTTCAGGACTGGCCGTCAGCGTGAAGGTGTGTCCTCGCCATTGCTGCTCTTGACGCAACTGGGTAAAGGTGGCTAACCACGCATCCACCTCATTCAGGTCGGTACCCAACTCATCAAGCAACCAACGCCCCATGGCCTCATGCCCCATAGAGAACACAATGCGATAGCTGTCATCAAAACTATTGCGGGAAAATTCGTAATCCACGTCCACCTCCAAAATGAGAGGCTATTGTCCGAGTTTTTCTATCAATTGCCAACTCGAGACTGTCATCAAACTGCCACCTTCGCCATACTTAAATACTATATCCAGACAACTTGGCGTTGCAGGTAGGTAGCAAGTGAGTGAGTCCCCATGAGCATAGATAGACTATGTGATTGGAGTGAACGAACGTAGCCAACACCGCTGCGGCTTCAAGTAGGAAGGGTATATAAGCCTCATCAACGTGGTCGCGTCTGGAAAGGAGTAGCCGATGCATATAGTGATAGCCCCTGATTCGTTCAAAGAAAGCCTTTCAGCTGGCGAGGCGGCGCAAGCCATCCATGACGGCATGGCGCGTATACTACCCAAGGCGCATTTTACCTTGCTCCCCATGGCCGATGGCGGCGAAGGGACAGCGCAAAGTTTTGCCCAGCAGTTAGGCGGCGATTTTCACACTTGCCGAGTGACTGGTCCCGATTTTTCATCGATCACCGCCAGCTATGTTATCGTCCCTTCGCAGCGACTCGCGATCATCGACGTGGCCAGCGCATCTGGCTTGCCCCTGCTCGCTCACCATCAACGCAACCCACTACACACCACCAGCCTAGGGACAGGAGAGCTTATTCGTGCCGCCCTCGCACATGATGTCGATGAAATCATTATCGGCTTAGGCGGCAGCGCCACCACAGATGCGGGCGCAGGTATCTTGGTCGCCTTGGGGGCAAAATTGCTCGATAGCCAGGATGCGCCCATTCCGCCAACTGGTGATGGCTTAGGTAAGCTCGCGCACCTTGATCTGAGCCAGCTCGATCCCCGACTTAAACGCGTCCGATTAACTGTTGCATGTGATGTAGATAATCCGCTTTGTGGTCCGCAAGGTGCGGCAACTGTATTTGCGCCCCAAAAAGGCGCGTCACCGGAGCAGGTTCGTCAACTGGAGCAATACCTGCATCGTTTTGCCAGCCTCTGTCGCTATCAGCTCGGCAAATCGATTGCACAATTTTCGGGCGCCGGCGCGGCCGGTGGAATTGGTGCCACTTTGGGAGGCTTACTGGGAGCGCAATTGGTCCCCGGTGTGGCGCTCTTGCTAGAACGCAGCCAAGCCACCCCTTACATAGCACAAGCCAATTGGTTGGTAACCGGCGAAGGAAAAGTGGATGGTCAAACGCTGCATGGTAAGGTGCCCGCAGCCTTGGCACAGGTCGCGAAGCAATTTGATGTTCCGGTGATAGTACTAGCAGGCCGCGTTGGCGACGATTGTGAAACCTTATACGAACGCGGGGTTACCACTATCTTGCCGATTCAATCAGGCCCCTGTGATTTACAACATGCCTTTGAACACACGGCGGAGAATCTGCGCCGCACAGCGGAGAATATCGCCCGCCTGATTGCCGCGCAAAGTGAATAATAAGGCATTCAGACCAACAGTATCACTGGGATAAAAAAACGCCCTCCGAAGAGGGCGTTAGATAAAGCCGGCTAGACCGCGGCTTTGATAATGACGTTATCCGCTTTTTGCGTGTATTCGTCCATACGGTGGAAGTTCAGATAGCGATAGGTATCTGCTGCAGTCGCATTAATGTGCTCTGCGTATTCGAGGTATTCCTCTTTGGTAGGAATACGTCCTAGGATCGCACCTACCGCCGAAAGCTCAGCTGAGGCAAGGTACACATTGGCGCCGGTTCCCAAACGGTTCGGGAAGTTACGGGTCGAGGTCGACAATACGGTCGATTTCTCTGCCACACGTGCTTGGTTCCCCATACACAATGAACACCCTGGCGTTTCAATCCGCACCCCAGCACGGCCATAAATACCGTAATAGCCTTCTGCCGTTAGCTGATCCCTATCCATCTTCGTCGGTGGTGCTACCCACATACGGGTCGATAAACTGCCACCGAATTTATCCAGCAGTTTACCGGCAGCACGGAAGTGACCGATGTTGGTCATACAGCTACCGATAAAGACTTCATCGACGCTATCGCCAGCAACATCCGACAAGGTGCGGGCATCATCTGGGTCGTTCGGCGCGCACAGAATCGGCTCTTTGATGTCTGCCAGATCGATTTCGAGCACATGCGCGTACTCGGCATCTTTATCCGCTTCCATCAAACTTGGGTTAGCGAGCCATTGCTCCATCGCTTGGATACGACGCTCGATGGTACGACGGTCACCATAGCCTTCGGCGATCATCCACTTCAACATCACAATGTTCGACTCAAGGTACTCTGCCACTGACTCTTGTGACAGCTTGATCGTACAGCCAGCCGCTGAACGCTCTGCGGATGCATCCGACAGCTCAAAGGCTTGCTCAACAGTCAGGTGCTCCACCCCTTCAATTTCCAAGACACGGCCTGAGAATTCATTGATTTTGCCAGATTTCTCAACCGTCAGGAGACCTTGCTTAATACCAAAATATGGAATGGCATGCACTAAGTCACGTAAGGTGACTCCAGGCTGCATTTCGCCTTTAAAACGCACCAGAACTGACTCTGGCATATCCAGTGGCATCACGCCGGTTGCAGCCGCAAAGGCCACCAAACCTGAACCGGCAGGGAACGAGATCCCCAGCGGGAAACGGGTGTGTGAATCACCGCCGGTTCCCACGGTATCGGGCAGCAGCATTCGGTTGAGCCATGAGTGGATGACACCATCACCCGGACGCAATGACACACCACCACGGTTCATAATGAAGTCTGGTAGTGTGTGGTGGGTTTCGACATCCACAGGCTTTGGATAAGCGGATGTGTGACAGAATGACTGCATAGTGAGATCAGCGGTGAAGCCCAGACACGCTAAATCTTTCAACTCATCACGTGTCATCGGACCTGTGGTATCTTGAGAACCCACGGTGGTCATTTTTGGCTCGCAATAGGTACCGGGGCGGACACCCTCGACACCACAGGCTTTACCGACCATTTTCTGCGCCAATGTAAACCCTTTGTTGGAGTCCGCAACAGGACGCGGACGACGGAATACGTCAGAAGGCTCAAGGCCTAAACTCTCACGCGCTTTGTCGGTCAAACCACGGCCGATGATAAGAGGAATACGGCCCCCGGCGCGCACTTCATCGTATAAGATATCGGTTTTCAGTTGGAAGGTAGACAAGACCTCGTCGGTGCCATGCTTACATACCTTGCCGTCGGCCGGATACAAGTCAATCACATCACCCATGTTGAGCTTGCTAACATCTAGCTCAATCGGCAACGCACCCGCATCTTCCATGGTATTGAAGAAAATCGGCGCGATTTTTCCACCTAAACAAAAACCACCAAAGCGCTTGTTCGGCACATTAGGAATATCTTTGCCCATAAACCACAGCACAGAGTTGGTCGCTGATTTCCGTGACGAACCCGTACCGACTACATCACCCACGTAAACCAGTGGATGACCTTTTTCTTCCAGCGCTTTCATTTGCGCAATCGGACCAATCTCACCGGGCTTATCCGGCTGAATGCCCTCGCGCTCGTTCTTTAACATGGCCAGCGCGTGGAGCGGAATATCAGGGCGCGACCAAGCATCTGGTGCGGGCGATAAGTCATCGGTGTTGGTTTCACCTGACACTTTGAACACCGTCAACGTCACTTTTTCAGGGATTTGCGGCTTGTTTAAGAACCACTCGGCGTTAGCCCAAGATTCCATCACTTGCTTGGCGTAGGTATTCCCTGCTTTCACTTTATCTTCAACGTCATAAAACGCGTCGAACATTAGCAGAGTCTGAGACAAGGCCTTTGCCGCAATCGGTGCCAACGTCGCATCATCAAGCAGTGTGATAAGCGGTTCGATGTTATAACCGCCTTGCATGGTCCCTAACAGCTCTGTCGCGCGTTCACGACTGATGAGCGGAGAACTTGCTTCTCCCTTCGCTAGCGCGGCAAGAAAGCCAGCTTTCACATAAGCCGCTTCGTCCACGCCGGGCGGAATTCGATTTTCAAGTAGGTAGACCAGTGTTTCTTCTTCGCCAGCGGGCGGGTTTTTCAACAGTTCTATCAGACTGGCGGTTTGCTCAGCGTTCAGCGGTTTAGGCACAATGCCCTGAGCGGCACGTTCTTCGACGTGTTTACGGTAGGCTTCAAGCACGACTATTTCCTCTTTTCTCGGTCAGATCGTGTGATCCAACATCCTTGGAAAGTGTTAGTACTCGTATCACGCTTATCCGGCGAAGTTTATTAAAATTTTCCAGCAAGACGAGGGTTCGAGCACGTAACCGCTGCGTGAGGATAGCATTTTTAACTTAAAATTAAAATCTACCCCTTTTATGAAACATACGACTTAGGTCTTAGTGACGCAGCGCGCTAATCCCTATTCTTCTCACACTACTCACAGCATGTGTCGCGGTTGTGACTGATTCTACACCGCTTTTTTCCACGACGCAGTAATCAGTCTGTTATCAAGTTCACAGCTTCACATCCGCGGTAGAGAGGTATTATTCCCCTTTGCTGTTGAAACTGCGCACTAGGTGTTATTTTTATCAATAAAACCGAACTGTTCCGTTAAGTTTGTGGGGTTCTCGCCGATACGTCGTTAACCATTCACACACTTCTGCTAACTTAGACATTAGTACCATAAAAATATCTCAGTCTTTGTCACCCTATTGCGTGGCAAACCCTGTATTCATTGACTTGTAGAGAGAAGGGCATGAAGCTAAACCAACTCACTATTAAACAAAAACTCATCTTGGCCTTTGTGTCAGCCGTTATCGCCTCCACGGCGATTATCAGCTACATGAGCTTAAGCCAAGCTCGAGATATTATGGAAAAGCGGCTGTTGGAAAACGAGCTRCCGACCACCCTCACCCAGTTTCGCGATTCGATTGATAGTGAAGTCAACCAGCTACAATCCGCCGCACGCCAGTTAGCCTCAAACCCTGTAATGCTCGATATGATCAGCAGCGACATGACAGCTAATGAAGAAGCGCGTGTCATCGAGCAACTCAATATTTTGCGAGCACAATATGGACTGAATGACGCCAGTATTGCGAACCGCAAGACGGGTCAATATTGGAATCAAAATGGCTTTTTGCGGGTCCTGACCCGCGATAAAGATGGGTGGTTCTATAACTTCCTAGACAGTGGCAATGCCACCATGGCGCAAGTGTTCCAAGAGGATAATGGGGATCTCAAACTGTTCGTGAACTTCCAGCAACTTAACGGGACGGGCTTGGCTGGGTTTTCACGCTCACTGGATGACATGACGCAGTTTTTGAATCAATTCAAAATTGAGCAATCTGGATTCGTTTTTCTCGTCAATGCACAGGGCGAAATTCAGCTCCATCGCGACACCAGCCTAATGGGAGAGAAGAACCTTACCGACTTATATGGTGCTCAAGCACGTAGCCTGCTTAACAAAGGTGACTTCAATTTACTCGACACCGAAGTGAATGGTGATGAACTTTTACTCGCCTCTAGCTATGTGCCTTCCATGGATTGGTTTGTGATCGCAGACGTCCCAGCAGACGAAGTCTATGCCCCGCTGAATCAAACGCGCAACCAAATTTTAATGGTCTCTGTCGTCGTCGGCCTCTTATTCGTTGTYGTCGCCATCTGGCTTGCTGCGACCATTACCAAACCGATTCAATATGTCGCCAATGTATTCCGTGAAATAGGTGAAGGCGAAGGCGATCTGCGCCAACGTGTGGACATCAACAGCCAAGATGAAATTGGCCAACTCGCGTCTGGTTTCAATAGCTTTGTGGAAAAAATCCACCGCCTAGTCTCAGATGTAGCCGCCACGGGTGGTGAGCTAAGAAGCGCTGCCGAACAGGTCTCAGCGCAAGCCAGTGCCACGCAATCGCAAAGTGAACATCAGCGAGATCGTACCGTTCAGGTGGTGACTGCGATTAACGAGATGGGTGCTACAGTCAATGAGATTGCTGGGAATGCGGCCAATGCCGCCAGCGCTGCGAATCAAGCCTCTGATGGCGCAGCCAGTGGCCAACAGGTCGTCACCCAAGCGCGAGATACCATTGCACGCTTAGCCGATGACATGGAGAACATGTCTAAGGTCGTCAGTGCATTAGCAGWGAATACTGACTCGATTGGCGGCATTTTGGATGTGATCCGCGGTATCTCCGAGCAAACCAATTTGCTGGCACTCAATGCGGCGATTGAAGCGGCGCGAGCGGGCGAACAAGGACGCGGATTTGCGGTTGTTGCCGACGAGGTGCGCAGTTTGGCAAGTCGTACATCTGACTCTACCGATGAAATCCAAACCATGATCGATCGCCTCCAACAAGAAGCGAGCAATGCCGTGCAAGCCATGGAACAAAGCCGAGCCATGACGGCCGAAGGGGTCAATGCTTCCGACGAGGCGTCACAAGCACTCAATTTGATCAACGAGCAAATTGTCCAGATCTCGGATATGAACACCCAAGTGGCGACGGCTACTGAGGAGCAGTCCACCGTGGTGAATGACATTAACCAAAATATTGAAGAGATTAATCACAGCTCGCAGCAAACCGCTGATACCGCCAACACCATGGCAGAAGCCAGTGAGTCACTGCGCGATCTTTCCAAACGTCTTGATACCTTGGTTGGGAGCTTTAAGCTTTAAACGCTATCTTCTGACGCGCGAAGCGGGCTTTGGCCCGCTTTTTTATTGTGCTGAACGAGGCGGAGCACTAGCAACATCTCTTCCATCTTGCCATAGCTGACGCCATAAGGGTTTAACGCCCTCCTCGACCCCTAAAATAACGCACAAAAAGCCCACTCCCCCCACCAATAATAACGGTGCCAATGTCACACTCAGCAAACCTGAGTAAAGAAACAAAAATGGCACAAAGCATACATATCCAAACACGGTTTTTGTCATTTCCAATAATGTGTTCATTATTTCTCCTTACCTAAAAACAAAATTGAGCGCGCTTACCAACAATAAAATGAGCGCGCTCAATTTACAATGTTTTTAGGCTAAGAAAAGGACAAACAGTAATAAGATCGCGGAAAGGATCATGGCGAGCACCACACCAAGTCAGTATCATGAAACAAAAAAGGAGTGAATGTGGATACACCCAAAAAACAGGCGACACGCCAGAAGATCCTCGACAGTGCGTGGGCATTATTTGTGGAACAAGGGTTTGCGGATACCACTACACGTCAAATCGCGCATAAGGCGGAGGTCGCGACAGGAACTGTCTTCTCACACTTTCCGTTGAAGATTGACTTGCTAAAAGTTGGGCTGATGACACGTATTGATACCGTGCTCGAAAACGCTGCCAAATTGGATCACTCAGACACGCCAACGCAACGACTTCTCCATTATGCCGATCACCTCTATGCGTTTTATCTCGCGCATCCAGACTTCAGCCGAGAGCTCTTTCGCGCACTCTTGTGGCAGCAAAAAGCCTTGGCGCATCACATTGCGCCTTTTCAAGCTCACCTTTCTGTTGAGCAAAGTCCAAATCATCAGGCGAAAGCTGCGTTAATGATGGATGCCTATTTCATGACCTTGTTTCAAGGCTTAAGTGAACCTATCTCCACCAAAGATGCAATGCTTAGCCGCCTAGCTGATAAGCTTGCGACCATCGCGTAACCGTATCGCAGCTGTTGTAAATGACAGATATAAAAAAGCCCCGCATGGCGGGGCTTAATCAGAAAATTATAAACGCGCGGTTTATTTCTTTTTCTTTGCTTTTGGATTTGGCAGGTCAGTGATTGAGCCTTCAAACACTTCTGCGGCAAGACCAACAGACTCATGCAAGGTTGGGTGAGCGTGTACTGTCAATGCGACATCTTCGGCATCACAACCCATCTCGATAGCAAGGCCAATCTCGCCTAACAGTTCACCACCGTTAGTACCAACAACCGCACCACCGATCACGCGATGAGTGTCTTTATCGAAGATCATCTTAGTCATACCGTCGGCACAATCAGACGCGATCGCACGACCAGACGCGGCCCATGGGAAGGTAGCCACTTCGTAGTTAATGCCCTCTTCCTTACACTCTTTCTCGGTCTTACCGACCCATGCCACTTCTGGCTCAGTGTAAGCAATCGATGGGATCACTTTAGGATCGAAGTAATGCTTCTTACCAGCAATGACTTCTGCGGCAACGTGGCCTTCATGCACACCTTTATGCGCAAGCATTGGCTGACCAACGATATCGCCAATTGCATAGATATGTGGCACGTTAGTACGCATTTGCTTATCAACACGGATAAAGCCACGGTCATCAACTTCAACGCCCGCTTGGCCAGCGTCAAGTAGCTTACCGTTTGGTGTACGGCCGATGGCAACCAGAACGGCATCATAGCGTACAGGCTCTGCTGGCGCTTTTTTGCCTTCCATGGTGACGTAGATGCCGTCTTCTTTGGCTTCTACCGCGGTCACCTTGGTTTCTAGCATCAGGTTAAATTTCTTGCTAATACGCTTGGTGAAGACCTTCACCACGTCTTTATCCGCAGCAGGGATCACTTGATCGAACATTTCAACAACGTCGATTTGTGAACCTAGCGAGTGATAAACCGTACCCATTTCTAGACCGATGATACCACCGCCCATCACCAGCAGTTTCTCTGGTACTTCTTTGAGCTCAAGCGCGTCCGTTGAGTCCCAAATACGTGGGTCTTCATGCGGAATAAATGGCAGTTCGATTGGACGAGAGCCCGCCGCAATGATGGCATTATCAAAATTGATAGTGGTGGTTTCATCACCTTCAACCACTAAGGTGTTCGCGCCAGTGAAACGGCCTTTACCGTTAACAACTGTCACTTTACGCTGCTTGGCCATGCCACCCAGACCACCGGTCAGTTGACCGATAACCTTATCTTTCCAAGTGCGAATTTTGTCGATATCGGTTTGTGGCTCGCCGAAAACCACACCGTGATCCGCCATTGCTTTGGCTTCTTCGATCACTTTAGCAACGTGAAGTAGGGCTTTAGAAGGGATACAACCAACGTTTAGACATACACCACCCAGGGTGTTGTAACGTTCAACCAATACTGTTTCCAAACCTAGGTCGGCACAGCGGAAGGCGGCGGAGTATCCAGCAGGACCAGCGCCAAGGACGACGACTTGCGCTTTGATTTCTTTACTCATTCTGACCTCGTTGTAGTCTTATTCCCTGACAGGCTAAGAGCGGTAATTTTTTATTGTTGTGGGAGTTTGGAAGCCACAGTTTACAGCCATGTTAATGGGCTGAAAAATAAAAACCCATAGCCTGTGAGCTGCACAACAATTCCCAACCGGCCCGTAACGGGCCGGAGGGTGTTGTCGGTGACGCGATTACAGTACCAAACGGCGGATGTCTGACAACAAGCCGTTGAGGTAAGTAATAAAGCGCGCGCCTTCGGCACCGTCAATCACACGGTGATCGTAAGACAGAGACAATGGCAGCATTAGGCGAGGTTCAAAGTCCTTACCGTTCCATACTGGTTTCATTTCTGACTTAGACACACCCAAGATAGACACTTCTGGTGCATTGACGATTGGCGTAAATGCCGTACCGCCTAGGCCACCTAGGCTAGAGATGGTAAAGCAACCACCCTGCATATCAGAGGCAGTGAGCTTGCCTGCACGAGCTTTCTTAGAAACCGCCATCAGCTCTTCAGATAACTCGTAGATGCCTTTTTTGTTCACGTCTTTGAACACAGGCACAACCAGACCGTTTGGCGTGTCAACGGCGATACCGATGTTGACATACTTCTTCAGGATCAGGCTTTCACCGTCTTCAGATAGCGACGAGTTGAACGAAGGGAAAGCTTCTAGCGCTTTAGCAGCCGCTTTCATGATGAACACCAATGGGGTGATCTTCATGCCAGAGTCTTTCTTCTTCTCGATCGCGTTTTGTTCTTTACGGAACGCTTCCACTTCAGTGATATCAGCGTTGTCCCACTGCGTCACGTGCGGGATCATCACCCAGTTACGTGCTAGGTTCGCACCAGAGATTTTCTTAATGCGAGACAGTGGTTTAACTTCGGTTTCACCGAATTTGCTGAAGTCCACTTTTGGCCAAGGGAGCAGACCCAGTGCGCTACCGTCGCCTGAACCCGATGCTGCACCTGATTCAAGGCGCTTCAGCGCTTCTTTTACAAAGCTCTGAACGTCTTCTTTCAGTACGCGTCCTTTACGGCCACTACCTTTTACTTTCGCAAGGTTCACGCCAAATTCGCGGGCAAGACGACGAACAACAGGAGACGCATGCGCGTATTCTTTGTTCTCTACAAACTCGTCTTTACCGGCGTCAGCTTTAGCCGCTGGGGCGTCAGCTTTGGCCGCAGGAGCGGGTGCCGCCTTCTCAGCAGCAGGTGCCGCTGCAGGTGCAGGCGCTGCTGGTGCRCTACCGGCAACTTCGAAGACCATGATCAACGAACCCGTCGAGACTTTATCGCCCGCGGCCACTTTGATTTCTTTCACTGTACCCGCAAACGGTGACGGTACTTCCATTGATGCTTTGTCGCCTTCAACGGTGATCAGTGACTGCTCTTCTTCGATGGTGTCGCCTACCGCCACCATGATTTCAGTCACTTCAACTTCATCGCCACCGATATCAGGGACGTGAACGTCTTTGGCTTGTGCTGCTGCAGGCGCTGCTGGTGCCTCGGCGGCTGCAGGAGCTTGCGCTGGCGCGCTACCACCCACTTCGAACATCATGATCAGTGAGCCAGTTGACACTTTGTCACCCGCCGCGATCTTGATTTCTTTAACGGTACCCGCAAACGGTGCAGGCACTTCCATTGAGGCTTTATCGCCTTCAACAGTGATCAGTGACTGCTCTTCTTCAATGGTATCGCCAACCGCAACCATGATCTCGGTGACTTCGACTTCGTCACCACCGATATCAGGCACGTGCACTTCTTTGATTTCTGACGCAGCCGCTGGAGCAGCAGGGGCGGCGGGGGCCGCCTCTTGAGCTGGTGCGCTTTGCGCTGGCGCATCGGCTTCGAAGATCATAATCAAAGAGCCAGTGGTCACTTTGTCACCTTCGGCAATTTTGATTTCCTTGACCACGCCCGCTTGTGATGCAGGCACTTCCATGGATGCTTTATCACCTTCAACGGTGATTAACGACTGTTCTTCTTCGACCTTGTCGC
This sequence comes from Salinivibrio proteolyticus, assembly GCF_001996165.1. Taxonomy (GTDB): domain Bacteria; phylum Pseudomonadota; class Gammaproteobacteria; order Enterobacterales; family Vibrionaceae; genus Salinivibrio; species Salinivibrio proteolyticus. The sequence continues at coordinate 72,983 of NZ_MUFP01000006.1, read as the reverse complement.
CAACGCTAACAAGGATCTCAGTCACTTCTACTTCATCAGCACCGATGTCAGGTACATTAATCTCGATTGACATTATTTCAGCCTCTTACGCGAACAGCGGGTTTACTTTATTGGTATCGATGTCGAATTTCTTGATAGCGTCCGCTACCAGTTTCTTGTCAACATCGCCACGCTTAGCCAGCTCGTTAAGTGCCGCAACAACCACATAGCCTGCGTTCACTTCGAAGTGACGACGTAGGTTTTCGCGGCTGTCAGAACGGCCAAAGCCGTCAGTACCCAGAACTTTGTAAGATTCCGCTGGGATAAACGCGCGAACTTGGTCAGCGTAGTTCTTCATGTAGTCAGTCGCAGCAATCGCAGGCTCAGATCCCATTACGGTTTGGATGTAAGGAACTTGTGCGTCTGCATCTGGGTGCAACATGTTGAAGCGCTCTGCATCTTGGCCGTCACGTGCCAACTCGTTGAACGAGGTCACGCTGTATACGTCAGACGCTACACCGTACTCATCGCTAAGCAGTTTCGCCGCTTTACGCACTTCAGTCATGATGGTGCCAGAGCCCATCAGCTGAACTTTCGCTTTGTCGCCCGTGTAGGTTTCTAGCTTGTAGATACCTTTACGGATACCTTCTTCCGCGCCCTCAGGCATGGCTGGCTGATGATAGTTTTCGTTCATCAGCGTCAGGTAGTAGTAGATGTTTTCTTGGTCAGGACCGTACATGCGACGGATACCGTCTTGCATGATCACTGCCACTTCGTACGCGAAGGTTGGGTCGTAAGAAACACAGTTAGGCACAGTGCTCGCCAGAATATGGCTGTGACCGTCTTCGTGCTGCAAACCTTCACCGTTCAGGGTAGTACGACCGGCAGTAGCACCCAATAGGAAACCACGTGCTTGTTGGTCACCTGCCATCCACGCCATGTCGCCAACACGTTGGAAGCCGAACATTGAGTAGTAGATGTAGAATGGGATCATTGGCAGATCGTTGGTGCTGTAAGAAGTCGCCGCCGCTACCCACGATGACATCGCGCCTAGCTCGTTGATCCCTTCTTGCAGTACTTGACCGCCTTGGTCTTCTTTGTAGTAAGACACCACACCACGGTCTTCAGGGGTGTAAGTCTGACCATGTGGGTTGTAGATACCTACTTGACGGAACAGGCCTTCCATACCGAAAGTACGCGCTTCGTCAGCAATGATAGGTACAATGTTTTTGCCGATGTTTTTGTCTTTCAGCAATACATTCAAAGAGCGTACAAAGGCCATGGTGGTGGAGATATCACGCTTCTGCTCAGACAGCAGGGCTGAGAAATCATCCAGTTTTGGCAGCGTTAGCTCTTTAGTAAAGTTAGGCAGACGTTGCGGGGTGTAACCGTGCAGCGCTTTACGGCGCGCGTGCAGGTACTCATGCTCCGCTGACCCTTCTTCCAACTGTAGGTAAGGCAGATTTTGTACATCTTCATCAGACAGCAAGTCTTGCAGGCCAAGACGATCACGCATGGCAATGACGTGGGTCATGTCCATTTTCTTCACTTGGTGCGCGATGTTCTTACCTTCTGCCGCTTCACCCATGCCGTAACCTTTAACGGTTTTCGCTAGGATAACGGTTGGACGGTCATTGCACTCTTGTGCCGCTTTGAACGCAGCAAACAGTTTTGATGGCTCATGACCACCACGCTTCAGTGCAAAGATTTCTTCGTCGGTCATATCAGCAACCAAAGCAGCTGTTTCTGGATACTTACCGAAGAAGTGCTCACGCACGTAGGCGCCATCTTTTGACTTGAAGGTTTGGTAATCGCCGTCGATGGTTTCGTTCATCAACTGCAGCAGTTTACCTGAGGTATCTTTCGCCAGCAGTTTATCCCAGCCAGAACCCCAAACCACTTTGATCACGTTCCAGCCAGCACCTTTGAATAGGCCTTCTAGCTCTTGGATGATCTTACCGTTACCCATTACAGGGCCATCAAGGCGCTGCAGGTTACAGTTGATCAGGAAGCATAGGTTGTCCAGTTTTTCACGGGCCGCGAACGACAGCGCACCACGTGATTCTGGCTCATCCATCTCACCATCACCTAGGAACGCATAAACGCGTTGCTCTGAGGTGTCTTTCAGACCGCGACCGTTCAGATACTTGAGGAAACGCGCTTGGTAGATAGACGCAATAGGACCCAGACCCATAGAAACGGTAGGGAATTGCCAGAATTCAGGCATCAGTTTCGGGTGTGGGTAAGAAGAAATACCTTTACCGTCTACTTCTTGGCGGAAGTTGTCGAGCTGCTCAGCAGTGAGACGACCTTCAACAAACGCACGCGCGTAGATACCTGGAGAGATGTGACCTTGATAATACACCAAATCGCCGCCGTCTTTTTCATTCGGCGCACGGAAGAAGTGGTTGAAACAGGTCTCGTAGAAAGCAGCCGATGACTGGAATGATGCCATGTGGCCACCCAGCTCTAAATCTTTCTTGGACGCACGCAACACGATCATGATTGCGTTCCAACGAATGATAGAACGGATACGACGTTCCAGATTCACATCACCTGGGTAAGCAGGTTCTTGATCGGCAGGAATGGTATTTACATAGTTGGTGGTCACGCCAGTTGGCATGTCAACACCGTCTAAACGTGCTTGTCCCAGTACTTGCTCCAGAAGGAACTGGGCACGTTCTACACCTTCTTCACGAACGACTGACTCGAGGGCTTGTAGCCACTCTTGAGTCTCAAGTGCGTCCACGTCATGTTTCATGACTTCAGACATGGCGATCTATCCTTTCGTTGATTGACTCATACAAAACAAACGTTGTCGCAGCTGGAGACACCGCTTGCCCTTTCTTTTGGGCGAATCCGGTATTACTCCAACTCGTCCTTGCGTTGTTGAATTCGACGCAGAGACCGTTCTCGACGGCTTTCTTCACGGCCAAGATCCAACAGAGTTTCCTCAATGTAAGCTAAGTGTGCATGTGACGCCTGTCTGGCTTTTTCTGGTTCGCCAGCAGTAATCGCATCCACGATCTCAGCCCGGTGTCGGCTGACGTTTTCCACCGTTTCTTGGCGGCGGTAAAGTAGCTCAAAGTTTTGCAGAATATTCTGCTCCAGCAGCGGCGCAAGACTGCGCATAATATAAAGCAGCACCACATTGTGTGCCGCTTCCGTTACTGCAACTAAATACTGCATGACAGCCGAGGCTTCTGCCTCTAAGTCCCCTTGTTGCTGCGCATGACGAATCGCATCATGGCAGTCACATATCCGCTTGAAGTCTTCTTTCGTGCCGCGGAGGGCGGCAAAGTAAGAAGAGATGCCTTCCAGCGCATGACGTGACTCCAGCAAATCAAGTTGGGTTTCAGGATGGTCCGCCAATAACTCTAGCAGGGGTTCAGAGAATCGCTGCCACAGTCGTTCACTGACAAAAGTGCCGCCACCTTGTTTACGCGTCAGCAACTTTTTGGCTTCAAGTCGCTGGATCGCTTCGCGCACTGACGGACGCGACACATCAAATTGTTTTGCCAACTCCCGCTCAGGCGGCAGCTTCTGGCCCGGCGATAAAGTGCCTTCCAGAATTAAACCTTCGAGCTCTTTCTCGATAACATCTGAGAGTTTGGGTTGACGAATTCTTTGATATGCCATTGTTTTTGTTGACCATCCGTCTTAGCAGCTTTCACTGCCTTTGACAGAAACTGACTGGTTGTCAATTGGTAATACCAATTTTTTATAATCCTTTAAAGTTACCAGACAGCAGATATTGTGTCCACCAGAAGTTTGATTGACATCATGGAAACGACTGTATCTTTAAGGTGACAGTCGGCACACTCTGGCTCGCAAAAATTGGTCTGACCAATAAACACTTTATTAACAAGTCGCCTTTTTACAGCCCCACGAGCCTAAACAAGTTCGTGATGCCGACACACTATTTGGCGATCAGCAAGTCATAATAGGGCCAATCAAATGCAGGGCCCGGATCGGTTTTTCTTCCCGGCGCAATATGTTCATGGCCGGTAATACGATCACAGGTAATGGCTGGATAATACTGCATCAGCGTACGGGTGATCGTCGCTAAAGCTTGGTACTGCGGATCGGTATAAGGTAGGTCATCCGTGCCCTCTAGCTCGATACCAATCGAAAAGTCATTGCATTGTTCGCGTCCATCAAAACACGAAGCGCCAGCATGCCACGCACGCTCGTTGAATGGTACAAACTGGATCACACTTCCATCTCGTCGGATCAGTAGGTGCGCGGAGACGCGAAGATCGGCGATCTCAGCAAAATAAGGGTGCTCACTTGCGTCGAGCTGACCTTGAAAAAACTGTTCGATATAGGGTCCATCAAACTGTCCTGGCGGGAGGCTAATATTGTGGATGACCAGTAAGGAAATCTCTTCCCCATCGGGTCGTTGGTTGTAATGGGGAGATGGGCAAGCGCGCGCGCCCACCAGCCAATGCTCGTTGATGTTTGAAAAAGACATGCCGCTATCCATGGTTGGACTGGACGATTACTCTATCTCGCGGGTGTTCAGATTGGAATAGAAGCAGCAACCCGCGCTTGGATTCGCTTTGGCGTGATACATGGCCGCATCAGCTTGATTCATCAATTGTTGCAATTCCAGCCCATCGGTGGGGAAACAGCTCACCCCGATACTCAGAGAAAGCTCTAGCTCTGCGCCATTGGTCACCATTGGCGCGCGCATTTCTTGAATAATGCGCTCAATCACCTCGTGCAAGGCCTGTTTATCCGCCAATAAATCGAGCCAAACAATAAACTCATCGCCCCCTAAACGCCCGACTAAATCAGAACGTCGCACCGCAAGCTTTAACCGCTGGCTAACGACTTTTAGCAATTCATCCCCCACCCCGTGACCATAGGTATCATTCACTTCTTTAAATCGGTTTACGTCGATAAACAGTAACGCGGCTTTAGTTTGCGCGCGTGAAGCACGCATCAAGGCCACCTCCACATGTGACTCAAACGCGCGGCGATTAAACAGTCGCGTGAGTTCATCATGCTCGGCTAAATACATTAGCTGTTGCTGTTGCTCTCGCAGTTGCTGAGTTTGTTGGGCAATCTCTTCGGCAAGCTGCTCTTTGCGCACCATGGTGTTTTTCAAGGTACGTTTCATCTCGTTAACGTGGGCGGCAAGATCAGACATCTCGTCAGAGGTTTCGAGTGAAAGCTGAGTGGTTAAATCCCCTTGCTTTATTTTCGCCACATCGTCATGCAGTTCTTCTAACCGCTGGAAGAAACGTCGCCGTGTGTTGGTGGCTAATGCGGTCACTAACAGCGCCAATAAGATCAGCACACCGCCATGGAGGAGAAGCAAGGCTTTTTGTTGCTGCCCAGCTGAGTGCATCGCTTCTTGACGCATGGAGAAGGCCGCCTCACTCATGGTTTGCAATAGCATGTTATAGCGAGAAAACACCATCATTTGCGAGGTATCGTTGGCATTTGTATCGCTATGGCGCCGAGCCGATAACACTAATAAAGTGTCAATACTCTGCGCCGCTTGGCGAATCGCTTGTAACGACTGTATCGGCAATTCACGATTTTGTTCACGAACGCGTTGCAGCAATGTTTGGTTGGCATGATAAGCATCTTGGCGTGTTTCCGCGCTATGGTACTGCTGATATAACCAAAGCCTTCCCCGCACCGCATCAATTTGTGAATGTAAAGAGACAATGGCATCGAGACGATGTTGAACCTGAGTTTGTTTATAAAACAACTCGACGGTAATGAGCAAGGTGATCATAGTGAGCGCAGCACACGCATATACCACGACACTTAACTGTTGTCCTATCTTCATTTTAATAAGCTCGCCTTATGCGTCGCCTCCGTTAAAGGGCCAGGATTTAGCAAACGACGAAAGCCTGGTTCCGTCCCTGCTACTAGTCCAGCTTCTCGCGCCCACATAGCTTGATTTTTCAAGCTAAGAAGTAAGGCGTCACTCAAGGAAAGTCGAAAGAGATAATCTTGCCACAGCCATGCCAGCTGGTTGTCGGGAATCGATAAGTAGTCAGCAACGACTGCTTTTGATTCATTAGGATAAAGATGAATATAATCAATTGCGTCATCTAGCCCTGCAATCACTTGGCGCATATGCTGGTGTTGATGAATGTTTAATGGGCTTCGGCTCGCCAATAAAAAAGAGAGGTTGTGCAGTCCTTTACTGTTAAATTGCGATACGCGCTGCTGCGCCTCTTGCATGATTTGATAGCCGTAGGGCTCCCAAATGGAAATCGCATCCACTTCACCTCGCAATAACGCGCCGGGGAGTTGGTCAGGAGAGTAGTAGGCCTTTCGTATCGGTAACTCAGACAGACCATTCAAATTCAGCATTAAATCTAAGAAGAACTCACTCGCACTCGATTGCACCACGCCAACACGCGCATTCGCCAGCACATCTAACGATTGGTGAATCGGCAACGTCAATGACCAAAGCTTGACGTCGTTATTGGACTCTACAAAACTGGCGAGGATATTAAAGTCATCGCGTTGAAAGCTATTAAACATTGCCACGGTTTCGGACACCGTCGCGAGATCGGCGTCTCCCGCCATCAGCGTACTGAAGCTTTTTACCCCGCCATGAACGGGTAAAAGGTTAACATTCACGCCGTGGTCAGCAAAAAAGCCTTGTTTGTCCGCGATAATGATGGGTGCGGCAAGCGGTGTCAGCGATACCGCAATCGTCACGGTCGGCCCACTATTGGTAACAGGCGCACGCACCCCTTGCCATGCCCAATACCCAAATATTGCGATGGCTAACATGGCACATAATGCAAATAGTCGTTTCATTGTTGCGCCTCATAAGTGCGTGCTGACACCAAGTATAGTCAAGGTTTAGACAGACCATGCACAAAAAACAAGACGATAAAAAAGTTTACCGCGGCAGTAGCTGCATTTCTTCACCAGTACGGTTATCATTTCGGCAACTTTTGACTGCACCAGTGAGCCAAGATGACGTCGACAACTTCTCCATTTCGCGCGGTACACGATAGCGATAGCCGCTTTGCTTATCTCACCTCGCACCTTGATGCGGACGTAAAACGTCTAGTTTCTGAGACACTTCGAGAAGACTTGGGAGGAGAGATTGATCCCAGTCAGGACATTACCGCAAGCTTAATCTCTGCCGACTCGGTCTCCACCGCTATTTTGATCACCCGAGAAGCTGGAGTATTTTGTGGTCAGGCGTTTGCCGATGAGGTGTTTCGGCAACTCGGCGGTACCGTGTCGCTCACTTGGCATGTCAAAGATGGCGACACAGTGACGCCAAATCAGACCTTGTGCACTCTGCACGGCCCCTCGCGGATTATTTTGACCGGCGAGCGTAATGCAATGAATTTAATTCAAACCTTATCAGGGTGTGCCAGTAAGGTGGCGACCTATGTGGCGGCGCTCAATGGCACGCACACGCAATTACTCGACACCCGCAAAACCATTCCAGGAATGCGTAGTGCGTTGAAGTACGCGGTTGCGTGTGGTGGCGGCCATAATCACCGAATTGGGGTGTTCGATGCGTATTTGATTAAAGAAAATCATATTCTTGCCTGTGGTGGCATTGGCAATGCCGTGCAAGAAGCCCGTCGCCTTAACCCGAATAAGCCAGTGGAAGTGGAAACAGAAACCCTGGCCGAGCTGAAACAAGCGATTGATGCAGGTGCCGACGTGGTGATGCTGGATAATTTTACCATTCCTATGATGCGTGAAGCGGTAGCGCTCAACCAAGGCCGTGTCGCCCTCGAAGTGTCTGGAAACGTCACCTTGGACACCCTCGCCGACTATGCCGCCACCGGCGTGGATTATATTTCCGTAGGCGCACTGACCAAGCATGTTACTGCGCTCGACTTATCCATGCGCTTTCAGTAATCCTTTTGTTCGCAGGTGATGAGGCCGCTTCTGACCAGCGGCCTTTTTATAACAATTTCGTGACAAAAAATTTGTAGTCTGTCGAACGCAGCCGCACAAAAAGCCCACTATTACACCAGGGTTTTACCCTTAGCTCCCAAACTCATGTTTCCCCTCTTTTTTGCGCCACACACGAGCGTAAAGTGCTGGCACTGATTGTTGTCCACTCACTTTGCGGCAACTCATTATTACGAGGAGAGAAATAGGATGCAAAAGCAACAAGGGTTTAGCTTGATTGAGTTACTGGTGGTATTAGGCATTATTGGCGCCCTGACAGCCATCGCCATTCCGCAATACCAAAAGTATCAAGACAAAGCCAAAGTCACTGCCGCGATTGCCACGCTGACCAATATGCGCTCCGTGGTAGAAGCAAAAATTATGGAAGATGGCGAGTTCCCAAAAGACACGGACAAAGAAACTCTCGGGATTCCTTCAGAGGTAACACTCAGTACGACTAAAGGTGTTGAAGGTAGCATGTCTCTAGCCGTACAGGGGTTACCGGGAGGTGGAGACGTGAAGCTCTCACGCTCTGCTAAAGGCCACTGGAAGTGCGATCAACCATCGACAACCATAGCAGTTAATGGCTGCGATGGTCCTAATACACCAAAACCTTAACGAATACACAGCAGGGACTGACGATGATCCCGACCGCTCAGTTGTATCAAGCCGGTTTATTGACTGATGCCCAGCGCGATATGCTGGGCATTGGCGACAATACCTCGCTCAGTCTTACGCATATACTCGATGCTGGGGTTGACCCCACCGCGCTCGCCAACACCCTCGCTAACCTGCACCATCTTCCATTTGCAGAAAGCCATCAGTATCCGTTTCAAGACACCTGCTATGCCCTCGACCGGCGCGATTTGATTCAGCGTCATCAAGTGCTGCCGCTTGCTCAGCAAGGCCAAGAGCTATTGCTGGGGGTCAGTGATCCAGATTACGCAGAAGCTGTCGCTGACTTTCGCTTTTCTACTGGGCTCAATGTCCGGTTGGTGGTGCTCAGTCAGCCAGATTTGGATGCCGCTTTGCGTCACTTATACGGGGCAGATATCGATGGCACTGGCGATGGCATCACCATCAGTGATCAGGACTTAGCGGCCCTGACCGTCACCGATAGCCCACAAGAGGACAGTGCCGAGCTACAAAGCGATCAGGCGCCCATCAGTCGCTACATTCAACAGATCTTAGTGGATGCGGTGCGCAAAAAAGCCTCCGACGTGCACTTCGAGCCCTTTGAGCATCACTACCAAATTCGCTTTCGCCAAGACGGTTTATTGCAAACCTATGCTCATCCTCCGGCTGGGGTCTCGCGGCGGCTATCGACCCGGCTCAAAATCTTAGCTCAACTCAACATTGCTGAACGACGTTTGCCACAGGACGGGCGCATCAAACTGACCCTCACCGCCGATCACACCGTCGATATGCGCGTCTCTACCTTGCCAACCATTTGGGGTGAGAAAGTGGTGGTTCGTCTGCTAGATAATGGCCAACAGCAATTAACCTTGCATGATTTAGGCTTAACCGAGTGGCAACGCCAGCACTATCAAGACGCATTGGATAGACCGCAAGGCATGATTTTGTTTACCGGCCCAACCGGAAGCGGCAAAACCGTCTCTTTATACAGTCGGTTAAAATATCTCAATCAGCCCGAGCGCAATATAGCCACCGTCGAAGATCCGGTTGAGATCCAGCTAGAGGGCGTCAACCAAGTCAACGTTAATACGGCCATTGGTTTAGATTTTGCCACCGCACTCCGTGCGTTTTTGCGTCAAGATCCCGATGTGGTCATGGTGGGGGAAATTCGCGATCTCGACACCGCTGAAATCGGGATCAAGGCCGCGCAAACCGGTCATCTGGTGTTATCAACCCTGCATACCAATTCCGCCGCCGAGAGCATCACCCGTTTATCTCATATGGGCATTGCGCCCTACAACCTTGCTAGTTCTCTAACCTTGGTGGTGGCCCAACGTTTGGTCCGCCGTTTATGTCCGATGTGTAAACAGCCGCATCCAGCTGATGACCCGCACCTTCAGCACTTAGCCAACCTCTACCCGACTTTAACCCCAAACACCTTGTACCAAGCCCATCCTCACGGCTGCTATCAGTGTTATCAAGGCTATCAAGGTCGCACAGGGGTGTATGAGGTGCTTCCTGTGACCGAGACCATTGCCAGCGCTATTTACCGCAATGCCAGTGCCATCGAACTGACCCAACTGGCGACGGAGGAAGGGATGTGGCGATTAGCCGAATCCGGGATTGCCAAACTCAACCAAGGGATCACCAGCATTCAAGAGCTTACTCGCGTTATTCAGCTTGCCTAAGGAGTCTTCATGGCCAAACCTACGCTGTTTCTCTTTCATTGGCGTCAAGCCGCTGCAGGCGGCGACAAAAAAGGTCAGGTGTTCGCCTATACCGAGCAGGATGCTCGCCAACAGCTGGCGAGCCAATCGATCTTGCCCACACGCATCATTCGCCGTCGGCTATCGAGCTTTCAGCAGCGCCGTCACAAAGCCAACGCGGCGGATATCACTCAGTTTTCCCGCGATCTCACCACCCTGCTTGAGTCTGGGATCCCCATCGTACAAGCTCTCAACCTCATCGCGCTCAATCAGGTCAAAGCCGAGATGCGCTTGCTAGTGCGTCATATTCGCCAGCAACTCGAAGCCGGTACCAGTTTGAGTGATGCGTTGGCGCAAGCGAGTCCCTTGTTTGATCGCTTCTACTGCGATCTGGTCGCAACAGGCGAGCAAACCGGGCAATTGCCGCAGGTCTTTGCCCGGTTAACCTTGTATCGTGAAAAGCAGGCGCAGCTTCGCAGTAAAGTGATTAAAGCCATGATCTATCCCACCATCGTGATCAGCGTGGCCTTGGGAGTGAGTGCCTATCTGCTGGTATTCGTGATCCCGAAATTTAAACATATTTTTGACTCCTTCGGCGCCGAGCTACCTTGGCTGACCCAACAAGTCCTCGCCTTATCGGACATCGTGAGCCAACACGCATTGACCATCACACTTATAATGGCGGGCCTTGCCGCTACCCACCAGCTACTGCAGCGTAAGAACGCGACCTACCAATATTACTATGACCGCTGGCTACTGCGACTGCCCGTCATCGGTGAAGTGGTGAGTAAAGCCTGCATTGCTAAGTTTTCTCGTACCCTCGCCACCACCTTTAGTGCCGGCATTCCGTTACTTTCTGGCTTACAAGCGGCAACGAAATCCATGACCAACGCCTATTATGTTCACGCGCTCAACGCAGTTTACCAGCACACCGCGACCGGTATTCCACTCCACCAAGCATTGCGTGACAGCGAAAGCTTCCCTGTAATGGTTACGCAAATGGTGATGATTGGCGAAGAGTCGGGATCACTCGATAATATGCTCAACCGCATCGCGCAAATCTATGAAGCCGAAGTCGATAACACCGTGGACAACCTCGGTAAAATCATCGAGCCCCTGTTAATTTTAGTGCTGGGGCTATTGATTGGCGGCTTGGTGGTGGCCATGTATTTACCGATTTTCAATCTGATGTCCGTTCTTGGCTAGCCAAGATAGAGTCTCTCGCCACAAGGCGCTATGATGCGCACAAGGTTTATACCCAGAAGGTCCCATGTTGATATTCTCATCGCCGTTATTCATCGTTCTTGCCGGCCTATTCGGCCTGATTATCGGTAGCTTTTTAAATGTGGTTATCGCACGTTTGCCAATCATGATGGCGCGTCGTTGGCGCCAAGAATGCTTGGCCACGTTTCCCGATGCTAATATTGACGCCCCTGACGGGCAGCGTTTTGATTTGTGTCTCCCCGCGTCTCACTGTCCGGCCTGTGAGCAAACCATTCGCTGGTATGACAATATTCCGCTGCTCAGTTGGCTGGCTTTAAAAGGCCGCTGCCGCCATTGTCAGCACCCCATAAGTAAACGCTATCCGTTGGTGGAGCTGACCAGCGCAATACTTTGCATGCTCCCCGCATGGCTTTTCACCTCCCCGACATGGGCCATCGCCGTGATGGCGGCCAGTTTAGTCTTGCTAGCCCTAACCTTGATTGATTGGGAAACTCTGTTGCTGCCCGATCAACTCACCTTACCTTTGATGTGGGCCGGCATCGGCCTTGCTCTTATCGGCATCAGCCCAGTCACCCTCAGTGAAAGTGTGATTGGCGCCATGGTCGGTTATGTCAGCCTTTGGAGCCTCTTTTGGGCCTTTAAGCTCACCACCGGCAAAGAAGGCATGGGCTATGGCGACTTTAAGCTTTTTGCCGCCTTGGGGGCTTGGCTGGGATGGCAAGTACTGCCGCTATTGATCCTGCTGGCCTCATTGAGTGGCGCCGTGATTGGCACGATCGTACTCCGCCGACAGCAGCAAGGACTGCAACAGCCGTTTGCCTTTGGTCCTTTTATTGCGATCGCCGGCTGGGTCTGCCTCCTGTGGGGTGATGGCCTGTTACACTGGTATCTTTCACAAGTATTGGGAGTATAGGTTAATGGGATTAGTGATCGGGCTGACTGGCGGTATCGGTAGCGGCAAAACCACGGTTGCCAACCAGTTTGCTGCCAAAGGTATCGAGGTGATTGATGCTGATGTGATTGCACGCGATGTGGTGGCGGTTGGCAGTGAAGGGCTGGCGGCAATCGCCGCGCGCTTTGGTGAATCAGCCTTGCAGTCCGATGGGCAATTGAATCGCGCTTGGCTCAGAGAGCGGGTCTTTTCGCACCCTGACGACAAACGTTGGTTAGATGACTTACTGCACCCAATGATCCGCACCCAGATGATCAGCGCTTGCGCGCAAGCACGCTCTTCCTACTGTTTGCTTGTGGTGCCGTTATTGGTGGAAAATAACCTCATGGCATTAGCAGACCGTATTTTGGTGGTCGATGTTGATGAGCAAACCCAAATTGTACGGACATTAGAGCGAGACGGCGTGAGCCGCCAGCAAGTCGATGCCATTCTGGCAGCCCAAGCAACCCGTGCACAGCGACTTGCGGTCGCCGACGACATCATCAACAATGATCAACCAGAGACGGAACTCCAACACCAGATTGATGCCTTACACCAGACGTATTTAACCTTGGCCGCCCAACATCACACCGGGGAGTAACCGGATTAGGATCGCAAAACATTTATGACCAGCCTCACTTTGTATGAACACCCACTCAATGAACAGGTGCGAATTTATTTGCGCCTAGAGTACCTGCTCGATCAATTGGACGAAGTGAGCGGATTATCGGCCCCTTGCCACCATATTCAATTTTTCCGCAGTCTATTTGATTTGCTGGAAATATTAGAACAAGTGCAAGTGAAAGCGGATCTTGCCAAGGATTTGGATAAGCTCAAGAAAAAGCTCAACGCATGGGCCAATGTGCCCCAAGTCGACCAACAGCAGCTGCAACAACTGCTCGAGCAATTGGCCGAGCACCAACGTGCGGTCTTACAAGCCAAGCGTTTTGGCCAAGCACTACGCGAAGATCGCTTCTTGACCAGCATCAAACAGCGATTCTCCATTCCCGGTGGCAGCTGTAGTTTTGATTTGCCCATTTTCCACCATTGGTTACATCAGCCTTTGGCCGCCCGCCAAAACGCGATTAATGGCTGGCTCGCCACGCTATCACCGCTGCGTCATGCCTTAGCATTTTGGTTGCAACTGACCCGAGAAAGCGCACAAGGTGGGAATGTCGAGGTTAAGCAAGGCTTCTATCAACAAGACGCTGATGGCGCGTGCCTGATCCGGATTCAGGTCAACCCCGATCTCGGCGTTTATCCTTTGGTTTCAGGACACAAAAACCGTTTTGCGATCCGTTTTATGCCATTTGACGATGATCGCGAGGTCGCCGACAATATGCCGGTATTTATCAGTGTCTGTTAAGGAGATGAGCGTGAGTGATACCCCCGCGGTGGTGAAATGTCCAACCTGCCAACAACCTGTTGTTTGGGGCGAAATCAGCCCGCATCGCCCGTTTTGCAGCAAACGTTGTCAGTTGATTGATTTAGGGGAATGGGCCAATGAAGAAAAGGCGATTCCAGGCGCACCAGACAGCTCTGATGACGACCTATGGTCAGAAGGACAGGCGGAGTAATCTCCACCTGCCAAGACAAACGATCCGTGCTTAAAATCGAGCACGGATTTTCTCAAGCACCGCGTCATTCGCTTCAGGGAAAGTGTACTCGGATAAACGCGCAATCGGTGCCCACTCACCATGCTGACCCTCCTGCCCTTGCGGCTCCCCTTCAAAGCGACTGACTAAGAAAAAATCGAAGCTTAATGCTTTGTCTGGAAAATCAAAGTCTAGCGAAATAAACGGACTGACGTCGGTGGCATCAATCCCCACTTCTTCACGCAGCTCCCGCACCACGGCTTGGTGCGGTGTTTCGTTGGCTTCAATTTTTCCGCCGGGGAATTCCCACTTTCCGCCTTGGTGCACATCTGCATGGCGACGTGTAATAAATATCTTATCTTGCGCGGCATTAACAATCACACCAGCGGCAATACTTACCCGTTTCATGAATACTCCTACTTACTACCGCCTACGCGCTATCCACTGTATGTCGATATCGATGACAAACACGTCGGCGAACGCGCGTCTTGGGGTATAAAAAAAAGGCCGCTAAAACGGCCTTTTTAGTCATACATAGTCAGGGTTAGATTTTACCGTGACATTGTTTAAATTTCTTCCCTGATCCGCATGGACACGGCTCATTACGGCCAACTTTTCGGCCATCGCGCACCACAGTCTCGTTGCCTGAAGCATTCGCCTCGCCGTCACTGAGTGGATTATCGGCTTTGGCGTGGTTTACTTGCTGTTGGCGAGCCGCTTGCTCGGCACGTGCTTGACGCTCCGCTTCCATACGCTCAACGTCATCAGGCTGTTGCACACGAACGCGGCTGAGTGTGGTGATCACGTCGGTTTTTAGCGCTTCTAGCATGTCTTCAAACAGCTCGAACGATTCACGCTTGTACTCCTGCTTCGGATTCTTTTGCGCATAGCCGCGCAGGTGGATACCTTGGCGCAGGTGATCCATCGCCGCCAAATGCTCTTTCCACAGCGTATCCAACGTTTGCAGCATAACCGCTTTTTCGAAGTTGCGCAGTGTTTCAGCACCCACCGCCGCTTCTTTGCTCTTATAGACATCAATCAGCGATGACAGAATTCGCTCACGCAATAACTCTTCATACAGCTTGTCGTCTTCATCCAACCATTGTTGGATAGGCAATTCGATATCAAAGTCTGCTTTTAAGCGCTGCTCTAGGCCGGCGATATCCCACATTTCTTCCAACGATTGTGGCGGAATATATTGGCTAACCAGTGCATTCACTACATCTTCACGGTTATGCTCAATCATTTCACTGATATCGCTAGAAACCAGTAGTGCGTCGCGCAATTCGTAGACCACTTTACGCTGATCGTTGGCCACATCATCGAATTCCAGCAGCTGCTTACGAATGTCGAAGTTACGCCCTTCTACTTTACGTTGCGCGTTTTCAATTGCCTTGTTCACCCAAGGGTGTTCAATCGCTTCACCTTCACCCATCCCGAGGCGTTTCATCATGTTAGAGACTTTTTCTGAGGCAAAAATGCGCATCAGTGAGTCTTCCATCGACAGATAAAAGCGCGTCGAACCTGGGTCACCTTGACGACCGGCACGGCCACGAAGCTGGTTATCAATACGGCGTGACTCGTGACGCTCCGTACCAATAATGTGCAGGCCACCCGCCTCAACCACTTGGTCGTGGAGCTGCTGCCATTTCTCTTTTGCCGCTTCGACTTGTGCGTCTGTTGGCTCGTCAATATCACCCAGTACCTGCTTCCAGCTACCGCCTAGAACAATATCCGTACCACGACCAGCCATATTGGTCGCAATTGTCACGGTTCCCGGGTAACCGGCTTGTTCAACGATTTCGGCTTCATGGGCGTGGAATTTCGCGTTGAGGACCTGATGCTTGATGCCATCTTTTTTCAGCGCATTAGAAAGAAGCTCTGATTTTTCAATTGAGACGGTCCCGACAAGTACCGGCTGGCCTGCTTTCGCTCGCGTTTTAATGTCTTCAATAATCGCGGCGAATTTCTCACGCTCGGTCATATAAACCTGATCAGCATGATCTTTACGCACCATCGGGCGGTTGGTCGGAATAACCACGGTATCCAATCCATAAATCGACTGGAACTCAAACGCTTCGGTGTCCGCGGTCCCTGTCATCCCTGACAGCTTTTCATAGAGTCGGAAGAAGTTCTGGAAGGTGATCGAGGCCAGCGTCTGGTTCTCGTTTTGGATTTTCACCCCTTCTTTGGCTTCCACCGCTTGGTGTAATCCTTCAGACCAACGACGTCCCGGCATGGTACGGCCGGTGTGCTCATCAACGATGATCACTTCGTCTTCTTTAACAATGTAATCGACGTCGCGCTCAAACAGCACATGGGCACGGAGTGCAGCGTTAATATGGTGCAACAAGCTAATGTTTGCGGGCGAATACAGCGTATCGTCTTCTGCCATCAAGCCGTTTTTCTTTAGCAGCTCTTCGACAAATTCTTGGCCGTTTTCGGTCATGTAAACCTGTTTGGCTTTCTCATCGACGGTGTAGTGACCATCGCCACGGTATTCTTCTGAGTCTTCTTCGTCCTGCTTTTCGAGCTGAGGGATCAAGGCGTTGATCCGCTGATACATTTCTGAGCTGTCTTCTGCAGGCCCTGAAATAATCAGTGGTGTACGCGCCTCATCAATCAAGATGGAGTCCACCTCATCGACAATTGAGAAGTAGCGATCGCGCTGCACGCGATCTTCCGCACGGAACGCCATGTTGTCGCGCAGGTAGTCGAAACCAAATTCGTTATTGGTACCGTAAAGAATGTCACACGCGTAAGCGGCTTTCTTCGCTTCCGGTGGCATGTTCGGCACATTCACGCCGACCGTCATACCAAGAAAATCAAATAGCGGGCGGTTTGTTTCCGCGTCACGTTGCGCCAAGTAGTCGTTGACGGTAACGATGTGCACGGATTTGCCTGTCAGTGCATTCAAATAAGACGGCAAGGTCGCGGTCAGGGTTTTACCTTCACCGGTGCGCATTTCTGCAATCTGGCCACTGTGCAGCACCATGCCCCCAATCAGCTGAACATCGAAGTGACGCATACCAAACACACGCTTAGATGCTTCGCGGACGGTGGCAAAGGCTTCAGGAAGCAGATCGTCCAAGCTGGCGCCTTGGTCAAGACGCTCACGGAACTCGACGGTTTTCGCTTTTAGCGCATCATCACTGAGGGATTCAAATTGGGGCTCTAGCTTGTTGATTTCATCAACGACTTTTCGCAGCCGACGCAAAGTGCGGTCATTACGGCTTCCGATAACTTTAGTCAGGATTTTCGATAACATGGCGTTGCCGGTACTCTTTTTAATGGTCTTCCCACATGGGCGGCAGCTGCACAGCAATGATGCTGGTGTGCATTCAGTTCAACGCGGATAGGCTATGGTTCATCGATTCGACAGAAGATGCCAATGCGCGCATCTTTATTAGGTGGAGCCAAATCGGAAAGAATTCAAGGGCGGACAGTGCCGCTTAACAACTTATTTTCCACGAAGCTGATTGTGAAATTAACAGGCTGCATTGAAAACACTATGCCTGTCGCTTTACCCATGCGACACTTACCTGTGAATGATTCGGTCACTTATAATAAGGGAAATTGGACCGACATCCTATGAATAATCAGGGACAGATAGGATCAATTAGGAAAAATTAGACGCTGTGCGACTGTTCACGCACCGAATTGACGATAAAAAAGACAATAGCCATGCGAGATCACCGACCCCGCTCTACGTTGCACCTCTTGGAGAGCGACAACAACAATATCGCTCAACGCGCAGTTGAGCTCGCCAAGCTGAATAAGCTGATCTTGGCCTTGTTGCCAGGCGAAACCTCCAAGGCATGCCGGGTAGCCAACTATCGTGAGGGCGTACTCGTGGTTGAAGCTGGCAGCGCTGCTTGGGCTATGCGGCTCAATTACGAGCGCCAACACCTTTTGTCTGTATTACGGCAAAAAGGCCTCGCCAGTCTCACCACTATTGAAGTGAAAATTAATCCAGCCTTGGCAGCCGTGGATAGAGAAGAAGATGCCACCACACCCGCACGCCATTTGAGCAAAGCCTCGGGTGAGTTACTGCATGAGCTGGGGCAAAGTGCCTCGCCGAAGTTAAAAGCGCGTTTAGAAGCCTTAGCCAAGCTAGCGACAGACACAAAAAAGCCAGAGTCGTGACTCTGGCTTTATTTAACAGGGTGCTGAGCAACTTACCACAATGAGGCAACTCACCCCAATTTAGGTGCAAGTCTTATGCAAGCACCATATCTGGGTCAGCAAACGCAACCGGTGATTTTTCCGTTTCTTCAAACGTCACCCACTCCCACGCTTCTTGATCCGCCAATACCGCACGCAGCAGCTGGTTGTTCAGTGCATGGCCCGATTTATAGGCGCGCATTTCACCGATGATGCTATGACCACACATGTATAGGTCGCCAATTGCATCCAACACTTTGTGCTTCACGAGCTCGTTATCAAAGCGCAGACCTTCTTCGTTCAAGATGCGGTAGTCATCCAGAACAATGGCACAGTCAAAGCTGCCGCCCAAACACAGGTTCTGTGATTGCAGGTACTCAATATCGCGCATAAACCCAAAGGTTCGCGCACGACTGATATCTTTGATAAACGACTGTGTCGAGAAGTCCATCACCAAATTTTGTTGCTCTGATTCAATCGCAGGATGGTTGAAGTCGATGGCAAAATCGAGGCGGAAACCGTTATACGGCACCAGCTCTGCCCATTTGTCGCCGTCTTCAATGCGAACAGGTTTTTTGATGCGAATGAATCGTTTTGGTGCGTTTTGTACTTCAATACCAGCAGATTGCAGCAAGAAGATGAATGGGCTTGAGCTACCATCCATAATCGGAATTTCTGGCGCATTGACCTCGATAATAATGTTATCGATGCCCATACCGGCAATCGCGGCACTTAAGTGCTCGACAGTCGAGATACGCACGCCTTCATCATTGACGAGCGCGGTACACAGCATGGTGTCGCGTACATCCGCTGGATCAGCCGGAAAGTCAACCGGCGGCTCCATATCGGTACGGCGATAAATCACGCCGGTGTTCGCAGGAGCCGGACGCAGAGTAAGCGTAACCTTACGCCCAGAGTGGAGGCCCACACCGGTCGTTTCGACAATACTTTTTAATGTTCGCTGTCTTATCATCGGCTTATCTCAACTTTTTCTCAAAAAAGTGTGCTCTGCGTCACTCATTACCCTGTCACCTTAGACAAAGGGAGCGTGATGATAGCACATCGCTGGCTACAAACCAAGCACTGGCACTAGTCAGCTTGCTTACGCAAAAACGCAGGAATATCGAGATAATCATGCTCGGTCTGCGATTTTGGCGCCGCGTTTGACGACGACGCAGCTGGCTGCTCTTTTGCCGCAGGCGTTGCCGCCTGTGTTTTTTCTTGCAAAGGCTGTGCCTTTTTCGGCTCGGCCGGTGCTTGCCCAGACTGTGCGTTGGTCACCAAGGTAATATCTGGCTTACGTTCGTTGCCAATCCCCGTTGCCACCACAGTCACTCGCAGCTCGTCGCTCATTTCCGGATCCATCGAGGTACCAATCACGACAGTCGCATTATCAGAGGCGAACGCTTTAACCGTGTTACCAACCGTCTCGAATTCATCAAGACGCATATCGAAACCAGCGGTAATGTTCACCAGCACACCGCGTGCGCCTGCTAAGTCGATGTCCTCAAGTAGCGGGCTAGAAATGGCCATTTCAGCCGCTTCTTCTGCTCGGTCTTCTCCCGTAGCAACCCCGCTTCCCATCATGGCGTGCCCCATCTCTGACATCACAGTGCGGACATCCGCAAAGTCGACGTTGATGTGGCCCGGACGGGTAATCAGCTCAGCAATACCTTGCACCGCGTTACGAAGTACATCATTCGCTTTCGCAAACGCATCTAGTAAGGTTATGCCACGACCCAGTACTTTGAGCAGTTTTTCGTTAGGAATCGTGATAAGCGAGTCAACATTCTTAGACAGCTCTTCAATTCCTTGCTCAGCAAAGGCCAGTCGCTTCTTACCTTCGAAGCTAAATGGTTTGGTGACCACTGCAACGGTGAGGATACCCATTTCTTTCGCAATTTCTGCGATGATAGGTGCTGCACCTGTCCCAGTACCGCCGCCCATTCCTGCTGCGATAAATACCATATCGGCACCTTCGAGCTCAGCTTTAATCGCATCGCGATCTTCAAGGGCAGAATCTCGACCTACTTGAGGGTTTGCGCCCGCGCCTAGGCCTTTGGTGATGTCACCACCAATTTGAATGACGGTACCAACGCTGCTTTTACGCAACGCTTGGGCGTCAGTGTTAATACTAATGAAGTCAACGCCTTCGATTGACTCACGTACCATATGCTCGACAGCGTTACCGCCGCCACCGCCAATGCCAACGACTTTAATTACCGCATCGTCAGACATTTCCATCATCGGTTCAAACATGAGTTCTCTCCGTCCTTCCTGTTCGCATCAGGGTTAAAATTCTTTCTTAAACCAGCTACTCAGCTTGCTTACCCAACTGGCAACAGCCCGCTTTTGCTCTGGTTCACTCGTTTCTGTCAGCAAGTTTTCTTTGCCGTAATGCAAAAGCCCAACCGCTGTTGCATAACATGGTGCTTGTACATAGTCGGTTAATCCGGTGACACCCACAGGCTGCCCAACTCGTACTTGATTCTGAAATACACGCTCAGCACATTCGACCAAACCGTGCATCTGTGACGCACCGCCAGTCAGTACAATGCCTGCGGCTAACTGGTGCTTCACGCCTTCGCTGCGTAGCTTGTCTTGAATGGCAACCAGCTTCTGATTGACCAATCCCAACAGCTCAGAGCAGCGTGGCTCAATCACTTCTGCCAGTGTCTGGCGCTGCAATGTCCGTGATGGGCGTCCGCCCACACTGGGCACATTGACTTTGGCATCCTTGCTGACCAATTCGCTAAGTGCGCAGCCATACTTCACTTTAATGTCTTCTGCGTCGGCAAGCGGTGTTCCGAACGCGTAAGCGATGTCGCTGGTAATCACGTTCCCCGCATAAGGGATAACCTCTGCGTGGCGTAGCGCGCCTCCCGTCCAAACCGCGAGATCCATAGTACCACCGCCAATATCGACAACGCAGACACCCAGCTCACGTTCGTCCGGTGTAATCACCGCATGGCTTGCTGACAAGCCGGAGAAAATCAGTTGATCAACTCTAAGACCACAGCGTTCAACCGCTTTCTCAATATTTTTTGCCGTGTCATTGTGACATGTGATGAGGTGCACACTGGCTTCCATACGCACGCCTGACAACCCCACTGGGTTTTTGATCCCTTCTTGATAGTCAATTTTATATTCTTGTGGGATCACATGGAGCACACGTTGCTCATCACTAATCTTCACTGATTTGGCAGTATGGATCACATTGTCAACGTCATCTTGGGTCACTTCCTCATCGGAAATCGTACCCATCCCTCTTTCAGTCTGGCAGTGAATGTGCTTTCCTGACAAAGAAAGATACACAGAACTGATTTGGCAATCCGCCATCATTTCTGCTTCATTCACCGCACGCTGGACGGATTTGACCACAGATTCGAGGTCGTTAACGCCACCTTTATCCATGCCACGAGACGGGCTGGTCCCCACGCCCAATACGTTGATGGTGCCGTCTGGCAGCACTTCACTGACCAGCGCAGACACTTTGGACGTACCGATATCCAGTCCAACAATCAGTGATTTATCTGTCGCTTTATTCATTCACACCATCTCTTAATCTTGGCTAGTCGTCTCTTCCGTCTCTGTTTTCCAACCTACGGCAGCACCTGTGTCATAGCGTAAGTCCACGTAAGCGATCGGTGTTTGTTGTTGCTGTATCTCAGGGTACAGGTGCACAAACCGCGCTAAGCGCTCTTCGCGTGCTTCTCGACCCAACTCAATCCGTATGCCGCTACGTGTCACGATACGCCAAGAGCGTCGCTCGTTCAGTGATAAGGCTTGAATCGACAAGCCAATGCGATTGAGCTGCGCATTCAAAGTCTCACTGGCGGCAAGTACCTCTTTTGCACTCTCTGGCATACCATGCAAAGACACCAGATCCTGTCCTGCGACATCCGCCGGCGTGCCATCAAAAATCTCACCCTCAGGCGTTAACAGCTTCTGTCCATTCCAGATAGCCCGCGCTTGGTACTCGGTAATATGGACTTTCAAGGTGTTCGGCCACTGTTTGCGAACCGCCACGTGCTTAACCCAAGGCAGCGCCTCGATATTTGCCTGGATGCTATTCACATCTTGCAACATAAAACTTTTCAGGGTGCCGACCGACAACACTGCGTCGCGCACTTGCTGATCACTGACCTGAGTCCGATCGCCTTCGATGACCAACTGAGACAAAGGCAGCTGCTGCTCGTCGCTCATCCAATCAATCACTCGCACAAAGCCGGTCACCATCAAAAGAATGACTGCGGTAAGAAACACCAATCCCGCCCATTGCTGACGTTCAAGGTTCACTGTTTCTTGTATGCGTGTGAGCGCATTTACCATGCTCATACCTTTGTTATCGCCTGGTGTCGAGCAAGCTTGACACGTCCAGCGAAAAAACCGACTGATTATAGCGATCCCGCGCCTCGTGCTCCAACTTGATTGACGCTTTGTATCAATAAGCTGAGATCTGTTCCGAGCAATTTTGCTCTGTGATGCGAAAAAAGCCGTCTTTTTATTCGGATCGTCCGATTATGACACAGCTTTTTATCACATCAGTTTGTTTTTTGTTGTGCCATTTTTGCTTTATCCAGGGCCATTGCCGCTAAATTTCGCGCTACTTTACCAATATCACCCGCGCCTTGTGTTAAAACTAAGTCATTCGCTTGCAGCACATTGGCCAGTGCGGCCGGTAACGCCTCGGCATTTGGCACAAAAATCGGATCGAGCTTGCCTCGCGCCCGAATGCTGCGACACAAACTTCGACCGTCAGCCCCCGCTATCGGTGTTTCTCCTGCGGAATAGACATCTAACATCAACAGCACATCCACGTTTTCCAGCACATTGGCAAAATCATCATAGAGATCGCGGGTACGGCTGTATCGGTGCGGCTGAAAGATCATCACCAAACGGTGATCTTGCCAGCCAGCGCGTGCCGCTTTAATGGTGACATCTACTTCACTAGGATGGTGACCATAATCATCAACCAATAACGCCGTTCCTTGCTCGACAGGGAATTCTCCCAGTTGGTCAAAACGACGTCCTGTTCCTTCAAAACTGGCAAGCGCACGCACAATCGCAGCGTCATCCACACCGTCTTCGGTCGCGACAGCAATCGCGGCACTGGCGTTTAATGCGTTGTGTTGTCCCGGAATATTGAGTTCTATGGTCAAGGTCTCGCGTCCCGGACGGGTGACTTTAAAAATCCCGCGCTGACCTTTTTGGTGATAATCGTGCAAACGCACATCGGCATCATCAGAAAAGCCATAGGTGATCACTTGGCGACCAATCGACGGGATCAGGGCACGCACCACAGGATCATCAATACACACCACCGCTAACCCGTAAAACGGCAGATTGTGAAGAAAATCAATAAAGGTTTGCTTTAGCGTTTCAAAGTTGCCGCCGTAGGTATCCATATGGTCGGCTTCAATATTGGTGACGATGGCGACCATAGGTTGTAAATGCAAAAAGGAGGCATCGCTTTCGTCCGCTTCCGCAATCAAATATCGGCTACTCCCCAAACGCGCGTTGGTGCCAGCACTTTTGACTAATCCACCATTGACAAAAGTGGGATCTAAACCGGCTTCCGAATAAATCTGTGTCACTAATGCGGTGGTCGTGGTTTTACCATGGGTGCCGGCAACGGCAATACCGTGCCGATATCGCATCAATTCAGCCAGCATTTCGGCACGACGAACCACCGGAATGCGGAGAGATTTTGCCGCGACCACTTCCGGGTTATCGGGCTTGATGGCGGTAGAGACCACCACCACGCTTGCTTTCTCGATGTGACTGGCTTGATGACCGATAAAGATCTCTGCCCCCATGGACGCCAAACGCTCGGTGACCACATTTTGTGCAAGATCCGAGCCGGTTATTTGGTAACCTTCGTTAATCAGCACTTCAGCAATACCACACATCCCCGCACCGCCAATGCCCACAAAGTGGATCCGTTTCACCCGACGCATTTCCGGGATCATGGTGCGAAGTTTTTCTAGCTGCTGATTATCCAATTTACCCATTCATCTTTTCTCTATTATTTTGCTTGTTCGGCAATCACTTGTGCCACACGTGCATCCGCATCAATGATCGCGGCATCACGCGCGGCGTTCGCCATCGTAAGGAGGCGCGCTCGGTCTAAGCCGTCAATTGTCTCAGCCAGCGTGGTGGCTGTCAGTGATGGCTGTTCAATCATCAGTGCCGCATCACGTTCAACCAAGTAATCACCATTTAGTGCTTGCTGACGGTCGGCATGCATAAAGGGCACAAAGATCGCCCCCACACCGGCTGCCGCGAGTTCCGAGACCGTCAAAGCGCCACTGCGACAAATCACCACATCGGCCCAAGCATAAGCACTAGCAACATCATCAATAAACTCGGTCACGGTCGCATCGGTAACGCCCTCGGCGTGATACGCCGCTTCTGTGCTTTGTGCGTTTCCTTTCCCGGCTTGGTGTCTCACCATGACCGGCTGCGCCGTTTTTGCCACCGCAACAGGCACGGTTTGGTTTAAGATGCGCGCACCTTGGCTGCCGCCCATCACCAGAATACGCAATGGTCCGTTGCGGTCACGAAAGCGTGCTGTCGGAGAGGGCAAGGTGCACACATCACGGCGCACCGGATTGCCGACCACAGGCTTACCTTCAAACGCTCCCGGAAAGGCTTGCAGTACTTGCTTAGCCACTTTCGCCAACCATTGGTTGGTTAACCCAGCCACCGCATTTTGTTCATGAAGCACCACAGGTACACCACTGAGCCAAGCCGCGATGCCGCCGGGGCCACTCACGTATCCGCCCATGCCCAACACCGCATCGGGTTGGTAGCGCTTAATGATTTGGCGCGCTTGCCAAATGGCGCTGAGGATCATCCACGGCGCACGCAGCTTGCGGATCAGGCCCGAACCGATCAAGCCTTTGACACGAATAAACTCAATATCAATGCCGTGTTTGGGAACCAGATCCGCTTCCATGCGATCCGCAGTACCCAACCAACGGATCTGCCAGCCTTGTTGCTCTAAATATTTGGCGACCGCGAGGCCGGGAAACACATGTCCACCGGTTCCCCCCGCCATTACCAATAAACGTTTACTGCTCATCGTGTTGAATTTTATCCTGATAATGCTTGATTTGATGGGCTTGGGCCGTGGCTAAACGGTACTCATGGTCGATGCGTAACAGCAGGGCGACCGCCATTGCCATGATCAAAAGGCTGGAACCGCCATAACTGATCAGAGGCAGCGTCAGCCCCTTGGTCGGCAGCATGCCCGCGGCAGCGCCCACATTCACCATGGTTTGAAACGCAAACCAAATCCCGATACCAAAGGCGAGAAAGCCACCAAACAATTGTTCTTGTTCAAGGCAACGTCTGCCAATAAATAAGGCTTTAAAGACCAAGCAGAAAATTAAAACCAAAATGACACTAACGCCCACCAGCCCTAGCTCTTCGGCAATCACGGCGAAAACAAAGTCGGTATGCGCTTCTGGCAAGTACTCCAATTTTTGAATCGAGTTGCCCAAGCCTTGCCCAAACCAATCACCGCGTCCAAACGCCATTAACGATTGGGTGAGCTGATAGCCACTGCCAAACGGGTCTTGCCAAGGGTCAAGGAAAGCGGTAACACGCCGCACCCGATAAGGCTCTGCAATGATCAAGCCTCCCACCAGCGTGAGCCCTGCCACCAGCAGCGCGATAAATTGCCACAATTTGGCGCCAGCAATAAACAACATACCCACCGTGGTCACAAACATCACCACCACTGAGCCTAAATCGGGCTGGGCAAGGAGTAAGCTTGCAAATAACAACAGCACCGCAAGCGGCTTCGCAAAGCCACGAAAGTGCTCGCGCACCTCACCATGACGACGGACGAGGTATCCTGCCAAAAAAACAAATAGAGATAACTTGGCAATCTCCGCAGGCTGAACATTGATCCCAGCAATGGAAATCCAGCGAGCTGCGCCGTTGACCGAGCGCCCGATGGCTAACACGGCCAACAGCAACACCGATGACAGCAATAGCATCCAACCACTGTATTTTTGCCAAAGCCGTACGGGAATATACATCACCACCACAGCCGCTATCACGGCTACCGTGAGATAAATCGCGTGCCGTTTCGCAAATAAAAATGGGGCATCGGCCAAGCGAAGGGCGACCGGGATAGACGCCGACGTCACCATCACCAGACCAATCACCATCAATAACAGTGATACCCAAACAAGTTGACGATCATAGAGCACACCCGGCGATGGGGTGCGCAGCCAAGACCAACACTGTTTGGGCCAAGTGCGTATCATCGGGCATCACTCACGGTTAGTTGTTTGACAGCATCGGCAAAGGCATCGCCACGTGCCATAAAGTTGGCGAACTGATCGAGGCTCGAACAGGCTGGTGACAATAGCACCATATCACCCGGTGCAACGTGTTGGGCAATGACATCAATCGCCTGCTCCAAGGTCCCAAAACGATGCGACGAACGGCTCAATGCAGCCAGTTTGTCACCATCTTGCCCAAAGCAATATAGCTGGGCAGATAGCTTATCCAACACAGGTTGAAGCGCATGAAAATCCGCACCTTTACCATCACCACCGAGTAGCAGATGAAGCTGCCCTTGCAGCGTTAAGCCATCCAAAGCGGCTAACGTGCTGGCCACATTGGTCGCTTTGGAATCATTGACCCAAGTTACGCCGTTGATCGTTGCCACCGTCTGGCTACGATGAGGCAAGCCAGTATAGGTTTGCATCGCCTGAACTTGTCCATCGCGATCGACACCGACACTGTCTGCCAATGCCATTGCCGCTAAGCAATTGGCGACATTATGACGCCCAACGAGCGCCAGTTCGGCCACGGGCAGGACAGGATCACCCTCCACACTGAGCCACTCTTGGCCTTGATGGCTGATAAGACGATAGTCGCCTTGCTGAAAGCCAAATAAAACGAGAGGTTGCTCACTGTGTGTTGCTTTATCATCAGCGTTGGCAATCCGGGTGTGTGCGTGAGCGAAAATACGTAACTTGGCCGCGCGATAATCAGCCAAGTTGTCGTAACGATCCATGTGATCTTCAGAAAAGTTTAAAAACGCGGCGCCATTCAACGCCAATGACGCCGTGGTTTCCAGTTGAAAGCTCGACAGCTCCAGCACATATAAGTCATGCCCTTGGTCGAGTAAATCAAGCGCCGCGACACCGATATTGCCACCCACACCCACACGGATACCCGCCGCTTTTGCCATCTCGCCCACTAAGGCGGTGACGGTGCTTTTTCCGTTCGACCCGGTGATGGCGACCACCGGCTTATCGCAATACCACGCAAAGAGCTCAATATCGCCAACGATGGGGATGCCCGCTTGATGAACAGGGCCAAGCGCGGGCGTCGTCAGCGCAATGCCGGGGTTAGTCACCACCAGATCGGCGTCGGCTAACCACTGTTCCTGCCAGCTGCCGGTATGTAATGTCACCTGAGCCGGCAGTTGATCACACCCGGGAGGTTGAAGACGCGAATCCATTACGCGAATCGTTGCCTGAGGATGATGGCGGGCAATAAAGCGCACCACGGATAATCCAGTCACCCCCAAGCCCATCACCACGATATGATCAAACTCGGTTAACGAACGCTGGCTCACGGTTGACATGATTAACGTACCTTCAGCGTTGCCAGTGCAATCAACACTAGCATCAAAGAAATAATCCAAAAGCGGACAATGACTCGTGGCTCCGGCCACCCTTTTAATTCATAGTGATGATGAATCGGTGCCATACGGAAAATGCGCTGCCCACGCAATTTATAAGAGCCGACTTGCAAGATCACCGACACGGTTTCCATCACAAACACACCGCCCATGATGATCAACAGCAATTCTTGGCGCACCAAGACAGCAATGGTGCCTAGCGCGCCACCGAGGGCCAACGAGCCGACATCGCCCATGAATACTTGGGCTGGATAGGTGTTAAACCACAAAAAACCTAAGCCAGCGCCGACAATAGCCGCACATACCACCACCAGCTCACTGCTGTATTTGATGTAAGGGATATGCAGATAGCTGGCAAAGTTCACATTCCCCGTTGCCCACGCAATAAACGCAAAGCCTCCCGCGACCATCACCGTCGGCAAAATCGCAAGACCATCCAACCCATCGGTTAGGTTCACCGCATTACTGGTACCAACAATCACAAAATAGGTAAAGACGATATAAAACAGCCCCAGTTGAGGCATCACATCTTTGAAAAAGGGAACAACCAGTTGGGTCGCGGCGGTGTCACTACCGTGCGCATACAGCGCAAAGGCCACACCTAGCGCAATGGCGGATTGCCAAAAATACTTCCAACGTGCAATTAAGCCATCGGTGTTTTTGCGCACCACTTTGCGATAATCATCGACAAAGCCGACCGTGCCGTATCCTAGCAACACTACCATCACCGCCCACACATAGGGGTTCGATAAATCTGCCCATAAAAAGACGGTCAGGGTAATGGCGGCCAGGATAAGCA
This sequence comes from Salinivibrio proteolyticus, assembly GCF_001996165.1. Taxonomy (GTDB): domain Bacteria; phylum Pseudomonadota; class Gammaproteobacteria; order Enterobacterales; family Vibrionaceae; genus Salinivibrio; species Salinivibrio proteolyticus. Next base: position 44,374 of record NZ_MUFP01000006.1, on the reverse strand, counting down.
CCCCGCCCATCGTAGGTGTACCACGCTTGCTAAAGTGCGATTCGGGCCCTTCTTCTCGTACCACTTGGCCAATCTGCATCGATTGCAGATATTTAATCAGTCGCGGCCCCATCCATAACGAGAACACAAGCGCAGTTAACGCACTCACAATGGCGCGAAAGGTCAAATATTCAAACAGTCGCATCGACGGGAAAAAGCCCTGCAATGCCTCAGCTAACCATACCAGCATCAGCAGGCCTCCTTAATGGCGGCAACAACCGCCTCCATCGCCATACCTCGGGCGCCTTTGACCAAAATGGTGTCGGGATTATGTGTTTTCATCATGGTTACTACATGCGCGATCAGCGCGTCTTTTGAGTCAAAATGACGGCCGTGACAGCATTCACTGATCACACGGCTATCGGTTCCTGTGGTAAACACCTGCGTCAGCCCCGCCTTGGCGGCGTGCTCACCCACTTCTCGGTGCATTTGTTCGCTGTACTGCCCTAGCTCGGCCATATCGCCTAAAATCAACCAACGCTCGCCAGAATAACTGGCAAGCACGTCGATGGCGGATTTCATCGCCGGAACGCTGGCATTATAGGTATCGTCAATCAAGCGCAGTCCGGCACGCGGCTCACTCACTTCGGTGCGACCTGCGGCATTTTTCATCGCCGCAAGTCCTTGAGTAACGTCCTCTAAGGTCACGCCCGGTAACTGCATCGCGGCACAACCTGCCATCAATGCATTAGTAATATTGTGTTTGCCGGGCAGCGGTAACGTCACCGTAGATTGCTGCTCACCGTCACTGAACACTAAGCGGTAGCAGCCCGCCTCAACTAACTCGCTCTCCACCAGTTGCAAAGGTGCAGCCGCTTGCTCAGTCACCTGAATCACGTTTTTGTCTGCCAGAACGGCTTGCCATTTCTCACCGCCATGGCTTTGCGCGTTAACCAGCGCTATACCGCCTTGAGGCAGGCCTTGGTAGATTTCACCTTTGGCGGTCGCGACGCCCTCTAGCGAGCCAAACCCTTCAAGGTGGGCAGCTGCAAGGTTTGTCACCATGGCAATATCTGGTTTGACAAGCGATGTGGTGTATGCAATTTCACCGATATGGTTCGCCCCCAGCTCAATCACGGCATAGTCATGATCGGGAGTGAGACGAAACAAGGTGAGCGGCACCCCGATATCGTTATTAAAATTGCCTGCGGTGGCCAAGGTCTTCCCTTTGCGCGACAAAATGGACGCGAGCATTTCTTTGACCGTGGTTTTGCCACAGCTGCCCGTAATCGCGATAGTAGGAACCTGACACTGCGCTTTAACCCACGCGCCCAGCTGGCCCAGTGCGATACGGGTATCGTTGACCACCAATTGCGGCAAGTCGATATCCAGCGGCGTCGATACCACCAGAGCCACAGCGCCCGCCTGCTTGGCTTGTTCTGCAAAGTCGTGCCCATCAAACCGTTCGCCTTTCAACGCCACAAATAGCGCGCCTTCAGACACCTGTCGGGTATCTGTCGTGATCGCGGCAACATCAAGCGTCGGCGGGGTGTCCACACCGTGCCATTGCGCGGCCAAAACATCAGCAAAAGTTGTGAGTGCGGTGGTAATCATGGTAACTCCTTCAGTAACGCAGCCACGGTTTCACGGTCGGAATAATGCACTTTGCCGTCGGCAAGGACTTGGTAGTCTTCATGGCCTTTGCCCGCGACCAGCACGATATCGTCAGCCTTGGCCGCCTGCATCACCCGTGACAACGCACGCGCGCGATCGTGCTCCACCCACGCGTTATCGGGGGCCTGCATCCCAGCAAGCATGTCATCGGTAATCGCATTGGGCGCTTCACTGCGCGGGTTATCGTTAGTCAATACCGCCTGATCGGAATATTGCTCTGCGATGCGAGCCATCACCGGACGCTTGCGAGTATCGCGATCGCCGCCGCAGCCAAAGACACACCACAACTTACCCCGACAGTGGCGGCGCAGTGCGATCAGTGCCTTCTCCAGCGCATCGGGCGTGTGAGCATAGTCAACCACCATGGTCGGTTTGTCAGGGGCAAGAAAAACCTCCATCCGGCCAATGACGGCGTTCAATTGATCGCTAGTGGCTAACAGGGCATCCAGTGAATAGCCTAAGCCTAATAGGGTCGCCAAGCTGACCAAGAGATTGCTGACGTTAAAATCCCCCACCAAGGCAGCATTCAACTCCCCTTGCCCCCAACTGGTTTCGACCATCACACGCACGCCGTCGGTGGCAAAATCAATCTGGGTGGCACGCACATAAGGGCCGACGTTGTGTTGCAAAGAATCTGCGTGCAGCGCGACCGCAATCGCCTCGGGCCACTCGCGTAGCCATTGGCGTCCCACCTTATCATCGGCATTAATCACTTTGAGCGGATTACCCAATGAGAAAAGCCGCTTTTTCGCCTCAGCGTATGCCGCTAAGGTGCCGTGATAATCAAGGTGGTCGTGGCTGAGATTGGTAAATACCGCCGCATCAAAGGCCAAGCTCGCAACGCGGCCTTGCACCAATCCATGCGAGGACACTTCCATCGCTACATGCTTGGCGCCTTGGTCGGCAAAGGTCGCTAACTGCGATTGAATACTAATGGCATCGCCAGTGGTATTTTCCGCGGCCTGCAGTCGGCCGATAAAGCCATTGCCTGTGGTGCCCATCACCGCGGTGGGCGCATTTAGCGCATCAAGCCATTGTGCAATTAGCTGCGAAACCGTGGTCTTACCGTTGGTGCCGGTCACGCCAATCAAACCGATTCGCCGCTGCGGATCGTGATAGAAACGAGCCGCCAACGCTGACAGCATGGTGGGGAGGTCCGGTAAAGAGATAACCGGCACCTCGTGGTGCCAATCAAGACGTGCCATTGCATCATCTGCTTGCTGAACAATCGCCACCGCACCAGCCTCGATGGCCGCAGGAATAAACCGTCGGCCATCCACTTGATGGCCGGCAATGGCAACAAACACATCTCCTGACGTCACTTGGCGACTGTCCAACGTGAGTCGGTTTACTGTGATACTCGGTGCATCAGCTAGCCAAGGGCTTAGCCACTGCTTTAAATCATTCATTCGCATCCACTTGGTTAGAACGCTGAGCTACTTGAAGCCCCGGGCCGGTCTGAGCATCCGGAGCAATATTTAAAATCTGAAGCGCACTTTTCATCACGCTCGAAAATACTGGGGCTGCCACTTGGCCGCCATAATACTTGTCACCTTGGGGTTCGTTGATCACCACCACCATCGCGAGTCGTGGGTTACTGATCGGAGCCAGCCCCGCGGTGTAGCCAATGTATTCGTCACCGTATCCTCCCGCGACCGCGACTTTTGCCGTCCCGGTTTTAGCACCAACACGATAACCATCCACCGCCGCACGACGTGCACTGCCACCTTCTTGAGTGACACCTTCTAGCATCTGCAGCACTTTATAGACATTGTCGCGGGTAGCGACTTGTTTGCCTTCTGTCACCCCTTCATGCTTGATGATGCTTAACGGACGATTCACACCCAGTGAGCCCAAGGTGGCATAAGCACGGGCAAGCTGTGCAGGCGTGACCGACAAACCATAACCAAACGCTAAGGTCGCACGTTCAAAATCGGACCACCGGCGACGGGTCGGGAAAATACCTACCGACTCCCCCACCAGCTCAACGCCAGTGCTCGCCCCCAAACCAAAGCTGCCATACTCGCCAAGTAAGGTTTCGACCGGCATTGCCAATGACAGCTTACTGACACCGATGTTGCTGGATTTTTTGAGAATGCGCGCCAGATTGGCTTTGCCGACTTTCGATACATCACGCACGCGGCTGCCGCCGATTTGCATGATGCCGTTTCCGGTATCAATCACGGTATTCATGTCGGCGACCCCATTTTCCAACGCCGTCAGTACCACAAAAGGCTTCATGGTGGAGCCGGGCTCAAACACATCGGTGATCGCACGGTTGCGCATATTAAAGCTTTTCAGATCACCACGGTTATTGGGGTTATAGGAAGGCGCATTGACCATGGCGAGTACTTCACCGGTTTTGACATCCACCATCACCAGTGAACCAGACGTAGCGCGGTAATCTGCGACCGCTTGCTTAATCGCGCGATAAGCAATGGCTTGCAGGCGCTGATCAATACTCAATGCGATGGGTTGGCCTTCTTTTTTATCTTCGGTGGCAATGTGCTCTACCACGCGACCAAAGCGGTCTTTGCGTACGGTACGTTTGCCATGTTCACCGGTAAGCCACTCATCGTAACGGCGTTCAATCCCTTCCAAACCGTGACCGTCGATACCAGTCACACCCACCAAGTGAGCACTCACTTCGGCACTAGGGTAGAAACGACGAGACTCTTCTTTTAAGCCCACCCCGGGCAGGTCGAGCTTGTTGACATAAGACGCCATGGCCGGGCGGACTTGGCGTTGCAGGTAGATAAAACGGCGGTTGCGGTTTGCTTCAATTTTGTCGATCAGAGCTTGGCGATCCAGTCCCAACACATCCGCAAGTGCGTACCAACAATCTTTTTTCGCTAATCCCTGATGCTTAAATACCGTGACAGGATCCGCCCAGACTGCTTGGACAGGCACACTGACCGCCAAAGGCTCACCATTGCGGTCGGATATCATCCCACGGGCGGAATGTACTTCTTCCACCCTGACCGAACGTAAGTCCCCTTCGTAGCGTAAACGGTCGGGCTCAATCACTTGAATAAAAGCCGCCCGAGCCACCAGTGCGGCGAACGCAAGACCAATAAACACACAAATAAGGCCAAAGCGCCACTTGATAAAAACAGGTGGCGCTTTTGGCGTGCGTCGATTTGCTGGTTTCTGGGTACGCTTTTTCACGGGTTCGTACTCAAGGGTCGTTTAACGATCACTTCATTTTTTTGCGTGGGCCGAATCATACCAAACGCGTTTCGCGCCACAGATTCGACATGGCTATGTTCCGACAGGGAGTTTTCCTCCAACAGTTGGTTTCGCCATTCCACTTCTAAGGTTTCACGCTGGTCGAGCAACGCATCTTGTTTGGCAATCAAATTGCGGGTGGATTGTGTCATCAACACCACCGCAATTGCCGACACCAGCACAGCGCCGAGCAGCAACAAAGGCACCTTGCCTACTGCCAGTAGGTCGTGGCGAATTTGTTTAGCGAGGCTCGGGCGTCTTTCCATGGTTTATCCAAGCTTTTCTGCTACACGCAGCACCGAACTGCGTGCACGGGCATTGTGTTCAATTTCTTGTGACGATGGTTTGATCGCTTTACCGATGGGTTTCATCGCCGCCGAACCAAGTTCAGCAATCTGCGCCTCAGTCAGAGGCACCCCTTTTGGCACCTCCGGCCCTTTGCTTTGTTTGCGAATAAAGCGTTTCACCATGCGATCTTCGAGTGAGTGGAAACTGATCACCGATAAGCGTCCTTGAGGCGCTAACACCGCCAATGCGCCTTGCAGGGCCAGTTCTATCTCATCGAGCTCACTGTTGATATAAATGCGGATCGCCTGAAAGCTGCGAGTCGCGGGGTGCTTTTTCTTCTCTTTAAACGGCACCGTATTATCGATCAACTTGGCCAGTTGACTGGTGGATTCAAGCGGCGGAGTCTCTTCATCTTCACGGTATTTGATGATCGCATGGGCAATCCGCTTGGCAAAGCGTTCTTCACCAAAGACTTTTAGCACCCAAGCAATGTCATCGGCGCTTGCAGTTTCCAGCCACTGCGCAGCAGACTGGCCAGCAGTCGGGTCCATACGCATATCGAGCGGCCCATCGCGCAAAAAGCTAAAGCCACGGGTCGGATCATCCAGCTGTGGCGAAGACACGCCCAAATCGAGCAACACACCATCGACTTTTCCTGCCAATCCTAAATCGGTGAGGTAGGTTTCAATGCCCGAAAATGGCCCATGAATAATTTGAAAACGCGGATCCTTGATGGTGCCGGCTTCTTCGATGGCACGAGGATCGCGATCAATCGCATACAAGCGCCCGCTCTCGCCCAACTGAGACAAAATATGTCGCGAGTGGCCGCCACGACCAAAGGTGCCGTCGACATAAATGCCGTCAGGTTTAATGGCAAGGCCGTCCACAGACTCATTTAAAAGGACGGATACATGGGTATATTGTTCTGACATAAATTCGCTTCATTAATTACAGTGACAGATCTGCTAATCGTTCACTGATGAGGTGGTTTGACTCCGCCTGTGTATCCATATCCTGACGAATTTGCTGCTGCCAAGTTTGCTCATCCCAAATTTCAAATTTGTTGAGCTGGCCGACCAACATCGCTTTGCCATCCAGTCCGGCATATTGGCGCAACGTGGACCCAAGCAGAAGTCGCCCTTGTCCGTCCATTTCGCAATCAAATGCGTGCCCAAGCAACAAACGCTGGAGACGCCGCTCTGCAGGCTGAAAGCTGGATAATTTTGAGAGCTTGTCTTCAATCACTTCCCATTCAGGGACCGGATATAAGGCCAAGCAAGGGAGTTGGTGATCAATGGTGCACACAAAGCGGCCTTCGCAATGCGCAACTAACGCATCACGATAACGGGTCGGCAAGGCAAGCCGTCCTTTTTTATCGACCGAAATGGCGCTGACGCCTCGTAACATGGCGCTATTTTCCCTTTTTCACCAAAATTATCCACTTTACACCACATTTTCCCACCCAGAAGTGTACGTAGCAGGTAAAAAGAAAGTCAAGCGAGTCACGAAAGTGATTCCGATCACACATTATGAAATAAAAGAGGCAATTCAGCTGGTTAGTCTGTGTTCACTTATCGACTATTGATAGCAATATAACTAAATCATCTGACTAATCGCTGAAAACAAGAAGGCGAGCCCAAAAAGGCTCGCCTATAAATGCGGTTGAGTTGGCCTGTAAGCCGGGTTCTGTACCGTAAAAACGGCGGTAACCATTCGTCTAGGCCTGCAATCGCTCACAGGCTCCAGCAACCTACCCGTCCCCAAACGCGGGCCGCGCCAATAGGGACCTATTTGGTCTTGCTCCGGGTGGAGTTTACCGTGCCACGAACTGTTGCCAGACGCGCGGTGCGCTCTTACCGCACCCTTTCACCCTTACCTGTGCTCCGAAGAGCCATCGGCGGTCTACTCTCTGCTGCACTGGTCGTAGGCTCACGCCCCCCAGGCGTTACCTGGCACCCTGCCCTGAGGAGCCCGGACTTTCCTCCCCTTTATCAGTCTCCCAAAGGACATCAATAAAGCAGCGGTTACCCAGCCAACTCGAGCGGGGGAGTATATAGAAGATTGTCAGCGCAAGCCAGCCAAAATCACGCCCAGTTACAGATTCTCCAAGCCCCACTTATAGAGTGCGTTCTTTTTAACCGAATACAGTTCCGCGACTAACGCCGCCGCTTTTTTAAGAGGTAGCTCAGCGGCAAGTAACCCTAATGCGTGACAGGCAGACTGTGGCAGCGCGTTTTTATCGGCACGGTGGCCAGCCACTAGCAACACCATCTCGCCTTTTAAGCGGTTAGGGTCTTCATTCAACCATTCAATTAATGTCCCCAAGGGCGCGCCGTGAATGGTTTCAAAGGTTTTGGTGAGCTCACGCGCCAGTACCACGCGACGTTCTGGCCCAAGCACTGCCAGCATATCGGCCAAACTATCGCGGATACGGTGCGGCGACTCATAAAAAATCAAGGTGCGCGGGTCATCGGCTAAATCACGGAACGTGTCTTGGCGGGCTTTCGTTTTCGGCGGCAGGAACCCTTCAAAACTAAAGCGGTCTGAAGGCAAGCCTGATGCACTCAATGCAGTCACCACCGCACACGCGCCCGGCAGCGGCACCACGCGGATCCCCGCGTCGCGGCATTGCGTCACAAGGTGATAACCTGGGTCACTGATCAGCGGCGTGCCCGCATCGGAGACCAGAGCTATCGACTGACCTTGCTGTAAGCGATTAATCAGCGCAGCCGCTTTTTGCTGCTCATTATGTTCGTGCAGGGCAAACGTTTTGGTGCTAATCGAGAAATGCGACAATAATCGAGCCGTGTGCCGCGTATCTTCGGCGGCAATCAGGTCAACATTGGCTAACACCTCTAACGCACGCTGCGTGATGTCAGCCAAATTGCCGATTGGCGTCGGTACAATATATAGCGTGGGAAGTGCCCGCTCGGATAGATTTGCATCAGTCATTTGTTTAACAACCCTTCGGCGATTAAGATAGGGGCAACGTTGTCACGGTTGAAACATGTTCATGCTTAAACTTACCCAGAAGCGTCAAAGTGTAACACGACTTGTCACGCCTGTAGCCTTGGCGTTGGCACTGGCGGCCTGTAGCTCGCCAACCACAGGACCCACAGCTCGCCATGCGATCAGTCAACCGGCGAAGGAGAACTCAACCTTCTATCTGCTGCAAGCGGAAACCAGTGAAGGCAACCAGCAAAATGACTGGTTTTTACTGGCAATCAAGGCGCTCATTAACGAGCAACAGTTCAACCAAGCAGACGTTTTGCTGCAACGCTTGGAGCGACGCCCTCTTACCGCCGATCAACAGATCGAGTGGACGCTGACACGGGCACGCTTTCTAGCGGAAACCGGCAAGCTCCCTCAAGCCGACGAAGCACTCACCCTCAACCCAAGTTGGCAGTTGAGTGCCGAGCAGCGCGCGCGTTTTTATCGTCAAAAAGCCACCATTGCGCGTCAGCAAAGCAATGCCTTCGCCGCGGTGACCAACCAACGCTTGGCCGCTGGCTATTTGGAAGGCAGCGAGGCTCGCCAAGCGTGGAATACTTTGTGGCAAGATTTGCAACAATTAAACCAGCGCGAAGTGGAACGGATTGAAAGTAGCGATGATGACATTCTCGCCGGTTGGGTTCGCTTGCTAGACATTGCACGGCGCTACAGCCGCGATCCAGCTCAAATGCAAACCGCGCTTAATGATTACTTGAGCCAGCACCCCGCGCATCCGGCCAATCGGTACTTGCCTGACAACTTGGCTGATATTCAGTCGCTTACCATCACCCAACCAACACGTGTCGGTGTGATGCTGCCACTGAGTGACAAGTTTGCCGAACAAGGGGATGCCATTCGCGACGGCTTTGTTGAAGCCATGCTCGATGATAAGAGTGAGCAAAAGCCGACGGTATTTTTCTACGACACCAATGCGCTCGATATGCAGGCCCTTGAACAGCGCATGCAAGACGATCGTCTCGACTTTGTGGTTGGCCCGCTCCAAAAACACATGGTCGCCGCGGTGAGTGAGGCAATCGCCGGTCAAGTGCCTTTGTTGGCATTGAACCAGCCCAACGATGATAGTTTCACTCCCGGTGTGTGTTATTTCACCCTTTCTCCCGAGCAAGAAGCAGCACAAGCCGCCGATCACCTTTATAACCAAGGCTATCAATTCCCGATGGTGCTATATCCTGACTCCACCTTTGGGCGTCGCATGAGCGAAGCGTTTTCCACCCGCTGGCAGGCTTTGACGGACACCCAAGCGGAGCAAGCCGCCTTTGGTGATCGCAGTGGCATGCAAGCCCGCATTCAATCCATTTTCGGATTAGACGGGAGTCAGCGCCGTATTCAGCAAATGAAACAGCTGACCGATCTGCCCTTGTTATCGCAGCCAAGAAGTCGCCGCGATATCGATGCGGTTTACATGGTAGCCGGTGCCGCCGATCTGACCTTGTTGAAACCTTTCATCGAAGTGGCGATTAATCCTGATGTGGTTCCGCCTAAACTGTATGCCAGCTCACGCAGTAACAATCGCGCCGATGGCATGGGACAACTGGGCGAGTTACAAGGCATTGAGTTTAGCGATGTCCCCCTTCTGGTCAGCCCTGACAGCGAAGCGCACCAGCAGCATGCGCGTCGCCACCCAGCACAAAGTAATAATACCGCGCGCCTACATGCACTCGGGGTAGATGCTTACGCCCTCCTAACCGGCCTGCCTCAGATGCAAGCGCTGCCCGGTTATCAGGTCAATGGTCAAACCGGGCAACTATCACTCGGTGACAATTGCGTCATTAACCGTAAAATGCAGTGGGCACGCTTTGGCAAAACCGATATCGAGCCGGTTACCCCGACAGATAACGGAGCAAGCCAGTAATGCAAGGTCAGCCAACTAAGGAAACGGGGCAAGCTTACGAGCAACATGCTTGCCAATACCTGCTCCAACAAGGGCTGACCTTACTGGATAAAAACGCCCATAGCCGCCGAGGCGAGCTGGATTTAATCATGCAAGAGGGCAAGTGCTTAGTCTTCGTCGAAGTCCGCTTCCGACGGGGGAAAGGTTTTGGCGGCGCTGCCGCAAGCATCACCGCCACCAAACGCCGCCGCTTGTACCTTGCTGCCGAACGTTGGATGCAACGTCACGGCTTTCACAGTCACCACACCGAGTTTCGCTTTGACGCTGTGACCTTTGATGGCCACGTTGAAGCAATCAACTGGATAAAAAACATCGTTGAAGGGTAAGTAATGCTAGAAAGCATCAAAGAAAGCTTTACCGAGAGTATTCAAACACAAATCGCGGCCGCAGAAGCGATTCCAGAGCATCTGTCACAAGCGGCACAAGTGATGGTGCAAAGCCTGCTGAATGGCAATAAAATTCTTTGCTGTGGCAATGGCGGCTCCGCAGCTAATGCGCAACATTTCGCCTCCTGTTTGCTAAACCGCTTCGAAACCGAACGCCCTAGCTTGCCGGCGTTAGCGCTAACCGCAGACACCACCACGTTAACGGCGGTGGCGAACGATTACAGCCACGATGAAGTGTTTTCCAAGCAAGTACGCGCGCTCGGTCAAGCCGGGGATGTGCTCCTCGCCATATCAACGAGCGGGAACAGCAAAGACATCATTAAATCAATGGAAGCCGCGGTGACGCGCGATATGACCATCATTGCCATGACGGGCAAAGACGGCGGCGAAATGGCAGGATTGCTTGGCCAGCGAGATGTCGAAATTCGTATTCCCTCACAGCGTACAGCGCGTATTCAAGAAGGTCACCTACTTGCCGTGCACTGCCTGTGTGACTTGATTGATCAGGTGCTTTTCCCTTCTCACGGAGAATAAACATGCGTGTGTTATTGACCGTTTTGCTCGCATTTACCTTACAGGCTTGTTCCGCCGTTTACTCTTCTGACCCACGTACCACTGGCGAAGAATGGCAAGATACACAAATCGGTCTCAATACCGCTGGCATTGTCAATAAACCGCCGTTTAGAAATAAGATCCGTGCGAAAGCCGCGGCTTTCCAAGGTCAGGTTCTCTTGGTGGGGCAAAGTGCCGATCCGGCATTGACCGAGGAGTTTGTTGCCCGCATTCGTGCGCTCGACAATGTGGATGTGGTCTACAACCAAATTCGCCAAGCGCCGATGCTGGGCTTGGCTGATATTAGTACCGACAGCTGGCTCACGACCCGCGTTAAAGCCGCACTTGTTGCTGATGACACTCTGCGCAGCGTGAATATCAAAGTGGTGACCGAGGCACGAGAAGTCTTTCTTCTCGGTGCCGTGACCCAAGTGCAAGCGGATAAAGCCGCCGATATCGCCCGCAATATTCGCGGCGTCAATCAGGTGATTAAAGCGTTTCAATACACGGACCAGCGTTAGCACGCATCCGCGCTCTTACCCAAGTAAAAGGCCAAGGAAATCATACCTTGGCCTTTTTTATCTTCGTCATGTATCGATGCAGTGGCTACAATTTGCGTCTAAGCAGTAGCAAGGTGACGGCCAAGAAAATCAAACTCGGCGTCACAGCCCCTAACGCTGGCGGCAGCTTATACACCAAACTCATCGGCCCAAACACTTCGTTGGCGATATAAAAACCGAACCCGAAAATCACTCCAGATAGCACTCGAGCGCCCATGGTGACACTACGAAGCGGTCCAAACACGAAGCTCAGTGCCAACAGCATCATCACCGCTATCGACAGCGGCTGCACCGCTTTTCGCCACAACGCGAGCTCATAGCGCGACGCATCCTGCTGCGAGGCTTTCAGATAGGTGACATAGCTATACAAGCCAGATAGCGGTAGCTCTTCCGGTTTTACCGTCACCACCGCCAATTTATCGGGAGTGAGCGTGGTTTTCCACACCAGTTGGTCTTGCTTCACATTGGTAAAGGCGGTGTGATTTTGCATGCGCGTAATGGTGACATCTTTGAGCATCCAACTGTCTTTATCGAGGTAGTCGGCACGTTCGGCAAACACCACATTGGTCATCACTTGGTTATCATCAAACTTCCAGATGCTCACGCCATTGAGGTTGTCTTGCTCGTCGGCCCGAGCAATATAAATAAAATCATTACCATCTTTGGCCCATACCCCGCGTCGTACCGACATGACATTCCCGCCGGATTTAGCAATCGAACGCAGCTCACGGGCGGCTTTTTGCGCATCGGGCGCGCCCCATTCACCGAGCACCATGACAATCAACATCAAGGGGATCGCGGTTTTCAGCACCGACATACCGATTTGCAGTTTCGACACGCCCGCCGCCTGCATTACCACCAGCTCTGAACTGGACGCGAGCATCCCAAGCCCAATCAAAGCGCCGAGCAATACTGCCATGGGGAAAAACATTTCAATGTCACGCGGCATGCTCAGCAGCACGTAGAAAATTGCTTTGCCCATGGTGTAGGCGCCATCTCCGACCGAACGCAGCTGTTCGACGAACTTAATGATGGCGGATAACCCAACCAGTGTGGCCAAACACAGGGATGAGGTGCCGATCAGGGTGCGGCCGATATACCAATCTAGGATGCGAAACATCAGGCGGCTCCTTTCAAACTGGCTTTGAGTTTACGCATAGGTAATGAGTCCCAACTGGCTAAAATAACCGCGAGTAACAAGGCCGCGACGTTAACACTCCACAAACCAATTTGTGCGGGTAAATCACCATCTTCGACCGCGGATTTTGCTGCACTGATAGACAAGAAATAGGCCAGATAAATTAATATCGCAGGGAAGAGCTTGGCAAAGCGCCCTTGGCGAGGGTTCACCGATGACAGCGGGACCACAATCATGGTCATCAGCGGGATACACAGGACCAGCGAGATACGCCATTGCAGCTCGGCACGCGCTTTTAAGCTGCTTTCCCCAAACAGCTGCAAAGTCGGCACCGCGTCCCAATCTCGGCTTTTTTCACGCACTTCACGCTGGCCAATCAATACCTGATAGTTTTTATAGGTCGTCACCCCATATTCAAGGCGACTAGGGATCCCTTCGGTGCGGGTGCCATCGACTAAATCGAGCACCTGACGCCCATCTGGCAACTCCGAGATATAGCCTTTATCCGCCACCACCACGTTAGGCAGCAGCGACTCGCGCGGCACAGGTTGGGCGACAAAAATATGGTTCAAGGTCTTGCCGTCGTTTTCGATGTTGTCGACAAAAATCACCGCTTGCCCAGACGGTGCACTCTGGAACTGGCCTTGTACTAAGAGCTCCAGTCCCGACTCTGCCTCCAGTTGCTCCATCACCTTCAGCTCTTGGTTATTGGCCCAAGGTGTTAGCCATAACGCATTAAAGGCGGCCACAGAACCTGTGATCAGTGCCAAATACAGCGCTGCGCGAATCAAAAATTCGTTACCAATCCCGGTGGCATTCATCACCGTGATTTCACTTTCCGCGTACAAACGACCAAAGGTGATCAATATCCCAATGTACAAACTTAGCGGCAACATCAGCATTGCCATGGACGGCATGTAGAGTCCCACCAAGGTGATAATTTGATCACTTGGAATCGACCCTTCTGTCGCATTGGCAAGAACACGGATAAACTTTTGGCTAAAAAAGACCAGAAATAACACAAATAAAACTGCAACTTGTGTCTTAACCGTCTCCCGGATCAAATATCGAACAATTATCAAAGCGAAGGCACCTATGGAAAACTTGTTTTTTTACTCGAATAACTATAGTTTCTGGTTTAATTAGTTGTTTTCTAATCTTTCGGCCATTTGTTGACCGCCGGCTGATCCGGGCGCAATAGAGCGTTCAACAACATAGAGGCGGCATTATCCAACATTTGGTCTCAATTGTCTTTAGGATCTAGGAGTACAAATGGAGTTCAGTGTAAAGAGCGGTAGCCCCGAAAAGCAACGCAGTGCCTGTATTGTCGTGGGCGTATTTGAACCTCGCCGCCTGTCACCCGTCGCCGAGCAACTCGACAAAATCAGTGACGGCTATATCAGTGCCCTACTGCGCCGCGGTGACTTGGAAGGCAAGCCAGGCCAAGTGCTCCTGCTACACCATGTCCCGAACGTCCTGTCTGAGCGTGTCCTGCTGGTCGGCTGCGGTAAAGAGCGCGAACTCGGCGAGCGCCAATACAAAGAGATTATCAAAAAAACCATCAACACCCTTAATGAAACCGGGTCGATGGAAGCGGTGTGCTTCTTAACCGAGCTGCACGTGAAAGGCCGCGACACCTACTGGAAAGTCCGTCAAGCCGTTGAAAGCACCAAAGACACCCTCTACACCTTCAACCAATTTAAGAGCGTGAAGCCAGAAATCCGTCGCCCGCTACGCAAGTTGGTGTTCAATGTGCCAACCCGTCGTGAATTGAATTTGGGTGAACGTGCGATTGCGCATGGCTTAGCCGTTTCTTCTGGTGTCAACGCGTGTAAAGATTTGGGCAACATGCCACCCAACGTGGCAAACCCGGCTTACCTCGCCTCGCAAGCCCGTCGTTTGGCCGACGACTTTGATACCRTCACCACGCGCATCATCGGCGAGCAAGAAATGGAAAAGCTCGGCATGCATTCCTACCTTGCGGTTGGCCGTGGCTCGAAAAACGAGTCGATGATGTCAATCATGGAATACAAAGGCCATCCCGACCCAGATGCCAAACCGATTGTGTTGGTCGGTAAAGGACTGACCTTCGATTCAGGCGGCATTTCCATTAAGCCCGGTGCAGGCATGGATGAAATGAAGTACGACATGGGCGGTGCCGCGTCTGTCTTTGGGGTGATGCGTGCCCTTGCCGAGCTCAACTTACCGCTTAACGTCGTCGGTGTGCTCGCCGGCTGTGAAAACATGCCTGATGGCCAAGCCTATCGTCCCGGCGATATTCTCACCACTATGTCAGGCCAAACCGTGGAAGTGCTCAACACCGATGCCGAAGGCCGTTTAGTCTTGTGTGACGCCCTGACCTATGTTGAGCGCTATGAGCCAGAGTGTGTGATTGATGTGGCCACCTTAACTGGCGCCTGCATCATGGCCCTTAGCCATCACATCAGTGCCTTGATTGCCAACCAGAACCCACTGGCGCATGAAATCATCAATGCCTCTGAGCAAGCGGGTGACCGCGCTTGGCGTCTGCCAATGACTGACGAGTTCCAAGAGCAGCTCGACAGCCCCTTTGCCGATATGGCCAACATTGGCGGCAAAGGTGGTGGCACCATCACTGCTGGCTGTTTCTTGTCGCGCTTTGCCAAGAAATACAACTGGGCGCACCTAGATATTGCCGGTACCGCATGGAAAAGCGGCGGCAAGGAAAAAGGCTCAACCGGCCGCCCGGTGCCTTTGCTGGTGCAGTTCTTATTGAATCGCTCTGGCCTCGAAGTGGTCGAGTAATTGCCAAGGAGGCCAAACGGCCTCCTTTTTTTGTCTGAACTTTAATCGACACTGGTGTCAGCGCGCACAATCCGCTATGTTGGTTGTCCCGCGCTTGACCGGACACCACACTTTTGGGACGGAGGCCGTTTCTCAACTTTAGGAGCGTATATGTCCACCGCCACCTTTTATTTGTTGGCGCCACCCGACGGCGCGTCATCTGACGATGGATTGACGCCCGAACAACAAGCGCGCGAACAACAAACGTTAATAGACACCGCGATTCATTTGGCCTTCTATTACTATCAACAGGGACAACGTATTTATCTCGCCGCCCGCGACCAACAACAGGCCCATCAACTGGATGATGCCTTATGGCAGCGTGACGCCGATACGTTTGTTCCCCATAATTTGGTAGGAGAAGGACCACGAGGTGGTGCACCCGTAGAAATCGGTTGGCCCGGTGTACGTCACTCCGGGCACCGCAGCGTGCTAATCAATTTGGCGACAGAGGCATCAAATTTTGCGCCTTCGTTTGCACAAGTGGTAGACTTCGTCCCTTGCGATGAGACGCTCAAACAGCACGCGCGTCACCGATATAAAGCATACCGACTGGCAGGCCTGCAACTTCAAACCCTTGCCATCGACCAATCGCCCAAACCTTGACGATCTTTCAAGAGCGCTATGGAAAAGACATATAACCCACAATCAATTGAAAAAGCGCTGTACCAGCGCTGGGAAGAGGCGGGCTATTTCCGACCTCATGGTGATACCAGCAAAGATGCCTATAGCATCATGATCCCGCCGCCAAACGTCACTGGCAGCTTGCATATGGGTCACGCGTTCCAAGATACCATTATGGATACCTTGATCCGTGCCGAGCGTATGAAAGGCAAAAACACCTTGTGGCAAGTGGGTACCGACCATGCCGGTATCGCAACACAAATGGTGGTGGAACGTAAGATCGCAGCCGAAGAAGGCAAGACCAAGCACGACTACGGTCGTGACGCGTTTGTCGACAAGATCTGGCAATGGAAAGGCGAATCAGGCGGCACGATCACGCAACAGTTGCGTCGTCTCGGTGCCTCTGTCGATTGGGATCGCGAGCGCTTCACCATGGATGAAGGCTTTTCCAATGCCGTTAAAGAAGTCTTTGTTCGCCTTTACCAAGAAGACCTTATCTATCGTGGTAAGCGTTTGGTGAACTGGGATCCGAAATTGCACACCGCGATTTCCGATCTCGAAGTGGAAAACAAAGACAAGAAAGGCCACATGTGGCATTTCCGTTATCCACTTGCCGATGGCGTGAAAACAGCCGAAGGCAAAGACTACATTGTGGTTGCCACCACCCGTCCGGAGACTATGCTGGGCGATACCGGTGTTGCGGTTAACCCAGAAGACCCGCGCTACAAAGACCTGATTGGTCAGCACGTGTTACTGCCAGTGGTGAATCGTCGTATCCCTATCGTGGGCGATGAGCACGCTGACATGGAGAAAGGCACCGGCTGTGTAAAAATCACCCCAGCGCACGACTTCAACGACTATGAAGTGGGCCAGCGCCACCAGCTGCCAATGATCAACATTCTCACGCTGAACGCCGATATCCGCGACAGTGCTGAAGTGTTTGATCACAAAGGTCAGCCAAACAATGCTTACCCAACCGATATTCCTGCCAACTACCAAGGTTTGGAGCGTTTTGCCGCGCGTAAAGCGATCGTGGCTGAATTTGACGCGCTGGGTTTATTGGAAGAAATCAAAGATCACGATCTCACTGTCCCATACGGCGATCGTGGCGGCGTAGTCATTGAGCCAATGCTTACCGACCAGTGGTACGTACGTACTGCACCACTGGCAGAGCCTGCCGTAAAAGCGGTAGAAGATGGCGACATTCAATTCGTACCGAAACAATACGAGAACATGTACTTTGCGTGGATGCGTGACGTACAAGACTGGTGTATTTCTCGTCAGCTTTGGTGGGGTCACCGCATTCCTGCCTGGTACGACGACCAAGGCAATGTCTATGTTGGCCGTGACGAAGACGAAGTCCGTCGTGAAAACCAACTGGCAGACGACGTAACACTGCGCCAAGACGATGACGTACTAGATACTTGGTTCTCATCGGCACTTTGGACGTTTGGCACCCTAGGCTGGCCAGAGAACACCGATGCGCTGAAAACCTTCCACCCGACCGACGTGTTGGTATCAGGCTTTGACATCATCTTCTTCTGGGTAGCACGCATGATCATGATGACCATGCACTTCATCAAAGATGAAAATGGTAAGCCACAAGTGCCCTTTAAGACGGTCTATATGACCGGCCTTATCCGCGACGAAAGCGGCGCCAAGATGTCAAAATCTAAGGGTAACGTCCTTGACCCTCTCGACATGATTGACGGCATTGGCATCGATGAGTTGGTGGCGAAGCGCACCGGCAACATGATGCAGCCAAAGCTGGCTGAAAAGATTGAGAAAGCGACCCGTAAAACGTTTGAAAACGGCATCGAAGCCCACGGCACCGATGCACTGCGTTTTACCCTCGCAGCGCTGGCCTCTACCGGTCGTGACATCAACTGGGACATGAAGCGCCTTGAAGGTTACCGCAACTTCTGTAACAAACTTTGGAACGCCAGCCGCTATGTGCTGATGAATACCGAAGATCAAGATTGCGGCATGAACGGCGGCGAGATGCAATTCTCACTGGCTGATCAGTGGATTGAATCTCAGTTCCAGCAAGCGGCGAAAGACTTCAACACCCACCTCGACAACTATCGTCTCGATATGGCGGCGGGTGTGTTGTATGAGTTTATTTGGCACCAATTCTGTGACTGGTACTTGGAACTTACCAAGCCTGTCCTGTGGAAAGGCGACGAGGCACAACAACGTGCCACCCGCTATACCCTGATCACGGTATTGGAAAAAACCTTGCGTCTGGCGCATCCAGTGATCCCTTACATCACCGAAGCTATTTGGCAAAGTGTCAAACCGCTGGTTGACGGTGTGGAAGGCGATACCATTATGCAGCAGCCACTGCCGCAATTTGATGCTAGCCGCGTGAACATCCAAGTGTCAGAAGACATTGAGTGGGTGAAGCAGTTTATCGTTAGCATCCGTAACCTCCGTGCTGAGTACGATATTGCGCCAAGCCAGCCGCTTGAGGTGATGCTGAAAGCCGCTGATGAACGCGATGCCACTCGTGCGAACACCAACAGCGCGACCTTACACGCTCTTGCCAAACTAGGCAGCTTCAAGGTACTGGATGGTAGTGAATCTCTCCCAGCCTGTGCTTCTGCCTTGGTTGGTGGCTCAGAAATCTTGATCCCGATGGCGGGTCTGATTGACAAAGATGCCGAACTGGCGCGCTTGGATAAAGAAATCGCCAAAGTAGAAGGCGAGATCAAACGCATCGAAGGGAAGCTCGGCAACGAAAGTTTTGTCTCCAAAGCCCCTGAAGCAGTGGTCGCCAAAGAGCGCGAAAAACTCGACAACTATCGTGTCAGCCTCACCAAACTGGGTGAGCAAAAAACCACGATTGCAGCGCTTTAAATCGAGCGTTGACGTCGAACGTTTTAAATCGATAGACCTTCGTGATAAACCACGCCATCTGGCGTGGTTTTTTTATTCTCTCCCATCCGTCACTCAGCACGCCGCAGCAAAAATCCACCACACTTGATAGCTCCGCCCTATCTAAAAGATAGTGAGAACCGTTTTTATTTATCGACATAAACACGACATACTATCAGTGTTGATAAAACGCGTGTTGCCGCGAAGGAGCTACACCATGAAGAAGACATTAAGCTTTGCCGCTATCCACTTTTCTATCGCCTTTACCGTGGCCTATATGCTGACGGGCGACATCATCATAGGTAGCTTGATTGCGATGACAGAGCCTACCGTCAATACCGGCGCGTTTTATCTTCATGAAAAACTCTGGCAACTGAGCCGCCGCGCACGTCCCGTGGTGAAAACCGCCAGCTTTGCGGTGGTGCACTTTAACGTTGCCTTCTTAGTGGGCTATGTGATCAGTGGCGATTGGTTAGTCGGTGGCGCACTGGCACTGGTTGAGCCAAGCATCAACACCCTTGCCTACTTCTTCCACGAAAAAGTATGGCAGCGTCGCCATACGGTAAAACCCGCTCCGCTTCACTTGAGTCATCACCATTAAAAAATCGGCACGCTAAACGTGCCGATTTTTTTGTCTGTAACTATTAGCCGACAACTAAGGCGAGCTTTCAATAGCATCGATACGCTCTTGAATACCCGGATGCGTGCTTAGCCACTCTAATGGCGTTGCATCACTATTGGCTTTACTTAGTCGCTCAAACATTGTTTTCATTGCCTTGGCGTTACCATAGATAGCGACCATGTGCCGATTCGCATACGTATCGGCTTCTCGCTCATCGTCGCGTGAATAGCCTTGCGTCAATAAAAACACGCCACCACCTAGTAGGTTATCGGCTAGGCCTGTACTTTCGCCAGTGAGCAAGGCAACGGTTGTTGAAATCAACGTAGCCCTAATCAATGATTTAAGAGTGTGTTGATGCGCTAAGTGCCCGATTTCATGTAACAGGATGCTATTCAACTGCTCCGGCGTTTCGGCTAAGTTAACTAACGAGTCCGTGACAATGACGGTGCCATCACTGAGTGCTAACGCATTCGCGGTATCTTCCCACTGCCGAAACAAAAGCCTTGGCTCAACAGGTAGAGTCGGCAATTGCGCGACCAAAGTGTCAAACTGTTGTTGCACACGCACTTGAGTTGACTGGCTCAACTGGGTTGGCGATAGCATATGTTCGTCCAAGGTATCCCGCGTTTTTTGGCCAATTTGACGTGGTACTTCATCAGGAACTAAAGGCACTAGACCACGGCTAAGAGCCGGCAGGCCGTGGCTGAATAGCAGTATGACTAATCCAACCACAACGAGTAAACTGGCTAGAATCGCTAACCAATGTTGCTCCAGCCAATGTACCACTCTTCCCTTCCGAGCCCCTCCTAGTGCATTCGCCAGCGAGAGACTCTCATCGGACGTAAATGTCTGGCCCTCAGGGAAAGTAATTACCATAGGCAAATTACCGAGTGGCACCGACACACTAATGACTGAAAGAGGCCACTCATAGTGGCCATGCATAGTTTCTAGTCGCACGACTTGATCAACCAGCGTCAATTCAGCATCTAGCTTGTCTGCACTATGGGGTGGATGGTAAGTACCTCGCCAACTCATCCAATCCCCACACCTAAATCAAAAGCACTGGCAACTTCATCAGCAATTGCATTGTTCTGCGCCACATCGTCACCCTCAGCTTGAAGCTGCGATAAGTCACCAATCACGTAAGTCACACCGGCGAGATAAGCAGCTGTTCGCACTTGCACCCACGGCTTAGCAATACCGAGAGTAATAACGAGCAAAACAAAGTTAGTTATAATTAAGTTTAATAGACCAAAGACTGTCATTCGAGACGCTAATTGATAGGTAGGACTATCGCCGAATTCAACTTGACCAAATAAGTAGTTGCGAATTTTAGTGCGAATGAATGCATTGATAATGATCATTGTCAGCCCCAAGAGCAAATAGGCACCAATAATAAATACTCGAGCACTCCCAGTACCTTTTTCCGTCCCCTGAGAGACTAAAATAGTGATATCTCCCATCGCGATTAGCGCAATAATCCCCACAATAGCCGAGACACCAAACCAAATTAGCCCCGCTTGGCAATACGTCTTAGCAAACGCTTTCCAACTTACCTCTGCCTGAAAGTGATGATTTCCATAGGTATAGTGGTTGAGGTAATAGCTCGCGACTTTCGACGCAATCCAAGAATAAGCAAAAAAACCAATAAGAATGGACAGTACAATAAGCATCATACCTAAACCAATACGACTTGATTGGAATTGAAGCCCTCCTACAACGAGTAACGCACCGACAATGGCTAAACACAACACAGGCAGCGCCAAAAAGACGACGTAAGCCGAGGATAAGTCGCCAGTAAAGCCAAAGCGAACGTTTCGATAGCTAGTCATTCTTGCGTCAAAGCGCGCATTATTACGAAGCAGCCATGGCATTAATGCAATGCCTGCCGCCAGCAGTCCCATCGATACGAGAGGAAAGAAGTTGCTAGCAATTGTCCAAATGACTACACAGATCACGGCAATAATACGCCCTACCAAAATTTGCTTTGGCAACGCATGATAACCCAATCGATCGCCTGCAATTTCTGTATTACCGTAAAAGTACCGATTTGTTCGAACTTTTGCCCACGCAGAATAAATACCCAATGTCACGATAGACAGCAATATATTTACAATCCATATGCCGAAGAACTCTTTCCCCTGCCCATGAAATTTAACCTGATTTTCCATTCACTTGTCTCTTAATCAATAATAGGTGTTAATTATCGTTACAGCGCCCAAAAAGCCGGCAGAGATTATGGCATAGCACTTAAGGATCTGGTGAATAAAATGAACAAAATACAACCATCATCTCGCTTAGGCTGAGAACAAGCGATAATGTATCGCACCGGCCTATCAACTAAACGATAACGCCGCGATGGCGGATGTCATCCGGCGCGTCTCTGCCGAGCATGGCCTCAGCGCCGATGCAGGGTTTAGCGTCGCTGACCCCACACTGGATAACCTTAGTGGGCAATATACACACCCGCACGCTGCTTATTGGGTGATTGAGGCCGATGGCGTGATCGTTGGCGGTGGCGGCGTTGCCCCTTTACCGGGCGAAAAGCGCGTGTGTGAGTTACAGAAAATGTACTTCCTACCCGCATTGCGCGGAAAAGGAATAGCGAGACGACTTGCCATCAACGCCATGGAAACCGCGCGAGCGTGGGGGTATCAACACTGCTACTTAGAAACCACCGCCAACCTCACCGCGGCCATTGCCTTATATCAATCACTCGGCTTTGTCCCGAGTGGACGAATGGGCAACACTGGTCACGATAGCTGTGAAGTCACGATGATAAAGGCACTTTAATCTCGGTGAGCCACAAAAAAGCCACGATATATCGTGGCTTTTAAAACAGGATGGATGGCCGACTTATTCGTTGTCGTCGCCGTCTTCGTCTTCACCCGACTCAAAGTACGTGCCCCAGCCGTCATAATCGATATCGTGTTTTTCAGCAAGCGTCATTAGCTTTTCTACTTGCTCATCAATACGCTCGGCATTGAGTGCCGTTTCCATCACCGCATCAAAGCAGACGATGGTTCCGCCCTCTTCCAGCTCTAGCTCTTCGGCTTCCGCCACTTCAAAGCCCAGTTTAAACGCCTCAACAGCGGCATCTTCTAACTCAGCAAACGTGGCAGCCGATAGGTGATGCTCAATGGTGTAAAGCGCATCCGGATCGCTTCCATCCGCCAGAAGCTCCTCAATAATCATGCGAGTATCTTCTTGTTGCTCTTGAATCATTTCTGCCAGTGACATGCCGCGACTCCAAATAGTGAATGTGGGGCGCAATATGGCACGGTTAAGCAAAAAATGCCACGTTGATAAAAAGGCAAACTGACCAGAAAGTCGCCAAGTTGATGAATTTTCTGTGACCTTGCTAGTCCGCTGGGATTGTTAGTGAATTGTAACATTGACCTGCTTTCAGAAGGTTGTCATTATTCGACCATCCAAGGAGGACATGAGACACGCCCGTCCCTCGAGCAAGACCTGCACTCCCCGCACCACTGGTGACACACAATGACGTGTGTAAGGCGATGTAGTCTGTCTCATTGCCTGGCCCGTAGAAAGGAAAAAGAGGACCTACCATGAGTGAGTTTTACGTTGGATCAGAAGTTGGGCAACTGAAGCGGGTATTGCTTCATCGCCCTGAACGAGCGTTAAACCACCTGACGCCATCGAACTGCCATGAGCTGTTATTTGATGATGTTCTGGCGGTGGAACGAGCCGGAGAAGAGCATGATGTGTTCGCCCGCACCTTAACCAACGAAGGGGTGCAGGTTTATTTGCTTCATGATTTGCTGGTTGAAACCCTCGCCGTGCCAGAAGCAAAACAATGGCTACTCGACACCCAACTCAACCAATATCGCCTCGGCTACCAATTTGCTAACGACGTGCGCGCCTACATGGCCGATATCGATCACAATGCACTCGCCGACATTTTACTCGGCGGATTAAGCTACATTGATTTGCCCGTGCAATCATCTTCAATGATGCAAGCGATGCACGACAAAACCGATTTCGTGATTGAGCCACTCCCGAACCACTTATTTACCCGAGATACGTCCTGCTGGGTATATGGCGGTGTCTCACTCAACCCGATGGCAAAATCCGCGCGCCAACGTGAAACTAATCACCTGCGCGCCATCTATCGCTGGCATCCCGAATTTGCAGAAAGCCAGTTCATTAATTACCTCGGTGATGAAGTGCGTGATTACGACAACGCCATGATTGAGGGCGGCGATGTATTAGTGATTGGCCGCGGCGCCGTCTTAATTGGCATGTCGGAGCGCACCACGCCTCAAGGGGTTGAACAATTGGCGCGAAGCCTGCTGTTTAGTGGTCAAGCCAAAGAAGTGATTGCGGTACAACTGCCGAAAAACCGCTCGTGTATGCACCTTGATACCGTAATGACCCATATGGATGTGCATACCTTCTCGGTCTACCCCACCGTGATGCGCCCTGATTTGCCATGCTGGCGCTTAACCCGCAAAGGGGAAGACAGCCTAAACGTGGAAGCGCAATCTTGCTACCTCACCGCAATTGAAAAAGCGCTGGATGTCGGCCCTCTCAATATCATTACCACCGGTGGTGATAGCTACGCGGCCGAGCGTGAGCAATGGAACGACGCCAACAACGTGCTAACCGTACGTCCTGGCGTTGTCATTGGCTACGAAGGCAATACGTACACCAATGAAAAATATGATAAAGCGGGTATCAAGGTGTTATCTGTGCCCGGAGATCAGCTCGGACGAGGCCGAGGCGGCGCGCGCTGCATGAGCTGCCCGCTGGAACGCGACGGTATCTAACTGCCTGTTAGCCGCTGCCTTGCCAGCGGCTTTTAAATTGTTTAATTACAAAGAGTTAAACTGAAAAAATATAAAGATTGCACAGACTTTAAACTCACTATATACTCCTGCCGCTTTTTGACACGGATCACACTATAAGCTGTCGCAGCAACCCAATGGATGGGACCCTAACCTAACCATTGAGAAAAAGAAGCAAACAATGAAAACCATTCCCTATGTTGCCTTGATTGCCGCGCTATATGTGACACCCACTTTTGCCAATTCACTCTACCTTGGCGCTGAACTCGGGCATATTCGCTATGGCAGCGAAACAAGCGGTCCTGTCACCGAACAATTGGCCGATGATATCGACGATGGCGCTATGGCGACGCTGAAAGTCGGTAGCTATTTTGGTCCTAACCTACGCGTTTATGGTTTTTTACAGCGCAATGGCGAAAGCGAAGTGTCTTACCGTGAGTTATCTGCGACAGGCTCGCAATTCACGTTAAGCCGCGACGGTTACCAATACGGTGTGGGCAGTGATTACCTGTTCCATTTAACACCCGCAAGCTACATCAGCGTAGGCGGCCGTGTGGGCTACTACTACAACACACTTGATGTAAGTGCACGTGCCAGCGGACAAACGCTCACCTCCCAAATAGACACTGACGGTATTGCCGCCGGCCTTAGCACATCGATTGGTCATCACTTTACCGACCACATTAGTCTTGAGCTTGGCTACCGCTACGAAAAACTCGAAAAAGACGACAATGTCTTGCTAGGCCAACGCATTACCTTTGAAGACACCCATCAAGCCTTTTTGGGCTTGAATTACACCTTCTAAGATTTTGTCTGACGTCACGGTGGCCGATTGTCTCGGTCACCGCTTACAGTTTTACCGTCTGCCGTCATGTTTACGTTCAGCGTGCCTTCTCATTTCTGACTTTTATTTTTTGCCAGATTTATCACCTAATAATTATCAAATCACTCAATAATTCAGCGCGTTATTCTCAACGTTTCGATTTTGATGTTTAAACAAAACCCCTACTTTTATCATTCCTTTTTTGTATTGAGTGTTTACTCCACTGCCAAAAATTACTAATTTCGCATTAGAGTTTCATGTTTTTTGTGAACTATGTTCACAGCCCTTTTTATTAGAGATAGCGTGTTTGAAGACAAGCATCGCAAGATACAAAGCGTTAGCCTCGCTAACGTCAGTTGGAACACAACAAAAAGGAAATGCGATGAATAAAAAAACACTGATTTCGCTGCTATTTGCCGGTCTTACTCAAGTTCTTGCTCCTGCTTTTGCCGGCAGTGCAGACAACACCGTGGTTGAGATCAAGCGCGATACCGCCAAACAACTGAGCCAACAGTACGAGCTGATTGCGCCGACCTTGCACCGTAGCATTAACAGCTACAGCTTAAGCGCGTCGCTCTCATCACTCACCGAGCCCCAAACGCGTAGCGCGCGTAGTAAACGCAGCATTGACTCGCAGCTATACAGCGCCGACCGTGCATTGCGTGAAGCGCAAGGCGTCGAAGAAGTGGCCGACCAATTGCTCGAAGTTCGCTTGGCCGACCCAAGCATGCTCGCACGCTGGCAAGCGGGTCAATCGCCGCTATTCGCCTTTGAACCTGCTGGCGATGAGCAAACATGGACGCAAATTGAAGCATTTGATATTGAAGGCAATACCCATTGGCTCGACGTCTACCAAATGCCAGACCGTCCTGTCTTAGTGGTCGACACCAATGGCAAAGCCTCACTGAAAGCTGGCCTAGAAGTGATGCGCCGCACCCTCGCAGAGCAAAACCCTGCACCGCGTGTCCGTCGCAGCGCCCCGATGATGGCAGCAGAGCCACAACCCATTCACACCACGGTGCTGAAAACGATTCGTCTTGAAGATGACAAAGAACCTTGGATCTCTGGTGCGGCGGAAGTGTATGCCATTGTGACCGGTGTGAACCCAAGCCGTGACGAGCCAACGCTCGACATTGTGGATATGCCTTATTTGGATTACGACAAAACCACTTATCATCCTAATCAGGTAATGATCCACTGGGAGCGTTATCGTTGGGGCGCCGCGGATGTTATCTTGATGGAACAAGACGACGGCACCAACTACAAAGAGCTGGCGCTGAAACTCAACGAAATTGCTAGCGATATCATTGCAGCAATCCCCGATCTTGAAGTGCAAGCTTATGGCGTGATCACCAAAATCACCGGTAAGATCATCGAAGCCATCCCCGACGGCTGGCTCACCAACGATGATGACTTTGTGGACGTGTATTACACCCTCCTCAAAGACCGCACCTACCAAGATCACGTCGGTGCTGGCGGCAACGCCACCGCTACGTGGGAGCCTCTGGTTATCGAGCCAACTAAATAATCCAGGCTTGGTTTCATTGAGCTAGATAGACAAAACGCAGCCTCAGGGCTGCGTTTTTTGTAGTAATAACAAGCATGGTAGTTGATAGTGCTCGTTCACATACTCCGACGTAGGAACCGGAGAACAATGGATAAATTCTTCTTCCGTAGACTAAATCTGACTTTTCTCTTCAAATGAAGCTAGGTTTGCACCTTTCATTTTAAAAAGAAGAATGAAGAAAGAGAGCGAACTCACGGCAGAAAGAAGTAGCATTGCACTTGTATATGAAGCCATAAAGCCCTTAGTGACAATCTGAGTAGCAACGCTTTCAGCTATATTTAGCTGCTCCTCTATTACCTTAATTAATTGACTAATGTCACCATCAGAAACCGCAGATACCATTGAGCTCTCTGATTTAGGCGCAAGATTGCTAAGAAACTCTTTGTTGAAAAGAGCAACACCTGCGGCAAGGCCTATAGACGCCCCTGTGTTCTGTATTGTGCCTAAGTTCCCAATCGCAGCTCCCGTATAACTTTGCGGAACAGATGTGACTGCCGCTGTCATCGAAGGGCTTAAGACACATCCCCACCCTACTCCCATACATAGGAACGCAACCAGAATAAATAGCATTGTCTCATTAGCGACAAACTGAGCTTGCAACATTGCCGATAACGCTAACAGAGCAAGTCCCGACATAATAACTGGCTTACATCCCAACCTATCCACTGCCTTACCTACAAAAGGAGAGATAATTGCTACACCGGCTGTAGTAGGTAATAACATAAAGCCAATATCTAATGCAGAGAAATTCTTAATACTATCCAAGTACAAGGGCATCAAAAAGAATGCGAGACTGTAAAACCCACCTAAAGTAAAAGCTGCAATAGCTGAAGATGAAAACTGTGAATTACGCATTACTTTAAAATTGACTATAGGATCATACGCTTTTTTTTCAACATAAATAAAATACGCAATAGATAGACCAATAGTAGCCAACAACATAAGCGACAAAGAGGACACCCAACCCCATAGCTCGCCTTGTGTGAATAAAATAGACACACATCCTAGAATAAACGTCACCAATACTGATCCTGGAAGATCTAGACTCCCCTTATTCTCCTTGCTCTCCGATTTTGGAATTGAGGATAAACAGGCCAGCACTGAAATCAAAATGATCGGAACATTGATATAAAAAATCCATCTCCATCCCATAAAACTCACAAGAAGACCACCAAGAAATGGTCCTAGAGCTAAGCCTAAACCATTTATACCAAACAATACCCCCAATGCTCTACCTTGCTTCTCTGCTGGGAATATATGGGAGATAATCGCCCCTGAATTGGTAAACAATATCGCACACGCAATACCCTGTATAAGTCTAGCTCCAATTAGAAATTCAACACTTGGAGACATTGCAGCCATAACCGATGACAAACCAAATATGATCACTCCCGAGTAGAATACTCTCTCATGGTTATATATGTCACCCAAGCGCCCCATCATTACCATCATAGATGAGAGAGCAATAACAAAAATATTCATAACCCATTGCAATACAGATAGTGATGAAGAGAACTCACTTTGTATATCAGGTAGAGCCGTATTAACAATGGTGAAATCCACACACCCTAAAAAGCTAGCTAAACCTACTCCTAGAAGAGCTAGGTTTGGTTTTTCACTTAACATAATCAGTCATCCAACAATAAAAATTATCACTTATGGTCACCATGCCAATAAGTAAAAAATAGGTACAACATTAGAGATTAATTAAAAATTACAAAGATCTAGCTCAATCACTATTATTAAACAACAAACTCGGGGCTTGCTTATGTAAGCCAAGCTCAATCCCCCTGATCATTAACTCATTACTAGATTGACATCCCAACTTATCTTTTATGAAGGAAATGTGAGAATCAAAAGTCTTTATTGATATATTGAGAGCATTGGAGATGAACTTCCTTTTGTATCCGTTCAGAAACAAGAATAATACTTCTTTTTCTTTTGAGGTTAGCTTCTTCAATGAGACACCACAACTTATATTCTTAGTTATCCCAATTGACTGCTTAAGTATTGAATCCCCATTAGAAAAATCAAATATCATTGCATTCGCTACTATGCCTGACACATTCCCTTCCTTATCTAAAATTCCCTTTTTCCTAACATAGAGATTAAACCTTTTCCCAGATACATCTATGATAGGCTCAAAAAGATCATAGCTTTCTCCTAGAAGGGTATTTTGATCATGAGAACGATATACATGGAAAAAAATTTTCCAAGGCATGTCTTCATCTGATTTTCCAACCAAATCACTAACATTGGAGTGGCCTGATAGTTTTAGAAACGCTTGGTTACATGCTACAAACCTATAGTTTTTATCCTTTATAAAGAGGAGACCATTGGGAAAATTAATCAATGGCTTATTTATAAAATCTTCAATGACTTCCATATCTTAAACTTAGTATTGTTTGGCGAGTGAAGATAGTACAGCAGTAGATGAGACATGAGAATAGGGATAACCCCTAAGCAGATGTAATCGGTGAATAACGTTTTAATATATCAATATATGTGCAATGACATCGATCAGTTAGAGCAATGAGTAAAGTTGATGGTGCCATCACTCTCATCATAGATGAAATATAGCAGCCACCTACTCTTTGGCGTTCAAGCAAAAGGCACAAAAAAAGGCTAGTAAACACTACGCTTACTAACCTTCTAGAATCTGGTGGCCCCTCCCAGACTTGAACTGGGGACCAATCGATTATGAGACGCTTTTTGGGTGTTTTTGCATGAATCGCAGTGAACAAAGAAGAACAATTTAACCCAATAATATCATGTATTTATATCGTTTTCTTTGTTTTTACTTGTTCATCAAAATTCATGGAAGTATGATTGATTTGCTACATATATGCTACACAGAAATCGATGGGTAGACACCAAGGACGCAAAGCATCATGCCTCTTAAAAAGAAGATCACCGCGAGCAGTATCAAACAGTTTTCGGTTGAGGATAAACGCATCAACGATACCGAGATTCATGGCTTTCATGCTCGTATCTCAGCAACGGGGCGCATTGTTTACTATCTCTACTACCGACATGATGGCAAACAGATTAACTTCAAGCTCGGAACGGCGTACGACCTAACCCCAGCTCAAGCGCGTGACCTTGCTAAACAAAAAGCAGGTGACGTTGCCAAAGGGAACAACGTGCATGATGAAAGGAAGCAAGCACGCCAAGAAAGCCAACGCCGCAAACACCTCAAACTCCCCGTTTACCTAGACGAGCGATACCTCCCCTACTTACAAACCCGTAACCCGAAAACGGCCCAGCGTATTGTGAACCACATAAAAAGCCGCTTTGCGTTTTTGATGGATAAAGAGCTCGACCAAATTACCGCATGGGAAGTTGAGAAATGGCGAAGTGAGCAACGGAAAAAGGGTAAAGCCGCATCGACAATTAATCACAGTGTGAACTCACTTAAAGGCGCATTATCTCGCGCTGTTGAATGGGGATTAATCGAATCACACGAACTGACCAAAGTGAAAGCCATCAAGGCCGACAATACCCGCCTACGCTATCTCACCGACATGGAAGAGAAGCGATTACGGCATGCTATCAAGCATCGAGACCAAGATATTCGCCTAGCTCGCCGTTCGGCCAATGAGCATCGGGCTATACGTAATTACTCGTTGTATCCATGCTTAGATGATGTCACGTTCGTGGATTATGTAGAGCCTCTTATCCTGCTAGCTATCAACACAGGGCTACGCCGAGGCGAACTACTCAGCCTTGAATGGCGTGATATCTATTTTTCTGAACGCTATCTTCAAGTGCGCGGCGGGAATGCAAAATCAAAAGAAGGCCGCATAGTACCACTCAACAATGAAGCCTATGACACACTGGCAAGCTGGCGAGAGCAAAATCCCGAGGCCACCTACCTCTTTGAGGGCAAAAACGGCCAACCGCTTACCGACGTTAAAAAGCCGTGGGGAACCGTATTAGGGCTTGCAAATATTGAAGGCTTTAACTTCCACGACCTCCGACACCATTTTGCCAGTAAGCTAGTGATGGCAGGCGTCGATCTCAATACCGTTCGGGAGCTACTAGGCCACGCCGACCTAAAAATGACGCTAAGATATGCCCACCTAGCACCAGAGCATAAGGCAGCGGCTGTTAGTTTGATTGGGAAAAGGTAAACAACTAGGTATGCATTTTCTATCAATCACTTATGTGAGCCTCCTAAAAAGTAATTTAGGGATAAGAGGATGATGGCCTCCGCAAAAAACACCTTTAAATTGGCTCGCATTTTCCTTTTGTACAATAATGCGGTTGTGTGTTTAGGGCATTAATGTCTCATTGATTCTAGTGATGATTTGAGTAGAATGTGCACAACTCAGAGTGAGGCTGGAAAAATGATAGAAGAAATAGCTAACAAAAGACATTTAAAATCAAACTCTTACAAGAAAAAAGAGACCAAAGAAAATACCCAGCAACCCAACGTTGTTAATCTACATTCTTACTCGGCTAAGAAAGCAGATGATCTAGCACTTGCTCGAATCCTATCACGAGCCAACAAGCAGACTTGGTAGCTCGTCACATACATCTCGTTTTCCATACATTATTATGCTCTCCATTGCTTATAAAGCTATCAAGGGAGAGCATAATAGATGGCAAGTCCTCAGAGAAAAACCACTCCTAGTGGTTCCTTGAACCAAAATAGTTCCCATAATTCAGAAAACAAAGACCCAATAGAATTAATCGAAGAACGTCAAGCTAATGATTTAATTATTGGATTTTGCGGTGCTGTTGGTTCTGGCATAAAGTCATTACGTTTAGCACTAGAAGAATCTTTAAAAGATCATGGCTACACGTGTGTTCACATACTTATTAGTGATCTTATACTGCAACTAAGTGAAGAAAAAAAGCCTTCAGATCCGAAGGAGAGATATATAAAGCTACAAGATTTAGGTGATAAATTACGTGAAAAATATAGACAGACTATTTTAGTTGAAGCTGCAGTTCAAGAAATATCAAAATATAGAGAAAAAGAAAAAAGTGAAGAAAACATTAAATCAGAAGAAAAGGTTAACTCAAAAACAGCATTTTTAATTGATCAACTTAAAAACCCAGCAGAAGTAGAGCTTCTTAGGCTTGTTTACCAAAACAACTTTTATTTTATAGGTTCGTTGAGAGAGCTCAGTCAAAGGAAAAGAAACCTCAGAGATGAAGGTATAAAACCAGAAGATATAGACAATATAATTCATAGAGATAGGAAGTCTAATGAAGGCTATGGACAACATTCTGCAAAAACAATTTTAGATGCTGACTTTTTTATCAGGAATAATCATAGTCATAAAAGTGATCTAAAAAATAAAGCAGAAAGATTTATCGGATTAATTCACGGAAAGAATGGCCTAAGCCCCACAATAGAAGAAAAAGGTATGTTTTCTGCTTTTTCTTCATCCCTCCAGTCTAGTTGCTTATCTAGACAAGTAGGCGCCTCGATATTAGATGAGGACGGTACTGTATTAGCAACAGGTCGAAATGATGTACCAAAAGCAGGAGGTGGCCTATATTTATTTGAAGATAAAGAAAACGACTTTAGGTGTATTCACAAAGGAGGGAAATGTTACAACGATTATCACAAGAATAAAAACTTTAACAAACTAAGAGATATCCTTTCTAACTCCGTTATAGAGCTAATAGATGAATTAAAGATTAATTTAATCAACACGATTACTAATGAAACAGATTTAGAAAAAGAAAAAATAACCCCATTAATAGAATCATTTATTGAAAATAAGCAAAAAACTAATCTCACATGGATTGAAGATACTGTTAATAAATTCAATAAGACACCTATTGGATCTTTAATTGAATACTCCCGAGCCATTCATGCAGAGATGGATGCAATTATATCTCTGGCAAGACACGGTAATGAGTCGACCTCTGGAAAGATCCTTTTCTCGACCACTTACCCATGCCACAACTGCGCACGCCATATTGTTGCTGCAGGGATAACGAAAGTGATTTACATTGAGCCTTATGAAAAAAGTCTTGCTCTTGACCTTCACGATGATGCAATAACAGAACAAGAGCAGTCTGGTAAGGTCATATTTCAACTTTTTGAGGGTGTTGCACCAAGAAGATACCAAAGATTCTTCATGAACGGTGGGGCTCGTAAAAAAAACGGGGAAGCCAGACGGTATACAAAAGATAAAATATCACATATAGATATTCAGTTCTTAGACAGTTATCGAGATTATGAGGATAGAGTAGTGAGACAGCATCAAGAGATACTCGTCAATAAAGAAGGCAATGATTCATAAGGTTATTTGATATAAAACACTTCCCGACAGCAATTATAAAAATGAGGTTGTCGGGTAACATTTCAATTTCCTATCGTTGGAAATAGTAAATCTATCTAATCCTTAAATACTATAGAGGCATTAAGGATGCAAAACCGTCGCTTTTACCGCCTAGATGAAATCCACGATGTCACCCCTATCACCAAAGGCGACCTATTGGCCGCTGTCGAGGAAGGGCTGCTTTCCCTGTGCGCATGGGTAGATGAAAAATCGATGGGGGCGATGCTTGCGGCCGAAGAGGGCCATAGGCCTACTCTGGCAAACCTGTTCGCCTACAAGGGCGTACTAGGCCTAACACAAGACCAGTCAATAGCCTGTATTCATTCAAAAACCGCTCCTATTCGTCACGCCCTGATACTGGAACCTGACCGCGTTAGCCACTGGCGGGAGGTCAAAAACGATTTCCCAGACGCCGAGAACGGCCCATTTACTCGGGTATCCTCCCTGCCCCAGAGGCCTATGGCCCCCTTTATGGCCTATGGGGCCATAGGCACCAAGGCGACCTATGGGCAAGAAGCGAGGCAACTGGCCCAAGCAGGCCCAGAGGAATGGAGTCGTCAGGGATTTTCAGGCCTATGGGACGCCCTAGCCAAAACAGGTAGGGCGTTAGAGGCCAAGCCATTGGCGATAGATGCTGACCAATTGCGGTTTGATTTGCAGGCCGTCAATACCGCCTTAGACCTACGCCCAGAGGGCGAAACAGGCCGAAGCATTTCCGCCCCTGATACCGGAAATATTGAAACCCACCCCATCAAAATCATGATTCGAAAAGTATTGGCAGGGGATCGCGACGCTAAAGCCCTAAAGGTTTGGCATGCCATCAAGCGAGACCATCAAAACGACGCTCACCAGATTGATGAAGACGGCCTCATTACGGGCATCAACCATGACGAAATCGAGTGGTTTGGCCGTGGGGATCATATCAATCGCATCACTTACAAAACCTTCAAAAACTACGTCTCTGATATCCGTAAAAGCCTTTAGATAAAAACTGTCCCAGCCATTATCCCAGCTAGCGTCCCAAGCTAGTTGGGACGCTTACGGTATCTCCCAACGAACACACGGAGATATCGTTATGCACACTGAACACATTCATAAACGCGCATACACAGAACAAGAAACCGCTGCTTACATCGGTATGAGCCGTTCTTTCCTACGTCAATCACGCATGGAAGGCCATCGACTCAACCGCACCGAAGCGCCACCATTTATCAAAATTGGCCGCGCGGTACGTTACCTCAAAGAAGATTTGGATAACTGGTTAGATCAGCACCGCAAACAGGCGCACCTCAGCTATGGAGAGCGTGAGCATGCCTAAGCTGAATAAACATCAACAATCGGTTATCCGTACGATGCAAGCAGGGCATTGGTTTGAGCTATGTGCTGATTATCGCGTCAATCAGGCCGGATACATTGGCTCAACAGGGTTTGATATGAAATTAAACCCACGCACTGTCTTTAAGCTCTATCGAGAAAAGCTCATCACGTACCGAACCACCTACCCCTACGGTATCAAGTGGTATGTTTTTGAGCTCACACCAGCAGGGAGGGCATTAGATGTTAGCCATTCCTGAAACTGAATTTTCTCAAATTGACTGGGATGATAAGGCGTTCGTGAAAGAGCGCCTTTGTCGCTTGCCGGATAAAGCGCAAAAAATCCTGTKCAAGCACTATCGCGCTATTTCTAACAAGCAAGCGCGAAACACCTACCTACGCGAGCTCACCGACAGCCTGATGAGCAAGCTCACCGTGTCGCCCGAAAAGTTAAACCTCAATATTTCAGAAGACGCCTTGCGAGAAGAGGCGGAAAACCTTGTTGATTCCGCACTGGCGATTAGGCGTGAATTAATGGGGGACGAACAGCAAACAATCGCTACCCTACACGCCCTATGTGCCAGCCTTGGCGTGCTGCCTCCCGATGAGGAGAAATACACCCTAGAGGGTCGGCTACGTCGTATGTCCGATAAATCATGGTGGCTGCGCAAACTTCGAAAAGCCCAGCGCAAGAACATTGAAACCGTGATGCGACACCTCAATGAGGTAAACCGTCGCAAATCTATCTACTGCTCCGAAGAAACCCTAAGCGCCCGCGCTTCTCAAAAGTTTCACCAAGAGCAATACCTTGCGAACACGACAGTTACCAATCAACTAGGGCAAAGCTTTAGCCTGCTGGAATTATCGAAAAAGGGAGTCGCTGATCCGAAAATTCGCAAAACCGAGCTCATGGTGAGGGCGCGAGGTTTTGAAGATCTAGCCAATGAGCTCGGCCATGTGGCGACCTTCCTCACCATTACGTGCCCGTCTAAATATCACCGCAGCTATGCGACAACGGGCGATGAAAACCCTAAATGGGGAGGCTATACGCCTGCTGAGGCTCAAGATTACCTCAACGACATTTGGAAACTTATGCGTGCCAAGCTACAGCGCGAGGAAGTGCGATTCTATGGCTTTCGCGTTGTGGAGCCACAGCACGACGGTACACCCCATTGGCATTTGCTGTTGTTCGTCGAACCTGCGCATTACGACACCCTCATCACTACCATGAGAGATTACGCTTTACGGGAAGATGGCGACGAAATAGGCGCTGAGCAGCACCGCTTTACGGAAGTGAAGATTGACCCTAACAAGGGCTCAGCGACGGGGTATATCGCGAAATACATCTCAAAAAACATCGACGGTGATCATCTTGATGCAGGTATCTACGGTGAAGACCCGAAATGTGCAGCGGCGCGCGTCGATGCATGGGCGGCGTGCTGGAGCATTCGCCAATTTCAACAGCTGGGAGGGTGTTCGGTGACGGTTTGGCGTGAATTACGCCGCTTAAAGGCAATGATGGCAGAAAGTCAGCTAGTGCAGGATATTCACGGCGCAGCCGACAAAGGCAACTGGAAAAGCTTTACAGATCTGATGGGGGGCGTATTCTGCAAGCGCACAGAGCAGGCTATAGCCCCTCATTATGAGCTGGCTTTTGATAGTGATACAGGCGTGGTGAAAACGTCTATGTATAGCGAAGACGAGCTTTTAAAGGTGCTTAAAGGCATCTCAGCAGGCGGAAAGGCCATCATCACCCGAACCAACGAATGGCATCTGTCATGAAGACAGATGCGCTTTTACTTGGAGTTCTGTGAATAACTGTATTTTATCGGAAATTTGATATGATCAACGCCGAACAAACTCCAACGCCTTGCACTGGCGAAGATGAAATGGGGAAGCTTTTAGATATATGCTGGCAAAGCTGAGCCCGAAAAGGCGCAGAGCGTGGATTACCTTAGCAGGACTAGTTACTCAAGCTTCTTAAGCGTTTCTTTGGATGTACGCACGAAGATGAGTCCTTGCCGTTGATTCCGGCTTAAGGCCTCTCAATTCAGTGTCTCTGGTGGTGCCATCTGGCAGATAAACCGTAAGTACATCATCAAAGATTGAATACTCTGCTGTGTGGACGACACCTTCGTGTTCTATCGATATTTCTTCGTTCATTTCTTACTCTACTATTCTTCTTGAAAAAATTGCCAGTTTTTTAGGGACTTGACCATACCAAACGCTCCATATCGATGAATATTGTGCTGTCTTTTTACTCGTTTTATAGGCTGGCATACTGACCTCCTCAGGTCGTCGATGCGTGTCCAGTAAAACGGATCAAGTCCACTGTCCCTCTTGAAGCGTTTGTTATGCTTACATTTTCAAATATTCTATACGATTGTGTAATTCTCGAACCAAAGACCAAAACTCAATAAAATGTGGAGGGATAAAAAATATATCATTCAACTCGATCAGCTCTTTACCTGTTATCCGAAGATAATGTGCACTATTTATTTTAGCCAGACAATCAAGTATGTCTTTATCGATTGCAAAATAGTAYGGTTTCAGCTCTCCGAGATACTCTATTACTGGAATTACTGTGTAGATAACAAGCAAATCTTTATAGGTCTTAGGTTCGTATTTACAGTTTGGATATTGAATAATTCCATTTGAACGATCTATGCTTACGTCTAGCGCAGAGCCTCGTTCTAGCCAACGACTAACCGTATCAATATCTGCATTAGCAGCAATATAACCTTTAGCTACTTTTTCATTAAAAATGCATGTTTCGACAGCATATTCAACTTGATCTACAAGTTCTTTCAATTTTGGATAAATAACTCTATTAATTCTTTTTTGGTTACGATTTTCTGATAATTTCGTAGTAAGAAAGAAAAACACAAAGCTCGAAAACAAAGAGAAAATAAAAGATCCAAAAAGGCTATTACCTATGGAGCTTGTTCCCAACATATAACCAAACCCAATGCAGGTGACGACTAATGCTATGAAAACTACGCCACTAGGATAATCAAAATTTTTCATCAAACCTCAATTAATGTATGCATAACGCCGTTGTCTAGCGAATCCCCTCATAAATATCAGTTGAAACAATGAGGTAGACACGCATCGCTCCCTCTGATCTAATGAATTTCGCCAAAAACACACTTGGCACAGGCAGATTCAATAGCGATGCTAACGATGCGTAATGACCAAATCCTACTACAAACACTGTCAAAGAAGTGCACCAAAATTCACAAAAAACGGCTGATTCCCCTCAACAAGTTTGGGCGTATGCTTGAGACGCAAACCTCAGTTAAACATGCGATTAAACGTATAGGCCGCCTATTAGGCAATACGCTGTTGCATCAAGAGAAAAATCTCATTTATCGCTGGCATGCGCATCTGATTACGCGCGCCAACTCTTTTCCCGTCATCTGGTTGATTGGTCGGATGTACGTGAGCAATGCGCTATGTGACACTGTGTACTTTCACTAGCTCCTACGTAAGAACGATCATTAGCGGTGATGTCTACGATGCAATGTGATCCTGTTTTTAAAGCAACGTATACTCGATAGTCGCCGCCGAAAATCCGAAAAAGTCACCATTATTGCCTGTGTACGTAAAATGATAGTGATCTTAAATTCGATGCTCAGAGACGGCGTGATGTGGGATAAAAATCTCGCTAAAATTTAGGATTGACGACATACTCGTTTGTTAGCCATACTTATGCACGCTTCATTTTGCTTGCTAATTTGTTGTTAATTTGAATTTTTTTGTCAAGTTGGTTTCGAGTAAGCTTGCGCTTTCGCATAACGTCTAAGTAAAAGCTTTTTTCCCAATCATTAATCCAACCTTTGTCGTAAGCATGAGATATTGCCTCTGCATTTAACGATTTCTCATCGTCTTTTCTAACTCGCTTTATTGCTTGGAAAATTTTATCTGATGGTAAACCAATGAACTTTTTAACACAGCAGTTTCCAACAGTCGCATAGTTAGAATTTAACTTGTTCTTAAGGTTACAAATTTCAATGATAGGGAAATGCCCACACAAACAACGCTCTGGCTCGTCTGCTTCGTATATTTCGTACAGAGTCCATTCAGATTTAGCTACATCCCAAAGCTGCGATTGAGACAGCTTAATTATTTCTTCTGTTAATTTATATTCCGACATACTTACCTCGTATGGCTAACGCCCTGTTAAGGTGTGAGCAACGCAATACCGAAGCTACCGCATACCACCTTAAACACTAAAGGCAACGCATAGTAAAAATGCCACGCGTTGCGAATCACTCTTAAACAGTTTGTTAGCAGCCAGTTTATGCATCTGGTTCTCTGTACTCGATAGACTCTGCGTCAAAATCTGTAACTGATTTAGTTTCAACACCCATTTTATAGACAGGATGTCCTTTGAACGTATAGAAAGGGTTTGTATCTTTACAATAACGAATCTCGTCAAAATCACTTTCATTTAAAAATACATTGACTGTTGACCCTCCAACTCGACGAATCGCCACGATCTTACTAGCTGGATACATCTTATATACCTTACCGTATATTTCTTGATATGCACCCAAGTAAGTTTCATTAGAAAGGTCAACTAAATAGTTTTTTGTTTCTCTATCAAATGCGACTACAGTCTCTTGACCTTTAACAGGTGAGCCAATTGATATATGGCTAACACCTCCGCTTGTACCAATACGGTTAACAATTGTTGAAACTTCTTTAAAAATGGAACTAATGAATATGCGTTTGTTAGGGTCATTTTCATTTTTTAGCCGTTGGATTACATCACCTACGTAATAACCAATAACTCCCGATATAACCCAATCTGCTACTTTTAACATAGCTTGTTGAGTATGTGGATCAGCCAGTATTGGAATGAGGGAGAATCCATCGGAGGCTCTTTTTCGCTGACCAATTTGAAGAGCTAAATGTTGTCTCTCTTCACTTGAAGGGAATGCTCCTTTTACCAAACGGTCTTCCTGAGCTAAATACGCTTTATTTATAATCCTTTGAAAGGCAATTAAAGACTCGCCAAGATCATATATACTGACTCCACGTTTATCTAGATCATCACCAATAAAACGAATGGTAAAGAGCCCATTTTCATATTTTTCTCTTTCTTGCATTTGATACCCTTATACATAACTACCAGTATGGCTGCTAACGCCAAGTTAAGGTGTGAACAACGCTAACCACCTACCTAAAGCATTGTGCCATAAACACTAAACTTGCTTGAAGTGAGAGCGATTAGCGTTGTGAATCACCCTTAAATTTTATTGTTAGTTGTGAAACTTACCACCTGCCGAGATCTACAACCTTAATCTAGGTAGTCTGGTGTATGTAAGTTTGTACCGCAGACTTTGCACTTGTAATCACCTGAATGCTCACCTTCCATTAACGCATTCGCTATTGCTGCAAATAAGCCAGAAAAGAAACCCTTAACTTCTTTTCCCGTGGCTTCATTAGATTTAGAGAAGCTTTCATACTTATGAAGCGTCACCTTTTTGCAATTACAACAGAACGCTTTGGTCTCTTCAGCGCCGTATATTTGAACCAACTTGATTATCTCCAACAACCTAATTTTTCACCTAGCAACTAACATTGTATTAGCGCGCATACTCGATTTCCCAAAATCGTTATCCGCACAATTTTCTACCTAACCGACTGATCCCACGTGGATTTTTACTCTTTAATCGATACTGTTCTTCCGCGAAAGTGTGCATGCCGCCTATCACTACTCAGGTATTCACACTATCCCCAAGCGTGAATCTGTAAACGCATGACGAATTGGCTCTTTTTGTCATCCATTCTGGGATAGTGTGCATCTGTCACGGATAAACGCGCACGCTTTTGGCTCTATCTAGCAGATAAGCTGGTCAAACATCCAGTAGTTAGCCATGCTACCGCCGATCAGTTGTCGGCACCTAACACGCCATCGTATTGGCAAATTTGTAGATGAGTGTATCAAGCCGTGTGTGGGTTTTCGTGCGCTGTTATCCAAAATGTTAGATGGCACATGTTTTGTGATATGGGTACAAAAGCGGTCTATTCGAAAGCTGTGCTCAAGCCAGCTATCACTAATATCGAACCTGAAAATGGGTATGGCAGGTGGGGAGTGCGAATCAAAAGGACGTTTAAGAGCGATTAATTTGCTACATATATGCTACACAGCAAAATAAAAAGCAAAAGGCCTGAGTGGTTACTAACCTCTCAGGCCTTTCTATAACTGGTGGCCCCTCCCAGACTTGAACTGGGGACCAATCGATTATGAGTCGACTGCTCTAACCACTGAGCTAAGGGGCCGAGTGGGTTGGGATTATAGGGGATGCCCGACAGGGTGTCTAGCTGTAAGGGGGGTGAATTCAGTATGCTTTTTGAGCACTTAGCGCGGTAAAGCCAAAACAAGCGCCGCCAATGTGGCGGCACTCACGCTTTGCTTAGGTTGTCTTCGCCTTACTGCATCGCAGGGTCTTGGCTGGTGTCGTCGGCTGGCCAAGTGTTCTCTTCTTCAGCAGGCCAAGTGCTGTTATCTTCTTCTGGCATCGGCTGGGTATCACAGTCGGTGCCTCCGTCTGGGCAGGTCACGGCAGGCTGTCCATTTGCTGGCTGCATTGGCTCATCGTTTGCCATAGCAGGACCGGCTAAACCAACCATCATCATCAATGCGCTTAGGGTGAGTGCTTTGTTGTGTGCTTTCATCACTTTCTCCTTCGTTTTTGTCGTTGCCCTTGAGGACAAAATCAGTATCTCGCGATGCCAGCGGTGTTCTGTCATTGAGGTGCTATGGGTTGGTAAAAGGCGCGCGGAGTTTGTCGCTGGTTTTTTAGGCGTGTCAGCTGTCGTTTAAAAAGCCCCTCCCCGGTCAGAAAAACATCAGAATGATAGATTTTTGGTCAACATGTTGCGCTTGCGTGGGGCAATAGGCTTGCATCCCATCGTCTCTCCCCTTACTATCCATAAGAATAATTAAACATTTTTATTGGTTTTATATTCATAAATAAGCCATAAACAGGGATAGATATGAAAAGCAACCTCTACCAACACTCACTGCTCACTCTGTTAGATCTGTCCCCGTCGCAGATCCAAGATTTGGTGGACGACGCTGCGATGTTAAAAGCGGCGAAGGCCAATGGCGAAGAAGTTGCCCGTCTAAAGGGCAAGAATATTGCGTTGATTTTTGAGAAAACCTCCACGCGCACGCGGTGTGCCTTTGAGGTTGCTGCGTTTGATCAAGGTGCACAAGTGACCTATCTTGGCCCAAGTGGTACG
Organism: Salinivibrio proteolyticus; assembly: GCF_001996165.1. GTDB lineage: Bacteria > Pseudomonadota > Gammaproteobacteria > Enterobacterales > Vibrionaceae > Salinivibrio > Salinivibrio proteolyticus. The sequence continues at coordinate 2,646 of NZ_MUFP01000006.1, read as the reverse complement.
CAAATTGGCCATAAGGAAACCATCAAAGATACCGCGCGCGTGCTGGGAAGAATGTACGATGGCATTCAGTATCGCGGTTTTGGGCAAGATGTGGTGGAAACCTTGGCAGCATACGCGGGCGTGCCGGTTTGGAATGGACTAACGGATACCTTTCACCCCACTCAAGTCCTTGCTGATCTGCTCACCATGCAAGAGCACAGTGACAAGCCGCTTAATCAAATCGCCTTTGCCTATTTGGGGGATGCGCGCAATAACATGGGCAATTCCTTGCTGGTAGGCGCCGCTAAAATGGGAATGGATGTACGCCTGATTGGACCCAAGGCTTATTGGCCCGAAGAGAGTTTGGTTGCGCGTTGCCAAGATATTGCCGCCAGCACTGGCGCGTCGATCACCTTAAGTGAAGATACTGCCGCGGTGGAAGGCTGTGATTTTGTGTATACAGATATTTGGGTATCGATGGGCGAGCCCGAGTCGGCATGGGCACAACGCGTGGCCGCGCTTACGCCTTATCAAGTCACCCCAGCGTTGATGCAAGCGACACAAAACCCTCAGGTGAAATTTATGCACTGCCTGCCCGCGTTCCATAATGATGAAACTCAAGTGGGCAAGCAAGTGGCTGAACAATATGGATTAAATGGCCTTGAAGTGACTGAAGAGGTGTTTGAATCTGCGCAGTCGATCGTCTTTGATCAAGCAGAGAATCGCATGCATACCATCAAGGCTGTGATGGTCGCCACACTCGTAAAAGCACAGGCGTAAACGATTGCACTTTTGCTTGCACCCCACAAAAAGGCGCGTATAATTCGGCCAGATTTCATTACACGGCCAGTCGATATGTTTGTTATTCCACCCACAAACAGCGCGCTATCCGCCCCTCAGGGGGACAGCACCCGCATTGGTCGTGATCGTAAAAACCTCCGTTTCGGAGGTTTTTTTTTGCCTGTAGCACACTGCAAAGAAAGGGACTCGCGTTATGGCCAATACCCTGTATAACAAACACATTATTTCCATTCCCGAGCTCAGCCGCAACGAGCTGGAGTTAATCGTTGCCACGGCGGGCGAACTCAAGGCACGCCCTAACCCGACGCTGCTAAAAAACAAGGTGATTGCCAGTTGCTTCTTTGAAGCCTCGACCCGCACACGCTTGTCGTTTGAAACGGCCATTCAGCGCTTAGGCGGCTCGGTGATTGGCTTTCCTGATGGCGGCAATACCTCATCAGGTAAAAAGGGTGAAACCTTGGCTGACTCGGTACGGGTGATTTCATCGTATGTGGATGGCTTTGTGATGCGCCACCCCAAAGAAGGCGCGGCCCGTTTGGCCTCAGAGTTTTCGGAAGGTGTACCTGTGGTGAATGGCGGCGACGGTGCGAACCAGCACCCGACCCAAACCTTGCTGGATTTATTCTCCATTTATGAAACCCAAGGCCGTCTGGATAACCTCAACATTGCTATGGTCGGCGATCTGAAGTATGGCCGTACCGTGCACTCCCTCACTCAAGCCTTATCTAAGTTTGAAGGGAACCGTTTCTTTTATATCGCCCCCGATGCGCTCGCCATGCCAGAGTATTTGCTCGATGAGCTCACCGCGGCGGGCCACCCTTACAGCCTGCATAGCAGCATTGAAGAAGTGGTGCCTGAGTTGGATGTGCTGTACATGACCCGTGTGCAAAAAGAGCGCTTCGATGAGTCGGAATACGCCCATATCAAAGCTGCGTTTATCTTAAACGCCGCGATGTTGCGTGATGCGAAACCCAATATGAAAGTGATGCACCCACTGCCACGGGTGGATGAAATTACCGTGGATGTCGATAAAACCCAGCATGCGTATTACTTTGAGCAAGCCGAAAATGGGGTCTACGCGCGCGAAGCACTATTGGCCTTGGTGTTAAATGAACAAGTGGAAGGAGTCGCCTAATGAACACTGATAGCAAACTACAAGTAGAAGCGATTCGTAACGGCACTGTGATTGACCATATTCCAGCGCACATTGGCTTTAAGATCCTCAACCTCTTTCAGATGCATGGCAGTGAAGAGCGGATCACCATTGGCTTGAACTTGCCCTCTTCCGCGCTCGGCAGCAAGGATTTGATCAAAATTGAAAACGTGGTGATCAGCGAAGATCAAGCCAGCCAGCTGGCACTTTATGCGCCACAAGCGACAGTGAATCAAATCGAAGAGTATCAAGTGGTCGCTAAGCTGCCGCTGACATTACCCGAGGTGATTCAAGGCGTGTTCCGCTGTCCGAACAGTAACTGTATCACGCACGGTGAACCTGCAGTGGTCAGTAGCTTTCGAGTGTTAACCGAGCAGCAAGATGTCAAACTGCGCTGCAAATACTGTGAAAAGGTTTTCTCTCGCGAGATCATGACCGAAAATCACTAAACACTCGTTATCCGTGCCGACTAGCCCTTGTGTTCTTATCAAGGGCAACAAAAAAGCCAGCATTAAGCTTAATGCATGTGAATTAAGCTGAGTTGCGTCTTTTAGAAGGCCTAGTCGCATAGCGATTGGGCCTTTTCTTTACTGCTCTTGGGTATGTCCTCTCTCGCCTCTCTGGAAGTACAAAGCTCTCTGCCATGTCGAGGATATATCGGAGCACTTCTGGGTACCTTCCAGGTGCGACAGCCGGGAGCACCTGCAACTGAC
>NZ_MUFP01000051.1 GCF_001996165.1 Salinivibrio proteolyticus | reverse complement strand
GTCGCTGACCCATTATACAAAAGGTACGCGGTCACCCCACGAAGAGGCTCCCACTGCTTGTACGTAGACGGTTTCAGGTTCTATTTCACTCCCCTCACAGGGGTTCTTTTCGCCTTTCCCTCACGGTACTGGTTCACTATCGGTCAGTCAGGAGTATTTAGCCTTGGAGGATGGTCCCCCCATGTTCAGACAAGATATCACGTGTCCCGTCCTACTCGTTTTCACGRCTAAGGCGCTGTCGGTTACGGGGCTATCACCCTTTATTGCCAGGTTTTCCAACCTGTTCACCTAACGCCTAAGCCGCTTAAGGGCTGCTCCGGGTTCGCTCGCCGCTACTGCCGGAATCTCAATTGATTTCTTTTCCTTCGGGTACTTAGATGTTTCAGTTCCCCGAGTTCGCCTCTTAGCGCTATGTATTCACGCTAAGATACCTGCTTATGCAGGTGGGTTTCCCCATTCGGAAATCCCAGACGAACTTTACTGTCATTCTTTAAGAATGACTTGTCAGCTTTCCAGATTGTTAAAGAGCATGTGAATCTATCAATACGATAATCCACTTTTTAAAAACACTTGTTATAAATGTGCTTAAAAAGTGGTGGAGCTAAGCAGGATCGAACTGCTGACCTCCTGCGTGCAAAGCAGGCGCTCTCCCAGCTGAGCTATAGCCCCACATGATATTGCTTTGACCAACACATCTGGGGATGTGTTGGTGGGTCTGAGTGGACTTGAACCACCGACCTCACCCTTATCAGGGGTGCGCTCTAACCACCTGAGCTACAGACCCATCATAAGCAATGATGCTCTCTTTAATTTTGACCGTGCAATCTGTGTGAACACTCGCAAGAATAGCGTCAGTAAGGAGGTGATCCAGCCCCAGGTTCCCCTAGGGCTACCTTGTTACGACTTCACCCCAGTCATGAACCACACCGTGGTAAACGCCCTCCCGAAGGTTAAGCTATCTACTTCTGGTGCAGCCCACTCCCATGGTGTGACGGGCGGTGTGTACAA
>NZ_MUFP01000050.1 GCF_001996165.1 Salinivibrio proteolyticus | reverse complement strand
AACTCAAAGAAATTATTAAAGGCTATTGATATGCTTTTTATTTATGGTGCGCTATCAGTTGGTGGTATAGAAACGTTTTTCGTAAGAATGGCAAAAGAGCGATTTAAGAATAACTTACCTACTTCTATTCTATTACTATCTCAGCCAGAAAAAAGCAATAAAGAGTTGCTTATGGAAATGAAAAAGTACGCAAATGTATTTTTTGCTGAAGACGTTTTTCATGGCCCATCGCTATTGTGCCGTCGCTTTCCGCTTCTTTTTCCATTAAAGCATAAAACAGCCTTAGAAAAATTAAAAGATGTTGACCAAATCCACGTTTACCACGGTATGCATGCCATGCTTGGCTATCGAATAGCTAAAGCGCAAGATAGAAACACTCCCATCACCATTGGTTTTTATCATTACATAAAGTACTTATGGGGTGGTGATAAAATTGCTTGGCATGAAAAATTAAATAGAGAATTTATTTTTAGCTATCTTCCGGATGAGTCATTACTTTTCTTTTCTGAAGGCACTCGTGAACTTTACATTAAGCATAAAAAGAAAACGTTTGATAAGTCTAATACATTCAGGTTAGGTGTCATAGATAAAAAACAAATAGAACTTACAGGTGGTTTGACAAAGCTAATTAAAATTGCAGCTGTTGGGCGGTTGGTTGAATTTAAAACCTATAATTTTTATATGATAGAAGTCATTGATAGGTTGATTACAAAAGGTATTGATGTTCAATTTGATATATATGGCGACGGTCCATTAAAAAAGGAAATGCAAGAAAAAATCAATCAAGAAAATTTACAGGATAAGATAGTCTTAAAAGGCACCTTAGACTATTCAAAATTTGATGAAACAATAAGCAATTATGACTTGTTTATTGGTAGTGGTACAGCAATTATTCAGGCTTCATCCCTAGGGGTTCCTTGCATTACAGGTGTAGAGAATATGATGGAACCCAAAACTTACGGTTATTTCTGTGACGTATGGCAGTATGAATATAACTTAAAAGGGTTAGAGTTACCGCTTTTCAATGTTGAAGATATTATATATGATTTTGTGAATATAACAGAAAAAGATAGAAAAAAATTAAAAGATAATCATGTTA
>NZ_MUFP01000005.1 GCF_001996165.1 Salinivibrio proteolyticus | reverse complement strand
AAGCATATAATAATTAGACACCGATGTCGTCCTCTCTCATCAAACAAAATGTGATCTTGGTTCAGCGTGGGTGTAATTGATGGCCTAGAGTAAAAGCACTATCGGAAGAGTGGTCGCGTAAAACAACACAGCCAAGGCATTGACGGTGTCCTTCATAAACGTTTCATTAAAACATTAAGATAGTGTTTTAACTGATTGTCGACTCACTAGTGCAGGTTGCATTTCGAACACTTGCTGCTGAGTATCGTTATTGGCAATTCGCGCGAGCAAGAGCTTAACGGCTGTTTTGCCTAGACGGCGTTTGGGCTGGTGAATGGTTGTCAATGGTGGCGAGAAATACTCGGTGAGATCAATATTATCGTAACCAATCACCGATATATCATCTGGCACTTTTAAGTTATGTTCGTTAAACGTGCTAATAGCCGCCAATGCCATAATGTCATTAAAACAAAAGATAGCGGTTGGACGGTCTGACATTGTCGCCAATTGCTTTGCGGCAATTTGCGCTTGATCGGCTTCGAAATCCGCCTCAATCAGCCAATTTTCATTTACTGGGATGTTGGCTTCTTTTAACGCACGGAAATAACCGTTTAAGCGATGCTTACAGGTATTTTTATCCATTTGGCCGGAAATACAGCCAATTTTAGTGTGTCCATTATCAATAAAGTGTTTGGTGGCAAGGTAACCGCCTAATTCAGCGTTATCTTCTATACGGTCTGTATCGATATGGTGACTGCCCCAATCCATCACGACCATAGGCAGATCGCGTTTTTTTTCTAATAACAGCATCAAATCTTCGTTGAGATCAGAGCACACCACAATGAGTCCGTCGACGCGCTTTTCTGACAACATACGCAGGTAGTCGCGTTGCTTTTCAAGGTTACCCTCGGTATTGCAGAGAATCAGCGTGTAGCCTTGCTTATAGCAATAGTCTTCCACACCGTGAACAAGCTCGGCGAAAAAGGGGTTGGTGGATTTGGTCACCAACATACCCAGTGTTCGTGTTGTGTTGCATTTCAAGCTTCGCGCCACAGCACTTGGGGCGTAGTTTAATTCTTCAACCGCTTGCCATACTTTCTCAGTCGTCTTCTCTGCGACAAAGCGGGTTTTGTTTATTACGTGTGACACCGTCGTGGTCGATACACCGGCGAGACGCGCGACATCTTTAATCGTTGCCATCTTGATTCTTCTTTGTAGTAATGCGTAGGGATCGTTACTCGCGACCTTACAGAAAAACGCCGCTGTTCGTCAGCGGCGATGTCTTTCACAATCCCGGCACATCAGACGGTTGCGAAGGTAACGAATCCGATTTCATCCATTCTCATAGCTAATCGGTTGCGCTCTCAGTTTACTTAGGTTGGCGCACACTCGCAATTGGTCTGATCAGCGAAAATGGACCAACAGACGGTTTTGTGAGCCAGCTATGATGTATTTGTCAATTAAGACACGATCAGTGGGCAGTTATGCTCTGGGTGCGTCAATACGGTCAGAGGGTATTGGTAGATATCTGCCACTCGATCACTACTAAAACACTGCCACGGATCGCCGGATAGGACGATTCGACCTGCTTTCAGAAAATGTAGTTGATCGGCGTATTGCGTCGCCAAATTCAGGTCGTGCAACACTACGAGTACTGTCATCCCTTGGTCAGCGAGTGCTCGACAGCGCTTCAAGGTGTAATGTTGATGGGTAATATCTAAGGCCGAAGTGGGTTCATCCAGCATTAATATTGCTTGATCCGGCGCGGTTTGTGCTAGCTGTAATGACACGCGCGCCATATGCACACGTTGTTTTTCACCGCCAGATAAAATCGGGTACGGTCGATGAGCAAGATGACTAATATCCCATGCCGTTAGTTGCTCGTTGGTAAGGGCCGCGATTTGTTCCCGGTTTGCCTTTAGTGGTGTCGCCCCCATCTCGACCACTTCTTGTGCTGAGAATGCAAACGTGAGCCCGCTATGTTGGGGAAGAAAGGCAACTCGCCGGGCAAATTCTTCGCCTTGCCACTGGCTTTTGGACTGTTGCCAAAACTGTACACTGCCACGCTGATGTTTATCGCTAATCAATTGTTTCAACAGTGTACTTTTCCCCGCACCATTGGGTCCGAGTAAAACGTGTAACTGGCCGGCAGTAAAGGCGAGATCAATCTCGCTTAGCAGTTGACGACCGTTAAGCGCATAGCTGAGCTTGGAGACTTGAAGGGCAGGATCTGTCATTCGTGAACCACTGCTTTTCGTTGTTGGATAAGAAGCCATAGAAAGAAAGGAGCACCCATTAGGGCGGTAATAATGCCAACCGGCAATTCGGCGGGTGCGACAATGACACGGGCCACAATGTCGGCCAAGGTCAGTAACAGGGCACCAAGAATGGCTGATAAAGGCACCAGTGTGCGATGATCAGGGCCGGTAATTAATCGTCCAATGTGTGGGATCACTAGACCAACAAAGCCGATAAGACCGGCAGCACTTACCGCAATGCCCATCCCCGCAGCGGTCACAACAATGAGTAGGCGTTTCAAATGGTGCACATCAATGCCCAAATACGCCGCTTCGTTTTCACCGAGCAAAAGGGCATTTAAGTGGCGTGCGCGCTGGTAGGCAAATACCGTGAGCAAGCATGCAGCGATGCCAGTGAGAACAATTTGTCCCCAAGTCGCACCGGTCAGCGACCCCATCGACCAAAGGGCGATATCTCGCAACGTTTGATTATCCGCGACATAGTTGATCAAGCCTAATGCTGCGCCGGACAAAGCACTGATCGCAATGCCCGCGAGCAACATGATGGTCACCGAACTGCCCATGGCCGTTGTGCCAATTCTGTATACAAACAGGGTCGCCAGTAGTGCACCGATAAACGCAAAGGCTGGCACCGAAAACACAAAGCTAGCCTCGATACTGCCCCAAGAGAGCAATAGCAAGCCCAGTGCACCTCCTAATGATGCGCCGCCAGAGACACCGATAATACCCGGGTCAGCGAGCGGGTTGCGGAAAAGCCCCTGCATCAAAGTGCCGCAAACGGCGAGCAATGCACCGATAAAAATACACAGCAGGGTTCGAGGTAATCGAACTTGTTGAACGATGGCGAGTACATGCGGCTCAACATTGTCATGCCAAGGGGTTAAGCTCTGTAAACTGGTCAGCCAGCCGAGTTGCCATTGCCCCACCGCAATAGATGTTATCCCTACGACGATAAGTGCGACCATTAGCGCCGGAAAAACATGCGGCTGTGAAGCTCGAAAAGACGCTTGCATTAGTCGTTCTCTCCAACGACGGTGCGCTGAATACGAATGGCTTCATCCAGTGATTTCAGGCTAAGCCCTCCCACTAACACACTGCCGTCAATTGGAATAATTCGCTGCTGTTGGAATGCGCGCGTGGCATTGAGTAAAGGCACGGCATCAGCGAGTCCTTCAACACCGCCTAGCTGATCAATAGAACGTCGCATGACCAAGATAAAGTCCGGATCAAAGCCAAGTAACGCTTCTGGCGACAGTGGTTTATAGCTACTGAGCGCCGCGGCGGCAGGGTTAGTCGCGCCCATCAGAGACAAAAAGGTATTCGGTGAGGTATTGGCACCCGCGACACTGGCAGGACGTCCTTGGTGAACCAAAAGAAAGACGCCTTTGAGCGCGGTTTTGGGGGCATGCGCTTTCAATGTCGCAAGCTTGGTGTCTATATCGGTCAGTAAGGCTACGGCTTTGGATTCTGTGTGAGTCAGGCTCGCGACTTTGTTAATGCTTGCTTTGAGTGTCTCGACGCTGGGTTCACTAGACAGTCGAGCCACGGTTACCCCTGATGCTTGGATTTTCTCCAAAACCGGTGTAGGGCCCATTTCATCAGAGCCAATGACTAAGGTTGGTGATAAAGACAGCACACCTTCGACGGCAAGTTGGCGGTGGTAGCCGACATTAGGCACTTCTTTGTTCGGAAGATGGCTGGTGACATCAATGCCAACTATCTGTTCTGTCGCGCCTAATTCAACCAGTAAGTCTGTTACACCAGCCCCTGCGCTGACTATGCGTGGTGATGCTGTGACGGAGAGTGAGAGTAGTGCAGAGACGAGGGCAAGCAGTCTAACCGCGGCAGTTGCCATGATGAATTCCTTTATTTATTAAACCAGTCAATGTGAGTGCAATGCTCGACGTCTGTCCATTACACACTGTTAGCGAATGGGAATGTAATTATGAGTTACAAACCTAATTACGAGCAATTATCGTTTACATTGCCATTAATGATCAATACAATCCTGCCAAATTGTTCATGATTCTCATTTTGATTGGCTCAATAGGAAGACCCATGCTGGTAAAAACGGACGTCTCAGAAGTATTGACTCCTTCTACGATCAAGCTTGCTATCGGTGCTGCCCTTGGCACATTGGCATTTATTCCTTCAGCGTTAGCGGATACGCAAAACACGGCGGATTCGTCGTCAGACGTTATATCGGTGTATGCGAGCCGCATTGACGCACAAAAAGCGAACGGCGCTGCTGCTGTGAGCACGGTATCACTCGAAGAGATTGAAAAGCGGCAGGGAACCAGTGTGGCGGATCTGATTCGCCATTTGCCCAATGTAACCATTGCCGGTGGCGGGCGAGATGAATCACAAGCCATAGTGATTCGAGGGCTCAGTAGTGATAACGGACGCGTGGTCCAACTGATTGATGGTGTACGCCAGAATTTCTCTCTGGGGCATCGCTCAAGCTTGTTTATCGACCCGGAGTTACTCAAGACTGTTGATGTTGTTCGCGGTCCCGCGAGCACAGTGTGGGGTTCAGGAGCGATTGGTGGGATTGTTGCGCAAAACACCAAATCTGCTCAAGACTTCTTGGATGCTGACCAAGATATTGGTGGCTACTTGAAGCAAGGTTTCCACAGTAACGACAATGCATCGCGTACGAGTGGCGCTGTATTTGGGCGCACGGATAAGATTGATTGGCTAGTGCAGAGCTATTATCACGACGCTGATGACAATCAACTGGGCAATGGTAAAGCTTTATCCTACTCCGCGAGTCGTGAGAAAGGAGGACTTGCGAAGGTCACTTATACACCGTCTCTTGTGCACCAGTGGACTTTCTCGGCGCGCCAAGGCGACCGTGATGCCATGTCACCGTCGAATCCCTCGGTTCAAGATCCCTCAAGCAACTACCCATTGGTGTATCGCCAAACTCAAGACCAAAGCCTTGCTGTAGCGTATCAATACACACCAATGAATGACTGGGTTGACCTTTCATCTCGTGTCTATTGGAACGATACGCAAATGCAAGAATATCGTGTCGTAACCGATGAGCATGATGACAACCAAATGCAAACCTTAGGATTGTCACTCACCAATCGTGCTCAATTCAACGATATTGAATTTATCGCAGGATTTGATGGTTATCTCGATCACTACCAAACTCAGCGTGACGATAAAAGTGCGCCGGGAGAGCGTCCTGAGGGACAAGATGCGAAAGCGCGAAGCATTGGCGTGTTTGGCCAGCTAGAGATTCCGCTTGCAGAAGCTTGGCAATGGACTGCCGGTCTGCGGTTCGACGATTACAAAAATGAAGACACGCGAGCAACATCAACCATTGAGGACGCCAGTGACAGCCAATGGTCACCATCCACTGCACTGACGTGGAATGTGACCGAACAGTTGGCGTTGACGGCAAGCTATCAGGAAGCTTTTCGCGCGCCAAGTTTAGAGGAAATGTATGCCAGTGGAACCCATTTTGTGGTGCCGATGGGACCTTCAAAACTGATTAACCGTTTTGTCCCTAATCCAAACCTTAAGCCTGAACAGAGTGCAAACAAAGAATTAGCGCTGACCTATCAGTTTGCTCCGATGGCTTATCTGGATAGTGGCTATATCGATGCGCGTGTTTTCCGCAATGATGTCGAAGATTTTATCGAAATGAACGTGGATTTTATGGGAGCGACTACCACCCGCCAGAATGTAAGTAATGCCAAATTAGAGGGAGTTGAGCTGAGCTTCCATCATGAATATGGTCAGTTTAAAAACGATTTGAGCTATAGCCAAATGGAAGGCAAGGATAAAGCGGATGGCCGTTACTTGGAGCAAATTCCCGCACATAAACTGGTCGCGGAAACGGATTATCGTTTAGCGACGTTACCGGTGAACTTGGGTGCGCGAGTGTCTCATTACGCGGATCAAGACGAGAACCCCGATCAGAAGACCTATGACGGTTATACCTTGTGGGACCTGTATGCAAGCTATAGCCCTAACGGTGCTTGGGATGGTGTGAAATTTGACCTCGCGATCGAAAACCTCACCGATGAGTATTACACCACGGCGTGGTCTCAAGTCGCATCACCGGGTCGTGATATTAAACTCAACGTTCGCTATCAATTTTAATCAAACACTAAACATGGGCAGGGTTGTCCCTGCCCAACAGAAAACGATAACAATAGGCTGGGAGTAAACCATGACAACTACATTGACCGAGCAAGTCAATGCCTTACTCACCGAGAACGCCTCCATGCTGCCCGCGGATATGGCGAATACGCTGGGTATCWGTGAAGGTGAGGTGGTACGCGCGATGCCATCCGAGTATCAAACCTGGGTAGATGGGCAACACGCCGAAACGGTGTTAAGTCAAGTGGCCGAGTGGGGCGGTCCGGTGACCGCGATCGTGCATTCTGGCGGCTCGATATTTGAAGTGAAGGCGCCTTTCCCTAAAGGCAAGATCGCTTATGGCTACTACAACTTAATGGGAAAGCCGGGCGAAATGCATGGCCACCTAAAGCTAGAGCGCATGGCGGGTATTGCATTTGTCAGTAAGCCTTTTCGCGGCAARGTAACCCACTACATCGGCTTTTTCACCGAACAAGGTGAGTCAATTTTCAAAATTTACTTGGGGCGTGACGAAAAGCGTCAGCTTCTTGAACATCAGATTGAAGCCTTCAATCAACTAAAAACACAGTTGGCAACCTCTCAATTGACAGAATCGGAGCAATAATCATGGATCAAGCTACTAAACAAGAACGCCTACAAAACCGTCTTGGCCCTGAAATTAAAGAATTTCGTGCAAACTGCCGTACCCTGCAGCTTGCAACACTCGACGCGCAAGGTAAACCCAATGTCAGTTATGCCCCTTTTGCCCAGCGCGAAGATGGCTTTTATATCTTGATCAGTGAAATTGCTCGTCATGCCCGTAACCTGCAAGAAAACCCCAACCTGTCTTTGATGATGATCGAAGATGAGGGCAGCGCGAAGCAGATTTTTGCTCGTCAACGACTCAGCTTTGACGCTCAAGCCGAGATGGTGACGCGCAATACTGAGGCGTGGCATGCAGGTATTGAGGCATTGAAAGCACGCTTTGGTGACATTATTGGTAACTTAAGTGGGTTGGAAGACTTCCGTTTATTCCGCTTGGTGCCAGAAAATGGCTTGTACGTAAAAGGGTTTGGTCAAGCGTTCCAAGTAGGCAATGATGATTTGGTGGGAATGGTTCACCTTGATCAAGGCCACCGTAAAGTGGGTAGCGACGAAGACATTAAATCGACCGACGAGATTGCGGTAAACAGTTAATATTAACCACGGCCATTTAGTCATTCACGGCAATGCCTCGCGCATTGCCGTTTTTGTATGCGCGCGCCTCAGTAACAACCGATCTGTGGATATGGTAAAGTGGCGTCTTACGCCAATGTGATAACGAACAACACCATGAACTATATCCCTTTATCCGACTATAAGCGCAAGTGGATCTTCACCCATCAATCATTACCGATTGCGGAGAGCGATCTCGCCGATATTAAACCCATGACGGAGGCCCGTGCTGGACAACTATGGCAAGAGTTTGTCAGCAAAGACAGTCCTACGCCCGATCATTTTGGCAAACAAGATTGGCCAACTCACCAAAGCGTATGGAAAAACCGCTTGGTATGGCAGAGCGCATGGGATAATGATGAGGATCTTCCTGATGAGTTCTTGGCGCATTTCCCCTGGGAGGACAACATTGTGATCTATTTTTGTTACGACAAACACAATGTCGTGGAGTCTCGCTGGGGAATCTTTAAAAAATATTGGAAGAACTTTCTATTCTATGATGATAAACCCATCTTGCTTGGCCGCCGCCGTAAAGAGGTGGCCATGTTTGAGCAATCGGGTGAGGTGGTTATCGGAACGCGCCAGTCTTAGTCGGCATTTAAATTGCATTGTTTTAGGTCATCAGTGAAGTCAGAGTCAATCAGGGACAGGTCATGATTAAAAAGGTGGTTATTTTAAGTGTATCTCTGGCCGTAACCGGCTGCGCGGTGCCGCAGTTTTCTGACTTATGGCGTAATTACAGCACCATTGGCCTTAATGAAGAATTGCGTGGTGCACAACAAGCGCTGGTCCATTGTCGATACGACAACACATTAGATATCGCGCAGCGGTATACTGTGATCGGCACAGACAGAGAGAAAGCGCGTGCATTTGAGCTAATGGGGGTGACCTATGATGAACAGGAAAACACGCATGAGTTCAATCACACCCTGCAGCGCTTTTTGTTCTCTGAGCCCGGCAAGGCCATGAACGAATCGCAAGTGCTGATGCAATGGCGGCAAGCGAGACTGCAAATTGAACATGAGCGGGAGTTGGCCTTGGGCCAAACACACTGTTTACAATCGACCGATCCCCCGAAAACGGGACCACTCAAATAACAAAAGGCAGTCGATGACTGCCTTTTGTCTCTTACCCTGCATCATTGCAATGGGTTAACACGCTTTGAGAATGCTTTCGGCCAGTGTCATCAGGCGCGGATAGGCAAATTCGCTCTGCTGTGCAATGCGGGCTTGCTCTTCTAACACCTCATGGAGAATGTCATGGGTCGTAAGTGGGTTGGCCAATACCACGCGGAAAACCGTGGTGGTGCGACGTTGCCACTGCTCGGGGGTGAGACGCGTCCGTGACACAAAGGTGTTGCCGCACTCTCGCTGACGTTTTTGAATAAATTGGGTCAAATCGTTGAGCAGATCGTGCATCAAATCGACCTGTTCATCACTGGCAATTGCAAGCGCCGCTTGAACACGTTGAGGCACAAAGCGATAGGTGAGTAGGCATAACTCGGGCTCAGAAATCAGCTCATAGTCAGAGTGAGCGTCAATCATGCGTGCAAAATGAGAGGCTTTATCGATACTCTGATCGATCAACAACTCATAACCGCGTCGCGAGATAATGTTCATACACGCGAACACTAGCATCGCCATTCCACTCCGTGAGCCCTCAAGCGTGTGGCTGCCCAAATCCTTTGAACCCTTACGCAAAATGTATTCAGCGTGATGCTCAATCGATGCGACGAGAGACGGGTCTTTAAACAGCACCATACCGGCACCCATAGGCGCATAGAGTTGCTTATGCGCATCAATGGTGACAGAGTCGGCCCGTTCAATGCCCGCCAGCTTATGTCGCTGATTATTCGACATCAAGGTCGCACCACCCCAAGCCGCATCGACGTGGAAGTGGATCCCTTCACGCTCGGCAATGTCTGCGAGAGCATTAAGCGGATCAATGTTGCCTGTTTCTGTGGTCCCTGCGACACCGACAATCGCAATTGGCTTGATATTAGCTTGGTTAAGCTCAACAATTTTCTCTCCCAGTGCATCAATGCAAATGCGGTTATTGCCATCAGCAGGAATAGAAATCAGCTGGTCTCGACCGATGCCTAATACGTCGGCGGCTTTGCCGAGTGAATAATGACCGCGCTCAGACACCAATATGGCCAGATCTTGGTAGCCATAGTGGCGCATGGCACTGAATAGTCCCGCTTTATGAATGCCGGGAAAATCACCGTCTGGTTTCAATACATTGTTACGGGCGACCCAAAGGGCGGTCATATTGGCAATGGTGCCTCCCGAACAAAATGCCCCTAAAGAGTGGTTAGCACTGTGCATCCAGCTTTGGTAGAAGGCATCGTCTTGGCCGTAAATCAAGTTATGCAACATGCCCAAGACTTGACGCTCCAATGGCGTAAAGGCCTTCGATGTTTCGATTTTCACCGTATTTTGATTTAGCCCGATCATAATTTTAGATAACGGCATCAAAAAGTACGGCAGCGCCGATGTCATGTGACCGATAAATCGCGGCGAGGAAGTATGTACAGACTGGGCGACTAATTTATCGAGCAAAAACTGGGTATGGTCGGACACAAACGCAGGGTCTTCAGGGATCGCCGGATCACTAAAGTCACTTTCAATATCCGCCAAAGAGCGATCGCTGGCGGCAATATGGTTTTGCAAAAATCGATTGAGGTTTTGCGAGATCTCTTGCTCGATTTTGCTCAGTGTTGAATCGGGCGCTTCTGGAACAGTAAAAATCCGGTGCAGCGTTTCCGGTGTGGCGTCCGCAGCTTTGTTTTGTGTTGCCATGGAATTCTTCTTTTGTATCTGCTTCGCAGTTCAAGATTGGCCATCATTAAGTGACAGGGTCACTGATGGTCACGAGAGCACTTGCTGAGAAATGGCCACAACATAGCAAAAAAACCGGCGAGCATCAGGCTTTTTTTATCGGCCAGCAAGGTGTTATCCCCAACGCGTAGGGGAGTGAAAGCGAAATGACGTCGTGCTTTGTTCACCGATAAATGGACAAAGAGCCGGAGTGAACCGGCTCTGCCTGCAACCATTCAAAACTAGGTGGCGTTTAAGCGTACAGACTATTTACACTGGCGCTGATTAATCGCGGCCATTTGGTTGTTGTACTGATTAAGCGCGGTATCAATTTCTTTGGGATGGCTGAGCAAGTCAGCAAGTGCACTGCGCAGCGCATAGTTCCCTTCCATGGCTTCGCCTTGGCGAAACTCAAAGACTTCTTTGGCGAGCTTAGCTGGTGGCAATGACGATTGTGAAAGGGCTTTGACGTCTTCTTGCGTGAGTTGTAGCCAAGATTCAACTGGGGCATCGAGGCTTAGCTTGGCGGTATCGTTGCTGAGATAATAGTCAAAGGCTTGTGCGTTGAGCTTAAAATGGTTTTCTCGGCCACGTAAGAACCAATCGGCAACGTCTTTTAACGACTCGTCTTTACTGACGGTCAAGGAGACTAAATCTTGGTACCAGTTGATCGAGGCGTCAACGTAATCGTGGTATTTGGCGGTATAACAATCCGCATTCTCGACGGGAGCCGCCTGTGACATCGCTGGCATTACCGCTGCTAACAGCGCTAGGGCATAGCGTTTCATAACATTATCCTTATCGTTATTATCATCGCTCTATGCGTTTCACTGCCACAGTTGGTGGTGACAGGGCGACATAACCGCGAGCGATTCGTGAGGTTTTGGGCGTTAGTTTAAATGTTAACGGGCGACATTGTAGAACGAGCCATTGTTAAAGTTAAATAAAACATTGATATAAAAAGTCATCTGTCTAGCTAGGTATGAGGCAGGTCGCAGATTTAGTGGCGATTTTTCGTTCGTACGATATCAAATTGCATCCTGTTATCCCGACATAGCCCGCCCTCGGTTAGTCGGTTATTGACGCTTGAGAGTGAGAAGTTGATGCGCAAATTCCGCGAAGCCAAAACCGCCCGGTTGAGTGGTTATCCACTGTGGGGGATGGGGCAGTGAGGGCAAATGGTGCGCGATATTTGCGACGCCTACGCTCAAAGGAAACGAGGCGAACATTTGGCTGTCATTTAGCGAGTCGCCAATAAACGCAACCTGTTCACTGTATTGTTTACCGGATAAGCCTTGCTCAGCTAAATAGCAAAAACTCGATACCTTCTTACTGTGATCGCCCACCCAGGCATTGATATGAATGGAGCTTGCTGTCGCATTGGCACCATAGGCGTGGAGCGCATCAAGAAGGGCTCGGATTTCATCCTTTGGCGCAGCCGGAGTGTGCTGACCTATATCAATCGCCACTTCTGCGACACGGTAAGCTTGATCGCTGGCAATGCGCCGTGCCGGATACTGAGATAAAAGCGTTTGTACGAAAGCGAGTAATTCTGCCTGTGCTTGCTGGGCGGCGCGATTGATGGTGGTGTTTAAGGTTCCGTTTTGACGCTGCATCACGAATGCACCATTTTCTCCAATCACGGCGTCAACGGGCCATGCATTCGCAATATGATCACACCATCCTGCACATGCCCCCGTTACCGGTATCACGCGGATTCCCGCATCGCGAAGTTGGGTGAGTGCTTGTAACGTTTGCCAAGGCAGCGCCCCTTGCCAAGTGAGCGTGTCGTCCACGTCTGTTAGTAACCAACGAAGGTTACGCCAGGATGCAGCAGACTGTGACAATTGATCAATTGGCAAAGGGGCGGTCATGGTGATACTCCGATGTTAGGATACCGTCTCAATCTGACGTTCTGGTTGTTGTAAGGTGACATCCATTCGCTTGCCATGTTCACCGTCGAATACATGCAGGTTATGAGCAGCTATCGCCAGCGGTAAATGATCGCCTTCTTTCACTTGGGTATGGCCTTCAAGGCGGAGCGTCAGCAAACTGTCGGTGTCACGTATGTGTCCATAAACCAGTAAATCTGCCCCGAGTGACTCGGTGAGTGTCACCTTCATGGTGAACAATGCTTTGCTCGCATCGACTACTTTCAAGTGTTCTGGCCGTAACCCAACTGAGACGGATTGATGACCTATCACATCACAGGTTGCCAGTGTGTGCGCGCCGATGTTGAGCTGACCGCCCTTGAGGCTTCCAGCAACAATGTTCATGGCGGGTGAGCCAATAAAGGTGGCGACAAACAAGCTTGCCGGTGCATCGTAAACTTCGAGTGGCGTACCAATTTGCTCGACGTTGCCACCATTAAGGACCACCAAGCGGTCGGCTAACGTCATGGCCTCGACCTGATCGTGGGTGACATATACTGCCGTGGTACTCAGTTTGCGTTGTAGGCTTTTGATCTCGAGCCGCATTTGTACCCGCAGTTTTGCATCCAGGTTTGATAGCGGCTCATCGAACAAGAAGACTTTTGGTCGACGCACAATGGCGCGGCCCATGGCAACACGTTGGCGTTGACCGCCAGAGAGTTGATTTGGGCGTCTGTCTAGTAAGTGGTCGAGTTCAAGCATGGTCGCAACTTCTTGGACCAATTGCTGGATTTTGTCCTTTGGCGTTCCGCGGTTACGCAAGCCATAGGCCATGTTGTCGAAAACACTCATATGCGGGTAGAGCGCGTAGTTTTGAAACACCATTGCGATATCACGTTCGCCGGGCTCCAAGTCGTTGACCTTTTTCTGGTCGATAATCAGATCGCCTTGCGAGATCCCTTCCAGACCGGCAATCATGCGTAGCAAGGTCGATTTACCGCACCCACTCGGACCGACGAGCACGATCATCTCGCCATCGTCTATTTCTAAATCAATGCCATGAATTGCTTTAAACCCGTTTGGGTACGTTTTCTCAATGTTATTCAGGGTTACCGTCGCCATTTACTTCTCCGTCTCCACTAAACCTTTTACAAACAACTTTTGCATCCCCAACACGACTAGAACGGGGGGAAGCATGGCCATCAATGTGGTCGCCATTACGCGATTCCATTCCACTTCACCATCACCGACTGAGAGCATGCGTTGAATACTCATCACAATGGTGTAGTACTGATCGTCGGTAGTGATCAAAATGGGCCAAAGGTATTGGTTCCATCCATAGATAAAGGTAATTACAAACAAGGCCGCGATATTCGTTCGCGAAAGCGGCAATAAAATGTCTTTGAAAAACTTAAAGGGGCCTGCACCATCGATGCGAGCGGCTTCCAGCATTTCTCCCGGGACCGTCATAAAAAACTGACGAAATAAGAAAGTGGCGGTGGCGCTGGCAATTAACGGAATGGTTAATCCTGGCATTGAGTTGAGCATATTGAGATCGGCAATCACCTGAAATGTGGGCATAATGCGGACTTCAACAGGCAGCATCAGGGTCATAAAGATCACCCAAAAAGCCAGCATGCGACCGGGAAAACGGAAGTACACCACCGCATAGGCCGATAAAATAGAAATGGCCAGCTTGCCCAGTGAAATTCCCATCGCCATTAAAAAGGAATTCCACAACATGCCAGCGACCGAGATCTTCAGTTCGCGCGAAGTGCCTTCAGTAAGGACCTCTTGAAACACCGACAAACCTTTGTCCCCAAACCACAGCGGCGTCATGCCACTGACAAACGCACTGCTATCGTGAGTGGCGGCAGTGAGCGCAAGCCATACTGGCAAGGCTACTGACGCAACACCCAGCATCAATACCAAGTGCGAGAAAAAAGTTAACCAAGGGCGACGTTCAACCATCAGTAAGCCACCTTCTTTTCAACATATTTAAATTGGATAACGGTCAGCGCACCGACCAAGAGCATGAGCACCACAGATTGCGCCGCTGATGAGCCCAAATTGAGACCAACAAACCCATCGGCGTAGACTTTGTAAACCAAGGTGGTAGTGGACTGGCCCGGGCCACCTTGTGTCATGGCATGAATAACGCCAAAGGTTTCGAAAAAGGCATACACCAAGTTGACCACCAGTAGGAAGAAAGAGGTGGGCGAGAGCAGCGGGAAGATAATGGTAAAAAACCGTTTACCCGGGCCGGCGCCATCAATGGCAGCCGCTTCAATCAAGGAGCGAGGAATAGACTGCAACCCTGCGAGGAAAAACAGAAAGTTGTAGCTGATCTGCTTCCATGTTGCGGCAATGATCACCATGGTCATTGCGTCTCCCGAGTGGGTAAACGGGTTCCAGTCTAGCCCCAGCGCTTTCAGCGCATGTGCCAATACACCGACGGTCGGGTTAAACATAAAGAGCCACAGTACCCCAGCGACAGCTGGTGCGACGGCATAGGGCCATACTAATAATGTTTTGTAGCCTGTGGCGCCTTTAATCACACGGTCGGCCATGACTGCGAGGATAAGGGCAGAGATCAACGCGGTGCCTGCGACGGCAAAACTAAAAAACAGCGTGGTAAAAAAGGAGCCGTAGTAGCTTGAATCACCGAGCAGTTCGATAAAGTTTTCCACCCCGACAAATTCGGTGCTCAGGCCGAATGGATCCTCTAATAAGGTTGATTGCCAAATGGCCTGTGCGGCGGGCCATAAAAAGAAGACAAACGTAATCAATAACTGAGGCGTGAGGAGCAGTATTGGAAACGCACAATGGTTAAATGTGGGTTTATTGGACATAGGCTTTCTCAATAACAGGAGCGGGCCTAAGGCACCGCTCCTTCATACAACAACTAACTTATTTGTTCGCTTTCGCGAATTTAGACAGCAGACCATTGGCACGCTCAACCGCTTCGTCGAGCGCTTCTTGTGCCGATTTGTCGCCAGACCAAACTGTTTCAAGCTCTTCGTTGATCACATCGCGGATCTGCACGAAGTTGCCCAAGCGAATCCCTTTTGATGCAGGGGTTGGCTCGACTTCTGTCATTTGCTTGATAGCAATGTCAGTCCCTGGGTTCTGCGCATAGAAGCCTTGTTTCTTGCTCAGCTCGTACGCTGCATGGGTGATGGGTAAGTAGCCAGTAAACTGGTGCCAATCAGCTTGGATCTCAGGCTTTGAGAGGAAAGAGAAGAACTGGGCGACACCTTTGTATTCTTCAGACTCGTGGCCTTGCAGGACCCACAGGGTGGCGCCACCGATAATGGTATTGCGTGGCTGCTCGACCGCTTTGTTCCAGTAAGGCAGTTTTGCAACACCAAACTCGAAGTCTTTAACGCTTTCTTTCACACCGGCATAAGAGGCCGATGAGTTCATGTACATGGCACACTCACCGCTGTAAAACAGTGGAGCACTGTCAGAGCGACGACCACCGTATTCGAAAATGCCAGCTTGCTGCCAATCGGCCATCTTCTGAATGTGATCGACAAAAGGTGCTTTGTTGATCAACATTTTGTTGTCGATACCGGCAAAGCCATTGTCATTGGTCGCAATCGGTGCGTTGTGACGAGCGCCTAGGTTTTCGATTTGTACCCACGATTGCCAACCTGTGGTAAAGCCACATTTCGCGCCGTTCGCGAGGAGCTTTTTCGATGCGGTTTCAACTTCTTCCCAGGTTTTAGGAGGCTGAACACCGGCTTGTTTAAACAAGTCTTTGTTGTAATACAGGACGGGCGTTGAGCTATTGAAAGGCATTGACAGCATGTTGCCGTCTTCATCCGAATAATAGCCGGTGACAGACGAAAGATAATCAGATTGATCGAAGGGCTCGTTGGCATCTTTCATCAGTTTGTACACCGGATAGACGGCGCCTTTTGCTGACATCATGGTCGCGGTGCCAACTTCAAACACCTGCACGATATGAGGTTGTTTGTTGGCGCGAAACGCGGAGACGGCGCCGGTCATGGTTTCGGTATAGTTGCCTTTGTATACCGGTTTAACAACATAGTCATCCTGACTGGCATTGAACTTTTCAGCGATTTCATTCACTTTTTCGCCTAGGTTCCCGCCCATCGCGTGCCACCATTCAATTTCGGTTGCTGCGTTGGCAGAAAAAGAGGCCAACAGAAGGGCCGAAGAGATCGCGGTTAAGCGTTGGGTTTTCATGCATAACTCCTTTTGAGTGGGTGTGAACATGACGCAACTTAATGAACAAAAGTGAACATAATATGAACGGGTATGAAAAGGGAGATGATGATTTGATGACTTTTGACTGGGGTCGCACTTAAGGTTAAATCTCTGTTAACAGGCGCAGACTTTGTGCATGAAAGCGCTGAAATATCTGACACCTGTAAGTAACAAAACTGTAAGCTAGTTCGGCGACAATGCGTCCACTGCGTGCCAAATTGGCGCTGCCAGCACTGACTAAAGAGAAATGTTCAAATGAAAATTAGCCCCAAACAACTCTGTGGCCACCGAGGTGTCGCCGCGGATGCTCCTGAAAATACTTTGGCGTCGATTCGCCAAGTGCGCTTGTGGGAAATGGAATGGGTTGAAATCGATGTCCAACTGACGCAAGACGGAGTGCCCGTTGTGTTTCATGATGACACATTGAGCCGTTGCACCAATGGTGTGGGGCGGTTAGGGGAAACGCCGTATGCACAGCTTGCACAGCTTGATGCCGGTGGATACTTTGACTCGCAATATCAAGGCGAGCGCGTTCCTACTTTGGCCGCCGTGCTAGCCCAAGTGGCTGCCGATAATTTACACATCAATATCGAAATAAAAACTTACCCTGAAACAGATATTCCGCGTTTGTGTGATGCGGTTGCCGCCACGCTGAGTGAAACCGGTTTCCCACTCGAGCGGGTACTGCTTTCTTCATTCTCTCTCGAGGCGCTTGCCTACTGTCAAACGGCGATGCCGAGCGTGGCAAGAGCGATTTTATGGGATGTGGTGCCCGAAGACTGGCACCGTTATCAAGATCTCGCGACCTACAGTATCCATTGTCACTATCGCGGCATAACGGAGGCACAAGCCAAAGCGATTAAAGCGTGCGGTTTAAAGATTAAATGTTACACCCCTAATCACCCAGAAGAGGTTGCGCACCTTTGGGAGTGGGGGGTCGATATGATGATCACCGACGCGCCATCTAACTATTTAGGTTCTGAGCCAACGGAATGAGCGAATCTAGGAGAGGAATACGTTGACAGAGGTGGCCGATTTAAACCGACGTCAGCAGGCGATTATGCGCCAGCTCAATGAGGTAGAACACTTAGAAACGGATACCTTGGCGGCCCAGTTTTCGGTGACTACCCAAACTATTCGTCGTGATATCAATCAACTGTGCGCACTCGGGTTAGCGCGACGCCATCATGGTGGGATCAGTGTGCCGGCAGCGTTGGCCAATACCGACTATCAGCGACGCTTACAAAGCCACTCACGCGAAAAACAAGCAATTGCTCAGGCGGTTGCTGCGCGTATCCCTGATGGTGTCACCGTGATGTTAGGTATTGGCACCACAGCGTCGGCGGTGGCGGAGCAGTTGCTTTCTCGTAAAGACCTACGGGTGGTGACTAATAACCTTAAGGTGGCGCATCGTTTGGGGGCGAATCCGCATATTGATGTATGGTTAGCTGGGGGAAAACTACGCGCCAATGATCAAGATATGGTTGGCCATTCGGTAATCCAATTCTTGTCACGTTTTCAGCCAGATATTGCCATTATTGGCTGTGCGGCTGTCAGTGAACAAGGGTGGGCGTGCGAGTTTACTCCTGACGAAGCGGCGGTGAGCGAAACGATTTTAGCCAATGCAACCGCGCGATGGTTGGTGGCAGACTGCTCAAAATGGCAACGCCAAGCGCCGGTTCGTGTGACATCGCTTGCGACGTTTGATTGTGTCTTTACCAATTACACCGGATTGGATGACACCATTCCTCGCGTACTGTGTCAGCATGATGTGCCGATGGGGGAGGCCTAATCTATTGAATTAGGCCTGCGCAGATAAAATGGCGCGATAGAGGGCTTGAGTCGCTTCCTCGGGTGTTTGCTTAGGGTTATAAAAGAACTCATTAATCACATCAAAAATCGCACTTTGGACGTAGCGGGTGGTCGACAATCCATGCGACATGCTTGGGCTAAGTGTGTTGTGCTGCTCGGCGTAGAGAAAGGCCTGACGCGATTTTTCGGCACAGGTATCCCCGTTCGGAAGTGGGATATCAAGGCGAATTGGTAGTGAGCCTTTGTAGCGATTGAAATCGCGCTGAAACTGTGGTGTTAACAAGTATTCAGCCATATCCGTTTGGCTTTGTCGCTCTTCGGCATTGTTTGGCTTAAAAAAGACAAAGCTATCTATGTTATAGCTAAACGCTTGCTCCGTACCGGGGACGGCGACACAGGTAAAGCTTTTTCCTTCTTGCTGATCCGCAGCAAGAAATTCACCTTTCGCCCAATCGCCCATCACTTGCATGCCCGCTTGGTTATCGATCAACAATCGTGTGGTATCACTCCAATTCCGGCCGAGGTTGTCGGAGTCGGTGTAGGGGCGCATTTTGGCTAATAGAGAAAATGATTTTGTGACACCGTCACTTAATAGCGCCTCGCGATCAAAGTCGAGAAAGGCTTGCTGATAATGTTCAGGCCCCATTACGGATAAGGCGAGTGTGTCAAACAAGGTCGCCACCTGCCAAGGTTCTCCGCCTAATGCCAGTGGGATATAGCCAGCCTGCTGTAGCTTGTCAGCAGCGGTAAAAAAGCTCTCAAAATCATGGGGAATGGCAGCCCCCGCTTCCTTAAAGGCACGCAGATTGATCCAAAGCCAGTTCACGCGGTGAATATTAATCGGGGCCGCGACATAATCCCCTTGGTATTGCATCACGTCACGAAGCGGGGCTGGAATTTTGTCTTCCCAGTGTTCCGCTTCCGCAATGTCATTGAGGTTGCGTAAAAAGCCTAAACGCGCCCATTCGGTAATCTCTGGTCCTTTAATTTGTGCGGCGAGGGGAGGGTTACCACTGATTGCGCGGATCCTTAGGGTATTCATCGCGCTGATCCCAGCTTGTCCGCCGACCGCAAAATCACGCCACTGATGACCGCGTTGCTCGATCCCAGCGCGTAAAACGGAGGCCGCTTTGGCTTCTCCGGCCGATGTCCACCAATGGAGCACTTCCACCTCGCTGGCATGGGCGGCAGGCGTAACATACAGCAGTGTCGATTGAATGACGCTGACGCACAGTGCTTTAAGAGTCAATCGCATTATTCTTCTACCCGTGGAAAACTAATATCGACTTGCAGGCCACCTTCATTGCGGTTGCTGAGTACCATGTCACCGCCGTGGGCATGAATAATATCACGCGCAATGCCAAGCCCTAACCCTGAGCCCTCGTTATCGGTGTGAAGGCGCACGTAGGGGTCAAATACCGAGTCGAGCTCTTCTTCCGGGATCCCTGGCCCTTGGTCGATTAGGGTGATATCCAGCGTATGTTCAGCATCCATCACATAGATGGTGACTTGTTCGCCGTATTTAACGCCGTTATCAATTAAATTAGATAGGCAGCGTTTAAACGCCAGAGGTTTACAGGTAAAGCCTTTCACTGCCTCACATTCGATGGTGACACGCACCCGATCTTGATTGTGGGGCTCGGCAATTACCGCCAAGAAATCAATCACATCAATCTCGGCCATGTTTTCGTGAATGTCGGTATCACGCACGGTTTGAACGGCGCCTTTTACCATGATTTCGAGTTCATCCAAGTCTTTGTTCATTTTGGCGGCTTGGATGTCATCATCAATCAATTCGGCCCGCAGACGTAATCGGGTTATCGGGGTTTTTAAATCATGTGACATTGAGCGAAACAGGGTTTCACGCTCTCGCAAATGCCGTTGCAATCGACGCTGCATACGGTTGAATGCGCGTGTCACAATCGCGATTTCTGCAGCGCCTTCTTCTTTGAGTGGGGGTTGTTCAATGTCTGTACTAAATAGGTTAGCCGCTTTCGCTAAGCGTTTGAGTGGCCGCGCTTGTTGACGAATTAAACTGTAAGTAAACAGCAAAAGTAACGCAGTGATCACCACAATAAAGACCACTTGATCGGCCGTAATCAACGTATCGTCCAAGGTGACATACGGCGCGGGGAGTAGGGCAGCGATGTAAATCCACTCATTAGTTTTGAGCTCCATTTGCACCACCAAAATTGGTGGGTTGAGTGGCTCAAGGCTTAGCGTGTGATGCGCCCATGACTTGGGCAGGTCGCGGAGTAAAATGTCGTTATTTAAAACTCGCAGTGTCTCGGGGCGGGAAAATTCCACGTCAATGGTGCTCAGCGCGGGCAGTTGCGCCTCTAGCACTTGCGAGACGGTATTGACCGCCACCTGTTTCGCTTGAGTCTCTTCTATTGGGGTGATGGTAATTTTTTCTTTGTTGAAAGAGACAAAAAACCGCGTTCCGCCCATATTGCGTAGCTGATTTAATGCGATGTGGCGATACGCGACGGGCAAGGACTGAAAAAAGGTGGTTGTCGAGGCGAACATATTCGCCAAGCTGGCTGACGCAGACTCTAAGCCCGCCAGCTGTGTGCGTTTGGATTGAGTGTACCAAATGGATGTCGCGATCACCTGTGCGAGCACGACGGACAATAGGGTCAGGAGCAGCGTACGCGAGAGGAGAGAGCGCGGCACGAGCCGTTGTAACCACTCATGATTCATATTGGATCTCAGCGACAAACATATAGCCCGCACCGCGGACGGTTTTGATTAGGTTTGCTTTACCATTATCACGCAGGCGCTGTCGTAGGCGACTCACTTGGACGTCTATGCCTCGTTCTTGTGGCTGAGCGTCGCGGCCTCGGGTGGCTTGGCTAATGGCGTTGCGATCTAACAATTGGTGGGGGTTATCTATAAACAACATCAGCAGCGCATAATCCGATGCCGAGAGTTCAATCTCCATGCCGGTGACCACTTGATGTAGCTGTTGTGTCGCCGGTTCCAAGCGCCATTGACCAAAACGGATCGCTTTCGGCCGTGACAAGGTCGTTTCTTGCAACTGTTGGGTGCGGCGAAGCAAAGCACGAATACGCGCAATGAGCTGACGAGGACTAAAGGGTTTGGCAATATAATCATCCGCGCCCAGCTCTAAGCCAACGATTTGATCGGTTTCATCAGACACCGCGGTGAGCATAATGATTGGCACGCTGGAGTCTTTGCGAATGGCTTTACATAAGGTAAACCCATCATCACCGGGAAGCATCACGTCAAGTAAGATAAGGTCCGGGTATTGGACCGCAAGCTTAGAGCGCATTTCATGACCATTTTGCGCGGTGGTCACTTCATATCCTGCTTTGGACAGATAGGCCTGCAAAAGCTCGCGAATTTCTACATCGTCATCAACCACTAAAATGCGTTTGGCTGCAGCCATAGCGCCGATACCCTTTCTTACCAACATCAATGAGCGCCATTATCGGTGGTTTGGGCCTGTGATGCTACTGACAATGACGCACTTTGCATAATTAATCAGCGACTTGATCAAGGTCAGACCACATCCCCTAGACAGGACGAACGAGAATGCAAGCAAACAAAGAATCAAAATCGCTGGAAACGAAAAGCCCTCCGAAGAGGGCTTTAGAAACCTTAGTGAGATGTCAGACAGGATTACTCGCTATCGCTGTGCATCGCTTTGTGAATACACAGTGCCGCGCCACCCCATGTGACCGCGAAACCAATGATCATCATTACAATTGCGCCTGTGGTCATGATTCTGTCTCCATATCGCGTGCGGGCGTTGTGGTTGAGTTCACGATGATGCCAACCACAACCATGGCTGCGACGAGCCCCCAACCTAGGGTGATGAGTTCGAACTGTGCATAGCCGCCGTATCCTTCATTAACCGTGTTGATCAAGTTTTTGGTGATGATCACGGCCAACATAATTGGGCTGACAAAGCGGATACATACTTCCATCCACTGGCCAACACTAAACTCAGATACGCGGTTAACGTATTGGCGAATATCGGAAAGTTTCACCAACCAGCCGACGACAATGAGTTCAATCAAACAGCTTGCTAGCAGCGCTACGTTGTTGACGAAGTAGTCCACTAAATCGAGAAGCAACAAGCCGCCGTTAGTTGCAAAGGCCATCGAAACCACGAAGCCAACGCCGCAGACGGCTGTCGCTGCCTTTTCACGTGCAAGGTTCAGCTTATCCATGATCGATGCAGTCACTGCTTCGATAATCGAAATGTGTGAGCTTAGCCCAGCGACGACGAGCGCAAGGAAGAACAATGGCCCGAGGATGTAGGGGATCGGCAGTAAGTTGATCGCCGCTGGTAGCGTGACAAAGGCAAGTCCTACGCCGCCACTGACAACATCGGTAATGCCTTTGCTTTGCTCTGCCGCCATGTAGCCCAAAATGGAGAAGATCAATACCCCCGCCACAATGGAGAAGCCACAGTTGATCAGCACTGTCATCAAGGCGTTATTGTTCACGTCCGACTTTTCAGGCAGGTAGCTGGAGTAGGCTAGCATGATGGCAAACCCTACGGACAAGGTGAAGAAAATCTGCCCATAGGCGGCCGACCACACTTTTGCATCTAACAACTTGCTAAAGTCAGGCGCAAATAAGTAGTTCAAGCCATCGAGGGCACCCGGCAGCATCACTACGCGCCCAATCAGCAAGATCACCATGATGAATAGCAGTGGCATCATAATCTTGCTGGCTTTTTCAATCCCGCCTTTGACGCCACGATAGACGGCTGCATAAGTGATTGCCCATGCGATGATCATCGGAATAGCAATATGCCATTGCCAATCGCCTAAGTTGGTGGGTGAATTTTCTCCCAGTTTTAAATAGTCAGAGAAAAAGAACGCGTTGGTATCTGTGCCCCAATCCTGGCCAAACGAGAAGCCAAAATAAGAGATGGCCCAACCAATAACGGCAACATAGTAAATACCTATGGTTGCGGCGATCAGAACTTGGAACCAGCCTAACCATTCGAACTTGGTATTGAGTTTAGAAAAGACCACTGGCGATGAGCCGCGGAGCTTTTTGCCTAACCCAAACTCCATGATCATAAAGGGGATACCGGCGGTGAGCATGGCGAAAAGGTATGGAATAAAAAAGGCGCCGCCACCGTTTTCGTAGGCCATATAAGGGAATCGCCAAATGTTCCCTAAGCCAATCGCTGACCCGACAGCGGCTAAAATAAAGCCAGCGCGCGAGCCCCATTGTTCTCGTTTCATATCTACTCCTTTGCGAATCGCTACCATCTTTCACCATATAGGTATCGCAGTGTTGTGAGGCTGCAGATCGTTTTATGGCTTATATGAAAGAAATAGCACATTCCCACAATTATAAGTTTTAACTTCCTGTTGCCCGTATGTTGAAATTTTTATCTAGGACGGGCATTGATGGCAGATTAAGCACTGGTCAGGCCTAAATCAATAGCCGCAAAACCAAGCAGTTAGCACAAAAATTTTTGTTAACTTGGTGTAAATAATTATAAGTGGTGTTTCATGCTGGGCTTTTACTTTTGAGACAGTCGATTGAGCTGTCAAAATTATCAATAGAGGCGAATGATCGTTATTTTGATTTGCTGTCTGGGTGACGAAAAAAACAGCAAAATGCCTCTTGAATTTAAGTTCACGCGCATATCATCACTCGCGGATCGCCACGGTGAGGATAATGAAAATATGATTATCGCCTCAGATTCGCTCTTTAGTTCGCGACATAATGGTAATGTTTTTCACCTTTTAATCAGCAGTTTAGCTTTATAAGAGCCAACTTAATCGACGTCGGTGCAGCTTTGATAGAAGAGGGTATATACTTGGATTAACAGGTATTGCACCTGACTCTCGGGGTCTTTGGGGTTAATCATTATGTCAACAAGGAGTATCAGTATGGATAAAACACTTGCATACGCACTGACAACCGCTGTTTGCGCGCTGGGTATGATTTTCACCTTTGCTGCTGTCGCTGTGTTGTCTTAATTATCACCGATTCGCTGTTAACGAGAATGGACACTTAAGCCCTAATTGTGAGTGGCGACGTTGCGCGGTAAGCGTTACCATGCACAGCGGCCAGCGTGCTGGAAGTGAACTAACACACTGAAAGCGATGCGTTAATCAAGAGCTGTACGCTAATAAAGAGCTTTGCTCGCATAAAGCGTTATGCACGATGAATAAGGGGCGAAAGTGTTAAGAAGTAAGCAAGCTTTGACAGACAACTCTCCCGGTACGGCAATGCCAATTGCTCCGCACCATTTTACCCGGCCACAGCGTATCGCGCTGGTACTGCAGGGAGGCGGGCAACGCGGGATTTTTACCGCAGGCGTGCTTGATGCATTTCTTAATGCCCGATTTGATCCATTTCAACTTTATTTGGGGACATCTGCCGGCGCACTCAATTTGACGGCGTATGTATGCCAGCAGCACCGTTATGGGCATCGGTTTATCACTGAGCTCACCACGCAAGAGCGCTTTTTCCACCTGATGAAGTACGTGCGCCGCCAACACCATATGGATTTAGATTGGGCGCTTAGTACGGCATTGCCGGGTCATGAGGCTGCGCTGGACATTGAAACAGCGAAGCTACACTTGAACGGAAGAGAGGCCTACGCGTGCGTGACTGAGGTTGATACCCTGAAACCGGCCTTTTTCTCGATTACCGATGACACTTGGCCAGATGCACTCAAAGCAACCTGTGCCATCCCTTTGCTTTATCCGCACCCTGTTTGCATTAATGGTAAGCGCTATGTTGACGGTGGCGTGAGTGCCGCGGTGCCGGCGAAAGAAGCCTTCGCCCGTGGGGCGGATATTATTGTAGTGATTCGCACCGAGCCGGCGTTGGAGCAAGACAAAGGCGGCCCAGAAGATCAGAGCCACTTTTTGGATACATTACGGACCAAGTTTGAAGCCAAAAAGCCGCAGTTTAAGCTCTCTGACTATCTCTCTAATTTTGAATTTAAGTACCGTCTAACCCGGTTTGAGACCTTCCAGAAGGAGTTGAACAAGCAGTTGGCCGAACTCTCCGAACGCTACAAGTCTAGCCGTGAGCAATGGGTGAGCCGTGTTCGCGATGGAATGAGAGAAAAAGCGATGCAAAACGGTGGACGCTGGCTCTTTGGCGGTGACACGATTTATCGGTTGCAGTCGTTATCGGGTAAACCGCTGAGCAGCGAGATGCTCAAAATGCTCACTACGCACTATCAAAGCTATCAAAACGAATTGCAGTTTTTAGCCGAGCCACCACCTCGTGCACAGGTGTTACAAATTGCGCCGAGCGCACCGCTACAAAGCAGTGCATTATTGAGCAAGCCTGAGCAACTCGATGCCGACTATCAACTGGGCTTATCGCTTGGCAATCAGTTTATGACGCAATACGGCGATGCTCTCAATGCAATATCAACCGTTAAAAGTGAGGCTTTTGAGCCCACCTCAATAGCGTTACCACACCAAGGATAGGCGATGACGGAGTTTGAAAAAATGCAGCGGGGGTTGCCGTATTCCCCAGCCGATGAGGAATTAACCTTATTTCGCTATGCTGCGCGCCGCTTATGCCAACAGTTTAATCGTATCGACCCTGAAGACGCCGATAACCTTGCGATAGTAACGACCAAGCTATTTGCAGGGATTGGATCCAATGTGGACATTGATGCGCCGTTTTTTTGTCACTACGGGATGAATATTGAAATCGGCGATAACGTCAGTATTGGACCTAATTGCACCATGCTTGATGGGGCCCATGTTCGGATTGGGCATAATGTCAGCATTGGTCCCAATGTGGGCATCTATACCACGCGCCATCGCGTACTGCCGCTCGACATTGCTCGTGGAGAGTGTGAAACCTCACAAAGCGTGATTGTTGGCAATAACGTCATTATCGAGGGTAACACTGTGATCAAAGCAGGCGTTGCGATTGGTGAAGGTGTGGTGATTGAGGCGGGATCAGTGGTGGATACAGATATCGAACCCTTTTCCATAGTGGCAGGTAATCCAGCCGAGGTTGTCCGGCGTTTACAATAGAGGTAGCCATTACTTGGGTGGAAAATGTTATAATATAACATTTTCTAATTGGCATCCTGGTAACGCTGTAGTAATGTTAACGCCCTGATTCAGGTGTCAGTAGTAAGAGACAAATTCTAATGGTAAAAGTAAGGGCTCGGGTGCCTCTGAACGTTGGAGTAGGGAGCCACATCCCTGCCGAAATTCTATCTTTTGAAGGACTAGCGTCTGGACAGGAGCACGTTGCGCTTATTTTTAAACAAGCGGACGTGACTGATCCAACTCCCCTAGTGCGAATGCATTCTGAGTGCTTAACGGGCGATGTATTCCATTCATCACGGTGTGATTGTGGTGAGCAGCTCGAAGAAACGATCCAAAAGATGGGTGAAAATGGCGGGATTATCCTCTATCTTCGTCAAGAAGGGCGTGGAATTGGCCTATACAATAAGCTTGATGCTTATGAGCTGCAAAGCCAAGGCATGACTACTTACGAAGCCAATAACCATCTTGGCTTTGCGGACGATTTACGTGACTTTACTGAAGCCGCACAAATGCTAAAAGCCTTGGACATTCATCGCATTCGGTTAGTGACCAACAACCCGAAAAAAATTGAAGAACTCCAAGCTGCCGGTATTAATCTCAAAGAAGTGATTGGCACCAAAGCGCACCTCAAAGAAGGTAATCGCAATTACTTAAAAGCTAAAATTGAGCATGGCAAACATCGTCTGAATATCGAGCAAGACTGAGTGGTAGTGAGTTGTGCTTAGTCGCAAACTTTACGGAAGGGCAGTGACWGTCACTGCCCTTTTTCGATACAGTGCGGCGCGATATATAAGCTTTCACTCAAGGACGAGTCATGAAAACGCAATTTTGGCAGTATATTTTCCCACCTTTGCCGCCCATTGCGATGTTACTTACCGTGGGCTTCGGTGTGTTGCTCAACCACTATTTTTCTTTTCCGTTCACATTAGGTTCGCCATATTGGGCTGTATTTCCGCTTACGCTCGCCATTGGATTGCTGGTGGCGGCGAAATGGGCATTTCATCGTCATCACACCACCGTTGATCCAATCAAAGAGCCATCAGCCTTGGTCACAACCGGCATTTATGCCTATACGCGCAATCCGATGTATCTCGCTTTGGTATTGCTCATCGTTAGCGCTGGATTCTACTTTAACTCTCTTTGGTGTTGGGGCTTGGTGCCCGCTTATATGACCTACCTGTCAATGACCTTTATCTTCTCTGAAGAGCAGCGGCTCGCTGCGCATTGGCCCGACGCATTTACTGAATATCGGGCACACGTCAGACGCTGGATTTGAGATTATAAAAACTAATCTCAACCATGATAAAGAATCGTGTTGCGGCGACTAAACGCCCATTGCTTTCCTCACTGCTCAGGCCTATTATCGCGCTGTCTTTGGTTGTGATGTTTTTCGTGTGACTAGCGTAAAACTTTGCAACATCCACTTATCAAATCATTATTTCGCATAATTCATTTTTAGGAGTGTAGGAATGTCTTCGGCAATGCCTATGGGTAAGTTGTTGCTGCTCATTGTAATGCTGGCTGCGGTGGGTCAAATGACTCAAACTATGTATGTTCCATCGATTGCAGCGATGGCCGCAGATTTCTCGGTATCACCGGCGCTATTGCAGGCGGTGATGGCGTGCTACTTGATCCCGTACGGGCTGTCTCAGTTTATTTATGGCCCCATCTCCGACCGCATTGGACGTAAGCCCGTTATTTTGGCCGGGCTTGCCTTATTCTTGGTCGGGACAGGGATCACGCTGTTGGCGCATTCCTATACGTGGTTTTTAGTGGGTAGTGTGGTGCAAGGCGCTGGGATTGGCTGTGGTGGTGCCATGGCGAGAACCTTAACCAGAGATTGTTTCTCTGGCGCCAAGTTGCACCGTGCCAACAGTTTAGTGAGTATGGGGCTTATCTTCTCACCATTAATGGCACCTTTATTAGGAGGATACCTTACCGAGGTGTTGAACTGGCGGGCGAGTTACTTTTTCTTGCTGCTGTTAGCGATCGTGGTCTATGCAGTGATGGCGCTGCGTTTTACCGAAACGTTACCGCAAGAGGCTCGTCAGCCCGGTAATTTTATCGGTCGTTACCGCCATGTCATGAGCTCGCGGCGTTTTCGAGGTTACCTATTGTGTTTGATTACGGTCTTCTCGGGCGTGTCGGTCTTTGAAGCGGCCGCTGGGGTGATTATGTCTGATGGATTACAATTATCACCGACGCTGATCAGTGTCCTTTTTGTCGCGCCACTGCCTGCTTATTTAGTGGGCTCGGGCCTATCTAGCCGCTTTGCCGATACCATAGGCTACTACGCGACATTGACGCTGGGTAGCGTAATGGCATTAATGGGAGCAGGGATCCTTGTTGTATCAGGACTAATGGGCGAGATTTCTGTGTATAGCTTAATTGGCGGCGGTTGTGTGTATTTTGCCGGTGCAGGCGTGTTATTCCCTGCGGCCAGTACGGGGGCACTGAGCCCATTTCCTTATCATGCGGGCACAGCCGGTGCTATCTTGGGGGGCGCTCAAAACCTGCTTGCAGGTCTTGTGACACTAGCGGCCAGCCGATTAGGTGTCGCGAGTCAGCTTTCTCTGGGCTCAATGATGCTTGCTCTCGGCATACTCGCGAGCATTGGCTTAATGATGAGTTATCGTGCGGACCAACACGGGGACGATCCCACCTCGGCACCAGTCCACTAAGGATACAAATGCAAACGGCAGCATGGGCTGCCGTTTTCAATTTCTCATCCTGACCATAGCGGTCGATAAAGTCGAGCTGTCACGTCAATCATCGACGTGAGGTCTGCCATCAGTGCAGTTGTGTGGGGCTGCGTTTCCATAGTAAGTGACAGAATTTTTTTTCCGGATCACGGCTGAGTAGCATACGCAAAAACACATCGGCCAAGGCGCCTTCTTTTGCCATCCCAATTTGTACTTCCGCACAGTGGGCGAGGTTGATGTCAGGCCCGACATGCTCAGGCCAATCGCTGCCGACTTCAACCACGATGGCGCCGCCGTCTTCCTCAAAATGGGATTCGTATGCCGCCAAATCGTCATACTCCAAGTTATCTGGTGCCATCTCCGCAAAAATCTCAAAAGCGGTTTCGAGGATCTCATCCAAGCTCATTAGCGCTGATTGTGTCATTGGGTGTTCTCTATTCGTTTCGTTCTGGGTGTGCTCGGACTATAGCATGCTGGTTACGAATTCTCAGTCCGTCAATTATCCAACGCGACAGCTGGCAAGGATTATGCTTAACTTTACGCAAACGCCTGTACTCAATTTAAGCAAGCGCGTTGATACAGGGTGAGATTCGGTGGTAGAGCGTTGATTTGTCCATGCAGATGACCAACAATAGCGCACGCATTCAACCTTGTGTGAAAGTCGTGACTCAGTTGCAATCTCAAACGGCTTATTTACCAGAGCCGGATCGGCGCTCGCCGCTACAATCTGAATTTATCCCTGTCATGGTCAAAGCGATCAAACAGCTTCGTGCTTTGATCGGTAAACGGCTCCACAGTGTCTACGTGAGCGGCGATATTGTCTGGCGCCGTGCGACAGTAGGGGAATCTGTCCTGCATTTAACCGTGGTATGCCACCAACCACTAACGCTTGACCAATCCAGTGCCATGAATACCTTGTTGTGGCGAATTAAAACCAGTCATAGCAAAGTCATCGATGGCTGTCATATCGATACAGTGACAGTGTCACAAGTCCGTGATTTGGCCGAAATCTTTCACTGGGGCTTCTTTTTCAAACATCGTGCAATGTGTCTGTATGGCCAAGATCTTTCCGAGAGTTTTGGCCATTTCGAGGCGAGTTGGGAAGTGGCGAAAGCGATGAATCCCGATTTGAGCGGTAAACTCGCACGTGCCAAGCATAAAATACAAGCGGCCACGACATGGAACACGCAACTGACTGCAGCACAGCGCATTGCCGATACCTTAATTCGTGGTGCGTTTGGTTTGGTATTGCATAAAGAAGGGACGTGGACGGAATCACTACCTGACTGTGCAGAGTTGTTTATTAAGCATTATCCTGCTAAACAACAAGCAATTGAGCGACTTTTTATCCTGCTAGATCGCAAACCTGTAAAAAAACGTGCTGTTATGATGCTCCTCAATGACTTTGGTGACTGGTTGATCAAAGAATATGCGCGTATTGACTTTAAAATCGGTTAGCAGGACCAATACGCAGTGTATATCAGCTCGTTATCCAAAAACGTGGTTACGATAATCTGTGAGCTGGCCCACCTTATACCCTACAAGTTGCTAACGGAATCTGATCTTGGTCAATAAAATAGTGTAACAAACTTTTCACAAATGAAGGTTTGATGAACTATAAAACGCAATTGAGCCGTGGTAGTTGTGCTCTATAGATGTATTTATTCAGTATTTATGACTAAATAAACATTTACATCGCATGCATGATTCGGTAATCTCGATTGCAGATAGTCACTGTGAGTGAATAATTAATCGACAATTCGTCGTTTTGTCACGGTGATACAAATAAAAATTCAGGATTCAGACGTATGCAAAAAACTGACTCTCTCTCGACGACGGTGCCTTCGATGAGAAATATTCTGATGTTCGCCATCCCATCGCTTCTTGGCTTACTCCTCTTTATGACGCCGGTAAACTTCGGCGATGGTGTCACCATTCCCATTGCGGTCATGGCTGGCAGCGTTCTTGATTTATTGGGTGGCTCGGCAACTGCTGTGGTCACCGCATTGGTGGTTTTCAGTGCGGTCACCTCATTGATTGTTACGCTAACAAAACCCCGCTTTATTACTCGCCACGGTTTTCTCAACGGCCTATTTAATGTTTCACCGATTTGGCTAGCCACCCGTGTGATCGGTGGTGTATTTGTTGCCATGACCTTCTTCGGTTACGGATCTGAACTTATCATGGGTGAGCTCACTGGCGCGTTCGTGCTTAATGATTTGCTGCCTATCCTGCTTTCTGTGTTTATTTTTGCCGGATTGCTGTTGCCATTGCTGACCAGTTTTGGCCTGCTGGAAATGTTAGGCGCCGTTTTCACCAAAGTGATGCGTCCATTGTTTGGCTTGCCTGGCCGCTCGGCGGTTGACTGTGCGGCATCGTGGTTAGGAGACGGCAGTGTCGGTATCTTGATGACGAGCAAGCAATACGAGCAAGGTTTTTACACACAGCGTGAAGCCGCGGTTGTCGGCACCACCTTCTCTGCGGTATCGATTAGCTTTAGCTTGGTTGTGATCGCCCAAGTTGACTTGATGCACATGTTTACTTGGTTCTATTTAGCAGTGTGTCTGGCGGGGATTGCTGCAGCGATTATCGTTCCTCGTCTTCCGCCGCTTTGCTGGAAAAAAGACGAGTTGATTGACGGCTCAACCCGCCAATCGAACGAAGAAGTGTTACCTGAAGGCCATACCACGCTGAGCTACGGCTTACAGTGCGCGCTTAACCGTGCTGAAAAAATTCGCTCGGTGAACAGCGTGCTCAAAGAAGGGGCTCAAAACGCGGTTGATATGGTGCTGGGCGTACTCCCTGTTGTGATGGCGATTGGTACAGCGGCATTGATGGTGGCTGAGTACACCAGTATCTTTAACGTACTGGGTGCACCGTTTGTTCCTTTGCTTGAGCTACTGCATATTCCCGAGGCGGTCAAAGCATCAGAAACCATGGTGATTGGTTTTGCGGATATGTTTATCCCTGCCATTCTTGCCGCGGAAATTGACAACGAGATGACTCGCTTTGTGATTGCAGCGATGTCTGTCACCCAGCTGATTTACATGTCAGAAGTTGGTGCTTTGCTGCTAGGCAGTAAAATTCCAGTCAAAATCTGGGAACTGTTTGTGATCTTTATCTTGCGTACCTTGGTGACCTTACCGGTGATCGCGGGTGTCGCACATTTGATTTTCTAAGCCGATAGGCCAAGAACAGTCTGTTAAGCGCCTCGCGTTTTCAACGTGAGGCGTTTTTTTTGGGGTCACGAATTCATGCAGTAGCACGTTATGCTTGGTATGGTAAATGCACGCGGACTATATCGCATGTAACCACTCGACTCGTCTATCACGACATGATGAGCGGTAAGGGTTTAATAAGGAGATGGGATGAAAATAGTGACACTTCATGGGCTGTACATGCACGGTGTGTTTTTGATCCCGCTAAGTGAACGCCTAGAAAAGCAAGGACATGAGGTGCTTAACCTTTCTTATAACACCCTAGATCCGGACTTTGAGCAAATTGCTCGTCGCATCAATGCGTTTATTGATCATCAGCCCACGATTTTAATCGGTCACTCGATGGGCGGGCTGATTATTCGCCGCTATTTGGAGCAGAGTGCGCAACTAGACGATAACCCTGCTGATGCGGTGCACGCGGTGATTACCCTCGGCACCCCCCATCAAGGCGCAACACTGGCCAAAGTGTTTGATGATTTAGGGTGGGGCGGCTGGCTGTTCCAACGCAGCCAATCTATTTTGTTGCCCGATGAGGTTATTCCCTGGCAGGGGTTACCACCTTTGCACAGTATTGCTGGAAATTGCCCGTGGGGCCCAGCATCGCTGCTGATAAAGAACCAAGTTTGCGACGGTACTGTGCTGGTCGAAGAAACTAAAATCGAAGGCATGAGCAGTCATGATATCTTTCCGCTCACCCACATTGCATTGCTTTTTTCTCGTCGGGTGAGCGATAAAGTGATCGCCATTATCGACAGCTACCAGCCTGCTTCCGAACCAGCCGTACAAGTTGAATCCTAACGCTAATGTGACGGAACCTCATCGGCGAGCCAGCGAGCAATAAACGTTCCTTCAGGGTCGTATTGTGCTGTTTGCTTATCGAGATTAAACCGACGACTGCCGCGAGGATCTGCACCGACACCAGCGAGGTATTGCCAATTACCATAGTTAGCGGCGACATCGAAATCAATCAGTTGTTGCTCAAAGTAAGCAGCGCCGTAACGCCAGTCCACACCTAGCTCATTCACCAAGCAGCTCGCGACTAATTGACGACTCCGGTTCGACATCCAGCCTGTGTGTTTTAGCTGGCGCATGGCAGCGTTGACGATCGGAAAATCGGTATTACCTTCACGCCATGCCATAAAGGCTTCGGCATAAAACGTGGTGAGTGGGCGTTTATCGGCAATGCCTTTAAAACGGAAAAAGCGGGCTCCGTAGTGATACAACATCCACTGGAAATACTCCCGCCACAGAAGCTCAAAATAGAGCCAATAGGTGGACTCATTTTTCTCCACATTGCGCTCATAACGGTCCAGCTCTGCAGCGACCCAACGCACAGACAAACAACCATTGGCTAGCCATGCGGATAAGCGGGATGAAAAATCCCAACCATCTAAACCATTTCGCGTCTCTTTGTAGCGTTGAATACGATGGGTATCCCACAAGTAATGATTCAGTTGCGCGCGGCCAGCAATCTCTCCACCTTGATAAGGTGCAATACGGCGATCCGATAAAGGCGCGGGCTCGGTAACTATGCCATCGATAGGGCGCGGTAAGGACTCTGGCACCGCAAGCGGCAAACGTGGCGGAATGTCGCGCTTTTCGACCGCTTTTCTAAATTGCGTAAAGGTGGCAGGAATATCGGGTAAATCAAAGGGTAACTGATGCTGACTAAACAGCGTATGTGCATCAGACACCACCACACGCTGTGGAAACCGGCTAACAAGGGTATCTATTTGCTGGCGCTCAAAGGGGCCTGGATGATCGGTGACGCCAATAACATCAATCTGGTGTTGGGTACACAGGTCGGCAAGCACTTCCAAAGGTGTACCTGTTCTAATGATGAGCTTTTGCCCCATGACATCGAGCGCGCGATGAAGCTCGATAAGGCTTTGCCACAAAAACGCTTCGCGCTGAGGGCCGAGGTGTTTACTTTGGAAGTGATCCGCGCGTGACCAGCGCGGATCAATGACAAACACACAGGTAAGTTCGTCACAGCTCGAAGCAAGATTGGCGAGAGCAGGGTTGTCATGAATTCGAAGGTCGTGGCGAAACCACATCAGTCCGCGTTGCATGTTGATCTCCTTTTTCTCGCCATTACGCCGAGAATCGACATCCAGATTGATCAGTAAGTATGGATGCCGATATTTTAAACAGCGAATTGGGTCTAGGATTAGATCTGTCGTTGACGTTGCGCCCAATAGCCAACAAACACAAAGACACCTACCACGGCGCACATTAGCCATTGATCAGGCCAGGCGCGCATTTTCGCGGCGAGCCAAGGAGACACTGCCACAATAAATGCGCCGTAGCCAAATGCATTGATGCCGATAAAAACCAAGGTGCGGACAAAAAAGTTGTGGCCGGTCAGTAAACGACGCAGGGTACGGTTAATGTCGTTACCAAACACCACCAATAAAGATGCGGTGACCGCAATGGCGATTTCGTTTAACCAAGGGGTTAGCCAAGCGCCGCCTTGGGCAAGCCAAGAGATAATAATATTCATAATTCGTCACACTCTGTAGAATGCTGCTAGGTTACTGATTTCTACTAGCGACTTCCAGCCTCAACGCAAGTCGCGCGCGGTAAGGAGAAAACATGAGAATTGCCTCAATAGGGTTGGGTGACATCGCCCAAAAGGCATACCTGCCACTACTTGCAAGCTGGCCCGATCTCGACTGGGTCTTGTGCAGCCGCCAAGCCGATACACTCGCGAAATTGGCGCAGCAGTATCGGGTAGCGCACACAGCAGCCAATGTTGAAGAAGTGTTGGCGCTGAACGTGGATGGGGTGATGATTCATGCTGCCACTCATGCTCATCCGGCGTTGGTGCGTCCGTTCTTAGCCGCAGGTATTCCCGTGTTTGTCGACAAACCGGTGGCCCAATCGGGGGCGGATGTTGAAGCCCTCTTTAACCTTGCAGAAAAGCATAATACGCCTTTGTTTGCAGGATTTAATCGCCGTTATTTGCCGTTGTTAAACGCCCATTTAAACGGCCAGCGCCCAGAAGATGAACTCGGCTCGCCATTGTTATCGTTACGGTGGGAAAAGCATCGTCATGCGCTGCCAGATGCGCCTCGTCGGTTTATTTTCGATGACTTTATTCACCCGCTTGACAGTATTAACCTGCACGGTGACATGAACATTGATGATTTGGATGTGTTTGCCCAGTTTGATGAAGGACTGCTCGCGCGTTTAGATATTCGTTGGCATCGCGAGAATAGCTTATTTGAAGCCAGTATGAATCGCCAATACGGCGCCACCAAGGAAACCATTGCCGCAGCCTATCGTAACGAGTGCTACTTCTTTGATGGATTTACGCGCGGTGAGCGTATGCAAGACAATCAAGTCGCGCAATTGTCTCTCCCTGACTGGACAGGCATGCAGGCCAGTAAAGGGTTTGAAGCCATGTTGACCCACTGGTTTGAGGTGGTCCAAACGGGCCGGATCGATGCCGCTATTACCGCACGCAGTGTGGCCTCTCATTGGGTGGCCGAAGACTTAGTCGCCTACTGTGAAGCGCTGCGAGACAATGGTTAATTCGCTTGCATGATTAGGCTGTTTTTACGCGCTCTGCCGTGAGGTAAGGCATTAGCAGGGCTCGCACATTTAAAGTGACATCCAATTTGGCAGCCAGCAAATATAGCCCCGCAATTTTACGATGCAAAAATAGCGCATCCGCCGGCRGTGTGTGCCAATAGCCTTGCTCCATACTCAGCGCCATCCCACGGTTACGTAAACGGGTGGCTAGATCGGCTTGACCAAAATTAAAGGGTGCATCCGTCGCTATTGGCTCACAGGCGGTGTTCACAAGCTCAAGTACACTGGCTTTTTGCTCCGGTAAGATCGCCTCGGCAAAAAAGCCAATCTGAGTCAGCGCTGCGTCAATGCCGGGGTTATCTTTTTCAATGGCAGCTAAGAACAACTTGCGATAGCCCTCAGTAAATCGTGAGGTGTACTGACGGGTGGCACCAAAATCGAGCAAGACGATACGGCCACTTTCTGGTTGGTATAAATAATTGGCGAAGTTAGGATCTGTTTGGACTTCCCCAAACACAAACACCTCTTCAAAGAGTAGGGTAAAGAGTTGACTCACCGCGCGATGACGCACTGCAGGCTCGGCTTTTGTTAGGGTTTCAATCGGTTCACCCGCCATAAAATCCATGGTCAAGATGCGATCTGTGGTTAAGGTTGAATGGACAGTGGGCACTATCAAATCCGTAAGGGCATTCAGCCGCTCGTTAAAGCGCAGCATTGCATTCGCTTCTTTACGATAATCGGCTTCATCGTGCAGTTGTTGCTTCGCTTTATCGAGTAAGGCTTGGTAATTCGCTTCTTTGGGGATCAGGCCACTCAAGCGCAATAAGGTAATCACATTATCGACATCGCTATCGATGCTGTCTTTAATCCGCGGGTACTGGACCTTCACCGCTACCTTGTCACCAGCATCAGTATAAGCTTCGTGCACTTGGCCTATCGACGCTGACGCGATGGGTGAAAAACGAAAGTGGGTAAAAGCTTGCTTCCATTCGGGCCCCCACTGCTCGGTGAGTACTTGGTTAAGCTGGGTAGATGGCATAGGCGTGGCATGATTGCGTAATCGAGCCAGTAAATCACTGAGCTCGGGTGGGATTAAATCGCCCGCATCCATCGACAATAACTGACCGACCTTCATCGCTGCACCGCGCAAATCCGCCAGTTTGTCTGCTACATGGGCGATATTAGCTGGTGACATCACCAAATCTTTACGGCTCGGCCGATTGCCTTGAGCAAACTGCTTCGCACCTTCCCATGCCACATTCGACGCCACACGCCCCGCTAGGGAAGCCAACGCCCCTAACCGAGAATACCGCCCATGAGGAACCTTGCTACTTTTCATCACCGTCTCCTTGTTAACCATTAAAGATACGGCAAAAGCAGGGGAATGGTTTGGTAGAGAGGAGCTGAATACACGCCACGACATGACACGGTGCCTGCCAGTTACATGACACTTCAACCAGTATCACAGCTTCGCTAATTGAGTAGCGTTTAGTTCATAGAAAACAGCTGGTTATATTTTATCCTGTCTAGCTAAGTAGTAGCATTTGCTTACAAAATTAGTCTGTAGGGTAAATGCTAATGAAGCTGATGTTTAAAACAAAAATACTGCTGCTTGCCATTGTGCCACTTATTGCTTCGATATTGATTTTGAGTGCGATCACGGCACATAACGAGCGGACATTAATAGAAGAGAACATTGCCACGTTTCGGGAAAAATTAGTCAACGAGCGTAAAAAACAACTCGAAGAAGTGACTCAGGTGGCGGAGAACATTGTCAAACGCATCAACCCCGGTGCCAGTGAGGCACGTCTGGCGGCGCTTAAAACGGCGCTTACTGATGTGAAATTTGGCGAAGCGGGTTACTTTTTTATCTACAACAAACAGGGGATTAATGTGTTTCACCCTGTTAAACCAGCCCTTGAAGGGAAAAACCTGATTAATTTTACCGATC
The DNA here is from genome assembly GCF_001996165.1 of Salinivibrio proteolyticus. GTDB lineage: Bacteria > Pseudomonadota > Gammaproteobacteria > Enterobacterales > Vibrionaceae > Salinivibrio > Salinivibrio proteolyticus. Next base: position 288,473 of record NZ_MUFP01000005.1, on the reverse strand, counting down.
CTAAAGGCAACAAGGTTATTCAGGGCCTGCTTGAGGCCGCACAGCGAGGCGATGGCTTTTTCAATTTTATGTTTGACAAGCCCGGCGCTGACCAGCTGATTGAGAAAATTGGCTATGCGGTGATGATCAATAACGGACGATGGTTGCTGGGTACCGGTGCCTACATCGATGATATCGAGCAAAAGGTAGCCGTCTATCGCAGTGAAGCAGAGCAAGCATTGGATGCTCAGATCTGGCGTTTAACCTTGCTTGGGTCGGGCACGGTGGTTATCACAGTGTTGCTAGTGAGCTGGTTTGCGCAGCGTATTAGTGAACCGGTGAAAGACATGCTCGATAAGCTTAATGATATTGCCAGTGGTGAGGGTGATCTTACTCAGCGCTTGCACGTGCATGGCCATGATGAGATAGCGCAACTTGGTTATGCGTTTAACCGCTTTGTAGAAAAGCTGCAGCAAACCATTCAGCGAGTCGCTCAGGTCACCGCGCAAGTGAATAGCACTGCCTGCGATATGGCGCGGCAGACCGCAACGGTGGCCCAGCACTTACAAACTCACGATAACGAAACCGAGCAAGTGGTGACCGCGGTGACAGAGATGAGCTCTGCTGCGCAAGAAGTGGCACAAAACACCACGCAGGTTGCCGATGCGGCTACGTCTGCCACCCAAGATGCGCAAAACGCGCAAACCCAAGTGCATGAATCTATCGCGTCGGTTGAGCGGCTGGTGGCGAAAATGAGCGAGTCGAGCGGGCAGGTGGATCAGCTTAAAGCTCAGTCGGATAAAATTACCTCAGTACTGTCTGTGATTGGTGAAATTGCGGAGCAAACCAATCTGCTGGCGCTAAATGCGGCGATTGAAGCCGCCCGTGCAGGCGAGCAGGGGAGAGGCTTTGCGGTGGTGGCCGATGAAGTGCGCACCTTGGCCAGTCGTACCCAAACCAGCACTCATGAGATCCGTGACATGCTTGATGGTCTGCATGTGCATGTGGATAGTGCCGTGAAAACCATTGCCGACAGCGATCAAGAGTGCCAAAGCATGGCAACGATTTCAGCGCAAATTGGCGAGCGAATCACCTCGGTGAGCGCGGCGTTCTCGCAAGTAAACGATATGACCTCGCAAATTGCTAGCGCGGCGTCAGAGCAAACCACGGTCACGGAAGATATTCATCGTAATCTGGTATCGATTCGCGACATTGTCGCTAGCTTGTTGACCTCAAGTGAGGCATCGTCACACGCGGCGGAAGAGCTGAGCTCGCTTGGTCAAGATCTTGATACCTTGGTCGGGCAATTTAAAGTCGCCTAAGCAATAGCATGATCACTATTCTCGGCACACGGGATAAAAAGTCATAAAGGACGCTTACCGCAAGCGTCCTTTCGCTTTACAATAGCTATTTTAGCGGTATTATGCTCACGCAAACGTTTGCTTTGAACATATTGTGCGCTATTGAGAGGGTTTCATGCTGCCTGATGTCGAGATTTGTCGTAACACCACACTCGCCCCCATTTCCACCATAGCCAAGCAAGTTGGCCTCCTTGACTCAGAGTTTAAAACGCAAGGTAGCTATAAAGCCAAAATCTCTCTCGATTGCTTAAAGCGTCTTGCGCCCAACCCAACCGGAAAGTTAGTCCTGGTCACCGCCATCACTCCCACGCCCTTGGGTGAAGGCAAAACCGTCACCACCATTGGTCTGGCGCAAGGCTTGGCTAAGCTGAATCATTCTGTAACGGCCTGTATTCGTCAGCCTTCGATGGGGCCCGTATTTGGTGTGAAAGGTGGCGCAGCTGGCGGTGGTTATTCGCAAGTGGCTCCGATGGAGGAGCTCAACCTCCACCTGACGGGAGATATTCATGCGGTGACCGCGGCGCACAACTTGGCTGCTGCGGCCATTGATGCGCGAATTTATCACGAGCAACGTCGAGGCTATGACGATTTTGAGGCGCGCAGTGGCTTAAAAGCGTTAAAGATTGACCCAAGTCGCGTGGTGTGGAAGCGGGTGATGGATCATAACGATCGCGCCTTGCGTATGGTGACTGTGGGTAAAAACGAGCCGGGTAAAACCATCAACGGCTACGAGCGTGAGGGCGGGTTTGATATCTCGGCTGCCTCTGAGCTAATGGCGATTCTGGCGTTGGCGAGCGATCTTCGCGATCTGCGTCAGCGCATCGGCCGCATAGTATTGGCTTATAGCCATACCGGTGAGCCGATCACCACCGAAGATTTGCAAGTGGCTGGCGCGATGGCGGTCAGTATGAAAGAAGCGATTGAACCCACCTTGATGCAAACCCTAGAAGGCGTGCCTACACTGATTCACGCTGGTCCGTTTGCCAATATTGCTCATGGCAATTCGTCGATTATCGCCGATAACATTGCGCTTAAGCTAGGCGATTATACCGTCACTGAAGGCGGCTTTGGTTCAGACATGGGGTTTGAAAAAGCCTGCAACATCAAAGCGCAAGCATCCGGTAAAGCGCCAGACTGTGCGGTGATTGTGGCGACATTGCGCGGCTTAAAAGCCAACTCTGGTTATTACAACTTACAGCCTGGTCAGCCTATGCCCGACGCGCTCTTTGCGGATGATAATGAGGCATTGATAGCAGGGTTTGAAAACCTCAAATGGCATATCAATAACGTGACTCAATATGGTGTGCCGGCGGTAGTGGCAATCAATCGTTTTCCACAAGACAGTGATGCTGAGCTAGCGACACTCAAGGCGATGATTGAAGCGCTGCCCAACAAAGTAAGAGTAGCGATCAGTGAAGGCTTTGCCCAAGGTGGCGAGGGTACGCGTAAACTGGCGGAACAAGTGGTCGCGCAATGTGAAACCAACGCATCATTCTCGCCCTTGTATCATGCCCAGCAAAGCTTGGAAGAAAAGTTGATGGCGGTTGCGGAAGTTGGTTATGGCGCGGGAAGCGTGACGTTAAGTGAGACCGCGAAACAGCAACTGCAACAATTTAAAGCGCAAGGGTATGACGGTTTGGCAGTCTGTTTGGCGAAAACGCCGCTGTCTATTTCAACCGATGGTGCGATAAAAGGTGCTCCCAAAGGCTTTGATGTACCGATCCGCGAGTTGAAATTATGCGCGGGTGCCGGGTTTGTCTATGCCTTATGCGGCAACGTGATGACTATGCCCGGCCTACCGGAAAAACCGGCGTTTATGAACCTCGACCTCGATGATGAAGGTAATATTATTGGGTTGAGTTAATGATATTAACCCTCGTGAGAGCCGCTGTTGTCAGCGGCTTTTTTGTTTTTGCTAGATGCGGCCATGCTTGTGATTATCTTCACGGTCGTGTGATGTGGTATCCTCTCTGGCTTCAATTCTCCCACCGACTGTGAGCCTGACTTGAAAAAAATCGCGGTTTTTGTCGACGTTCAAAATATCTACTACACCACACGCCAAGCCTACGGGCGTCAGTTTAACTATCGCCAGTTATGGCAAACCCTCAATGATATGGGTGAGGTGGTAACCGCGTATGCCTATGCCATTCGCCGCGATGACGATCAGCAAATCAAATTTCAAGATGCCCTTCGCCACATTGGCTTTACCGTCAAGCTTAAACCTTATATTCAACGCGCCGATGGCAGTACCAAAGGCGATTGGGATGTGGGGATTGCCATTGATGTGATGGAAGCCGCGCCCGAGGTTGATACCGTGGTGCTGTTATCCGGTGACGGGGATTTTGACTTGCTGATGAACAAAATCCGCGCGCGCTATCACACTGAAGCGATAGTGCTTGGTGTGCCTTCCCTAACGGCCAATTCCTTGGTGAACAGTGTCGATCGCTTTATTGCGATTGAAGACGATATGTTGTTGTAGGCACGGCGTTTATTTTGCAGTTCTGGGACAGTTTCTGATTTTATTTTGATGTTGAAGTGAGTAAACGATGTACAAATTAATCGCCCTAGATATGGACGGCACCTTGTTAAACAGCGAGAAAGCAATATCTGCTGAGAATAAACAAGCCATTGCCCGCGCGCGTGAGAAAGGCGTGACTGTGGTATTGGCGTCTGGTCGGCCGCTTGAGGGCATGCAGCCTAAGCTAGACGAACTGGGAATCGGGTCGGATAAAGACTTTGTGCTGTACTACAACGGCTCAATGGTAAAAAACCTAGGTACTGATGACGTTATCTTGCAAAAAGGGCTTGACGGAAAAGCCGCCAAAGCGCTGGCTCAGCATGCTGAGGCACTGGGTGCCTTCGTGCATGCGTTTAGTACTGAGCACGGTTTGATTACACCAGCGCAGAATCCATATACCGAGATTGAGGGCAAGATCAACGGCCTAGATATTACCGTGATGGATTTCGAGACCCTAAGCGATGATCATCCGATTATCAAAGTATTGATGGTGGCAGAGCCAAGCAAGTTAAACGAAGTGATCAGCGCGTTACCATCCACTCTACGCGAGGAATTTACGGTAGTGCAAAGTGCGCCTTTCTTCCTCGAGTTTTTAAACCCTGCAAGCGATAAAGGGGCGGGGGTAGCCGCCATTGTAGCGCACCTAGGCATTCAACCCGATGAAGTGATTTGCATGGGCGATGCTGAAAACGATCACGCAATGTTGGAATACGCAGGCCTTGGTATTGCGATGGCGAATGCCATGGAAGCAACCAAGCAAATCGCGGATTACATTACCGAGAGCAATGATGAGCACGGTGTGGCCAAAGCGATTGAAAAGTTTGTGTTAGCAGCGGATAGCGCCGTAGCGTAAAACGAACAAGCATGAACAAATGGGGTGGGTGTTTGTGCCTGCCTCGCTTTAAGGAACGAGTAGCGGTCTTTACGTAAAACAAAAAAGCCTGCTTTTAAGCAGGCTCTCTGGAAATGGTGCGTCCGGGCAGACTCGAACTGCCGACCCCCGCCATGTCAAGGCGGTACTCTAACCAACTGAGCTACGGACGCGAATTTCAAAATGTGGTGCGTCTGAGTGGACTCGAACCACCGACTTCCACCATGTCAAGGTGACACTCTAACCAACTGAGTTACAGACGCATAATTTAGTGTTTCAAGCAAAGTGGTGCGTCCGAGTGGACTCGAACCACCGACCCCCGCCATGTCAAGGCGATACTCTAACCAGCTGAGCTACGGACGCACAGTGCTTGAAAGCGGGGTGAATAGTAGCGAGTTCATCTGTGTCACGCAAGCGCTTAAGCGCATATTTTTGCGCAGAAACGACTGTTTGGCGATTTGGTGGTCAAATTGATGGTTTTTCGCCATTTTTCTTCATGATCCTAGTGTGACAGGCGGGTACTTACCCGCCTAAAGTCACATTACAGCGTTGGAACAGCTGTTGCCACACATCGGCATGATGACGAATGGCTTGTTTGTATGCCGTGTATGCCTCGCCTTGCCAGTAGGCGGATTTATACGCAGAAAAAGGTGGAGGCGTTTCTAAGGAGGCAAGTTGGTTTAATGTTGGTGACACATCACGATACAAGCCGTCGACGCGCGCCAAATAAGGTTGCACTTCACCAACATAATATTTGTAAAACACGGTTTTTAGTCGCTCGAGGCGGGTGGTATCAAAATTTTCACCACACAGCACTTTAGATTGATTGTCGGCAATCAACTGACTGGTTTGATTAAGCCAATCCGTATGCGCTGTCAAACTGACGAATAATGCACCTAAAATAGGTTGTTTTTCAATGCTTTCTTGCCACTCAAGAATGCTTTCATGACTCGATGATGGCTGTTGGACCAAGTTGCCGAATTGTGTCATGGCGCTGACTGCATTGCTATGCGCGGGAAGTTCAACCGGCAAGGTGAGAATCGGCAATGACCACTGTGCTTGCCAGGCGCTGCTATCAATCACCGTATTCCAGATAACGGTGGGTAGTTGCTGGGTTTTGCTTACTATAGCGTCGTTGAGCGCGGTTCGGATGCTGTCATCTTTCACCTGTGGCAGGCATTGCTTAGCGACACGGATGAAACTGAGTTCGTAATCAAGCTGACGAAAACGGTCGGCGACTTTTCCCAGTGAGGAATTACGCTCGGCAATTAAATTAAACAGCCCGCATTGGCGCAGTTCATAGGCATCGAGTAACCCTAAACGGAGATCGGCGATGGGTTGTACCAGCTCCCGTTTACGAGGCAAAGAAGGCAGTGCCGGTAGGCTAAGGGGAGAGGGATCTGCATCCAACACATTTCCTAGGCGTTGTTGGTAGTCGGCCATCATGGCTTTAGCTGGATCGGCTGGCTCACAAGCGGTCAGTAAGCTCATCGATAGAACAATCAGAAGGGGAGCGAGTAAGCGCATAACACGGTGATTCCTTTAGCGTCGATGCCAGTCGATACGAAGGCGACCCGCAACCCGATCGCCTTGCCTCATAGTTTACGCAACTTACTGAGTTGATGTCAGTAGGATGGTTTTATTCCCGTTACATCGCTCTAGAACCGACAAGGCCGACTATCGAACAGTGGGGTCGACACTGTCGATACGGATCACCACCGCGTCGGGTCGCCAATATTCAAATTCGCAATCCATCAGCTCACCATCTTGTTTGTAGTTGATTCGGCAGATTTTGAGGATGGGTTGCCCATTGGCAAGGTTCAATGCTTTGGCAACGTGAGCGGGGGCTGAGGTGGGGATGACTTCAAACCGTGAACGTTTCGTTTCATAGTGGTATTTGTTTCGGTAAATACCCGTAAGTGACTGGGTTAAATCCTCAGTCAAGATATCTTCAAACAAAGCGGCTTTAAGCACATTCTCGACAAACAGTACCGCTCGACCATCGATATAACGTAACCGCTCAATGATATGAATGGGCAACATAGAGCCTGTGTCCAGTGCACGAGCATATTCGCCAGATGCGACTTCGTTGCGCACTCTGAGTAATCGAGTATCCGCGGTGCGATCTTGTTCGCGGATCATTTGGTGGAAGTGGGTCCGAGATAAAGGGTTATAGACAATTCGCTCGGGCGATACATACCAACCTCGCCGTTCTTCGCGATAAATGAGCCCTTCAGTCTCCAGTGAAACCAAGGCGTCTTTGACCGTAATACGCGTGGTGCCGTAGAGCTCACTGAGTTCGCGTTCTGAAGGAAGTTTTTGTCCTTGATGTATCACACCTGCTTGGATCTGCTCTCGCAAGTTCTGCTTGATATATGTCAGTTGCGTGCCGTATTGGCGAGTTGTCGTCACGCTCATTAGTGATCTAGTCCAGTAAAGAGTATCCCCGCAAGATAAGTCATAGAGTTAACAAAAATATGACAGCTATCAGTCGCTTGGACACAGGGTGTCTGCAATAAAAGTGACATGAAATGTAAGCAGAAATGTCAATCTATTGATGCCTAATCGTCACATTTGCGCCCTAGCATGCAAAACGAACTTACTGACCTAGTCCAGAAGGATAGAGACAATGAAAACTTTGCTAAGTCGTTCCGTTGCTTTACCGGCGAAGCGTATGGTGCCAGCAGCACTGATCGCCGCAACACTGGCGTTCCCTACCGTCGCGAAAGAGACTAATCTTGAATCTTTGACCAAGGCTGCCCAGCAAGAAGGTGCAGTTTACAGCGTAGGTATGCCCGACAGTTGGGCGAACTGGAAAGACACGTGGGCGGATTTAAAGGCAAATTATGGGTTAACCCACCAAGACACTGACATGAGCTCAGCGCAAGAAATTGCCAAATTTGAAGCTGAAAAGAAAAACGCCACCGCGGATATTGGTGATGTCGGCTTTGCATTTGCGCGTGTAGCGGTGAAAAAGGGCGTCACCCAGCCCTATAAGCCGAGTACTTGGGATGATATTCCTGACTGGGCGAAAGACAAAGAGGGTCACTGGGCGTTGGCTTATACCGGCACGATAGCGTTTATCGCCAACAATAACTTGGTGAAAGATGCACCAACATCGTGGCAGGACTTACTTGAAGGGGACTACAAGATCACAGTTGGCGATGTCGGCGTTGCGTCTCAGGCAAACAATGCTGTCTTAGCGGCTTCATTTGCCAATGGCGGTGATGAATCCAACCTAAAACCTGCGATCGATTTCTTTGCAAAACTGGCCAAGCAGGGACGCTTATCGTTCACTAACCCAAGCATTGCGAACTTGGAAAAAGGTGAAATCGAAGTGGCTATTATGTGGGACTTCAACGCGCTAAATTACCGCGACAAAATTGATCGTGAGCGTTTCACAGTAAATATTCCTCAAGATGGCTCCGTGATTTCTGGTTACACCACCATTATCAATAAGTACGCGAAAAACCCCAACGCGGCGAAGTTGGCGCGTGAGTACATTTTTAGTGACCAAGGGCAAATTAATCTTGCCGAGGGATATGCTCGTCCGATTCGTACCAATGTCACCTTACCTCAGTCGATTCAAGACAAATTGATCGCCAATGACCAATACAGCAATGTGCGCCCAGTGACGAACTTCTCTGCATGGGAAAAGTCAGCGCGACGTCTACCTCGTCAATGGCAAGAAAGTGTGCTTATCCATCAGCAATAGAAGTCGGTTAGTATGAATAATAAGGTGATCCTTGTTGTTCTCGACGGACTGAATTATCAGGTAGCCCGTGATTGCATGGGCTATCTGAACGGTCTTGTAGAACAACCTCATTCCCAATCAGCGCTGCGCACCACGCTTTATCAGCTGCAAAGTGAATTGCCATCCATGTCTCGCCCTTTGTATGAGTGCATCTTAACCGGGATCCGCCCGATAGAAAGTGGCATCGTCAACAATGCGATTGTGCGTTTATCCAAGCATGATTCGATTTTTAGCTTGGCGAGCGCACAAGGCAAGGTAACCGCGGCTGCGGCGTATCATTGGATCAGCGAGCTCTATAATCGTGCGCCTTTTGAGCCGGTCAGAGATCGTTTTACGCATGATGTGTCACTCAATATTCAACATGGCTGTTTCTACCATTGGGATCATTATCCAGATGAAGCCTTGTTGTTGGACGCAGAGTATTTACGTCGTACTTTCGGGCCCGACTTTTTGCTCATTCATCCCATGAATATGGATGACCTCGGGCACAAACACGGCTTGGACTCACATCAATATCGTAATGGTGCTCGGCATATCGATAGTTTGCTCTCAAATTACATCGAAGCTTGGGTAGGCGACGGTTATCAAGTGCTGATCACCAGCGACCACGGGATGAATAATGACAGGTCGCACGGTGGTACGTTGGCAGAAGAGCGAGATGTGCCTTTGTTTGTTATCGGTGAGCGTTTTAGCCATCAAGCCTGTCAGGTGAAACAAATCGAACTGTGCGGCACTGTGTGCCAGCTATTGCAGCTATACCACCACAAACCTTTTACTCAGGAATTGTTAGCATGATGGACAGTTCTCTTACTCCCACACACACCCATACACCGACCCAAACCAAGAAAGCTTGGGTGATTCGACTTAAACGTTTGAAACCCGCGCTGTGGTTAGTCCCTTTTGGCTGCTTTTTTTATCTGTTTCAAATTGCGCCCATGGTCTGGGTGTTCATTAATAGCTTTATTTACGATGACACATTAAGCGTCGATAACTATGTCGAAATCATCGACTCAGCGTTTATGCTTCAGGCGTTTGGCAATAGCTTGTGGTTAGCGTTTTGGTCGAGTGTGGTGGGGTTGGCCATCGCAACGCTGTTAGTGTCTTCGCTGCGTCGAGTCGATTCCAAACTTCGTGATGGTGTGATTGCCTTTACCAATATGAGCAGCAACTTTGCCGGCGTGCCATTGGCGTTTGCCTTTATCATTATTTTGGGCACTAATGGCGCCATTACCTTGCTCCTCAAGCAATACGGTGTACTGGGCGAGTTTGACCTTTACGGCAAGTGGGGGTTATTGGCGATCTATATTTATTTTCAAATTCCACTTGCGGTGTTGCTTCTCTATCCCGCGTTTGATGCGTTGAGTGATGACTGGCAAGCCGCCGCCGCACTGTTGGGAGCTCGCACATCGCAATACTGGACTCGGGTGGCCTTGCCTGTTCTCTCTCCCGCGTTATTTGGCACCTTTATTATCCTCATCGCCAATGCTATCGGCGCGTATGCCAGTGTTTATGCGCTAACGTCAGGGAATTACAACCTTGTCACCGTGCGCATTGCCAGTTTGGTATCGGGCGATTTATTCCTTGAGCCCAATCTGGCTGCGGCGATTTCTGTCATTTTGATGGTGTTACTGGCGTTTATTACGGTCGTTAACCAATGGCTTATTGCAAAAAGCTACGCGGGCAAAAAGGGGAGAAAATAGCGATGGATACGATGAATACCCGATACCACAAAACCGTGGTTTACGGCATTGTTGGCGTGATGCTAGTTCCGATCTTGGCGACCTTAATCTATTCATTCTCATCGCGTTGGGGCGCCACAGTGTTACCCGATGGATTTACGTTTGATTGGTACCTAAAGCTGGTGACCGATCCGCGTTTTTTAGAGGCATTTGGTCGCTCGCTGTTTATTTGTATCGCCGCGTTGGCGCTCAGCGTGGTGTTGATTTTACCGGCAATCTTTGTGGTGTTTTACTACTTTCCAGCCCTCGACAAGCTAATGAATGTGCTGATCTTGCTGCCCTTTGCCGTGCCACCTGTAGTGTCTTCAGTGGGATTACTTCAGCTTTATGCCGACAGCGAGATTGCACTGATTGGCACCCCTTGGATTTTGATTGGCACCTACTTCACCATTGCGTTGCCTTTTATGTACCGTGCGATAGCCAATAGCTTCGAGGCAATTCACCTGCATGATCTGATGGATGCTGCTTATTTACTCGGCGCGAGTACCCGCCAAGCGTTTTTACTGATCGTACTACCGAATGTAAAAAAAGGCCTCATGGCGTCGCTGTTCTTGTCGTTTTCGTTTCTGCTCGGCGAGTTTGTTTTCGCCAATATTTTGGTGGGAACGCGTTACGAGACACTGCAAATCTATCTCTACAACATGCGTCAAACCAGTGGCCACTTTACCTCCGCCTTGGTCATGACCTACTTCCTGTTTATTTTCTTACTGACTTGGCTCGCAAGTCGTTTTAGCCGAGGGGTGAAATAATGAGTTACGTTCGTGCCAATAACCTGACGAAACGCTTTGGCGACAATACTGTCTTTGAAGACATTGAGTTCACGATTGAGCAAGGTGAATTTATTACCTTGTTGGGGCCGAGTGGTTGCGGTAAATCAACCTTGCTACGCAGCCTGGCTGGCTTGAACCCCGTTGATGATGGTGAGATATGGGTAAATGGTGAAAATATTACTCACCAAACACCTCAGCAGCGAGGGATTGGCATGGTGTTTCAGTCATACGCCTTGTTCCCCAATATGACGGTTGATGCCAATATTGCTTTTGGATTGAAAATGAAGCGATGGAGCGCGGCTGACATCCAACGTGAAGTGGCTAAGGTTGTTGCGCTGGTTGATCTGACGGGGAAAGAAAAACACTATCCACACCAATTATCTGGCGGACAGCGTCAACGTGTTGCCCTTGCTCGCGCCTTGGTGGTGAAACCGCGAATTTTGTTGCTGGATGAGCCACTCTCGGCACTGGATGCTAAAATTCGCAAACACCTTCGCCAACAAATCCGTGACATTCAGAAAGAGATGGATTTGACCACGATCTTTGTTACCCATGACCAAGAAGAAGCGATGATCATGTCAGATCGTATTTTCTTGATGGACAAAGGTGAAATCGTGCAAGCGGGCACGCCGGAAGCAATCTATACCCAGCCGGCCAATGAGTTTGTCGCCGGCTTTATGGGCCATTACAACTTGGTAGAGGCCAAGAAAGCGAAACAGCTGTTTAATCTGGATACCGAGTGGAAAGTGGCGATTCGCCCTGAGTCTATTTATATCAAAGAGCCGGGACGCAAATACGGCTCACATATTTCTGCGCCACGGGTAGGCCGGATCCATAACCATCAACTGCTTGGCAATGTGATTCGCTATCAAGTGGCGGTCGATGACTGCCAGCTCACAGTGGATTTACTCAATCGCTCGTCTGAGCGTTTGTTGGCAAATGGTAGTCAGCTCGAGCTGCTTTTTAACCTCAATGAACTCCAACCGGTAAGGCCCTAACCATGTCATCACCTTTATACGTCTTTGATATGGACGATACCCTGATTAATGGTGACTGTGCCATGTTGTTTAACGCGTTTTTGGTAGAAAAAGGCGTGGTGACGCAAGCCGATTTTTTAAAGGAAGATCAGCGTTTAATGCAGCTTTATGCGCAAGGAAAGCTTAATATGGCGAGCTACCTTCAATTTGCGATGGCGCCCCTGGCGGACTTATCTGTCGAACAGGTCCATGCGTTGGTAGAAGAGTGTTTGCACACCAAAATTTTACCTAAGCAGTTTGCCCAGTCGAAAGCATTGCTGGCGCAGTTAGACCGTGATGGCATCGATAGGGTGATTATTTCAGCGAGCGTCACGTTTCTTGTTGAGGCAGTGGGGTGCCACCTTGGGATCCCGGACGCCTTGGGGATTGATTTAGTGACAGCGCACAATCGCTATACTGCTACCATTGCCGGCGTACCAAGCTATCGAGAAGGGAAGGTGGCACGTTTAGAGGCATGGCTAAATGCACAGTCAACCGACTATTCAGCGATTCACTTTTTCACGGACTCGATCAACGACTTACCTTTATGCCAGTACGCTGATTATGTCTACTTGGTCAATCCATGTTCGCGATTACGCGCCCAAGCCGACCAGCCCAATTGGACGATTTTAAGTTGGAGATAAATTAAAAGCGGGAGAACTGGTTGCCCTGCTGAAAGAAAGCCTCAGCAGGGCGAGAGAATTAGCGCTCTGACATGGCAAGTTGAAACTCAGACGATTGTTTACGCATCCAAAATAATCGCAGACCGAGCAAGAGCGCCGCGGTGGAAATACCAATAATGATCCCAACCCAAAAGCCGTGAGCACCCATCGCCGGTACCAGCCAATCTGTCATACCTAATACGTAGCCGAGTGGCAAACCAAACAACCAGTAAGAAACCAGTGTTCGTTGGAAGATAGCGCGCATATCTTTATAACCACGCAGCGCACCCGCAGCAACCACTTGAATAGAGTCGGTGATTTGATAAACCGCTGCCAATAACATCAATGATGAGGCCAGTGTCGCCACTTCCACATTGTCCGAGTAGAGCGCGATGATGGGGTCGCGGAGCCAAACGGTAAGGATGGCAGTAATACACGCGGTGCTTACGCCAAGCCAAATACCAATTTTAGCCGAATTGCCTGCACCTACCGTGGTGCGTTTGCCCAGCAAATGACCCACGCGAATACTGACCGCTGCACTGAGGCTCATCGGTAGCATAAAAATCATGGTCGAAAAGTTAATCGCAACTTGGTGAGCTGCCACGGTAATCGGCCCTAGTGGAGCAATCAAAATCGCAATGGCTGCAAACAAGGTCACTTCAAAAAACAGTGATGCGGCAACAGGGAAACCGAGACGGAACAAGCGGACTTGTTCTTTAAGCACGGGCGCATAAAGCGAAACAAACAGCTGCAAGGTGCTAAGTTTTTTACTGAATACCACATAAAGCCACATCAATACGGCCATCAGCCAATATACCATGGCGGTTGCTACCCCACAGCCGATACCGCCAAGCTCAGGCGCACCGAGTTTGCCATACACAAACATCCAGTTTAACGGAATGTTGGCGGCAAGGCCGATAAAACCAATGACCATCGCGGGAATGGTCATTGACATACCCTCGCAAAGGTTACGAATCGCTTGGAACACCAAAAAGGCAGGAACCGCCCAAATAACCGCGTGCAAGTAACCGATTGTTTTATCGGTTAATGCAGCTTCGACATCCATCAGGTTGATAATGACGCCGGCTTTATACAAAACCAAACAAATAGGGACACTCAGTAATAGGGCCATATAGAGGCCTTGCTGAAACTGATAAGGGATCTGATCGTCTTTGCTTGCGCCATTAAGCTGAGCAATCATTGGGACCATGGCCATCAACAGACCAATACCAAACAAGATAGCTGGCATCCACACACTTGATGCTACGGCGACCGCGGCCATGTCGGTCGCGCTATAGCCACCGGCCATGACGGTGTCGACAAAGCCCATCGACGTTTGCGCGATTTGCGCGATAAACACTGGAATACTGAGCCTAACTATAGCGCTCGCTTCATCACGATACTGCTGCACGACTGCCTCAACACGGTTGTCTAAAAGGGAAGGAGGGAACAGATAATACGAGGGAGATTATACGTGCTAGAGCGGTGAAAGAGAAAGCAAAACTCGGCACGGCGCCTGTATTTCTGACAGACGGGATAACGCTGAGTGTGTGTCGCGCTGGATTGGCCCGAGAGTGTCTTATCAGTTAAAAGATTTGCTCGTCGTCTGCATCGACAAATAAGTTGACCGTTTTATGCAATTCATCAATCTGCATATTGTAGTGAATGGCATTGCAGCAATTTGGGCAATCTTCATAGAACTCTTGGTTTCCGCCGCTTAAATCAAGCGTAATATCAAAACGATGCCCACAATGCGGGCAGCTCACGATCCGGTCAGTGATGTCTTTCATTGTTCCTCCTCATGATGGGACGTCACTTTCTTTCCCCATACGGCTTTCACTAGAAGTATAGAAGAGATGACGAGGCGCGGCCCTCCTTGGGCAAACTGTATCGAGACGCTGAGGAAGTTGGCAAAATGGTAGAGATAAAACAGGCGGCCAATGCCGCCTTATGGAAACGCCAATGAACGATATCGGTACTACAGCATCTCTGGGGTAAAGTTGCTAAGACTCTCAAGTTTGTGATCCGCAATGACAAAGCGTGGATCGTTCCATTCATGGGCGGCCGGTACGACAATGGTTTTCATCGAGGCCGCTTTGGCGGCGAGTAGGCCAGTGAACGAGTCCTCGAAGGCGATACATTGCTCAGGCTCAACGTCTAGTGCTTGCGCGGCATTTAGGTAGACTTCTGGGTGGGGCTTTCCGTGCTTTAAATCACCGGCGGATTCAATAATAGAAAACTGATCACTTAACCCTAATGCATCTAGCGTTGGGTGAATGAGCGACAGGGGTGACGAAGACGCAAGCCCGATTTTAAGGCCGGCTTGGCGACAAATGGCCAATGCCTCTTTCACGCCCGGCATCATGGGTTTTTCTTGCTGAACCAATTCGACCACACGCGCGACGATACGCTCTCTAACCTCGGCATTTGAAGGGCCTTGCCAAGGTTGTGTGCGTGCATAGTGTTTAACAATTTCATCGATTCGAACACCAGTGGTGTCACGGGTGTCTTGCAAACTAATGGAAACTCCTAGCTTTCCTAGCTCTTCGGTTTGAACGCGTTGCCAGAATGGTTCGGAATCGACTAATAAACCATCCATATCAAATATCGCGGCAGATAACATTGCCAACCTCGTTTTAAGGGAATAATCAATGTGAGGAACTTATTCGACGCATAAGCACCGATGTAGAACATAAAGTGGTACTAAGTGTTTAGAAGACTTATCAACAAATACCTGCGCGATGAATGGTATGTTGATTGATAACGCCAGTAAAGCAAGAATTGTCATCGATCGCGGGTATCGCTGTCACGCCATGGCGAAGCATTAGCGCTAATGCTTCAGTACAAAGGCTAGAAGCAGAGATGAGGATAGGATGAGACTGAACTAAAGTGTGCATTTTGACCGTGTGGCAACAACCCTTTGCAAAAGCTCTTCTTAAATCTCCATCGGTAAACACACCTAAAACGTGTTTACTATTATCTATTATCGTGATGAGGCCTAGTCCTGTTTGACACATGATAGTTATTGCGTCCTGTAACTCAGTGTCGGGAAGGCAAAATGCTTGCTGATGTTTTTCTTCTATTAAGTGTTCAATGCGTGTAATCAATCGGCTTCCTAATGCACCTGCAGGATGAGATAGGGCAAAATCGTGTTTATCAAACTGGCGTAGTGTCATCACAGTGAGTGCCAATGAATCCCCTAACAGTAACGTGTTCGTCGTGCTAGAAGTGGGAGCAAGTCCTAGTGGGCAGGCTTCTTGGTTTGTGTTGATATTAAGCGCTATATCACAGCTACGCGCTAACGGACTATTGAGATTACCCGTTACCGCGATAGTTGTAATCTTTTTCATTTCCATCAGCGTTTGTATTTTTTGTAGCTCATGACTGTTGCCCGAGTTCGAGATCATGATGACGACATCCTCTTGCCCAATCATGCCCAGATCACCATGAAGCGCCTCTGTTGGATGAATAAAGAAGGCTGGTGTACCTGTAGACGCTAATGTTGCCGCAATTTTTTTGCCAACATGGCCCGATTTTCCTACGCCTGAGACTATGACCTTTCCTTTGCACTCTAAAAGCGATGTGATTGTTGCAACAAAAGAGATTCCTATAGAGGAATACAACCTCTTGGCTTGATTAATCTCTTGTTTTATATAGTTTTTACCTATTTCAACCACCTCTTTTTCTGTATAGATCATACTGATACACTTCTCCTAATATATGCCTAGGTTTTTATTGTAAAAGCTCTTTTTGAAATGTTCTAAACGTCTCAATGAGCAGATAATAGCGAGTTCATAGCTGTAACTGGTGCTAAAATAGACATTTATGTGATTTATGTCACCAATTGATGTGAAATAAAACTGACTTTCACTTTTATTTGGTGCTGAAATCCAACTTCAGCTTTTCATAATAAAAAACATCGTGAGGTTGGTCACGGCTTATCCACTTTTTTCTTTTAAATTATCTTTCAAAATGAAAATATGAGTGTGGTTAAACACAAAGTCATAATGAAAGAGGTTGTTTATGGAGTGGATAATTCATGGTGCGGAATGGTTTATCGGGCTGTTTGAAAAGGGGGGAGAGGTTTTTTTAGGGATGGTCACAGGGATACTTCCTCTGCTCATTTCTCTACTTGTAGCAATGAACGCATTAATTCGGTTTGTTGGGCAAGAAAGAGTTGAGTGGCTAGCCCAAAGATGTGCAGGAAATCCAATTACACGTTATGTAGTGTTACCTGTCATTGGTACTTTTATTTTTTGTAATCCAATGACATTAAGTCTTGGCCGATTTTTACCAGAGCGTTATAAACCTTCCTACTATGCGGCGGCTTCTTATAGTTGTCATTCAATGAATGGATTATTTCCTCATGTTAACCCCGGAGAGCTGTTCGTCTATCTGGGTGTGGCAGGTGGTAWCACAACACTAGGATTACCGCTTGGGCCTTTAGCTGTGAGCTATTTATTAGTGGGTATGTTCACTAATTTCTTCCGTGGTTGGGTAACTGATCTCACTACCTACTTTATTGAACGTCAACAAGGCGTACAACTCGATAGAAATGTGCATATTATCCAATAATGAAAAGGGGAATAAAAATGTCTAAATTACTGGTGATAGAAAAAGGCAGTAGTGGTTGGGGTGGCCCATTGAAGCTCCCTGTTC
This sequence comes from Salinivibrio proteolyticus, assembly GCF_001996165.1. Classification (GTDB taxonomy): domain Bacteria; phylum Pseudomonadota; class Gammaproteobacteria; order Enterobacterales; family Vibrionaceae; genus Salinivibrio; species Salinivibrio proteolyticus. Next base: position 271,144 of record NZ_MUFP01000005.1, on the reverse strand, counting down.
AAGAGGGAAAAAAGGTTCTGTATATCACTGGCGGATCTTGTCCTGAGATTGCACATAAAATATCAGAGGTGACTGGTTATGAGCTTGTAGATGGCTTTAAAACAAGTGTGCCAGAAGAAGAGATTGGCGTTGCGGTAATTGATTGTGGCGGCACACTGAGGTGTGGCCTTTATCCTAAAAAAAGAATACCTACCGTTAATATTCATTCTACGGGAAAAAGTGGTCCGCTAGCCCAGCATATTACTGAAGATATTTATGTTTCGGGTGTGACTCCTTCGGGAATAAAAGTTGTCAGTGCAGTAGGGGATGAATCTGTTGCTAAAGATAAAGCAAGTAATCACGTTGATAATGTAGAAGAAAAAGTATCAAGCACAGGAGGAGCCTCTATTGATACTAATAAAAAATTGAGTCAGCAAAGTGATGGCCTTTTAGCACGGGTAGGCTTGGCGATGGGAGGTGTGATGTCGACATTCTTCCAAGCGGGGCGGGAAACCATTGATACCATTATCCAGACAATCCTTCCTTTTATGGCGTTTGTCGCGATGCTTATTGGCGTCATTATGGCATCAGGTTTCGGCGACTTAGTTGCCCATGGACTGACACCACTTGCACAAAACCCTTTGGGACTAGTGACGTTAGCATTGATCTGCTCTTTTCCTTTGCTTTCACCTTTCTTGGGTCCTGGCGCCGTTATTGCGCAAGTCATTGGCGTATTAGTAGGTACTCAGATTGGCATGGGAACCATTCCGCCTCACTTGGCATTACCCGCATTATTTGCGATTAACTCGCAAGCCGCTTGTGATTTTATCCCTGTGGGGTTAGGGCTTGCTGAAGCTGACCAAAAGACAGTGGAGATCGGTGTGCCGTCGGTTCTTTATTCACGCTTCCTAACTGGTGCGCCAACTGTATTGATTGCTTGGTTTGCCTCGATGTTTATTTATCAATAGTAGGAGGAGCGTATGTCAGCTTTATATCAAGTAAGAATAGAAAGTCTCGGCGAGTTTGCTAGCGACGCGTTAGAAGAGAATATGATGATTCTATTTTCTAACATTGCTCCCGAGGAAGTAAAAGACTATTGCTTTATTCATTGTCATGATCAATTGAAAGGTGAGATTAAACCAGGTAATACATTAAAAATTTCAGATCGCTCATTTTCTATCACAGCAGTGGGAGATGTTGTGAATAAAAACTTAAGTGAGTTAGGTCATATAACGATTCGCTTTGATGGTGAACATTCTGCAGAGTTTCCAGGTTGTGTACATGTCGAAGGTAATCGACCTGATAATATCGTATGTGGCGATGAAATTACATTTTATATTAACTAGAGTTGTCTAGAGGTATTTATGAGTAAAGTAGCATTAGTTGTCGGTGGTGGCCAAACATTGGGTGAGTTTATTAGCCGAGGATTAGCCGATGATGGTTACCGTGTAATCGTTGCTGACTTAAATGAAAAGAACGCCATTAGCGTTAGCAAGGAAATTAACCAAGAGTATGGCGACGAAACTGCCTTTGGCATCGGTGTTGATGCGACCAATGAATCTAGCGTTAAAGAAATGGTCGAGCGAGTTGACTCCCTTGTCGGTCGCATTGATCTATTAGTATATAATGCTGGTGTGGCAACCGCATCTAAGATTGATAGTTTTGAGTTTTCAGACTGGCAACTATCAATCAATGTTAATTTGACTGGGTATTTCTTGTGCGCAAGAGAAGTCTCTAAGATAATGATAAGAGAAGGCCGTGGTGGACGTATTATACAAATCAACTCCAAGTCAGGAAAGGTAGGGTCTAAGCACAATAGTGGATACTCTGCTGCCAAATTTGGTGGAGTTGGACTTACCCAGTCTTTAGCACTTGACTTAGCTGAACACGGTGTCACTGTTCACTCTTTAATGTTGGGTAATTTACTTAAAAGTCCAATGTTTCAGTCACTTATTCCACAATATGCCAAAAAGCTGAATGTTGATGAGGCGGATGTCGAACAGATATATATCGATAAAGTGCCTTTGAAATCCGGTTGTGATTATCAAGATGTTCTAAATGTGCTTAAATTCTATGCCAGTGATGAAGCTTCCTATTGCACGGGGCAATCCATTAACATAACTGGTGGACAAGTTATGTTTTAATTTGGTGATTTTAAAAGTAAAGGGGTGGAAGGCCCCTTTACTTTAAGGAGCGTTATGGATACTACTTGGTCGATGATTTATGTGGCGATAGTCGCATGGGGGCTTCAAATTAGTTTTGGCTATTTTCAAGTAAGAGCGTTTAACCAAATATTAAGGGAATTGTCTCGAAAAGGAAGTGTTAGAATCGGACGGACGAAAAGTCGATGGAAGCCTAGAACGGTCGTTATTCTCGTGACAGGCGACGATGAAAAGATTGTCGATTTTGCTTACATGAGTGGCGTTTCAATTTTCTCTCGCCCAAAGCGTAAACCGTGTCTTATCGGCCAGTCTCTTCCTCTATCAAACAACGTGTTATCGCAACTAAGCTCGCCGCTTCAAGAGGCGATAAGTGTCGCAAATTGCGAAAATCCTTAGATGATTCGATTTTTACATCTTTCATTCTGAAAGCTATGTGTTTACAGTAGTAAGTATATCAAAAGGTGGATGATGTAATGAATTTGGATAAAAGAAGAGAGAGATTGCTAGAATTTCTCAAGGCTAATGGTAAAACGTCAGTCAATCAACTCGCGTCTACGTTTGACACCTCGGGCGCAACAATTAGGAGTGATCTCCGATCGTTGGAAGAAGACGGCTTGGTGATTCGCCGCTATGGCGCGGCTGAAGCTGCAACATTTCCTCACAGCAATGAGGATTGGCCGATGGATATCAAGCAAACCTTAAACCTTGAGCATAAGTCTCTTATTGCGCAGACTGCGTCGGGACTGGTTCAGGATGGGGAGTCTATTATCCTTGACTGTGGTAGCWCCACACTACAAATGGTAAGCCATCTTCAACATGTTTTAGAACTCACGATCATGACAAATAGCATTCATATTGTGAACGCTATCGCTGAACTTGAGTCGCCGCATACTGTTTTGATGCCAGGAGGAACATATCGGCACAAATCAGCCTCGTTCCACGGTGCTCTCGCAGAGCAGGCATTTCAGAAATTCTCGTTTGATAAATTATTTATTGGCGCTGATGGCTTCGATCTTACTCAAGGTACCACGACATATAATGAAGCTTACCAAGTGAGCCAGGCTATGTGTCAGGCAGCAGGGACCATCATTGTTGTTACTGATTCGAGTAAGTTTGGTCGACGTAGCCCTAATGTGGTTGTACCGATTAGCCAAATAGACGTGCTGATCACGGATTCTGGCATCGATCCAGAGCATGTTAAAACGTTGACACAGCAGGGCATAGACGTACGCATTGTCTAGTTAAGTTACCTAAAGGAAAGTAACGTATACTGTAAACCTCAACCTATTGGCTTCCTAAAAATAGCTTATCTAGCAACTGCTCTGTTTTCGTTAAATAAGGGCCGCCGAATAGGTTTACGTGGTTGAGTATATGATAAAGGTTATAAATGTCTTTACGCTGTTGGTAGCCTTCATCTAACGGCCATTCGGCGTGATAACCATTGTAGAAACTTTCTGGGAAGCCGCCGAACAGCTCCGTCAGTGCGATATCGGTTTCACGATCGCCCCAGTAACTGGCAGGGTCGAACACGACTGGGCCGTTCACCGATAATCCGGTATTACCATGCCATAAATCACCATGTAGCAGAGATGGCTTGGGAGAGTGGCCCGCCAAAGCGAGTTTTACGCCTTGAATGATGGCTTCTATATCGCCGAAATGGAGGCCTTTTTCGGCAGCAAGTTGCAACTGCCAGCCAATCCGTTGCTCAGCAAAAAACTGACACCATTTGCGGTGCCAGCAATTACGCTGCTCCGTCATGCCGATGTAGTTATCATCATCAAAACCATACTCAACCTGTTCACCCCAACGGTGATGGCGAGCAAGGTGTTGGCCCAATAAATAGGCTTGGGTGTCATCGAGAGGTTTAATCGGGAGGTAACTTAATACTAATGCCGCTTGATCTTTCACTGGGCCAACATAATGGACCTGTGGCACTTGTATTTGTTCACTGATAGCCAGTTGTCGCAGTGCTTCTGCTTCGGCCTCAAAAACGGGTAGGCACTCGCGTTCATTAATTTTAACGAAGAACCGCTGTGCTTTATCGTCACTGACACAATAAGCGTCGTGAATATCACCGCCAGAAACCGGCGTTTTTTCTGTGATTTCAAAATCAATATTGAGTTGATCTGAAAGGTGAACCGACAGTGCATGCCACATAAGCGACTCCGTTACATCGAGGTCAGGGGGAAGTAACAGCGATTGGTTATATATTAGCCTATGATTTCGCCCAATATCTGTGGAGATAGCGACACTTTAGATAAAAAACGACCCAAATCCTTAGTTATGCGTGTGTTAACACGATTCGTTAGGACAGGGCCGTTTCACTAATGGTTAGATTATGTAGATAACGCGCAAATCATTGATGCAAACTTGGCAACGCGCCAGCAGGCATTAGACGATTATAGGTGCCTGTTTGGAGGAGTGCATTTGCCTTTTCAATGTCAGGGGCAAAGTAACGGTCCTTGTCATAAAAAGGCACGACGCCACGTAGCTCCGCCTTCGCTTGCTCCAATTTCTCCGAGCTTTTTAGCGGTGCTCGGAAGTCGATACCTTGGCAAGCAGAAAGCAACTCGACGGCAAGGATCCCACGTGTATTACTGCTCATGTCTTTGAGGCGACGGGCGGCAAAAGTAGCCATAGATACATGATCTTCTTGGTTGGCCGATGTGGGCAAGCTGTCAATCGAGGCTGGGTGCGCTAAGGTTTTGTTTTCGCTGGCGAGCGCGGCGGCGGTGACTTGCGCGATCATAAAGCCCGAGTTAACGCCACCATTGTTAACCAAAAATGCAGGCAGCTTGCTGAGGTTACTATCGATGAGCAGGGCCATACGACGCTCAGATAAGCTGCCAATCTCGGCAATGGCTAACGCGAGGTTATCCGCTGCCATCGCCACCGGCTCAGCATGGAAGTTGCCTCCAGAGAGGATGTCGCCATCTTCTGGGAAAACCAAAGGATYATCAGACACTGCATTCGCTTCGGTGGTCAATACGTCCGCAGCGTGGCGAATTTGCTGTAAACATGCGCCCATTACTTGCGGCTGACAGCGCAGCGAGTATGGGTCTTGCACTTTTTCACAGTTTTGGTGGCTATCGCCAATTTCACTGGTTTCACCCAGTAGATGACGATAGGCAGCGGCCGCATCCATTTGTGTTTGGTGTCCACGCACAGCATGAATGCGAGGATCAAACGGCCGGCGACTTCCCAACGCCGCTTCGACGGATAGGGCGCCACACACAGTGGCGGCGGCATACAAATCTTCGGCTTCAAACAAGCCTTCTAGTGCAAATGCCGTGGATGCTTGCGTACCGTTAAGTAGTGCAAGGCCCTCTTTAGGCCCAAGCGTGATCGGTGACAGTCCGGCAATTTTGAGTGCGGCTCCACCTGAGATCACTTCGCCTTTGTAGCGTGCTTGGCCTTCACCCAATAAAACAGTACTCATATGCGCCAAAGGCGCGAGATCGCCTGAAGCGCCAACAGAGCCTTTCTTGGGAATACAGGGATACACTTCGTGATTAATCAGTGCTGCCAACGCTTCGACGACGCTAAAGCGAATACCCGAATAGCCACGCGCCAGACTGGCAATTTTGAGCACGATCATCAATCGTACTGTGGCATCATCCATAAACTCGCCAATGCCAGCTGCGTGAGATAATACGATGGAGCGCTGCAGTGTTTCCAAATCATCAAGTTCGATACGGGTATTGGCAAGTAAGCCAAACCCCGTGTTGATGCCATAAACCACACGTCCTTGGTCAAGGACCTCAGCAACTGTGTCTGTGCTTGCTTTCATGGTGGCTTCAATGCCATCTGCAAATGCAATCTTTACCGGTTCACGGCTCACTTGGCGTAGCTGGGCAAGCGTGAGCTCGCCCGGTTGTAACGTCAATGTGGTCATTTTGCTCTCCTTAGCGCAGCGGCTGGTTAGGAATATCCAGCAGCGGTAAATCTAGGTTCTGTTCTTTGGCACAATTAATCGCTATGTCATACCCCGCGTCAGCGTGGCGCATCACTCCGGTTGCAGGGTCGTTATGGAGCACACGACCAATACGTGCATGGGCGTCATCGGTACCATCACAGACAATCACGACGCCTGAATGTTGCGAGAAGCCCATGCCGACGCCACCACCGTGGTGAAGTGACACCCAGGTCGCGCCTGATGCGGTATTAAGTAGCGCGTTGAGCAAAGGCCAATCAGAGACAGCATCAGAGCCATCCATCATGCCCTCGGTTTCACGGTTAGGGCTGGCAACCGAGCCAGAATCCAGATGGTCGCGACCAATCACGATCGGCGCTTTGAGTTCACCATTTTTTACCATCTCATTGAAAGCTAACGCCAAGCGCGCCCGATCTTTAAGGCCAACCCAACAAATGCGCGCAGGTAACCCTTGGAATTGAATACGCTCTTTTGCCATATCGAGCCAGTTGTGTAGGTGCGGATCATCGGGGATCAGCTCTTTTACTTTTTGGTCAGTTTTATAGATATCTTCCGGATCGCCGGATAATGCTGCCCAGCGGAATGGCCCAATACCTTCACAGAACAGAGGACGAATATACGCAGGGACAAAGCCCGGAAAATCAAACGCATTTTCAACGCCCACTTCTAATGCCATTTGACGAATATTGTTGCCGTAATCTAGAGTCGCCGCGCCGCGAGATTGGAGTTCAAGCATGGCTTTAACTTGCACGGCCATCGATGCTTTTGCCGCTTTAACGACCTCAGCTTCGTTGTCTTTTCGTTGTGCGATGGCTTGCTCCATCGTCCAGCCTTGCGGCAAGTAGCCGTTCAGAGGGTCGTGCGCTGACGTTTGATCGGTAACTACATCAGGCGTGATGTTTCGTGCTACCAGTTCAGGGAAGATATCGGCAGCATTGGCTAATAGACCGACAGAGACGGGCTTACCGGACTGTTTGGCGTCTTCAATTATCCCAAGCGCTTCTTCGAGTGACGTTGCTTTGCGATCGACGTAACCGGTGCGCAGGCGATAATCAATACGGCTTTCGTCACACTCAACCGCAATCATCGAAAAACCCGCCATGGTTGCAGCAAGTGGCTGAGCGCCACCCATGCCACCCAGACCCCCCGTCAAGATCCAACGTCCCTTGGCTTCGCCGCCAAAGTGCTTTTTAGCAACCGCAACAAAGGTTTCGTAAGTGCCTTGCACAATGCCCTGCGAGCCAATGTAGATCCAGCTTCCTGCAGTCATTTGGCCGTACATCATCAGGCCTTGCTTATCGAGCTCGTTAAAGTGTTCCCAATTTGCCCAATGAGGCACCAAGTTTGAGTTGGCAATCAGAACACGAGGTGCATCTTTATGAGTGGTAAAGACTCCAACGGGTTTACCGGATTGCACGAGTAAGGTTTGGTTATCTTCAAGGCGTTTTAGCACCTCGACAATCTTGTCATAGCATTGCCAGTTGCGTGCGGCTCGGCCAATACCTCCGTAAACCACCAGTCCATGCGGATGCTCGGCGACATCTGGATGTAAGTTATTCATCAGCATGCGTAAAGGCGCTTCGGTCAGCCAACTTTTAGCGTTTAGTTTCGTTCCTGTTGGTGCTTGGATGGTCCGTGAGTCAAAACGTGGATCCGTCATGGTTACTCTCCTTGATTGTCGATACGGTTCGGCGATGCATGCAACATTGACCATGCCATGCGTGCGGCAAGGCGGCTGGTTTGTTGGTCGCGGTCATAGTTTGGGTTCACTTCGGTGATGTCACACACAGGAATACGGATGGCCTGCTGGTGGGCATCGGTAAAGATGTGTTGGAGCAAAGGCTCGATGACATGAACGGGCACACCATAAGCGGCAGGCGCACTAACGCCGGGAGCACTTGCGGCTGGGAATACATCCATGTCGAGAGTGAGGTAGAGATAATCACACCCTTGGATAAATTGGGTGAGCTTGGTTTTGAGTGCCGGCAGTGCGTCAGTATGCATCTGGGTGTCTTCTTCGACCCAGCAATTAAGCTGCTCTGCTTTATCAAATAAGGCTTGGGTATTGCTGGTGCGGCTGACGCCTAAGCAAGCATAATGGAATGGCCAGTCTCGTTGTTGGCAAAACTGTGCAATTTGTGCAAAGGGCGTCCCTGAGCTACCTTCCTGACTCAGCCCTTGGGGCGTACGCAGGTCAAAGTGCGCATCAAAATTGATAATGCCAATTTTAGGGGCGCGCTGGCCGTTTTCAGACGATTGGCGCGACAAATAACTGGATAAGCCTTGAAAGCTTGCCCACGCCGTTTCATGCCCGCCACCCAATGTCAGTACATTGTGGTGGGGAAGGACATTCGCAATCTGTGCGCTTAGGCTTTGCTGTGCTAAGACAAGATCACCATCGTCACAGGCGATAGTGCCACCATCAAATAATGGCGGACATTGATGCCAAGCGAGGTTTGCGAGTGATTGACGGATAGCATCCGGTGCCAGCGCCGCGCCTTGACGGCCTTTATTGCGCGCGACACCTTCATCACACGCAAAGCCAAATAAGACAGTCCCCGCACGCGAACTCTCGTCAYTCAGTGCTTGAATACGTTGATGCAAACGTAGCCCGCGCTCGCCATCTTCAGGATCGGTACGTCCTTGCCATAGCGACATATCGGCAGGTATATGTTTCATCCTCGGACTCCTTGCTCATCATACCAATCACCATTGACGATACGGCCGAGTAGTGGGGCGGTAGCGACCATGTAGCTGAGCTCGGCTGGCGTTTCACAGTCCCATACGGCTAAGTCGGCATCGAACCCGACGGCAATTTGTCCTTTGTGTGCTAAACCCAATGCTTGCGCGGCATGGCGTGTGACGCCGTATAAGTTTTCCTTGGGGGTTAAGCCAAATAAGGTTGATGCCATATTCATCATCAACGTGAGTGATGCAAACGGTGAGGTGCCGGGGTTAAAGTCGGTGGCAAGTGCCATAGGGACCCGGCTTTCACGAAGAGCGGCAATAGGAGGCTGCTGTGTTTCACGCAAAAAGTAAAACGCACCGGGTAGCAGCGTCGCGACGGTGTCGTATTCAGCGAGGACTTGTACATCGGCCTCTGACAGATACTCAATATGATCCACGGATAAAGCGCCTGCTTTGGCTGCAGCGACACTGCCACCTAGGTCGCTAAGTTGTTCGGTGTGGGCTTTTATTTTTAAGCCATGAGCGTTGGCGGCGGCGAAAACACGCTCTGCTTGCTCGACACTGAACGCGATACTCTCGCAGAACACATCAACAGCATCTGCCAGTTGTTGCTCTGCCGCAGCCGGAATCATCGTCTCGCAGACAAAATCAATGTAGCTATCTGCATCATTACGGTATTCAGGTGGCAGTGCATGTGCGGCCAATAGCGTCGTTGATACATTGACCGGCAAGTGTTGGTCTATCGATTTCGCGACACGTAGCATTTTGAGCTCGTCTTCCAGCGTGAGCCCATAACCGGATTTGATTTCCATTGTTGTGACGCCGTCACGTATCAAAGCATTGGCGCGCGGTAGAGCCAGTTCCAATAAGGTTGCTTCACTGGCTGCTCGTGTCGCTTTTACTGTCGACAGAATGCCACCACCTTGGGCTGCAATGGTTTGATATGGCACACCGTTCAACCGCTGTTCAAACTCGCCGGCACGGTTACCGGCATAAACTAAATGGGTATGGCTATCGATGAATCCCGGCGTCACTAACTTGCCATTTAGTGATTGGGTGAGCCAATCCAACGCTTCAGCGTCGTGCCCTAAGGCGACAATCTTACCGTCTTCAACTGCGATAGCTTGGTTCTCTTGGCAGCTGTAACCGTCAGATGCATAAACATCGGTGGCCATAGTCACTAATTTGGCGTGGGTATATACCWTTCTCATCGGTGATGCCTTACTACCTCTTTAAATGTCTATACAAATGTATAGACAAATAAGAGGTTGGGCACAAGAGGGGATGTAAAGGTTTTGTGATCAGTTCGATCGTTTCTGTGGGAATTTAGAGATTGGCTAGCAAGAAGGAGAGAGCAGGTTAATCGTAAGCACCGCTGTTAAAATCAGCGATGAGTTCATCATAGCGACCAGAGTTATGCAACATTTGCAGGCCGCGGTTAATGGCGGAAGTATATTCATCGGTGTGGTCAATGTTTTTACTGATTAGCACGTGTAAAGGCGTGACACGAAAGGGGCGTGGATGTTGTAAAATCTTATCTTGTTCTTGCGGCGTTAAGTGCTCTTTAAGCAAACGTTCGGCAACGAGACCGTTACTAATAACGACATCAACCCGACCTCCAAGTAATGCACGGAAGTTTTGTAATTCTGTCGTTGTTGTTTGGTAATTAATATCTAGGCCTCGTTTTTGCATTTGTTGAAGCATATATTCATCAAGATAACCTCGGTTAACGCCTAATTTTACGCCTTGTAAATCAGTATCATCCTGCCAATCAAACACAAAGTGCTGGCGATAGTAAAGGTAAATACGTTCAGGGTAGATAGGATCAGAGTAAGCAAAGTCATTAGCTCGCTCGGCAGTATAGCCCCAAGCCACTGATCCGTCCCATCGTCCATTCTTTGCCATCACAAAAGCACGCTTCCAAGGGAAAAAGCCATATTCAACCTCGTAGCCACTGTTTGCTAAAGCTTCGGTAACAATATGGCTTACCAATCCACCATGTTTGACTCGCGCCGACATCAGTGGAGCAAATTCCCCGTTAGTTAGACGAATGGTAGGCTTGGATGCCGATACGGGAGTAGGGAAGACAAAGGCAATCAACGCAAGCGAGGTAACCACGCAGTAAAAACGAACTAACCTATCTGTGCCCATTCTCTGTCCTTGCGCAGAAGATATTTAGCATCAGTATAGACGATCAGCAATGCTGCTATTCATACCCACCGGCTTCGAATTCATCGAGCAATGCTTGGTAACGGCCGGATTCGCGTAAGGCCCCCAGACCGCGATTAATAGCCAAGATAACTTCTTCAGTGTGCTCAATATTGTTGCTCACAATGACGTGCAATGGACTTTCGGTAAAAGGACGAGGATGTTGTACGATAATGTCACGCTCTTGAAGCGAAAAATGTTGGTTGAGCAAGCGTTTAGCGACGAGATCGTTACAAACGACAACATCAACTCGACCTCCGAGCAATGCACGTAAGTTTTGTAATTCTGTCGTTGTTGTTAGGTAATTAATGTTTAAGCCGCGTTCTCGCATATTTTGAAGAACGTTTTGGCTCAAATATCCTCGATTTACGCCAATTTTGATGCCTTGAAGATCGCTATCTTCTTGCCAATCAAATAAAAAGCCCTCTCGATAGAAAAAGTACTCACGGGCGGGAAAGATTGCGTCTGAATAAACAAAATCTTCAGCTCTCTCGTCGGTATAACCCCATCCAACCGATCCGTCCCACCGTCCATTCTTTGCCATGACATAAGCGCGCTTCCAAGGGAAAAATCCATACTCAACTTGATAGCCACTGCTTGCTAAGGCTTCGGAAACAATATGGCTTACCAGCCCACCWTGTTTGGCTCGCGCCGACATCAGTGGAGCAAATTCCCCGTTAGTTAGGCGAATGGTAGGCTCGGATGCTGTAGCAGGAAAAGTACTGACAATTAGCGCGCATGCGATTGTCAAAACCCACCGGCGAATCAAACGAATGCTCATCTAATTTCATCCCAACAGTGACTTCTCAGTAACTATAGCCTAGGACACACATGTATCCGCTTTTATCGATCGGTGCGTGAAGTCAGCTTGTAACGGGTGCCGGGATGGTAGAGTAGTGCCGCACTGACCAACGTTTGTTGGCTCCATGTTCTTCGGTGCAGGAGCAAGCACGGTTCGTCGGCTTTCATCGCTAGCGCTTGGCGGACCGAATCCGAGGCAATGATCGCTTCTACTGTATGCTCAATGGTATTTACCGGACACACTAGCGACAGGTACTCGTTGGGCGTGTGTTGACCAAAGTCTTGATGCAGGTAATCCGGTGCAAGTGCCGGATTAACCCAGCGTTGCTCAAGCTGTAGAGGGACATTATCGGCGTAGTGCACTATCTCGCTAAAAAAGACGTCCGTGCCAAGCATGACACCCAAGCGCATCGCAACATCTGCGGAGGCCGATATCCGTTTTAGGGTGCGAATATCACTACGATAGGTTTGGCCTCGCGCCGTTACTTCATCAGCAATGTTGCGGATATCCATTAGCGGCGATTCTGCTTTGGGTTGCGTAACAAATGTGCCTAGTCGCGGTGTACGCTCAAGCCGGCCTTCGTTTACCAAATCGCGTACCGCTTTATTCACTGTCATGCGACTTACATTAAACTGCGCGCAGAGCTCATGCTCAGTAGGAATACGCGCGCCCACAGGCCACACTTGCTGCTCAATCTTATTTACGATGTAGTCTTTGATTTGCTGAAAGCGGGGCGCTTTGGCCATGCGTGATCCTTTCATTGTTTATTGTGTATACAAATGAGCATCGATGAAGTTTATAACAAAATCAAGTGACTGGCAGGCGCAAATGGGGTGATAAGGACGAAAAGAAAAGGGAATTAATTTAGGGGATGACTTGCATCACAAAAGCGGTATCTTCATAATCGACGCTTACTTACTCTGCGCGGTTATTCTCAAACCGTGAAATACATTCATGTGCCACTTGGTGTGTGGCACCACTGAGAAGGATTGTTATCAATGCCTGTAATTACCCTCCCTGACGGCAGTCAGCGTGCTTTTGACCACCCCGTTTCTACTTTTGATGTTGYCAGTGATATTGGCCCAGGCCTTGCCAAAGCGTGTATTGCCGGTCGTGTAGATGGCGTGCGTGTTGACGCTTGCGACCTTATTGAAACTGACGCACAGCTAGAAATCATTACCGCGAAAGATGAAGACGGTTTAGAAATTATCCGTCACTCATGTGCTCACTTGTTAGGTCACGCAATTAAGCAGCTTTTCCCAGAAACCAAAATGGCGATTGGTCCAACCATCGACAATGGCTTCTATTACGATATCGATCTTGAACGTTCGTTGACTCAAGACGACCTCGATGCGATTGAAAAACGCATGAAAGAGCTGGCGAAAACCAAATATCAAGTCGTTAAGAAAAACGTCAGCTGGCAAGAAGCTCGCGATACATTTGAAGCGCGCGGTGAGTCATACAAAATGGAAATCTTGGATGAGAATGTATCACGCGACGACCGTCCGGGCTTGTACCACCACGAAGAATACATTGATATGTGTCGTGGCCCACACGTGCCGAATATGAGCTTCTGTCAGAACTTCAAAATTTTGAATGTAGCGGGCGCGTACTGGCGTGGTAACAGCGACAACAAAATGCTGCAGCGTATTTACGGCACAGCATTTTCGGATAAAAAGCAACTTAAAGCACACCTAGTGCGTCTCGAAGAAGCCGCGAAGCGCGATCACCGTAAACTGGGTAAGCAACTTGACCTGTACCATATGCAGCAAGAAGCGCCCGGGATGGTATTCTGGCATCACAATGGCTGGACGATCTTCCGTGAGCTTGAGCAATTTATTCGCGACAAACTGACTGAGTATGATTATCAGGAAGTTAAAGGCCCATTAATCATGGACCGTATCTTGTGGGAGCGTTCTGGTCACTGGGACAAGTATGCTGACTACATGTTTACCACTAACTCTGAAAACCGTGAATATGCACTTAAGCCGATGAACTGCCCAGGTCACGTGCAGATCTTTAACCAAGGCCTGAAGTCATATCGCGATCTGCCATTGCGTATGGCGGAATTTGGTAGCTGCCACCGAAATGAGCCATCAGGTGCACTGCACGGTCTCATGCGTGTGCGTGGCTTTACCCAAGACGATGCCCACATCTTCTGTACGCCTGAGCAGGTTCAGCAAGAGGTAAGTGCGTGTATCGAAATGGTTTACGATACCTACAAAACATTTGGCTTTGAGAACATTGAAGTCAAACTGTCTACACGTCCTGAAATGCGTGTTGGCTCAGAAGAAATGTGGGATCGTGCCGAAGAGGCGTTAAACCAAGCGCTGACTTCAATGGATATTCCATTTGAAGTTCAAGAAGGTGAGGGCGCGTTCTATGGTCCGAAAATTGAGTTTACTTTGCATGACTGCCTCGATCGCGCGTGGCAGTGTGGTACGGTGCAACTCGATTTTGCCTTACCAGAGCGTTTGAGTGCCACCTATGTTGGCGAAGATAACGAACGTCATACGCCAGTGATGATCCACCGCGCTATCTTGGGCTCATTGGAACGTTTCATCGGTATTCTTATCGAAGAATACGCAGGACACTTCCCTGCATGGCTCGCACCACAGCAAGCGGTTGTGATGAATATCACGGATAACCAAGCTGATTATGTGCAAGAGATTGCGAAAAAACTGCAAAAAGCTGGATTTAGAGCATCTGCGGACTTGAGAAACGAGAAGATTGGCTTTAAAATCCGCGAACACACTCTGAAGCGTGTTCCGTATATGCTGGTTTGTGGTGACCAAGAAATGGAAGCTGGTGAAATCGCAGTACGGACCCGTAAAGGTAAAGATTTGGGTAAATTCAAGATTGACGATTTCTTAGCTCAATTGAAGCAAGAAGTGCAAGATCGAACACTCAATATTGTGGAGGAATAAGGTATTAAAGGCGCAAGAAAAGCCCCGGCAAAGAAGAACGCTCATCGTCTAAACAACGAAATTCGTGGTGTCAAAGAAGTTCGATTGTCTGATGACAGCGGCGAACAACTCGGTATCGTACCCTTTGATGAAGCGCTTGCGAAAGCGGAAGCTGAAAGCTTAGATTTGGTCGAGATCAGTCCGAACGCTGAGCCGCCGGTTTGTCGTATTATGGATTACGGCAAATTCCTTTACGAGAAGAGTAAAGCTGCGAAAGAGCAGAAGAAAAAACAAAAGACTATTCAGGTTAAGGAAGTTAAATTCCGTCCTGGTACAGATGTAGGCGACTATCAGGTAAAACTACGCAACCTGGTTCGCTTCATTGAAGAGGGTAACAAGGTCAAGGTTACTATCCGATTCCGTGGTCGCGAAATGGCGCACCAAAGCATCGGTGTTGACGTGCTGAACCGCTTGAAGGAAGACACTGCTGAAATCGCTTCAGTAGAAAGCTTCCCTTCACGCATCGAAGGCCGTCAAATGATCATGGTTCTTGCCCCTAAGAAGAAGTAATTTTGGCTTCCAAGTAACGATCGGCTGCGCCGAAAGGTGCGGCCGTTTTGTTCGCCAAATTGCTATGTTATTAACACAATGCGGAGTTATTCATCATGTCTAAGATGAAATCCAACAAAGGTGCTGCTAAGCGTTTCAAGAAAACTGCTGGTGGCTTCAAGTACAAGCGCGCAACCAAACGTCACATCCTGACTAAGCGTACTACTAAGAACAAGCGTCAGCTGCGTCCAAACGCGATCCTACCAGCGTGCGAAACCGCGCAAGTAGCTCGCATGCTGCCATACGCATAAGTTTTTAGTTTTAGTTTATTTAGTTTAGGAGAGACACAATGGCTCGCGTAAAACGTGGTGTACAAGCTCGTGCACGTCACAAGAGTGTAATGAAGCAAGCGAAAGGCTACTATGGTGCGCGTTCACGCGTATACCGCGTAGCTTTTCAGGCGGTAACGAAAGCTGGTCAATATGCTTACCGTGACCGTCGCCAGAAGAAACGCCAATTCCGTCAACTGTGGATCGCACGTATCAACGCTGCGGCTCGCCAAAACGGTATGTCATACAGCCGTCTGATTAACGGTCTTAAAAAGGCATCTATCGAAATCGATCGTAAGATCCTTGCCGATATCGCGGTATATGACAAAGCAGCATTCTCTGTGCTGGTAGAAAAAGCGAAAGCTTCACTGTAATTTTTACAGTAAAGAATTGCTGAGAAAGGAGAGCTTCGGCTCTCCTTTTTTGTTATTTCTGAATGTCTAGATAATTTTACTGTGTGCATATAAAAGTGAGTACTGCATTACACTATCTAACTAAAATATCGTGTTATATTGCGTAGATAATAAGATGCATAATGCCTTTGCACTTTAAGTAGGCACAGTTTCACTGATGCTTTGTTGAGCTATTAAATCTTCATCTGCCTCCGGCCTTAGTTAGAAGGGTAATAGCATGATAACTGTAAATAAGTGGGAAGCATTTTCTGATAGCTTCGAGCAGAGAAATACTTATGTTGTTGGGCAGGTCATTATAGACACAGTGAAATCGAGACTTGCTGAGTTAGAGAACCTCGGGGTAGTGCTTGAGCTTGGTTGTGGAAATGGTACGTATACGAGCAGCCTTCTCCATAATGCTATATCGATCCTAGCTACTGATTTATCAGAGAAAATGGTCGAAACTACAAAGCAGCGTTTTCAAGGTCATGCAAATGTCCACACAGATGTGGCTAATTGTACACAGTTGCCATATTCAGATGATCAGTTTGATACAGTTTTGATGGCCAACCTCTTGCACATCATTCCCTGTCGACATGCAGCATTACTTGAAGCAAAGCGAGTATTAAAACCGGGTGGTCGCCTGATTGTGATGAGTATGACCCAATACAGCATGAGTTTATTCCAGCAGATTGGGCTTATGTATCGTTATATCAAAATGTACGGTAACAAGCCTGCAGGTGCGATAAAACTCACGCCGAAAAGAACACTGCAATATCTTGATGCGGCGATGTTTGAGGGTATTCAAATCGAAGTTCTAGGACATGGAGTAAAAGCGTTGTATGCAGAAGCAGTGAAAGCGCGCCGTTAATGACAGATTTTTGGAGCTCGGAGTACTACTCATCAATGCTAAAGATTTAAATAGACTGTTAATGCATTGGCCTTGCATCGGTCAGTGCTTGTCTATTGAAAAAGTCGAATGTGGGGCAGTGAATGTTACGTACAAGATTCATGCTAGGCATACCTACTTTCTGCGCTGTTATCAAACCTTAACTGACGAGCAAATCTTACAGTCTCATCAGATTCAGCGCTCGTTAGCGGCCCAAGCTGCCGTTTGTGATTGCTCCTTGCTTCACGGACAAAGCGTTAACGTTAATCAAATTTAATGGTGCATCTTACGCTCTGTACCCTGCAGCTCATGGGAACTCCGTGAGTACACTCTCGTTAGTTCAGGCTCAATCGGCGGGTTTTGCGCTCGCACTAGTGCATAGCGCGCTTGTTCATCATGATGGTAGCGCCTTTCCGTCGATTACCCTTAGTTGGGAAAAAGAGGTTTGGTTACGCAAACTAGAAACGATCATTAAACGAATTCGTCATGCACCTACCAGCGATGACAACTACTGGGCAATGCGCCGTGCTGAAAAACAGCAAGAGTACTTGGCGAATAACAACAGCGTGCACCAATACAAAATAGCCACTCAGCGTCAACTAATTCACGGCGACTACCATCAGGCTAATCTCTTTTTCGATAGGCATAGTGCAGTGTCAGGGCTGATTGATTGGGATTTATTGCAGAATATGCCACCTGCCTATGATGTGATACGGGCATGTGCATATATGTTTCAAATGGATCCTCTGCTATCAAGTGCCTTTATTGGCGGCTATACGTCGCATTTACCATTGGCTGGCGAGGAACTGATAGATGGAGCCAGAGCTTGGGGGATATATGCTGATCACCATATTTGGCCGCTAGAGCAGGTGTACTTACATAATAATGTTGCTGCAAAGCGCTTTATTCCTCATCAAGATTTTCTGCCTTTTTCTCAGCAGTGGTGTCGTGTCGCTCACCACCTAAAAAACGATAAGGATATACGATGAACCAATATGTCTTTTTTTGTCAGCCTAACAACTGTGACCAGTTTACTTACTTGATCAAGGAATCCCCCAGCTACCTTGCTGAAAAAGAAGCATTGTTAGAGCAGGGGTTGATCATCGAAG
Organism: Salinivibrio proteolyticus; assembly: GCF_001996165.1. GTDB lineage: Bacteria > Pseudomonadota > Gammaproteobacteria > Enterobacterales > Vibrionaceae > Salinivibrio > Salinivibrio proteolyticus. The sequence continues at coordinate 253,197 of NZ_MUFP01000005.1, read as the reverse complement.
GAGATGTGATTGTTGCTGATTGTGCGGAGACTGCGATTGAAAAATTCCGCCAGATTAATCTCAATACAATCGAGGATTACATACAGCACGATCCTACCGTTGGCTTTACGACCTTTATCATGGAAATGTATCATTCGCTGCGTCGCCGGCTTGGAATGAAATCATGATTGTGGATATGTATCAGGTTGATGCCTTTAGTGTGTCATTGTTTCAGGGAAACCCGGCAGGGGTGTGTATCTCGGCGTCCATGTTGGATGAAGCTACCATGTTGGCTATTGCCGAGGAAATGGCGGTATCTGAAACTGCATTTCTTGCCTTAGATACCATGTCCTTACGCTGGTTTACACCGAGAGTTGAAGTTGCACTCTGCGGTCATGGCACACTCGCCACAGCACATGTTTTGGCCGAGCGTGGTGACGTCAAAATTAGTGACAATGTCACTTTTTATACGCAGTCTGGGCCTCTTGAGGTGACGGTACAACGTGAGGGGATAGCGATGGCATTTCCTGTTCCTGAGCTGATAGAAGTAACGCCAACCCCATCGCGGCTAGAAGCTTTAGGTCTACATGGCTCTATTATCCGCGCGAGTTATTGCTTTGGTGAAAAAGAGCTATTGGTGGTTGATTCTGAAGACGATGTAAAAGCGCTGTCTCCGGATTTTGCTGCGCTAAATACGCACCCTGGACGTGGCGTGGTGGTGACTGCGGCAAGCTCTGATAATACGGTCGATATTGTCTCTCGCTACTTCGCCCCTTGGGTGGGGGTGAATGAAGATCCCGTGACGGGTTCGGCGCATTGCGCGTTGGCAGTGTATTGGTCACAAGCGTTGAGTAAAAAGCAGCTTATCGGTTATCAAGCATCCGCACGCGGTGGGTATATCAAGATGAAGCTTAGCGAAGACCATGTGTTGCTACAAGGCCAAGCAGTAACCGTATTTAGCGGAAAGCTGGATTTAAGTAAGAAGTAGTCATTTATTTTCCTCGCGGTATATTTTCAAGGCGCAGAATAAATTCCTCCGCGGTTAATAGCCACAAAAAAGAGGCCAAATGGCCTCTTTTTCAGTGGTGAAGTGGGTGTATTACGCCACTTGTACTTGTTGTTGTTCGATTTCTTCACTTGGTGTGGCACCAGATTCAGCACCGTGCATCCAACGAATTAGCGTGCCGGATAGCGCCAATAAGATCACGCCGGAAATCGCGGCTGTTGCTGCAATGCCACCGAAGATGGCCATGGCACCGTAATCGCCCACATGTGAGCCAATAATACCTGCCACATAGTTAGCGACGGCGTTAAAGCCAAACCATGCCCCCATCATTAGCGAGGCCAAACGTAGTGGTGCAAGCTTGGTGACTAGCGATAAGCCGATTGGAGAGAGACAAAGCTCGCCCATAGTATGGAAGAAGAACGCGCCCACCAGCCAGAACATAGAGGTTTTAACCGCCGTGTCGCCACCTTGTTCTAAAACGGCGCCAATCATGAACACAAATCCTAACGCGAGCATAAATAGCGCCATTGCGAACTTCACGGGTGAACTTGGCTCTTTACTGCCCAAGCGAACCCATAGTGATGCAACAATTGGGGCAAACACGATGATGAAGAATGGATTAAGCGATTGGAACCAAGCCGCAGGGATCTCAAAACTACCCACCATACGATCTGTGTATTGTTGGGTATAGATATTCATCAGTCCACCTGCTTGCTCGAAGCCAGCCCAAAAAATGATCACGAACAAGCCCATCAATAAAATTACTTTGAGGCGATCGATTTCTTTTTTCGTCAGTGGGGCATTGGTGGTTGACTTATTGGCGTCTCGCGCTTGTTGTGCGGCGGGTACTTTACCGATTTCGCCCAGCCATGAGTTCGCCATTGTAAGCTGGATTGCCAAACTGATTAGCATACCAACGCCTGCCGCGAAGAAACCGTATTGCCAACCGTAAGCACTCGTCACTGTACCAGAGACAAAACCGGCGAGCAGTGAACCAATATTGATCCCCATGTAAAAGATGGTAAAGGCACCATCTCGGCGGTGATCACCTTCGTTATACAGGTCGCCAACCATGGTTGAAATATTGGGCTTTAACAGGCCACAACCAGTGATCAGTAAGGCGAGGCCGGCATATAAGGTATGCACGATATCCAAGCCATATTGGTGAGCGGGAAATGCAAGGGTGAACTGACCGATGGCCATTAAGGCACCACCGAACACCACCGCACGTCGCTGACCAATATAGTTGTCGGCAAACCATCCACCAATTAATGGTGTGATGTAGACCAAGCCTGTGTAGTAGCCGTAAAGCTCAAGTGCATCTTTGGTTGACCAGCCTAAGCCACCGTTAATGGTCTGATCGGTCAAATAAAGGACGAGAATAGCGCGCATCGCGTAGTACGAAAAGCGCTCCCAAAGCTCAGTGCCAAAAAGCAAAAATAGCCCACGAGGGTGGCCGAGTATATTCTTTTGGTTTTCCATAACTATCTAATTATTCACTTAAAGTTTTTGTTGGGTCTGCATTTCATCATTTGGCGTGCAGTACGTCGCCAAGGGGGAAGGTTGTGGTTAGGTGAGCTCCTTAAGCGTAATTTGTAACAAAATATTTAAATCTAGAGTAATGGTTTTTTACCAAAATTAAAATCTATTAATCAATCTCCTCATGAGTCATTTGATTAACTTTCGAGCAGGCAATTGAAATATTGTGTTTTGATGGTTTCAAAAAAGGCTGCCACCATCATAGTTGGTGTAGCAGCCTCTTAAATCTTTGAGTGGGATCAAAAGAAGGGTGTTTATGTGACATATGTCACTATGGCGAGTGCGTTTGGGGAGAAATCAGACAATCGCGCTACGTAGCCACAGTGCAATATCTTCGTACATAGTTTGGTGGCTCTGATCGGCATCAGCCCAGCTCATCACAAAGTGATAAAGCTTTTCGTGGTGATACGCTTGCCCCACCATTTGATTGGCCAGTAACTCTAACGGACCGGGCGTCAGGCTATCGGTAAACAGTTTACAGTCCACAATCTCACCGTGTTTGACGTCCAAGTGTAATTCAACGCCACCCCAATCAAATCGCTCGTCAAAGGTGTGCATAAATTGCGGACTTTGGCCAAAGTTCCATTCCCAACTGCATTGCTTCTCGTAGATAGCATCAAACCCTTCGACGTCGGGTTTTGCTTGGGGAGAAATGTATTCAATCTCAGTGTGCTGACCAAAGTGCGCGAAGAATGCTTGCTTGATGGCGTCACAGACCTTTTCGTGATCCACCGATGGCACAAACTCCGCAATGTTAGCGACGCGAGCGCGGACTGACGTAATGCCTTTGGCTTGCAGTTTTTTGGGGTCGGGGTTGAGGTAATCACCCAATCGAGATAGATCGGCGTTAATCAACAATGTGCCATGATGAAAACCACGATCTTTGGCTTCTTTATACGCAGAGCCAGAAATTTTACGTTGTCCTTCAGGGGTGTCCATAACCAAATCGTTGCGTCCACTGGCGGAGGCATTCACGCCAAGCGACTTGAGCGCATCAAGGACAATTTGCGTAGAAATGGATTTATCATAGCCGGGTTTGCCTGCCATGAAGGTGAAATTGGTATTGCCGAGATCATGAAACACTGCGCCACCGCCACTTTGACGACGCGCTAAGACTACCTTGTCCTCTTCCATCTTTCGCGTATTACATTCGCGCCAAGGATTCTGACCGCGTCCAATGACCACCGTATTGTCATTGCGCCACAAGAACAGCACATTTTGTTGGGCCGACATGGTGCGAAATATGGTGTCTTCCACGGCAAGATTGAACCAAGGGTGAGTGGACGTGGATACAAAAACGCGCAGCGGCAGAGAGTTAGGGTTCATGCAAGGCTCCAATCAGTCAAAAAGCTGGGCAGTAGAATAACAAACTCACTGAGGCGAGCGGGAACAAATAGCAATAAAAATCATCACCGAGCGTCGCTAAGACTGACAACTCTGCTTAAAGAGCAGACAAATTTACTTTTTCTCCTCAAATCAGTGTGGAAAAATCCAACAAAAGCGGTTTAGGGTTTGGCATTAGCCGTGGCATTAATTAGTATGTAAGGTCATTTTTATTACCCGTTCTCTCAGTTAATTGGCATGGTAGTGCAAATCGGCGCTCTGTCAGTTTGCTCAGACAATTGGTAAACCACGATTTCCAACTGGTATGCCACTTCTTTAATCTGGTTGGACAGCCCCACGGGTCGACGAGGAAACAATGCAACAATTAGAAGAAATTCTTGCTAGCGCAACAGCGGCGATCGCCAGTGCCGCATCCGTTGCTGCACTGGATGAGGTCCGGGTGAAATTCCTGGGTAAGAAAGGTGAATTAACCGCGCAATTACAAGCTTTAGGTAAATTGCCTCCGGAAGAGCGTCGTGAAGCAGGTCAAACGATCAACCAAGCGAAGCAAACCGTACAACAAGCGATTGCTGAGCGTAAGAATGCACTTGAGCGCGCCGAGTTGGAAGCGAAGCTTGCGGCCGAAACCATTGATGTCAGCTTGCCGGGCCGTCGTATTGAAAACGGTGGTATTCACCCTGTAACGCGTACTATTGAGCGTATCGAACAGTTTTTTGGTGAGTTAGGCTTTTCTGTTGCCGCTGGCCCAGAAGTCGAAGACGGCTTCCATAACTTTGATGCGTTGAACATTGCTGCGGACCATCCGGCACGCACAGACCATGATACTTTCTTCTTCAACCCTGATCTGATGTTGCGAACCCATACCTCGGGTGTACAAATTCGTACTATGGAAGCGGGTAAGCCACCATTCCGCATTATCGCGCCGGGCCGTGTTTATCGAAATGATTACGACCAAACCCATACACCCATGTTCCACCAAGTGGAAGGTTTATTGGTTGATAAAGACATTAACTTCGCTGACCTGAAAGGCGTGTTAAATGACTTTTTGCGTAACTTCTTTGAAGAAGATTTAGAAGTGCGTTTCCGTCCGTCTTACTTCCCGTTTACTGAGCCGTCAGCAGAAGTGGATGTGCGCCGTAAAGGTGGCAAGTGGCTTGAGATTTTAGGCTGTGGCATGGTTCACCCGAATGTCCTACGCGCGGTAAACATCGACCCAGAAACGTACCAAGGTTTTGCCTTCGGTATCGGGGTAGAGCGCTTAACCATGTTGCGTTATGGCGTGAATGACCTTCGTGCGTTCTTCGAGAACGATCTGCGCTTTTTGAAACAATTTAAGTAATCAGTGGGGCAAGGTAATAATGAAATTCAGTGAATCTTGGCTGAGAGAGTGGGTGAGCCCAGCAAACGACACCGAGGCGCTTGCCCACCAAATCACGATGGCTGGCTTGGAAGTAGACGAAATCGCGCCAGTGGCCGGTGACTTTTCCGGCGTAGTGGTTGGCGAAGTGGTTGAGTGTGGTCAGCATCCGGATGCGGATAAACTGCGTGTCACCAAAATCAATGTTGGCGGTGATGAGCTACTTGATATTGTTTGTGGTGCACCAAACTGTCGCCAAGGCTTAAAAGTTGCAGTAGCGACCGTTGGTGCGGTCCTTCCCGGAAACTTTAAGATCAAAAAAGCGAAGCTGCGTGGTCAGCCATCTTTCGGAATGCTGTGCTCTTTTACCGAGCTGGGTATCGATGTGGAATCCGATGGCATTATTGAACTGCCGACCGATGCGCCAATTGGCACCGATATTCGCGAGTACTTGTCACTCAATGACGCTGCGATTGATGTTGATTTAACACCTAACCGCGCTGATTGCTTGAGCCTCCGTGGCCTCGCTCGCGAAGTGGGGGTTCTCAACCGCGCCGATGTTGTTGAGCCGACCATTACCCCAGTGGCACCTAGCATTGATGATAAAGTCACGGTACGTATTGATGCACCTCAGGCATGTCCACGTTACCTCGGCCGCGTCGTTCGCAATGTCAATGTTGGCGCACAAACGCCGCTTTGGATGCAAGAAAAACTGCGTCGCAGCGGCATTCGTGCCATTGATCCTATAGTCGATGTCACCAACTATGTGATGCTCGAACAAGGTCAGCCGATGCACGCGTTTGACCTCAGCAAAATTGAAGGCGGCATCGTCGTGCGTCTTGCAGAAGAAGGCGAAGCACTGACCTTACTCGATGGCAACGAAGCGAAGCTAAATGCGCAAACACTGGTAATTGCCGATGACCAAAAAGCCTTGGCGATGGCGGGAATTTTTGGTGGTCAAGACTCAGGTGTGACGTCGGAAACTCAAGACATCTTATTGGAGTCCGCATTCTTTGCACCTGAAGCCATTCGTGGCCGTGCACGTAACTATGGTTTGCATACTGACTCGTCACACCGCTTTGAGCGCGGCGTTGATCCAGCACTACAAACTGCTGCGATGGAGCGTGCGACTGAACTATTGATCGCGATTTGTGGCGGAGAAGCCGGTGAAATTGTGGTGGGTGAGTCATCTGAGCATCTGCCTAAGCGTGACACTGTGACTTTGCGCCGCGAGAAACTCGATCGCCTGCTGGGTCATCATATCGACGATGCAACCGTTACCGACATTCTGACCCGTCTTGGCTGTGGCGTCTCGCAGACGCAAGAAGGTTGGCAGGCGACAGCACCAAGCTGGCGTTTTGATATTGCCATTGAGCAAGACTTGATTGAGGAAGTGGGCCGTATCTATGGATACGACAACATTCCTACGCGCGCACCGAAAGCCGCACTGACTATGCGCGAGCATCAAGAAGCCGCGATGCCGATAAAACGTGTACGCGATTTGTTGGTTGACCGTGGCTTCCACGAGGCAATTACCTACAGCTTTGTCGAGCCAAAACAGCAAGCGTTGATTGTGCCAGAGGTTGAGCCGCTGATCCTACCAAGCCCAATTTCTGCAGACATGTCAGCCATGCGTTTGAGCCTGCTTCCAGGGCTTTTGAATACAGTGGCGTACAACCAAAAACGTCAACAACCGCGCGTGCGTTTGTTTGAGTTTGGTTTACGTTTCACACCAGAAGGCGATATGACGGATGCTGTTCGTCAAGAAAATATTCGTCAAGAGCGTATGCTCGCGGGTGTGATTGCTGGTCCTCGTAGTGAAGAGCACTGGGATATGGCAACGGCGACGGCAGATTTCTTTGATTTGAAAGGCGATCTTGAAGCTGTTCTTGAATTGAGCGGTAAGTTGTCTGACTTCCGTTTTGTCGCCGCCAAGCATCCAGCGATGCACCCGGGTCAAACCGCTGCGATTGAATTGGATGGCAAGGTCGTTGGCTATATGGGTACCTTACACCCAGAGCTTGAGCGTGAGTTTGGCTTAAATGGTCGTACCGTGGTGTTTGAGATTGAGTGGCAAGCCATTGACAGTCGCTTTATTCCAGAAGCCGCTGGCCTTTCTAAATTCCCAGCAAACCGCCGTGATATTGCGGTGATTGCCGACCAAGCACTCGCGTCTGGTGACGTAGTGGCTGCTTGCTTGGAAAGCGGTAATGCGTTGGTGAAAGGGGCGAAACTGTTTGACCTCTACACTGGCAAAGGGGTGGAAGAAGGCAAGAAAAGCTTGGCGATTGCCCTTACGCTTCAGTCTGATGAGCGCACGTTGGAAGAAGCCGATATTAGCGATGCCGTGTCTGGTGTTGTGGCCCATTTATCAGAAAAACTGGGCGTAACTTTGCGTGATTAATCCCACTCTGATTAGAAAAAAGCAGCGGAAACGCTGCTTTTTTTATGCCTAATTGATCTAACATCTATCCGTTTGAAAAGCTGAGTAAATTCACTAAATCTGTATAAAATCCACTCAGATATTGATAAATTTGCCTAAAATCAGTCACTAATGGATATATGCAAATAGCGTGACTAAAATACGCTTGGTAAGTGGCTGGTAACAAAGGTCAAATTTTTGGACACTGTTCTTGCTTTTGCAACTTAAAAAAGTTGGCGCAAATCAGCCAGTTGGCATACACTTGTTTTGAGTTGGTCCTCAAATATCCCTAAAATACAAGGGCTAAAGACGTGTGGACCACGTGTAGAATGGTGGTGTCGATACTGCGGTATTGCATATGTGTTCAACAATTCTTGAGGGAAAAACCTATGGCGCTCACTAAAGCCGATTTGGCTGAGAACCTGTTTGAAAATATCGGGATTAGCAAACGGGACGCCAAGGAGACAGTCGAAGCGTTTTTCGAAGAAGTTCGTAAAGCACTCGAAAGTGGCGAGCAAGTGAAATTATCGGGTTTTGGTAATTTTGACTTGCGAGACAAGAATGAACGTCCCGGTCGAAACCCTAAAACAGGGGAAGATATTCCAATCACTGCGCGACGCGTTGTGACGTTTCGACCTGGCCAAAAACTAAAAGCACGGGTTGAGAACGCCAAGGTAGAGAAATAAACAGAGCGTTACTCGTGCCAGTGGTGACGATGCCACGGATAAAAAGCCGCGGACCGAAAGGTTGGCGGCTTTTTAATTTGTCTATACATGATCACACTGTGAAGGGAAAACGCTGGGTTTATCGGTTAAGTCGCTGTAACGTTTTGTTGTCTAGTTGTAATAAAAGGAAGCATTATGCTGACAGCACGCCCTGGTGCCTTTATTGATGCGGCATTGACCGCACCTCACGCCTTTACCCCAGACTCATGGCGAGTTGGATCGCTGACCTTCAATCACAGTGCGCCCGGTATTATCTCAATCCAACCTGATGCGGCCAACGTTTCCCGTTGTGTGGCGCTATCGTCGGGGATCCATGGAGACGAAACTGCACCGATTGAACTGATTGATCAGCTGCTCTCGGATATGCTCGCAGGGCAATTTACCCCAGACGTACCACTGTTACTGATCATTGGCCATGCTGAGGCGATTAAAGCACACACTCGTTTTATTGAAGATAACCTTAACCGCTTATTCGGAGGCTGGAATGAGGAAAAAAACGAAGAGCACTACCTTGCCAACCAGCTGCAAAAAGCGGTGAGCGATTTCTTCGCGGCTCAACCGGATAACATGACCCGTTGGCATCTTGATTTACACAGTGCCATTCGCGAGTCCTACCATTATATGTTTGGCGTGATCCCAACCACGCCGACCGAGAAAGACGTGCGCCCATTGGCCGCATTACTCAATGACGCCAAAATGGATGCGACTGTCTTGTCTCAATCACCATCACCGACCTTTAGTTGGTATAGTGCCAACCACCATAATGCGCTGGCTGCAACCTTAGAAATGGGCCGTGTGGCGCCGTTGTTTGAAAATGATATGCGAGAGTACGAGCCACTTGATCGCACATTACGGGGCTTGTTAAAAGCCGCTACGTTGCCGACTGAATTAGCGCCGATGCGCTTTTATCGTGTGACCCGAACCTTGACCAAGCACACGGAGCAATTTGCACTCACGTTTCCTTCCACCGCCAWAAACTTCACACCGTTTGAAAAGGGCGCATTATTGGCGACCGACAAGGGGCAAGAGATTTATGCTGAACACGACGGTGAGGTGGTGATCTTCCCAAACGCGAATGTCCAAGTGGGTCATCGCGCTGGGTTACTGGCCACACCATTTGAAGCCGATGCGAGTCAGCCTCTCTATGTGTACGTACCAAAAAAAGCCACCGCGTAGCGCTTTTCAATCCTCTCGCCAGTCTGTAAAGTGCGTCACAGAATCAAAATAATGGATGACGCATGCGAGTGTCCGAACTTACTGCACGCCAACAAGCCAGATGGCGGCGTGCTTTATTAGCATTTAGTGGTGTGTTACTGGTCGTCGGCGTATTTGCTCTGAGCGTTGGGGAGATCTGGATCGCTCCGTTTGGCAATCACTCAGGATTAGAGTCGCAGCTGCTGGTACAACTGCGTCTACCGCGAGTGATGGCGGCCATCCTCATTGGCGCGTCACTTGCCATCGCAGGAGCGAGTTTACAGGTGTTACTCGGTAACCCGCTTGCCGAGCCCGGCGTGTTGGGGATCTCAGGCGGCGCCAGCGTCGCGGTCGTGTTGTTGCTTTTTTTCGCGCCAGCATGGGCATCTGGTGGCATGATGGCGGTTGCGGCTATGCTCGGTGCAAGCCTCTTTACACTGATATTGGTGTTACTTGCTCGGCGTGCCTTAGCGACGTCACGCATCTTGTTAGTGGGCGTAGCCTTGAGCATCCTTGCTGGGGCGGTGGTGACCTTAGCCTTTTATTTCAGCTCCGATTTTAACCTTCGCCAATTGATGTATTGGCTGATGGGTTCGTTGTCCGGTATGCGCTTAAGCCATATCGCGTGGTTGGCGCTGACTGCACCGTGTATCGCGATATTGTGTCATTTTGGCCAGCAATTGGATCAACTCATGCTTGGTGATGTACAAGCGCAACAATTGGGGCTAGATACTCATCGATTGCGTTGGCAATTGATTGTGCTGATCAGCATCTTGGTCGGGTTATCGGTAGCTGCAGCTGGCGTGATTGGCTTTATTGGCCTTGTGGTGCCCCACTACTTGCGTTTGTGGTTTGGCAGTCGGAATCGCTACTTGTTGCCTTTGTCGGCGTTAGCTGGGGCGATTTTACTGGTCAGTGCCGATACGCTGGGTCGATTACTGCTTGATGCGGCAGAGCTCCCCGTCGGGGTAGTGACCAGCGTGATTGGTGCGCCTTTATTCATTTGGATGCTGGTCAAGGCGGTGTAATGTTAACAGCACATCAATTGAGCTTATCGCCGCGTCTATTGCCTCTGTCTATCCGCTTTCAGCCCGGGCAAGTTACGCATTTGATTGGCCCTAACGGCAGTGGCAAAAGCACCTTATTACATTTGCTTTCAGGGCTTGGTACGCCTGAACATGGCCAGGTGAGCATTCAAGATACCGCTATCGCCGGCCTACGCCGCCAAGATCTCGCGCATCTTCGTGGTTACTTAATCCAACAGCAAAAGCCTGCTTTCGTGATGGCGGTGTATGAATACCTCAATCTGGTCATCGACAGTCTACAGCTTGGCCAAGCGTCTACACGTGATGCGGTGGTCAGACGTGTATGCCAATCGCTGTCGATTGATGACAAGCTTCATCGTCGTGTTGACAGTTTGTCGGGAGGCGAATGGCAACGGGTTAGGCTGGCTGGGGTATTATTGCAAGTTGACAGGCAATTAAACCCACAAGCTTCTGTGTTATTGCTGGATGAGCCGGCGACGGGGCTGGATGTTGCTCAGCAAGAAGCGATTTACGCAGAAATTACTCACGCCGCCAAGCAGGGACTGTGCGTCGTCATGGCAAACCATGACCTAAACCGCAGCCTAACGCATGCAGATAACGTGGTTTTGCTCAACCAAGGCCGGATGGTGGCGAGTGGTGCACCCCGTGATGTACTCTCGGACACCCGCTTGTCTGACGTATTTGCGACCCCTTTAGTGCAGGTCAGTACCGCATACGGCCCGGTGATTGTACGAGTTGGCGAGCAAGCCGCTCTTAATCCGCCTCGATGACGTTCAGCTTGGCCCTGATAAATTCCGCGTGATCCACATAAAGCAGCTCGGCGGTTTTACGGATCACCGCTTCTTCGAGCGGGTCGATATTTTCATCGGCATACGCCACCGACCACATGGCTTCAATCAGTTCAATCCGTGCTTGTGGGTCTAAATCACGCAGCTTGTCCGTGTATTCGTATAGCGATGTCGCTTGTCTACTGTGGGCTTGTGCCTCGGCCAACAGTGTATCTGCTTGTGATGGCTCGAGGTTCAGTAATTGGCAAATGCGATCGCGCTTAGTCACAAACTCCCGCTCGTCAATGTCGTGATCGGCCATCGCCACCTCACTCAATAAGCCGGCCATCGCTTGATGCAGCGATAGTCCAGAGTCACTGTGTTGCGTCGCGTCAGCGGCGAGGGCGGATTCGAGTTTTTTAAAAAGCTGTTTTAGCATGGCTGTTCTCCCAAACTGCGGAGTTTGTTGGCCGTCTTTACACATTGAGTACGTAGTGAACGGGCAATACGTTTACTTTAGCAACACCGTATTGGCGGTTTGTGCGTCGATGGCGCGGCTTTGTTTCTTTTTACTTTGTGATAGGATGCGTCTCCAATCAACCTTATTTATCGGCTGTGACACTGATAAACGCCTTAAAAGATTAAGCAGTAAGCAGGAATCGCCTTGAGTTCACGTCATCACAACACGTCAGAGACACTGTTTGCAGCGTTAAACGATTGTATGCTGCAAGACCGTTTTCGTTTTAAAAAGCGCATCCATGGCGCACAAAAAATTAAAAAAGACGACGCCAAACAGGCGGTTTACGATCAAATCGCCGCTGAAATGGCGCAGAGTATGCAGCGCCTGCTCGCCCGTCGTGCCAATACACCTGCTGTTCGCTATCCGGAAGCATTGCCAGTCAGTCAGAAGAAAGATGACATTGCCGAAGCAATCGCGAATAACCAAGTAGTGATCATTGCGGGGGAAACGGGCTCAGGCAAAACCACTCAGTTGCCCAAAATTTGTATAGAGCTTGGGCTAGGCGTCGCCGGTACCATAGGTCACACTCAGCCACGTCGCTTGGCTGCACGCTCGGTCGCCTCACGGATTGCTGAAGAGCTTGACGTCGAGTTAGGCAGCAGCGTGGGTTATAAAGTGCGCTTCAACGACAAAGTCTCAGAGTCGACGCAAGTCAAACTGATGACTGACGGGATCTTGCTAGCCGAAATTCAGCACGATCGGTATCTGAATCAGTACGACTGCATCATTATCGATGAAGCCCATGAGCGCAGCCTAAACATCGATTTTATTCTCGGCTATTTGCGCGAGTTATTGCCCAAGCGCCCTGATCTCAAAGTCATCATTACCTCGGCAACCATCGATCCTGAGCGCTTTTCTAAGCACTTTAATAACGCGCCTATGATAGAGGTGTCTGGCCGTACTTATCCGGTGGAAGTGCGCTACCGCCCATTGGTGGAAGAGGACGATAGCGATCGTGACCAGCTGGAAGCGATCAGCGATGCGGTCGATGAGCTGTGTCAGGAAGGGCCGGGTGATATCCTGATCTTTATGAACGGTGAGCGTGAAATTCGCGACACCGCCGATCATCTTCAGCGTCGTCAACTGCGCGATACCGAGATTTTACCCTTGTACGCAAGGCTTTCTGCTGGCGAGCAAAATCGTGTATTCCAATCCCACTCGGGGCGCCGGGTTGTGCTGGCCACCAACGTCGCCGAGACCTCGCTAACCGTGCCGGGCATTAAGTATGTGATTGATCCCGGCACGGCACGGATTTCTCGCTATAGCTACCGGACTAAGGTTCAGCGACTGCCGATTGAGCCGATTTCACAGGCCAGTGCTAACCAGCGTAAAGGGCGCTGTGGCCGTGTATCGGAAGGCATTTGTGTGCGTTTGTATAGCGAAGAGGACTTTTTAGGCCGTCCTGAATTTACCGATCCAGAAATTCTGCGGACAAATCTGGCCTCAGTGATCCTGCAAATGACGGCAATAGGGCTCGGTGATATTCAAGCCTTCCCATTCGTTCAGCCGCCTGATAGCCGTCATATTAAAGATGGTGTCCGTTTGCTCGAAGAGCTGGGGGCGATTAAGCCCGGCCAAGCCACCGACAAACGTAAACTGACCGCCATCGGTAAAACCTTGGCCAAACTGCCGATTGACCCGCGTTTGGCACGCATGGTGATTGAGGCGCCCAAGCATGATGCCTTACATGAGGTGATGGTGATTGCCGCGGCCTTGGCTATCCAAGACCCACGTGAGCGTCCGGCTGATAAGCAGCAACAAGCGGATGAAAAGCATCGTCGTTTTGCCGATAAAGAGTCGGACTTTTTAGCCTATGTAAATCTTTGGGATTACGTTAAAGACCAGCAAAAAGCGCTGTCGAATAACCAGTTCCGTAAACAGTGCAAAAAAGACTATCTCAATTACCTGCGCGTGCGAGAGTGGCAAGACGTTCACTATCAGATCAGCCAAGTGATGAAAGAGCAGAATGCGCAATTCAACCAAGAGCCTGCCAGTTATCAGGCAATTCACATGGCACTGCTCGCTGGGCTATTAAGTCACATTGGCCTGAAAGACCAAGAAAAGAATGAATACCAAGGCGCGCGGAACGCACGATTCCATATTTTCCCGGGCTCTGGGCTTTTCAAAAAGCAGCCGARATGGGTGATGGTTGCCGAGCTGGTTGAAACCTCGAAACTCTGGGGGCGAATTGTCGCGCGAATCCAACCCGAATGGGTAGAGCCACTGGCGCAGCATTTGATTAAGCGCAGCTACAGTGAACCACATTGGTCACGCAAGCAAGCGGCTGTAATGGCCAGCGAGAAGGTCACGCTATACGGGATCCCAATTGTGGCTAGCCGTAAAGTCAATTATGGCGCCATCGACCCGGTGCTTAGCCGTGAGCTGTTTATCCGTTCGGCATTGGTTGAGGGGGATTGGCAAACCAAGCATGCCTTTTTCCGCCAAAACCAAAAGCTGCTGGCGGAAGTGGAGGAGCTCGAGCTCAAATCTCGCCGGCGCGACATTTTGGCAGACGACGATACCTTGTTCGACTTTTACGAYCAGCGCCTCGATCATAGTGTGGTCAGCGGGCGTCACTTTGATACCTGGTGGAAAAAGGCACGTGAAGACAATCCCGACCTGCTCAACTTCGAAAAAGCCATGCTACTGCAAGGCGACGCCAGTCATGTCACGGAACTTGATTACCCTAATTTTTGGTATCAGGGCAACCTAAAACTCAAGCTGAGCTACCAATTTGAACCCGGCCAAGACCATGATGGGGTGACGGTGCATATCCCGTTACCGATTCTCAATCAGGTATCAGAAGAAGGCTTTGACTGGCACGTCCCCGGGCTACGTCACGAGCTGATTGTCGCGCTGATTAAATCGCTACCCAAGCCGTTACGACGTAACTTTGTTCCGGCACCAAACTATGCGGATGCGGTTTTACAACGAGTGACGCCCATGGAAGCGCCTTTGCTCGATAGCATGGAAAAAGCCTTAAAGCAGATGTCCGGTGTCACCATTGAGCGCGACAGCTGGAATTTGGCGCAACTGCCAGAGCATCTGCGCATTCAGTTCCGCGTCGTGGATGATAAAAATCGCACCTTGGCTGAAAGCGAAGATCTTCATGCTCTGAAACTGTCACTGAAAGATAAGGTGCAAGCGACGTTATCGGACGTGGCAGATGATGACATTGAGCAGCAAGGACTCACCCAATGGACATTTGGGGAACTGCCGAAACGCTACCAGCAAAAGCGCAGCGGGTTTGAAGTCAAAGCGTATCCGGCTTTAGTTGATGAAAAAGACAGTGTCGCTATCCGTCTTTTCGAAACTGAAGATCAACAACATAAAGCCATGCAAGCGGGGCAGCGTCGATTGGTCTTGCTCAATGTGCCATCGCCGATAAAATACCTGCACACCCATTTGCCCAACAAGTCGAAACTCGGTCTGTATTTTAATCCTTATGGCCGTGTTTTGGATTTGATTGATGACTGTATCGCCTGTGGTGTGGATAAGCTCATTGAGCAACACGGCGGGTTAACCTGGGAAGCGCAAGCATTTGAAGCCCTTAAAGAGACGGTGCGTGCGGAGCTAGGCGATACCGTGGTAGATATTGCTCAACAGGTCGAACAGATTTTGACCCATGCCTTTAGCATCAATAAAAAGCTGAAAGGCAAAGTGGATCTTTCGATGGCGTTTGCGATGTCGGATATCAAAGCTCAGCTAGAAGGGCTGATTTACAAGGGCTTTGCTACCGAATCAGGCTGGCAGCGGCTGCCCGATATTTTACGCTATATGAAAGCGATAGAGCGTCGGTTAGAGAAGCTGCCGATTGATCCAGCGCGAGATCGCAGTCATATGCTCAAGATTGAATCTGTGATGAATGACTATAAGGCGTTACTGAATAAGTTACCGAAAGGCAAAACTCTCCCTGATGAGGTAAAAGCCATACGCTGGATGATTGAAGAGCTTCGAGTGAGTTACTTCGCGCAGCAACTGGGTACGCCTTATCCGATTTCAGACAAGCGGATTAAAAACGCCATTGCGGCGATTTAAACGCGGCAAGGTCGTGCCGCCGTGTGACGTCAGCGAATGGATAAATCGTGAACGATAATTAATTTATATAAATATCAATAGTTAATAGAAACCGTGTCAAATGGCACGGTTTTTGTTTTTGCCAATACGGACAACAAACGGCTCGGTCGTTCGTTTTGCAGTGGCAAAGTAAGGAGCAGAAAAATGAAACAAGCAGGTGTGGCCCCTTGGTATCGGGTAGTTTTTTATGTGTTAGTGCTCAGCATGCCAACCACAGTATGGGCCAGTTTTAAAGATGAGGTCAGTGGTTTATATCAGTCTCTCAACCTCGCTGGTGAGGTGTCGTATCAGGCCTTTTCTGATGCGTATCGCCATTTTAAGCATAACCAAAGTAGTAAACCGGTGATGACGCTGATTGATTATGGCAAACCGTCGTCAGAAAAGCGGTYTTGGGTGATTAATGTGAAAAAACGCCAAGTGCTATTTCGCTCTTATGTCTCTCATGGCAAGAATAGTGGCGCCCTTTACGCAAAGCGTTTCTCGAATCAGATTAATTCCTTGCAAACATCATTAGGGGTTTATCGTGCGGCTGAAACCTATCATGGTAAACATGGCTACTCACTGCGTTTAGATGGGCTTTCGAAGGGCTTAAACGATAATGCGCGCGCAAGAGCGATTGTGATCCACGGTGCCGATTATGCTCACCCTAAGGTGATTAAACAAAGCGGCCAATTAGGTAGAAGCTGGGGCTGCCCGGCGTTACCTAGCTACTTATCCGCGCGCGTGATTGATGCAATAAAAAATGGCACCTTTATTTATGCGTTTGCCAGCCAAGCTTAATGGTTCTTGATTGCGCAGTGGACGAGGTTTCACGAGTCATTTCACGGTGGGCGATGTAACACCTGCACATTGTTCACCGTGAACGCAAATTCTCTACCAACAAAAAATAAAGGCATGTTGAGACGCCTTTTATCGCGCTAGCGTATGCTCCTTAACCACTAAGGAGGAATGCATGGCACGCCTAAATCCTGTTACTTTATGCTTACTCTCCGCGTTTACCCTGTTTTCTAGCAGTGATGGGGATGCTGCACCGTCCGCGCCAGCGTTGATGCATGGTGTTGACGGGCAGATTGCCGAACATGACTATCGTGGCTATTGGGCCAGTGAAAAACTGGATGGGATCCGCGCCTATTGGACGGGCACGCAATTCTTAACTCGACAAGGAAATCCCATTCACGCACCGGATGCATTGATTCGAACGCTGCCAACGACGCCTTTAGATGGTGAGTTATGGGCCGGAAGAGGCGAGTTTCAAACCGTATTGCGTACCGTGTTGGACGATAAACCAGACCCTGACGCGTGGCAGAACGTTCGTTTTTATGCGTTTGATTTACCGGAGCAACCTGGCCCGTTTTCTGCTCGCTATGCAGCACTGAAAAAGATAGTCGCCAACAGCGCATCGCCATTCTTAGCCTTGGTAAAGCAAAAGCCAGTGACTGACAATGACGCGCTCCAAGCCCAGCTTATTGCCATCAATGAATCGGGAGGGGAAGGGTTGATGCTGCATCATCCCGATAGCCTGTACTTAGGACACCGCGTAGAGAGCTTGGTTAAGCTAAAAACCTACCAAGAGAAAGATGCCACCGTTATTGGTATGACGCCCGGAAAAGGTCGGTTACAAGGCTTGATGGGGTCCTTAGTGGTACGTCTTGCGGATGGTACTGAATTTCGTGTGGGATCAGGCTTTAGCGATGCACAGCGGGCTGAACCACCTGAAATCGGAAGTACCATTTTGGTTAGGCACAATGGTGTAACGGAAAAGGGCATCCCACGCTTTGCGCGTTTTATTCGCGAGAAACCCATGCTTTAAAAAGAACCCGCCCAACGGTTGGCGGGTTTGCAGGTCGGTTTAATGCTCATGCGTGGCGGGTGACGTGTCCTGAGTTGCTCGATGACGAAGCTGGTGATCTAGGCAGTGACAGTCTGCACTGTATTTTTTCTTGCTGGTTTTTCCGATCCCCGGGTTAAAACTATTGGTTGGGTCGAGCTGATGGTAGAAATGGGCTAAATCGGGCTCGGCGGCATAGAGATGTCCCACGTTATGCTCGGCAGGGTATTTCGCGCCGCGTTCGTTGAGCTGGGCAAGCATTTTCGCCTTAATTGCATGTACATCGGCACCTTTTTTCACAATGTAGTCTTGGTGAAAGACATGACAGAAAAAGTGTCCGTAATAGAGCTTGGTGACCAACTGTGACTCAATGGTATCAGGCAGTTGCTCGACCCAATGTTTTTCATTGCGCTTCAATGCAATATCAAGCGCGAGAATATCTTCCACATCATTGCTGTGCATGGTGTGATAGCGAATCGCTGCGCCGGCAGCAGCAAAGCGGTGAAGCATGGCTTTTTTGGCTTCCTCTTCGGTACAGACAAAAAAGTCGCTGTCATCATGGTCGGCAAAAAATTGCGTCAAGAACTGCGAGCTTTCCTCAATACCTTCGTCTGATGCTTTAAAAATCAAATGATGCTCAAAGCGGTCACGGAACGCGAGCATACGAGAAGGCAAATGCTGCGGAAAAAGCTGGCTAACGTACTGCATGACTTTATCCGGCAGTGAATTGGGCAGCAAGGGCACTTTATCCAGCCACGCGGTAATTTGGGCTTTTAAGGCAAACATTTTAGGAATACTGTCCGTCCCTAGTCGGCCAATGGCTAAAAACACGTCTTTGCCATATCGTTCAGCAATATTAAAGGCCTCGCGATGCATGTATTCTGCCACTTCGGGAAGATGTGACAGCTCGCTGAGCACACGGCGACGTAACTGGTACAAAACATCAGGATTGTTGGTGCCGATATAGAACACCTTTTCACGCTCTGGAATGGGATAGGTATCTAGCCTGACCGCAAACACTGCCAGTTTTCCTGCACAGCCACTCACTTCATGAAGACGGTGTTTATCGGCGTTATACCGTGCAGGGCTATCTGCGTCGACATCACGGAGGATTTGCTCGTAATCATGCGCGGAGGCTTTGCGCGTATCCGTGGTAATGTCTTCAGGACGATAATCGCCGCGTTCGACACGGGCGAGAATGGTTTCCGGATCGTCGCCAAGCGCAATCCCTAAATGATTGACCAAGACTAGCTCACCGGCTTCGTTTAACTGCGCAAAGAGCGAATATTCTGTATAGGCAGGGCCACGTTTAACCAACGCGCCACCAGAATTATTGGCCACACCACCGACAATCGATGCGCCAATACACGACGAGCCAATCACAGAGTGCGGGGCTAGGTTAAGAGGCCGTAAGGTTTGCTCTAAGTGATGAAGTGTGGTCCCCGGAAAGCTGATCACTTGCTTGCCCTGATCAAGCAGCTGTAAGCCGTCTAATCGTGTGGTATTGATTATCACCACATCGCGGTCATAGTCATCGCCCTTCGGCGTCGATCCTTCGGTTAAGCCCGTATTCGCGGCTTGCATAATGATCACCACGTCGGCGTCAACACAGGCTTGCAAGACACGCCATTGCATTACTAATGAAGTTGGGAAAATGACCGCCAGCGCACTGCCTCCTCCTGAGCGAAACCCAGTGCGATAGTGCTGGGTATGACTTGCATCCGTCAGTAGGTTCTTGTGACCGACAATATCCGTCAGCGTTTGTATAAATGCTTGTTGTTGTGATGAGGACAAACGTGATGGGGTGTTCATAAGCGTTCCTTTCCTTCCATATATTCAAAAAGGCTGAGGGTCAGCCTGGCTGGCCCGCTTGAGTTAGGTCAATCAGGCCGAGTTCTGCGCTCGGCCTATCATCGTCAGATTACGCCGCCATCAGGATGTCAGCAACTTGAATCACATGTATCGCGATGATGCCAATTACCCCAGCGGCAATCAGGTAGTAAATCGTAGGTAACACAGTTTTACGTAAGGTCGCGCCTTCGCGCCCCAATAAGCCCACAGTGGCGGAGGCGGCAACGACGTTGTGAATGGCAATCATATTACCTGCTGCCGCACCTACGGCCTGAAGTGCCAGCACGGTGACGGTTGATGCGCCCAGTGTTTGTGCGACTTCAAATTGAAACTGACTAAACATCATATTCGAGACGGTATTTGAGCCGGCGATAAAGGCCCCTAATGCACCAATGGTGGCGCTAAGAGCAGGGAAACCACCACCCACCAGTTGCGCAGCAAACCGCGCTGTCATCACTGGCATACTGACCAAATCGGCGGCATTCACACCTGAGTTAATAAATATACGCACCATAGGAATGGTAAACACCAACACAAAGCCTGCACCGATGAGTGTTTTACTGGACTCGTTCGCTGCTTTGAATAGAGGCTGGAGGCGTTTACTGTGAAGTAAGGTGGCAACTAAGGCGACGAATGCGAGGATCCCACCAGGAAGATACAAAGGTTGAATTGCCGCGTTAATGCCAGTTTCTCCCAATAGCGCGTTAAAACTTAAGCTCACATCTGTTAGTGGTGATTTTACCGTTGGACTGACGCGGCTGATCACCAAACACAGTGCCAAGAGTAAATAAGGCGCCCAAGCCATGGCCATGTTCATGGGCTTTTCCTGAACCTTAAGATCCATTTTAAGCGAGCCTAACCATTGACTTGGCCACGTAGAGGCATCATCAAAGTCCCAGTGCTTTTTGGGAACAAGAAAGTTTTTCCGTGCCGCAGTGGTGACTAGGACAATACCCACTAATCCACCAAGTAGAGAGGGGAATTCAGGACCGAGTAACCACCCGGTCAAGGCATAAGGAATGGTAAAGGCTAACCCCGCAAAAATGGCGAATGGCGCCACGGCCAATCCTTCGCGCCAGCTTTTGTTTTTGCCGAAAAAGCGGGTCAACATCATGGCCATCAATAGTGGCATTAGGGTGCCAATGATGGCATGGATGAGTGCGACTTGTGTGGTGATAGCTTGTAAATAGCTGGCCCAGTCACTGCCGTTAGCCAGTAATCTTTGCCCAATAGTGTGGCTATCAAGCCCTTTATTGACGCCGACAATGATAGGGGTTCCCACTGCTCCGAAAGAGACAGGCGTGGATTGGATCATCATACCAATCACAACGGCGGCCAGCGCAGGAAAGCCGATCGCAACCAACAAAGGGGCAGCGATTGCCGCGGGGGTCCCAAATCCTGACGCACCTTCAATGAAAGAGCCAAAACACCAAGCGATAATAATGGCTTGAATACGCCTGTCATCCGAAATGTTGGTAAAACCATTGCGAATCACGGTAATCGCACCGGTATGTTTCAATGTATTGAGCAGCAAAATCGCGCCAAAGACGATCCAGAGTACAGCGGCAGTAATGATTAGTCCTTGTAAAATCGAGGCTGAGACGCGAGTAAGGCTCATTTGCCACTGGAATAGTGCGATTAACACTGTCATGATAAATGCCACTGGCATCGCCTTTTTGGCGGGCCAATTTAATCCCACCAGCAAAATGGCAGCAACCACGATGGGGGAAAACGCAACAAGGGCGTAGAGAGTATCAGTCATAGTCTGTCCTTTTAGACGTCTCTTCCGTTAGTTCACGTAAAAGCAAGGCACGCCATCGTATTTTTATGCTGTCGCATCTGTTGTTTTTTTGCTGACATCGTGATGACGTGATGTTAATTGGATGTGACATTACTCGTTTACATTTTCTTGATATATGGAAATAATGAAAATGATTACTTCCATAATTGACATAATATGCCGAAAACAGACGATCTCGTACTTTTTGCTCAAGTCGCTGAATATGGTTCCTTCAGCAAAGTTGCCGAAATAAATTCCCTTACAAATTCAGTCGTTAGTAAACGGATTAAGAAGCTGGAGGAGAGTCTAGGCGTTCAGTTGTTGTATCGAACAACCCGAAAGCTGACACTGACGGATGCGGGGCGGACACTCTATCAAGGCGCAAAAACTGTGAAGCAAGCCGCTGATGAAGCCTTTGATGCAGTCTCGGGCTTTGGTGAGGCGATCAGTGGCCATATCAAAATCTCGGTACCAACGATTTCTGGTGAGTTACTGTTAGCGGAGGCAGTCGCGGAATTTTGTAGCCAATACCCGGGGCTTACCATTGATATGTCGTTAGAAAACCGCTTTGTTGATTTGATTGATGAAGGGTTTGATTTGGTGATCCGTACCGGTTATCTCGAAGACTCCAGTTTGATTGCCCGGCATATTCTCGACTCTCAATGGGTGGTTTGTGCCGCACCGGGCTACATTACACGTCATGGTCGTCCGCAGCAACCTCATGATCTGAAAGCCCATAACTGTTTGCAATATGCCTATCAAACCACAGGGGCAAGTGATTGGGAATTTAAAGGTGAGGGCAAAAACCAAATGATTAAAGTGTCGGGGAATATCTCGACGGATAACCCCATTGCATTGAGAAAAGGCGCGCTTGGAGGGCATGGTATTGCGTATGTCCCGCGTTGTTTGGTCTATCAGGATATTACACGAGGCGACTTAATTGATTTGTTTCCTGACCAGGTGGGCAAGCGATTGGGGATTTATGCCGTATATCCATTTACCCGTCAGCCGCCAAAGAAAATCCGCTTACTCATTGAGCATATTCGGCAAAAGTATTTAGATATACGGCATTGTTTCTAGCAAGGCGAGACATGGACGGATATTCAGTTTATTTGGCTGCAATGGCAACGTTCAGTGCCAATCAAACAGCGCCATGCTAGATGGCGATGGCGCTGTATTCTATGTTTAGTAAGGTTTAACTATTTCAGCATTTTCGCCATTTCACGGCCTTTACCGATCACATCATCAATAGCGGCGACCACAGTTTTAGGAAAACCTAGCATGTTGTATTCGAGCTGCTGATTAAGCCACTCGAGCTTGGAGTCGGTGGTAACAAAATCTTGCCATGATTCGTCGACCTTTCCTGCCAGTCTTAAAATACCGGCCAATGACGAGAATTGCTCTTTATGCACGGGTGTAAACTGATAACGAATCGCATCGCAAAGTCGATCAGGGAAGTTCCACTTACGTGCCAACTCACCGCCTAACTCTGCGCTGGTTACACCTAAAATGAGCTCCTGCGCTTCTTGCTTGGGTTTACCCGCTTCTATATGCAGGTTAATCCTATCAAGTTGCTCATAAGCGGTCGTCATAATCAGCAATTCGCCTAAGTTATGGAGCATCCCGGCAGTAAACGCCTCATTTGGATCCATTTTTAATGAGCCTGCGAGCGCTTTGCTGATAGTCGCTACTTCAAAGGTGTGCTGCCAAAATGCATCGATATCTAATTCACTATCGACATCAAAAGCACTCATCAACGCACTTGAGACAACGAGGGTCCGCACGGGGCCAAGTCCTAGTCGGATTACCGCCTCATTGACAGAACCGATATTTCTGGCTCGTCCAAAATAGGCCGAGTTCGATAACCGAAGTACTCGTGCTGAAATCACCTGATCGTAAGCAATTTTTTCCGCAATTTGACTGAGGTCGGCACTGTCACTGTTTACCAAATCAATCAATTCTTGCACGATTTTGGGGATTTTCGGTAGTTTATCGATACGCTCAACTAAGCTGCTGGATTGCATAATAACTTCCCTATAGAAACGCCCTCATCTAACTATAGATCAGGGCGAAAAGAGGGTGCGGATAAAATGCAAAAAAACTAAGCCGTACAGTATGCCTGCTTACGGGCATTAAAACGCTCAACCAAGTCTTGAATCGCCTCTTCACAATAAGGGCGTAATCCGCTGGCTACCATCGTTTTACACCCATGACCGACGCGCTTATCGCCGACCATAAAGTCAAACGAGAGATCGACTTTGCCCCGTTTACCGTTGACACTCATGGTCGAGCTTGAAAGGGCAACTTCTGCCGAGCTTATTTGTAAATCATCAAATGACAAACTCATACTCTCATACATCACTAGCGGACGATCCGTATTGATCATCATCTGCTGCTCACGCATTAACGGCACCATGATGTGGGGAAAGTTT
Organism: Salinivibrio proteolyticus; assembly: GCF_001996165.1. Taxonomy (GTDB): domain Bacteria; phylum Pseudomonadota; class Gammaproteobacteria; order Enterobacterales; family Vibrionaceae; genus Salinivibrio; species Salinivibrio proteolyticus. The sequence continues at coordinate 229,330 of NZ_MUFP01000005.1, read as the reverse complement.
TTACCTGAAAACTGCACATAGTGCTGCGCAATTTCGTTGGCAAGTGCAGGGTCGTGTCGCACAGCGCCGCGACGGGTCAGGGTAAGATAGAGCTTTTGGTTTTCATCGACCACAGTCACCTCATGGTCTGTTTCGACAATCTGCAATGGCGTGTTCGCACTGATCATGCCATTAAAATGAATCTGAATATGCTCACTGATCCCAATCTTTGCGAGCAAAATAGAGAGCAGAAGATCGCCGGGTACACAAAAGCGTGATGCCTCAGTATCGTGGATAGGATTAAAGTCACCGGCAACACGTTTAGCAAAGTCACTGGCTTGCTGGCGAGTAAAAAGCAGTTTTCCGTCCTGCTCACTATAATAACGTTCAAGTTGCATAATTGTTAACAAAAGCGATAAACAAGTGAGTATTGTAACCCAAGCGGACCGATTGATTGGTCTAGCCAGTCGTTGCATTAGCGGTTCGTGATCGCGGTCGAGCATTTTTTCCCAAGGAAACCATTTCGCGACCAAGGTCTAAAGCCACCATGCTTCAAAGGTTTCAATTTGGGTGTTATAAATGAAGGTGTTAGATAAAAACTCAAGGATGGGCTATGACATTTCCCTACCGACACATTGTTGTGCTTACCGGCGCGGGCATTTCTGCAGAGTCGGGTATTCGTACCTTTCGTGACCAAGATGGCCTGTGGGAAGAGCACCATATTGAAGATGTCGCGACGCCAGAAGGCTTTGCGCGTAATCCGCGATTGGTTCAGCAGTTTTATAATGACCGCCGTCGCCAGCTTCAATCCGGTGTATTGCCCAATGCGGCACACGACGCGCTGGCCCGTTTAGAAAAAGAGAGTGATGCCACTGTGCTGGTGGTTACGCAGAATATTGATGATCTTCATGAACGCGCCGGCACACAGCACATCATTCACATGCATGGCGAACTCCTCAAAGCACGCTGTAGCCACTCGCAACAGACCATTGATTGGGTAGGGGATATTACTGAGACTGATCACTGTCATTGTTGTCAAATGCCAGCCCCTCTTCGTCCTCATGTGGTTTGGTTTGGTGAGATGCCGCTAGGGATGGGACAAATCCATGATGCACTTACCCAAGCTGATTTATTCGTTTCTGTTGGGACGTCTGGTGCAGTCTATCCCGCTGCAGGTTTTGTGCATGAAGCGGCGATGCATGGCGCTCACACCATTGAAATCAACTTAGAACCCAGTGCGGTTGAAAGTGAGTTTAATGAACGCCGTTATGGCAAAGCCAGCACATTGGTCCCGGCGCTGGTGGATGAAATTCTCGCCCTTGAACAGTAAAAAGGGGCCCTCAGGCCCCAGCGTCTTGTCATTACATCCCCGCCTTTAAGCGCTGGAAATAATCTTCGTACAAGCGGTTGGCATCCCCGACCGCATTTTGCCATTCACCGGCCTGCATCACCGCTTTCGGTGGGTAAATATTAGGATCATTCTTAAAGGAAGCCGGTAACAGCGGATAAGCTGCTTTAACGGGTGTTGGATAGCCAATTTCGAGTGCGAGCTTCGCCGCGTTTTCTGGGCGCAGCAAGAAATCGATCATCTTGTGAGCGGCATTGACATGTTTAGCGTTGGCTGGAATGGCAAGGCTATCCATCCAAAAGATGGCGCCTTCTTCTGGCCAAACAATCTCAATGGGAGCGCCTTCCTGACGGGCCATATAGGCGGATCCATTCCAAAGCATTCCCAAGGTGACTTCGCCAGCAAGGTAGGGGTTAGCAGGGAAATCAGAGTTAAATACCAATACATTTGGCATGAGTTCACGCAGCGCCTCGTAGGCGGCTTTGATCTCATCCGGGTTGGTGGTATTGGCTGAATAGCCCAGCTTACGCAGTGCGATGTGGAAGAGCTCTCGCGCGTCATCCATCATCAGCAATTGACCCTGCCATTTGGGATCCCACAGATCGGCCCAGCGAGAGACAGCGCTGCTATCCATAAAGTCGGTGTTGACCCCAATGCCCGTTGCCCCCCAGATATACGGGATAGAGTATTGGTTATTCGGATCAAAGGGTTTGTTCAGGTTGTCTGGGTCAAGGCCATCAAAGTGGCTTAATTTGGTCTTATCCACTTTTTGTAGCATGCCTTCCTGACGCATTTTGGAGACGTAATAGGTTGAGGGAACAACCAAATCATAGCCTTCAGGATGCGTCTTTAATTTCGCATACATGGTCTCATTGGACTCATAGGTGGAATACATGACTTCAATACCGGTTTCTTCGGTAAATTCTTCAAGCACGGACGCTGGAATGTATTCGGACCAGTTGTAAAAGTAGAGAACATCATCTTCAGCGGATGCCGTTGATGGGACCAGTGACGCACCCAGCAGCGCCAACGCAGAGAGTGAAAACCATTTGGTCATGGTGAAAACTCCTAGACATTACAGACAACAGTAAGCGGGCTGCCAGCGGGGCAGCAGCCCGAGGAAAGGTTTATTTTAGTCGATCTTTAGCCAGCCATTGTGAGCACATGACTAAGACGAGCGATACCATTAGCATGATGGTCGCTAAGGCATTGACTTCGGGTGAGACACCGACTTTAACCATTGAGTAGATTTTCAAGGGTAAAATTTCATAACTTGGGCCCGTTACGAAAGAGCTGACAATCACATCATCCAAAGAGAGTGTGAAACTCAGTAACCAGCCCGCGCCCACCGCAGGCGCTGCAAGGGGCAGAATGATTTTGGTCAGAATGACCCACTCACTGGCGCCTAAATCACGAGCCGCCTCAAGCATCTTGACATCAAAGCCATTTAAGCGGCTGTACACGGTGACCACCACGAATGGCAAACAAAAGGTGATGTGCGAGAGCAGCAAAGTAAGAAAGCCCAATTGTGCGCCCATCAAGACAAATAATGCTAACAATGAAATGGCCATCACGATATCAGGTGACATCATCACCACGAACAGCATACCATTGACGAATTGCTTGCCACGAAAGCGATAGCGGAACAGCGCAACCGCCGTAAGGCTACCGATGATGGCAGCTGCAGAGGCAGAGAAAATCGCAATGGTGAGCGAGTTACCTGCCGCCTGAACCAAGCTGTCATTGTTGATGAGCTGCTCATACCATTTCCAAGTAAAGCCTTTCCAGTTCATCCCAAACTTGCTGGCATTAAAGGAATTCACAATCAATATAATGATTGGGATATATAAAAAGGCATAAACTAAGGATAAGAATCCACTGCGTAAGATACGGCTCATGCGAGTGTCTCCTTACGATTCATCCACTTTCCAACCCGCCAATAGGCGAACAACATCAGACCCATGAGAACGGTCAGAGAAATACTGGCTGCGGAACCAAACGGCCAATCTCGTACATTGAGGATTTGGCTCTTAATTACATTACCAATCAGTAGATTCTTCGCTCCACCCAATAAATCAGAGACATAGAACATGCCTAAGGCGGGCAGTAACACTAACAAACTGCCGGCAATAATTCCCGGTGTGGTTAGGGGAAGGATCACGCGAATAAAACGTTGAACCGTATTCGCTCCAAGATCGCGTGCCGCTTCAAGGTACGCGTTATCCAGCTTTTCAATACTGGAGTACAAGGGCAAAATCATAAACGGCAGCAAAATGTAGACAAGACCAATCATGACCGCGTATTCGGTATACATAATACGAATGGGGCGCTCAATCAGGCCGAGCCACATCAGGCTTTCGTTCAATAAGCCGCGTGTGCCAAGGAAAATTTTAAGGCCGTAGGTACGGATCAGTGAATTTGTCCAGAAGGGCACAATGACCAAAAAGAGCATTAACGGGCGCATGCGTTTTGGCATTCTGGCGATGATAAACGCAAACGGATAACCGATTAACAGGCAAATCAAGGTCGCGATGGCAGCCATATAGAACGAATGCCACACCACCTTGGCGTAGAGAGGATCCAGTAACTTGGCATAGTTACTGAGTGTAAACGTCATCTCAATCAAGTTGGCATCGTCACGGGTCAAGAAACTGGTGATGATGATCATCAGGTTGGGCATGAAGACAAAAACCAATAACCAACCGACAACCAAGCCAATGATGGCGGTTTGCAGGTTAAGCTTTTTCATCGGCCAATACCACCTCCCAGCTTTCAACCCAAGTGATTGCTACTTTTTGGTCGAGTGAGTGGTCAACATCCGGGTCATCTTCGTTAAAGAATTCGCTGACCATTACGGTTTGCCCTGATGGCATCTCGAGCACAGAGTCTAGGGTCATGCCTTTATAGTTACGTTCACGCACGTAGCCAATTAGGCCATTGGGGTTAGCATCATTACTGATTTCTTCAATGCGAATATCTTCTGGGCGCAGCAAGACTTTGACTTGATCGCCGGCACGCACATCCAGTTTGCAGTAGACCTCACATTCACGCGACTCAATACGCGCCCAAATGCGTTGCTCATCCATCCGTTTGATTACGGTAGCATCGAACACATTGATCTCACCGATAAAGCGCGCCACAAAGAGATTCTTCGGCTCTTCGTAAATCTCTCGAGGACTACCGTCTTGCTCGATTTCACCATCACGCATCACCAAAATCCGGTCGGACATCGACAGTGCTTCTTCTTGGTCATGCGTGACAAAGATAAAGGTGATCCCCAGTTTACGTTGTAGCTGTTTGAGCTCCATTTGCATGCGCTTACGCAGCTTGTAATCCAGCGCGGATAAAGACTCATCCAACAACAACACTTTCGGTTTATTGACAACAGCACGAGCAATCGCAACACGTTGTTGCTGGCCACCTGATAGTTGATGTGGCTTACGCGACGCATAATGGTCAAGCTGTACCATACGCAGCGCTTCCATCACCCGAGGCTCGATCGTCGTACGATCCACACCTTGCATCCGCAGTCCGAACGCAACGTTTTCGAATACGCTCATGTGCGGGAAAAGGGCGTAGCTTTGGAATACCGTATTTACGTGGCGCTGTTCGGCGGGGATATCCGTGACATCCTTGCCATCAATAATGACATGGCCGCTGTCCGCATCTTCAAGGCCAGCGATAAGACGTAATACAGTTGTTTTCCCGCAGCCAGAAGGGCCGAGGATAGTCAGAAATTCACCATCGTTAACGGTGAGATTGAAACGGGAAATGATTTCTTTGCCGTCAAAGCTTTTGGTCAGAGATTTAAGCTCAACAACCGGTTTGTGAGATACATGCGCGTGGTTCAATGGTTCGTTCTCTCCCTACCTGGCAAATTGTTGTTCGCGGATTTACCCATAAAATAGACGGCGCATGATAGACGTGCATCCTGCTAAGTTAAAGCAATTTTTTACACATTTTCGCTGTGCTCAAATCCGCCGCTATTATCGGTAAATCATGATACATCCTTGATGTTAACGTTGGGTAAAAATAGCACGGATTCCTTGTTTTCAGGTGAGATTGGTTTTTGGCTATTGGTAACAGTCAGATATACTGTCAACAACAGTCATGACAAATAACGATTATGAGTCAACAAGATTTCAACAATGCGCTACATATTGGTGGGTCGATAGAGACCGCACTCAACGGTCGATATCGCCTCGAGCCATTTGAGATTATTAAAGAAGCGTTCTCGCTGACATTTAAACACTTCTGGTCCTTTCTGCCCGCGGCTTTATGCTTATTTGCCGTTCAAGTTGGTATTCTAGTGTTGATGCTGACGTTACTTCTGGGCGATCCGTCTCATTTATTCGAGGGGTTAGTCGGGCAGCGCGAAATGACCACTGATATGGTGTCATCCGTGTGGTTATCTAATTTTACCTCTGAGGTGCTTATTGCCCCCTTGTATGCAGGTGCAAGCTTGATGGGGTTGGCGCATGCAATTGGGTTTAGATCCAAACCTCGCCATTTAATTAAGGGGTTGGCGTTTGCACTGCCTGTCACCGTCGTGATTTGTTTGTCTGCGACGTTACAAAGCGTTGCCAGTATGATTTTTCCATTATTGAGCTTATATGTCGCGATGGCCTTTTCAATGGCACCGCTACTGATTTGTGAAAAACGTTTGACGCCGTTAAAGGCGATGGCGGTTTCTTTCCGAGCCGTCAACAAGAAAGTGCTCGCCCTTGCTACGATTTATGCGGTGGTCGGTGTGCTATTTCTCATTTCTTTTGTTACCGCTGGCTTTGCWTTGGTTTGGGCATTACCCTTTCTGTTCAATGTTAAGGGTGTGATTTACCGAGAAATGTTTGGTGTCGGCGTTGAGGTGACGGTGTCACAAAATAACGATAACAATGCCACCCCTGAAACATCCCATTCGTCAGGCAACGATACTTTTGATGCCTGATTGGCGTTTAGCCCGTACACGGAGTGTCCATGAAAAAATTAACCAGTGCATTGGTACTGGCAGCTTGTATGAGCTTGCCTGCCCATGCCGATACCATGAGATTTAGCTACAGCAAATTGTTCACTCAGCTCAAGCATAATGTTGAAGAAGGGCACCCAGATATTGGTGTCGCGTATTTTATGGTTTCGCCTGACACCGGCGAGGTGTGCCCAATATCTCGAGCGTGGATGCGCAAAAAGGAGCATTACGAAGCCTTTGATATCCCGCCATCGCAAGCCTTGCCGCTGCCACTGGATAACCAGTTACGCAAAGTGAACCCAGATGTATTTGTGGAAACACCAGCGGGCATGACCTGCGACATCTCTTTTCAAGTTCTAGTGAACACGCCGGTTGATCAGCAACTGACGGGTGAACAAATTCAAGACTGGTTGCCGCAAATGGATGCGATGATGAAAAATCTCGGCGGTATGTTTGCGTCGTGGTTTATGCCGAAAACGCAGGGCGTCGTGGTGCATTTTGGCCCAGATGTTAGCGGTAATGTGGTATCAACAACTGGCCAATCGTACGTGATTGAGAATCGTAGAGTGACCATTGATGCCAGTGCGTTGCAACCGGAGTCACGCTTAACGCTTCCAGCCACGCCAATTAAAATATCACCATGGCTACCGAAAGCCCCTTCCTCGTGATACAAAAAAAGCGCTCTTAGAGCGCTTTTTTACGATAATGAACGGGTTAGCTATTGGTGGCTCACGTTCATCACATCTAACGTTAATGCCGGGTCTACCTCAACCACATCATCATTATCGGGGGTCGGGTTGGTAAAGGTTTCTTTATCGAAGGCAGTGTCTCCATCGCCTTCATAGGCCATACCTGCTGCCACTGATTTGAAATCAAACAAGTTAAAGTCAGCCATGTGCGAAGGCACCACATTTTGCATCGCACGGAACATGGTCTCAATACGTCCAGGAAAACGCTTATCCCAATCACGCAGCATATCCTTAATCACTTGGCGTTGCAGGTTAGGCTGCGAGCCACATAGGTTGCATGGAATAATTGGAAACGCTTTTTGCTCCGAGTAACGCTCAATGTCTTTTTCGCGACAATAGGCCAGAGGGCGGATCACCACATGTTCCCCGTTATCAGAGACAAGCTTGGGTGGCATGCCTTTCATTTTGCCGCCATAAAACATGTTTAAAAATAAGGTTTCAAGTATGTCGTCGCGATGGTGGCCCAAGGCAATTTTAGTGGCTCCCAACTCTTTAGCCGTACGATACAAAATACCGCGACGTAAGCGTGAGCAGAGTGAGCACGTTGTTTTTCCTTCCGGCACTTTATCTTTCACAATCGAGTAGGTGTCTTCTTCGACAATCTTATACTCGACGCCGAGACTCTCAAGATACTCTGGCAAGATATGCTCGGGAAATCCGGGCTGTTTTTGGTCTAAGTTGACCGCGATAAGCTCAAACGAAATGGGGGCGCTTTTTTGCAAGCTTTGTAGCATATCTAGCAGTGTGTAACTGTCTTTTCCGCCAGATAAGCACACCATGATGCAATCGCCATCTTCAATCATATTGAAGTCAGCAATGGCTTGGCCGGTATTACGGCGAATGCGCTTTTGCAGTTTATTAAACCCGTATTTTTGTGCTTTGGTCAGCTCTTGCGTGCTCATAAGTACTTTCGCGTGATGGGCAGCCCAACCACGTTGCGCTGCAGTGAATGCATGAATGGCGGGTATGATACGGATTTTGGCTATAAATGCCAGCAGCAGGCAGTGAATAGCACTGCCTGCTGGGGTTGAAGGGTTAATCGTTAGCGCGAGGATCAAGTGGACTGATGTAACCATCCGGCTTGATAGCGAGCAAGTCACAATCCAGTTGGTCAATCATATGTTCTGCCGTATTACCAATAAAGACCGCTGAGAGGCCGGTTCGCCCTGTTGTGCCAAGGATCACTAGTTCTGCATCTAATTCACGTGCGATCTCGGGAATAACATCTTCAGGCAATCCCTCATGCACATGTGTGCGTGCCTCTTCAATGTGATGACGCTGTCGCAGTGCTTTCATGGCCGTGAGGTGATGGCCTCTGACCGCATCGGTGTATGAGGTGGGATCAAACTCTGGTAGCTCGATGGTAATGTTCACCGGTGTTGCAGGGTAGGCATTGGCTAGATGAAGCTCAGCACCAAGCATGGCGCTCATCACTTCACCTTCATCTACGAGTTTGTCATTCAATGCGGCGTGAGTTTCACTCTCAGAGGAAACATGCACGGACGCAATGATTTTGCCTTTGTCTGGCCATCCATGCTCTTTCACCAGCAATACAGAACTTGGGCATTTGCGTAATAGATGCCAGTCCGTTGGGGTAAAAATCACGGAGCCCAAAGTATCATGTTTGTGCGTGGCCTTAACCACTAAGTCATGCTGATGGCTCAATACTCGCTCAACAATGGCTTCATAAGGGCGGTTATGCCAAACCACCTCTTTTTCAATATCGCAACCTTGAGCATTGTGTGACTGAATGATGTCATTCATCCATTCTTCACGTTGGTGCATCACGCCATTTCGCATTGCTTGACGCTCATCGGATGAGAGCATCGAGGTCATTTCATAAGAGAAATCATAAATAGCAAGAAATAGGGTCAGTTTTACATCCGCATCGCAGCGCTCACTCAACGTGACTGCGCGAGACAGTGCGGGCTGTTGGTCTTGAGCGGGGTCGATCACAACCAGAAGATTTGTATACCTGGACATATCTGCCTCCTTAGCACAGATGCACCGTGTAGTTTCAATGTAACGCACAACATCTAAGAGAGCGATATAAAATCAAGATAGGGGAGCAAAAAAGAGAAATGGCGCATAAAGCGCCATTTATTAGGATCTTGTTTACATGTTGAAAGGGCAGTTTAGAGCTCTTCTCCTGCTAAACGCGCCAATTCTTCTAGATTGAGAATCGTGATGTATTTTCCTTTTACGGCAAGAATTTCCGATTTTTGGAAGCGACCTAGCAACCGGCTAATTGTTTCAACGGTAAGGCCGAGATAGTTGCCGATATCACCGCGGGTCATCGTCAGTCGGAACTCACGAGGCGAAAATCCACGCTGAGCAAATCGCTTAGAAAGGCTATAAAGGAAGGCTGCAAGACGCTCCTCTGCGGTTTTCTTCGACAGGAGCAAGATCATATCTTGGTCTCCTTTGATCTCATTACTCATTAACCGCATGATTTGTTGTCTTAATTTTGGCATCTTGCCAGACAAATCATCTAGAATTTCATAAGGAATTTCACAGATCATCGAGGTTTCAAGCGCCTGTGCAAAGCTTGGGTGCTCTCTCTCGTTAATCGCATCAAAGCCCACTAAATCGCCTGCTAGGTGGAAGGCTGTTATTTGTTCATCACCTTGCTCGGTGATGGTATAGCTTTTGATGGTTCCTGAGCGAATTGCATACAGAGCTCGAAGATGATCACCCGCTTTGAATAACTCTTGGCCTTTCTGAATAGGTTTTTTTCGCTCAATGATGCTATCCAGTTGATCCAACTCTTGCTCATTCAACGTAAAGGGAATACATAACTGGCTAATACTGCAATCCTGGCAATGAATTGCACAGCCACCAGACTGTACCCGCCGAGTGATGATCTTATTAGACACCATACACCTGCCTGAAATAAAAAACGTCGCCGATAATATTACACCATTATGGCATGCTCGGTCGACCTTATACTGATGGTCTACTTACAAAAGCAGTTTTAGCGCGCCATAGGCTGTATAGACGCCATACAATGCCATTAGTATGGCACATGTCAAACGTATTAGACGATTATTGAGTATGGGTTTGATCCGCTCCGCAAGTGCACCCACAGTAATCATCGCAGGCAAAGTACCGAGACCAAAGCCAAACATAATCAGGGCGCCTCCTGATGCGCTACCTGCAACCGCTGACCAACTGAGGGCAGAGTAGACAAGTCCACAGGGCAACCAGCCCCACAGTAAACCAAATGGAAGTGCATAGGTTGGTGATTTAAGCGGTAATAGCTTAGAGGATAGCGGAGAAACACGCTGCCACAGCTTGCCGCCGACCCGCTCGATATAACTTAAGCCATTCCAGATGTGTGCCAAATAAGCCGCAAGCAACAGCATCATGACAGCAGCAAAAAGGCGTAGGACCGCTAGCTGATGGGTGAGATCACTCATGGCTAGAATAGAGGCAACCGCACCACCAATCAGTGCACCTGCAATTGTGTAAGAGGTAATGCGTCCAAGGTTATACAAGAGTAGATAAGGCCATTTGGCTTGATACTTTGGGATACCCAGTGACATTGCCGCCGCCACACCACCACACATCCCAATACAATGTCCGGCACCGACCAAACCAATGACGAAGGCGCCAATAAAATCAACGTTAGTCATACAAGGGCTCGCTTAGGAGTGTCTAGATGAGTGCTGGTTATCTGATTTGTTTTCGTTGTGCTGCATATTTTGCTCTGGCTCTTCCTCATCAAATAGAATTGATGAGCCTTGGCGCTCTAAATCTTCAAATTGATCGGACTTCACCGCCCAAATAAACACCACAGCAGCCACACAGACCAGCATGATGGCAATCGGGATCAAAATATAAAGGCTGGCCATAAGGTTTCCTTATTTTCGGTTGAGCAGACGGAGTGAATTTGAAACCACAATAATGGAACTAGCAGACATGCCGACCACAGCAACATAAGGCGCGACAAACCCCATAACCGCTAAGGGAAGAATAGTGACATTGTACCCCAGAGCCCATGCAAGGTTTTCGGCAATGATACGGCGCGTACGACGCGCGAGTTGTCTCGCCGTGAGCAGTTTTTCTAGATCATCGCTCAGTAACACCATATCGGCAGAGGCTTTGGCGATATCAGTACCACCTCCCATTGCCACCGACAGGTGCGCGCCTGCGAGTACAGGGGCATCATTAACACCATCGCCGACCATTAATGTAATCGTATCGCTTGAAAGCCCCTGAAGATACGCCAGTTTTCCTTGTGGCGATACACCTGATATCACAGTTTCAATGCCAAGCTGGTTTGCGACCATGTCGGCATTGGCTGATTGATCCCCCGTGAGCATGGTGGTTTGAATGCCTGCGCTTTTGAACGCAGCAATTAAGGATGCGCTGCTTTCACGAATTGGATCATTAAGCGAGAAGGCCGCAATCGGAGTATCATCACACGAGAGCACGACAGGGTAATGACTAAACGCCGTCTCCGTTGTCGTCAGCGCAAAATCCGGCTTGCCGATCCGCCACTGTTGGCCGTTTATTGTGCCACTGATCCCCAGCCCAATGTGGTTATCGGCGTCAACGACTTCATAATACTCTGAGGCTCTCAACTGAAAAGCGTGGGCAATCGGGTGGTTGGCAAACGTTTCTAAGCTGGCAGCAATGTCTAGCACACCTTGCTCATCATAGTCAGGGTTGAGAATCGCGATATCGCTGATCTCAATTTTACCTTCAGTCAGGGTACCAGTTTTGTCCACGACCAACCGATTAACTTTCGTTAACGTCTCCAATACATGGCTGCGGCGTAACATGATACCGAGTTGACCAAAGGTTGAGGTTGAGCAGGTTAATGCGGTCGGTGTTGCTAAAGACAGTGCGCAAGGGCAGGTCGCTACCAACACTGATAGCATGATCCAAAATGCATCGTCAGGGCGCTCAAAATGCCAATATAACCACGTTGAGGCGGAAATAAGTAAAATAGCGGCGACAAAGTAGCGGGCAATTTTATCCGCGAGTACAGCAACTTTTGGCTTCGCCATTTGCGCCTCGTCTTGAAGGCGAACAATGTTGGCGACTAATGACTCTTTATGATTCGCTGTCACCTCAAGATCAACGTTTCCTTCAACATTCATGGTCCCTGCGTAAACAACGTCCCCCTCGCGTTTCGTTTGCGGCAGTGACTCACCAGTGAGCATGGCTTCATCGACCGAAGTCGTGCCAGTCAATACCACGCCATCGGCGGGGAAAGGTTCTCCCGGTAGCACGCGTATTTTTTCTCCGAGCGAGAGGCTATTAGCAGGAACCGCTTCACCATCAAGGTAGCGTGCCATTTTCGGTACCAGCTTGAGCAAGTTTGCGCTCGCGGCCGCCGCTGTACGTCTTGCCCGCATTTCTAGAAAACGACCTAGTAGCAAGAAGAAAGTAAACATCGCGACAGATTCAAAGAAGACTTCCCCTTTGCCAGTGACGGTCGCGTACAAACTTGAAAAATAGGCAAAGAGCAGTGCGATAGAAACGGGCACATCCATACCCAAAGTGCGTGCTTTTAAGTTACGCCACGCATTAGTGTAAAACGGGAGCGCGGAGTAAAGCAGCACGGGAGTGGCAAAGATGAGGCTTACCCAACGGAAGTAATTTCGGAAGGTTTCATCCATATCACCAAAAACTTCAAAGTACATCGCAACCGCAAGCATCATGACTTGCATAGTCGCGAGGCCTGCAATCCCAAGGCGATAGAGGTATTGCTTCATATTGCGGTGGTATTGCTGTTCTTGCTTGTCAGCCTCAAACGGTGCGGCCTTATAACCGAGTCGATGAATATCAGTGAGAATGGTGCTGAGTGATGTTTCCGATTCGTCCCAACGAACCATGGCACGGTTAGTGGTGGTATTGACTTGGATATGTGTCACGCCTTTTGCACGCTGTAATTGTTTTTCAATCAGCCATGCACAAGCAGCACATGACACGCCATCGAGTGACAACGTCACCTCTTTTTGTTCGGCAAGGTCACGTACAAATTCGCGTTGAACGTCTTCATTGTCATACAGCGCCAGTGATTTGAGCTCTTCCGGTACGAGATCCGCTTTATCTGCTTGAGTTGTTCGATACTGATAATAAGAACTCAAACCACTGTCTACGATAGTGGTTGCCACTGCTTGGCAACCGGGACAGCACATTAGACGAGGTTGTTCAAAGATCACTACTTGATAGGTGTCGCCAGTCAAAACTGGCTCACCACAATGATAACAGGAGTTGGTCATGATTACTGCTTACCGCTTAGTGTCCAATCACTAGAAAGAGGGAAACTAACCCGTCCATTTACCTTCCAACTATCGTCAAACGACGAGATCTCAACAAACCACGGCCCCTCAAGTGGCTCTTGGAGATCAATCTGATAAACGCCGGCTTGGTTTGGGTTCACCATCGCATTGATATCTCTCCGCTCTAATGTACGGTGTTGGACGTGTACACGAAGAGTAGGAAACCTTTCAAGTTGGCCTTTATTCAATGCAATCCGCAACGTCTCCGGAGTAGCAGATAGGCTCGCAGAGACTCCCTTTTGCGCCGCCACGCGAAGTTTTGAAAGGTCGATATTTATCGCTTTCCCTTTCTTATAATAATCTTCAGCCACAAGCGACACAGAGTTCAATGAAAACACTGTCACTGTGAGCAAGCTAGCGACAACGACTGAAGAGGGTAGTGCGATAAGGAACCAAGGCCAGAACTGCTTGTACCAGGGCTTTATCATGGGTAACACCTTTGCTTGAGCGTTAAAAAAAGCCCCTGCTGAACAGGGGCTATGTTCACACGTAAGTGTTTATTTTACTTCAGGATTACTCAAACGCCAGACATAAGCAGAGAGCAACTGAATTTTTTCTTCACCGAGGATGTCTTTCCACGCAGGCATCACACCTTGACGACCATAACGAATAGTGTCTTCGACTGCACGGCGAGAACCGCCGTATAGCCAGACGTTATCGGTTAAGTCAGGTGCGCCAAAGGCAGGGTTACCTTTACCATCTGTGCCATGACATGCAGCACAGACAACAAAGCGCGTCTTACCTTTTGCGGCCATTTGCGCGTCAACCTTCCGACCAGAAAGACTCAAGGCATAGGCAGCGACTTCTTTCACGCCATCTTCACCCATGGTGTCTAACCATGCTGGCATATTACCTTGGCGACCATGCATCAAGGTTGCCTTGATGGTTTGAGGTTCACCGCCGTATAACCAAGCTTCGTCGGTCAGGTTAGGGAAGCCCGCTTGGCCACGCGCATCAGAACCGTGGCATTGTGCACAGTTTTGAATAAACAAACGCTGACCCACTTTCAGGGCTTCTTCATTGTCCGCGATTTGCGTGATAGAGCGAAGCGTTTTCCCGTCTTCTTGGAAAGCAAGCTTACGGAAAGCCTCACCAAACACTTTATCTGCGGCTTCTAGTTCCATCGCGTATTGGTTGATGTGCTGCGCTTCTTGCGCTTTCGCCATCAATTCACGCGACTCCTCGACGCTTCTTATATCCTGATAAGAACTTTTCCAGCCTAGAACGCCGGCGAAGTTACCCAGACCTGGATACAAGATTAAATAACCAATCCCGAAGACTAACGTGGCCCAAAACATATAAGACCACCACTTAGGAAGTGGGTTATTCAGCTCACGAATACCGTCGTAGTCGTGACCCATATCATCACCTTCGGCAACACCCATTTTATCTTTGGTCGTCCAAATGATAAGGGCTGCACAACCTGCAATGGTGCCGAGTACGATGATTGTTACAAAGAGACTCCAAAACGTACTCATTAGCGATTATCTCCTGTCTTGTCTTTGGACTTATCCTGGTCCTCATCGGCGAACACCAGATTGGCCGCATCATCAAAGTGCTTCTTGCGGCCTTTGCTGTAAGCCCAAATAACGATCCCAATGAAGCTAACAAATAGGACTACTGTCCAAATACTATGAAAGGTGCCGATATCCATAGGCCCTCCTTTTTTACTTCATTGCATGACCGAGTGACTGAAGATATGCAATCAGTGCTTCGATCTCTGTTTTACCTTCTACTGATGCCTTCGCATTCGCGATGTCCTCATCAGTGTATGGCACACCGAATTGGTCGCGGAACAGCTTCAATTTAGCAGCAGTGGTTTTCCCATCTAGCTTGTTTTCTGCCAGCCAAGGGAAACCTGGCATATTTGATTCAGGAACCACATCTCGGGGGTTAATCAGGTGGACACGATGCCATTCATCAGAATAGCGACCACCCACACGTGCAAGGTCAGGACCTGTACGTTTAGAACCCCATAAGAACGGGTGCTCCCAAACACTTTCACCAGCCACTGCATAATGGCCATAACGCTCGGTTTCTGCGCGGAAAGGGCGCACCATTTGACTATGACAAACAGTACAACCTTCACGCACATAAATGTCGCGTCCTTCCATCTCTAACGCTGTATACGGACGAAGGTTATCTACCGGTTCAGTGGTTTGCTTTTGATAGATCAGCGGAGTGATCTCTACCAGCGCACCAAAACTGATTGCAACGATAATCAAAATCGCAAGCAGACCGGTATTTTTTTCAACGATTTCGTGGCGATTGGCACTCATTTATTCGTTCTCCTTATACCGCAGGCTCAAGCGACTTCAAGCTAGCTTCTGGCGCACGAATGGTCTTGTACGCGTTGAAAGCCATCAGGAACATCCCTGAGAGGAAAATTGCACCGCCGATAAAGCGGACGAAATAGAACGGATATGAGGCCTCTAGTGATTCCACAAAACTGTAGGTGAGGGTGCCGTCAGTATTCACTGCACGCCACATCAAACCTTGCATCACACCAGAAATCCACATTGCCACGATATATAACACCGTACCAATGGTGGCTAGCCAGAAGTGCACGTTAACCAGTGACACGGAGTACATGCGTTCTTGACCAAATAGCTTTGGAATGAGGTGATAAATGGAACCGATAGATACCATCGCAACCCAACCCAAAGCACCAGAGTGTACGTGACCAATAGTCCAGTCGGTGTAATGCGATAGCGCGTTCACTGTCTTAATCGACATCATTGGGCCTTCGAACGTAGACATGCCGTAGAACGACAAAGATACGATCAAGAAGCGCAAGATTGGGTCATAACGCAGTTTATGCCAAGCACCAGACAGGGTCATAATACCGTTGATCATGCCACCCCAAGAAGGAGCAAACAGAATCAGTGACATCACCATACCCACAGACTGGGTCCAGTCAGGCAGTGCTGTATAGTGGAGGTGGTGAGGCCCAGCCCAAATATACAGTGAGATAAGTGCCCAGAAGTGAACGATAGACAGGCGATATGAGTACACTGGACGACCTGCTTGCTTAGGCACAAAGTAATACATCATACCTAGGAAACCAGCCGTCAGTAGGAAACCTACCGCGTTGTGTCCGTACCACCACTGCACCATGGCGTCGACGGCGCCAGCGTAGATAGAGTAGGACTTCATCGGTGAAACGGGGATCGCCATGCTGTTGACAATATGCAGTACAGCAATGGTTAGGATAAAGGCACCGAAGAACCAGTTCGCGACGTAGATATGAGAGGTCTTACGTTTAATTAATGTCCCAAAGAACACAATCGCGTATGCCACCCATACAACAGCGATAGCGAGGTCAATTGGCCACTCTAGCTCTGCGTACTCTTTCGAGGTGGTATATCCCATAGGCAGCGAGATTGCTGCGGCGATAATAATGGCTTGCCAGCCCCAGAAGGTAAACTCTGCTAACTTCCCTCCGAATAACCGTGTTTGACACGTACGTTGTGCAACGTAGTAAGACGTTGCAAACAGCGCACTTGTACCGAATGCGAAGATCACTGCATTAGTATGCAATGGACGCAAACGGCTGTACGTCAAATACGGAATATCAAAGTTCAGCGCAGGCCACACCAACTGAGCGGCAATAAGTACACCTACGGCCATGCCCACGATACCCCACAAAATAGTTGTAAGGGTAAATAAGCGGACAACGCGGTAGTTGTAGTCTTGTTCAAGCTGCTTAACTTGGCTCATATTGCATGCTTCCACTTTTTGGTTAACTACACTCACGTTTGATACGGACGAAGCCTCCGCTCCGTCTTGTTACATACCATCACAAAGTAAATCGCATGTTGCGTACGGTTTTTAACCGCTTTCTTCGCTACGTTGCTATTTCTTTGTAAAAATGGCATTTTCGGTCAGAATCATACTGTAGATATTGGGCGAAAAATAGGGGCTAACCCACACACTCAGTACGGCTTACCTCTCTTTCTTATAAAACTTTGACCTCTGTAACACGGAAAATCCTAACTATGGCAGCAGAAAAGCTAACTAAAGGGCGACTCGCGCAAATACTCGTCATGCTTACACTTTTAGTCTCCGCATTTGTGTGGCGAACCCTTTTTTATTCGCCGGGACTAACCAGTATAGACTGCGACGATGGTAAAGGAGTTTGTGGCACGTCACATTCACCAAAATTGGTTACTTATCAATGGAGACAAGGAAAAGGTAATCTTATATTTTCTTTAATATCAGATAGAAAGCCTCATTCGGCCTATTGGTCAACACAAGGGAAACAAACTCTAGAAATCCCGCAAACGGTGACAGAGACGGACACTGGCTATCAGGTTACTTGGCAATGGAAATCTAAGAACAAGCAAGTTGGTTATGAGGAATTTGTTGTTGTCATTGATCAGTATCAATTTAAATTTAATTACCTAAAAGACACGGAATAATATGCGTGTTAATTCAATTTATAGCTTTTTAAGTCAATTTATTGGTCATAGCGTTCATTATTGTAGGACTTCCTCACCTAAGGTTTAAAAGTCCAAAACAAATGATTGATTATAAATCAATTTTGAGTCATCACTCATAAGGAATGTTGTCATGGATGACAATATTTTGCACTTTTCACCATCTAGCAACGACTCATCATCAGTGTTAATTGTGTGATCCGACTTGAAAATAACTCTGTTAAAGCGCTTCATGCTTTCTGTGTCTAATTTGTATTCAGCGCCAGATCGCTTTTCGGAGTGGATAGCGACAAATACAGGTTCTTGAATACAGACCGCCATCAAGGCACGCCATCCCACTGCAGATAAATAGGCCTCACCATACTCAGGGATCAAAACAGCACCATGAAGAGGACCTATTTGCCGACCGCATTCTTCCAACACTGTCAGGGTTTCACGCTTAGATGGTTGCGTTTCACGAAAGCGAGCACGAGGCTCATCCGCAACAATGTCCAAGCCATTGGATATTCGATGATCGATAATGATAGGGATAAAGCCTTGAGCAGCAAGTTGATGGGACAAAACGGCACCAAGTTTACAGGCCCCACCAAGCAGTGCGATAGGTCGACAGTCCATATTTTTCGTCTATCCATAATAAGGTTGGATTTAGGATACGCGAGATAAGGTGCAATTTCAGCCACCTAAAGCGATGAATTCAGCGCCTAATGTGCGTATCATGACTATCCTTACTCATTAATATGTCATTAAAACATACGGATTGTATGAAAATAGCGACAGCACATACACGATTGAGCGATGCGGACCAAGCGGCACACGCACTCGCTCGTACGTTAAAAGCACGATTAACTGCGCCGCAGCTCTTAATGGTRTACTTTACCGAGCAGTATGACGCCAACCAGCTGCGAGAGACACTCACTGAACTGTTTCCTGACGCCCAAGTGATCGGCTGCTCAACTTGCTGTGGTGTAATGACACAAAGCGGCTATATCGAAGGCCCGTCGATTGCAGTATGGGCGTGCAATGATGAAAAAGGTTGCTATGGTTCAGCTTTGGTGCCGCACGAATCCCATCGACAAGTCGCTGACTCCGCGCGCATCGCCCTAAATCAAGCGATTGAAAACAGTGGCCGATGTGGCGAATTACCAAAACTCATTGCACTCCATAGCACCCCAGGTGAAGAAGAACATACATTGGCCGCGATTCGAGAAGAACTGGGGGTCGCGGTACCGGTGATCGGGGGCTCTGCCGCCGCGGATAGCGTGCAAGGGCAATGGTGTCTTTTCGATAGCCAACGCACTGCAGATACCGGGATCGCAATTAGCGTATTTTATCCGTCCGCAAGAGTCAGCTATTCGTTTCATTCCGGCTACGCAGCTACTCAGCGTAGTGCAACGGTGACCGATGTAAGAGGGCGTCAATTGGTGAGTCTTGATCACCAGCCTGCAGCAGAGGTCTACAAAGCATGGTATGAGGCTGAAACCGGCATCGCCTTCGATACGCAACAACCGGTGTTCACACAATCCACATTGTATCCGTTGGGGACGCAAACCGGCACGATTCATGGTCTACCTTATTACACATTGGCGCATCCAATGGCAGTTAATGAACAAGGCCATTTAGAGCTATTCTCTCAGCTTGAGGTCGGTCAATCGGTGTATCTGATGTCTGGTACCAGCGAAGGATTAGTCGCACGCGC
Source organism: Salinivibrio proteolyticus (assembly GCF_001996165.1). Taxonomy (GTDB): domain Bacteria; phylum Pseudomonadota; class Gammaproteobacteria; order Enterobacterales; family Vibrionaceae; genus Salinivibrio; species Salinivibrio proteolyticus. The sequence continues at coordinate 209,860 of NZ_MUFP01000005.1, read as the reverse complement.
TAGTCGAGTTGTAGAGTCAGCCAATGATCATGCGTTGCGGCAGCCTGAACCCCTAGGGGGATTAGCGATTTACTGTGCAGGATGCATGCTGCATGTCAAAGACAAGCTAGAGCAGGTGGCTCACAATATTAATATTGCGTTATACGATGCGCCTTTCGTTTGTCCGTTTACCTTCGGCGAGCAAGGCTTGTTCAAAGGTGGCGAGTTGTCTCACGGTAATTTAATGATCTCAGCTGTGCTATTTCACAAGGATTAATCATGGCGTCGCAACGACTCACTGCGTCTGCTCGCTCAGACTCAGAATCGCTTCAAGAAACATTGTTTGAACTCAGTCGCGTCGAGGCGAGAGAAAAGCGTCTACGTGAAGAAAACGATGCCATCTTATCTGCGATTTCAGCAATGACAGAAGCGACGACGAAAACGGATATCTTTGCTTCATTATTGGGTGTGATCCGTCGCTATGTCAGTTTTGATAGCGCTTTAGCTTTGAGCCGCAATCGAGAAACGGAAGACGCCTTCCGCTGCCTCGTAGCGACAGACAGTTCTCTGGAAACCGTGACTTGGCAAACGGGGGAGGTATTTCGTCGTTGCGTCCGCGGTGAGACAGTCGCGATTTATAAACCAGGATTGGTCAAAGAGCTGCACTGTTTAACTCACCAGTATGCAGGATATATCAATGGAACAGCACTGATCAGTGGCCTGACTGTTAACGATAGTGAAGTCATGTTGGTCTTGCTGTCGCATCGCCGCGATTCATTCAACGATGAAGCCCAGCAAGTGTTAGACAGATTTCGTCCATTAATCCAACGGACAATTATGGATATCGATTATCGTCACCGCCTGCATACGCTGGTTGGAATCCGTACCCAAGAGCTCAATGCAAGTCGTCAACGGTTTCAAGATTTTGCCCAAACAGCCAGTGATTGGTTTTGGGAATTGGATAATAGCTTTCATCTAACTTACCTTTCTTCACCTTCAACCGATGCGGATATCGATCCGGAAGCGCTACTTAATAAAATCAAATCAGACACGGCGCTTAAAGCACGCTTAGAGCGACTCATCCGTCACGAGAAAGCATTCAGTGATATTGAATGGCATATGCGTGCTGGTACAAATGATTACTGGGTAAGTTTGTCGGGCCGCCCCTTCTATAATAAACGGGGAGAGTTAGTGGGGTATCGCGGCACAGCCAAGGATATTACCACCACCAAGCGTCGTGTCGAAGAACTGCAACAAGCACGCCAACAAGCAGAGCTAGCCAATAATGCGAAGTCGCAATTTTTGGCGGTGATGAGTCATGAAATACGAACCCCATTAAATGCGGTGCTGGGCCTTATTGACGCCCTGCAACATTCTTCGCTCAATGCCGATCAAATGGCGTGGGTAGGGCAGATGGATAAATCGGCTCAGTTGCTCTTAACGCTGATTAGTGATGTGCTTGATCTATCGAAAATTGAATCCAATCGCTTTTCACTGTCTCCCTCCGTTATGCGCCCCAATGACAGTGTCACAAATGTCTATCAGCAATTGGTTGATCGCGCCGATAAAAAACATATCTACTTATCAATGTCGGTTTCATCTGTGGTTCCCGAGACGATTTTTATGGATGAAAATCGCTTTACACAGATCTTACTGAACCTCATCGGTAACGCACTCAAATTTACTGATCGTGGTGGTGTCACCGTGTCTCTTGATGCCGAACAGCACACGCTGGTGCTATGGGTGAAAGATACCGGCATTGGCATCGAAAAAAACCAGCTCGCAAGGATCTTTGATCCCTTTACTCAAGCAGACGGCAGTATCACACGCCGTTTTGGCGGGACGGGATTAGGGCTGTCTATCTGTAAGAAACTGGTTGAAATGATGGGCGGGACCATCAGCGTGCAAAGCGAGCTAAACCAAGGAACAGATTTCTGTGTCCGTTTGCCCATTATTGCGCCTCCCGATGACGCATTACCGCCGGAACAACTAGAAAGGGACGCGTATCATCACGATTTCGTACCGCCGATGACGATTTTAGTGGCCGAAGACAGTCGCGCCAACCAAATGGTGGTGAGACTCATGCTGGAAAAGCAAGGTCATCGAGTCATTCTGGCATCCAACGGTGAAGAAGCTGTTCACCATATTCAGCAACGCCTCGATGATTTTGATTTAGTGCTCATGGATATGTCGATGCCAGTGATGGACGGCATTGCCGCTACCAAGGCCTTACGGATGGCTGGTTTTAACAAGCCAATCATTGCTTTAACAGCCAACGCGATGGATGAAGATCGCCGCCGCTGTATTCAAGCAGGCATGAACGACTTCGTCACCAAACCGGTCAGAGCAGAAAGCCTCCATGCGGTACTCAGTGACTATCAGCCCAGAGTACATACCGAGTAACTCGTGCTAACGATTGCGAGGTCTAATTACAATGAGTTGAATCGGTTTATACCAAGTTGGGATAATCAGATTAAAAGAAGTAGTAACTAGCTATTTTATGGTAAATAGCTAATTACGTTTAATGACATGGATAAAGTAGAGAAGAGCATTGTTAAGCGGTAGATGCCACAATCAACCAAATACATTATTTAACATAATATACATAATGCGCACTTGGGCTTAATGGTTAACACAGAGGCGATGTGTTGATTGTCGCCTCCAACACCCATGTTATTTGAACGAAAACTGGCGCTATTTGAATGATTGATGTGGAAAAACGTTTTTGATGCGCTGCTGTGTGCGACTGTCGATGCTGCGTGACATGACCAATTTCGCCGGCTTAAAACGGTTGCTATACACTTTAACGGTTCCGGTAAACGGATTTCGTTTGGCAATTTCTTGGCAATCATGCAAGAAACCTTTTGGCACTTTGCCTTTGTGACGGACGAGCTGTCCATCTTTAAATGCGATGACAATCAAAGGTCTATCAATCAACATAAACGCGAGGAAAATCGCGAAAGATATAAATAAAAAATAACCCATAATACTGCTCTAACTGCTCCATAGTCAGACTCTTGCTGTGAATGCAATCTGTCCAACGGCTACATATCGAGTAAGTTGCTCAAATCTTTTTTCAATGCATCAACTTGCTTGCTTGCGCTCTCTGTACGGTTTGCCTCGGACAGCAAATACTCGATGGTATCGGATAAGGTCGCGTCTAGCTCATGTGCTTTTTGTGAGAGCCGTTCCCAAACCCGGTAATCCAAATCAATTGATTTTTTACGAGTGTGTTCTTGCTCGGCATTAAAGTGACGCTTTCGCTTGGCACGAATCGCTTGTTTAAGCTTATTATCGAGCGCTGGCGACATGTGCTTTTCAATCCATTGATTGACGCGGGTTGGCTCATGCTCAATCGCCATTAACGCATCGATAGCCGTTTGTATTTCGGAACTATCAATGTATTTTGTGACGGTGTCACCATCTTTCCATTTTTTGACTAGATAGGTCCATTTCCAGCCAGCTTCGAGGTTTTCGAGTTGTTGATATTTCATATGCCCAAGCTTTGATCACGCCGAGTGGTGACAGCGTAACACCAACTGTCAATCTGTTCAATTATCACACATAGTAAAAGCGGCGTATCGATCCCCTGCCCGTCGTTTACCGGTGTGCCCATGCGAGTATGCCTATTCGCCCAGTGTGTTATCCTTTATACTCGTTCCATTCTAATCCTAGTCAGTAATCATAGACATGCATGAAGTTGATTGGCGTGATGCCAAACCACATTATTCTCAGTTTACCCCAGCAATTGCTCAATTTGAGACATTGGAAGCGGCTGAGCTATTCTCACTCCAATCTCGACTTGGTCGCGCGTTCCGGTGGCTAATGACACCAGACTGTCCAACACAGTGCTTAGTCGTCATGTCCTCTGATTTACCGGGCTATCTCTATGCGTACCAGGATGCGTTAACCCAAATTGATGCACGTACCCCCGTGATTGTGGGTGAAAACATCACTGAGACATCACTATTCGGTTTTGCTTATGATGAAAATAAAAACGTTACAGCGTCACAAAAACAATTTGGCTTAATTCATCAAGCTCATAAAGGCGCCATCATTCTTAAAATCGCAGATGTGCTTCAACAACCACGTGTTTGGCTTCGTTTGCGTCAGCTACTCGCCACGGGTCGCTTACCCTGGCAAACAGCACGTGCCGATCAACTGACCACATTGCCCGATGAGTCGCTCAGCGTCCGAGTGATACTGGTGGGCGATCGACAATGGTTAGCAGATTTTGAGACTCATGAACCTGACTTGTACGATGGTATTGCCGCATTCGCGGAGTACGAGCAAGACATTGAAGTCAATGAGAACAAGATTGAAGCCTATCTTGCTTGGCTAAAAGGCATTGCAAATCAGTTAACAGATAAAAGCATCACTGACACTGCCATTGTCCAACTGATGCAAGCGGGAGCGCGAGAAAGCGAAGCCCAGCACCGTATGCCTTTGTGCCCAGTGTGGTATCAGCAGCTGCTTGGCGAAGCACTTATGCATGCTGAAAACCAATTGGACGGGGACGCAATTGCTAAGGCATTAGCAGAGCGCTATCAACGTGCCGCCTACTTACCCGAGCGAGCGATTGAAGACATCCATAAAGGCCAAGTATTTATTGATACTCGCGGTGAACATATTGGCCAAATCAACGGTCTCACTGTCATAGAAGTTCCCGGCCACCCCATGAGCTATGGTGAACCGGCACGTATTTCATGTGTTGTACACTCTGGCGACGGCGACATTGCCGATGTGGAGCGCAAAGCGGAACTCGCGGGTAATATCCATGCCAAAGGCATGATGATTATGCAGGCCTTTGTTAGCGCCGCACTCAATCTTGATGAACCATTGCCCKACTCAGCGTCCATTGTGTTTGAGCAATCTTRTTGTGAGGTCGATGGTGACAGTGCTTCCTTGGCAGAGCTGTGTGCGTTTGTTAGCGCGCTTTCCTTGCAACCTATCAATCAAGCTATTGCAATTACGGGTGCTGTCGACCAGTTTGGACGAGTGCAAGCCGTGGGAGGAATCAATGAAAAAATCGAAGGCTACTATCAAGTTTGTGCGCATCGTGGCTTAACTGGTCAGCAAGGCATTGTATTACCGAAAACAAATCTATCATCGCTCTGCCTACGCCAAGATGTCGTGGATGCAATAAAAGCCGGTCAATTTCATATTTGGGCAGTTGATGATGTCGAACAAGCGCTTCCTATCGTGACTGGGCTCCCATTCTCAGGAGACGAAGGCGAAACATTACTTGGCAAAATTTCTGACAGGATCGATCACTTTCATAATGGTGAAAAACAAACCTGCAACACTTTGTTTAGCCGATTAAAAAACTGGTTGGGCCAGTACTGATCCGAGTTGTTTGGCGTACACGTGTACGCTAATCTGCTCGCAATTGAATAAGGAGCAGTTTAGATATAATGAAACGCCAAAATTCCTATAACCGTGAAGACCTTCTCGCCTCTAGCCAGGGTGAACTATTTGGCCCTGGCAGACCGCAACTCCCCGCGCCTAACATGCTAATGATGGATCGCATTGCTGAAATCACCGAACAAGGTGGAGATTTCGATAAAGGGGTCATCATCGCCGAGCTCGATATTAATCCTGACCTTTGGTTCTTCGATTGCCACTTCCCGGGTGATCCTGTGATGCCGGGTTGTTTAGGTCTTGATGCGATGTGGCAGCTTGTGGGATTCTTTCTTGGCTGGGTTGGTGGCGAAGGTAAAGGACGTGCGCTTGGTGTGGGTGAAGTCAAATTTACCGGCCAAGTACTTCCTACTGCTAAGCAAGTACGCTACGAAATTCACATGAAGCGAGTGATTAACCGCAAGTTGGTGATGGGTGTGGCTGACGGACGCGTGCTTGTCGATGGAAAAGAAATCTATGTCGCCAAAGACCTGAAAGTGGGTTTGTTCCAAGATACATCTGCATTCTAGGCCATACTGTCTCTCCATATTTCTCCAAGCCGGCATCTCGCCGGCTTTTTATTATCCCCGACTCGCTTTAAACAGACTTGTGAATTGAATTTAGTGATTTAGCTTAATGGGAACTCGTTAGGTATGATTTATCTTTGCTTTATATATAAAGTTATAGTGCATCAAGTAGCCAAGAAAAAGGCCTTACCCAAACGATAAGGCCAAAAACATGGTAACAAATGATTACTTCATCATTTCAGATTTATTACTTCTGCCTTCACGCCAGCCACCAAGCCAGTGGCTTCTTGCATCCGTTTGTTGGTAAGGACATATATCAGACGATCGACCGTTGATACCTGCTTGGAAGCCTTTTGACTGTGCACGTTCCAAACGATCTCGCTTCTGTCTTTTCATAGAGTCGCCCTCTTTATTCCATCTTATTCAGTGCTACTTGCTATCGCAAGGATGCTTCTATCCGTGACGTTTTTATGAAGCATCCTCTACAGCTTCGATCATGATTATTTTTTAATCAAGACATATCGCACCAATGACAATGAAATTGTGAGTCGTGCCCAAGCCTATTAGTGACAGCGTCACTATATATCTTGCTGCATGGCCTCTAATTCTTCCCACCGTTCAAAGGCTTGCTCCAATTCTTGCTCGGCTTCCGAGAGTCTTGTGAGCTTTGGCTGAGTAACCTCCTGACTTTTTGAGAAAAATTCAGGATCATWCATTTCTGTTTGTAGGCTGTCTATTTCGGCTTCTAGCGCTTCAAGCAGTGCTGGCAAGGCCTCAAGCTCTCGTTGCAATTTGTAAGATAACTTACGAGGTTTACCTTTAGGTTTTGCCGTCTTTTGTTCCGTATCTTGGGTGTTTTTTACACTCTTGGGGGCGGATTTTGACGGTGTGACCGCTTGCAAAAATTGCTCACGCTGCTGTTGTGCATCATGGTAGCCACCTACAAACTTATTGATGGTTCCATCGCCTTCGAAAATCCAGCTATGTGTTACGGTATTATCAACAAAATGGCGGTCATGGCTAACGAGCAACAAGGTGCCTTGGAATTGCGACAGCAAGTCTTCGAGTAGCTCCAAAGTTTCAATATCAAGGTCATTGGTTGGCTCATCGAGAACCAATAAATTAGCTGGCTTTAAAAAGAGTTTCGCCAGCAATAGCCGGTTCTTTTCACCGCCAGATAGCGCTTTGACCGGTGTTTGAGCGCGTCGGGGATGGAATAAGAAATCTTGTAAATAGCCCATCACATGGCGTTTACGGCCGCCAACGTCTACTTCGGTTTTCCCACCCGCCAAGTTGTCGATCACGGTTTTTTCCGGATCGAGCTTTTCTCGGTATTGGTCAAAATAGGCGACATCTAACTTGGTGCCAACGTGCAAATGGCCACTGTCAGGCTCGAGTTGCTGAAGCATGAGCTTTAATAGCGTACTCTTTCCGCATCCGTTAGGGCCTATCAATGCAATGCGATCGCCTCGCATGACGGTAAAGCTAAAGGGCTTAATCAAGGGTTGCTCTTGATAGGTAAAGCTGATGTTCTCAGCCTCAAAGACAATCTTACCGGAGCGAGATGCATCATCGAGCTGGAGATTCGCGTTACCCTGTAACTCAACCCGACTGGCGCGTTCTTGTCGTAACGCCTTCAACGCACGCACTCGCCCTTCGTTACGCGTTCTTCGCGCCTTGATGCCCTGTCGAATCCACGCTTCTTCTTGCGCGAGTTTCTTATCAAACTCGGCATTTTGCTCCGCTTCAACGCGCAGGGCTTCCTCTTTGCCTTCGAGATACTTGTCGTAATCTCCGGGCCAAGAAGACAGCTTGCCTCGATCGAGATCTAAGATACGCGTTGCCATGGCTCGAATGAAAGAACGGTCGTGAGATATAAAGACAATGGCGCCTTTAAAGTCTTTTAAAAACTGTTCGAGCCACAGGATGGTCGATACATCAAGGTGGTTTGTTGGCTCATCAAGCAACAGAACATCAGGCTCACAGACTAACGCTCTCGCCAGTGCAGCTTTACGTTGCCATCCTCCCGAGAGCGCATTTAATGCGGTGTTGCCGTCTAAACCTAATGCGCCTAATACCACCATAATCTGATTGTCGAAACGCCACGCGTCTGCATGGTCAAGAGCTTCTTGTACACGCGCAAGCGCGGCAATATTGCGATCACTAGGATCGGTTTCGATCGTCGCGATCAACTGGTGGTATTCCTTGAGTTTCGCGCCCGCCTCGGACAACCCTTCGGCGACATAATCGAAGACAGTACCATCGCTGTCGCGCGGCGGATCTTGCTCAAGACGCGAGACTTTTAATTCAGATTGGCGTTGAATCGAGCCATCATCCAGTTGAACTTGACCGTCAAGCACCTTCATCAACGTCGATTTTCCCGCGCCGTTGCGTCCCACCAAACATACGCGTTCGCCCAGCTGTAAAATAAAGTCCGTGTTGTCGAGTAGAGGATTATCGCCGTACGCTAACTGTGCGCCGGTAATTTTAATCAATGCCATGTTCTATTAACCAAGCCTGTAATTGTGTTGAATCGAATGGCCAGCCAAGCTCTGCCCTCACCTGTCCTTCCGGCGTCAGCACGGCAATCACAGGGATAGTGACGCCGTAACGCTCAAATAGCCTATCATCGAAGGCGATATCTTGGGTGTTGAGGGGCGTCTGGCCCCCCAAGGACTGATAGAGTTCATAGGCTTGCTCACAGAGGTGACAGCCTTCCGTGCTGTAGAGCATTAATGCCATATTTAGGCCTCTTGGTGACGAATAATCCAACAGTTATGAATATGAGGATTGCGCGCGAAATCTTCTGGTATCGAGCGCTTAGTTATATTTTCAACGCGTAACCCAGCTTCAGCCAGCGCGTCGGTATCCATTTTGAAATGGCGTTTGTTGTTAGAGAAAATGATCTCACCGTCTGGGCGAAGCCGCTCTTTCAGTGCTAACAAAACATCAACGTGATCGCGCTGAACATCAAACGTCGTGTTCATGCGCTTGGAGTTAGAGAACGTCGGTGGATCAATAAAAATTAAGTCAAACTGGCGATCTGATTGACGGATCCACTGCAAACAATCGGCATTCTCAAATTGATGTTGACGACCCACAATGCCGTTGAGCTTCATATTACGTTCGGCCCACGCCAAATAGGTTTTGGACATGTCGACCGTGGTTGTTGAACGAGCGCCCCCAACCGCCGCGTGGACGGACGCACTGCCAGTGTAGGCAAAAAGGTTTAACACGTCTTTACCCGCCGCTTTCTGGCCAATGAGTTTGCGCGTGGGGCGATGATCGAGGAATAAGCCGGTATCGAGATAGTCGTAAAGGTTCACTTCCAAGGCAACCCCATATTCATGGACCGTCATGGTGCGTTCGCCTGCCGCCAGCTTCTGGTACTGGTTGTTGCCTTTTTGTTTTTCGCGTGTTTTCAGGACAACTTTGTTGACGTCAATTCCGGTCACCACGATCGACGATCGAACCATATCAAGCAAGCGACGACGCGCTTTTTCTGGTTCAATCGTCTTGGGCGCGGCGTACTCTTGAATCACTAGATAGTCACGATAGCGATCAATGGCCGCTTTATAGTCCGGCAAATCCGCATCGTATAGGCGATAGCATTCTAACCCTTCTTTTTTCGCCCATTTATCTAACTTGGCCATGTTTTTACGCAAGCGATTGGCAAAGTCGGGCGCGACATCCGTGCTCCCGTGCGCCTCTTTATCCTGATCGGATCGGGGCTTCTCGCCACGCGCAGTAATGCCGTATGTTTTCATTACACAATCGATCGCACCATTGCGTAACTTAAACTTGTCATCCGCGCGCATCCGCAAACAGCTCAGCAACTCCTCAGAGCCTGAATACAGTGATACCTGATTGCCGACAAAAGCCTGCTTGAGGTGATCGCCGAGTTGGGTATATAGCGCAATCAAACCTGGGGTTGTGCCAAGACGCTCACCATAAGGTGGATTGGAGAGAATATGGCCGCCAGTAAAGTCTTCAGGTGGCGTAACCTGAGTGGCATCGGCAACGTCAAACGTAATCAGTTCGCCAACCCCGGCGCGTTTTGCATTCGCCCTCGCCGTTTCGACCACCCGCGGGTCATTGTCAAAGCCAAAAAAGCGAGTTTGGCACTGACTCACGCCACGTTTTGCTTTAACGCTCGCTTCAGCTTTAATGCTCTTCCAAGCGTCACTGTCAAACCCAAGTAATGATTCAAACCCCCAACGTTTCCGTTTCAAGCCCGGAGCCACGTTCGCCGCGATCATCGCCGCTTCAATCACCAACGTGCCTGAACCGCACATCACATCCATAAACGGTTGTTCAGGCTGCCAACCACAACGTTTTACCAGTGCAGCAGCATGGGTTTCACGCAATGGCGCCGCACCAGCTTGTGTACGATATCCGCGTTGGTGCAAACCACTGCCAACCATATCGATACCGAGCACGCCCTGCTCTTTAGATAAGCGCATGTGAATGCGTAAATCGGGCTGCTCGCGATCGATACTCGGTCGAGGGAAGTTCATTTTTTCAAACTTATCGACGATAGCGTCTTTTACTTTCAGTGCACCGTATTGGCTGTTGCGGATTTCACGGTTAGTCCCGTTAAAGTCGACGGCAATACGCTGACTGGAATGAAAGTAATCCGGCCAATTGATGGCGGTGGCGCCGAGATAGAGATCCATATCATCGCGCACCGTAAACTCACTCAATACCAACACAAAGCGAGAAGCAATACGGCTCCATAAACAACACTGATACAGGGTTGCGTCGTCGGCTTTAAATTTCACGCCTGCGTGAACTTGTTTGAGGTTGGTGGCACCGAGTTGTTCTAGCTCTTGTGCAAGCAAGTGCTCGAGGCCTCGAGCGGTTATCGCGAGATAGTGTTTCATTGGTTCTCTACACCCTTGGGGCGTCATTTATCAAATTGGCGCCGATTATACATCAAACTGAACCTACTCGTGGGATTAAGCCACATCATCCACATTGATTGTTGAAATAATCACCACCGATTTGTTTCTGATAAGAATCAATCCAACCAAGATAACTGTTTCCATCAAGACACAAGTGTATCTGTCCGCAATCAAAGTCTGTTTCCAAATAGAAACACTAGCATAAATCCCTTTCGTGGCAAGAGTTGGCGGCGACTCTATATAGCCATTGGTGAGCATTCACTATGAACAAAACTCACGTAAACAAGGCAATCGTGTTTTTAACTAGACACATTAAATCCCATCAGGCAACAATAACACCTGCAAAAATTGGTATAGACCAGAAGGCGTATTTAAAAGCGTATAGCACGAAAAAATAGGAAGGAAGCGGTAATAGATTGCCGCAATAATGGTGTTTTTTAAGTCAGATTGGCCCCATAGTGGTACGACTTTTCGCACGAATTTTGTTCAATCAGTAGATATAGATCACATTTTAATCGTCAGGCTGTTCGTCAATAGAAACGAATTTAGCCAAAGAAGCGGAGAAAATTCATGAATGATGAACGGCGATTATGAGAGGTAGGAAGCAAATAAAGCGTGGGCTGGTACCAAAAATGGTACTCAGCCCACTAACGCAAATCGACCTTTTCGGTTATTTGTTTGAGGTATGAATTGAGATAACCGGTCGTTCATTACTTTAATCGCACCACAAAACGCCAAGGTTTTATTGTCGCTAAGCTGAAAATCGGCCTCACGAGCGAGCATGCACAATGAAGCCGAGCCTGCGTTTTCTATGATTAGAAATGGCGCCCTATCTCCCGCTTGGCTTTGAAGCTCCACAACCTGCCCACACTCAGGTGCTGAGAGCGATTCAAGCTGAGGGTCAAAAAACCAACTTTTCGGTAAGATAGGTTTGTGGAAGCGATAGGCTGCCACTGCGTTCAAAGCGAGTTCGGCTCGCCGAGGAGCCGACAAATCGAGGCATGACAAAGTATCTGTCATGCTCTGAAAAAGGGATGCGTCCTCTACAGAGAATGGGGACTCAGAGAACGCATCGGGGATGAGGTGTTTGGCACTGATGGCGACGCGAAATAGCATGTCATCGCCCAAATCAAGCATTAGCGATTCCGACTCGGTGTCGAAATACCATGTCCATGCATTGTTAGGTTTTAACATACTCAGCTCCCGCGACGATACATCTAATGGGGTATCTGGCTTTGCCAAACGTGCCACATTCCCGAAGTGTAATGGCTTAAGGGCAAAAAAAAAGGGGAAGAAACCTTCCCCTTTTCGCGTTAAAACCTTTATTTTTTATACAAAATTTTAGTGATGGTTAGATATTGCGTACTAATTGCTTCACTAAGCCCGGACCGTGATAAATCAGTCCAGTGTAAACTTGTACCAGTGCAGCACCCGCTGCCATTTTTTCGCGAGCCGCCATCACCGAATCAACCCCGCCGACCCCAATAATGGGTAAGGTACCCTCTAGGGCTTGGTGAAGACGGCGAATAATCTCGGTACTCTTCAGTTGAACAGGTCGACCACTGAGACCGCCAGCTTCTTGGTAATGTGGCATACCATCAACCAGTGCGCGATCTAAGGTCGTGTTCGTGGCGATCACCCCATCAATCTGATTCCGCACTAATGTTTGCGCAACTTGCTCAATTTCCTCTTCAGTCAGATCAGGAGCTATCTTGACCGCAAGCGGCACATACTTGCCCTGCTCTTCACTCAAGCGTGCTTGTTCCGCTTTCAAGGTGCTCAGCAATTCATCTAGCGCTTCACCGTATTGCAAGCTTCGCAGCCCAGGCGTGTTGGGAGACGAGATATTCACCGCAATGTAATCGGCGTGCGCATATACCTTTTGCATACAAATGACATAGTCATCCGTGCCTTTCTCAATCGGCGTATCTTTGTTTTTGCCGATATTGATACCGAGGATCCCATCAAACCCTTTGGCTTTTTTAACGTTTTCAATCAGCGCATCCACACCCAGATTATTAAAGCCCATGCGATTAATAATCCCTTCTGCATCTTTGATGCGGAACAATCGCGGCTTATCATTTCCTGGTTGTGGCCTTGGCGTCACCGTTCCGACTTCGACAAAGCCAAATCCCATCGCTCCAAACGCTTCTATGCACTCACCATTTTTATCAAGCCCTGCGGCGAGGCCAACGGGGTTTTTGAAGTTGAGTCCCATAACGGTAACAGGACGAGGAGGAAGATGCTGAGAGTAGATAAAACGAAGGGGGGTCGAATGAAAACGGGAAAGCGAGCTGATCGTTAAGTCGTGTGCTTTTTCTGGATCCAATTGAAAGATTGCCGGTCTGGCGAGGCGGTATAGCATTATCCCTCCTAATAAAAAAGCCCCGTTATAAACGGGGCTAGATTATTGCGTTATTACTGCTTTAATTCAAATTTAAAAGCGATAATTCACGCAGCGCAACCGAGAATTTTGCAAATTCATGGACCGAGCCGACTTTGAACTCATCCACAATACTGCGCCAGCGGCCCAGAATCATGGCATGCTCTTCCATCCATGCGTCGAGTCCCGCTTCTGCATCTTGTTTCGGATCCATTTCTGAAACAATACGCGCAGTCAGCAAACGTTGCTGCCAATCCAAATCTTCTCGGAATGAAGCACGCGCCAGAGCCTGCCAGTGGTTGTCGACCGGTTGGTTGTTGATTTGTTTCAAGAACCAATGCAACGATAAATTATCACCCAGCACATAGTATAAGCGTGCCACCAGCTCGAACGGTTTATCTAACTGCTCGGATACTTGCGCCAAGTCTAGGCCCGAGAAGATGCTGGTCAAACGACACACTTTGCTTGCCAACTCATCAGGTACACCCGCTTTGCGTAGTTTCTCCGCCTGATCGTCGTGTTCTTTAATCTCACTGTCGACCAAGTAGCTATCCAGGTTCGCTGCCAAGTTTTGTAACGCGGGACGATAAAACGCCACTTGCGCTTCAATGCTCTCGCCTTTGCGTTTGTTGCGAAGCATCCAGCGGGTTGCGCGACGCAACATGCGACGACAACGGAACAAAATATCGTATTGAACGGACGCACTCACTTGGTTATCCAATGCGCGAACATCATCAAATATCTGTTCAAAACCAAAGATTTCGCGAGCAATCGCATAAGATTTAGCGATGTCACTAACACTGGCACCGGTTTCGTCTTGCATACGGGTGATAAAGTTAAAGCCCATATCATTCGACATTTGGTTCGCCAGCACAGTCGCAATGATCTCACCACGCAGTGGGTGCGACTCCATCTCTTGACGATAGTGACGTTGTAACTCTTTGGGGAAATAACCGGGGAGCAGTTGGCCAAAGTGACTATCTTGCGTCACCTCATCGACCACCAGCTGCTCTTTTAACACCATTTTGCCATATGCAACCAGCACGGCAATTTCTGGACGTGTTAAACCATTTCCTCGTAAGTTACGTTCCGCGAGCGTTTCATCATCAGGTAGATACTCAAGCGCACGATCTAACTTGCCCTCTTTCTCGAGATAATGAATAAAGCGGATCTGCTCTTTGAGCAACGACGCTTGCTGATTGTGCGTGACAGAGATAGATTCACTTTGACTGTAGGCATCTTCCAGCACAATCTCAGAAACATCACTCTCCATTTTCTCCAGCAGTTGATTACGCTTTTTCAAGGTAAGATCGCCGGATGCCACCAAGCCATTCAATAGGATCTTGATGTTGACTTCGTTATCCGAGCAATCAACGCCACCCACATTGTCAATAAAGTCAGTATTAACACGACCACCTTTTAGTGCGTATTCAATACGCCCTAATTGCGTCATACCGAGGTTACCTCCCTCACCGATAATGCGCGCGCCCACTTCCTTGCCGTTAACACGTAATCCGTCATTCGCACGATCACCCACTTCTGTATGGGTCTCGTTTGCGGCTTTCACGTACGTCCCAATCCCGCCATTCCAGAGCAGATCTACTTTGGTTTGCAGGATCTGCTTGATCAAGTCGTTCGGCGCCATGGATTGCTTGCGCGTACCCAATAGCTTTTGGATCTCTGGCGTCAAGGTAATGGATTTCGCGCGACGAGAGAAAACGCCGCCGCCTTTTGAAATCAGCTTGCTGTCATAGTCTTCCCAACTAGAACGAGGCAAGTTGAATAAACGCTCACGTTCTTTCCAACTTTTTGCGGCATCCGGTTCTGGGTCAATAAAGATATGCATATGGTTAAAAGCCGCGACCAAGCGAATATGCTTAGAAAGCAACATGCCATTACCAAATACATCGCCGCCCATGTCACCAATGCCGACACAAGTAAAATCTGTCGTCTGGCAATCGATGTCTATCTCGCGGAAATGGCGTTTTACCGACTCCCAGGCCCCTTTCGCGGTAATGCCCATTTTCTTATGGTCGTAACCATTGGAACCACCAGAGGCAAAGGCATCCCCTAACCAGAAGTTGTATTGTGCTGAGACACTGTTCGCCAAATCAGAGAAGGTTGCCGTGCCTTTATCCGCCGCAACCACCAGATAAGCGTCATCATCATCATGGCGCACCACCTCATTTGGTGGGGTCAGTTCACCCTCGATGATGTTATCCGTAATATCCAACAGACCTTGAATGAAAATACGGTAACAGCGTTGACCTTCTGCAAAGATCTCATCGCGACCGGTAAACTGATGTTGGCGTTTACAGACGAACCCGCCTTTCGCGCCTACCGGCACAATCACGGTGTTTTTCACCTGTTGCGCTTTAACGAGGCCAAGCACCTCGGTACGGAAGTCTTCTTGACGATCTGACCAACGCAAACCACCCCGAGCGACTTTCCCCCCGCGCAGATGCACACCTTCTACATCGGGTGAGTATACGAAGATCTCGTAGGCTGGCACCGGTTGAGGGATCTCTGGAATGTCTGCAGGTTGCAATTTTAACGATAGATACGGCTTATCCAAGCCATTCTCTGGGTCTTTTTGGAAGAAGTTGGTGCGCAATGTCGCCAACATCATTTCCATATAACGACGGATAATCCGATCGTCATCCAGACTTTCCACTTGCTCAAGCGCGTCTTCGATCTGGGCAATCAACTTGTCTTGCGCACGCTGGGTATTCTTCGCCGCCGGATCAAACCGTTTGTTAAACAATTGAACCAGTAAACTCGCCAGATCAGAATGAGACGCTAGCGTCTCTTCAATATATGCCTGACTAAACGGAAAACCGACTTGTCGCATATAACGCGCATAGGCACGAAGGATAGTCACTTCACGACCCGACAGCCCTGCATTCAAGACTAAACGGTTAAACCCATCGTTATCCAACCGTCCGTGCCAAATATCAGCGAAGGCTTGCTGGAAACGATCCCGCGCTTTCGACAAGTTGAAGGCTGAACCGGCACTGTGCAACATCGAGAAGTCGAGAATCCAATAGACGTCACCATGACTGGTTTCGACTTCATAGGGCGATTCACCAATGACACGCAGACCGAGGTTTTCCAACATTGGCATTACATCGGATAAGTGGATCGGCTCGCCTTTTTGGAACAGTTTCAAGCTCACCGCATTCGAGTGATGACTCACCTCTTGTGGACGATAGAACAACATGTCCAGCTTATGGTCGTCACTTAAGCCTTCCAAACGTTCAATATCAGCCACCGCAGAACCAGGCAACATCGCTTCTTTATAGGAACGAGGGAACGCGCGTAGGTAACGCTTCGCGATCGGCGTACCTCGGTTTTCGCCAAAGTTGGCAATCACCGCTTCTTGTAAACGGTCATCCCATGATGAAGCCGCTTCGGTAAGGTTTTGCTCAATCTTTTTCACATCAATATCGAAGTTGTTATTATCGACCCGCACAATGTAATGCGTGCGTGCCAATGGGCTTTCAGAGAAGAAGGTGTTGAACTCAWCATCCTGATCAGAACCAAAGTACTGCTGGAAAATACGTTGCGTCTGACGACGGAATTCCGTGTTGTACCGCTCACGCGTGATATACACCATACATGAGAAGAAGCGGCCAAACGGATCGCGACGGACGAACACACGCAGCATGTCACGGTCTTGCATTTGCACGACGCCCATGCCGACATTACGCATTTCATCTTCGGTCGCTTGGAACAGCTCATCACGCGGATAGTTTTCGAGGATGTTCGCCAGTGCTTTCCACGAATGTGACTCTTGATAGAAGCCGCTGTTATCCAGAATGCGGCGTACTTTATTGCGTAATACCGGAATACTGGAGGTCGATTGGTTATACGCAGATGACGCATACAGCCCCGTAAAGCGGTGCTCACCAATCACATTTCCCTGCGCATCAAATTTTTTGATGCCGATATAGTCAACATAGGCAGGTCGGTGCACACGCGATTTCGCATTGCTTTTGGTCAGTACCAATAGCTCTTTCTTTAATGCCGTTGCACGCGCAGACTCTGGCATTTCCGACAAACGCACCACATTCGGTGATTTGTGCTTTTTGGCCAGACCGAGTGCATCACATTCACTGGAGGCGCGAAGCTCATAGTCACCTTCAACGGCCACAAGGTCAAAACACTTGTAACCCATGAAGGTAAAGTTGTTTTCGGTAATCCAAGTCAGAAATTCAATCGCTTCTTGACGGCGCTCATCATCAAACGGCAGCGCGGCCTCTTTCAGTGATTTCACCAAAGACAGCATTTGCTTGCGCATTGGCTGCCAATCATTCACTACCATCACCACATCGGTCAGCGTTTCATGGAGCTCTTTTTCCAACGCTGCCATTTCAGCATCTTCTGACATCTTATCGATTTCGATGTGGAAAGTGCTTTGGAATTGGCCGTTCTCACCGCTGATCTCAACCACATCACCTTGTTGGTTTTTCAACGCTTTCACAGGCGTGTTTAGCATCAGGTGTGTCGTGATCCCCAATCGATTGAGGGCCATACGGACGGAATCCACCAAAAACGGCGCATCCGGGGCGAGGATTTCGACAATGGTATGGGTTGATTGCCAACCGTTTCCACTGAGGCTGGGGTTAAAGACCTTAACGAATATTTTATCTTGTTCGAATGTGTTGAGGTGGTGCCACATGCTCATCACGGCACCATAGAGATCTGATTCATTGCGTTCCTGCAAATCATTATCAGAAATTTGACCCAATATCCTTTTGGCTAATGCATCGACGAGTGGCTGTTGAGTATCATCCAGTTTATCGGCAATCAGTTGATAAACTTTCTCAAGTAACACCGGTACTATAGGGTCACGCGAGGTCATTCTGGAACTCCGTAGTCCTTTTTTAGACGTTATCTTTGTAGTAAGTACTAGAGGTAAACATTGCGTTAACATACGCACTGCCTAGTGTAAGGCTTGCTACACAAAAACGTTATATCTAAACAGCTGGATTTATACGAATTTCGCGAGAATGTGACTGGTGTAGCTATTTCCTTAGCTACGTTTGGTTAGGCGATGCGCTCGAGAGAACGAAAGCGATTCTCCTCATCGGTGGTAAGTTTAAAACGGCCTCGTATACCAAGTTGTGAGAGATAAGGACGAAAGCGTGCGGCGGGAATTTGCAAGCGTAATCCCTTGTCGGTAGTGACCACCACACTCGACGCGGCGCCACTGTAATAGAGCTGATACTCTGAATAGGAAATATTGACGTTAAAACGATAATCCATCGTGTTGATACTCAGTCATTTTTTCTCTGCGACAGGGTAACAAAAAAGCCGCCCAAATTGGACGGCTTGATGATCATTGGGTCACGATTCGCTCACCCTATTGTTCGAGCGTTTTTTGCACTTTCTCGTACAAATCGTTAGCCAAGTTATCCATGTCAGCCAACTCTTGTAGTACTTGGCGCATATGCTGCTGACGTTCGGTGTCGTAATACGCCAGTTTAAGCAATGGATCGATTAAACGCGAAGCCACTTGCGGGTTCGATTCGTTTAACGTTACCAAGATCTCTTTCAAGAATCGGTAGCCACTCCCATCTTTGGCGTGGAAGTGCGCGGGGTTGCGCGAACAAAAGGCACCAATCAAACTACGGGTTCGGTTTGGATTCTTAAGGCTAAATGCCGAATGAGACATTTGTGCTTTCACCCCTTCCAAGGCATTCTCTGCCGGATTTATACCTTGCAGCACAAACCACTTATCCATCACTAGGCCGTCATGCTGCCACTGATCGCTAAAGTGCTTCATTAAGGACTCGCGGCATGGCAGTTGAGCGGCGTTGGCCGCATGCAGTGCAGCCATTGTATCGGTCATGTTGTTGGCATTGCGGTATTGTGCTTCAACCCAATCATTGCCGTTTTCAGTATGTGCAAGATAGCTTAAACACGTGTTGCGTAAGTCGCGCTCACCAATCGCTTTATGGCTGATTTCATATGACGTTTGCGTGTATTGGCGATAAACCGTTTCCAGCTCATCAACCATTTCATCCGCGAATTGCTGTTTGAAGGCTGCCATGACCATATGGATGGCATCCACATCCACAATATCAAACCACCCCGCCACTTCATTTTCAGAAGGTAACTTGAGTACTTCTGCAATCAATGCCGGTTCAGTGTTGTCGCTCAGTAGTACCCCACGAAAGGCATCGACCACTGACGCTGGAATCACTATTTTTTCATCATTTTGCACACGTGCCACATTGGCCTTGATGTGTTTTGCCAGCAAGCTTTGTCCAGCATCCCAACGAGCAAAGTCATTGCGCGCGTGTTGCAGCAAGAAGGTTAGATCTTGATCTTGGTAATCATACTCTAGCTTCACCGGTGCAGAGAACTCGCGTAGCAACGAAATCACTGGCTGCTCATCCACCGCATCGAAAATAAAGGTTTGTTCGGCGTCAGTCACCGCCAAGATATGGTGTACAGGCTCTCCATGACGCTGTAACTTAATCACACTGCCATCAGCGCGATACAGTTCAATATCGAGCGGAATATACAATGGCAGTTTTTCCGCTTGATCCGCCGTCGCTGGCGTATGTTGCTTCACATGTAATGCCAGTTGTTTAGTCGCATCGTCATAGGTTGAGGACACATTGAGAACCGGCGTGCCCGATTGACTGTACCAGCGTCGGAATTGGGTTAAATCAATCCCTGAGGCATCTTCCATCGCTTGCACAAAGTCATCGCACGTTGCTGCTGTGCCATCATGGCGTTCAAAGTAGAGCTTCACGCCTTTTTGGAACCCTTCTTCGCCAAGAATGGTGTGCATCATACGAATCACTTCACTGCCCTTTTCATACACAGTCAGGGTGTAGAAGTTATTCATTTCGATCACTTTTTCTGGGCGGATCGGATGCGACATCGGGCTTGCATCTTCAGCAAATTGAGGACCGCGCATAATGCGAACATTTTCAATACGGTTGACCGAGCGAGAGCCTAAGTCAGACGAAAACTCCTGATCGCGGAAAACCGTTAACCCTTCTTTTAGGCTCAGCTGAAACCAGTCACGGCAGGTGACTCGGTTCCCCGTCCAGTTGTGGAAGTATTCGTGGCCAATAACCGCCTCAATCCCCAAATAGTCGGCATCGGTTGCCGTCTCTGCATTGGCAAGCACATACTTGGAGTTAAAGATATTGAGGCCTTTGTTCTCCATGGCACCCATGTTGAAGAAATCAACGGCCACGATCATGTAGATATCAAGGTCATACTCAAGGTCGAAGCGTGTTTCATCCCATTTCATCGCATTCTTAAGCGAAACCATGGCGTGATCGGCACGATCTAAGTTGCCTTTATCCACGAAAATTTCGAGGGCCACTTCGCGACCTGAACGCGTCACAAAGCTGTCACGCAACACATCAAAATCACCAGCAACTAGCGCAAACAGATAACTTGGCTTTGCATACGGATCATGCCACTCAACCCAATGACGGCCATTATCCAGCTCGCCCGACGCAATTTTGTTACCGTTACTCAGCAAGTATGGATAAGACGCTTTATCCGCAATCACCTTGGTGGTGAAACGTGCTAATACATCCGGACGATCGAGATAGTAAGTAATACGGCGGAAGCCTTCTGCTTCACACTGCGTGCAATACGCACCGCCTGATATATACAAACCTTCAAGGGCCGAGTTATTTTCTGGATCGATCTCGGTTTGGATCGTGAGCGTGAACGCCGCAGGCACATCGCGGATGATGAGTTTGCCTGACTCTTCACTGTAGGCCGTCCATGCGTCGCCATTGATGTCGATACGCACTAACTTTAGGTTTTCGCCATCCAGTTCAATGTCGGTCGCATTGTCATTTAAACGCTTTACTTGGCTCACGGCCGTTACCAAGGTTGCGTTTGGCTCAAGATCAAACTCTAGGTTTAGGTCGGTAATGGTAAAATCAGGGGCGCGATAATCCTTACGATATTTCGCAGTGGGTTGTTGAGACATGTTGAATCCTTATTATTGGGTGTACCTCAGCCAACAAATCGTGTCAGTGACTGCCTGACGCCAACCTTGGCGAGCAGCGTGCTATACCATACCTCGCTCGCAAAAAGATGACTATAGGTTTAACACTTTGTTATCAATTGTTTGCGTATACGATGTGTAAAAAACGCCTCACAAACTGTCAATGTGACGAAAAACCTCTCAAATTGGCGAATTGTGCAGCATATTGTCAACGCAGGCTGCCAATCCGGCAGGAAATATAATGTGACGACGGTTAAATTTTACAGAAATTGCGGTACTATGACGCCAATTTCGTTTTGTAACACGTAAGGCGTTCCACACGCATGCACAATCCGATCATCACTTCACTGCTGGATACGGACGCATACAAGCTGAATATGCAGCAAGCCGTCTTTCATCACTATCGTGACGTTCACGTCACCGCGGACTTCTATTGTCGGAGTGATGAGAATTTAACTCTGCTAAAAGACGCAGTGATAGCGCAAGTGAACGCGCTAGGCTCACTGCGCTTTACTGAGCAGGAGTTAAATTATCTGGCCTCGCTCGAGCTCTATCAAGCAGATTTTCTCTCATACCTGAAGCACTTTCAGCTTCGCCCAGAGCAAGTCACTGTCACTATCGAAGAGGGACAACTGGCGATTCATATTGCTGGCCCGTGGTGCGAAGTGATTCTCTGGGAAGTGCCATTACTCGCGATTATCTGTGAGTTACGGAATCGCATCTGCTACCCCACGTACGGTGAGGAGCACGCACTCGCCCGACTCGAGGAGAAACTGAATCATTTACCCGAAGACGGCTTTGCCGATGACTTTCAATTGGTCGACTTTGGCACACGTCGCCGCTTCTCGCGTGATGTACACTATGCCATCGTTAAACGCCTGAAAGCCGCTTATCCCCCGCTAAAAGGCACCTCCAATGTTTGGTTAGCGAAAGAGCTTGGCCTGCCCCCAGTTGGTACCCAAGCTCATGAGTGGTTTCAAGCGCATCAGCAGCTAGCGGGAGAGTTGGCCGATTCACAACAGCTCGCGCTACGTGTTTGGTTAAAGGAATATCCAAACAGTCTGGGCATCGCCCTGACCGATTGCATCAATATGGATGCCTTCCTACGCGATTTTGACAGCGAACTCTCGCAAGCCTTTACCGGCCTGCGTCATGACAGTGGCGATCCCATCGCTTGGGGAGAAAAAGCCATTGCCCACTACCAGCATCACGATATCGACCCTGACTCTAAGACGTTGGTCTTCTCTGACAGCCTCACGCTGGCCAAGGCTATTCATATCTATCGCCATTTTTCAGGGCGGGTGCAAACATCGTTTGGAATTGGTACCCAATTAACCTGTGATCTACCCGACGTGAAAACCCTTAACGTGGTGATCAAGCTCACTAGCTGCCAAGGCAAACCCGTCGCCAAAATCTCCGATGAGCCAAACAAAGCAATTTGTAAAGACGAGGCGCATTTGAGTGCGCTGAAAGCGGCATTTAGGCTGATTGATTAAAGAGTCAGGTACAAAAAATGCCCGCTGTGATGCGGGCATTTTTTTCATCGCGTGACGGGCTTTTTGTCTTGTTTGGAGCACTATTGCCGTTCTAGAATCGCCTCCATTCCAAACACATCATTGGTTAATCGCAACGTGTCTGCTGCTAATTGAAACTGCGATGAGTGACGGCCGTCCCGGTAGATCAACATTAGGTTGTCACCTTCCACCAAATAGACGCCGCGATGAGTGACTGAGCTCCCATCATCCCCGCGCACCTGCATCGCGAATAAGAAGTCGGGCCGTAATTGCAGCGACACCCCGTCAACGTGTTCACTCACATCTTCGCCTGAGATGCTATGAGAACGCCACAAACCGCTTAAATCTTCTGGCAGAAGCTTGGTAAAGACCGCCCCTTGCAGTTGCAATTGGTTATGATTGAGCTGATAGGCATGCCGCTGCTCGATGCCTTCATTATCGTACAGGCGTAATATGTTCTCGTTGATGTCGTACTGCCCTGCAGCGGTTTCGAGTTGTCCATCATGACGCAACAAATCGATACGAAACTCGTAATTGGAATTAAAAGACAGATTAATCGCTTTGTAAGGATGTGGGGCTTGCTCAACAGGCATGTCGCTAAACCAATACCAATCCCCCAGCAACAATGGGAAATCCACGCGAGAGAGCTCTTCGCTGCGAACCGGAAGCGACACGATGATCGCTAACATACACCCAAGTAAGAGACGCATACCTCACCCCACTGACCGTTATTCCTATTAATAAGGTTAGACGCAGATCTCAAAATGCTACAATTTTTTGATATTGATCTCGTTTTATCGGTACATCAACATCTACGCGTCATCTCTATGTCATAAAAAAAAGCCTAGGCAATTGCCTAGGCTTCACGTGACATCAACCGAGGATGTTCAACGGTTAGCGATTAGGGAGGCAAGATCATTAGTAATGCTCGCCGCTTCCTCTAAGTAGGCGTCCGGCTCTTCGTAATCCTTCGGCACATCCTCGAGCGATTTAAACGGCTGTTCGCCCATGGCTTTTTGACGTGCATTTAGGCGCACCAAACGTTCTTTATCCTCGCGATCCATTTCCTGCCGACGCACTTTCTCATTCAAGGAAATACTGTTTTTATCTTTTTCCTGCTGATAAAGCGCAATGTCTTCACGGATAAAACCAAACTCACGGTCTGAAGCAATGCGGGTTTGATGGCGCTTGGTCAACGCATCAATCACGTCATCAGGCAGCTTCATTGCCGAGTATTCCGCAGGGGCAATTTGATCCCATGGCAACGCGTTGTCTTCCATGCTCTCTCCGGTTTCATCGGGTGATACCGGCGATGGAAACGCAATATCGGGTACCACGCCTTTGTTTTGGGTACTACCACCACTGATGCGATAGAATTTTTGAATGGTGTATTGCACGTAACCTAAAGGCTTTTCGAACAAATCATAAATATGATTTAGCGAGCGGTGCTGCTGCACTGTACCTTTACCGAATGACTGTTCGCCAAGCACAATTGCACGGTGGTAATCTTGCATGGCCGCGGCAAAAATCTCTGACGCCGACGCACTGTAACGGTTAATCAGTACCGTCATCGGCCCGTTGTAGAAACTCTTGCCATCACTGTCATTGTTGACCTTAACCCGACCGTAGCTATCGCGCACTTGTACAATCGGACCTTTGTCGATGAACAAGCCACTCAACGCTGTTGCTTCACTCAAAGCGCCGCCACCGTTATTACGCAAGTCCACTACGATACCACTGACATTTTTCGCAGTAAGCGCTGCCAATTCTTTCTTGGTATCTTCGGCCAAGCCAACATAAAAGCCCGGTACCGTCAGCACCCCTACTTTTTGATCGCCACGTTCAATCACATCCGATTTCACCGCGCGGTCTTCTAAGCGGATTTTGTCACGGGTAATAGTGACGCTGTAACTTTTTGCGTTAGCGCCTTCAGGCAAAATCTGTAGCCGGACCTCGCTTCCCTTCGGCCCCTTGATCAGCTCTACGACATCGTCGAGTCGCCAGCCAATCACATCCACCATCGCCTYGTCTTCTTGACCGACACCGATAATGCGATCCCCCGGCGATAACTGTTTAGACTTAGAGGCAGGACCACCGGCCACCAGCGAGCGAATCACTGTATATTCATCCTTCACCTGCAAAACCGCACCAATCCCTTCGAGTGACAGGTTCATCTCAGATTGGAACTGCTCAGCATTGCGCGGAGAAAGATAGCTAGTGTGCGGGTCCACTTCTCGCGCAAAGGCGTTCATGTAGACTTGAAACACGTCCTCACTGTGACTTTGGGTGAGACGCTTCAATGCGCTGTTATAGCGCTTACCTAGGGTTTCGCGAATATCGTCATCGTCTTTCCCCGTTAGACGGAGATTCAACGCATCATTTTTAATTCGCTTATCCCAAATCGCATCGAGTTCTTGTTCATTGGCCGCCCAAGGCAGTTCGGTACGGTCGAGAACCATTGACTCGTCTTTAGAGAAATCAAACGGCTTATCGAGAACCTCGAGTGCATATTGGTATCGCTCAAAGCGCTTTTTGAGTACCAAATTGTAGATTTCGTAAGCCTCGTCGGTTTCCCCCTCTTTGAGCTGATCGTCCAGCCGATCTTTCCAACGCGATAAGGTATCGACATCGCTCTGGGTTAAAAAGACACGGTTGTAATCTAACGTCTCGAGATAACGCTCAAAGATCCCTGCCGAGAAAGCATCGTCGAGAGAAAACTGCTTGTAATGCGAGCGGGTAAAGCGCGAGGTGACACGCTTTGAAGCGGTTTTGTGTTGGGGTTCAGCGGAAAGTGTTGGCAAATCACTGAGTTGAAAGTTGGCCTCTACGGCCTGGGCAGACGCTGCCAGCATCAAGCTGGCAGCGATAGCCGAAAAGCGGCGTCGACAAAACATGCGTCGAGGAGTCTCCTTTAGGCGCTGAGGTGCTCCGCTTTCACTAACATGGTCAAACCGTTAGTAAGACGAACACGCACCTCATCCTTGTTAATTTCAACAATGGTCGCTGGTAGATTACCATTGCCCATGTTCACATTTACGTCTTTTCCTACGACAACGTCGCTGGCGCTGAGTTCGCGACGTGGCTCTTTAGCTTTCTTAGTCATTTTAGCTGGCTTTGGTTTACTCGTACGAGCTTTTGCCGTTTGAGCTGCCGCTTTTTTGCCTTTAGCTGGCGTTTTGCCTTGACCGTCTGCTTTTTTCGCTTGTTGCTTACGACGTTCCGCCGCACGCGCTTTGCTTTCAGCAAGAGTTTGAGCCGCGTGATCAATATGTTCTTGTTCTAGCTCGCCACACGCGTTGCCATCGAGATCGACGCGTGACGCACCCGGTTTCACGCTGTGCAGATAACGCCAGGAAGACGTGTACTGGCGAAGCGCGGCTCGCAATTGGGTTTTGCTTACCTTAGGGTCATCATTCAAGCGTTCTGCAAGATCTTGAAAAATGCCAATTTTTAGTGGCTTGGCTTCGCCTTCAACAGTAAAACATTTAGGGAAACGTTCAGCAATGTAGGCAATGACTTCTTTGCTGTTCGCGAGCTTTTCAGTATTTTCCATGTTTTTTCCTGGCCTGCTGTAGTCAAGCTGCAGCAGAATATCTACGTGTATTTAAGTATGAAAGTGGTGCGTATTATAGATACCTGATATTAAAAAACTACCGAGATTGACGAAATTACAGGTGTTTTTGCATTTCTTTGACCAAGGTAGTCAGGCCCTGTTCATCTTCTTGGTCAAAACGACCCACTGTTGGGCTATCAATATCAAGCACGGCTTGCAGTTGGTTATCTACCCGAACAGGAACGACAAGTTCAGCGTTACTGGCGGCATCACAGGCAATATGCCCCTCAAATGCATGCACGTCTTCAATCCGCATGACTCTATCTTGGCTAAAGGCGGCACCGCAAACCCCTTTTTCAAATGGGATCCGAACGCACGCTGGCTGCCCCTGAAATGGTCCCAGTACCAACTCTTTGCCATCACTCAAGTAAAAACCCACCCAGTTAATGTCTTCAAGTTGGCTATTCAGTAATGCGCTCACGTTCGCCAGTTTTGCAATTAAACTTGGCTCGCCCTCACATAAAGCAACCGCTTGTTGGGTTAACAGACGGTAAAAATCAGCTTTGTTTTCCATAAATCACTGCATCTCAAACAACAAGACCATTACAATAGAAATAATCCAAAGACATTTCAATTGAGTATCTTAATTTATGATTACTTGGCGCTGGCTTCTTGACCAAGCCCGACCTCATCGTACTCGCCTGATTTGGGCCAATATTGTGGCGATTGCCGCCACCCTGATCAGCGTGCCCATCCCGCTACTGATGCCATTGCTGGTCGATGAGGTGCTGCTCGATAAGCCCGATTGGGGGCTCGCGGTACTGAACGGCTTATTGCCGCAAACTTGGCAACATGCCGCTTTTTATATCGCGGCGGTGCTTGTCATTGTGGTGTTAATGCGTGCCACCAGCCAAGCGCTTAACATCCTTCAAAGCCGTCAGTTCACCCTGGTCGGCAAAGCCATTACCTATAAAATTCGTCAACACCTTATCGAGAAGTTAGGCCGCGTAAGCATGCACGAGTATGAATTGCGCGGCAGTGGCGGGTTAACATCACATCTGGTCACTGATGTCGAAACCATTGATAAATTCATTGGTACCACGCTGAGTAAATTTATTATCGGCATTCTCACCGTAATGGGCACCGCGGTGGTCCTTTTGTGGCTGGATTGGCGACTAGGGCTCTTTATTTTGCTCATCAACCCGATTGTGGTTGCGCTTAGCCGCGCATTAGGTCAACGGGTTAAGCATCTTAAAAAACGGGAAAACCAAGCGTTTGAGCGCTTCCAGCAACGTCTCGTCGATACGCTCGATGGGCTCTACCAACTCCGCGCCGCCAATCGAGAGCGTGAATACCTTCACCAATTGGATCAAAGTGCAGGCGATATTAAGGTCAGTGCCGATAAATATGCTTGGCAGTCAGAGGCCGCGGGGCGCTTATCATTTTTGATGTTTTTGATTGGCTTTGAACTTTTCCGTGCTGTCGCGATGGGCATGGTCTTTTTTAGTGATCTGACCATTGGCCAAATGTTTGCTGTGTTCGGCTATCTTTGGTTTATGTTGGGTCCGGTTCAGGAACTGTTAGGGATCCAGTTTGCATGGTATAGCGCTAAAGCAGCCATGAATCGAGTCAACGATGTGTTGAGTTTACAAGAAGAGGCGCGCCGCCCTGACGGCCAAAATCCAAGTGATAGCGACAATACAGCCTTGGATATCGAGATTGAGGATCTGCACTTCGCGTATGATGAGGATAAATCTGTTCTCAATGGCTTGAATATGCATATCCCCGCAGGCCAGCGTGTCGCATTGGTCGGCGCCAGCGGTGGCGGTAAGTCAACGCTGATCCAATTGTTGCTAGGCCTTTATCCGGTTGAACATGGCGATATCCGTTATAACGGCTATTCCATCAGTCAACTTAATTTAGCCGCGCTTCGCCAACAGATTGCGGTGGTACTGCAGCAACCCATGTTGTTTAACGACACCCTACGTAATAATTTAAGCTTTGGGCGAGATGTGACTGATAGCGAACTGTGGCAAGCACTAGAACAGGCGCAACTTGGTGATGTCGTGAATAAGCTCACTCAAGGGCTCGATACACCGCTAGGACGACAAGGGATCCGTTTATCGGGCGGGCAGCGTCAACGTGTCGCCATCGCGAGARTGTTGCTTGGCGACCCAAAACTGGTCATTCTAGATGAAGCCACGTCGGCATTAGATACCGCAACGGAGCGGGCACTGCACCAAGCGATGCATACCTTCTTAGCCGGTCGCACCACGCTGATTGTGGCGCATCGACTCTCCGCGGTGAAAGAAGCGGATTTGATTTACGTGCTGGAGGATGGCCAAGTCACCCAAAAAGGCACCCACGGTGAGTTGGTTACCGCCCCGGGCGTATACCAAACACTTTATGGCACCATTCAACAGGCAGCAGGGAAATAGCATGCGCGTGCAACCGGTCACTCATCTTGAGCCTCAACCTCGGACAGGGTTAATTCGCTGTCCCGGTTGCGATCTTGTGTTGACCGGTTGCGAAACCGCTTGGGATCACCTTGCCATCTGCCCACGCTGCGCCACTAAATTGCAGCAAGGGCGTCGATTATCGTTTAATGGTGAGTTTGCCATTGCGTTAACCATACTGGTGTTATTTTTACCCGCCCATGGGCTACCGCTGTTATCAATCAACCTATTAGGCAAGGAAATTAGCGCATCTGTGCTGACCGGCGCGAACCTTCTATGGACCAGCTTCCCCTTTGTCACCGCGCTGGTGGTCTTTTGTGCTAGCCTTGCGCCACTCCTTTTTACCTTAGCTATTCTGGTCATGCACTTGGCGCGCCGTCACGGCAACATTCGCTTTTTCCGTCCAACCGTGACGCTGATTGATCACCTCCGTCATTGGGTCATGGCGGATGTGTTTATGGTTAGCCTAGCGATTGCGTGCTTTAAAATCCAAGACTATGCCGATCTTCGCTTTTCATTGGGGCTCGCCTGCTACGCCACGTTACAAATTCTGCTTTCGGTGCTGCTAGTACGTGTCAATACCCGACGCTACTGGGATGCGTTCTTAGCCCCTAAACCTGTCAACAGTATCCATAACTTGATTCGTTGCGATCACTGTGGCTTGACGCAACACCATAGTACTCAAACCCATTGCCAACGTTGTGAACGTCCCCTACACGTTCGCCTGCTACGCAGCGAGCAAAAAACATGGGCGTGTCTGCTCACCGCTGCGGTATTTTTGCTGCCCGCCAACCTTTATCCGATCTCGATTTTTTTCTCGAATGGCATCCGACTCGAAGACACGATTTTTTCTGGCGTTGCCAGCCTGATTAACAATGGTATGCCGGGAATAGCGGCGATAATTTTTACCGCCAGTATTATTGTGCCAGTGGCAAAGATTCTGGGGCTTGGTTTCATTCTGATTAGCTTGCATACCTCTGTCGCCATTACGCCACGCCAACGCATGTGGCTATATCGAAGCGTGAAATGGATTGGCAAGTGGTCAATGATGGACTTATTCGTGATTGCATTTATGGTCGCGCTGGTTGATCGTGGCCGCATTATGGACTTTACACCCGGCCCCGGCGCCATTGCTTTTGGTATTGTGGTGGTACTCACTATGCTGGCCACTGACCTTCTTGATACGCGTTTGATATGGGATCATCATGAGCGACAAACACGACGTGCCGACGCCAACCATTAAGACTACCTATGGTCTTTCTCCTTTATGGATCTTGCCCATCTTGGCGCTAGGCTTAGCGGGATGGCTCGTTTTTCAATCCATTAATGAAGCCGGACAGCGGATTCAAATTCTATTCAGCGATGCGCAAGGCTTAGAAGCGGGACGAACAACCATTCGTTACCAAGGGCTAGAAGTCGGCAAAGTTCGCAATATCACCTTGGCGGATGATCTCAATGGTATTTATGTCGATGCCACGATTTATCCAGAGGCCAAGCAGTTGCTCACGACCGGCAGTGAATTCTGGTTAGTGAAACCACGCGCGTCATTAACGGGGATTAGCGGCCTTGAAACACTGGTGTCGGGGAATTACATCGCCCTTCAACCGGGAACGGGTGAACCTAGCCTTCGCTTTACCGCACGTGATGAGCCTCCCGCTGAGATGACCGATAAAGCTGGCACGACCTTTAAGCTCCACGCACCGACCTTGGGCTCGCTCAGTATTGGCTCACCAATTTATTACCGTAAAATCCAAGTCGGCGAGATCTACAGTTATCGTCTTGATGATGATAATCAAGGCGTCACCCTGTCTGTATTGATCAAACCTGAGTTCAGTTCGTTGGTGAAGCAAGACACTAGGTTTTGGTCCGTCAGTGGTTTGAAAGCGAATGTCGATCTGTCTGGAGTCGATGTCGAACTTGATAGTCTTGCCAGCTTGGTCGCCGGCGGTGTGACGTTTGATTCACCGAGTACCAGCCCACAAGCGACGCATAATGACAGCTTTAGGTTATACCCAAGCCTGAGTGCTGCAGAACGTGGCCAAACCATTGAAATTGTCTTGCCTACCAACCACGGTATTCAAGGCGCTGGCGCCCGAGTCACCTATCAAGGACTGCAGATCGGTGAGATTACCGAGATTCGCATCGACCCAGACACCCAAAACGCGTCTGCCACGGCCGCCATAGACCCGAGCATGCTATGGCTGTTCAATCAGGAGACACAAATCACCATCGAACAACCACAGATTGGTTTTAACGGTCTTAAAAATATCGGCAACTTGGTGTTGGGGAACTTCTTATCCGTGGTGCCCGGCTCCCCTGATGCTCCAGCTGTTGATAGTCATTATCGCTTCTCAGCCAGCACGTGGCAGCAGCAACAAAAAGAGGCCGCTGATGCCTTGGTAGTTACGCTCGACGCTGATGACGCTTATGGCCTTACGCCTCGTACCAAAGTGCTTCATCGTGGCATTCAGGTGGGCTTTATTGATCACATCGGCCTCAACAAAAGTGACACTGTCACGATAAAAGCGGTGATCTATCCGCAATACCGCCATCTTGTCAAACAACAGTCGCAATTCTTTATATTGGGGGGGATTACCGGTGAGTTGAGCGGCAATGGGCTCGATGTGGTCGTGCCTGCCATGGAGCAGATCGCCGATCCCGCGTTAAGCTTTACGAGCCTAGGTAAACAAGGTGTACGAGATAGCTATCCGCTCTATACCTCACGTATCCAAGCCAAACACGCTCGAGAAGACGTGCAAGGCAAGACCCGCTTTACCCTAGTGGCTGATGCACTGCCCAGCATTAACGAGGGTAGTCCGGTGATGTATCGAAATTTTGTCGTCGGGCAAGTGGAAGGCTACCAGCTGAATGGTAAAAGCGTCACGATATCGATTGCCGTGAACAATCGGTATCGCCATCTGATAAACCGCGATACCGTATTTTGGAATCAATCCGGTCTCGACATCAAAGCCAACTTAAGTGGCGTCGAAATCAACACAGGCTCGCTTCGCTCTTTACTCAGTGGCGGCATTGCCTTTGGTTCAATGCCGGGCATTAGCAACAAACGCCAAGGCGACTGGAAGCTCTACCCCTCACGAAAAGACGCGGCACGTTACGGGGTCGATATTGTACTCAACACTGACGAAGCCAAAGGATTAAAGGTCGGCAGCGCAATTCGTTATCAAGGGGTGGATGTTGGCGAGATTACCCAGTTAGAGCCGGATTTTAAAACGCAATCGGTCCGCGTGCACAGTCGTTTGTATCCTGAGTATAAAAATGAGCTTGCTCGTCAAGGGAGCTATTACTGGCTAACCCAGCCAGTACTTAGCCTTACAAAAACTGAGAATCTAGATTCTTTGTTTGGGACCTATATTTCGGTCGTGCCCGGTGCGGGCGAATTTAAGCAAGAATTCGAATTACATGCTTCCCCCAAATATCCGCGGGGCCTATCACTGGTGCTCGAAAGTGATGCACGTCATTCCATTGCTGTTGGCACCCCAATTCTCTATCGCGATATGGAGGTAGGTACTGTCTCCAAAGTGCAATTGGGCGAGTTTGCTGACCGCGTTTTATTCAGTGTCCAGATCACGCCGCAGTATGCACATCTGGTGCGAGAAAACACGGTGTTTTGGAATCAATCCGGTGTGGATGTGTCGATTGGTTTGACCGGTGCCAACCTAAAAAGCGGCACCATTGATAGCCTACTGAAAGGTGGGATCGCCTTTGCAACACCCGACACCTCTCCATTGGCCCCCAAAGCTAACGACAAACGCCACTACCTGCTGCATCGAGAACCCAAAGCAGAGTGGCGTGAGTGGCGCACTGCGATCCCGAAACCCTAGCGCTATCTTCTTGGGCAGCTAATCCTTTGGCTGCCCTTTTTGAGTAAAAATACCGACTTTCTCCTCCCGCGACCTACACTCAAGACCAAGATCTGTTTACAATCTTGCGCTGCTAATTTCGAGTTCATCAACAAGAGATCCTGTTTTGCACCCCAATATCTCACTGCCAGAGGCTTTCTTAGCCCAAATACAGGCGACAATGCCCTCGCATCTCTCCATGGAGGAGTTCGTCGCTGCCTGTCAGCGTCCTCTGCGCCGCAGTATTCGTGTCAATACGTTAAAAATTTCCGTCGATGCATTTAAGCAACGTGCCGCAGAGCATCATTGGACACTGACTCCCGTACCTTGGTGTGACACAGGGTTTTGGATTGAGCGACAAGACGATGACAAAGTGCCATTGGGCAATACGGCTGAACACATGGCGGGACTGTTTTACATTCAAGAAGCAAGCTCGATGATGCCGGTCACTGCCTTGCTGGCAGGCGAGCATGAACCGGGCCAAGCCCCTGATTGGCAGCAAGTGCTTGATGTTGCGGCTGCACCGGGTTCAAAAACCACTCAGTTGGCAGCCTCCATGCAAAACAGCGGTATTTTGGTCGCGAATGAGTTTTCAGCGAGCCGCATCAAAGGGCTACATGCCAATGTACAACGCTGCGGGGTAAGAAACGTTGCACTGACTCACTTTGATGGCCGTGTATTCGGCGGCTGGCTACCCGAGCAATTTGATGCCATTCTGCTCGACGCGCCCTGCTCTGGTGAAGGAACTATTCGTAAAGATCCTGATGCGATGAATAACTGGAGCCTTGCCTCAGTCGATGATATTGCGCAGACCCAACAAGCCCTGATTGATAGCGCGTTTCACGCACTGAAACCGGGCGGCGTGCTGGTGTATTCAACCTGTACCTTGAACCACACAGAAAATCAGTCGGTTTGCCACTGGCTCAAGCAAGCTTATGGTGACGGTGTCACTTTTGAGTCACTGAAGGATTTATTCCCGGGTGCCGAACAAGCTCTGACCGAGGAAGGCTTTTTACATCTCTACCCTCAGATTTTTGACAGCGAGGGCTTTTTTGTCGCCCGCATTCGTAAACATGCATCCGCCACTCCACCGAGTGTAAAAAAGCGACTGGGCAAATTTCCATTCTCACCTGCAAGTCAAAAAGACAGTCAACAAATAAGCGCCACCTTTAAAAAGGAACTCGGGCTATCGCTGCCGAATGAGGCCACGCTATGGTTACGTGATAAAGAGGTATGGCTTTTCCCTTCAGCTATCGAACCTATGTTAGGCGAAGTGAAGTTTGACCGCATTGGGATCAAGTTAGCCGAAACCCACCGCAAAGGTTATCGTTGGCAACACGAGGCGATTATCGCATTGAGTACCCAGTCACTCGCTGAATGTAAAACCATTGCGCTCACTAAGACACAAGCCGTTGAGTGGTATCAAGGACGCGATATTTGGCCCGATCAAACGCCAGATAAGGGCGATGTCATTGTAACCTATCAAGGGGACGTGCTCGGGCTCGGCAAATGGGTCGGCAATCGGATTAAAAATGGCCTACCTCGCGATCAAGTTCGCGATAGCAACTTGTTTTAATCAGTATGGGATGGTGTTGATAATAATTCGCAGGGAAAGAAACTGGCAAAGCCGTATTGATAAWCTACACTTTAGTGGAATCACAACCTAAATTGGCATATGGCTCCAATGAGCCCTTTCCCTGAGCTCGGAACAGGACGTTCCGAGCCTTTTTTTGTCTTGTCTAACGTGACGCCGTCACTTAACGCGGTAAATGCCATCCGCTTCAATACGAATTTTGCGTTGCTTGTACAGGCCACCCAAAGTCTTTTTAAAGGTCGCTTTACTGGTGCGGAACAAGGCAAAAATCGCATCCGGGGAGCTTTTGTCGTTAAGCGGCAAAAAGCCCCCTTTTTTATCTAGGGTTTGCAAAATTTTATCGCTTAAATCATCAACCCGCGCTTTACCGTGTTTTTGTAGAGCAAGATCCAACTTACCATCGTCGCGCACCGTTTTAACAAACGCACTCAGCTTCTTACCGATGAACAGCTTCCCGAACGCTTCAGCGCGATAAATAAGCCCCCAGTGCTGATTATTCACCACACACTTAAAGCCGAGGTCCGTGATATCCGTAATGATTACTGACACTTTGTCGCCCGCTTTTAAACGCGGCTTTTCGTCGCTGATAAACTTGTTGAATTTGCGGCTAGCCACGATACGGCCCGAGGCTTTATCCGTGTAGACGCGAACCACATAAGGTTTACCCTCTTCCATTCGCGTGCGTTGCTCACTAAAAGGCACCAGTAAGTCTTTGCTCAAGCCCCAATCGACAAACGCGCCAACCGAATTGACACCAACACAGCGCAAAGACGCAAACTCGCCCACTTGGGCCAATGGCGTTTCAGTAGTGGCGATAATATCGTCTTCGGAATCGAAATAGATAAACACCTTTAGCTCGTCGCCGACACGGGTATTCTCAGGAACGTACCGAGTTGGCAGCAAAATATTGCCGAACTCATCACCATCAAGAAATACCCCGAAGTCTGCCTGCTTCACTACCGTCAATGTGTTGTATTGGCCTAGTTTAATCATTGTCTCAACGCTGTAGAAAGTAATGGCGGTGAGTATACGCAATTTCATCCTGATATGCGCAGCCAAAACACTACTCAAACGGATAAAAAACCCTCAAGCACTGCCTATCTCCCGCTATACCCCTACTTTCTGTCTCTTGTTAGCGTCCCAATCCCTGTTAGGCTTGAGTGAAAACTATAGGGGGAATTCATGGCAGTATTTAACGGCTCACACATCAGCTTTAGTTTTAGCCAGCTTGGCAGTGCATTTGGCGAACACGTTACGCCAACCGCGCTCGAAAACGGTCGGCTTTTCACCTATAACGTCGAACTGGCAAAACAGCTTGGGTTGAATGAATCCGATCTCACCACGGAAGCGTTTCGAGCGATTTTATCCGCAGAGCAGCCGTTAGCCGGCCGAACACCGTTTGCAATGAAATACACCGGTCACCAGTTTGGTCAATATAACCCCGCGCTCGGCGATGGCCGTGGTGTCTTATTAGGGGAATGGCGCGATGCCGATGGCACCTTGTGGGATTGGCACCTAAAAGGGGCGGGAAAAACGCCATACAGCCGCCACGGTGATGGACGAGCGGTGTTACGCTCGACGCTCCGCGAGTATCTCGCCAGTGCCGCCATGACAGGGCTCAACATTCCGACCACTCAGGCATTAGCCATGGCCACCAGCGATACCCCGGTGATGCGCGAGCGCATCGAAACTGCCGCAACGCTACTTCGCGTTACCGAGAGTCACGTCCGTTTTGGCCACTTCGAGTACTTGTTTTACAGTCAGCAGCATGAGGCGCTAGGCACGCTGGCCGACTATGTGATTGCACGTCATTTCCCTGAACTGGCCGAGGCCGAGAAACCCTATGCGGCACTGCTACAAGAAATTGTCGAGCGAACGGCGGATATGATTGCCCTGTGGCAGGCCATCGGCTTTAACCACGGTGTGATGAATACCGATAATATGTCGATTCTCGGCCAAACTTTCGATTACGGCCCTTATGCCTTTTTAGACGATTTCGACCCAGGTTATATCTGCAACCATTCCGATTACAGTGGTCGCTATGCGTTTAATCAGCAACCTGCCATCGCGCTTTGGAATCTGTCCGCACTGGGCTATGCCTTTACGCCTCTCGTGGATAAGGATGTGATTAACGACATTCTTGGTGGCTTTGAACACCGACTACAAGTTGCCTATAGCCGTGCCATGCGTGATAAACTGGGCTTGTCCGACGCTCAGTSGTCAGACAGTGAGCYGTTCAATCAGCTCTTTGCATTGCTTGAAGAAAACCAAACCGACTATACGTGCTTTTTCTATCAACTCAGTCAGTATCGCGGTGACTCACTCCTAACAGCCGGCACCCTGAATCAGTTCAAACCCATCTGCCAAGACACGCAGGCATTAACCGAATGGCTATCCGCGTACCAACAGCGCGTACATACACTGGATGATGCGACTCGTCTCGCCTGCATGCAACACACCAATCCAAAGTATATTTTACGCAACTATTTGGCCCAAGCGGCCATCGAAGCGGCTGAACAAGGCAACTTACAACCAACCCATGATTTAATGACGGTACTTGCCCACCCCTTCGATGAGCACCCGTCGCTCGCGCACTTGGCCAACCCGCCAACGGATAATAATAAAGGCCTTGCATTGAGCTGTTCGTCCTAACTATCGGTGACTGATGACGGGCAAAAAATTGGTTCGTCGTCAGTCCTGACCGGCATTTTTCTGGTCAAAATTGCCTTAAAAACGCTACGGATATCACATTCATGCTTTCAAGGGCCGCGATTTTTGCTATCTTACTGGCTTCGCAACAGATTAAGATGTGAGGAAGGCTGTCCTCTATGCCACTGAAAACCGATGAACTTCGCACCCGCGTGGTTGATACCATGCCCACGCCCGCAGAGGTGGAAGCCGCCCACCCCATCAGCGACAACGTTGCTCACCATATTACTGCTTCGCGTCATGCAATCAGCCAAATTCTTAATGGCCATGACCCGCGCCTGCTTGTGGTGATTGGGCCCTGCTCTGTGCATGATCCTGACGCTGCACGCGAATACGCCAAACGGTTAAAAGGATTAGCAGAGACTTACTCCGAACAGTTACTGATTGCCATGCGTACCTACTTTGAGAAGCCGCGCACGGTTGTCGGTTGGAAAGGTTTGATAAACGATCCTCACCTTGATGGGAGCGGTGATATTCGTGCTGGGCTGTTCACTGCCCGCGAGTTGTTACTCGATATCAATAAAATGGGTTTACCCACTGCGACCGAGTTTCTCGATATGATCACCGGCCAATATATTGCCGACTTGATCAGTTGGGGGGCCATCGGTGCGCGCACAACCGAGTCTCAGATCCATCGCGAAATGGCATCCGCCTTGTCTTGCCCAGTAGGGTTTAAAAATGGCACTGATGGCAATATTCGTATCGCTGTCGATGCCATTCGAGCGAGCCGTGAGTCACACCTGTTTTGCTCGCCAGACAAGCATGGCACCATGACCATTTATCGCACAGCGGGTAATCCTGATGGCCACGTTATTTTACGTGGCGGCCATCAACCCAATTACTACCAAAAAGATGTGCAAGCGGCCTCAGAAACCTTATCGAGCTTCGGATTGCCGGCTAAATTAGTGGTAGACTTTAGCCATGGCAACTGCCAGAAACAGCATCGCCGTCAGTTAGATGTCGCAGAAGATATTGCGACGCAACTGGCTAACGGATGTACCGCCATTGCGGGTATTATGGCAGAAAGCTTTTTAGAAGAAGGCAACCAACCTATGGGTGATAGCGCGACGCGCCGATATGGCCAGTCTATTACCGATCCTTGCCTTGGCTGGCAGGATACTGAACGCTTGCTTGAGCGACTGGCTGCTGCAAGTGCTAAGCGACATCAAGCCTATTAATTATTTATCAGCGACATGACATCCGTCATGTGAGAAAAGGACAGAACTATGCCCTCTTTTGATATTGTGTCTGAAATCGACAAGGTTGAATTAAAGAACGCCGTCGATAATGCAAGCCGCGAACTGGCGACGCGTTTTGATTTTCGTGGCGTTGAAGCGAGCTTCGAGCTGGACAAAGAAACCGTGAAAGTCATTGCAGAAGCGGATTTCCAACTCAACCAGATGATGGATATCCTGCGTAATAACCTGGCCAAACGTGGCGTGGATTCTCGTGCCATGGATATTCAAGATATGGTGCACTCAGGCAAAAGCTTCTCGCAGCAAGTGAAATTCAAAAATGGCATTGAAACCCCCGTTGCCAAGAAAATCA
The DNA here is from genome assembly GCF_001996165.1 of Salinivibrio proteolyticus. GTDB lineage: Bacteria > Pseudomonadota > Gammaproteobacteria > Enterobacterales > Vibrionaceae > Salinivibrio > Salinivibrio proteolyticus. The sequence goes on along the minus strand of NZ_MUFP01000005.1, from coordinate 171,440 downwards.
CTAAAGCAATCAAAGACGCCAAAATGAAAGTACAAACACAAATTCAAGGCGAACAAGTCCGAGTAACCGGTAAAAAACGCGATGATCTTCAAGCGGTGATTCAGCTGGTAAAAGACAGTGATTTTGAGCAGCCTTTCCAGTTCGAAAACTTTCGCGACTAATGTGCAACATCTACCACAAAAAACGGGCCATTTGGCCCGTTTTGCTTGTGAAGCCAGTGTCGTTATCAGCTAACACTACTTATACTGGCTTTTGATTTCATCGAGCGCYCCGCTTGCAATCGCTTTATCTACCCCAGCTTGCAATTTCTCTACATAGCTATCAGGCGTGCTTTTGCTTAGGCTGTAATACAATTGCGCTTCACTCAACACATACACCACTTCAAACTGGCTTGTGTCCACATTGTTTTGACTCATGATGAAGGAGCTGACGTTTTCTTCATACGCCCACATATCTACGCGGCCCGCCGCGAGCTGTTTAGCCAGCAAGTCTGCTTTAGGTGAGAGACGCAATGCGTTATCGCTAACGCCTAGGCTGCGCAACAAATGCTCACCGACATCGTCACGTACCACCCCAACTTTGTAGTTGGCAAAGTCGCTGCCGCTGTTAATGGTGATCCCTTTACTTTTCGGTGCCCACACGACAATTTTAGTATCTGTGATGGGACCCACCCACTTAAACTTATCTTCGCGCTCTTCCGTTCGGGTGGTTGAAAACAGTACCGTGTTTGGATCAGACAATGCGGTGGCATAGCCACGCGCCCAAGGTTGGATCTTAACTTGATCACGGGTAATCGGTTCGCCCGCTGCTTCCGTAGCCGCTTCGAGGAAGTCCACGGCAATCCCTTTCAACTGCCCGTTCTCTTCATAGTTAAAAGGGGGATAAACCTCAGTGATATAATTTAAGTCGCTTAGGTTGGCAGCAACTGTCGTAGTTGAAAATACCAGTAAACTGGCGGCGATGAGTGACTTCATTGGACTACCTCTTTGTTGTTCATTCCATAAAAACAGACGCCCAGCCAATATTATTATTCGGGTAACCCGTACTTATATGTGACGCCATTTCTTGGTTGCCACAACATGGTGTTCATGCGGTTGTGGTTTAACCACATACAAGCACCGTGCTAACCGTTATCATTGGTGAGTATAGTCAGCGAAAAATCACCCTGCGTAATTTTAAACACGCCTGTGAGTTATTCCCCAGTTTTGTTTTCTGACAATTCAACACCTTGATGCATATAGCGATATCTCACGCTTGCGCGTTTGTACGAATGTTCACGCCCTGTTCACGCAAAAACATGATGGATGACACCCACATCCACGCAAAAAAGTTGAATTAGGTCACCATTAATGACTAAACTTTACCCCTTGTTTCATATAATTGCTCAATTAGGCCGCATTAATAATGCGTACTCTAACGATTAAAGTTATCGAGTGAGCAATAAATGTCAGTCATATTCCAGCCTGGACAATGCCGAGTCTGATAATCCATGAATAATCAAAAGCGACCTCTTTACATTCCCTATGCGGGACCTGCGTTACTCGAAACCCCGCTTCTCAACAAAGGCAGTGCGTTTAGCGTCGAAGAACGTAAGTTTTTTAACCTCGAGGGCTTGCTACCCGATGCCATTGAAACCATTGAAGAGCAGACCGAGCGCGCCTACCAGCAGTATCAACGCTTTGAAAACGATATCGATAAACACATTTACTTGCGCAATATTCAAGATACCAACGAGACATTATTTTATCGTTTAGTGTCGAACCACATCACCGAAATGATGCCAATCATCTATACGCCAACGGTCGGTGCTGCCTGCGAGAACTTCTCTAATATTTATCGTCGAGGCCGTGGGCTTTTTATCTCTTATCCAAACCGCGATCGAATTGATGATGTTTTAAACAACGCGTCACGTCACAATGTGAAAGTGATTGTCGTTACCGACGGTGAGCGAATTCTTGGTCTTGGCGACCAAGGCATCGGCGGCATGGGCATTCCAATCGGAAAGCTATCTTTGTACACCGCATGTGGGGGCATTAGCCCAGCGTATACGCTTCCAATCGTGCTCGATGTGGGCACCAATAATCCACAGCGTCTGTCAGATCCTATGTACATGGGGTGGCGCCATACTCGGATCAGCGGTCAAGACTACGACGACTTTATTGAAGAATTCATCCAAGCGGTGCAGCGTCGCTGGCCGGATGCACTCATTCAGTTTGAAGACTTCGCACAGAAAAATGCGATGCCTATTCTTGAGCGTTACAAAGACAAAGTGTGCTGTTTTAACGACGATATCCAAGGGACGGCCGCCGTCACCGTGGGTTCGTTAATTGCTGCCTGTAAAGCCGCTGGCACCAAGCTCTCCGAGCAACGCATCACCTTCCTCGGTGCAGGTTCTGCCGGCTGTGGCATTGCTGAAGCTATCATTGCCCAAATGGTGTCGGAAGGGATTTCCGATCAAGAAGCGCGTGCGCGTGTCTTTATGGTTGATCGCTGGGGCTTACTCATCGATGCCATGCCAAACCTACTCGACTTCCAGCAAAAACTGGTTCAAAAGAGCTGCGCATTAAAAGACTGGCAATTAGAAGACAATAATATTTCACTGTTGGATGTGGTACGTAATGCCCAGCCAACCGTGCTCATTGGTGTCTCTGGGGCGCCGGGCCTCTTTACCGAAGAGGTTATCAAGGCCATGCATGATAATTGTAAACGGCCGATTATCTTCCCCCTATCAAACCCAACCAGCCGAGTCGAAGCCACTCCCTTTGACATTCTTCGCTGGACAGACGGCCAAGCACTGGTTGCGACGGGTAGTCCGTTTGAACCCGTGCGCCTAGACAATGGTAAAACCTTCCCAATCGCGCAATGTAACAATAGCTATATTTTCCCGGGGATTGGCCTAGGTGTCCTTGCAGTGGACGCCACTCGCGTGACTGATGGTATGTTAATGGCCTCTTCGCGTGCACTCGCTGAGTGTTCGCCGTTAGCGAAGCGCGGCACCGGAGCCTTACTTCCTTCACTGGAAGATATTACCTATGTTTCAAAGCAAATTGCTTTTGCGGTTGCGAAACAGGCGATTGAAGAAGGCGTCGCGGCCGAGCTGTCTGATGAAGCATTAAAAAAACGCATTGATGATAGCTTCTGGGAACCCAGATACCGTGAGTATAAACGCACATCGTTTTAACCGGCGGTTGACACAAAAAGCTCCTTTCGAGGAGCTTTTTTTGCTAGGATTCCATTCACTTGAGGCGCCAACCTTGACGCCTTATCCGCATGGCATTTCTGAAAGGGACAGTAAGTAGTATGGCGATCCGACGCCTCGCACGATTGGTGTTTATCGCAGTGATTTTCGCACTGGTTACCATGGTAGCTAGTGACTTAGCGATCACGCTCAATGCGCGTGACCGCGTTTACACCGACGTCGACGACCTGCCCAAACGCCAAGTGGCATTAGTGCTTGGTACCAGCAAATATATTGGTAAAACCCCGAATCCTTACTATACCCACCGCATCGAGGCCGCAGAGGCACTGTATAAAGCAAACAAGGTGAGCCATTTACTCTTAAGCGGCGATAATGCGCACCGCTCCTATAATGAACCTTGGACCATGAAGCGCGATCTACTGAAAGCTGGGATCGCAGACGACGCCATTCACCTTGATTATGCTGGATTTCGTACACTCGACTCCGTGGTTCGTGCCAAAACAGTGTTTAGCTTGGCCCGCTTTACCGTTGTCAGTCAGCAGTTTCACTGTGAGCGTGCCTTATTTCTTGCTGACGTGAACAATATTGATGCGATTTGCTATGCCGTGGCAAGCCCACAAGGCTGGGCTGGCATAAAGATCCGTTTGCGTGAAGTGCTCGCACGCACTAAAGCCGTGTTAGATAGCTTTATCCTTAATGTGAAACCCAAGTTTACTGGCCCGAAAGAGCCAATTGATGGTGTCACTGCCACTGAATCGTAAATGGGTACAAACCCACCCCTTCTTTCTCTTTCCTCTCACAAATTTCACATCTTTTTAATCAAGCGTTCAAAAAGTAGCGTGCAATCGATTAACACCCTCTTCAATAAGGCGTATATTAGCGCCGTCTGACACAGCAGGTGCTGTGCGGTGTTTAAAACATAATAATACGTGCTGCATGCACGATAACGTTGTAACAAAAAGGAAGCCCTATGGATGTGCAATCTTTGACCTCCCAATCCTCCGGATTGGATAGAAAAGCGTGGATCCTATTTGCCGATATCGCACTTTTTTTCGTGCTGTACTACAGCCTGCCCTTTGACCCTCAAGTGACTACAGGTCTCAGCCTTCTCGTCTTTATCGCGGTGCTCTGGCTCACTGAAGCCATCCATGTCAGTATCACCGCCATTCTCGTTCCCATTCTGGCGGTCGTCTTGGGGGTGTTTGAAACCCCAGCGGCGATGGCGAATTTTGCTAACCCTATCATTTTCCTATTCTTGGGTGGCTTTGCCCTTGCCGCAGCATTGCAGGCCCAAGGGCTGGATCAAGCCATCGCCAACAAGGTACTGACGGTCGCGAAAGGAAAGATGTCCGTCGCCGTGATGATGCTGTTTGGGGTCACCGCGGCTTTGTCAATGTGGATCAGCAACACCGCTACCACGGCGATGATGCTGCCGCTTGTGCTCGGCATTTTACGTAAAGTCAGTAACCAAAAAGATCATGGAACCTATGTGTTTGTGTTACTGGGGATTGCTTATTGCGCGAGTATCGGCGGGATTGCGACCATCGTCGGCAGCCCACCCAATGCGATTGCCGCAGCAGAAGCGGGACTGAATTTTGTTGGTTGGATGAAAATCGGATTGCCTATTACCTTAGTATTGCTGCCGATCGCCGTATTGGTGCTCTATGTGCTAACCAAGCCTAATTTAAGTCACGCCTTTGAGGCAGAGAAGCGTCACTTCGAATGGACGCAACCTCGCTTAGTCACCATGGGAATTTTTGCACTCACCGTCGCGGCTTGGATCTTTAGCAAACCACTAAACTCTCTGTTAGGTGGCCTCAGTAAGTTTGACTCCATCGTCGCCCTATCTGCCATTGTGCTGCTGGGTGCAACCCGTGTCGTGAAATGGAAAGAGATCGAAAAGACTGCTGATTGGGGCGTTTTACTTCTTTTCGGTGGCGGGATTTGTCTAAGCAACGTACTCAAAGCCACTGGGACAAGCCTATTTTTGGCTAACCACCTAAGCAGCGCCCTGACCGGCTCTGGCATCTTTTTCACCATGTTAGGTGTCGTCGCCTTTGTGATTTTTCTGACTGAGTTTGCCAGCAATACCGCCAGTGCTGCCTTACTCGTCCCTGTGTTTGCCACTATTGCAGAAGCGTTAGGTGTTTCCCCTGTGGCGCTATCTGCACTGATTGCGATTGCCGCATCCTGTGCCTTTATGCTGCCGGTCGCGACACCGCCAAATGCCATTGTTTTTGGTTCCGGTCATATCGAACAGCGTGACATGATGCGTATTGGTTTGTACCTAAACATTATTTGTATCATGGTTTTAGCCGTCTTTACTTGGCTGTTCTGGTAATCCTCTTCACTCACACTACCTAGCATTTGCGCTAGGTAGTGTTTTTCTCCTCTACTCTCACCCCGAAATTGTTTCAATAGAGTTTCAGGTTTACACTGTTGCGACGCTTCATTAACCGTAACTAACTATGGCATTTGCAGAAATTACAGGCTGGGGAAAATGTCTTCCTCCGGCCGTGCTGACCAATGATGACCTCAGCACGATTATTGAAACAAACGATGAGTGGATCCGCTCACGCACCGGTATTGAGTCACGCCGAGTCAGTCATGTTGAAACCTCAGATCTTGCTACCGTGGCCGCTCAACGTGCGCTGGCCGCCGCAGGGATTGAGGCAGCACAGCTTGATCTGCTGATTGTTGCGACCTGCTCACCGGATACCTTAATTCCTAACATTGCCTCCAAAGTCCAAGGTAATCTTGGTGCGGTGCGCGCGGCGGCATTTGATATGAATGCGGCCTGCACCGGCTTTCTCTATGGCCTAGAAACCGCAACCAAGATGCTTCAAGCCGGCCATTATCAGCATGCGCTGATCATCGGGGCAGAACACTTAACGTGGTACCTCGACTGGAGCAAACGTGATACTGCGGTGTTATTCGGTGATGGCGCTGGCGCGGTGGTTATTAGTCAAACCGATCAAGAAGTCGGTCTTCTCGACGCTCAGCTCGGATGCGACTCAGCAGGACGCGATGTATTAGCGATCCCTGCTTTTGGTACCGCGATGGACAGATTTGACCCGCAAAATGGTCACTTCGCGTTTGACTTTATCGGCCGCGACATTTTTAAACGTGCCGTAAAAGGAATGGGGGCTGCCGCGAATCAAGTATTGTCGCGTAACCAGCTCAGCGCTGAGCAAATTGACGTGGTGGTTCCTCACCAAGCCAATAAACGCATTATTGAAGCGCTTTGTGACCACGCCGGCATTAGCCTAGATAAAGCATTTGTGAATATTCAGCACTATGGCAACACCTCGGCAGCAACCATCCCTATCGCACTTTGCGAAGCGGTAGAGCAAGGTGTGGTTAAACCCCATAGCCAATTGTTAACCGCCGCGTTTGGGGCTGGTTTAACTTGGGGAGCGGGATTGATTCGTTGGGGTGAACGCACCACGCCACTGCAACAATCGGATGTAGAATTACCCGCCACAGATAAAACCGCACTTGAGCTACTTGCCTACGCGGTTGATCAATGTCAAAACCGCCAAGCCTAGCCCTAACGCTTGGTACATACGCACATGCTGAAAAAAAGCCGACAATCAAGTCGGCTTTTTGCTGTGTATTTTATCAGGCGTTGCTTACTGAGCGAGATGCAAAAACGCCGCACCGCGTACACCACCAGAATCACCGTGCTGTGCTTTCATCAGCATCGGTGGTTTTGCCGCGGACAAAAGGTGATGAGGAAGACGTTTGGGCAACTCATGATAAATTTCATCAAAGTTGGACAAACCACCGCCCAGTACCACCATATCGGGATCAAACGCGGTTAATAACCCACCAAAGCACATCGCCAACACATCAAAAAAGCGGTCAACAAACGCAACGGCCTTCGTTTCACCTAGCCGGTATTGCTCGATGATCTCAACTGCAGATAGCGGCGAGTAATAATGGGCATAAAGTTGTTCAAACCCGCGTCCTGACAAGTAGTTATCGAGACAACCTTGATTACCACACCCACAGGCAAACATGGGTGGTTTATCCCCCAAGCGTAGCCATGCATCAATAGGCATCCGCATATGACCTACTTCACCGGCCATTTGGTTTTTACCGTTGATCACCTTACCGTTGATCACCAAGCCACCGCCAAACCCGGTACCCAGAATCAAACCAAGCACGGTTTTCGCTTCTTTGGCTTGCTCATCCCAAGCTTCCGATAGCGCGAAGCAATTGGCGTCATTACTCACCCGCACCTCACGACCGACGCGCGCTTCTAAATCCGCACGCAAGTGCATACCGTTTGCTGCAGGCACATTCACGGTTAAAACTGTGCCGTCTGCCGCTTCTGAGCCGGGAATGCCAATCCCCACCGTCCCCTTTTCGCCGAACTTCGCGTCGTATTTTTCGACCAACATGGCGAGGGTATCAATCAGGGCTGCGTAATCCTTAGTCGGTGTCGCATAACGTTCGGTTGCTACACGATTGAGTTGTTTATCGAAGGCGCCAAATTCAATTTTGGTTCCGCCCACATCAAAGCCGTAATACATGGCCCAGCCACCTTTGTGTGTCGTTATTTATACAAATTATTATTCAGCAAACGGTCATAAATGTCCGTGAGCCGCAACATATTTCGTTACTTTAGAACAAGATATTTTATCCCGCGTAAGATGTTTGGTCACGCATCGCCATAAACTGGGTTAACGCATCTCCCTCAGGTAAGGTTTTTTGTCGTTTCCCAGCAATATAACGTTCGCGAAAGACATCAAACCACTGGCTTAAATGCACCGCGGCTCGGCGGTCACCCGCGTTTTCGAGTACGTGCGCTGCCACTTCTGCGGTCGCTAATTGGTTCTCTCCGTGTGCGTCACGGACTTGATAGCGTGATAATGCCTCAGGTTGAATACTCAAAACCGGAAAACGATCAAGCCAAGGGCTTTTTCTAAAGATTTTCTTCGCTTCTCGCCATGTGCCATCAATGATCACAAATAACGGACGTTTACCGCTGGGATGAGGCTTTGGGGAAGAAACAACGCGAGACGGCTCAGCATATTGGGCAGGAAACACAATATAAGGCTGGTAAGCGGGATCGGCTAATCGCGTCAGCATCTCAGGATCTGGCTCAGTACGCGACCAAATATACGCCGAGGTATCAGGGATACAGTCAGCAATGAGTCGCCCCGTGTTACTCGGCTTGAGAACTTCGTCATCGTACATGATCAACATAAACGCGGCGTTAGTCTCACACTGGCGACGGTATTCACACACACAATAGCGGCGAACCAACATGCATTGGGTACAACGTTCAACACCTGCACCTCGGGCAAGATAAGGTCGTGTGGCGCGAGCAAGACGCCTCTCGTATAAGCGGTGAATGGCATGGGAAGGAGTTGCGTCAGACATAAGGCAAGCAGGCAATAACGATAAAGGCGCCTATTATACGCAAAGTAAAATGAGATGCAGTGCGGAAACAGGTTGTGCTGACAGGAAAAGAGCCCAGTCAACACTGAGCTCTGTGGCATGTAGTGATCTTTTGTTTAGCGCAGTTCAACCATAGCGCCATCAAACAAATTTTTGACGAGTGCAATGTACTCTTCCAAAAAGCCCACTTGTTCTGCCGTAACAGGTTGCTCCCAGCGTCCCGCGAGTACTTCTTCCATGTCTTCTACCACACGGTCAGCTTCTTTCAGGATGGTAAAGCGCAACGCTGACGAAAGGCCCGGATTCTGCTCGCATATAGTCATAATATTGGATGCGACCAAATCATGGACGATATCGGCAATCGTATCATCGCCAATGGCTTCGCCCGGTTGCTCAAACACAGAGAGATTAAACGCAAAATGCTCGATCAGTGCTTGATACCCGTCTGAGTCTACTACCATGATTACTTGTCCTTAGACTGTTCTAATGTCGCTATTGTATCGCGATCGTCAAGTGTATGCGCCTTTTGCGCACGAAATTAGAAAGCTAGTCACGCTTCTTCGTACACCGCTTAACGCTATGTATACTATAAGATAGCATTGTGTATAGCACGCCATGCGACCACGTCGAACCGACACGTCGTCAAATTCGTGAGCTAGGCAAGCATACAACCACAATCCGTGTTGAGGCACAAGCTCATACAAAGGACTGAACGCCAGTGCAACTACCAGCAGTATAGCTGGGGGTAGGCAAAGATGCAGAGGCCTCAATGGCAACAAGCCGGGATGATCCCGTCGCTATTCACGCACAAGGATGTAGGAAACACGCATGACAGCTAACCGTGCCCGCCCATTTAGCAAAAGTATTGTCAGCAAAATCGGGCTGATCATGACCTTTATCACCCTGATGGTGCTCGGCCTCTCTGTATCCAGTTACGTGATGCAAGAGCGCGTTAATCGGGATGTTGAGCAAGCCACGAACCAAGAAATCCCCAGTGCCATTATTACCATGACCTTACTGCGGGCGGCGGGTGAAATGAATGCCAGCATGCTCAAATATGTCATGGGGCGTCATGAATCATTGGCCGTGTTTCTTGAAAACCAACAAGAATTCGAGAACCAACTAGACAAGCTGGCACGGATCAAACCAAGTGGCCACCAGCGGCTTGCGGAAATTCGTCATCTGTATGAAAGATTTCAACGTAAAGCTCATCAGAAAGTACTAACCGAGTTTGACCCCGTTGCTGAGCAATGGGCTCGCAAGCAAGTATTACGTTTATCGATTGATGTGGTCCGCCCGATCGATAGCCTCGTCGCCGAATTAAAAGCCGCTCAAGAGCTAACGCAACCCGACAACGTCGCGATTTTACAATACCTTGATGAGCTCGTGGATGAAAACGGCGACATGCTCACCGAGCTCAATCAATACCTCGATGGCCAAGAAACCAGTCGTCGCGACTTCACTGACGACATGGCAACATTCGAGCGCTACCTATCACTGGCGAAGTTCGAGCTCAATGATCCCTTGTCTCTGAACAAACTGGAATTAATTTCTCAGCACTTTACCAGCCTGAAGCGCAGTGGCATTGCCATTTTCAATAACTATCAACCTCGCGCCAAAATAGAAGCTATGAAGGCGGTGCGAACGCTCAGTGATCAGGAATATCAAGCGCTAGAAAATGCGCTTTCCGGCTTTGCACGCGAAACGGGTATGGTTGTCAGCAGCTCAATGGTTGATTTGCAAGATATTCTTCATTCCAATCAGCTTAATCTTGGTTATTTGCTGCTATTTATTTTGTTTGTGAGCGGTGCCATGTATGTGTATATCTACCGCACATTCACACAACCTATCGTCAACCTGGCCGATACCATGCAAAGCTTGGTGAAAGGCGATATGACGCCCCCGCTCAGTGACTACCAAGAACGCACCGATGAGGTTGGTAAAATCGCGCATGGTTTAGTGATATTCCGTGCGCATATCATCTCTCGCAACCAAGCACGAGAACAGCTGATGCGAGAAAAAGAGCGCGCAGAAAGTGCCTCGCGCGCGAAGGCTCAATTTCTCGCCACCATGAGCCATGAAATTCGTACGCCAATGAATGGCGTCATCGGTATGATTGATATGTTACGCCGCTCACCGCTCTCACCGTCGCAACACAGTCTGATTGCAACAGTGCGAGAATCGGCATTATCGCTGTTGTCGATTATTAACGATATTCTTGATTTTTCTCGCACGGAGGCGGGCAAGCTCCAGTTTGAACGCGTCACCTTTTCGCTCTCGGAGACGGTCGAGCAAGTCATGGAAACGGTGAGCCACCATGCCAACAAGCGGAACGTGACACTGTCACTATTTATCGATCCGCGGCTTTCTGATCAGCTGATTGGGGATCCCAACCGCCTTAAACAAGTGCTGTATAACTTGGTTGGTAATGCGGTGAAGTTTTCCGGCGGAAAGTCGACCCAGACCGGGAAAGTCGATGTCTGGATCATGCCTCAGCCTGCCTCTTCGCTGGATAAAACCAAGCTTGATATCGAAATCACCGATAATGGAATTGGTATTAGCCAAGAGAAGCTCGAAACCATTTTTCAGCCATTTAATCAGGCTGAGTCATCCACCACTCGCGAGTATGGGGGTTCCGGTCTCGGACTGGCGATTTGCAAGAATATTGTTGACCTGCTCGGCGGCGTGATCCGCGTGCACAGTGAGGAAGGGAAAGGCACACAGTTCCGTGTCGAGCTTGAGTACACGCTCAATCCACTGTCAGAAAAGACTAAACCCGCCATTACCACAGAATCGAGCGCGCCACTGTGGGTCTTTATTGATTTACCCGCCGGAGCGTTACGCACCGCCATTACCGCTTATTTAAAACACTTAGGTATCAAACACCGAGTGACACACAATAAAACGCTCACACAGCTTGATGCGCATCCCAGCTCAACTCAAACGGATAACACCCACTTCGTTATTATCACTCAAGACCCAGAAACGGTATTAAATGATAGCCAACTTCATCAGTATACTTTCGCCCATGTGATTGCACTGCGACATACCCTCTCCTTGGCTCGTCACCAAGATAAGCGTGTGGTAGAACTGTTCGCCTCACCATTGACCTATCGTCGACTGGTGCACGCTCTTCGTGTCTGCTTAGGGCTAGAAAGCCCCGATGTCAGTATGCTCGGCGAATACAGTGACGAGCTATCACTGTCAGCCCCACTCAAAACCGGACGGGGTCGAATTTTAGTCGTCGAAGATAACCCCACTAACCAGCAAGTGCTGGTCCAGCAACTTAGTTATCTCGGATTCGATGTGCTGATGGCAGAAGATGGTGAACATGCCCTCAGTGTTTACCAACAGCATGAGGTGGATTTAGTGCTCACCGATTGCCACATGCCCAAAATGGATGGTTACGATCTCACCGCGGCACTAAGAAAACGACAGCAAGGCGGTCAACGCATTCCAATCATAGCCATTACCGCCAACGCCCTGAGCGGTGAAGACACCCGCTGTTTTCAAGCTGGGATGGACGATTACATCACCAAACCCATTGAGCTCGACGCACTCCATGAGACCTTACAAAAGTGGTTGAACGNGCCCAAAATGGATGGTTACGATCTCACCGCGGCACTAAGAAACCGACAGCAAGGCGGTCAACGCATTCCAATCATAGCCATTACCGCCAACGCCCTGAGCGGTGAAGACACCCGCTGTTTTCAAGCTGGGATGGACGATTACATCACCAAACCCATTGAGCTCGACGCACTCCATGAGACCTTACAAAAGTGGTTGAACGACGACAATGCGCTTGCCGCTTTCACCTCAGGCGTCCCTGTCTCAGACGATATGCACACCACGCCCGAGGCGGAACAGACAGCCGAGCATCTCGTCCTAGACGCCAGCGTGATCACGCGACTGTATGCTGGGCAACAGGATGCTTACCAAGACATCATCGGCGTTTTTAAAACACGCAGCCTGCCCTGCCTACATGAGCTTGCACAACACACACCACCGTTTCACGACTGGGCAGCATTAAAAGACGCCGCGCACAAACAAAAATCCGCGGCAGGCAGTATCGGGGCGCAAGAAACGTATCACTATTGCCTAGCGGCAGAAAAAGCGGCGGCCGCACACGATAACGCTGGATTGGATACAGCGCTTCGCCAACTCCACCAAGCACTACCTCGCCTCGAGGCAGCTATCGCGCAAATTCTGGACGGGTCGGAATAGCGGTATCAGCGGCGGATGACGAGGGATAACGTGATCCCATATCCGGATATCGGTAAAACCAGTGTACAAATTGCGCAATCCAGTGCCACACTGAGTAAGAGACAGTTAAACAACTACGGTAGTGAATAATGAGAAAAACCAAGGTCGTCACCTCCGAGGACATATTACTTAAGCTTTGTCAGTCAGCCACCGCTGTGTTGACCAAGGCCACCAATTCGCCAGTTCATCACGCCGCGATGGTACAAAAAATTGCCAAAACCAGTTTAAAGCCTGATTTAGGCTGCTTTGTTTTATTTGATGGCGGCTTCTCTGGCCTTGTCGTCATCAACTTCTCCTCTGCTGCGGCAATGGAGATCTACAACAACTATATGCAACACATGGGGATCCCTGCCGAAGAACTTGCGAGTTTGCACACATCCGATGAAGTCGGTGACGTACTTGGCGAGTTGATGAACCAAATCATTGGTGACTTCACAGGGAAAATTAAACGCTCGATTCAAACCTCTATCACTCAGAATCAGCCGAAGATGATGGCGGTGAATAAAAACCTCACGGTATCCGTGGACAGCAACATTGATAAGCCACAAGCGCGCCGTGTGAGCTTTACCACCGAAAACAACCACATTTTCTACCTAGAGCTGGCGATGGAGCGGACTGAATTCATCCAGTTACAAGACTTTGAAGAAGGTGAAGAGGTCAATCCAGACGCGATTCTCGAAGAAGAAACCGTCCGTCAACTTGAGAAGAAACCTACCGAGAAAAAAGGGACGGGTGGCGGTAATAACGACCTACTCGACGAATTAGGGATCTAATCGCTCCCCTTTGAACCTTGGGCACCCCAACCATTAACGTCGCCATAGTTAGTGGTTGGGGGAGACTCACWCTCGCCTTGTAAAACCTGCAACTAATTTTACTTAATAAAATAAATGCGCCTCTTATTGCGCAACCTCAATTTATTAACTTTCTTTTTGCATCCTATCGCAATCTTAGCTTGATTAACGTCACACAGAAAGAATGAATCTCAATCAAAATCTCGCCATTTTTTAATCGTTTACCTCATTTAATACGTCAGTTATTTTTAGTAGGTGAATAATTCTGCATCGTATAGACTGCGCCACAAAATCATAAGGCTGGCAAAAGATCAGTCAAAACCCTAATGGGCACCCTGCCCACTCCATTATCATTCGTGAAAAAAGGTCGATTCATGAGTCCAGAACACTACCTACTCGATTGGCAAACTAGCCAAAACCACTCTGAAACCATGTATCCGCTGCTCAGCCAGCTTTATCGCCAAAAAGGGGTCGAAATCCAACTGTTTGGCCGTCAACTGATCAACGCCAGTACCATTGATATTATCAAAGCACACCGAGTCGCCCGCCGTTACACCGGAGGCACCTTAGCACCCAGTCAAACCTTGCCTTTGATTGAAGTGATGGCGGAAATGGATCTCGCGCCAAGTAAAATCGATGTCGGCCAACTGGCTTGGACGTACTGGCAATCTCATGACAACCAAGACGGCATCGCTGATTTTCTCCACAGTCAATTGGGCCATTTAGTGGGAACGGGCAACAGTGTTGAGCCTAAAGATGTCGTTTTATATGGCTTTGGCCGCATTGGTCGTTTGTTAGCACGACTGTTAGTGGAGAAAAGCGGTCCCGGCTATCCATTACGTTTACGCGCTATTGTTGTGCGTGGTGGACGCGAAGGCGATCTAGAAAAACGTGCCAGTTTATTACGTCGTGACTCGGTTCATGGCCCATTCAACGGCAGTATCACCGTTGATGAAGACCGCAGTGCGTTAATCGCAAATGGCAACTTTATTCAGGTGATCTACGCCAACAGCCCAGCGGACGTGGACTATACCCAATATGGTATTCACAATGCATTAGTGGTCGACAACACGGGAATGTGGCGCGACGAAGAAGGGTTGAGCCAACACCTGAAAAGCAAGGGCGCCCAAAAGGTCTTGCTCACCGCACCGGGCAAAGGCGATATCAAAAACGTGGTATTCGGCGTCAACGATAACGTTATCCACGACGATGATAAGGTTATCTCAGCGGCCAGCTGTACCACCAATGCGATCACGCCAGTGCTTAAAGCCATGCACGACAAATTTGGCATTGATGGCGGCCATATCGAGACGGTGCACTCATTCACCAACGATCAAAACCTGATTGATAACTATCACAAAGGGGATCGCCGTGGTCGCTCAGCATCCTTGAATATGGTGCTCACCTCGACCGGTGCCGCCAGTGCGGTCGCGAAAGCGTTGCCTGCGTTAAAAGGTAAGCTCACGGGGAATTCTGTACGCGTTCCTACTCCAAACGTTTCGATGGCAATTGCCAATTTGAATTTGGATAACGCAACAAGCAAAGATGAGATCAATGCTTACCTTCAAGATGTTGCCTTGTATTCGCCGCTATCCGGCCAAATCGACTTTACCCAATCTACTGAGCTGGTTTCTAGCGATCTGATCGGTTCTCGCTTTGCGGGTGTGGTTGATAGCCAAGCAACTATCGCGGATGGAAACCGTTGCGTCCTGTATATCTGGTACGACAATGAATTTGGCTATAGCTGCCAAGTGGTTCATTGCATGGAGAAAATGATGGGCGTTCGCTATCCATTGGTCCCAGAGCCCGCAAGCCTGTAATCAGGTGTAGAGCATAAAAAAGGCCCGAATGGGCCTTTTTTTGCTAAGCAGAGAGAAAACTATGACTGCTTTGCCGCCGTCAGCGGCGATGGCTGACTGACAGGTTTGATCAACGCGTAAACAATCCCTGTGACTAACGTACCCGCGGCAATGGCAGCCAAGTACATAAACACGGGGGTGATTGCATTGGGAATAAGCAGTACAAATAATCCACCATGAGGCGCCATTAATTTTGCGCCAATCAGCATCGAAATTGCACCAGTCAGCGCGCCCCCTGCAATACACGACGGAATGACTCGCATTGGGTCTTTGGCCGCAAAAGGGATCGCCCCCTCAGAGATAAAGCACAGCCCCAGCACAAACGAGGCTTTACCCGCTTCTTGCTCAGCATCGTTAAACTTACGTTTCGCCAGAAATGTTGCCAGTCCCATACCCAGCGCCGGCACCATACCTGCGGCCATGATCGCTGCCATTGGCATGTAGGTGCCACTGTCGATCAAACCCACACCAAAGGTGTATGCGGCTTTGTTCACTGGACCACCCAAGTCGAAGCACATCATCGCACCCAGCAGTACACCCAAGATCACTGCGTTGGTTGAGTTCATTCCTTGCAAGAAGGTGGTTAAGCTATCCATCGCCACCGAAACAGGGCCACCCACCACATAGATCATGACCAAGCCCGTGAATAAGCTTGCCACCAATGGGATCACTAAAATGGGCTTGAGGGCTTCCATGGTTGCAGGCAGTTGCACTTTATCAGCAACAAACTTGGCACTGTAACCGGCAATAAAGCCCGCCAGAATCCCGCCAAGAAACCCTGCGCCTGTTGAGGCTGCGAGCATACCGCCAATAAGGCCGGGAGCAAGACCGGGACGATCCGCGATAGAAAAGGCAATAAAACCGGCGAGGACAGGCACCATCAGGGCAAACGCACTGCCACCGCCAATTTGCATTAATGCGGCAGCCAATGTGCCTTCTTCTTTAAATGCTTCAATGCCGAACACAAATGACAGTGCAATGGCCAAACCGCCCGCGACCACGAGTGGCAACATGTGCGACACCCCAGTCATCAAGTGTTTATACACCCCCGTCCGCTCACCTTGGCTAGCAGTCGCTTGTCCGTTGGTGTGCTTTTTAGCGGCGTGGTAGACCTCAGCATTGGCGACCGCATCATCAAGGCTTTGAGCAGCTTTTTTCAACGCGACGCCTGTGCTGGTTCGATATAATCGCTTACCATCAAAGCGACTTAAATCAACCTCAATGTCTGCGGCAATAAACACCACATCCGCATCAGCGATTTCTTGATCGGTCAGCGAATTTTTTGCCCCCACCGAGCCCCGCGTTTCAATTTTAACGCTGTAGCCTTTCGCTTTGGCTGCTTCTTCAATCGCCTCAGCCGCCATAAACGTATGCGCAACCCCGGTCGGACATGCAGTGATGCCGACAATACGCATGGATTGGTCCGCCTCAGGCTCCTCTGACGCTTGATAAACCTCAGCGTGAGATGCCACCGCATCAAGAACCGCTTGCGCATTGTCCATCACATCACTTAATGATGCCTGATAAACCGGCTTACCGTTAAAACGTGCCGTCTGCGCCGGTGAACCGACGAGCAGAATACGCTCCGCGTTGGCAATCGCCTCAGACGAGACCGGTGTTGACGACTTAATGCTTGATTGACATTCGATGGTTGCTTGCCAGCCTCGCTCACCGACTGCTTTTTCAAGCAATCCTGCTGCGATAACTGTGTTCGCGACGCCACTTGGGCACGCCGTCACAATGACCAGTTTCATACCTTTTACCCCACTCTTGGATTGTTTATTCGGCGTGTGCGGACACAGTGACCGGTGACACGCTAATTTTTTCTATCATTTGATAAACACGGTCGATATCAGAGACACCGACACCCACTTGGGTGACCGCCAGTGCAGATAGCGCGACCGCTCGACGAAGTACCGTCGCTTTTTCTTCACCGGCTTGGCATCCCCATACCAAACCAGCAACCAGTGAATCTCCCGCCCCAACGGTACTTACGACCTCTTGCGCAGGTGCGACGGCCTGCAGCCAACCTTGATGGTTGCGCCACAGCACACCATCTACACCACGAGAAATCACCACATTGGCAATCCCTTGTTGGAATAGCTGTTCACCACGCGCTAACAAGGTATCGAGTTCATTACTGATTGGCGCGTTTAAGCACTGAGCAAGCTCAGCTTCATTGGGTTTCACAAGCCAAGGCTTGGCGGACACCGCAGCACGCAGAGCATGCTGACTAGTATCTACAATCACCTGCTTACCGGCCTCGGTGAGAGCCTGAACCCAGTCACTGAGCTGATCAGCATTGACGCCTGGCGGTAAGCTACCTGCCAGTACAATCCAGTCATGCCCATCAGCTAATTCCAATAAGGTATGCGTAAGCGCCTCAATATCGCGCCCTTCCACTGCCATTCCCGGGAAGTTGAGATCCGTGACGCGACCGTCTTTTTCTACCAGTTTGACATTTGTTCGACTCACACCCGGTACGCGCAAAAAGTGATCGCAAATGCCATGCTCAACAAATAAGTGCGCAAAAGGGTCTTGATTTTCCTCACCCAAAAAGCCAGATACCGTCACTTGAGCGCCCAAATCAGCCAACACCCGCGCCACGTTCACCCCTTTCCCTGCAGGATGTAGGTTGTACTTTTGCACTAGGTTGACATCGCCAGCTTGCAAGATACCAAGCGCCCCCGTCATATCGAGAGCAGGATTAAAGGTCACGGTTAAGATTGCACTCATGCGTGTTCTCCTAAGCCTTGACGAATGGCTTCACCCAAGGCAGCTATCGCCTCCTGCGCATCACTCCCTTGGGCGGTAAACTGAAGCTGATGGCCATGTTTTACTCCCAGAGCAATGACTTTCATCAAGCTCTTCGCGTTGACGGCAGTCGATTGGGTGGAAGCATTGGCCACTTGAATATCCGCGCTAAATTTTTTGGCGGTGTTCACCAGCATGGCGCCGGGTCGCGCATGCAGGCCATGTGCATTGGTAATGGTAAATAGTCCCGATTCACCCTCAATATTCGCCGCTGGTGCTGGTGGCTGCACAGTCTCTACGTCAGCGGCATCCGAATGCATAACCGCCGACACAAGCGCGTCAGGTGATTGGTTGATAAGGCTGTTCAATTTACCCTCTGCTTTGAGTTGGGTCAGCTTGGCAAGCAGGGCTATATGCGCGTCATTATTGGCCGCAAAACACCATAGAGCATGGACGACATGCTCACCCATATTCAATGGCTCAGAAGGCATAACAAGCGACACCCCAGTGTGAGACACGCCATTTGCAATGCCTAACACCCAATGCCCCTCACCCAAATGGACAGGCGCTGCGGCAATCAGATGACCAACTCCTGAGGTTTCTAGGCATCCTTTATTTTTCAAAAGTCCCGCGCCGGCAGCTTGTAGTGTGGTGATATCTCGCGCTGGGAAACCACTTAAAATCATATCTGAGGTAAACGTAAAACCCTGATTACTTTCCTTCGTATCGCCATTGAGGAGTGCCAATATAGCGTCTGCGCTCTCAATACGTTTCAACTGCGCTTCAATGCCGTCTTGTGATAACACGTGGGTCAATTGGCGTAGGATTGTCAGGTGCTCATCTGACTTAGCCGCAATACCGATGGCAAGGTAGGCAGTTTCACCGTCTCCCCAGTCCACGCCCTGTGGGAAGTGACACACTTGCACACCCGTTTGTTTCACTTGATCACGGGTGTCTGTGGTGCCATGCGGGATCGCGATACCATTGCCTAAATAGGTGCTCGTTTGCGCTTCTCGCGCCAACATACCCGCTTGGTAACCGGGCGCGACCAATCCTTTGTCAATCAGTCGCGTGGCCATAGCTTTGATCGCCTCTTCTTTCGAGGCAGCAGACTGCTGTAAATAGATATCTTGTGCTGTTAGTGCGAGCATGAGGTTAATCCTCTTCGTTTGTGCGCCTTGCGCACGCAATATATTGGGCTCATTACAATCACCGCATCGCAGCAACTGCATGGTAAATCGTAGAAGGTGAGCCAGACAGATGCCTGTATCATCGACCCACATTCTGTTCAATCCTTGAAGACGCGAGATGGTTCGTATCACTCAACTCACGCCAAGCTGAATCGTTTCAGCTTTTGGTTACAGTTAGACCTCAAGGGTGTTGTCTTTGGGTCTATTTATCGCAACATTGAATCCGGTCTCACTCTTTGCCGTCCTATCTTTGGCAAATATGTGACAAAAGTAGTGTCATACAGAATAGCTGAAACCTTTCAGCTTTAAGGCTGAATCGTTTTAGCTTATAATGCAAACATAATCTTGATCGGATGTGTGCAAACTTTGATCGCATTCACAAAGCCATCAATAACGATTGGCCTGATACTGGATCCTTTCTATGAAGCTCGATGAGATAGCACGCCTTGCCGGCGTGTCACGCACCACGGCCAGCTACGTGATTAACGGAAAAGCCGATCGTTATCGGATCAGCGCTAAGACGCGGGAGCGGGTGATGGCGGTTGTTGACCAACATAACTATCAACCCAACCGTGCCGCAACCGCCCTACGGGCAGGAACAACACGCACCCTCGGATTGGTGGTTCCTGATCTTGCCAACAGCAGTTATGCCCTCTTGGCCAAATTGCTAGAGCGCAAAGCCCATGATCAAGGCTACCAAGTGATTATCACCGGCTCGGATGATGATCCTCAGCGCGAGCAAACCCTTGCCACTACATTGATTTCTCGAAAGATTGATGCGTTGATCGTCGCCTCGTGTCTGCCAGCGGATAATGCTTTTTATCCTGATGTGCAGCGAAAAGGCACACCTGTGGTGGCTATTGACCGACAACTAGACGCGACCCAGTTCGCCAATGTACTGAGTGATGATGCCAAAGGTGCGTATCAATTAACCGAGACACTTATTGCTCCTAGCGATGTATATCAGGCAGGATTGATTGGTGCAGTGCCCTCTTTAGCCATCTCGCAAGAGCGTGAAAAAGGCTTTCGTAACGCATTAGAGGTCGGCAATGTGGATGGACAAGTGCGCTATGGCAACGCCTTTAGCCGCAGCGAAGGTCAACGGTTAATGACTGAATGGATAGACGCTGGCGATTTAYCCGATGCCTTGCTTACCACCTCATTCACCCTATGTGAGGGCGTATTGGATGCTATCCGGCAAACAGGCATTGCGCCGACCGCCTTATACTTTGCCACATTCGGGGACAGTCGCATCTTGGACTTTTTACCTTTTGGGGTGCAGTCGCTTCCACAGCAATTTGATGCGATTAGCGATGCCGCGTTAAGCCTCGCTATTTCAGCCGCCGAAGGCGACAACCAACCCGGTGTGATCACCGTCGATCGTCAACCGATTTGGCGCCCGCATCAAACTCAGGCTTGGGTCGGTTTAAACTAATTATGATCAGTAACCCGTGGCTTCCATAAAGCCACGGCCGCTCACGCTCCCTTCGACACGCACGGGTCCCTCCCAATATGGGATGCTTAACGCCATCCAGCTATCTGGGTTTAGAGGCTGCGTGGTCACGTTGATCCCTTCATCGGGAACACGTATTTGCCAACCCACGGGCAGTGTACGTTTATCGGAAAGTGTGGCGTGGTTGACCGGCACCATGCGTATTGCATGTTTATCAAGTGATCGCACCTTGCCATCGGCCGAAGTCAAAGAGCCAAATACAAAGGGCTTTGGGCCGCGGATCTGAGTCACCATCAGCGCGCGCCCATCGTCTAGATTCAAACCAAACCAATCCCATCCGGATTGGTCGTCGGCCATGGCACCGCTCGACCATTCTTTATCAAACCACCCTTTCCCTGTAACAGAAAAAGACTTGCCGTCGAGCGTCAAGGAGCCTGTAATGCGTAATTGGGGCACCGAGAAATAATAAGAGGCCGACGGCGCACTTTCATGACGAATGCTATATCCCTGCTCGCCCTGCTTCACTCTCAGACCACTGTCTTCAACCTGCAGAGCAAAGCCCACCTCAGTATTCTGTGCCTCAAATTGTGCTTCAACTGTCGCCGGAAAAGGATCGGCTTGACCTTGCCATTGCCAATCATCCAGCCACGCCTGAAATGGTGACAACGTCACGCCGGCTTGACCAATGCCTCCGCGGGCAAACCGTTCTGATTCCCACTGCTGATCTGCGCGTGTTATCGCGACATGTGCCATATAGAGTTGTGAGCTAGCCCAGCCAAGCGCCTGCTCGGGTCGAATCGCGCGGCGAAACAGGGTCCATTGCACGCCGTAGGCTTGGCCTTGGCTATCTTCAAGTGTGGCGGTTAAATACCACCATTCAGTGGCAAAGCCCGGATGGGCCGCCATATCTTTCGGATATTCGGGATGATAATCGGGGGTCACGGCTTGAAAACCAGACTGCTGAGCAAACACATCAAAGCCTGTCGATGCGCTGCTTTGGGGCGCAGGCTGACGCCCCCACCAAATCAGACTCCCCAGCGCGATGGCTAACATCATCACCAGCATGGAGCCAAACAGTTTGCGACTTACTTTCATCCCACTAACTCCTGCCGTTACTGCGCGTCACGCAAAGAGACGGCTGCAGTGCGTTTCATCATGCGATAGACGGGCCAAGCACCAGCCACCATTAATGCAAGCATTGATAGCCCGATAGTGGTGGCATAGGTGATCGGGAAAAAGCTCATGGTCATCGTCCAACCAAAGGAAGCTTTGAGAACCACATGGATTAGCATCCCCGCCAACAGTAACCCCAATGGAATCGCTATGAAGGCACTGGCAACCCCGAGGATCACTAACTGCCCGCCTCCGAGCGCAATCAACTCGCGCCCCGACAACCCTAGACAACGCAACAAACTGTACTGACGCTGGCGAGACAATTCGGTGGCCAACGTAGAGAAAAACAGACCACTGATGGCGACAATCAGCATCAATACACACAGACTTTCGGTGACCGTAAACGTACGGTCGAAAATGCGCATCGCGTACTGCATGATATCGGCTTGGTTTTGAACTTGGCTGTTACTGAGTGAGAATGCCCGACTAATCTGAGCAATAAATAGATCGCTTTCAACGCCTTGCTCGAGGACAACCGCCATCGATGGCCTGCCAGCAGTTAACCAATGTCCTACGTCACCGCGCGCAGATACCACTAACTGACCGTAGGGGTTCCCGTAATCATAATAGACACCCGCGACTTGCCATCGCTCTCCCATCGGAGCAGGTAAATTCACCATTTCTCCCGCTTCCACACCGAATTTTGCGGCCAGCGATTCGCTGAGTAATACGGCTCGTTGCTGATGGAGCTGCGACCAATAATCCGGTTGGGCGTTCTTGATCGCTAGTGCTTGTTTCTCGAGAGGGCGATTTCCAACCGAAAGGACTTCAAGTCGGCCTTGCGGTGCATCGAGCTCACGACGATACGTTGTCCAAAACTGCGAGACATTGTCTTGCTTAACCAGCCAAGATTCCATGCGGGGCAATAGCTCATTACTAGGACGAACATACACATCCGCCGCCAGCCGCTGCTGTAGCCATGTTTCGGTGCTAGCACGAAAGCTGCCCACCATGGTTTCCATGCCAATATGTGCCGACACCGCCAACATAAAGGCCATTGCCGCCACACCGCGATAGCTTAAACTGGCCGCCGCATCAGTAAAAAACCAACGCCAACGTGCGCCTTGGTGCCATTGCGCCAATAGATGAAATAAGCCGCCACACAAATAGGGTAAGACCAATGCAGCACTTAGCATGGTTAGCGCAATTAACGTAAAGCCTTGCCACTGGCTGCTAGGCCAATACGACACGCCCCACGCAGCTACCGCAAGCAACAACGCCAATACCGCTTGTACCGAAAACTCTCGGCGTGTCCCGCGTAATAAGGTCATCCGCTGCGATAGGCGTCCCGAAGGCGTTTTTATTAAGCGGATGAGTGGCCAAGCCGATGCCATTGCAGCCCCTAGCAAGGCTAACAACACACTGTACAACCCCCACTGCCATTGCCAGTGCATGATCAAGTCAACTTCGGCACCATATAGGTCAGACAATGTCGTGGCGACCGCAGGAAGCAGTTGTTTAGCAAGCAATAACCCAAGCACATTCCCGCTGATCACACCTAGGACGACCCAGCCGACTAACTCAATCGCCATCACCAGTGACAACTGTCGACCGTCTACGCCTAATTGGCGTAAGCCGCCGACCAGTGGCTGACGCTGCGTCATTGAAAGAGAAATGGCTTGATAGAAAATAAACAGCCCCACCACGAACGCGAGCAATCCCATCGCCAATAAATTGAGGTGAAATGCGTTGGTAAGTGGTCCTAACTGGGTGGTTTGGGTTTTCGCGAGTGTTAAAGCGGGGGGTAATAATTGGCGGATCTGCTCGCGCTCGGCCTGACTCAGTGTGCCACATAACACTTCACTAATGCCGGCATGAGGAGACAAGGCACGCAATAGCGCCATATCCGCTACTAAGTAGGTGCCCATACTAAGCGCATCGTTATCGACAATACGCAACGGACCAATCGCCGGATAATCTAGCAAGGGGATCATTTGTCCCGATTGCCAACCCTTGTGCGACGCCATCGCTTCCCCAATGTAAACGGGATAAGGTGGAGACATCGCATCGACCGGAGAAATGCCCTCGCCGTCATCGCCTTTGCTGAGCATCGGTAACATCGCGATCGTATCGACGCCCATCAGGTTGAGATCATCAAGTGACGGCGTCACAACTTGTAAGCGCTCTATCGGCACACATTGGGTAAATCCTGCTCGACGTAAATCGATATAAAAGGCTTGCGGTACCCGTTGGGTGCGTTGGGTATGATGGATGCTAAACGGATAGGGATTACTAAATAGCTTGGCCCCTTCTCGGTAGCTTTTTTGCGCGTGTTGGTTGATTGATAATACGCCCACCAACAAGGAGACACCTAAGGTAAGCCCCAGCCAAACGAGTAAAATTTGAAAAGGATGGCGGCGATAATGCCCCCATAACGCATTAGCGACGGGCCCGAACACTGAGCACGCCCCCTTGCAGCATGACGCTACCTTGTAAGTAATTGGCAACAGTTTCACTGTGCGTAACCACCAACAAGCCCGCTTCTTGTTGACGCGTTAATGTGGTGAGTAGCCGCATGACGGCATCCGCATTACGTTCATCGAGGCTTCCTGTTGGTYCATCTGCCAATAGTAGCTTGGGTTCCATATATAACGCGCGAGCAATCGCGGTGCGCTGTTGTTGCCCCCCCGAGGCTTCCTCGGGGTAACGATTCAACAACGGCATCAAATCAAGTTGGGAGACAATCTGACGCCACAGCGCTGCATCGTCTTTCAAGCCTTTAAGTTGACGGCAAAAGCGGATATTGTCGGCAATGGTCAGGGTTGGCAGTAGGTTAAACTGCTGAAAAATAAGGCCAATATTCTGGCGGCGAAATTGGGTACGCGCGCGCTCATTCATTTGATGAAGCGGTTTATCATCAAACCAGATTTCACCGCTGTCGGCTTTGTCCAAGCCGGCAATCAGGTTAAGTAGCGTGCTTTTGCCTGACCCACTTTCCCCCATCAAGGCCAATTGATGGGTGGGAGAAACAGACAAAGCGGCACCTTGCAGCACGGGATGAAAATCACTTCCATCCTGATAGCCCTTACACAGCGCCTTAATTGCTAACATGCCAATCCGTACCCTTTAACGTCTTAAAAGCAGCGATAAACGAGAAGTAAGTCACACTGTCTGAACGAATTCGCAATGTACCCCAATTAACACGCTGAGAAAAGGGCTAAAAACTGTGGGCAGCTTCCCATTATTATTTGATAACAAAATCAATTGCTGTCGCTAACCAAATTGTTCAGCCATACACCGGATTTAACACGGATGAGCGAGCCGACCCACTTTACCACCTCTTCGGTCGCCAATAAGGCATAAACCCAATAAACCGGCCACTCAAACACCACCGCGGCTGCCAGCACCACAGGAATACCGATCAACCACTGGGCAACAAAATCTTGCCCTAAGCAGTAACGCACGTCACCACCCGCACGCAACACCCCGACGATCATTGCCATCGGAATGGTTTTTACCACGATAAGCGCGCACATTGCCCAGTAGAAGTATGCGGTGATTTGCGCCGTTTCTCCGGTCAAGGCAGGGAAAAAACCTAGCACCCAAGGTTGAATAGCTAACATCACCAGCGCAATAAACACGCCGGCAATAAAATTAAACAGGCCCACTTGCCAAGCTTGTTGGTACGCAGTCTCGGTTTGCTTGGCACCGAGATTATTCCCCACCAACACGGCGGCGGCATTGGCCGTGCCGATCAAAAACGACAAAGATAAGGATTCAACCGGCGTGATGACCGCGATGGCGGCAAGTCCGGCCTCATTCACATGTCCAATAATCGCGTGATAGACGAACAATCCTGACGACCACATTAAAAAGTTAAAGGCGATGGGCAAGGACAATGCCAAGAAGCGCTTGACGGCGTTCAGTGTCAGGGACGAGACCCATTCCGCGCGCGAAAAGGCAACAAGATGTTGGCGCTGGTACAAGTACAGGTATAAAGCCAGCATTTCTACAATGCCACTCAATGCGGTCGCGACTGCGGCACCCTTGGAGCCCATTTGAGGCGCCCCCCAGTGACCGAAAATAAACACCCAGTTCAAGAGGATGTTAACGCTGATCCCCACGCCACTGAAAAACGTGCTGATCCCTGGCTTGTGCATGGCACGCAAACCAGCAGCTAACCCTGACACACTCGCCAGACAAAAAAGCGACAGACCCGCGATTTGCAAATAGTCTTTTCCCAACGTAATCACAGTGGGGTTATCACTGGCAACACTAATAATCGAATCTGCGTAGAGCCAAAAAATGAGTGCACTGAGTGCGGCGGTGGCATTGGTCAAGGTCACCGTGAGTGCAATTTTCTCGCGAAAGCCCTGCATATTACCTGCGCCCCAATACTGGGCAACCAGCATGGATCCACCCGTCATCGCGCCAAAAATCAATAACGTTGAGACAAACATCGCTTTCCCGGCGATGCCAATCGCCGCGACATCGGCTTCGCTCAACTGTCCCACCATTAAAATATCCACCAAGCTGCGGCTGGAAAACATCATGGTTTGCAGCGCAATGGGAATCGCAATTAACAGTAAACGCTTGAGAAAAACAGCATCAAAGAAAGGACGAGACAAGGCAGACACAGGCGACTCCACGCAACAACGAGAATGGCCTTAGTGTACTTGCCTTTATATGAAGAAAAAACCGCCAACTGGCGGTTTATATCGATTATTTTGGGGTTGTCGGTACGGGCATCACCATCAAACTATCTGCTTGGTTTTGTGGCCAAATGAGATACTCGGCATGGTATTTCACGATTGACTTATAGGCAGTCACTTTCGTCGGTGCTAATCCTGCTTGATGTGCCCAACCAATAAAGGTGTTTTCTGGGCCACGCACGTACACACTTAACGGCTTAACCAGTACGCCCTCTGAGTCAAAAGCCGCTTGAGTCGCATCGGGACACACTGCTAATGAATGCTGCCCGTCAGAGATCACTCTTACTTTGCGGTCAATGGTAGCGTCAGTATGCACCACCCACTGCGCCGCTTTTGCCGCATCGATTAGCTGACATAGCTGGGCGTGCATCACGGCGTTAGCCGGCGCACTCACCGGGAACCAAGCTTGGTAAACCGATTGGATTTGACGAAATTCCGCTTCTAACGCCGCTTTGGTGCCCGCACTACGGGCACGCTGCACCCAACGTTGTAGATCGGCTTTCACACTGTGATGGAAGCGCTGTTTTTTGGCCGCTTGTGCCACCCAACGTCCTAAAAATGCTTCTCGAGCAGCGGGAGCATCAACGAGTTTTCGCGCCGTAATGGCGGCTTCAATGTCTGCAAACGCGGTATTCACTACCGTCTGGATATGGGTCACGTAACTCATGGTTCTTTTCGCGCGAGTAACCAATAGAAAGCGGCAGAGAGTATCGCACAAATCGCGATAGCGCCAATCATCCCCCACGGCGTGCCATCAGAGACAACCGCTACCCCAGCCCCGACTAACGAGCCAATACCAAAGCGCATCGTCCCTGCTAGCGACGATGCGGTACCGGCCATTTGGGGATAACAAGACAGTAAACAAGCCATGCTGTTACTGCCGATAGTTGAAATCACACCGACGTAAGTCATCACGGGGATCACGGTTCCCCAAAGACCAAGGTCTAACCACTGACAGACTGCAATCGCGATACCGGCAACCAGCTGAATCGCCAAGCCAAAACGCAACATCCAGTGAGAGCCCATTTTGCGCACCAGCCGACCATTCAAAAAGGTCATGATGATCAAGCAAACAATGTTAAGGCCAAACAGATAACCAAATGCCTTGGCACTGACGCCGTAATAGTCGATATAGACAAACGAGCCGGCGGTAAGAAACGAGAACATGCCAGCAAAAGAGAAGCCAGAGCAAAAGATCATACCGACCGCAAACGGCGTTTTCAGCATACGCGCATAGTTACGCAGCGAAGCACCGATACGCAGCGGCGGACGATGATTTTGGGGCAAGGTCTCGGGAATTTTCACCACAATACAGACCATCACAAAACACGCCCAGCCGGCCAATACCCAAAAAATCGCACGCCAATCGAACCACGTCAGCAAATAGCCGCCAATCATGGGAGCAGCAAGCGGTGCAATGGTCATCACCAAGGTGATAAATGACATGGTGCGTGCAAACTCTTCACGCTCGAACATATCACGCACCAAGGCTTGTATTATTACTGCGGCTGCGGCTCCAGCAAAGCCTTGGGTAGAGCGAGCCAGCATCAACACGTTGATGTCTTCGGCGAGCGCACTAACAACAGCGCAGATAAAAAACAGCATCACCCCGCCAAGCATTACCGGCTTGCGTCCATAGCTGTCGGAGATTGGTCCGTGAAAGAGCTGGCCAATCGCAAATCCGGCCGTATATGCCACTAGGGTCGACTTCACTGCACTATTGGGTGCCCCCAAATCGCCAGCGATGGCTGGCATCGCAGGCAAGTACATATCGATGGCAAGAGGTGTCAGCGCCGCGATCGCGCCCAAAATGATAATCAAAAGCCAACTGAGTTGTGTCGGTGACGCCGTGACAGCCGATGATTGCGACATAACACTCCTTAACGTGAAAGACAGAGCAATAGGAAATAACGTGAGGTAGATCGAATTGTAACAGTTTATTGTTTCTGTGCGGGAAAGAATGTCTTTCTTTTTGTTGTTATTGCATAGCGCAATAAGCAACGGTACCCAACGTATAATCTGGGCGCGAGTTATGTATCTCGCAACAAAAAACCGATTATTGACGGGAATATAAAGGAGTCTGGCTGACAGACTCCTGAAAAAGACACCCCATTTTTCATCACTGTGCGGATAACGGAATGCCTAAGGCGTGCTTTTATTTGATAAACATGGCCACTTCATCAGCGGTCAATGGACGATATTCGCCCGGCTCAAGGGATTCGTCCAAGCATAACGGCCCAACAGACTCACGGTGCAATGCCTCAACACGGTTACCCACCGCAGCAAACATGCGCTTCACCTGATGGTACTTCCCTTCTTGAATAGTCAGCAGCACCTCGCACTCATCCACTTTTTCGAGCGTCGCTGGTAAGGTCTCTTCTTTTTCACCGCGTAACATAACACCCTGCTCAAACTGAGCGGCGACATCATCGGCAAGTGGATCCGCTAGCCATACACGATAGGTTTTATCGCATTTATGCTTGGGTGAAGTGATACGGTGTGACCACTGCCCATCGTCGGTTAACAACAACAAGCCTGTTGTGTCAGCGTCTAATCGGCCAGCGATATGCAGTTTTTCCGCATTCACTTCTTCTAAAAGCACAAATATCGTGGGGTTGAATGCATCTTCATGGGAACACACCACACCCGCGGGTTTGTGCATCATAAAGTAACGCGGCCCGGACAGCATCAGTCGCTGGCCTTCAAACTCAACCTCAGCATCGTCGCTGATTTTAACGGCGCCAGATTTGATTACCTCACCGTTGACGGTAATCACTTCACTTTTCAGAACGCGTGCGGCTTGCTTTCGCGTCACCCCTAAGGTCTCACATAAAAACTTATCTAATCGCATGTGACTGCTCGTTACACCTGTATTTGCGGCGATTATACGTCACATAGGCAGTAAGACACAGATCAAGTTTCAATGGATTGACCTGCATACTGAACGGCCGTGACATAAACTTGTCTCATGCTATCGCCAATCCACAAATTAGATGCAAGGCCTCACGCAGGCTTTTTATCGAGACGACGAGTCCGTCACATCGTGCCAATGCAACACGTTGTGGCGATTGAGCCTATTCAATGACTGGGTATGATACTGGCGTCTCTCGACTAATCAGTGATAAATAAGGTAACACTATGATTGTTTCTCTTCGCCAGCCGGACGCTAATGCTTTTGAAACGCTAATCGCCATGTCGCGGGCACAGCACGAGCATGAAGCGCTTCCCTTCGATCGCGAGCCTGTAGAAACGGCGTTTAAAACGCTACTCTCACAGCCAGAGCGTGGGGCTGTATTTCTGATTGATGTTGAGCATAATGGCGAGTGCGAGACCATTGGCTACTTGGTCTTGGTGTACAGCTTTAGCGTTGAAAATGGTGGCAGTGTGGGCGTGATTGATCAGTTTTTTATCGCACAAAACTGGCGGCGCCAAGGTGTCGGTTCCCAAGTGATCCCCTTAGTTGAAGCAACCGCCAAGCAGCATGACTGTGTCGCGGTGATCCTCGAGGTCAACATTGGTAACAAAGGTGCCCGCTTGTTTTATGAGCAATTTGATTACCAACCTCGCCGTCAGCACTGCATTATGTCAAAGCGCCTGTAAAGTCCTGTACCTCTCTCCATAAGTCAGTAAAATTAAACGGCCTCAAAAGGGCCGTTTTTTGTGGAAAAAATTCATCGTCAATCACCGCGAACCGCCAACACCTTTGGTGGTTTCCCCCACACAGAGAGTAACGTTGATTACTGATTATTATGTATACCCTTCGTCCGTATCAGTCTGACGCCGTCAAAGGTGTGCTTCATTATTTTCGTCGTCACAGCACGCCTGCCGTCGCCGTACTCCCCACCGGTGCTGGCAAAAGCTTGGTGATCGCAGAGCTTGCTCGCATCGCGAAAGGGCGCGTTCTCGTACTCGCCCATGTGAAAGAGCTCGTGGAACAAAATCATGCTAAGTATGAAGGATATAGGCTAACTGGAGGCATCTTCTCCGCAGGGCTGGGACGCAAAGAATCACACGAAAAAGTGGTGTTTGCCTCGGTACAATCGGTGGTACGCAACTTGGAAGCATTCGCGGATCAGTTTTCGCTGCTAGTTATCGACGAGTGCCACCGCGTGCCTGACAATCAAGATAGCAGTTATCGCCGTGTGATTAGCCATTTACAAAACGTGAATGCCGGATTAAAAGTGTTGGGACTCACCGCAACCCCCTATCGACTGGGCCAAGGCTGGATTTATCAGTATCACACCAGTGGAAAAGTCCGCACCACCGAAGCGCGCTTTTTTCGTGACTGTGTCTTCGAGCTGCCGATTAGCCATTTGCTCGATGAAGGATTTTTAACCCCCGCTCATGTGCTGGATGCACCCCTTCTCAGTTACGACTTTTCGCAAGTCTCTCGCACCGCCAACGGTTACTATCGTGAAGCCGATTTAGAGAAGGTCGTGGCCAATGCACCACGCGCGACGCCGCAAATCATTGAGCAAGTAATGTCCTATGCCAAGCAGCGTCAGGGCGTCATGATTTTTGCCGCAACCGTCAGCCACGCGAAGGAAGTGCTCGCCCTACTGCCGCCACACGAATCCGCCTTGATTATTGGTGATACACCCGGCCCTGAACGCGATGCGCTGATCCAAGCCTTTAAGCAAAAACAGCTCAAATACTTGGTCAATGTCTCTGTTCTAACCACGGGGTTTGATGCCCCTCACGTCGATTTGATTGCCATTTTACGTCCAACCGAATCAGTGAGTTTGTATCAACAAATTGCTGGCCGTGGCTTGCGCCTTTCGCCCGGGAAAAAAGACTGTTTAATCCTCGATTATGCCGGTAACGTCTACGACTTGTATCAACCCGAAATCGGCATGCCAAAACCAGACAGCGACAGTGAACTCGTTACCGTCCCTTGTCCTGCGTGTGGATTTAATAACAGCTTTTGGGGGAAACTCGACGACAATGGCTTTTTGATTGAGCATTATGGCCGTCAATGCCAAGGGTACTTTGAAGACGACGACGGCGAACGCGAAATATGTGGTTACCGTTTTCGCGCCAAATTCTGCGATGAATGCGGTGCCGATAACGATATCGCCGCGCGGCGCTGCCATCAGTGTGACAAGCCATTGGTCGATCCGGATAAAAAGCTCCGTGAAGCACTTAAACTCAAAGACGCACTGGTGATGGCCTGTGTGGATCTGTCACTCACTGCAGGAAAAAACCGTTATCAAAAACCACAGTTGAAAGTGACCTATCACACCAGTGAGGGAACAGATCTTCATGAAATATGGCCGCTTGCAACTAAGAAACAAAAGCAGGATGTGCTAGCACGCTTTGTCCGCCCTCATTTGGTCGATAGACACCGTCCCTTTACCGATACGGCCGCAACCAAAATTGCAGCGGCACAACACAGGTTTCGGGCACCGGACTTTATCGTCGCGCGCAAGCAAGGACGTTTTTGGCACTTACGCCAAAAGATTTTTGATGTTGATGACTTTCTTTCTCAAGATCGCCTTGATGCACTGCTTGCCCAAAGTCGCGGTCAACAATTCGCCGACGCCGACCTTTAACGCATCGCGATTGCGCCATCATGCGCGTTATGGCTTGTTTTACCCCCTAAGCAGTGCTACTATCCGCGCTCGTTTTTGGGTACTGAGTTAGGTCGCTACGCTCAGTACTGTATTTTCACTCTAAAAGAGAGTTATTGATTATGATGAAATTCGAAGCTGAAGTACGCGCAGAGAAAGGTAAAGGTGCGAGCCGCCGCCTGCGTCATCAGAAGAAATTCCCTGCTATCGTTTACGGTGGTAACCAAGAGCCTGTATCTATCGCACTTGACCACCCAGTTGTTGTTAACCAAATGGACAAGCCTGAGTTCTACGAAGGCATCATCCTGGTTATCGATGGCCAAGAAGTTAAAGTGAAGCCACAAGACATCCAACGTCACCCGTTCAAGCCAAAAGTTGAACACATGGACTTCATCCGCATCTAATTCCTCTGCGAATAATGATGTGATAAAAGGCGCCTTCGGGCGTCTTTTTTATCTCGTCATCTTTTTGACAAATACGACGACAAATAGCGCCATCGTAAAGCTGCCAAGAAACGCTTCAAAGGCGGCAATAAAACGCGCCACGCCGTGCGGCGATATATCACCGTAACCGAGGGTGGTAAAGGTGACAACACTAAAATACACGGCGTTCAATAGTTCATAAAAGTACTGCTGCCAGCCAGTCACATCTGGATAGACGGGATTGCTTTGTGTGGTGCCAAGGGCAAAATACGCCAGCGCACACGACACAATCACCAGAACAGAAAATACCACCACGCGCAGTGGATCTTCACCATAGCCGCAAAAGAGATCGACAATCTTGGAAAGCCAACGTCGAAAACTCAACTTGGGCATTTGGTAGCGCCGAAACCGCATCTCTTTTTTAAAAAAATAGCCAGCGACTTCAAATAACCCCTGCTTTTCGCATTGTTTACGCACGTTTCGGCAGACTTCTTCGGACTCTTGAAATAGCGATTTCCGCCTTGCCGGATCACGCTCTTTGTAGGCCAATCGTTCTTGCTTGAGCTCTTTTCCCCAGTCCACATTCTCAAGGCCTGCACGAGCCAGATCTGCGCCTAACAAGTTGCTGCCATCTAGCCGCGCACAGTTTAAATTCGCGCGTAGCAAGTTGGCTTTCATTAATGAGGCGCCACGTAAATCCAATCCAAAGCAATGCGCTTCAGCCATGTTCGCTCGATAAAAATCCGCGCCTTGGCACGAGTAGCCTTCGCGACTTCCTCGGTTCACTAAATCAATGTCAGTTAGGTCAGTTCGGGCAAGTTGAAAGCCATCAAGCGGTTTTCCTGATGCCGCCCATTTTTCCACGTCTGCTTTTACGTCATGACCACACTTATCAATGTCCGGATCATGCCAATAGCATCGCCCGGACTGTCCGGCTGGCTGATCGCAACACCAGCCTTTGCTGCTTTTAAATGAACAAGTTTGACTGCGCATGCCCTCGCCCTCCTTACCTAAGTTTAGAAACACTCGGTAATGGCGCCACTCGTGGCCAGTGAAAAAATCAAAACGAGAAAGAGAAGGTGCGCTGAATGCTTACTGGGTGGGGTCCTCATCATCAAACAACGAGGGTTGTGACGGGATCGGTTGGGTATCTAGAGCAGCATCGCGCATCTGTTTGCGCTTGGCACGCATGATACGCTCATAACGCTGATGGCAGAGACGAACAACATTGCGTTTTTGTTCATTGGTTAATTCAAACCAATGAAAGCGTTCTTCGCGACTGCGAAAACACCCCTTGCAATAGCCTTTGTTGTTCACTTCGCAGATGCCTTTGCATGGACTTGGCACCTCGAAGAAATCCAGTTGTTCCACATCTACCTCCCTGCTCGTCTATTCATTCAAGCGGGCACTGGGCAGAAATGCAAGTTTGGTTAAAACAAGCCTAATTGTGGCAAGGCTAAGGTATCAAACTCTTTACCAATAAACGGCAAAATACCATCGGCAATGGGCTTAAGTTGCTTATCAATATAATGCTGATAATCAATCGGACTACGCCGATAAGTAAGGGGTTCGGGGCCATTAACGGTGATCACGTATTCAATCCAGCCACCGCGTTGATACTGCTGAGCGCGCCCACGCTGATGATTTTCGCTATCGGCTAAGCGTGCCGCGCGCACATGGGGCGGCACATTCTTTTGATATTCCGATAACGGACGACGAAGCCGCTTACGGTACACTAAGTGTTCATCGTGCTCGCCTTTGCTGGTGCTGGTCACCAGCTCACGAATAAACTCGTCCACCTCTTCACCATCGAAGACGCGTTGATAGAGCTGTTGCTGGAATTGCTGTGCAAGCGGTGTCCAATCGGTTCTCACCGTCTCCAAGCCTTTAAACACGATCTCAGCGTGACCCGATTCTCTATCCACGACGCGACCTGCATATCGCTTTTTGCTACCGGTTTCTTGGCCGCGAATGGTGGGCATCAAAAAACGCTGATAATGGGTTTCATACTCAATTTCTAGCGCCGATTCGAGATCATAAGTTTCTCGTAAGTGCTGGCGCCACCAGCTATTAACGTGATCAACCAGCGATTGACCAATAGCATCAGCGTCCTCACTCGCCTTATCACCGCCCAAGGACACAAAGGTCGAGTCTGTATCGCCATAGATCACCGCATAGCCTTGCGCCTCAATCAGTTCACGAGTGATTTTCATAATCTCATGACCCCGCATCGTAATCGACGACGCCAGTCGGTGATCAAAGAAACGACACCCTGACGATCCTAGCACCCCATAAAATGAGTTCATGATGATTTTTATCGCTTGTGAGAAGGCTTTTTCTCCGGCTTTTTTAGCGCGATCGCGCGCTTGCCATAAATCATCAATCAATGCCGGCAAGTAATGCTTTTCTCGGTGAAACACACCACCGCGAAAGCCGGGCACAATATCGCGCTCTTCGCCTGCTTGTTGTGACTTTAAGCCTTCAACCAGCCCTAGCGGATCAATCAAAAACGTGCGAATAATAGACGGGTACAGAGACTTAAAATCCAACACCAGTACCGAATGATAAAGGCCAGGTTTAGAGTCCATCACATAGCCGCCTGGGCTTGCAATCCAACCGTCGCTGGCCAAATTAGGCGCCACATACCCCGAACGATGTAAGCGCGGGAGATACAAGTTGGTAAACGCGGCAACAGAACCTCCGACCCGATCTAGCTCGACACCGGTGAGGCGCGAGCGTTCAATCATAAAATCAAGCAAATGCGTATGGGCAAAGATGCGATTAACCAATCGGCAGTCTTGCAAGTTATAGGTGGCGAGCGCGACTTTATCGTGATGAAACATGCGATTGATAGACGCCATCCGATCATGCGGATCGTCGATGGCCTTTCCCTCACCAAGCAGCGTTTGCGCGACCGACTCAAGCGCCCAAGAGCGAAAACCATAGGTCGCCGTTTTCAGCGCATCAATTCCATCAATGACCACACGTCCCGCCAAGCTAATAAAGCCAGACTTATTGGCATTTCCTTCTCGCCAATAGGCAGTCTCACCGCCGCGGCCAATACGGAGTGACTTTTGGTGACGCTGCGCGCGCTTGACCAGCAAACGGAAGTCAAAATCAATCACGTTCCATCCCACCACCACATCAGGATCATAGGTGGTAAACCAGCGCTCAAGCGCCGATAACAAGGAGACTTCGTCGCTAACCCATTCTATCCATGCGGGGGCATCGGGTTGTGGCGCCCCGACCATAATCACGCGGCTATCCATGTCACTGTCCAAGCCAATCGAGTACAGCTGGCCTTTTTCTGAGCATTCAATATCCAGTGATACATGGCGTAACTGTGGCGTATACGCCTGCGCCTTTGCTTTACCTTGCGTCACTTCGAGGTAACCTGCTCGCTGACGCGCATTGCCGGTAAACAGTAAGCTGCCGCAAATATAGCGCTCCATCAGATAGCGATCCGCAAGACGCAAATCCCCTTCATAGAGCGGAATGGCAGCACCACTTAATACACGTTGCCCTTCTTGGGCGCGTTTGACGGTACTGAAGTAACAGGCGACCAAAGGAATGTGTTGAAAGGTCGCCAAGGGGACGGTTTTGCAGTAGGCGTGCGGATCGATAGAAGGAAGCAGTGCTTGTGCGCGTTGTTGCTCTTCTTGAGGAATAAAAAAGACGCTTTGTTGATTCTCAATACAGAGTTTTACCGGACCATCAGGAGTAGAGAGCCACAGCACGATGGCACTCGACTCGCCCCGATCACGTTGTTGGCGCGTAATAACGAAACCTTTTTGAACATACGGTTGAGACGTTGTCGATAAAGCCACTATTTAGCATCTAACCCAAGAAATCATACTGAGAGTGTAACAAACCGACAAAAGCACTGTATAGATAAACAGTTTAGTTTATTGCTCATCACACCAAACATTTAACCGCGTACCTGTTCACGCGGCGTCGCTCCCATCAAGATGACGCCGATAAAAGCAACACAAGCCGCACTGGCTAAACGCATGTTCATCATCTGACCATCGTCCAACCACACTACCCCAACTAAGGCGATCACCGCCAGTACCGACAACGCGTGCTTCCACAGCAGAGAAACCTGTGTAGAAAGCCACTGCCAAGGATAAATTATCCCGAGCACCGTCAGGGCTCCAGCTATCATCGCCGCTATGGCGCCAGATATCGTCACGGTTAAACCGGGCAAGGCGAAAATCAACAGTGCAATTGCCAGTAAAACACTCAACCGAAAACTGACACAGAGTTGTTTAGGGTACTGATCTGTTTGTTCAGACAGCGTCTGCCAATAATCACGCCATGCCAACCCAGCGACAAGTGCCAAACCCAACCCTAAACTGCTGGGGGCGTACATACCGGGAGCAAATAAATACCCCACGCCAGCAAACAAAAGCATCATGCCGCCCCAGTGCAATCCTTTGCGTTCTGCCGTCACCATCAGGCCGTGCACACCTTGGACGCCGGCCATCACCATCAATGCCAACGTGCCTAAATCAAGATATCGGCATGCAAACAAGGCGGATGTGACGGCAAGTAACAAGCTCGCGGCCATACGCCATACATCAGTAGGCTGAGAAAAGAGTGAATCAGGCAGTCCCGACGCAGCGCGTTTTGGCGGTGCTGGATACATATGGGTTGTAACGGAACAGACGCTCGTCTTGTTGCTCGAGAGATAACGCGCCGTCAACCATGCCATGATTGCGCCGCCAGCCAACCACAACGCGACAAAACTCGCTGAATCCAGACCACCCGCCATGCTCCACAGCACAAGGTAGCCATTGGCCGTGATCACCATTAACACCAGCAACGACAGACTCATTTGCTTGACCATGCCCATGAATGGGGCTCCTTATAACAACTTACTCCTGCATAGACCGCGTCATCGCGATATTTCTTTCAATCMCCTACTTTATGCAGAACCGAACAATAAGCCTTCTGATCCATCAACACGGCTTTGTTGTTATTGACGGACGCGATACAATACGCGTTTGTTCGTTCTCGGGAAGTATGCATGTCAGATCCGAAAAGCAAAGCGCTCAAAAAAATCGCCAAATGCCTTGAGTTAAGTAACTCAGCAAACGTCAATGAGGCAGCGCAGGCGATTAAGATGGCTGAGCGCCTGATGCGAAAACATGGCCTGGACCAAGACGATATCGACTTTATCAGCATGGGGAAAACGCGCTCTGAAACCCTGCTGCCCACCTCGGTGAGTGAACCGATCCTAAAGATCATTCGTGGTATTAATGGTCGATTTGGCGTGGAGTGTGTGCTGATCAACTACAAAGGCTTAAAGCAAGCAGAATTTATTGGTGATGCCGATCGCGCGATATTCGCCGCGTTCGCCTTTGATGTGGTGTATCGCGAGATGAATGAGCATATCGGCCAATTCCGCAACAGTTTTGCTGGTTCGGGCACCAGCACTCAAGAAGTGTCACGCCGTGTGCAATCTTTTACCATCGGCTGGCTAGAAGGGGCGCTGGAGAAACTGCCTCAGCTCGATGCGCGTGACAGCGATGATAAGATCAAAAGCTACATCGACAAAGAGTTCGAAAACATTGATCGAGAAACCTTCAAGCAACAGCTAAAAGCCGCCATGGCCGCCATCACCGACGATTACGAGAAAGGGATGAAAAAAGGACGCCAAGTATCTGTGAGTCGCCCTGTGGGCGGGCAAGGCGAACGAAAACGTCTCACTAGTCAGACAAAATCACGCTAGCTCCCTTCTAATTGTCCGACAACGGTCAAGCCTGGCGCATACTTAAGACAGTTGCGTCAGGTTGGGTCAAATCTCGGTTAAATCTCTTTTTTCCTATTGAGTTACCCACTATCCAGATCTAGCCTAGGGGTGAAGGTCGTTCCAAAAATGGCCGGATAACAACGCATAGTTAATGCGAACAATAATACCTTATCATCCTTATTTAGGAGACAGTGGCATGAAAAAAGTCGTGACAAGCCTAGGCCTACTTTTAGCCGTTGCACCAGCGGCTTATGCACAACAAGATAGCGGTCTATACCTCGGTGGCCGTGTAGGTCCTTCATTCCTTGAAGACAGCTGTGTCTCTGACGCCAACTGCGGCGACTCAGAGCTAGCGGCAGGCGTAGTTACCGGTTATAACTTCAATAACTGGTTTGCGCTAGAAGGTACCTATGACTACCTTGGCCGTTTTGATACCTCATTTGACCAGTCAGGCACAACGCTCAGCGCGGCGGGCGATCTTACTGCGTTAACACTGGCCCCTAAATTTGCCTACCATCTCAAACCGGATACCGCGTTATACGGTAAAGTCGGTGGCGCATGGTGGAACTGGAACAGCAGCGCCGGTGATCGCGATGACGTGTCACTGATGGGCGCGATCGGTGTGGATCACCAAGCGACCGATAACATCAACGTACGTCTTGAATACCAACACATTAATGATATGGACGACGGCTACTTCTCAAGTGTTGACAATAACCTTGTGACCGTGGGTATGACCTACCACTTCGGCCGTACCAGCAGCGAGCCGATGCCTGAGCCTATGGTTGAAGAGCCAGTCATGGCTGAGCCGGCGCCAGAACCACAAATGGTTGCTGAACCACAAACCATCGTCTTGTCAGAAACCGGCGAAACCGAGTTGTTTGGCTTTGATGAAGCAACCCTTTCTCCACAAGCGGCGGCCTCCTTACAACCATTGATCAATCGCCTACTTCAGCACGAAGAAGCAACCGCGACCATTATCGGTCACACCGACAGCAAAGGCCCAGCGGCCTACAACCAAAAACTGTCTGAGCGTCGCGCACAAGCGGTAGCAGATGTATTCGTTGATGCGGGCATCGATGCCGAGCGTTTAACCGTGATGGGTAAAGGTGAGTCCACGCCAATTGCTAGCAATGACACTGTGGACGGCCGCGCGAAAAACCGTCGCGTCGAAGTCACTTCACCTGAGTTTGTCTACGTCGAAGTACAATAAGTCCCTTGGTGAGGTGACCCCCACCCCCTAATCAACAAAGCCACCGTTCATGCGGTGGCTTTGTTTTATTCAATCTAAACAAAATAACGTTGCACGTGGCTCGCTAGTAAGTCTAATTATACCGCTTCAGCGGGATGCTGGCCGAGATGGGTTTTCATCAAATCATCAATCATGACCCAATCTTCATCGCTCACGCCGGCGACGCGTGGATAACGCGGCTGTGCCCGATCATTACAATACGCCGCATCCCACCCCTGAGTGGTGTGTAAAAATTCAGCCGCAAAATCAGACGAATAGCGTAAGCAGCCTGCCATGACCGTATCTATGTACGACTGCGCGATCGGTTTATGCACATCAGGCGCGACACGATCCTCTGCCACATACACATACACGGGCCCTTCCAGCGCAATCCCTTTAGGCAGTGCAATACGAGACGCGTCTAGCGAAAGACGTCGATACCCTGCCTCACGGCGATCAAAGTCAGGCAAAGCATCTGGCGCGATCTTTACCAAGACGCCATTGCACGCGCCGTCTCCTTCCAATACCACTAACGGAGAGATCAATGCTTCACTGACATTGCTCCAATAGCGTTGCAACCCCGATACGGTTACCGGACACGCCCACCCTGACTCTCCGGTCAACGCGCGCGAAGCAGGATTCATTAAACTGCCATAGCCAAACAAGTACATTCCCCAAATAACTCCTTATCAGGTCCACCTTACAGAACGCCAGCATGTGCCTTGCTTTTCTCACCCAAGTTGCCAAAATATCGGCAACGTTGTAAACAAGGAAAGTGATTATGGAACAACTAGATAAGCTGGAAGCTCACTTCAAACGTCTGTCGCATTTTCAGCACCTTGCCGCAATCTGTGGTTGGGATCAAGCCACCATGATGCCCAGCGGAGGCAGTCAAGCCCGTGCCGACGCTATGGCGGAATTGGCACTCTATACCCATCAGCAACTCACTACGCATGAACTGCATGACTGGTTTAGCGCGCTGGATGAGCAGCAAGACCGACTCAATGATGCCCAACGCGCCAGTCTCCGAGAAATGAAGCGTCAGTGGCAACATGCCAGTGTACTCCCTGACACCCTAGTGAAAGCCAAATCTTTAGCCGGTGCAAAATGTGAACACGCCTGGAGACAGCAGCGTCAAAATAACGACTGGGACGGCTTCGCCAAAAACCTTAAAGAAGTAGTGGCACTCGCGCGCGAAGAAGCCCACATCCGAGCCGATCAGAAAAACTGCTCGCCCTATGACGCTTTGCTGGATCTTTACGAGCCAGACATGACCGCTGACCGTATCGATGAAGTGTTTGGCGAGCTTAAAACATGGCTACCAGACACCATTCAAGCGGTAGTGGATAAACAAAGCCAGCAAACCACACGGTTGCCCGATGGTCCCTTTGCAGAGGCTCAGCAAAAAGCCTTAGGCGAGAAAATGATGGCGCTGCTGGGTTTTGACTTCGAGCATGGTCGATTAGACGTCAGCACTCATCCATTTTGTGGAGGCGTGCCAACCGATGTACGCATTACCACCCGCTATGACGAGCAAGACTTTACCTCGGCGTTAATGGGCGTGATCCACGAAACCGGCCATGCGCGCTATGCGCAAGGGCTACCCAAACACCTTGCCGACTTGCCGGTTGGCAAAGCGCGCTCAATGGGTGTGCATGAGAGCCAAAGCCTGTTCTGTGAAATGCAGCTTGCCCGCAGTGAGGCATTCGCCACCTTGATTTGTCAGCATGCCAAACAAGCCTTTAACCGCCAAGACGACCCGGCTTTCCATGTAGACAACTTCCACCGCGTGCTCACACGTGTCTCACCCGGCTATATCCGTGTTGATGCCGACGAAGTCACCTATCCTGCACACATCATGTTGCGCTACGACATTGAGCGCGATCTTATCAGTGGCAAAATGGACGTCGAGCATATCCCTGATCGTTGGGATCATGCCATGCAGCAATACCTTGGCCTCAGCATCGCTGGCAACTATAAAAACGGCTGTATGCAAGATATCCACTGGACCGATGGCAGCTTTGGCTACTTCCCGACCTATACCTTAGGTGCACTATATGCCGCGCAATTGATGCAAACGATGCGTCAGCAGATGGATGTGGACGGCATTATCGCCAGCGGCAATGTCTCACCGATTTTTGATTGGTTGTCTCAACATATCTGGCAACGCGCCAGCACCACCTCAACCGATAATTTACTCAAAGATGCCACCGGCGAAAGCCTCAACCCCACCCATTTCCGCGAGTATATTCAAGGGCGGTATTTGTAAGCTCACAGCAGCTCCAAGGCCAGCGATGCTGGCCTTGGAGGCTAATCTCAAGCTACCTCTACGCGTTTTGCTACCACCCTATGTTCGCCAATAGGCGTTAAAACTGGCGACGACTCAAACGCTGTTTCTGTCAAACTAAACGTCTTTAGAAGCACATCGCGGTCAATATCTAAGAAAACAGCTTTCTCCCAAGTCATATTTGCATACGAGCGGAAATACAGAGCCCGACTTTCATGATCACGTAAAACAGCCCACTGTGTAATATCACTATTCAGCGGCTCATTGTTTTTGAGCGCCTCAGGAACAACTAACCCACGGGGAATATCAATTCGGTTTAGCAGTTTCTCTGCAAGCGTCATTGCCTCATTGAGGGTTTTAGGTCGATTTGCCAACTGCTGACAGACATAAGTTTGCACAAAACGCGACGGAGGCGTGGGATCCGCAGGCAAACCAATTAGCCCACTGCCATTCACATTTGTTAATGGTCCAGGTGACCAACAAGAGCGAATAGGAAGAGTATGGTTTACTTGGCTGGCTTGCTGTACTTTGTTGGTTAGATTACTAAATTGAGATAAATAGTTAACATGCCAAATATAGTCAGAGGAGTTCGTCATTACACCAATATATGCATGGTCAACCAACACCTCATAAGCCGAGCAAGGACTGAATCGGCGTACTTTGAAATTATCCACATATGGATCACAGATATCCGTACCTATGGAATCAAACTGCTCTCTTGCCGCATAACAGCGATGAATGTGCATTTTTCGATCATACAAAAACTCAATCACGGCACTCTGTCCATCAGCGTCATGAATTACATAATGCAATGTCATAGCAACCGCGTTTTCGCCTTCAAGACCCAACTGGCTTAGTAATACATAAACAGGATTCTCACTGAGGTAGTTAACCAATGCCTCAACAGAACTAAAGCTCGATAACACCCATGTTGGAAAAAAAGCAGACCCGATGACAAATGCACTATCGGTGCTATCGGCTTGTGCTTTTTTAACTTGTGCAGGTGTTAAGTAATAGGTCATTCCCGGTAAATACAGCGATCCGATTGATAGACCTTGTGTATTCATACCATCAGAAGCGACGTATCCATTCGCGGTTTTTCTACCCATTTCCTCACTATTACACAGTGCATTGGTATGAATAAAATCATAGTTACCCTGCCAAGATGCTGTGAATTCATAAGGTTGAATTTTCTGGTTCTCGCTGTTTGGCGCGACCAAATCGACTTGGTCGGCTTTACCCATTTCAGTTGAAGGTTGCATCGACACTGTCCATGTACCTTCCCCTTTTCGTTGCCAAACCTGAGTCAATAAATCCACACCAAACTCCATAGAGCGCGCAGACACTCGCTGCCCGTTTTGAGCCATTACTCTCACATCCATACACATAGTTGCATCCTCGTCCTAGCTGACAGTTACGTCTACTTATTTAGACCATAAAGCATCTAAATACATACACCCCGATATAATGCTTAGCGCTTAGTCACACTCTTATGCCTCCACTGACCGCTAGTAGGGAAACCCTTAATTGAATGTTCATCCAGCATAGACTGTTAATCCCATCACATTTCTGTACAATGCGCGCTCAGTCTTATTTATCTTTACATCCTCCTCGCTAGGCCGTGCATCTCCCGTTTTGAGTATGATGATACGCGCCCTCGTTGAGCATATTCGCTAGGAAACTCTTTTGATTTCAATCGCCAATATCACCATGCAGTTTGGTGCTGAACCGCTATTCGAAAATATCTCTGCCAAATTTGGTAACGGAAACCGCTACGGGTTAATCGGTGCCA
The DNA here is from genome assembly GCF_001996165.1 of Salinivibrio proteolyticus. Classification (GTDB taxonomy): domain Bacteria; phylum Pseudomonadota; class Gammaproteobacteria; order Enterobacterales; family Vibrionaceae; genus Salinivibrio; species Salinivibrio proteolyticus. The sequence continues at coordinate 127,640 of NZ_MUFP01000005.1, read as the reverse complement.
ATGGCTGTGGCAAATCGACCCTGATGAAAATCATGAGCGGTGCCCTCACCCCAAGTGCAGGGAATGTTTCTATCACACCAGGGCAGACGTTGGGCGAGCTGAGCCAAGACCAATTTGCCTACGAACAGTATTCAGTGATTGATACGGTGATGATGGGTGACCGCAAGCTTTGGGAGATCAAGCAAGAGCGCGAGCGTATTTATTCTCTGCCAGAAATGAGCGAAGAAGACGGCATGGCCGTGGCTGAGCTAGAAAGTCAGTTTGCAGAAATGGACGGTTACACCGCTGAAAGCCGCGCGGGCGATATTCTTTTGCAAGCCGGTATTGCCGAAGAGCTGCACTTTGGGCTGATGGCGCAAGTGGCGCCGGGGTGGAAGTTGCGCGTGCTGCTTGCTCAAGCCCTGTTTGCCAATCCTGATATCTTGCTGTTGGACGAACCGACCAACAACTTGGATATTCACACCATTAACTGGTTGGCGGGTGAGCTGCAACAGCGCCAGTGCACCATGATTATTATCTCGCACGACCGTCATTTCTTGAACGCCGTATGTACCCACATGGCGGATATTGACTACGGTGAGCTGCGTGTGTATCCGGGTAACTATGATGACTTTGTTGCGGCATCTAGCTTGGCACGCGAGCAATTGCTGTCGAGCAACGCCAAAAAAGAAGCCGAGCTGAGTGAGCTGCAAGACTTTGTGAATCGCTTTGGTGCTAATGCCTCTAAAGCCAAGCAAGCCAGTTCACGCGCTAAACGCATGGAAAAGATCCAACTTGATGAAGTCAAAGCATCAAGCCGTGTGCATCCTTATATCCAATTTACCGAAAGCAAAACGCTCCATCGCCAAGCGGTTGAGTTGAAAGAGCTGGGTCATGGCTTTGAAGATGGCCTGTTATTCGATAACGGTCACCTGCTGCTTGAAGCTGGCTCACGACTGGCTGTGATTGGTGAAAACGGGGTGGGAAAATCAACCCTACTGCGCTGTCTTGTGGGTGAATTGAGCCACCAAAAAGGCACCATTAAGTGGTCTGAAAATGCCGCGATTGGCTACTGTCCGCAAGATAACAGCGCGGAGTTTGACAACGATCTGACCCTGTTTGAGTGGATGTCACAGTGGCGTACGGCCAAGCATGATGACTTGATCGTACGTGGAATTTTAGGGCGTTTGTTGTTTTCAGCGGATGACGTGAATAAAAAAGCGAAAAGCTGCTCTGGTGGTGAGAAAAACCGTCTGATGTTCGGCAAGCTGATGATGCAAGATATTAATGTGATTGTGATGGACGAGCCAACCAACCACATGGATATGGAAGCGATTGAAGCACTTAACAAAGGGCTAGAGCAATTCCCCGGTACTTTGATTTTTGTCAGCCATGATCGCGAATTCGTCTCCTCGCTCGCCACTGACATTATTGAGATTAAAGACCAGCAATTGTCGCACTTTAACGGCAGCTACGATGAGTACCTCGCCCACTTAGAAAAAGTACGTGCGGTGGCTTGATCACTTCGGTTATCGATCACCAATAACGACTCATTCGCCCCAGCCACAGTCGATGTCGCTGGGGCGATTTTTTATTACTGGTCTGTCACCAGCAGTACACTGCCCTCAAGCTGCGTCGGCCCGTAAGCAAAGATCTCCGCATTACGCACGTCAAACATCAAAATCGTATTGTCCGCTTGCACATGGCTATTGCTCCACACGTAAGCGCGCACATCACCACTGCCATAGCCTTCTTCTGACGTAGAATATGGGAATCCGGCGGCAAATGCCTTTGGATTAAGCGCGGGTTTCATGCAGGCATGTTCAGCCAATGAGGCTAGCTCTTTAATATTGGKCATGCGCCATTGCGTGTGGCCGGCAAATTGATGTAGCGGATGTGCTTGGCTTTGATTGATCGCTTGCACTTCATTGAGTGCGGCTTGCCAATACATTCCTGTGCCCTCACCACGACACGCCTGTTGTTCGACTTGCCAGGTTTTACCCAGTGGGCAACGCATCCACGTTAATCCGGTAAAGGTGTCTGTGACCGTGCCATTGTCATCAAAGCTATAACGGACATTCGGTGCCGTTTTGGTTAAATCAATCGAGCATTCTTGGCCCGCCCATGCAGTTACAGATGCGAAGATACTGGCGGCAATGATCAGCTTGTTCATTATTTTTCTCCTTGGGCGACAAGACGGATAGGCAGTTGCCATGAGGTGTAGTCAGACTCGACCTGATCGCTATAGATCTCGAGCGATACCGTGGTGCCACGATCACTGCCTCGTGTTTGCGGCAGCTGGATATAGCGCGCACCCGGCGTCGCAAATGCGGTATATTCGGTTAAGAAAGAGGTGGAGGACCACAGCAAGCCGGCATCGTATTCACTGGCAGAGGATTGATGAGGGAAATACTCAATATCGAGCCCATAAACACGCCCATCGCTATCGGTTTGCGTCTCGCCGAAATCAATCAGGCTATACAGTTCAATAAAAGTGGGTAAGCGCCATTGATCGATGCCACAGATCTGTTGCTGATTTAGGTACGCTTGGTATTGGGCCGTGGTGCAAATACCCTCAGCGTCTTTGCAGCCTGTCGCCTCAATGTCTTTGTCAAACGGTTCGAACTGCCCGGGCACTTGATAGGCAAAAAGGCGATCCACATATCGCGGGGATTGAGGATCCGTGTGTTTGCTCTCCCATACCAGTCCGCTGCGATTATCTTGCACACAATCCCACGTGGTCGCGCTATCGGGCAAAGGCTGACCCTTGTCATCCAGTTTGGTGAAGCTAAACCCACCTTCCGTTGCATCAAAACCATAGTCAGCATCTTGACCGGGGTAATCGACAGGCGCGGTGGCAACATTCCCGCTGTCGGAATAATAGCTAACAATGCCGGTATCGTTTACAGGACGCATTTGAGTCCGTTCATCCAACTCAACCAAAATCGCGTTCAGCTCAGCATCGCTCGGAGCACCTTTAAGTAAAACATCCGAGTAACGCGCCAATTCACCGCTTAGTAGCGCTAGCATGCGATTCGCACGCGTAGGCGTCATGCCCGATATCAGCGATAAAACGTTGTTTTCAAGCTGTACAAAACGGTTATCCGCTCCGTTGGTAAGTAAGTCCGCTTGCGTCGTGACGCCCATCGCCTCGAATTGCTCACGTAAATGAGCGACAGCATCTTGATAGGCATCCCCTGCCGCCATGTTGCTAGCGACCAGTGTGCTGATCACATTGATCTCATTGCCGGTAGTCTTGCGCACGCCGGGAGCAACAAGGAATGCATTCGCTTGGCGAGGCGCGTCAGTCTGCGCTCCCATTCGTTGCGACGATAACGTGGTCACGCCGGTGTCAATTTGCGCGACAATCGGTGAGGATAAAATGGCTTTATCGGCGCTAGTGAGGGTAAATGCCCCCTGCTCCGCTTGTGTGGTGGGTTCGTTGGCGTTACAGGCAAAGTCACCATTTAAATCCGCACACACGGTTTCGTTACCGGTGGCATTGGTGGCGCTAATGGTGCCAGAGACACTATAGGTCGGCGCGATCGAGTCGCTTGCACTCGTTTCTGATCCAGAACCATTACAGCCTGCCAGTAGCAATGCACTGGCGAGTAGAGAGTAGTTAAATTTCATCATATCTATCTTTTTAATAAGGGTGTTAAGGTGATTGAATAACGCGCTATCAGGACTCGTCCTTTCGTGCTCGCCAGCCGCCCCAAAGCAAGCCCACCAGCAGCAGTGGCCATGACAACGCGCCGCCTCCCGAGCTAGCGGTGTCTAGAGCATCCTCGGTGCTAAGGTCGGTATCTTTGCAATCGAATCCCGTCACGCGTCCCACTTGCCATGCCACCAGCTCACCACTGCTGCCTTGGGCATAGTCTGTCACTTCAAGGCGCCAACTCCCCGCTAGGGGTTCGCCATCAAAGGCTTGTAAAAGATCGTCGTGCTGGCTGGTCCAATAGCGCACTAAGTCATTGCTCTGACGGGCGGTATTGGCATGTAACGTCACCCGTGAGCCTGCGGGGGAGACAAGAACAACGCGTAAATCTGATGGGCTGGCATGGTTGATATGGACATACACGCCAAGATCGGCACGAATGGCATTCGCGTCATCATTAATAATGAAGTTAAAACTCTTGAAACCATTGTTTTGAGCGCCATTACTGGCCACCGATGCATCCGGCAAGGTCGCATTCAGGGTTTGGCGCGATTGGGTGAGTTGAGGCAAGCCTTTAATCACCGTCAAACTGTCTTGCCATTGATGGGTTTGCAACGTGTCATCAAATTGATAATCAATTCGCGCCTCAAGAGTCAGCGGCTGACCGCATTGCGCCGCAAGCGGTAGAGGGATAGAAAACGACTGAGCCTGATCAAGTGATTGGTTAATGGACGCGGGCGCTCCACCCTCCACCTGAATATCACCACGCACTGAGGCTGTGCGCCCTTGTGGTGTTAAGCGTGTGTGGATCGCCGCCGTATCGGCAACATAACGCTGGCTTGTTTCAAAGCGAAACGGTGCTTTGAGCAAACCGTGTTTTTCAAAGTTCGCTTTCAACAAGGCTGCATAGTCGCGTGATGGATAATAGGTTTTAGCCACATAGAGCATGCTTTCTGCCAGATCGTGCATTTTCATGCCCCGGCCTAGCCCAAACATCGATTCCAGCACCAAGGTATCCATCTCTTTAAAAGCGGGTTCACCATACAGCGCGACGGCTTGCTTGAGGGTTTGGAACAAAGGTGTCGACCAAAGCTCATCCCCTAATTCACCACCAACGTTTTCGTGCGCGCGGTATTCACTGCTTTCAAAATAGCGCGCTTTTTGATTCCACAAACTGCGCGTACCTTGCTTAAAACCGAAATAACCATCCCAGTTAAAGACGGTATCAATCTCGAAGTCATCACCTTGTTGATACAAGGTGCGATAGCTGGCAGAGCCCGCCCAATAGTCAGCAAATCCCTCACCCAAGGCGCCCGTGTGGCCATACGCCCAGTCGGGCAAAATATGGTAGTGAATGCCGTGGGCCAGCTCATGGACCACGACATCGGCATCCAGTGTATCGGGCGAGCCCGACGCCCCAAACATCACCGCGTTAGGACCCACATAGTAAGACGAGTTGTTCGAACTTAAGGCGTGAGCATCGAAGCGAACCGGACCGTCAAATAATGAATACCCCAACGAGGACACATATTGCAGGGACTTATCCAAATGATAAAACGCCATCATTTGTGCAAAGTCTTGACTATCAAACGGCAACGTTGTGAGCGACGCATGGCTTGCAAACTGTGTGACACCGTCAGGATTTAAAAACGAGACACTGTCACTTTTCTGCCATTGTCCAGACTCAGGGTTTTTGTCTTCAAAGGCGATGGCATCAACGGCTTGGACTCTGGGGTTACTCAGGTAGAGGGTGCCGCCCACATCCAATAAAGAGACATCACGCATAACAAAACGTGGCGCGTGGGGATAATCCGCCAGCGTTGTCCAGAGCGTTTCGGGGGCGGGCTGTTTATCCATACTACGCAGATCTGGATCAACCACATTGACGGTGCGCGTCACTAATTCTCCGTCTGATAGCGCTGGCGGCGCATCCGCGATCAGGCGACGCGGGATCTCAATCGCCGCCTCTTTCACTGCCTCACCCTGTCGGATCATGGTGTCGGTTAAGCTTTTATACACCCGAGTCACCAAACCGTGTTTGTCGGTATGTAACACCAACGTACGCTGCGGCTGATACTCGCCACCACGATAAATATCAAAGTTATACTGACGACCAAGCAAACTGCTGGTTTGGTAGCGTAACGACAGCTCCCCCACCGATGGATAATGCGTGCGCAAATACTGCTGTGCTTGAGTGGCATCACTTGCTTGATAATTGCCCGCAGGGTAATCCCATTCCCCTGCCATGACATTGGTACTGGCAAGTACCAACGCCACAAGACTGATCGCTGATTTCATGGTTCTTCCTTAAAACGCATAACGTGCATTGAGGGTGAAGTAACGACCGGGCTCGGTCGAAAAACGGGTTTGTGATTCGGAAATACCGGCAACGTCTTGATAACGAATGTATTCGCGGTCTAACACGTTATAGACATTGAGATTGATAGAAGCTTGCGACGAGAACTGATAGCCCAAGCCAAGGTCAACGCTCGCCCAGCCAGACGTCTGAGCACACTCAGTGCGGGTGCCTAACTCGGTGTAGCACATAGGCGTGCGGGTCATCTGATCTGCCCAGTTCAAACGGGTATAACCGTTAAACGATTGGTTATCGAAGTGAAGCGACAGACTGCCTTCGAGGGGGGCTAAATTGCGAACATACTCGTCATTGTCGTCTTTGCCGGAGATCCAGCCAATCTGACTTTTCGCTTGCCATTGATCGGTAAATGCATAGGCCGCAGACGCCTCGACGCCATACGTTTTTACACCATCAAGGTTTTCATAACGCTTCTCAAACAAACCAGTTTCTGCGTTGAAGCCCTTATCGGCAATATCAATAAACTGGCTAAACCGGTTGTAATACGCCGCGGTATACAAACGCAGCTTGCCGTCATCATATTTGGCCCCGAACTCAAAACTATCGCTGGTTTCCGCGTCAAGAGACGGATTGGGCAGCACCACAAATGGCGTCACCGGCACAGAGGCATGGTTGGAGTAGCCGTAGCTTTTGTCGTATTCAGGCGCTCGATAACCATGCTTATAACTGAGGTAGGTATTGAACGCTGGCGTCCAGTGATAAGCCACCGAAGCACTGGGCGATAACGCTGCACTGTTATTGTCCGCCACACTCGCCATGCCAATGGCTTGGGGATCGTCTGCACTCAATCGGTACGCATCAGCGCGTAGGCCCAGCATCACACGCCACTGCCCGATGCTCATTGCATCTTGTGCATAAACACCTAACGAATAACTCCGAGCAGGGGCAAAAGGTTGCGTATCACCCACTGTTACGCCGTTCCAGTCGAGAGTCGTTTTCGTCACAGGACGTTCATGGTAAGCCGTTTCTAACACACCGCCGTAAACCAGCGTATGCACCACGTCGCCGCTGATTTGCTCAGCGTTGGCATCCACCGACCAACCGATTGACTGGTCTTGAAAACGGCGATCGTCCAGCACCCGACGTTGCTCATTGATCCCCATGTTCCAGCGAGTCATCAAACGGTTCGTGTTCTGGGTAAAATCGGTATTTCGGTAATAGAGCTTGGTATTGAGAGTTTCTAACCAAGGCTGCTGGGCGTGATATTCACTGCCAAACCAAAATTGCGTGGTTTCGATTTTTTCGGCTTGATCAAACGTTTTGATATCCCACTTACCGTCAGGTTGAATCGATGCTGTGCCTTCTTGTCGCGATGCGTCTTCGCGGTAGAGCTTGGCTCGAGCACTTAGCTTCCAGCGATCGGAGACATAATGATCCAGACGCAACGACGCACTGCCACCATCCAAAGTGCGGTTATACAAATCTTGCTGATAATTACGGGTTTCTTCCCCTTCCCAATAGCTCACATCGAGCAACGCACTGGTATCACCATGACGGAGCGCGAGACGACTGCCGACTCGGCCTTTATCACTGAGCTCGCTATAGGTAACTTGCGCGTCCGCGTACAGATCCTTGTTGCGGAGGAGATCGTCAGCGCTCAGCGATGTCACGATCACGGCACCGCCTAATGCACCTGACCCATAACTGGTTGAACTAGCGCCTTTCACCACTTGGATTTGCTTAGCGCTCGCAATATCAAAGGAATTACGCCCTGCTTTATCATTCAAATCAGCGGCACCGAACCCATCTGCGACTGGAACGCCATCTTCCACAATCAAGATACGGTTACCGGACATGCCGCGAATAGTGATGTTTTGAGGGCGACCCGCTCCGCCCGTCACACTGACACCCGGTTCATTTGTCAGTGCATCATAGAGCTCGGTTGCGCCTTTTTTTTGGATATCTTCGCCACGATAAATGGCGACCGACCCCGCTGTATCTGACGGTAATTCAGCAAATTTATTGGCCGTGACGACCACCGTCTCGACGTGGCGATTGGTCGCATCACCAGAGGTATTCTCCTCGGTGTTGGCAGAATTGGCGTGCACGGTGCCAGTAGCCAGTGCTGTCAGCACTGCCACAGAGACAGAAGACAATTTCATTTAATACTCCGGTTAGTTCACACGCTTTAGTTGGTGTAAGAGAAAGGCATAGTCGGTCGCTTGTTGCGTCAGCCCATGACGCGCATCGGCTTGGTGGCCACGGGAAAAATCCGTCAACAACAAATAAGGGCCCGATCGGGTGCTGGTTGCGGCTAAATGCGAAAGGTATTGCGCCCCTTCCCAAAAGGGCACCCGCTTATCGTCCCAGCCGACACGCACCAGCATAGGGGGATAAGGGTTTTGCTGGATGTTGCGCAAAGGATCATAGCCTTGCATTACCTCGCGCTGATCGCTCTGCGCGGGATTGCCCCATTCTTGGTATTGCTGTGCGGTTAACGGCAACGCCGGATTAGACATACTGCCCAGCACATCGACAAACGGGACATTGAGGCTAGCGGCCGCAAACGCTGCGGGCGCTTGATTAAGTGCCGCGGCAACCAAGGTACCACCAGCGCTGGAGCCCACAGCCGCGACTGCACGTTGTCCATCTTGATAGCGGCCCATCGCTTTGGCGACATCAATAAAATCTTGGATGCCATGCTTTTTGTTCATCCCGCTGCCCGCTTGGTGCCATGTTGCACCGTAATAGCCTCCGCCACGCACATGCGCAGTCGCATAGATGACGCCTCTGTCCATTAGCGAGACGGTTTGCGGCATAAAATACGGCTTCATGGTAAAGCCATATGCGCCATATCCATACAGCACGACTGGCGATGACGGGGTCAGCGCATCCTTACGATATGCCAAGGTGACAGGAATACGATGCGGTCCAACGTATAAACGCTCAGAGTGATAGCGAGACGCGTCAAAGTCGGGGTAATGATCGGCACTGACTTCACGACGCGTACCGGATTTAAGATCCAGCGCTTCCCATCGTGGTGGCTGTACAAGCGACATACTGCGAATAAACAACTGATTGCTCGCATAGTCACCCCCGCGTGAAAACCAAGCGACTTGCCCTTGTGCCGCCAAAGGCTCCTCAACAACGCGCTCTCCGTTCTCATTGAGTAAGACAAACCACTGCTCACCCTCTTGCTGTTGGGTGAGGACAATGCCATCTTCGAAGAGGTAAAACGTGTTTAATTCATCGTCCGATTTGGGGGCATAAATGACTTGCCAATCGTTCGGCGTCGCGACGGCAGCACGATAAAACTGCTTGGTTCCTTGGTGGTTGCTCAGCATCCAAAACGCATCATCGGTCTTATCGAGGTAGTATTCGACATTGGGTTGGCGCGCTTTGAGCGGTGCAGACAGGCTTCCATCATTAAGACGGAGCAGACGCTGTTCGGTCGACGATTCATTGTTGACTTGCACAATGGCCGTATCTGTATGGCTGGCAGGGTATACCGACAGCAACCAAGCTGGATCGACTTCTTCATACACCAGGCTATCGCCACCGATGGTGCCTATTTCATGGCGGAACAATTGATATGGGCGTGCAGTTTCCGCGTCTTTACCGACATAGTAGAGCTGCTGATTATCCGGCGACCAAATGACAGACGCATCAGCCTCGGTGGCAATAATATCGGTTTGCCCAGATTGGCGATTGATAAGCACAATGCGGTAGTCTTCCTCACCGTGAATATCCTCGACAATGGCGAGCCATTGTCCATTGGGACTTAACGACCAACTTCCCAGCTGGTAATACGCATGCTCAGCAGCTCGCGCCTCAATGTTGAGCAATGTCGACCCTTTTTCGCTGCCTGCTTCTTTTGCGCGAACAGCTTCTTTTTCGCGAACTGCTCCTTGTTCACTGACGGCTTTGCGCATACGCAGCACGCGCTCACCATTAACCCGTGTTTGCAAAAATTCGCGACCATCTCGCGTTAACCAAGGTGTGGAGCCAGTTTGCGGTGTACGCTGCCATTCATTCAATAACTCATCGCGAAGCGATTGACTCTCCATCAGCGACTGTTGTGCATGCTGATTTTGGCGTTCCAGATATGCCCGAATTTTATCCTGTTGTTGCGTCACATTTTGCAGCCACGAAAATGACGACAACGTATTCGTTTCATCATCGCTATGGCTTAATGGCGACACAAAAATAAGCCCGATTAACAGCGCATTCACTAACTTCATGTTATACAAACATTAAATTGGGGGTAGGTTCAGGGCGCGCATCATAGATGCAAATACGATTGAGATCAATTATCATTTGTAATGATCTTTGAGGGAGATCTCATTCAGTCATATTGACTGCAATAACGCGTTGTTATTCAAGCTGTAACGAGATAAAAGGCAATGATGAAGCGAAAACGACCTATCACCCTACACGTGCCAACTCAAACAGTTGGATTGCTGATAATCGTCGCACTCGTGTGTGTGGGTGTTCATTATTCGTCGCTCGCCGAGACGTGGGTGTGGCAGCGCAGTGCACTGGCTTCAGGCCAAGCGTGGCGCGTGGTGACGGGTAATTTTATTCATCATAACCTCTTCCATCTGCTGACCAACATGATCGGATTAGGCGTATTCGGCCTGATGTTTTATCGCCATATCAGCGCCGGTACGCTGGCGTCGCTGATCTTGTGGCTTGCGTGTGTGGTTGGTCTGGTGATGTGGTGGAGTCCCTATCAGCAATATATGGGTCTATCTGGGGTGTTGTATGGGTTATTTATGTATGGAGGAATAAGCACTATTCACACCCCTAGCGGGAAATGGATTGTCTTAATCACCAGCGTAAAATGTGTGGGAGATGCGCTATTAGGCCAATCCCTGCCCATGCGTACCGCATTAGGTATCGATATTGCGCACCTCGCTCATGCTGGAGGGATCGCCGGTGCGCTGGCCTTTTTTGCCATCAAACAGCGGATCCAACGTCGAACCATATCATCTAAAAACACCGACCTTGCACTGTCTTAGTGGTCGGCGACTTTCATTCACCGCCATTTACCGCTATACCTACATCACTCTCGGTTGATAATAGGTGCCTTCTATGAAAGCGACGCTGCCTGCACTCACGCTTGCTGCCATGTTAATCTCTCCCGCCAGTCATGCGTTTTTTGGTCAAGGTAATACCACCACGGATGTGATGACCCAAATGGCGACCCAATTTGCGGACGACCAAGCCAGTGAATCGGCGCTTGTACAAGCAATTACCGAGCAAGTGGGTGTTAGCCCGACGCAAGCAGCTGGTGGCGCAAGTGCCCTGCTAGCAATGGCGGCGAATCAGCTCACTGGTAACCAGCAGCAAGAGCTGGCAAGTCTGCGTCCTGATTTATCCTCCCTCTCGTCATTACTGGGTGACAGTGGCATTGGCGATAACATCAGTTCGCTCAAGGGCTTATATAAGGTGGCTGACACACTCGGCATTGATGCGGCCACCTTGCAACAATTTGTACCGATTGTACTCGACTATTTAGGCCAGCAAGGTGCCAGTGAGGGTTTACTGAGCGCGCTAACAGGGCTTTGGCCTTAGTTCTCTTTTTAACATTTTAATCAACGCGCAGTGCTTAACCGCGCGTTAGTGCGTTCTCTCAAGCAAAACGGATCGAGACACGTTATCATAGCGGCCTTGTTGTTTTAGCCGGTGTGCTTATGCCTGCCTTTTCATTGTCCGCGATCCCGATAGGGATCCGCTTTATGCTCCTTTCCGCGTTCGGCTTCGCGGTCATGTCCGCCTGTGTTAAATATGTCAGCCTACATGGTATCCCGCTCTTTGAGATAGTCGCTGCACGGGCGTTGGTGTCGCTCATCATCAGCTACACAGATGTCAAACGAAAAGGCTTGTCGCCCTTTGGCAATAATAAACCGCTACTGTTGCTGCGCGGCGTATTGGGGACCGCCGCACTTATGTGCGTGTATTACGCCGTTACCACCCTGCCGCTCGCCGAAGCCACTGTATTGCAATACATGCATCCCGTTTTTACTGCGGTACTTGGATTTATCGTGCTGAAAGAGCGATTACAAGGCGCCACCTTAGTATCCATTGCTCTGTGTTTGGGCGGCCTCTATCTGATGGTTCAACCCAACCTCAATACATCGAWCGATAGCGCACTTCCGCCCTTTAGTGTCGCTATCGCATTACTGGGGGCTTTGGGAAGTTCGGTCGCTTACGTGATTGTGCGAAAGCTCAGTCGCAGCGAAGACAGCTCGGTGATCATCCTATACTTCCCGATGGTCGCCCTGCCGGTCTCAATGGTGTTGATGTGGCCAGACTTTGTGATGCCAAGTTTGCCGCTCACATTCTTATTGGTGTTAGTGGGTGTGTTTACTCAGATCGGCCAGTATGGACTCACCAAAGCCATGCAAACACAGCAAGCTGGCGAAGCGTCGGCCTATGCGTATGTACAAATCGTGTTTTCTACTTTAATTGGGATAGCGGTCTTTCAAGAACTGCCGTCCATGTGGACGTATCTCGGTGGCGGGCTGATTGTGGCGGGCGCATTGTTCAATGCCTTGGGACACCGACTCTTCCGGCGACGTTTGGTGTAGTTCGCGCGTCGCGAGTTTTGTGAGTGACGCGCAAAATGGCCTCTTATGAGGCCATTTTTCTGTTCTTATTACTTTTGCTGTTCAGGCAACTTGATGCATTTCTGCACGCGTTTCCGTCAACGCGTTTATCGCCAAGTTCAGATCTTGCTCTAGGGTATGCAACCAAGTATATCTCTTGGTGTATAAACGTCGTTTACTGCCACTAAGCTGGGTAACATCTTTACGTATTGGCAGCATCGGCAAGGTATACATATATCGATTCAGTGGCATGCCATCATATTCGCGCCAAAGCTCATCATAATCAAACGTCACCACATTCCGCTTAGAAGTGATGTAACGAATCGCTTTATAAATATGGCCTTTATTAGACACCGCGTAGCAGCGCTCGGCACCCATGATACGGCCCAGCATCAGCACGAGCTCTAACATCAAAGCTTTGGTTCGCAATCCATGCGCCGTTTTCGTCAACATTTTAATGATCTGATGACGGTCAGGTACGCTATCACTCGGACCTTGCAAGGCACCGATATAGAGTTCTCGCCCCTCACGGTTAAAGTGGAACGAAATACTGTACACGCCTTGCTTGCTCTCCACGTCATACAAGGACAAACCCAGCGCCCCTTCGCGAATTGCACCACGATAAAAGCGCACGCCATATTGACGGCCATTATTGGCAGTAAAGCTGACAAGAGGCAGACCCGCGACTGAGAAAATGGTGCTGCAATGACGGCCAAAGGTATTCGCCATAAAACGATAATGGTCATGCAGCATTGCAACCCGCTCAGGCATGCTCAGTGAGACATTGAGGTACGGTTTGAGCGGTTTAGTGATCACTTCTGGATAGTCAGCCAATACCGGCGCCAAATACGGTTCGTTAAAGACCTCAATCATGCGTTCCATAATGGTTGGAAATGCCGAACCCAACGCGCAAAAACGCCAGTTTTTGCTCACTACACGCCATCCTTTGCTGTTCGGATAAATTCTTTCAGCCCACTCCACAAGGCTCATTCGATGTTGTTTACTGATATTCATCACAGCCAAACCCACTTCAGTGTGTCGCATAAAACGCGTTAAAGAAGGCTGACTATAATCAGCAAGTCATAAAAAGGCTGTCGTAAGAATGTACGAGAGTGTCAGAGTTTGTCGGTGTCTATCAGTATTGCGTGGACATTTTTTGCTGTGGCAATGAAAGAGCGGATTGCCAAGCTCGACAATCCGCTAACAGCTCTCTAATTAAGTGCGGATATGTTTGATGGCACTGCTGAGTGAATCAACATTATCTTTTAGGTCGGAGACGATCGGACCCAATTGATCAATCGCTTCATTCATATCACCTGAAAGCGTCTTGATATTCGCGAGATTGCTAGAGATCTCGTCACTGACCGACAGTTGCTCTTCGGTAGCAGAAGCAATAGAAGAGTTAAGGCGGTGAATCTCAACCGCGGATTCTTTTATGGTCCCTAGCGCCTCATTAGCCGTTGTCATATTGTCACGCGTTGATGCGATTTTTTCAGCGTTAACACGAATGGTTTGGGTAGATTGCTCGGCTTTACCCTGCAGACTTCCAATCATGTCTTCAATTTCACCTGCCGATTTTTGCGTGCGTTGCGCCAGCGAGCGCACTTCATCCGCCACCACCGCAAAACCGCGGCCTTGGTCACCTGCACGTGCCGCCTCGATAGCCGCATTGAGCGCCAATAAATTAGTTTGCTCAGCAATGTCTTTGATTACGTCCAACACATTACCGACGTTGGTCGATTCATCCGCCAATTCTTGAATGACTTCAGATGTTTTGGTGAACTCTGTTTCCAAACTCCCAAACTCAAGTGTCGTTTTATCAAAGACTTCCTTACTGGTGCTCGTCTCTTTTTCTGTGCTCCCTGCGTATTTTTCAGCCATGGATGTATTTTCAGCCACTGTCGCCAATGCTGATGTCATCTCTTCCATTGCTGTTGCTGCCATTTCTAATTCTTGGTTTTGTTGGTTAGATACTTTGGCATTTTTGTCGGTAATGTTAACCAGACTCTCTGTAATCTGTGAAATCATATGATTCACATTATTAATTTTTTCAATCGTTGAAGAATAACTAACAATGACTTTATTAACAGTACTACCAATCGTACCTATTTCATTGTTCTTAGTGTCATCCACGCGTAGTGTTAAGTCAGAGTTATCGTCTACTTGTTTGAGTGTTGACGCCATTCTATCAATTGGGTTAACGACATTCCGTTTAGTAATGACATAACCTAATACCGCAATAACAACCACAACGGCTAACGAAATATTCCCGATTAGTACCGTTTTCTTCACACTGGTGGCGGCTGCATTAAATTGCGCATTTGTGCGCTCTTCTAACGCAATAAAAAAGCTTTCGATGGGTTTCATGATTTTTGCTTTTTCTTGGTGATACTGAGAGCTATGCAATAGCTCAATCGCCATTTGTTTGTCGGGCTCACCACATACATCTTTTCGTACTTATCGTCACCTGTCACAACATACGTTCGACCTAGACGGGTTAAATCATCAGAGCTTTGCCTTAATTCATCAGCTGTTTGATAAGAGGCATATCGAACTTGTGCCATTTCATCAACTTTATTCATCAGCCCATTTAGTTGGATGATCGTGACAAAACTAACGACAATTCCTGCACCAATAATAAAGAACACTAACTTCATGGTGTTATTGATGTTCATACCCCACTCCTAGCACTCAACATCCGTAAAAACATCTTTACTGTGTTAGCGTAGAAGAGAATCTCTGCATCAATTGAAAGAATCTGGGCAAYGACAATCACGCCACGAGTTACTTTTTGATTACTCAATAGAAATAAATCTAACGATAAACGTCGAGCTACATACCCAGCCACGAAAAAGTWTAGTTAGTTGGTCATTTTATAGAAAAGCAAGACACCCTCACTAATGAACGAACCATTCACAATACTCGCTCCACTACCAATGCGGCAGTGAACCAGATGGTTCAGCAAACAACTCATTCCCTTCTTTTCTAAGCTGCCTATGCGGCAGTGAACAGCAGCAATCCGAAACGCCGCGACTCGATGATTTTCTAAGCTGCCTATGCGGCAGTGAACAAAAAACCTATCCGATGGAGCCTGATTGGTGCTTTCTAAGCTGCCTGTGCGGCAGTGAACAATAGAATAACGTAATAATCGTCAGTGACAACAGGCTGTTAGGATAAAAATGGCCTTTTACCCTTGTTAAAAAAGGGATTCCGTAACTAGCTGTATTTATTGTTTATTTTTAAGTGGCTAAAAAAAAAGGGGAAGAAGGTGCCGATTAGCTCTCCGTTAGATTGGCTCATGAACCGATGGTGAAGTCCTCGTGCAGGGCTTTCCAATGATCACGTAGCATCGCTTTGTGCTCCGTTAACATCGGTAATTGCTTAAGTTGATTTGGCCACATATTTCGCGCCAGGTTGATCGTATCCAATAGGTGCGGTTTGATCATTTGCCACGGCACACCCACATCTTGCGACCAGCGTTCGAAATGGCTCAAACCAATATCATACCAACGCTTGCTTTTCGCCATTTTCAATGCAATGTTGTCATATTCAATATAAGGCTGCGTAAAGACCACATCATAAAGCGGTGCTAGACGCGGCAACATGCGATCGGGGTAACAGATCGTCCAATTTTTTAAGTGCGCATCGCCGTTCCCGAGCAAGATATTAATCAGCAGCCTGCGTGCCATTTGCTGTATGTCTTCTCGCCCATTAGCGCTCTCGCGATATAACACTTTTCCCAACTGCTCATAGTTCACTTTTTGATATTTATCTGAAGGATATAAGCCAAATACCTGTGCAAAATCCTCCGCATGTATTCGGCCGTCGGGTCCGCGATCAAAGCGTTGTATGCCATACGCAAGAGGCTCGTTTGGCAGCTGAATATTGGGTAACCCCTCTAACTCAGCCACATTGATCAAACGTCTTTCGGGAACCACGGCGCCGGCCTGCGCAGCGAGCGTCATACATGTAAACTCGTTGAGAGGCACCCCTTTATGTACGGTTGAGGGCGTTTTTATGATCCATGAGTCTTCATTGGCGTCGTGATCAATATGGTACCGCCCATCACGGTGCGATGAAGAAAACTTCATTTGTACGCCGGCTAATGAGAATTTGCTATCAGCATGCTTAACATCAATCTGCTGCGGCGCGGTTGAAAGCCTTTGCGCCAATGCCCAACGCGGTAACTCT
Source organism: Salinivibrio proteolyticus (assembly GCF_001996165.1). GTDB lineage: Bacteria > Pseudomonadota > Gammaproteobacteria > Enterobacterales > Vibrionaceae > Salinivibrio > Salinivibrio proteolyticus. The sequence goes on along the minus strand of NZ_MUFP01000005.1, from coordinate 110,887 downwards.
CCAGCTTTAATTGGCGTCGCCACAATAGCACCGGGCAGGTTTTTACCCATGTATGCCAGTATCGCGAATTCATTGTTTGTGTGACACTGTAATGCCTTTGACACGACATCTCGTAATGCGCCTTCTGGAAGCAAGTTGGAGAGCACTGGCGGCAGTTTGTCCGTGCGAATTTGTGGTGTATGTAAGTATTGCGGATCGCGACGTTGCCTTAACGAAAAAGTCAAACGCTCATGCTGAGAGGTGGCGATAAACGCCGGATTGAACGTGAGAATATTCTTCCCGCCCGCGTAGTGCGTAACAACAGCTACATCAACGCCATGCAGTTGAATGTTCAGCCCCTCAACGTCTTCACTGGTTTTGGTCATCGCTATGCTCCGTCCCTAACCAAAAGTCGAGATCGTCGTTATCATCATCTTTATAACGATCGAGGTTTACCGACTCATCAACCATCTGAGATGCTTTGGGCTCGAGCGTTAATGTCAGGTCGAGCCCTTCAAGCACGCGCAGCAAAGTCGATAACCGAACATCACTCCCTGCCTCTACTCGCTGATACTGCTGTTGTTTCATGCCAATACGCATGTACATGTCAGACTGCTCTAGCCCAAGTGATTTGCGACGGGCTTGCAATGCGCGCGCTATATCTTTTAGTGACACCATCACACCCCCAAACAACTTTAATATTGTATTATGGCTCGAATACAACATATTAGTTGTTCTTTAAGAAATTACAACGTATTCATTGTTAAATAAGTCACAACATCAAGACTAGCATGGTGCATTTACATCGGTTGATATAAGCGCTAATCGTGACAGGCGCCCATTGACAGTTTTTATATGTCCAACACCGTAGCGGCGCTTGTATCACCTAAGCTGCCTGTGCGGCAGTGAACGTCTTACTCAGTTCGGTGATATCGCTCAAATCTTTCTAAGCTGCCTGTGCGGCAGTGAACGGAACGCGCCAAAGCCGAGCATGGCGAGGACTTTTCTAAGCTGCCTGTGCGGCAGTGAACATAATCAGGTGTTGCTTGGTGTGTTGCAAAGTTTTCTAAGCTGCCTGTGCGGCAGTGAACAAGCTGTACTTAWCAAGGAAATTTACGCTCAATTTCTAAGCTGCCTGTGCGGCAGTGAACAGACCTCAAGCACTGACGAAACTTCATCGCTCTTTCTAAGCTGCCTGTGCGGCAGTGAACCAGCTTACTGCTCAGCTGCCTCCTCAAGTTCATTTCTAAGCTGCCTGTGCGGCAGTGAACATGGTCACAGCGACACGCTAACTTCTGTTGCATTTCTAAGCTGCCTGTGCGGCAGTGAACCAGCAGCGCACTGGCCATAACCTGATGAGCACTTTCTAAGCTGCCTGTGCGGCAGTGAACTAACAGAGGAAAACACTATGCCAATCCATGAATTTCTAAGCTGCCTGTGCGGCAGTGAACAGTTTTGCTGAACCTTGGGGTCATGAACAAATTTTCTAAGCTGCCTGTGCGGCAGTGAACGAATCGAAATGAATGTATTGCTTATCTCTTTCTTTCTAAGCTGCCTGTGCGGCAGTGAACTTTTTGATGTTTTGAGCAATAGCTTTCGTGTCTTTCTAAGCTGCCTGTGCGGCAGTGAACTATAGAATAACTTAACAATCATCTGTTACAACAGGCCGTTAGGATAAAAATGGCCTTTTACCCTTGTTAAAAATCGCTTTCCGTAACACTTTGTATTTATTGTTTATTTTTGAACGTCCAAAAAAGAAGGGTCGCAAGGGTATCAACTTATCACATATGTTGAAGCAGAGCCGTCTTAAGTCACGCCAAATGTGCCAGTTCTAAACATGTTGCAAGGCGCGACATTTTGTCGCATATTAACCAGTGAAGATTTATAAACGAGGTAGTGAATCATGCCAACCAGTGTACGGTTAGATGATGAGTTTGTGTCAGATGTAAAAGTGCATGCAGAGGCTGAAATGCGCTCTGTGCCCAAGCAAATTGAGTACTGGGCAAAAATCGGGAAAATCATGACTGAGAACCCTGATTTACCCTACAGCTTTGTGCAAGAGGCGCTGATTGCATCTGAAGAAGTTAAACTTGGTAAGGTAAAACGTTATGAGCGACGAACCCCAAGACAATCCGATTGATGTTTTCGTCTCTCGTGTTTTTGAAAAGCAGATGAACAAGTTGTCCGAGGCGCAGTGTGAAGTGGTCGAGGACGAGATAGACAGAATCATTGAAGATCCCACGCTTGGCACCCAGAAAAAAGGCGATCTGTCTTATCTTTGGGTGCACAAGTTCAAGCTCGATAGACAAGAGGTGTTACTTGGCTACACGTGGGTTGAAAACAAACTCGAGCTCTATCTGCTTAATATCAGCTCACACGAGAATTTCTACGCGACGATGAAAAAGCGCAGAAAAGCGGATTTAACGATCATTGGTGAACCGCCGAATCGACGTTAGACTAACGACATGACAGCTCATGGATATGCCCCACTGCAACTACATTAAGTCGCTTTCATTACTCCAAGAAATGCAGCAGAGTATATTTGCTCCTATCCCTCACTGAGGGACAAACTGATCAAGTTCCTTATCAGTACACTTCACCCGAAGCTCTTGGTTCCCCTTACTTTTCTGCACTTTCCGTATCTGGTTGCCAAATTCTGGTGTTTTTATATATTTGATTTCAAACCTCTCAGGGCCACCAAGCATCCCAATGTAGCCTAGCACTTCAGATCGATTAAAGTCTTTTCGGCTGATTAGTGGACACTTTACTTCTCTTCCGCTCTCAGACACTAATATGACTGTAATTTCCTCGTCCAGCCCTATTAACTCCTTCAATCGATTATCAACTAACACAGCAAACGTACCCGCGGCCAATAGGCTTGACGCTATAGACATGATTATAGCGCTTAACGTTGGGCCTGGTTCGCTCGGAAAAGCCACCAGACCAAAAAGATAGCAAATAGGTATAATGAAACTAAAAAATACGAGATTCGATATGCTTCCTTTTATTTTCATGGTTACAACCTAGGAGATAAAAACTGATAAGCCTTATAACGATTTTTAGCACTTTTTTTCGTTTCTCGTTGCCAACTAGAAATTAGGTCGTGGTGAATTTCTATGACTTTCTTCACAAAATCATCCAAGTCATTACGCTCCTTGGTTTTAGCTAAATCTTTGCTGAAAAGCTCAATGAGCCTTTTTTCTGTTAACTGTAAGACATCATATTTCAGCACTTCTTCTGCGGTCATGAGATTGTTTTTCGACCATTCTAGGTCAGCCTTCATATACCCATACCCAACAGCGGTTTTTGCGCCGATGCCATTATGTTCAAGTGCTTCTTCTAGCATCCGTTGGCATGTTTGTACGGCTTCAGGCTCACCTTCCAATACAAAGAGGAAGCTACCCTGCACCGCTAATAAATGGTTAGGGATCGGGCTATCTGTATCTGATGGCTTGTCTTGACTGCCATTGTAATAGGCTTGGTGGTGCGTCGTAACCACATCAAGCACAAACGGCTTGCCGCCGTCTTTGGGGATCCACCAGGCGTCATGAAACGTCACCGTGCCCGACATACGGCTTGGCTGTTCACTGTCGTCGGTGCCCAGTAATTCCTCAATATCGTCAGAAAACGCTTTTAGGTTACTGTTTGCCCAGTTACGTACCACGCCTTTTACGCTCGAACCGGGAATGTACGGCATACCATAGTTACGACTGAGACAGCACCCTGTTTCGAGGCCGGCATTGCCATTCATGCCTATCAATAGGCGATTTTTTACCGTGAACGCAGCTTGTTGAAATCGGCTGTCATCTCCGGTCAGGTCGAACCAACGATTAAATGCCGTTTTGTATTCAGCGGAGGCTGGTAAGGCGACTAGCTTTTGCAGGTGTTCCTTTTTGGAATTCTCTCCGTCAAGCGATAGCAAGCCCTTTTCAAGCAATAAACTAGGATTGATGCTTTTGCTACTTCTAAACGGCGCTTCTACGTTTTTGCGGACGAGTGCTGTCATCGTTATTTCTCCTCGAGTGCCGTTTGGTTGACATCTTCACCATCGGGGCCGATGTTCCACACCCCTTGCACATAACGTCGAAGCCAACCAGCAATCGCGAGTGCATTACGCGTCATCGCGAGCGTTTGAGGGAGCTCTAAGTGAATGATCGCCTCATGAAAAGTCACATTATCTTGGTATTGATGAGTCGCTAACGCTTCAATAACAAGCCTTAAATCTGTGAGCAAATCGCTGTGGTGAGCCTCATTTTTGGCGAGTAAAAATCCAGTGGTTTGGGTTAAACCATTTTGCAGCAACATTGCAGGCAGTTTATGCACTAATGTTGCGTATTTTTTCTTCGCTTCTTCCGTATACGACTGATGTTCTTTGTCTTTGATTCGCGCAAAGGCTTCGATAGCGATCTTTTGGCTGCGTGATTCCATCATTTACTCTCCCTTATCTTCTAGGGAGATGAACTGCACTAAACCACTGCCAGTTCCCATATTTCCGCCCATTTGTAGCAGCGGCTTTTCTTTCAGGATATGGTTCAATTCACGCACATATTGCTCATGACAGCGGTTATGATCTACCGAATATACGCCCCAAAGGATGCTTTCAGCAGGCAAACTTTCTTCCGACCAAAGTGCGCCATTATCAACCACTCCCGTGGTTTCGTTAATGCGAATACGCGTGCGAATTTCAGTGGCCGTTTCAGCCAAAAACGAAAAGACGGTATCGGGCAATACGACGATCCGTTTTCGCATGCTCTCCCTGCGCTCTTCGTTATCGGGATATATACACTTCGCAATGTCTTTCGCCCAAGGTTCTACATCCTCACTGGTTTGAGCGTCTAAATCTAAGTCCTCCAACACCATCACATTATCTTGATGGTTGGGGTTATCATTTGGACACAGTGCTTGTTTTTCTGACGGCATCGGGAGTGAGAAATCAAGTTCTCGATCCTGTTTGTATCGCTGTAAAATAAATGGACAGGTCGCATACGCCAAAATCCCATAAACCGTTCGAACAGGCAGCACTAGCAAATGCGCATCAGTAATCGATAGCGCACCTGCTCGGCCGTTCGAGGTGCTGGTGCCAAAGAGTAATTCGATTAGATCTTGTAAGGCACTTGTTTCGGCAACCGATTCTGTATCGCTTACGTGAGCTTTTAATACACCTCGCACCGTCGACCCTGGCACGATCGGGAGATAAGACGCACGTTCACGCGCAATGGGTTGATCGACAATGCCGACAGACTGGCCTGCGCCACAATGTAAAATGGTATGGCTAAACAAGTGATAGACGTGAAAAGACATAAATTTCGTCCCTTGAAATGATGTTAAGAATTGACCGAATCAGCGGCAGGAAGCGCTAAACCGAAGCCATTACGATTATGCTGTGTTTCATCGCACACATGGGCAAGCCACAATGCTTCAATATCCGATTCAGGTGCCTCACCAACAATGTCAAACCAATAGGTCGCTCCGGCTGGGATCATTTTCTGTGCCGCCCGTGGACGTCGATTCGCCAAATCCCAACCAGATTGCGGCAACCAACGCTCAAGCGCAGCCGCGCGCAAACGTACTTGCAGCGTTTGACAGCACGGAGGCGTGCCCATTAGTGTTTCTTGGTCCAGCCAATGTGGAAGCCAACCACCATTAAATAGCGCTGGCGTTAAAAGCGTGAGGGTAAATGCGCCACTGTTGATAATGGAGCCAACTAAATCAACTGGCCTCGCGGGCCAAATAGGCGTGGACACGATATTTGCTAAACGACGCTCACCGCCAAGGTTCAACAGAGGCAAACTGATGTCGCCATCAATCCCCGCCAAAAGGCCAATCCTTTCGTCAGGAAACCGTTGTGTTTTGCTCGGCCTTTGCCACATTGTTAACCCTGTGGTTTGAAAAATCTTTCCTGACTCCGCCTGACGACTTTTATTATTCACCGAAATATGTGTACGAATATCGGGATCAGCAGGGGTCCAGCCATTTTGATGAATCTGTTGAACGCTTAACGCGTCCCCTCTTCGCCACGCTAATAAATCATGTAACGACCACCAATTTGGTCCGGATACAGGTTTGCCTTGGAGTGCGGTGTCACTCAATAACGGCCAAAGTCCATTGGGTAGATCACATCCCTCTCCACTATTGGGCTTTGCCGGTTTTGATCGCGCCAACACGACCGTATCCGCTTTACGATCATGCACGTACTGCACATCCGCAGGCTTTGGCACCATTATGTTTTCTTCACTGGGCGCGTTATCATTGATGGGCATCTTTACGGCTAACGGCCCTGTCACCGAAAGCATCAACAAGTCTTCATTCAGCGGTTTTCCCGTACTGCGTGCATGAATGTTGCGTAATGCGCCGGCGACCGTTGAAGGAGGCGGAAATCGTGCCGCCTGCGCATCGGATATTTCCTCAAATGGCCGACTTGAGCGAATAATCAAAGGATCTCGTGGTTTGATAAGATAATACTGCATATTTAATCTTCCCCTCCAATATCCTTGGCTGTTTTCGCACTTATCCACCGAGCCAATATCAATTGATTCGCGAGTTCATCCAACGAATAACGCGATGCCTGCGTTCTAAGATGCTCTTTTAGTGTGTGGATACGCCCTTGCATCTCGCCGCTTTCTCGCTCTTTCATTGTATGATTGTGCGCAAGCGCTGCACGCACCAACATACGTTCGAGTTCACTGCGACGAATATCACTCACATCAGGCCCGTTTTCGTTCTCGAGCCATTTTAGTTGGTGGGCCATATTACGTATATCTTGCATAATTCGCGTAGGCATAAGGTCTTGCGAAAAAGCCTCAACAAAGGCTGAAAATGCATCAAGTGTCGTTGAATCGTCCCAGCGACAGCGCCATGTAACTTCATGACCTGAACGGATCCCTAAATGCACGGCGAGTGCATTTCTTGGCGCTTGCTCGTCATTCCCTTTTGCGTGTTTTTCTGCTGCTATTGCACGCTGACGTAGCTGGCGCATAGGCTGAACAAAATGCCCAATCGCTAAGCCAACCGACAGTGTCGGCGCGACCGTTTGTGGGTTGTTAAAGTTTTGCTGGATAACGGCATCCATAGCAGCGGTAAAATGACTAGCCAGTTTCTGAGCGCACGGTATTGCTCGATGTAGTGGCAAGAACGCTAAAATATCATCGCCGCCGGTATAAATCGCATGGCCACCGAACTCTCGAATTATCGCGCGCACAACACTCGCAAACCGATGCAAAGCATTTGAAATATTAATGGATTGGGTTGTATTGTCCGCTTGCGCAAATAACTCCCCCATTCGGTCGCCATCGGCTTTAAGTAGCACGCCGTAAGGGACTGGCTCTCCATACTGATCCAAAACATCTTTGGTTAAAAAGTCGCGTAGTGCTTGATACGCGTTTTCATCGTCAAACGACGATGCCTCGAGCCGGCTCGCAAAGAGGTATTCACCGTCATAAGGAAATTTTTGATAATAGCCTTGGTTACCTTTCACTGCGGTAACGCGCTTCGCTTCATAAAAAGGCTTATAAAGATCATTAAGCCTTTGCAAATAGTCATCAGATAAGCTTTGTAACCAAGGGTCGACGACTACACGACTAAACGGCGTGAATTGCTCATGTTTACCAGCAAGGCGCTTAACGATCCCGAGCGCATCTAGTGACTCTTCATCTGTCAGGCCTAATATACGTTTCTTTTTCTCAACCTCATCGGGGCTGAGGTTCAGCTTTTTCGCCACGGTTTTATTGGTTAACGCATGCGTGAGCGCGTTATTCGCGCCATCCAGCGTCGATTTGTGCAGCCCTGAACGGTTATCTTGCATGGGCAAAAAATCACGTGTTCGCTTACGCGCGTGCAACAGTTCCCCAAGACGCTGGGATGCAGATTGGTATTCATCAGGTTTAAATGCCACCCATGCAGCAAACATTTCTAGAATATCTTTTTGTTGTTGCGCCCAATATTCGGGTTCGATACCCACTTCACGTAAGTTTTCTCTGTCTAATACGTCAGAAAAAATGGCCCCGAGTTTTGAGGTTGCTGCCTGCTTCGCTCGTGCAATCTGTTGCTTTAATGCTTCTTCATTGTTCGCGCTGACAACCGCACGCACAACATTTGCGATGTTGGCTTCAGGCTCCCCGCCCTCAGCCTGCTCACTGACGTTAAGGTGAGGGCTTGGAAAAATACGCGAGCAATGCGGTTTTCCATCTAGCTCAGCGGCTATTGCACTCGCGACTTGCGACAACAGCCACGAGCCACACCACAAATCTTGTGAGCGTCTCCCTGCTTCAATCAAGCTTTGGACTGGGCCAACGCTGATCGCAACTAAATAGTCCGTCATCAATTATCCCTTTTCGAAAAAATCTAGAAATGCGTGGAGTGGATCGTTAGCACTTAAGCGACCATTATCGTTCATGGGCGGAATGCGCTTTGCCAATTCATCCCGCTCATGCTCAGAAGATGGCCAGCGCTTTGGAGGCTCTTTTGCTGATGCAGGCGATGATTTTTTTGGGTGACCCTTTTTATCTTGTTGTGATGTAAGCGATAAGTCCAAGTCGGCTGATAAGGCACGTTGCCAGCTCGGTAGAAGTAGCGCTATCGCACACCATCGGTCACCATCCGTGTATGGTCGAATAATAAGAGGACTGGCCATTCGTTCTTTATTTTTTGGTGTCAGCGTCATCGCTGGCGGCTCTGTTTTGGTGTTATCGTTAAAATCAAAGATAATTGGCATGCCAAATGCCGCTCTCGGAAACGCATTTCCCGCAGGGTGTTCCGGTTCATGATTAATTTTATGTTTTTTAGTCATTCTCCGAAGCTGATCTGGCTCCGGCCAAAAGCTACGTCCGGGGCGTTTGTCTTGATTACCCTGATTCCGGCCTACACCTTCTCCTTGTCGAAACTCATAGAGCAAAAACGCTGCCGCTTCCCACGCCTTTTCCGCTGAATCGAAAGATTTGTTGCCACTGGCATTCGAGGCAAAAACTAACGCCATGCTATCGGGCATGTCTTGCGTTGATATGCTGTCGATGCCCGCTATCTTTATCGCGCCGAACCCTCGGCGCGTCCTGCCACCAATACCGCCAAAAGAGGCCCACCAGCGTAACGCTGTCTCGACATCTTCCTTAATTGCTTCGGGACAACGAATAGACAGGGTGAACCTAAAACCACTTTTTAAACAGGATGTTTGTTCGGCTGCTCCAAGAAGATACTTCACGCCTTTAGCACTGAGATATTTTGTTGGTATTGTCTCTAACCGACTTTTTGGGCAGTCAACATAAATACTCACCTTGCTCGCCTTTGCTCCATGGTCACCAATACCACCCCAAATGGCCTCTTCTGCACTGCGCAGTTCTTTAGGATTGTCCGGACCACATGCGATACGCCACCAAAAGCGCAAATGACCACGAATCGCACTTGCGCGAATAGGCATGGTTTGATCAATCTCTCCAGCGAGCACACCTCCGCCATACAGGGGAGTGACAAGCYGGCACTCGTAGCTTTCCCAGCGATTATCACCACTCTTTTGCGCTTTCTGCTTCAGAGAGACTAACTCTTCATTAAGCGCTGCAAAGTCTTTGCGCTTCGTTTTTCTTCGCATTCCAACACTCCATTTTGTCAGGCGACAAGCTAGGCAAAGTATGGCTACTCCTTCGTACAACTCAGTAATTTAACACGGTTTACATGGTTAAAAAATGAATATAGGTCAACCATTTAAGGGGGTTCCGTATTGACACACCTAAGCTGCCTGTACGGCAGTGAACACACATGGCTCAAAGATTTACACTTTTGTAGATTTCTAAGCTGCCTGTGCGGCAGTGAACGTCCTTTCGGGTTGTGCCGATTCCGGCTTATTTTTCTAAGCTGCCTGTGCGGCAGTGAACTTCCAAGATGTACAGGTTTACCTGATTACCAATTTCTAAGCTGCCTGTGCGGCAGTGAACATAATGAGAAGGTTTGTTTTCATACGCTGTTATTTCTAAGCTGCCTGTGCGGCAGTGAACGCCTTGCCCGGTGATACGTTTAATCTTGATATTTTCTAAGCTGCCTGTGCGGCAGTGAACCGATTAAGCGTCGCCCTGGTGAATCACTGGCATTTCTAAGCTGCCTGTGCGGCAGTGAACTATAGAATAACGTAACAATCGTCAGGTACAACAGGCTGTTAGGATAAAAATCGTCTTTTACCCTTGTTAAAAAGCACCTGCTGTAACTGACTGTATTTTCTATTTATTTTTAAAGAGCTAAAAAAGAAGGGGTAAAGAGGGGTTGCCCCCTCAAAAACACGGCACCGCAGATTGCTGGTCGGGCTCTCGTCTGCTTAACCCATAACAGGTGAATGGTTGGTCATTATTGGGCGGCTGTTTGGTGAGTTCCCGCTCGATATACAGGGCGAACTCGGTATTTGGCTGCCCCGCTCGTTTTTGGCTCGACAGGCTGGTCACTTGAATAAAAGGCAGTGACCAGCGTTTGTCGTTCGTTTTAATGTTTTCCAACAAACGACGCTTTACTTCCTCCTCATCGTAACCATTTTTGCTGGCAATCGCGGCCGCACGCCGATCGAGGTTTTTATACAGTCGCTGCGGCGATTTGTAGTTCCAGCGTTTAAAGTAGGCATAGTCTTTCACCCCGTCTGGCACCGGCTTAACGGCTTTGATATGCACGTAATCGGTCAGGCGTGACAGCCAGCGCTGAATATTAAGCTGCTCAAATGCCGCCTCAGTTTGCGCAAACAGACGCAACCGATGGCCGAGTGGAAAATCACCTTGGCGGTAATCCGGAAACCCCACCGCAATGGCCGATTGATTCGGTCCGATTTTGTTTTCCGCTAAGGCAATGTGCACTTGCTGAAACACCTTGTGCCAGAGAAAATCTGCCGAAATATCGGTGTCAGGCAACAAGGTGATATCAATGTAATACTGCATTGTGCCTCCTTACGCGCCAAACACGCCGCCGCGGATCAGCATCGCCATAATGTAATGCTGCTGCTCGAGCGTTGGGGTTTTGTCTTTTAACATCCATCCATCGAGCAAGTTGTAAAAGTCGTTCTTTTCTTTTGGCTGACGATACGCCGCTCCGCGGTTAGTTACTGAGCCATAAGGTTCAATGGCAATGGCAATTGCACCCACTTCGTCATAGGCTGGGTGCCAGGTGTCAATGGTGCGCAGCGCGTTGCCGATTTTTTGTGAGTGCATCGCGGCTTGGCCATCTAATTGATATAAGAACTTGCTTTTATCGCCTTTACCGCCGCCCATCACCAGCTCTTGAGAGGGGTAGACCGCTTGCCCTTCGCCCAGTTGGCAGTAGGCTTCAACATGAATAAGCGCATGCGCTTCTGTTAAGCCATATTGGATCACCTCTGCTAGTGCAGTGACATCTGGGTGCGCGTCAAAATCATGCAAGCTAAATTCGTAGCTATCAAAGCTAAATTGCTTCTCGCCTGCGGTGACCACCACCTTAACTTGCTCGGCACCGACACGGTTGCGCCACAAAAAACGCCCATTGGCAATGTTGTGTGCGTAACGCTGCGCCAGCTCTATAAAACCGGTTTCTGATTGATAGTCACGCACTTTATCGGCCAACGCTTGCTGATAGTCCGGATTGTTACAGGTTGACGGTACATGTAGTCCGCTGAGCACGCGCACACTTTAAGCGTATCGGCATCATGCGGTAGTGCCGCAACATCGACCGTTTGTAGATTCGCTTTAGATACTTCCGCATCTAGCTTGGCGGGATCATTAGCGGTGGCCGCTTTTAAGCGGTTCGAAATCGTGCCTCGCACTGATTTTTCGCCCACTTGAATGGGTTGCCAATCGCCTTTTTCCCAGTTGCCCGCATACATTAGTGCATCCGAAGGCACCAGTTTCGCTTCAAAGGCAAGGACGGAGGGGGTAGTCAGTTTTTTATCAGCCATGATGAAATCTCCTTAATTACAAAAAGTCAGGGTCAAAGTCAGTGTTATCTTCGGTTGTGGGCACAACGTCAGGTTCAATGAGTTCGTCATGTGTTGCTGCCATCACACGGGCAAGGTACCAAGGGTAATCACCGTGATAACGCCAGCATGCGTCGTCGATATCCTTAAGGCGGTGGACGCTGCGCCACTCACCTACGCTGTATGCCGCTTCCACAAAACTTACCGGTACCTCCGGATCGCGGACATTGGCGACCTCACCTGCGGCATAACAAGGGGAAATAGCGCGGTATCCCGTCATGATCGGCACCAAATATCCTGGCTTAGGTTTGGGAACGCGTTGCCATTGCGCCGGAATCGGTTGGTTATCGTCGTCAGGCACGTGTTCATCATCGCCGACAGCTTGGTACGTCAGCATGGCAAACTCACACCAAGCATCAAATAAGCTGGCTTGCGCATTATGTTGCAATAGCTGTTGATGATATTGGGCGAGATAATCATGTCGGTCGCAAAGGACAAAGCCCGGCATGAGGCGGCGCAACGCTTTTTTCTGCATGCTTGCATCCGCGAGCAATTCAACCTCGCCAATGGTCAAGATTTGCCCACCCGCGAGCCGTCGCTGAGGCGCCAAATCTTTCACTTCCGCGATCAACTGTGCTGCCGCGGCTTTATCACCAGCAATCAGTCCCTCAACCTCGATCAGCAAAGAGGCTTGCATGTTCATGCGTCCTTCTTCATTGATCGATGCTGTCTCGCCTTTGGCGGTGACCGGATTGCGGGTTAAGGCAAAAACATAGTCGCCCCACCCTGTGGGCTGCCGCACATGAACGTTGTTTTTATGGCTAACCACGGTCACGCCACCCAAACGCAATCCCAAGGCATCAGGGAGTTGACGTGATAGCGCATGGGCAAAGCCAAGAAAGTGCGTGATCGCTGGAAAACCATAAGTCAGCCCTGCGATCGCATTCGCGTTTTGCACCTCAATGTGCTTAAGCAATAAATACTGTGCCATTATCGGTTCTCCTCAAACTGAGGCGTGTCGCGCTCAAACGCTTTGAGTTGGGTTAGGAATACTTTGCGGATGTAATTGAACTCCGTATCACCAAGCAGATAGTGTTGTTTGTCCTCGAGCTGGCGCAGTAACCAAGCAGCAAAATCAGAGGCAACAGTGTCCAGCCACGCTTGTGCGTCACGCTCTCGCTGAAATTGATCGTCGGGGTTGTACACATCCAGCCAAAGTGCATGTTCACGTTTTAGTCGGCATGCTTGATCATCAGTGCCTTGACTCCAACCGGCTGGAACTTGCTGCTGAACCCGCGCGGCATGGTCAAACACCAAGTCAGTGAGTGGCAGAATAAAGTCATGATCGCGCCGATAACGGGTGGCAAAGTTACGATCCCGTTCGGTAAGGCTTGCCAGAAAGGCGCGAAAATCGTGAAGCAAATGACTGGCTTGGTAGGCTAAACGGCGATTAAAGATGCTGGTTTGCTTGCTTGGATCCTCCGGCTGCTGCTGATAGCTTGGCGGGGTGGCATTGAGTAAAAAACCCTCGCCATGACGCTCACTATTAAGCTGTGACACGTTTTGCGGTTTAGAGCCGCCAAAGGTTTGTTTAACAGTACGCGGAAAGGCTTCTAACCGCTCTGGGTGATAATGCTGTTTGTTCTTTGCCTCACGAATCGCTTTTATTTTTTCACCAAACCGTGTCGCACGCACCTTGGTGTACAGGGTGTGCGCGAGGCTGGATGAATATAGCGGACACAGCAGGTGATACTCACCTTCATTCACCGGAAAGTAGGTTTGCTTAATCAAATTATGAGCCGATAACACCTGATCGCCGAGTGCCAGTGAAAAGCCCGCGCGCCACGTTTCTAACAAGGTAGCGTCATCAGTGAGTGGCTTAAGCGCGTTGATATGGCCGGCTTGTAACTGAGAGATGAGTGACTCACTTTCCACAGTTATTTTTAAAAAACGCGCCACATCCAACGCAGCCGCATTGCCAACCGCATCAATGGCTTTATCGGTCAGCGAATAGCTAGTAAGGTAGTGAGATTCACTCTTATCGATCTCAGTCACCAGCATGCTGCTCGCTCTAGCATCACTGTGAACAAATTTGGGGCTATGCGTGGCGAGACTGATTTGCTTGGCTCGCGTTGCGGCGTCTGTGACCCAGTGAATTGGCTCAAACTTCGCTTCGATCGGCGCCGCTTGTTCCGCATAATCGGCATTGGCGATCGCCTCTTGCTCTTGGCTGGCGGCGGCTTTTAAGGCCTTATCACGCGCCTTTTGCAAAGGCTCAAGCTTCGCCTGTTTGCGCTGTTCAATATATGCCAGCAGCGCATCGTATAGGCTGTGTTCCATAAGCGCTTCCTTTATCCTATTTGTTCCATTAAATTTTTTATTCCCGATAAGCACCCAGTTGTGGATGCCAACACCAAGTGATGTTTTGACCTTCTCGCTCAGCCGTGAGGCGTATTTCGCCCAAGTGCTGGCTCGCTTTTTTAACTGGCCATCCCAGTTGGTCAGCAAAGTGCTGATAAACCGCTTCAGGATCAACGTCAAACCACCAATGGCAACCGGCTGCTAGCGATATCTCGACGGGTTTAAAGCGATATGAGTGATCGGCGTATTGGTAGGGATAACGTGAGGTATCTAACTGCTGCCAAGCCAGTGTGTCATCGTCGTTATAAGCCAACACAAAGCTTTCTTGGGGCTGGCTGTGACGAAACGGAGTACGCCGGATCAGTTCGCCGCTCCAGCTGGCATGTTTACCGGGGTAACGTAGTCCAGCGGCTTGATTGATCAGTGTTTCATTCCACCAAAGCTCGGCTTCCTTACCGGTTCGATAAAACTTAGGTTGGTACTTTTCCCCGCCCGTGAGTTCTAGCGTAAAGCGCAACGCACGGTGTTCCTGTACGCCCCAGTGGCTCACCGGCTTAGCCGCTCTTTTTGCCGACGAAGCAAATATAAAGTCAGATTTTTCCAGCCTGGGAATTTCCTGAATACGCGGCGTGGCGGAAATGGCAGTCAGCCCTTCATCAAACATGACCTTGTAACCTTTTTCCAGCGGGATAGCAGCGCTTTCAAAGCCTGGCTTACAATAAGCGGGATGCTTGCCTTTTAACCCACGGACATTCTGATCGAGCACATAAATATTGGCGCTTGTCGGCGCTTGCTGACGGTGACGTTGTACCCGCCCCGCCAACTGAATTAAGGCACGCATTGAACTCGGCTCAGCAATGGCCCAGTCGTAATCGTGATCTCGCCCAACTTCCACCACCGCCGTGCCCACCACCACAAACATTAAATGGTTGGCATCACAGCGTTCAATGGCATCGCGAATCTCCGGCTGTTCGAAAATCGCCGCTTCATCATGGCGATTTAACGCCGCATCGAGACGACTTTCTCGATAAGAACGTAATGCCAGCGGAAACTGGGAATGGTACGGATAAATAAAGAGCGCATGATCCGGCTCCGGTGAGATTTGTACCAGCGTACGAGTCAGCGCGACCATAGGGTTTATATTGGCCATGCGCACCACGCCTACCGACACTGTTTTGCCGGATGCATGGGGTTGATGATGCGCGTGGTGCAACTGATGAATATGGGTATGGATAAGTTGCGCTAGCGGCCCAAAATCGAGGTTGGGTTCGCTGGGTGTTGGGGGAACAGCCAAAGAGGTAATCGCGGAGGTATCCACGGTTTTTCCTTTGCGCAGCACCTTTTGGGCGCCCTCTAATCGCTTAACACGTTTTGCGACAAAGTCGCGGTGGTAAGTCACGTAATCGGTTTTGCTCGTCACCGTTTGGATCTCGCTGGTAAATTCATCAAACCAGCCGCATATCACAGGCGCATCGTCAGCCTCATGCGTCGAAGCGTTGTCGCCAAACTGGGCATGATTAAACTGCGCCCTGCCCGCACGATAGGCATCAAACAAGCTTTTTACTAACGAAGGCGGCAAGGTCGCCGATGAGAGCAACACCCGTGACCCTAACATGCCTGCCCAGTTCACCAAGCGGCACAGCGCCGGTAAGTCTTCAAGACCAAAATCATCGGGCTCATCAAGCACTAAGTCGGTACTGAGCAAACGCAACATGGGCGCAATTTGATGGCCGCCGCGCAGGCTTTCAGTGGCGGGCATCAGATGATCAATCGTGCTCACCAACACTGGCGCACTGACCAATTTCTCCAGCTTAGGCTGACTACTTAGCCAGTGTTTCAACCGGCCATCGTATATTTGCCCTTCGTAGCTAATAAACAGTTGCTCGAGAAAATCTTCGGTAGACTCACTGCCGCCGGAAGACTGATGTGACGTATTTTGCGCCTCGTGTAAACGCTGGATCGCTTGCGAGCCAACGAGCACGCCCAACTCGTCATCGCCAAGTTTTAGCAAGTCGCGATACGCGTCGCCGGTTTGCAAGGTAAGTGTTCTCAGCCCCAGCGCCACCGAGAAACGGCATCCCTGCCAAGGGTCCGATAACGCATACATAATGCGCGCGTTGGCGATGGTTTTCCCGCAGCCTGTGGACGCCATATTAATGCCGAAAAATCCCTGTGTTTCCGACTGAGTAGCGATAGTTTTGGTTTTCCGATAAGCGATATCTTGCCAGCGATACTTTTCTTGTTCGGCGCCTTGGCTAAAACGGCGGTGCTGAGCAATCGCCGGCATTGTCCATTTAAGTGAGGGTAAATTCTCTGCAAAGCGTCTCACATTAATGGCCACACCGATGTTGTGCTCATCTAACTGTTGTTTAGGCGGCGCGTTTTTGCGTTTGCCTTGAGACTGGTCTGTATTAGCAATCGGCACGTAATGGCGATCGCGCCATTTGGGCTTGGATTTCTCCAGTGGCAGCGACGAGTAATAATGATCCGCTAGCATTAATGATAAACGTGCCATATGGCTGACAAACCGCTGCGATAACCAATCAACTTGTCCATGAGCGCTCCACGGATATTGGCGGGCACGCTTGGCCAATTGACGCGCTTTGTGTTGCCAAGGCTGGCTTAAAAACGGGGTGCCATCAGGAAACCGCCAGTTATCGGCAAGCGCCTCCGGATCATATTTAGCGAGGTTAAGCGCGTTGGGCGCATTCCAGTGACTACCAAAGCAACGGCGAAGCCATTGGTCGATTTGCGAGAGCTCAACTGGCGCCTTGTCGGCATCATAGTTCACGGGCAACCGATGATGCGAGACAATAAGCCAAGCCACGATACGTGCAAATGGCGATAAGTCATCAAAGACAGGTTGATAGCCGTCCGTTTCAGTAAACAGTCGCGCCAGTAGCGCAGCTTCATGCTCGACGGAGGTTTCAGGCGTAAGCTCGCTAAGTTCATCAAGCCATTGCTGATCCGCCTTGCCTTTGACAAACGCCTCGAATAAACGCAACGACACCCACTCATGGCGATACGGTTCACCTTGGTGTACTGTTTGGCCGCGAAGCTTTTGCTGAAACAACGCATTGGCTTTCCCAAAATCATGAAACAATCCCGCCATGGCCGTTGCCAGCACAATCACCTCATTAAGCTGCCAGCCCTGCTCCCATTCTTTGTGGCTAAGGTCCAGTTCAGTACGATTAACCGGCACATTGCCTTCTAAGTTAAATTTGCGGCGATTACCCACAATCCACACGAGTTGGCTATGAGTTCTCGAACGAATCCAATGACAACTGACCGCGGTGCTGCGGCTGGCGGTTTTGCTCAGCATTTTTCGCACCGTATTTAAGCCATCTTCGGTGATCAGTGTTTGCCAGGTGTTGTCACCAATTCGGTTGGCAAAGGCATCAAGCACGCGGCGGGTTTTCTTCAGTGCCTTTTTCTCGCACTGAGAAATAAAGGTCACCATCATCGTTGCGGCTCCGTCATCTCATCGTCGGAATCATCTTGCAGCGCAATGGCTTTGATGGTGTTGAACATAAAGTCCATCGCTTTGTGTTCAATAAAGGCTTGTAGAACTTGCTGGCGAAATTCTTGTTCGGTAGCGTTTTCTTTAGCGCATATAAACGCCCAAGGCAGCACGATGGCATCTTTGATTAAGTCCGCGGCATCAAACACCAGCGCGCCGCGACGGGTTTTGCCATGCATCACCGCAAATCCGTGCGGGATCCCAAGCACCCATAGACAACTCGCCGCCAAGCCATAAGCTAGGTAGTTGCCATGATTTAAAAAGCGGTTGGCGAGATCGTCCGCCTCATGCTGACGTTTAAAACCGTTTTTTTGAGTACGGTTCGCCGCGTGTTTGTAGAGCGCTTTGGTGAGCTGCGCTTCGGTAAGCAATAAATCCACCGGCTTGCTGGCTTTGTCAGTTCGCTCCACAAAGGTATCGAGTGCGCCGGCCAATTCGGCCACATCAAACCCTTCAAGCTTGAGCTCACGGCTCGCTTGCCAGACCTGCTTTAAGTAACTCAGGCGTGCCAGCTGAAAAGTTCGCGCAGCGTCCAATCGCTTTTGATCATCAAACCAAAATGACAACCACCCTTGCAGATATTCAGTAGGTCGATACTCGCTTTGCGGTGTAAACCACTCAACCTCAGTTGCCATATGCAGTGGTGTACCGCCACCTCCGCAGAAGCCAACCAGCACGCCCGCTTGCGAGAGCATACGCATCGCCGCTTGAGTGATTGATGTGCCAGTCCCGAGCAACAACACCGTGGTATTGGCAATGGGGATATTAAAGTAAAGGTTTTCGCGTTTCGCCTCCGCCAAGTACAACACACGCCCATCTTTTTGCATCACACGGCAATGCTCGAGGTAGTACATATTTGCGCGTTTAGAATGAAGGATGGTTTTAAGATCCGAGGGCGAGAGATCGTCCATGCGTGTCCCTTTCGTGGTTGTCCCGAGTGACAAAACAGATCACTTACAAGCGCAAGAAAGGTAACAAAAATAGCAATGCATGCCCGTGAAACAAGGCACAGTTTAGGGTTTGAAGGAAGATCGCTTTATTAATGCGGATGTCAGTAATGAACAGTCACAATAAGCGCACTAACCAATAGTGAAATGGTTAATAATGTCCATTTCTTTATGGGGAACACCAATGATATCAATCGCATGGCGTCGGATAAGATAAAAGACAAGATGTTGTCCTTCAGGAAAGCAATAGTACCCGTCTTCGATGTCTATTCTGGCCTAATTGCGGGTTCTCTGCCAGCCAGTTAAACCGCGCAGCTAGACGCTTTAGATAAGTGTTACGCTGCGCCTTTCCCCATTTCCGCTCAGTATAACGACCAATATTTTTAAGATCATCACGCGATCTGGGCGTAATACGAACCTGCTTTTTTGTTTGGCTCGCCGTCAAGATTCTGCGTCCAAGTCGTTAATCAGTTCATCCATTGAAAAATCATCGACAAACGTGTCACTTGCTGCCTGTCGAGCCCCCTCATCRAGATGTGAGCGCAACACATCCAGTTTGGTTTTGCGTTCCTCAAGCGTGCGTAATGCATCACGAACAACCTCGCTAGCAGAGCCGTAACGGCCACTTGCTACCTCGTTTTTAATAAACACTTCCCAGTGCTCCCCTAAACTTAAACTTGTTGTTGCCATAACTATCGCACTTATTCATAAATGTGAATAATGAATATAGCGCTTTTTGTAAGTGACTCCCAACTTTTTCACTCATATTGATTCAGCCGAACAACGTTAGGTATATAGCAGCACACAAGAGTTCWCATTCAATCCTTTCTAAGCTGCCTGTGCGGCAGTGAACCTGAAAAGTCATTCGCTGTACTTGTTGAGGGATTTCTAAGCTGCCTGTGCGGCAGTGAACAAAAAATCGGCCCTATCAATGTGCTGATTGAATTTCTAAGCTGCCTGTGCGGCAGTGAACTCGCCCATTTTGACCGGCTCTTTCTTGATGTTTTTCTAAGCTGCCTGTGCGGCAGTGAACAATGGCGAGCAAGATAATCCCGGTGACTCGACTTTCTAAGCTGCCTGTGCGGCAGTGAACTAATCAGCGCTGGCCATGTGCCGTTAACCGCTTTTCTAAGCTGCCTGTGCGGCAGTGAACTTGATGTCGCATTCGTCCTTGTGGGACTGCTGTTTCTAAGCTGCCTGTGCGGCAGTGAACAGGCAATCGCTAACATGTTCTCTAAACTTGGATTTCTAAGCTGCCTGTGCGGCAGTGAACCGCAGTACCGAAATAAGCCACGCATGGATGCGTTTTCTAAGCTGCCTGTGCGGCAGTGAACCGGTAGAAATGCGAACGTCAATAATCTCGGTATTTCTAAGCTGCCTGTGCGGCAGTGAACCTCAAGCCTAGACCTTTATCGTAAGAAGTTGATTTCTAAGCTGCCTGTGCGGCAGTGAACTCTACCAGAAAAAGTAAGGGGGACGGGATGAATTTCTAAGCTGCCTGTGCGGCAGTGAACTATAGAATAACGTAACAATCATCAGGTACAACAGGCCGTTGGGATAAAAATGGCCTTTTACCCTTGTTTAAAAGAGCCTTTCGTAACTAGCTGTATTTATTGTTTATTTTTAAATAGCCCAAAAATAAGGGTTACAAGGGGTTTAGGCACCCCCACTTATTGATCCACGTGGCTCGACTTATCCGTATCTATCGCTCTACTGCGAGGAGGAGCGAATGCAACTGACCGAGCCGGATGACTTAGACCGGATTATTGAAATGGCGTGGGAAGATCGAACTCCTTTTGAGGCGATTGCAACACTATATGGTCTGCGGCAAGACGATGTTATTGCACTAATGCGCCGTGAGTTAAAGCCGCGCAGCTTTAAAGTATGGCGAGAACGTACAAACGGGCGTAAAACCAAGCATAAAGCGCTTCGTTCAGCGTCTGTGGGCCGCAGTCATTGTAAAAGCCAATATAAAGTAAAATCGTCTAACGGTAAGGCTAATCGTAGATAAAAATGATGTCACGACGAAGCGTCTGAGTGGTTAATTGATCGTCTCTGTCACGTTATGGAAACGTGACAGCCAAATTGTCACTTTCTGCTGGCGCTTAATCCGTGCTTCAACCCCAAAGCCAATCTAACTCACAACGTTATTTTTCAATCAGTTACACATTAAAAACAATACTAATCCAACTAGTTATCCACAGTTTCTGTTGATAGTAAATCGATAGCCGTTAACTTATTTAATTTATAATTATCAGCAGCTTAACGGCATAAAATACAATTTTATAGAAATTTCTTGACGACAGCGTGGCTAAAGATTCTAGAGTCAAGCTTAACCGACCCAACGGTGTGCTACTTCCATCAATAACTTATCTTTGTTGGGGTGTGCCAGCAATGTGACACCGTAAGGGGAGTCTTGGTGGCTAAATAATGGCAAGGTTAACTGCGGTAGCCCACAAACATCGGCCAGCGCCATAAGGCGTCTTTGCGCCAAATTAAAGGTGTCACTTTGCTCTTGGCCTGCGTCTCTTGGCAAAATCTCACCCGGTGTGGACGGTAAAATTAACACTTTATCACCTGGCCACATCGCACACACGGTATCTCTGAGTTGCTTGCGCGTTTTTTTCGCTTGGAAATGGTCTTTGTAATTAATCGCTTGAAGGCGGGCTAAGTAGCTTTGTGTGGAAGACGGTAAGTCCAGCTTTTGCTTTTCCAGCCATTCTTGATAGACCAGCAAAAACTCATGACTGGCAATGGCAACTTGTGCGTTTTCAATCCGTGTTAAGACCAGTTTGTTCATCGCCAGTGTGGTTTCATGCGGTAAAGGTAACGCATCCAATTTTTTGTAGAAACAATCCATGGCTTCATCACTGTAGTAAAGTGCGAAGATAGGTTCCGCCAACACAACGCCGACAATGTTTTTGATCGCCGTTGAAGGTTTCGCCACCAGCTCTTGGAACTGGCTAATTGGCGCTAATGCAGCACTACAGACGCCCGGGTTATCAAACGTTTCTGCCGCAGGTAACAAACCACTCGCGTCGATGAGTCCTGGCGTGGGCCTATAGCCAAATAAGCCACAATGTGCCGCCGGGATGCGTACACCGCCAAAAGCATCATTACCAATGCCTAAGTGAGCCAGTTTTTTTGCGACTGCGACGGCAATCCCTGCATTACTGCCGCCGACGCGATACTTGCGGTAGTTTGGATTGCGAAGCTCAGCATAGAAAGGATTGAGGCCGGTAATACTAAAGGCGAGCGGATCCACTTGCAGTTGGCCAATTAAATTGGCGCCTTGGGTCATCATGGTGTTCAGCACCGCCGCATCTTTGGCCGATTCAGTGCGCCCTTCCGACCATGCAGGAATACCGATCCCCGACACCAAACCTTCTACCGCTACAGAGTGAGAAACGGCAATGTGATAACGCCTGAATACCCCGCTGCCGCTATCCTGACGAGGTGGATCATACCGATGTGCAAACATGGCTTGGTCTAACATTGGCGTTCCTTATCACAAGATCAATTGAGCCTTATTGATCAGTGTAATACAGGCGCGACAAATCAGACGCCTGAGTTGGGCGGTAAACCATGTCGATGCAAATGAAAGTGTTACTGTGTTTTTAAAAGTTTGCCGCTGTCAGCCCCGGTGCTCGTTGACACGATTGTTCAAACGCACTGAGTTGAGGGGCAAGATCCTCACTCACAAAGGTATCGTCAAATATTTTCACTTTGCGGGCGAGCTGCCAACTATCAATCGACGCGCCTTGTCCGTAGGGAATTGCATACACATGAAAGTGTTGACGCTGAGTAATGTAGTCAAGATTTGGCGGTACGCGTAAAGGTTGATAGGTGGTATTAAGGTAGACGTAAAACTCTCCTTGGCAATTGGCCACCACATACGAGCCTTGCTCACTGCGTAACGCGAGATAAGGTTGTGGCACTTTATCAAACTGGCTTACATGCCATTGATTCGCTGTTGCAGTTAGCTGGATCATCGGTGCTGTCGGCATGGACGCACGCGAGTCGCTTACCTGCGGTGTTGGTGTTGATACAGGCGCCTTGGTTTGATTGTTCTCCAACGGTTCGACAATTCTGACACGTTGCGCCACCTCTGGTGCTGATTGGCCTAACAACGTCCTCATCATGCTTTGCCAGTGGCTTGTCGGCAGCATCAGCACTGCAATCACGCCCCAAGAGGCCAATACCCAACGCCATGCCAAACCGGGCTTTGCGGCTTTGAGCGTCACTGGTGTCGCTTTGTGTTTGAGCTCAGTTTCCAGTTGTTCAACCTGAGATAATGCCTGTTTTAATTCTCGATTGAGCTGTTTGCTCTCTTTCTTGTCACTGTCATGTTGCTTTGATAATCGCTGATGCTGCTCTTCTAAGACATGATGTTGCTTTTCCAGCTTCTGATAGTGCTCCCGCCATTGGCGATTATCAAACTCCAGCTTGGCAATTTTCGCGGTCAGATGCGCAGGGATTTGGTTGTTCGCTTGGCGGGCTCGTAAGGTTCGATTCTCTTGCTGCAATGCGGCGAGTTCTTTTTGTAACCGTGCTACTTGGCTACGCAATGCTGCCGTGCCACCAGCAGATTGTTGACTGTCGAGCGGGCTGTGATCGCCCTTGCCATTTTTAACCGCTTGATACGCTTCACTGACAAGCTGCATCAACCCTGTGCTTCCGCCTTTATCTGGATGCACGCGAATCGAAAGTTGACGATAGCGTTGTTTAATTTGCTCAGCGCTTTCACTGGCGCCAACGCCTAAAAGTTCGTTCCAAGTGGTCATATCAGGGCCCATCGTTACGGCTTCGTCTTGCAAACTCAATCACAAGGTGTTGATCCGTGTTATCGGCACACGATCACATTTATTGAGCATTCATCGGTCGAAATTTCAGTATAGCCAGCACCGCACCGTTCAGAGATAAAAGTTTAAAGAGTGCAAATTTTGCGCACTTCTTTAGTTGATAGAACTGTTTATTCATTTTTGCATTGCATTCATATTTCTGTGATCTATCATACTTACCGCAATATGACGTTCCGATGAAGACAGCAGGAGAGAGGTGGCATTCGCCATCCGCCGAAGAAGTAAATCTTTCAGGCACTTAAATGTATGGACTGCTGTTGGAGGAGCCTCTGGAGAGACCCGTTAAGTCGGGCGCCGAAGGAGCAAGCTTGTTTTCAAGTGAAACTCTCAGGCAAAAGGACAGAGGAGATACCCACCCCAATATGTAGCACTTTTGTTAATATTAGTGTGGCTTATCTCCTCCTTTGATGTTTAAAGGGGGATAAATGCAACTTCTAACTCAACTACCGGATATACCATCACTTCTCGCCACCATTGATGACTGGATATGGGGCCCACCGCTATTACTACTGCTCACCGGAACCGGTCTGTTCTTTACCGTACGGTTAGGGTTGATCCAGCTACGCCGTTTACCTTTTGCACTAAAACAAATTTTTAAACCGGCAGATGCTTCAACCAAAGGCGATGTTTCTGGCTTTGCGGCATTGTGCACCGCATTGTCCGCCACCATAGGGACAGGAAATATTATTGGTGTCGCCACCGCTATCGCGTTGGGTGGTCCAGGCGCCCTATTCTGGATGTGGCTAGCCGCGTTTTTAGGCATGGCAACCAAATACGCAGAATGCTTACTGGCAGTGAAGTATCGCGAAACCGACCACAAAGGCAATATGCTGGGCGGGCCGATGATGTACCTTTCTAAAGGGGCTGGACAACCGCTGTTGGCAAAGCTGTTCGCGCTGTTTGGATTAGGCGTCGCCTGCTTTGGTATTGGCACCTTCCCGCAAGTTAACGCCATCAGCAGTGCCGCCACTCACCTGTTTAATATTCCCACCGTGGCGGTCGCAGGGATCTTAACCGTACTGGTCGCCCTCGTAACCATTGGCGGGGTGAAGTCGATTTCAGCCGTAGCGGCCAAAATCGTTCCCGTGAWGGCGGTATTCTATGTGGTCGCGTGTTTATGGGTGCTCGGGGCGAACATTGAACAACTCCCACACGCCGTCGCGCTGGTCTTTGAGTCCGCGTTTACGGGAATGGCAGCAACCGGTGGTTTTGCCGGTGCGGGAATGATGCTTGCGATTCAAGCCGGTATTGCACGCGGCGTATTTTCTAATGAGTCGGGACTGGGCAGCGCCCCTATCGCCGCGGCTGCAGCCAAAACCGATTCTTGCGTTGAGCAAGGCCTTGTTTCCATGACCGGTACTTTTATCGATACACTGGTGATTTGTACCATGACGGGCCTGACCTTAATTCTGACCCAATCATGGTCAGGGGAACTGGCAGGGGCCGCGATGACCTCCCATGCCTTTGCAGTCGGTATGGAGAGCAGCATTGGGCCGATGCTGGTGAATATTGGCCTGTTATTCTTTGCTTTCACCACCATTCTAGGCTGGCATTACTACGGCGAGCGCTGTGTCGCTTACTTGTTCGGAAAGCGTGCGATCTATTTGTATAAAATCATCTTTATTGGATTGATTGCATCAGGTTCCTTTATTCATCTAAACACCATTTGGATCCTTGCTGATATCGTTAATGGCTTAATGGCGATCCCGAACCTGATTGGCTTGTTGCTACTTCGCCATGTGGTGATCAACGAAACGCGCGCCTACTTCAATCAAGAGGCGGCGAGCCCAGCTCGTGCCGAGCATACCACTTGCAGCCAAATGCATTAATTTGCTGCTAAGTACATAGGAAGCTCGTTAACCTCTTGGCAACGCTCAACAGCAAACGTAAAAAAGCCGGTGAGTACACCTCACCGGCTTTTTTTACTACGTATTACTCAACAAGGCAGGAATGGCTTACGCAAACTTTACCGCGTCGGTTTCTTCTATCCCTAAACGCCCCAAAATAGCGCGTGGATTAACAAAATCGTTGATTCGGGTGTGGTGTTCCACTTTATCCCCTACCGCGACGAACTCATAATCCAGTGATTGAGTCGCCTGTTTGTCCCATACCCCGTCACCAAAATAAATTCGGCGATCAAACTGCACGCCATAATCTTGCTTGGCGCGGAACGCCGCGAGTGCCATCACTTCACTGCGGCTCATCGCATCAGAGCATGATGAGAAGACAATACCATCGACATTAAAACCGGCGGCCTTTAACTTCATCCGTGCGGTTTCTTCCCAGCCTCCCGTCGCAATGGCAAGGGCGACAGAAGGTACTTGACGCATCTCATTGATAAACTCGACCGCGCCCGGAATAGGTGTCATGCCTTTTTCCGCAATGGCGTGCGCGAGCTTTTGCATAAACACACGTTTCACTTCTCGGAAAATGGTGATCTTTTCTTTTTTCAGGTCGTTTTTATCGATGAGTTCTTCGATGATACCTGCGTCGGTGATGTTAGTGTATCCCCCCCAATCATCAGGTACCGTTAGTCCCGTCACAGCAAAAATGGCTTCACTAAAACACTCGTGGTCCATGTGGCAGCTATCTACCAGCGTACCATCCACGTCTAACATAAATAGATTTTTCACGCGCTATTCCTCAAATCCCGTTGCGTCCACACAAGCACACGGCTTGTTGATTTGATTGTGGCGCTTCCCCAATGCAAGCTGTCTATCCGACACAACGGCCATT
This sequence comes from Salinivibrio proteolyticus, assembly GCF_001996165.1. Lineage (GTDB taxonomy): Bacteria > Pseudomonadota > Gammaproteobacteria > Enterobacterales > Vibrionaceae > Salinivibrio > Salinivibrio proteolyticus. Next base: position 84,577 of record NZ_MUFP01000005.1, on the reverse strand, counting down.
ATAACATTATTTTTACATTTTGGACGACAGCCGAGCGCAATCATACGCCCCTGCTTGCTAACTGCCAATGCTCACTCGAAAAGTTGTTACATCAACGAAATTTTTGAACAAGTTTGACGAATCCTTGACGTGGTGTTTTTACGCCCAAACTCTACACTAACCAAGGTCGCAACATGCAGACCGTTAATTTAAAGGAGAACGTAATGAAAGCGCTTGTCATCAAATCAAGTATTCTTGGTCCCCATTCTAGCTCGAACGCCGTGATCGATGGCGTGGTGAACAACCTATCCCCTGATTCTTTGGTTGAGCGTGACTTGGCAGCCAACCCATTGCCGATCCTTGACGGCGAGCTTGCCGGTGGCCTTCGTGGCGGCAGTGATCTGAATGAACGTCAGCAGCAAACTCTGGCGCTTTCTGACCAACTGATTAACGAGATCCAACAAAGCGATACGCTGATCATCGCCGCCCCTATGTATAACTTCACGGTGCCCGTACAGCTGAAAGCGTGGATTGATCTTATTGCCCGTGCTGGCGTGACATTTCGCTACACCGAAAATGGTCCTGAAGGCTTGGTGACAGGTAAGCGCGCTATCGTTGTCACCACGCGAGGCGGGATGCACAAAGGCGGTAACACCGATCACGTGACAGGTTATATGCAAACCGTACTTGGTTTTATCGGTATTACAGACGTTGAGTTTGTGTACGCCGAAGGCCTCGCCATGGGTGAAGACTTGGCCAGCAAAGCCATTGACGATGCAAAACAGCAGCTCAAAAAACTGGCTTCTTAATCGCAAAAGACCCACTGTTTGGTGTAAACGCCTGCCAATGTGCAGGCGTTTAGGTTAGCAAGCGCGCGAGGATTGGTGATCCGCGACGCCAATGTTACCATGTGTGTTCTAACGCAGGTGGTTGAGCCTGCTTTCTTTTCTTTGATCAGATTGGATGCGATTGTGACCGACACCGCCCAGCCAACGTTTTTTATCTACGACTTTGAGACCTTTGGCACCCACCCGGGTAAAGACCGCCCTTGTCAGTTTGCCGGCGTGCGCACTGATAGCGACTTCAACGTTATTGGCGAGCCCTTAGTGCTGTTTTGTCAGCCACCGAATGATTATTTGCCCGCACCAGAAGCCTGCTTAATCACCGGGATCACACCACAGTTAGCGGTGAAAAAAGGCTTACCTGAGCCCGAATTTATCGCCCGTATCCATGAGGCGCTCTCTCAGCCAAATACCTGTGTCTTCGGATATAACAATGTACGCTTTGATGATGAAGTAACCCGCTACACGTTGTACCGTAACTTTTATGACCCGTACGGTTGGAGTTGGCAAAACGGAAATTCACGGTGGGATTTACTCGATGTGATGCGCGCTTGCTATGCGTTGCGCCCCGAGGGTATTGAGTGGCCGCTCGATGAAAATGGTAAGCCAAGCTTTAAGCTAGAAAAACTGTCTGTTGCCAACGGCATTGAGCATAGCAATGCGCATGATGCTATGGCGGATGTATACGCCACCATTGAGCTGGCCAAAAAAGTAAAAGCTGCGCAACCGCGTTTATTTAATTATTTGCTGACCCATCGCCATAAAAACAAAATCAAAACCTTAATTGATGTGGTGAATATGACCCCACTGGTTCATGTCTCAGGTATGTTTGGCACCGAGCGAAGCAACACCAGTTGGATCGTGCCGGTTGCTTGGCATCCTGAAAATCCCAATGCAGTGATCACCATTGATTTGGCGCGAGACCCAGCACCTCTTTTTGAGCTGGATGCCGATGCGCTGCGCGAGCGTTTGTATACGCCTCATCACGCACTTGCGGAGGATGAATTACCTGCACCACTGAAACTGGTTCACATCAATAAATGCCCGATCTTAGCCGATGCCAAAACGCTACGTCCGGAAGATGCTGCGCGCTTAGGGGTAGATCGCGAAGCCTGCTTGCGTCATCTAAAAGCGCTAAAAGCCGCACCAGAGCTAAGAGAAAAACTGGTTGCCGTCTTTGCCGAATCAAAACCTTTTGACGATCAAGACGTCGATAGTGCCCTATATGCAGGTTTTTTCTCGAAAAGCGATCAAAGTGCAATGGAAATTATTCGTGCGCGCGATCCTGAAAACCTTGCCGCGCTCGATTTGAGCGTCGATGACTGGCGTATAAAGCCGCTGCTGTTCCGCTATCGCGCGCGTAATTATCCGTGGACACTGACTGACGCTGAGCAGCAAAAGTGGTTTATGCACCGTCGCGACTATTTCGAGACCCACCTGCCCGCATACATGGAAAACTTACAGCAATTGGTCGACGCCCATCAAGATGACGAACACCAGCTGAAGATCCTTAAAGCGGTGTACCACTATGTGGAATCCTTGGTCAGTTAATTTTGCTTCCCTTGCCGTGGTGCCATCTGAGCCGCTGGCAAGGGAGTCACCTCCTATACTATTGATAGATAATCATTTTTAAATATTTCCTCACACGCTGCCCAACTTCGCATACCAAAAAAAACGTCCATATTCTAGTTGCAGATCCGTGATTTGAGTCCACACTTTTAAAAAGAGTATCGTGTGGAGTGGGCTCAATCATGACAACCAAAGTGAATACGCGCTGTTWTCGATTTGCAGATGTTGATTTCGAACCAGAAAGCAGAACCTTATATTGGACCGACCAAACCATCACGGTACTGTCCTACGAAGAGTCACGCATGCTAGAAATGCTTTGTTACTACGCGGGAGAAGTGTTATCCAGCCGCACGCTGTTTAAGCAAGTCGCATTACCGGATAGCTCGTTTGCGCAGCACCAAAGTGTGGTGACGTCTTTAATGGCAAAATCCTATCGCAACGGCAAAAAATGCTTGCCATTCGAAGTGGTGGGCGAGTTTGGCTACCGCGTTGCCCTACCCCAACAAACCCTGTCGCACCGACCCGCACCGAGAGCACAACCACAAGCCGATGAGCCACCATCGCTCGCGAAGCCAGATGATTTACAAGCGGCAGACTTTAGTATCACCAAACCACTGATTGTATTACTTAGCGCTGCAACCGTTATTATTGGAATAACAGCACTACTCACCTAAAACATTTACTTTTGTGGGCTATAGAGCCCACAGCATCTCGTTGCGAGCTTTTTATTGGTTGAATGGAGGCGACATGGCAAAACATTTATTGCTATTGCTACTCTACATTCCTTTACTGATTCTCTCCGACGCATGGGCTCAAAGCGACAATAGTTTTAAAAATAATGCCCCTAAAAAGCTAGTAATCCACATGGGGGAACTGCCGGGACTGATAAACCTTGACGGGTCAGGGCCTTTCGTGGATTTTGTACGCTTTCTCGATGACCAAGATCCGAACACGCAAATCGAAATCACCGTATTTCCCATTCATCGCGCGATTAATGGCATCGTACAAGGCAGTGCCGATTTAATGCTGCCCGCCGTGCGCCCAACGAAAACAGTCACCGACTTGCCCTTTGCATTTAGCAGTGAGTCGTTTGGCGATGTCACCCATGTTTTATATACCCATAAGAATAATCCCCTCCCCGTTGATGTCCTATGGACTAATCCGAAACCTTATACGATTGAAGCGGTGCCCTACTACATGCCCTTTAAAGTCGAACGTTCTCACGGCATTGAACAATCGTTGCGCCGCCTCGCCGCTGGCCGTATTGATGGGTTTGTTTGGGCGCAAGAAGAGGCCGATATGATGCTCAAGCAGTTAGGGCTAACCAATATCCGCCGCGCACATTTTGCTGATTTTCAAGATGTATTTGTGATCCCCAAAGGAGAGAAAGGTGAGGCCATTGATGCCTACCTCACCGCATTGATCACACGCCTGCGTGACAGTGGCGCGTTAGCGCGTGAGTATTATAAAGTCCATCGCCCTTACGTGGACTGGCAGCCAGAATAGCAACCTGCACACTTGTATTTAAAAGCCATCATAGTGACTGTATTTACAGGCTTAAAAATGTTGACGTCACTCTAAGTTTGAGCAACAAGATCGTATTTGCATTGTATGCGTGATATTACTCACACATTTATCAAGATCGCTTCTCTACACTGATAGGCCGTTAACCATTTAGAAGTGATGCTATGCGAACCGCACTCATTGACGCACTGACACAATTGCCAGACTCACTACAGAGCACTGTCTCTGAATGGCTTCACGCATCGGCGTTTGATGCGACCTTTACGCCCGCGCAAGTGGCAGACATGGAAGCCGCAAGTGGCCTGTCTGGCGCAGCATTGCGCCTTGCTTTACTCCCACTGGCCGCAGCCTATGCGGTGACACCCATTTCCCGTTTTAATGTTGGGGCGATTGTCAGAGGAGAAGATGGCACCTTATACCTAGGTGCAAATATCGAACTGACTGGCGTTCAACTCGGACAAACCGTGCATGCAGAACAATCTGCGATTAGTCACGCATGGACCAAAGGGGCGACGCGTTTAACCGACATCACCATTAATTACAGTCCTTGCGGCCACTGTCGTCAGTTTATGAACGAGTTAAATGGTGCTGAAGACTTAGTGATTCAACTGCCTAAATCGGACGCGAAATCACTACACACTTATCTTCCCGAAGCATTTGGCCCTAGCGACCTAGGTGTTGAAGCGCGACTGCTTGCCGACCAAACGCAAGGCTTAACGGCAGACGATATTGACGATTCCCTGCTTCAACAAGCCGTTGAAGCGGCGAACATTAGCCATGCACCTTATTCTGGCAACTACAGCGGTGTCGCGATTGAAACAAATGACGGTCGTGTATTTAAAGGAATGTATGCTGAAAATGCGGCCTTTAATCCGAGTTTGCCTCCACTGCAAGTTGCTTTAATTGCCGCCAATATGGCGGGTTACTCGTGGGATCAGATTGCCTCTGTGGCTTTAGCCGAAGTAGTGAACAGCACCGTGAGCCATTTGGCCGACACCCAAGCGAGCTTGGATGCCATTAATCCCGATATTCCCTTGTTATATGCAGGGTTAAGAGCTTAATACAAAACATCAGGCCGCATTGATTTCTAGTCGCCCTGCGGCCTGTTTTGCGCTACTATCCGAGCATATTTTTTCGGATAACCACAGCGATGAAACAAATTCATAATCCCATCCAAGGTGCTGTTTGGATGTTGATCGCCGGCCTCTGTTTTGCGCTGGTTAATAGCCTCTCACAATACGTCAGTTTTAAACTCGGCTTACCGTCTACCACCGTTGCCTTTATTCAATATGCGATCGCACTGATTGCGATGATCCCGTGGCTGAAACAGCTGGGTGTTCGCCACGCATTAAAAACACAACATTTAGGAAAACACTGTCTGCGCGTGTTTATCTCGGTGATTGGCATTCAACTGTGGCTGTGGGCCCTCGCCTACCCTGTACCGATTTGGCAAGGCATTGCTCTACTGATGACGTCCCCCTTATTTGCCACCATCGGCTCTGGTTTATTTTTAAGAGAGCGTGTCGGTATCGCTCGCAGCCTAGCAACCCTCGCGGGTTTCTGTGGTGCGATGATTATCTTAGAGCCTTGGTCAGAAGGATTTACGTGGGCCACCTTATTGCCTGTCGGCGCTGCGTTTTTTTGGGCCACCTATTCGCTGATGGTCAAACGTTTATCCGCCTATGATCCGCCAACAACCATGGTGGTTTACCTGTTGCTGTTGATCACACCTTTTAATTTGGTGCTTGCCGTACCGGATTGGACGCTACCAGCGAGTGCGACAGCGTGGTGGATGCTGATCGGTGCTGGCCTGCTCACCGCCTTAGCCCAATGGGCCATCGCCAAGGCTTATGCCGTTGCAGATGCCTCATTTGTTCAGCCTTTTGATCACGCCAAATTGCCGTTAAATGTGTTATTTGGCTGGTTAGTCTTTAGCTGGATTCCACCCGGCCGATTGTGGTTGGGAGCCGGCATTATTATTGCCGCCGTATTCTTTATCACGCACTGGGAATCCCGCCAGTATCACGCCACTAAAGCCAAACCGGCGTAGCGCACTCGATAGAAAAAGGGCCATCAGGCCCTTTTTCTTTATCATGATTTAGCGGCTTGAATCAGCCAGACTTGCTCCCCTCGATCACCACAGGGTTCGGTACAGGTATCGAGCAAGGTCACTTCCATCCCTTGATAGGCCTGCCTAACCAACTGTTCATCCATGGAGAATGGCGGATGATCATCACTTTGCGGATAAAACAGAGTGATAAGCAACATGCGACCGCCTGGGGCCAGTAAGGAAGTGACGCGATCCACATACTGCTGACGCATCGATGGTGGCATTGCCACTAGCGCCGCCCGATCATAAATTAACGGTGCCGGCTGCAAACGCGCAGTGAAAAAGTCACCACTGATCAACTCTAACTCATCAAAGCAATAGTGCGTATGTCCAGAGGGCGCCGTATACACTTGCGGTGTGTAAAGGTTTTCAGAGAAAAAAGCGCGCACGGCGATATCACTAAGCTCTACCCCAACCACACGCTCGTGACGCTCGGCTAGCCAGTTCAGATCGATAGATTTACCACACAACGGAACCAGCACTTCCTCGTCCAAACGCGGGTTCAGTGCAGACCAATACGTCATCAACATAGGGTGTACGCTATCGCGATGAAAGCCAATTTGATTTTCGGCCCAACGTTGATGCCAAAACTCTTGCTCCATGCTCTCTCCGACTCTATTCAAAAGTCCTTGATTATATCTGAATTCCCTGACGATGCAGAGAGGTGGCCGGTCCCTCGCCCCTACAAAACAGTGTCGTTTTGTTCACGAACGCTCCTTGTTCGGCTATCGCCTTTCCGATCACAACACGATAGAGATAACGATCCTGATCACAAATTAATCATCAGGCAACTTGCCAACGGTCAGATTTAATAATACTGTTCTTTTATACAGTATTGATCATATATACAGGTATTAGCATGTACACGACATCATCACATACCAATATTACGCCCGTACATCACGCAACCAATACCGCGCCGTTAACACACACCGCCACGTATGCGATGCAAGATGCACGACAAACTCATTGGCAAGCGATGATGCGAGCATTAGCGCTCAAGGCACGACAGCCCAAATGGATCACTGTCATCAATCCACCGCGTACATTTACGGCCAAACATCTTCAGCAATGGGGAATTCATCCTGATCAGGTGAGAGTGATCCGCAGCCGCAACGGTTACGATGACTGCGCACTCGTAGAAGGTGCCGTGAAAGCCAATACCTCTTGCGCTGTGTTGGCTTTTTCACCACGAGCCGAGCAAATCACTCACTATGAAGCAGGGACACAGTGGGTGGCATTTGTAAATCCAGCCGTGTTGCACTGCCATTGAAGCGATTCGTCGAGACGTTAAACAGAGGGAAAAGTGAGGCGTACCCACTCACGATTTTCGTTGCTGTACTCCAACAGTGCCCCCGTTTGGTCGCTAATCGCTTCCATTTGACGGTAGTCCAGCGCATAAGGCATCAAAATGGTTAGCTCGCGAATACTTTGTTGCTGAGCCAATTTGGCCAGGCGCACCAAGTTAACCGTATCTGTATTGCGAAATGAGAGTACCTGCGCCGCTTGCTGGTGCAGACGATCTTGGGCGGTCAATGCCTGTTGAGCGTGATGCTCAAGCACCGTATTAAATGCGGGTAACAAACTACGAAATATGTCAACGAACGTCCAGTTGGGCTGCTGTTCTTCACATAAAAAATGGGTGTAGTCGAAAACGACTTCAGTCGGTGTTTTCAGCTGGGTAGACAGCGCTTCCATGGCTTTTACCTCCAGACAGAGAAAGAAAACTGACGTCCCTCTACTATATGCAGTTTTAAACAGATGTCTGGAAGATCATACAGTATTTTGCGTCTGATCAAGCTTTAATCACGCGAATGCGTAATAATGACAAGATTTTTTAACAATAAAAGAACAACTCAATGAAAAATCACTGCATTATTCACGTTATTGCCACATGAAAATAAGAAAAGCGTATAAGGAAGGTCGGTGGGGTGAGTAACCCGCTTAAACGCTAATGGTATCGACGCCATCAGCAGCTTAAGCGGGCCAGCAAATGCGATTAACAGGCTTTGTAGATAACCTTGTTAGATGCCACTTGCACACGCTCCACAACACCCTCTTCGGTGAGTTTTTTCAGCGCGCCTGTCGCCCAAGAGGCGGCTTTGCTATCTTCTTGACCGGCAGCTAAACCGATGCCCTTCGGGTTAATCCCTTCTGGGTTGGCTTGTACAATATCAAGCACTTGCTGTTGCTTTGGCGTGAGTGACACTGACACGCTTGCAGCAGCTGCTGGCGCGACAGCAGGTGCAGGCTTCGCTGCGGCAACTGGCTGAGTTTTAACTGGACGCTGACGCGCTGGCGACGCTGCCTTTACACGCTTGTTCAGTTTGAATTGTACCTTACGCTTGTGAGAGATTTTCATTCAATCATCCTACTCCGATGCACTACGTTCAGAGCCTCTGAATGCAGCGGGTGAAAAACAAAGCGCGTTTTATACCAAATTTTGACGCTCTTTTGTAGGTAAGTGTGCCCGAGTACGCGTAAAGATCGTGATATTCCGCGACAAATGTTTACCAATCCAGTGTTTTTTAGGCAAACTAATCAGACACTTTCCACGTATACTGGTTAAAAGAAGAGACGTTTTCGACTCGAGACTTAGTGTCGCTAGTTGGCGAACCCACCTATAAAGTGGATCGCCGACAGACTTGGTTTTTTACCCACAGGTTGCACGTAGGATCATGGACGCGCTAAAAACGGTTAAAATTTATCCCCCACAATTTGAAGCCGCACGATGGAGCATGCTCGCAGCCATGGCGGTTGCATTCGGGTTAGTGTGTTTTTTTCTGATCCAACCCACCTTATCATTTGGCCAAGGCGTACTGGGATTAATCGCTATCATCGCCATTTTTTTCACCATCAATAAGTTGTTACAGCGCGTGCAACTCTCCTTTTCCCTCTCTTTTATGCACCTGCAGCATCATAGTTTTCGTGGTGGTTGGGCATTGAAGTGGAAAAATATCGCAGCCATCGGTATTCCTCAGGTTTATCGGCAAGAAGGGATCAGTGAGCCGCTCCCTTGGGTGGGGATTAAAATCAAGCACTATGACGCTCTTCTCGAGGGGATCAGCCTGCGCATGGTCACACATATTATTATGACTCAGCGCGCCCTGTTAATTACCGCCTATCGCCGCGCCCCCAGTAAGCCCAGTAAACCACTTGAAGATATGATGTTTGACGATACGCCATATCGCGGCGAAAACGGTGTCCTATACAAAGGACTGATGGCGATGCTCGCCAATCGCATGCGCTATACTCGCGAGCTTCTTGGCTATGACATTTTTGTCAGTGAAGATTTATTGGATAGGCCGGTGGAGGATTTTGTGGGCGTGACGCGACGCTATCTCGCCGCTGCCCAAGAGTGACAGCGACGAGCGCAACTACCTATCGAACGGCACTAAAACGCACCGGTCAGGAAGGGGTTGGTTTGTCGCTCATGCCCTAAGGTGGACGTCGGGCCATGACCTGGAATGAAAGTCACATCGTCTCCCATCGGCAATAAGGTGTTTTTGATGGCATTGATCAAGGTTGCATGATCCCCTTTTGGAAAATCAGTACGACCAATCCCGCCATTGAATAGCACATCACCAACCCACGCTGTACGGCCTTGCTCGTCAACAAAAACGATGTGGCCAGGGGTGTGACCCGGGGTAAATAATACCGATAATTGTCCTTCTCCAACCGTCACCGTATCGCCTTGTTCCAGCCATTGGTCAGGCTCAAACGGCGCGGCGTGCGCAAAGCCAAACATCTGCGCCTGTGCTGGCAGGGCTTGCAACCAAAAAGCATCTTCCTTATGCGGCCCAATCACTGGAATATCTAACGCTTTGGCAAGCTCAACCGTTCCACCCACATGATCAAGGTGACCGTGGGTTAGCAAAATTTTCGTTACTGTAACGTCAAGTGCATGAATCATTTGGCGCACTTTCGCAATATCACCACCCGGATCGACAACGGCGGCTTGCTTGGTTTTATCACACCAAATGATGGAGCAATTTTGTTGAAATGCCGTAACAGGCACAATCTCGTAATGCAACGCCATGAGAGATCCCTTTTATTCGCGAGGCCGTGTCACACACAACCGTCTCTGTCTACGCTAATGAATATGGGCCTCACTATGCCACGCTGTCATGAGTTTGCAACTGTGCTGCCAAGCCGTTGTCACCTTTCCTACCTAGCATTGATGCCTATACGGTTATGGTGACCCCCACCAACCATAGATAGCAGCTATTTTGTGATCTTTACCGCGTTATGTGCGATGAGTTCGCACTAAAGACTGTGAGGATGTAAGCAAATGTCGTTTTTAACGTCTAACCAAACAGTGCATAAGCACGGTTTTGGACGCAAGGTTGACTATGTTTGATGTTGATAAGGTATTAGCTTCGAATTACCCCAAACTTGAGCAACGCGCATGGCTTAAACGCCCCATGATTAAAACGTTGCGACGGCTGTTACACGAGCAGGAATTCCACGAATTCGCCCAGCGTTATCCTCACCTACAAGGGTTTGAGTTTGTCGAGCAGGTACTGGATTACTTTAATTTCAGCTATCGCGTCAGTGATCGCGAAAAAGAGCGCATTCCTGAATCTGGACGCGTAGTCATTATCGCCAACCATCCGATTGGGTCGTTAGACGGCTTAGCACTGCTAAAAATGGTGCGTTCGGTACGTCCTGATGTGAAAGTGATCGCGAACGAGCTTCTTATGCAAATTACTCCTTTGCATTCGTGTCTGCTCCCCGTCAACAACATGGGCGGACGCACCCCCAAAGAAAATCTCCAAAACATCAACCAATGGCTCGATCACGACGGCGCGCTAATTATCTTCCCTGCCGGAGAAGTGTCACGCGTCGCGCCTTCTGGCATTAAAGATGGTCCATGGCAACAAGGCTTTTTACGGATGGCGACCAAAGCCAAGGCTCCAATTCTTCCTATTCATGTTGATGGACGAAACTCTGCCACCTTTTATGGCGCGTCCATGGTGTATAAACCCTTGTCGACCTTACTCTTGGTAGAGGAAATGTTCCGCCAAGAGAATAAAACCATCGTCTTTACTATTGGTGAAATGATCCCACACCATAGCTACAGTGCTAGTGCTAATCTCCCGGTGAGAACGAGAGTTAAGCTATTTCACAAACACCTCTACCGATTGGGAAAAGGTAAGCCCGGTTTATTCCCCACCGAAGCTGCAATTGCCGCTCCTGAACCGCGTTTAGATCTCAAGCGTGCGCTAGAAACCAGTGAAAAACTAGGTGAAACCCCCGACGGTAAGCTGATCTTTCTCATAGACTATCAAGCCGACTCACCCATCATGCGAGAAATTGGGCGTTTACGCGAAGTCGCCTTTCGCGCGGTTGGAGAAGGGACGGGAGCTCGACGCGATCTTGATAAATTCGATCAGCATTATTGGCACCTTGTACTCTGGGATCCGGTCGAGCTGGATATTGTCGGTGCATATCGGCTGTGTGATACCCAAAAAGCCGTGGCGGCTCAGGGAATAGAGGGCATCTACAGTGCTAGTTTGTTCGACTTTGAACAAGGTATGCAGCCCTTTATTGCTCAAGGATTGGAACTCGGCCGCAGCTTTGTACAGCCCAAGTATTGGGGCAAGCGCAGCCTCGACTATCTATGGCTTGGTATTGGTGCCCTGTTGGCCCAGCATCCTCAGTATCGGTATTTATTTGGCCCAGTGACTATCAGCAACGCTATGCCACAAGCAGCCAAAGAGTTGCTGATCTTTTTCTACCGTACCTATTTTGCCGGTGACAGTGATTACGCACGCTCTAAACGCCCCTACCGTTTGGCGGCCGCGAAAGAGAGTGAATTACTTGCCCATTTTAGTGGCGATGATTATCAGCGTGATCTCAAACAGCTCAAAATGCTATTGGATCACCTTGGCGTCGGGATCCCGACTTTGTACAAGCAGTACAGTGAGTTATGCGAGCCTGGCGGCGTACAGTTTTTAGATTTCGGCGTCGATCCGGACTTTGCCGACTGTATTGATGGTTTGGTCCTCGTTGATTTAACCAAGCTTAAAGCTAAACGCTATCAGCGCTATATCGCCCCTCACCTTATCCACCAACCTAAATAGTCATGAAGCGGCGCGATACTCTCGTGCCGCTGAACCTCATTCGTCTATGCAGAAACCGCGCGCTTCTGGATGTTTATTGGGTCTACTGAGTATGTTCGTTTTGTTGCAGCGGTCGCTGCTGGGTTAAATAACTCGGCTCCCGCGTCGTGACATCACGATTAGGTTTGGTGTCATAGGCGTAAACATCATCTCTAAACGCAATGCGTCCGTCTTCCGTCACCCACGCCGTTTGATATATGGTTTGTACGGAGAGTGGGCGACGCAAACTGATCCACTTAGTTTGCGTCGCATCCAGATAGGTTTGATAGTCGGTCAAACGTTGTCCTGACAAATCGAGCAGTACATTGGCCAGCTCCTCGGCATATTCCACCCGAATACAGCCGGAGCTAAACGCGCGGCGTGATTTACGGAACAAGCTACGTGCCGGTGTATCGTGTAGATAAATCGCATTGCGATTAGGGGTGTTAAATTTAAATCGTCCTAACGCGTTTAGCTTGCCCGGCGCTTGCTGCAGGCGGTAAGGAAAACCATCAACCCGCACTTGCTGCCAGTCAATGGTGGTCGGATCGATGCTTTGATCGCTGTGCCAATCAGGCAGAATTCGATAATGATTTTGGCTGAGGTAAGACTCATCACGCGCTAGTTTTGGCAAAATGTCCCGTCGCACGATGCTTTGTGGCACGTTCCAGCTGGGGTTAAGCACCACCGAATCAAGCCGAGAAGAAAATAACGGTGTACGTCGCGATGTGCGTCCGACAACGACCTTACTTTCAAACACACTTTGGTCATCAAACCATAATGTCATCCGATAATCGGGAATATTGACCACAATACGATTCGGCTGATTATCCGGCCATAGGCGAAGCCGCTCAGCGTTGAGCGCAAGCAATCGAATGCGGTCTTGCGCATCACGATTTAGCCATCGTGCTGTCGATGGACCAATGATGCCATCCACCGTCAGTCCATGTTGCCCTTGGAATTCGCGCACAGCTGCCAACAAATCTCCGCCATAACGAACACTGTGCCCATCAATCGCTTGTAGCCGTTGATCTTCCCCCCAAAACCCTTGTCGCCGCAGATTTTCTACCAAATTCAACGCAAAGGTTGTCGCAACCGCCTCATTGGGTCTGACTAATCCGTTCAATGCCACCGTTGGCCACAGTTGGTTCGCATCTTGTTGTAGCCGGATAATTTCGGTCACTAACGCGCGATATTGCTGATTAGCCGGGCGGCGATGGTATAAAAAGGCGTACAGCGTATAGTCTAACCCAGCCTGAAATACCTGTTCCCGCATGGGCAAAGCAGGCGCTGGAAGTGGCGCGCGATGTTGAGCGCCAAAAAACCATTGTTTTCCTTTCTGGGGAATAGCGGCCTGATAGCTGAGTAAGGCWTAGAGGGTATCAGTCGCAAACACATCGTAAGCCAAATCTTGGCCTTGCTCGCGAAGCTGGCGTAATTGCCATGCTCGCCATTCAAACTCGGGGCTGATCCCAGCAAGTGAAATGACGTTAACTTGTGTTTCGAGTTCATAGCGCGCATCGTCTCGCTCCCACAGCAAAACGAATCCATGTTCCAGATAGTCACGCGTGAGTAGGTCAGGATAGGCAAGCACAGTGGCATCCGGCGCGGCCGCTTGCAGCCAATCTCGGGCATGCTGATAGGCGCGTTGATGATGCTCATCGGCAGACAAAGACTGTCCGGCTGATTCGGTCAAAAACCGCACACTGCCACTGCTGTTAGGCGATGCCGCATGGACAGGCGATAAGATTAAGCTGAATACAATCAGAAGGTTAGCCAAATAGGCGTCCGGCCTTATTTTCATACACACCTCCTACTCCATGCTTTAATTATGGCAAAATTTCGCCTGACAGAAGCAAAATGATAGTCTGATTTTGATCGCTTTGCGGCAGGAATATGGCACAAAAACCGGCAGCAAAACGATACTGCCGGTATTTGATTTTACCCGAGAAAGATTACACCAGTGTTATCCAGTGGTTATCCCAACGAACCGGTGTCATATGATAATCCGGCGTGTGTGCGGTATTCAGCGTGACCATTTTTCCTCCTCCAGAGCTGAGGTTGATCACATCGCCATCGCGACTCGCCCCGGACGCATCGACCAACGGGTGAAGACCGATCATCTCGCCACTGTCGAGTGACCAGATCCCATAACAATTTCCTCGCGGAGAGGTCGCCACAATCCAACCATTTAAGGTCGCAATACTGGCAACATAATTGTTAAATCGCGCCCACTGCTCTGGTTCTGCAGTGAGCTGTCGCATGGGCTCGCCGCGACGATGAATCGCGACCAAAGGCGCATTATCATCGCCGTGATACTGTTGGCCGGTGGCCACATAACCATCATGAGACACCATAAGATGGCGAATACTGAGCTTTTTATTCGCCAACTCGGCACGCTCAACGACTTCACCACTGGCAATGTCGAGATAGACTAACGCGGGCTGCATTTCATTGATGTTCAATACCGTACGGCCATCTGTGTGCATACCGCCCACACCCACCACCAGCGTTTGCGCATCGTACAAAGCGATTTCATGGGGCCCAATACCAAAACCACTGATCTCACGCACCTTGCTCACTTGACCGTCGGGTGACAAGCGATACACACCGATCACGCCTTCACTGGTTTGGCGTTTTCCTTCTGTGGTATACAACCATTGGCCATCGTCAGAAATAGCACCGTGGCCATAGAAATAACGATCCGGCTCGGCATCAACTTGTGACAACGTCACCCCACGTTGATAATCAAAAACCTGCATGAAATCACCGGGACGGCGCGCGAAGGCCACGGCCAAACTGCCTACATGGCGACGCTGGGCTGCGATGCCATGGCCACGATCTGGTAACGGCAGACGAAACAGTGGCTGGCCGGTATCATCAGCGCCCACCACCGCATAAGAGCCATCTGTGCTTAAGGCACAGCCCAACAAGGTGCAGGCCTTTTGCGATTTTTTTTCGCTGCAGCCTGCCACTAAGTTCACGACGGAAGGAAGCGCCGCACCCATTAGGGCCGCTTTAAGCAAACGGCGACGTTTAAGACTAGTCTCCATCGGTGGCATTAAACCCTACAACGATACCCAAATCTTGCGCGACCTGCCCATTCAGTACTAGCTTGAGGTATTCCAAGTTATTGTAAACCGTGAGCATATCGCGATACCCACCCACGCTATTAAGGCGCTCAAACAGTGGCACCCCATCCGTCGGCACACTGTCATAGGCAAGCTGCCAATGCTCGCTAACCCGATCCGCGACCTTTTCAAAACCACGCTCGCGAAGTGCCTGCTCAATGCCACCATCAGCATGATACATCGCCTGCATCGCTTTAATACTCTCTCCCAATAGCGCTAACGAATGGCGAGAACGCCATGCTTCGCCTTGGTACGGGTTGGGAAAACCCGGCTTACCCAATGGGTTTGAAAGCTTCTTCATGACGTAATCTAACTGGTGGTTCAATGCACCAAGTTTTTCCGCCATCGCCATCGATGGGGGCATGCCCTGCCACGGATTTTGCTGCCAAGCCTCATTCAAGGCACTGGCAGTTTGCGATAATCGGCCACTCACCGCTTTCGCGAGCTGACATTGTTTGGCATCACGCATGTCCGCTTGGGCGTCATAAAGCAGCCATTCCATTGCACCAACACCTTGGACCGCGACGCTTTGCTCGGCCAAATCATTCGCTTGCCATGTTTTATCGGTAGCAAGCAACGCATTGATTTTGCGTCCGGTGGTGTTTTTCTTGTCCGGATAGAATTGGATGCGCCAACTTTGTGCGAGCGCTTGCTCCGATCCCTTTTCTACCCCTTGTAGCGGCATCCATGCCGCCATTGTGGTTTGCCACGCCGCACGAGCCTCTGCCACAGTCGCGCGATCATCACATACCGCTGCTGTGGTTGAGGCAAGTTGCGCTGCCGTTTGTTTAAAATGCTCACTACGTTGTTTTTGCAGCTGCCACAAGCCATGATTAGGCCCTGTCTCAGTTTGGGATAAACACCCCGTTAGCCATAGCGTGGCGCTCACAGAGAGCACCGCCACAGCATTGAGTCGAAAACGCATGCGATATGACTCCAATAATCGTGTTAGTTAATACCGTTATAATGAGCGTAAGAAAGCAACCAAGGCATCACGCTCGGTTTTAGACATGCCTAGTACCGCCTGTTTGGCTGTCGCGGCTTCACCATCATGCCATAAAATCGCTTCCATCAGGGTACGCGCGCGTCCATCGTGAAGGTATGTTGCTTCTGGGCTAATTTCTTTGGTGTAGCCAATTCCCCAAAGCGGGGCAGTACGCCACTCTCGGCCGTTGGCAATAAACTCGCCGCGGTGGTCGGCAAGCCCCTCTCCCATGTCATGCAACAGCAAATCCGTATACGGATGAATGGTCTGCTCGCTCAATGCCGGTAAGTCAGGCCGCTTTTGGGTGGTAAAAGTCGGGACATGACATGCATGGCAGCCCGCTTCAACGAACAGCGCCTGTCCTTGTTTTACACTAGGATCTTGCATATTACGGCGCGCTGGCACGGCAAGATGGCGGGCATAAAAGGTAACAAACGAGAGAATATTGTCACTTACCTCCGGCGTTCCTCCATTTGGCATATCTTCACAAACGGATTGCGAAGGCATGCAATTGTGATGCGGGAACATGGAAGTCGTGAGGCCGACATCACCGTTAAAGGCCGCTGCATTTTGTTGTTTAACGGTTGGCAAACCGGCTTTCCAGCCAAAACGACCCAATGCGGTACGCCCTTGTTGGACGTCCCAGACTTGGTTTGCCCGTCCCGAAATCCCATCACCATTATCATCACTGGGGTCGGCTAGCGCGTAGATATCCTCAGCGGCAATCGACTCAAGCAGTCCCAGTCCAATCATGGGCGGCGCAATGCGTGCAGACATCTGCACATTCTCAGCCATAGGCCCGTAGTTTAAATCGGTGATCGCAATGTTAGGTTTGCGCAGTGTCACCGATTCACCGTCTTCGAATGTGACCGTTACTGGCTGGTAAGAGAGTGTCACTTTTCCTTCTGGTTTGGCGCCCGGTAGTGCGAAGTCTTGCAACTGGCCACCGTAATTTGGCTCGGGAATATTGCCGTACTGGATCAGCCTTTGTTTTTCCGCGTCACTCAACGCCGGTACGCTTAGCCTCACTAACATCGAAACCGCGTTAATATCCCCCGCTTCTGGCGGATGACCACGGCCATCTTTAATGTGGCAGTTTTGGCAACCATTGGTATTGAATAAAGGTCCCAGCCCATCGCGCGCATCCGTCGATGCTGGCGAACTTACCCAGGGGTTACGAAAAAAACTGTTGCCGACGCTAAAATCGATGCGCTCACTCATCGGAAGGTTAGCGGCTGGCTGTGAAAAGGCATTCTGTCCTTCTTTGATAACAGTGGTACTGCCACCCGAGGTGCGTTCAAATGCAAGGCTGGAAGGAAGGTACAACGCGCTTATACACGCTGCACTGAGGTAAGCAATGACATAGGGCTTCATAGTGTATCCTGACAAAGCAAAAAGCCCCGCTAAACGGGGCTTGTCTTTCGCGGCTAAATTAGAATTGGTGGTCCGCGGTATCTGGGTTGAGGTTATCAATACCAATCAGTTTGGCGGCACGTTCAATGTGCTTGGTTTGATCAACCAGTGCAAAAATCGATTGGTTAACTAGCGCGTTACCCTCTGTGTTGCCCGCGGCAATCAACTGATCAAAATGCACGTTGTTTTGCTCAGCCGACACAACCAAGGTTTTGACTTGTTGGTGCGCTTTATCAAAGCTCGCTTTGATCTCTTTTGCCGCTTGTGGGTCTTTTTCAGCAACCAGATCCAAAATCGAAGGGCCAGTCAGTTCACTACCATCCACACGCTGATAGGAGCCTGTCAGAACGTTGTAAATACCTTGCTCGTTGTAAAAGTGCGAGTTGTGTGTGTTGTCTGAGAAGCAATCATGTTCATCTTCAGTTGAGTTCGCTTCCAGTGCCACTTTCATACGCTCACCGGCAAGCTCACCCAAAGACAGTGATCCCATACCAAACAGCATTTTACGCAAGCCATTTTCGCTTGAGTCCGCCAGCAAAGTCGCTCGATAGTTATCTTTGTTTCCTTCCGCCCATTGGTCGCGCATCCACGCTAAATCATCGACCAACAGATCGGCTGCCGCTTTCAGATAGTCACGACGACGGTCGCAGTTTCCGTGCGTACATGCTTCACCATAAGCAAAGTCGGTGTAAGGACGCTCACCGGCGCCTGCTTGGGTGCCATGTAAATCTTGTCCCCACAGCAAAAACTCAATCGCGTGATATCCAGACGCCACATTGGCTTCTGACCCACCCACTTCATTCAAACTTGCCAGCAAGTCAGGTGTTATCTCAGCAACGTCGAGCTTAGTGGCACCAATTTGAATGGACTGGTTAGCAATAATATTGGCCGTCGCGCCCGCATTACCTAATTCCGCTTGATATCCATCAGCAACATAATCAATCAGGCCTTCATCGAGTGGCCAAGCATTGAGTTGCCCTTCCCAATCGTCGACAATAGCGTTACCAAAACGGAAAACTTCCGATTGTTGGTAAGGTACACGCGCATCGAGCCATGCTTTTTTTGCTGCTTGAAGAGTTTGTTCAGAAGGTTTAGCAACAAACGCATCGATGGCCTGCTCTAACGCGATAGCTGTTGTGTGTGAATCAGCAAATACCGCATGAGCAACGTCAGCGTAATGCTCAACAACATCCTGCTGGGTCGCTGCCTGTGCACCTAAAGGTGCCGCAAAAAGGGAAAGCGCGATAAGATTACGCTTAAAAGGGGTCAGTTCCATAATACCTTTATCCTTCGCTAGTGAGATTCAAATGGTTATGAGAACCATTCTCTTTTATTGGCAAGCGATTTTAAGCAATGTGTAACTGAATGCAACAATCAATTTGCGTTATTTCTCTTTATGTGATCGACCCATTATGCTTAGTGTTGAATACAACCAGTTGCAACGCTGATCGGACCTGTTTGGCAGGAAAGTTTGTGACAAAGTAGTGCTTTTTGCACTGTGTCACTGAAAGAGCTAAAAATAACAATAAATTAGATTTAATTTGAACTCTAACGATTATAATATACTGAAAGACGGCGAGTTATTTCGCAGAGAAAAAAACCGTAAATCATCGTTTTTTCTCTAAATATCTTTGCACTACATCTGCTTGTATTGTAAGTTTCGCTCGCTGTTTTACTGGTGGAGGTTAATGAATGGAAAAACACGAAGAAGTCCTGGTCGCGCTGCGGCAAATCATCCGAGCGATTGACCTGCACTCACGCAAACTCAACAAAGTCTCTGGCATTACGGGTCCACAGCTGGTTTTAATGCGTGCTATCAAAGAATTAGGTCAAGTGACCATTCGAAAACTGTCCACGCACACCAACATGAGCCAAGCCACTGCAACCACGATCCTTGATCGCTTAGAAAAGCGCGGATTGATTGTGCGGGTGCGCAGTGAGCTGGATAAGCGTAAAGTCCACGCGCATTTAACCGAGCAAGGTGAAGCGGCACTCGAGCAAGCGCCGAAACCGCTGCAAGAAAGCTTTATTTCTCGCTTCCAAAACTTGGAAGAATGGGAACAGTCGTTGTTGCTCTCGTCGGTCCAGCGTGTGTCATCAATGATGAATGCTGATGATATTGACGCCGCCCCACTGCTTGAGGTATCTGCGCTCACGTCACACAACGCGCAACTTCAAGCTAAAAAATAGTCGCGACCCGGCAGGTAACAGGACGTCTCCACCGGGCAACCTGCCAGTTATGGCGTTACGAAGGCAAAGGATCATCGCTCTCGTCGCCATTCATGCTTCCCCACACTATCGCTGATTTCACCCATTACGGTGATAAAAAAGACGGCACCATGGCCGCCCTATTTTGCTAATCTATTCGGCTACTCGCCGCTGTGCCTAAGGCACATTATGCCCTTTTGAGGCGACCCAAATACGGTACCATTGTTCACGACTTAAGGTTAATGAGCGCGCATTAATCGCTGACTTCACGCGTTCAATATTCCCTGAGCCAATAATGGGGAGCGGTGCTGACGGCAAACGCATAACCCACGCGTAAATCACTTGGTCAATGGTTGCACCTAACTCATCCGCAATCACTTGTAAGGTTTCTCTTACCCGCTGAGCCTGCGCACTATCACCATTAAATAGCTCACCGCCGGCAAGGCACGACCACGCCATCGGCTTAATCCGCAAACGTTGCAACTGATCGAGCGTACCGTCATGAATCACGTCAAAACGCAGTGGGTTGATTTCGACTTGGTTGGTCACTAACGATTCGTCGAGTCGCGATTGTAGAAGCTCAAACTGCGATGGAGAAAAGTTCGACACCCCTAAGTGTTTCACTTTGCCATGATGACGCAGTGTGGTGAATGCTTCTGCCACTTCATCTGCATCCATCAAGGCATCAGGACGATGCAGCAAGAGTACATCTAAACGCTCAACGCCTAAACGCGATAATGAGTTATCAACAGACTGAATAATATGACGATAACTGGTGTCGTAGTGATTAATCTTGCGCGTTGGCGCCGCTTCACTRACCAGCTTAATATCACACTTCGAGACCACTTGAATTTTCTGACGGACACTCGGATCGAGCTTGAGTGCCTGACCAAATAAGGACTCACAGCGATAATCACCGTAAATGTCCGCGTGATCCACCGTAGTGATGCCAAGGTCGATATGCGCTTTAAGAAAGCTAAGGCGTTGTTGTGGCGTCATTTTCCAGTCATCAAGGCGCCAATAGCCCTGAACCAAAGGCGAAAAATACGGACCGACGGGAGAAATAGAAGTTGCAGTTAACTCAGACAAAACACGTCCTTAATGTCGAGGAGTGAGAATTTCATGCTAATCCGAACCGGACAAATCTACAATCTTTTCTCGTCTTATTCCCCGACGCAGTCACCTTGGTGCTTGACAGTGTTCACTCCTCCCCCAAACGGTGAGCAAATTATCATCAACACTTGGCAAACGGAAAGAAGGTCGGTATCTTATTTCGCGCAAAAAACGCAAAAAGGAAGCGAAAATGCTTATTCGACGCATGGAGTTGCGTGATTGTGACGCGATCAACACCATTTATAACTATTACATTTCGCAAACCGCGATTACTTTTGATCTGGTGCCTTGGCAAACGGTCGAGCGTGAACGTTGGTTTGCTCAGTTTGACGCGTCATCTCGCTACCAGGCATGGGTCGCGGAGCAAAACAACAAACTTGTCGGTTTTGCATACAACACCGCCTTTAATCCCAAACAAGCCTATCTTATTTCCTCAGAAATCACGATTTATGTCGCTCACGATGCAGGTGGCCAAGGCATTGGTTCGCAACTGATGCAAACGCTACTCAATGGCATGCGTCAACAAGGCCTGAGCCGCGCCTACTCCCTGATCACTTTGCCTAACCCTGCGTCGTTGGCGCTACATCGCCGCTATGGCTTTCAACAAGTCGGTCAGCTCAGTGATGTGGGTGAAAAGTTTGGAAAACTGCACAGTGTCGCCATGCTGGAATGTGATCTCACCCGTTAAGTGATTTTCTTCATCGCATAAGTCTATCCCACCTTGTCGCAGCAAGGTGTCTTTTTACGCCGGGATAACGACGTCTCAGGAGTCCAGTAGTATGAAAGTTCGTACCAAGGTATCTGCAGCCATCATCGCTGCTTGTATACTCTGCATTCTCGCCACCGCTGCGGTATTGGCACACCGCACTACCCTGCTTTTCGGTAATGAAATGCGCACGCAAGCCACCAATCAGCTCAAAGCCGTGCGAGAGGCCAAACAGTCAGAGTTAGCCAGCTATTTTGATTTTATCGGCCAACAACTCACCGCACTGGCCGACTCTACAATGACCGAAGAAGCCGTCGACGCATTTAGCCAAGCATACCGGCTGTATGATCGTGAAGTGCGTACCGACCGCGCCTCTCGCCGTGCCTTACAAGACTACTACACCGAAACCTTTGGTCAGGTCTACAAAGCACACAATGATACCAATGCTAATGCTCGCTCAAATCTTGCAGCGCTGGCGCCGGCAACTCGCTCGTTACAACAAGCCTATATCAGCGGCAGTCCGCATCCTCTCGGTGAGAAAGATAAACTGGTCGCGACCAACGACGGTTCAACCTACGACCAAGTTCATCAACACTATCACCCCAACTATCAACGCTATGCCGAGACATTTGGGTATCAAGATATTTTACTCGTTGATGCAAACGGACGCATTGTGTACTCGGTCGCCAAAGAAATTGATTTTGGAACCAGTCTTTTTGCCGGTCCCTATGCAACAAGTGGAATGGGTGATGCATTTTTAGCTGCCATTGATGCGAATGCAGGCCAGATTAGCTTCATCGACTATCGCCCTTATTTTCCGAGCTATGACGAGCCCGCGTCTTTTATCGCCACCCCGGTTATTGCAAAGGACGAAATCGTCGGTGTGCTGATTTTTAAGCTACCCATTCAACGTCTCAGTGGTGTCATTAGCGCACAAGGCCATTGGCAATCCGCAGGCTTTGGTCAAACGGGAGAAATGTTCTTAGTCGGCCCAGATAATGTGCTGCGCACTGAATCTCGTTACTTACACGCAAATAAGGATCAATACCTTCAGCAACTTACCCAAAATGGCGTAAAACCTGAGCTGCTTCGGCGCATTGCATTCACCGGGACAGCAGCCGGTCAACAACCCATTGAAAGTCGGAGCGTGACACGAGCACTGAACGGTCAATCAGGCTCTCTCCAAGAAACCAGTTATACCGGCGATAGCGTATACACCGCCTACGCCCCGATAGAAGTGTTTGGTACGCGCTGGGCGTTGGTCAATCAAATCAATCAAGATGAAGCGTTGGCGCAAGTCAGTACCATGGAGACGACGATATTGACGGCCACGGTGGTCACATCATCTTTATTGATTGTGATGACTATCGTTGTCGGCTATGTGCTCGGCGGAAGTATTGCCAAGCCACTGATGGCGATTACCGCACGCATCAAAACCATTGCTGAAAACAAAGATCTCACTCAACGGCTACCTGACGAAGGCAACGACGAAACTGCGCGACTCGGGCAATCACTCAACGCCATGTTTGCCAGTTTCCAACAGGTGATTCAAGAAGCCAGCCAAGCTTCAAACCTATTGGGTAAAGCCTCCGATGATATTGACCACGACATGGTATCGATGCGCGACAGTGTGAATGGACAGGTCAGACACACGCACCAAGTGGCCTCCGCGGCAACAGAGATGGCCAGTTCCGTGACCAATGTGGCTCAGTATGCCGATAAAGCCTCAGCGGCTTCCGATGATATAACGCAAGCCGTACATCACGGTACCCAAATTGGTGATGACTTAGTTACCCAAATCCGCAACCTGTCTGCCAGCATGAGTGCAGCCACCGCGACCATGGGACGACTATCGCAACAGAGTGAAGAAATCGGCACCGTGTTGGATGTGATCCAAGCAGTCGCAGAACAAACTAATTTACTCGCACTTAATGCAGCTATTGAAGCGGCACGCGCTGGCGAACAGGGACGCGGTTTCAGTGTCGTGGCTGAAGAAGTGCGTACGCTCGCCAATCGCACCCAAGAATCCACGGAAAGCATTCGTGAAAAAATTGCCGCATTGCGTCAAGAAACGCAATCTGCGGTGAGCGACATGGATGCGACAAATCAAACCGTCGAACAATGTGTGAATTACTGTCAGCAAAACAATGCTGCGCTGATTGATATCGCTAATATGGTGACTGAAATTAATGAGATGACGTCACATATTGCCACCGCAACGCAACAACAAACTCAGGTAACACAGGAAATTAGCGAGAGCATTACTGATATCGCCCAGTCAGCCGAATCGGTGTCACAAAAAACCCAAGATACGGTAGAAACCGTGGTGAGCTTAGGCCAGCGGTCTCAGCGCTTAGCAAACACCATTGATCACTTCACGACGGAAGCGACCTACTGATCACAACCCATGGACAAAAAGTGACATAGGCCGTCACTTTTTGTCTGAATAGAATAGAGTTTGTCTAATTTAGTAGATGCGATATAAAAATACCGCTTAAAAAACGTCTATTTCTGTGCATATCAGCATTCTGGCATCTATCTTTTGCTTAAAGCAATGTGGAGTGTCATGATGAAAGTTAGTAATAAAATAACCCTCGCAATTGTGGTTGCCTCTTTAAGTTGTGTCATTATTGTCGCCACCATTCTTGCGACAAGAACGATTTCACTGTCTTCTCAATCACTCACTGCAAAAGTGAGTGATCAACTCACCGCGATCAAAGAAGCCAAAAAATCGGAGATCAGTAACTATTTCCAACTGATTGGCAATCAAATAAAAACTCTGGCTAATTCCACGATGACGGAAGATGCATTAGCACAGTTTTCTTATTCATTTCAAGCATTAACGATGAAATCTCCACATCACCTCAAAAAGAAGCAACGCTGAAGCGATACTACACAGAGCAGTTTTCTAATCAATATCAAAATATTAATGACGAAAGAACCAGTGCACTAGAAAAATATAATCAACTGACTGAAACCGCAAAGCGCCTTCAACAAAGTTATATTAGTGAAAACACAAACCCACTGGGGAGTAAAGATTCATTAGTAAACGCAAATGATGGGTCAGTCTACAGCGAAATTCATGCCGTATTTCATCCTAACTTTCAGCACTATTTAAAAACCTTTGGTTATTACGATATATTTCTGATTGATAATCAAGGCAATATTGTTTATAGCGTGTATAAAGAACTTGATTACGCCACCAATTTACTCAATGGTCCCTACGCATCGAGTGGCATCGCACAAGCGTATAAAAAAGTGCGCCAAGCGCCAAAAGGTGAATTGGGATTTGTCGACTTTGCCGCCTACTACCCGTCTTACGACAGCCCTGCCTCATTTATCGCCAGCCCTGTGTATAAAAATGATAAACAAATCGGTGCCTTAATTTTCCAGATGCCGATTGAGCGTATCAGCCAAATTATCAGCAACAATGATAAATGGGCTGAATCAGGCATGGGCAAAACAGGCGAGCTATTTCTCGTGGGTCCTGACAAGCGTCTGCGTTCTGAGCCACGACTGTTAGCTGATGACAAGGACGCCTATCTCAACCGACTGCAAGCGATGGGTGTAGACGAAGCAATTATCCATAAAATCAACTACCAGAATAGCGCGGCGGGTAACCAGCCCATCGACAGTGAAGCCGCATCAAAAGCATTAACGGGTCAGCAAGGGCTCATGACCCAGATGGGCTATCGCGGCAATGAGGTTATCGCCATCTATTCACCGCTAGAGGTGTATGGCATCACTTGGGCCGTCGTGAGTCAGCAGGACAAGGCCGAAGCCTTGAGTGATATTGCCCAGATTAGCAACGATATTCTTTACTCGACATTACTTACCGCACTGGGCTTGGCCGTGGTTGCATCGATTGCCGCATATTATCTCGGCCGTAGTATCGGCGCCCCCATTCTTGCCCTTGCCGATAAAATTCAACACATTGCAGCCAATAAGGATTTAACCATTCAGCTTGAGCTCAAAGGTAAAAACGAGCTTTCACAACTGAGCAATAGCCTCAATGGTATGTTTGCTAGCTTCAGAGACGTTATCCAGCAAACCCATAGTGCGTCTTCATTATTGCTGCAGTCCTCAAAAGATATCAGCAGCGATATTGTCGATATGCGCGGTCAAATTGATGAGCAAGCGCGTAACTCAAGCCAAGTCGCGACAGCCGCTACGCAAATGGCCGCATCGATTAGTGAAGTCTCTGAACATGCCAGCAATGCTTCTGAAGCCTCAGATAACATTACCCAATCTGCGCAAGAAGGCAGCCAAATCGGAGACAATCTCGTCGTGCGTATGCAGCAACTTCAAAAAGATATGTCCAGTGCCACGCACTCTATGAAGCAGCTGTCGCAAGAAAGTGAATCTATCGGCTCGGTTCTCGATGTCATCCAGGAGATTGCGGAACAAACTAACTTATTGGCACTGAATGCAGCGATTGAGGCAGCGCGTGCCGGCGAGCAAGGACGAGGATTTGCGGTGGTCGCGGATGAAGTGCGCTCACTGGCAACACGCACGCAAGACTCCACGGAAGAAATCCGTAAAAAAGTCGAAGCACTTCAACTCGAAACACGTAAAGCGACGTCAGGCATCGAACAGGCGAACGGTGCTGTGCTCGAAAGTGTTGAGAACTGCACAGAAAACAATAACAAGCTCAGCCAAATCACCGAGATGATTGAACGTATCAACGAAATGAACATGCAGATTGCCACCGCCGCAAATCAACAGACTCAAGTGACCGATGAAATCAGYCAAAAYGTCAAYACSATGGCGCAATCCGCCGACCGCGTGTCAGAGCGCACCCGCAATACCGAACACACGGTGACGCAGTTAAGTGACCAAGCGACTACCTTGGAAAACACCATCAGCCACTTTAAAACCTAATCACAATGCCACAAAAAAAGGGCCTGCATCCGCTGGCCCTTTTTTTCAGTCTTGCCTCTAGCCGAGGACGGGTTCTTGCGCTAACTCTCGGCGCTTTTCTTCCCCGAAACCGCGCAATCCAACCACATGCACATGCTCTCGATCATTGAAGATCTTACGCACTAGCTTGTACGTCGTGCCTTGCTCAGGACTGATGTTTTCCGGTGCCGCAATCAATAGCTGCATATCAAGGCGGTGACATAGCTCAAACAGCGTCGAAATGGATTTAGCATCTAAACGCGCTGCCTCGTCCAAGAACAGCAGACGACATGGGATCACATCTTTACCGCGCAAACGGCGTGATTCTTCTTCCCAGCTTTGCACCACCATCAGCAAGATAGCTTGGCCCGTACCGATTGCTTCACCGGTCGATAACGCGCCCGACTCGGCCTGCAACCAGCCATCCGTACCACGGTTAACCTCAATGCCTAATTCGAGGTAATTGCGATAATCAAGGAGCTCCTCTCCCAACACCTGTGGCGAACGTTGGCCCAACTCGATATGCGGGTTGAGGCGCTGGAACAGCTTCGCCATCGCCTCCGAGAAGGTGAGGTTGTGATTGCCAAACAAGTCTTGGTGTTGCTCAGCATTCTCAGCCAAGCCCGCCAACAGCTGTGCATGCGTCTCGCGAATCGACACATTCAAACGCACCCCTTTTACCTGACCAAAGCCAATATTTTGCAGGCCTTGGTTAAGCATGCGGATACGGTTTTGCTCTCGCTGAATGGTTTTACGAATAATGTTCGCCACCGACTCTGAGCTAATCGCCAAACGTTTTTCCCGTTGCGTCAGCTCTTCGGTCAAGCGCGCGAGCTCAACTTCCATCTCTTCAATCGCTTCGACAGGATCATCGGTGCGAATAATATCGTGGCGAATACGCTCGCGTAAGTGCTGATAGACCGCGACGTAAAAGAGTACTTTGCGTTCAGGGCGACCGATATCTTCCGACGCACGCAGGGCATCACGTAAGGTTTCATTATCAGCGACCGCCAAACGCAACGCACCCAATGATTTATCCGATAGCGAACGCAATTCATCAGCCGACATATAGGCCATTTCGCGGCGATGCAGCTGTTTCTCCACGCCGTTATCACGCGCAATAC
This sequence comes from Salinivibrio proteolyticus, assembly GCF_001996165.1. Lineage (GTDB taxonomy): Bacteria > Pseudomonadota > Gammaproteobacteria > Enterobacterales > Vibrionaceae > Salinivibrio > Salinivibrio proteolyticus. The sequence goes on along the minus strand of NZ_MUFP01000005.1, from coordinate 56,870 downwards.
GCATCACCGTGCACCAGCCTGCTTTCGCATTCACCACAAACGTGCGCAAGTCTTGATATTGCTTCAATGATTTACGCAGGCCTTTAGTCAGCGATTTCACCTCCATGTCCAGCGAAGTGATACCGCGTGAAAGCTGACTGTGGCGCTGACGCGCTTGGTGCACCTGTTCATGTAAAGTGTCCCGGCGAACGCGAGCACGCTCCATCGCATCGTCGTCGGCCTGAACGCCCAACTCGGCGAGCTCACGTTTAAATTCGGCGACGGTTTCTTGTTTCGCTTGGTGCGAGCTTTTCAGTGACGCCAACACCTGATGGTATTGGTTCGTCTGTTGCTGAATGGTTTTTAGTGCCTCGCGCTCACGCTGTCGCACTTGCTCCGCGGTTTTCAGCTTGCTTTTCAGTTGCTCGTTCAACTCACTGCTTTGCGTGAGCATATCTGCCGCATCTTGATAGGCAAAGTGCGGACGACGCTCGGCTAAATCGGCGACCGCGAACACTTGCTGCTTAATCTGTTGCAGCTGCGCATCTGCATCTTGGTATGCCTGTTCAAGCTTATCAAACTGCTCAGGATCAGCATCCAACGTCGATAGGCGCGCTTCCAACTCGGTGAGGGTGTCACCGTGCTGCTTGATAAAGGCACTGGCCTGCTTTGCCGCTTCAACCCGCTGTTGAATCGCATCGATGTGACTGTCCAGATCAGTATCAGCCAATGCGCCGGCGCAATAACGGAGCTTGTCGAGGATCTGCAACGCGTGCTGAGTCCGTTTGATTGCCTCGTCCGTTTGTTGCTGTTGCGCTTTGGCGTCTGCCAATTGACGCTGAATAGTCGCGCGCTTATCACGGCGCTGCTTGATGGCTAATTCGGGATCCGCCTCAAAAGCAACCGTTAAATGCTCGGCAATAAAGTGACTGAATGCCTGAGACAAACGCTGTTGTTTTTGCACATCAAAAGATGCTTTGGCGTAGTCTTCGACCAAGGCTTCGCGTTGCTCGCGTAACGCCTCGAGACGGTACTCACGCGCTGCGCGACCAAACAAAGGCGTTTCAGGGAAGCGCGAATAACGCATTTGACGATCATTGAGGTGCACACACACCGCGCCAGAGAGTTCCTCGGCATCAAACACGCTGTCGTCAAACGCGTCGGCATCACCTTCAATGACATACAGATCGTCTGGGCAATCGTCTAAGTCAGCCAGCTTTGCTTTCACACCTTTTAAGTCAGGGACCACTATCGCGTGACGAGCCGGACCATACAGCGCACTGAAATAAGGCGCATCATCAAGGGTGATGTCGTCATAAATCTCAGAGAGCAAAGTACCCCCTAAGGTGTCCGCCAGCGCTTGCAACTGAGCATCATCACTGCCACCTGGCTGGGCAAGATGCTCGATCGCCTGCTCGACCTTGGTTTTTTGCTCTGCTAATTGATCACGCGCTTGGGTACGTTCGCGCACCTGCTCATGTGTTTCGTGCATCGCCGCCATCACCGCTTGGCGATCGTGCAATGCTTGACCACTCTGCTCAATGAGCTTGGTCAGTGCGTCGTTGGCGGCTATCCATGCAGGTGCTTGTCCCTCTAACACACGAATTTCGTTAGCCAGTGCATCATCTTGGCGTTGATGCTCGCGAACTTGCTCGGCCTGTTGCTCGCGGGCCAGCTGCAACTCATCACGTGTCGCTTGCTGCAATGCTACCGCATGCTCCACCGCATCCGCGTTGGCCAGTGTTTCGTGGGTTACATCCTGATATTGACTCACCAGTGATTGTGCTTGGTCACGGTGCTGCTGACGTTGCAACAGCTCGCGCTGCTCGTACTGCAGTTGATTCAGGCTATCGGCCAAATAACGACGCTCGCGGCCTTGTTCCACCCAATATTTCGCTTGCGTTCCGGCTTTATCGCGCAGCGCATCCGGCTCAATGCGACGTAATAACGTAAACGCATGATCAAATTGGCTCGCCGTGGCAGAAGCAAGATCACGTTTGTGCTTCAGGGACAGCACGGTATCGGTTTGCTGCGCTTCTTCGGCTTTAAGTGTCTGCAACCGAGCACTGGCATCATCAGCCTGTAACCCGTCATCGCCCGTCAGCGCGCGGGCTTTTTCCAGCGCATTCACCGCTTGCTGATATTGCAAAGAACGCGTCTGTTGCGTGTTCAGTGCCTGTTGATAATCGGCCAACTGGCTTTTCAGGCTATCAACTTCTTCTTCGCTTTGCGCCGCTCGCAGTTCGGCCTCAGCTAAATGCTCGGCCGCCTCTTCCACCACCATGATCTGTTCTTCAAGGCGCTCACTCAATTCAAGTAAGTCTTCTTCATAGCGTCGGATTTTTTCTTGCTGACGTAACGCAGATTGCACTAGTTGCAAATGGTCAGATGCCGCTTGGTGGTCTTGTTCCAAGTGATCTTGACCCGCTTCCAGCTCGTCCAGCTCTTCTTGCATCGCGTGTGCTTGCGCTTGCTTTTGCTGCAATTCCGCTTGTGCACTGCCCAACTCGGCACGCAACGACAAAGCTTGTTCTAATTTGCTGCGTCGCTCGTTGGCATGGCGCATGTAGTCCGAGGCGACATAGTGCGTCGCTTCGGTGATCAAGTGCTTAAATAAATCCCGATCACGTTGGGTCAGTTTTATCGCTTCCAGCGTCATCCGGTTTTCTTTTAAAGCGACTTCCATATCTTGGAACGCTTTTTTCACGCCACCGTTTTGCGGCAACAAATAGTCGCGTAACGATTTCGTGATAGCACTTGAAATCCCACCGTATAAGGACGCTTCAATCAAACGATAGTATTTGCCGCGATCTTGCTGAGTGCGCAGCTTTTTCGGCAGTACGCCAAACTCAAACATCTGAGCGTGATAGTCGGTGACCGAGTTGAACGCTTTGAAATGCGCGGTCTCATAGCCTCCGGCTGCCTCTTTCACTTCATTTAATTGACGAACACGAGCTTGCCCATTGGCCAGTGTTTCTACCAATACCTCAGTCGGGGTCACGTGTGAAGGCAACCCTTGAATGACGAAAGGTTTGATATCAACTTTTTTGTCTCGTCCTGCGACTTGCTGCAAACGTACCGCAAATAACACTCGCTGCTGACGGGAATTCACCACGTCTAGCGCGGCATAACACGACCCCGGCTGCAATTTACCGTGCAGCCCTTTGTCTCGCGAGGCACTCGAGCTGCCCGCCTCCGTGGTATTTCGGAAGTGAAGCAAGGTTTGGTCGGGGATCAAAGACGTGATAAACGCCGCCATCGTGGTTGATTTGCCGGCACCGTTACCACCAGAAAGCGTGGTCACCAAGGTATCGATATCAAAGGTTCGAGCAAAAAAGCCGTTCCAGTTCACCATGGTGAGTGATTGATATTTACCGCGTTGGCTCATGCTGTCTGTTCCTCAGTTGGTTGAGATTGGGTAGACGAATCCTCTTCATGCAGATCGTCGTCCAAAAAGCTGGATTGGATATGCTCTTGGGTATGCACTACCGCTTCACCATCGCGGATCAGGCGCAGTTGTGCATCCTGCATGTCTTCTCCAGTGCGCACATCGGCGCCAAAACGGAACGTAGCTTCGCTGACACGGAACTTGTGCCCCTCACCAATTGGAATGATCATGCCTAACCGACGTAGACGGCGCAGTGAGGTTTTGACTTTGTCGAACAGTTTGTCACGATCTAAGTCAGAGCCGCTAGCGCGATGTGTGACCAGCTTCATCAGCTTTTTCTCATCGGCAAGTGCCATCAACTCGTCAAAGAGCTCTTGGGTGGTGAAAATCCCTTCTTGCGCCAGTCGCTCTGGGCTGAGATAAAGAAAACACAAGACTTTGCCCACCAGCATATCCAGCTCAGACAGAACACTGCGGCGTATCAGGCTGGTTGAGCGAGGGCGCAGGTAAAAGAACCCTTCTGGGGCACGCACTAATTCTGCGTTGTACCGCTGGTAGAAAAGATTCAGCTCTTGCTCAAACTCAACCAACAACGCATGGTTATCCAAATCTTCACTGGCAATATGGCGGCCAGCACGCAAAGCGCTATCCAACGCCGGAAACAGTGGATTAGCGATCGCTTTTGCTAACCCTTCAGGCATTGGCATTTCAGTATTTATCGATGACATTCGCTTGTACCTTGGCTCCAAAGTCATTAATGGCCTGCCAGTCAGGCTGGATCGCGTTAAAGTCGGACTGGGAATAGCCCATCCGAACCGCTTGGTTAATCACCAAACGCGCGAGATCAAAGTGGCGGGCTTGCGGGTGCTCGGCCAGATAAGATTTCAGGACGTCGCCTAAGTTGATGGCTTGGCCGGTTTGACGGTGATGCTTCAGCATCTCAGAGACTTGACGTGATAGCGCATCATCCACCACCGTCAGCTCTTCAAACTCAACCTCAGCAGGCATTTCTCCCGTCACTTCATCGTCACGCAGCACCAAGGCTTCATCACGGGTATCGCGGAGTCGCTCTGCATCGGCATAGGTCAAAAACCAAGGCGCGTCGAAAAAGTCACTCACCGATTGACGTAACCGCTGGCTGAATGCACGGTTTTTATCCATGTCGATGGCGGTACGAATAAACTTGTGTACATGACGGTCGTAGCCAATCCACAAGTCAATCGCTTGCTGGCCCCAATTGATGATCCGATCGAGTTTCATTTGCAAGCTGTAAACCATCGCATCTACGAAGTCGAGGTCATCACGCGAGCGCACCACTTCTTGAATCTCGAGCAATTGGCTTTGTAAGTTATCTCCCGCGGCTTGCAAGGTGTCTTGCAACTCGCGCAGCGTGCTCGAAGTTTCATTGAGCAAGTATTCACAGTTGGCGATCGCAGCCTGCCAATCTTGCGTCAGCAGCGCAGCAATATCATCTTTCACTTGCTGCTGCTGTTCGTCCATCACGCGTTGGTTGAGATCGATGCGATCAAAAATTTCGGCTACCGAGTATTTCAACACGCCATACACGTTGTGGCGCCAAAACTTCGCATCACCGTCTTGCATCGCCGCACTACGGGCTTTTTCAATTTCATCCGCCACCATCGATAATTGCACCGACAACTTCAGAGCTGAATACTCACGGTGACGCGCATAATAATCGGCAATGCCCATCGCCAACGGCGTTAATCGATAAATGCTATCGCCCTCAGTCATTTCGCTGGTAAACCGGCTCAACAAACGGGCTTGTACCATTTCATTAATGGCGTTGTTGGCGCGAAAGGCTAGATTCCCCGAAGAACTATCACCCGACGCGGCAAACTGTTCACTCACGATACGGAAGGCATCAATCAATTCACCTTCGCTTAGTTCATCTTCGAAACGTTCTTGGCTCATTACCGTAATGGCCAATAAAAACGCCAATCGCTCTGGTGGCAAGTTAAGTGAAAAGCCACCTTGCTTCACCCAGTTGACCAATTCGGGCACTGTCTGAGCGTCGTCTGCCCGCGTCAGGGTTGATTGGGCCTGATCACTCATCCGTTGTCCTTGTTGTTTTCATCATTTCTCATCTTATTCTGCCTTCTGTGCCCAGACGTGAATGTAACGTCCTAGCGACACAAAGGGTTCTTCGCGGCATAGCTGCTGTTCTAGCGCCACCACTTGTTCAAACGTAAAGTCACCCGTACGCGTATCTCGCATGTAATCATGAAACGTGCGCACTCCGGTTTTGCCCTTAATCTCGCATCCTGCTTGCGTGATCCATTGATACACGTCGTTAGGCATTAAGCCTTTCGTCGGCTGCAGTTTGAAGCGTTTTCGATGCRGCATACCCGCCTGAACATGGCTTAAATTGCCGCACACTAAATTCTTAAAGAGTAAGCCGGTCTGGTTATAGAACATCACCGATGCGAAACCGCCGGGCTTAAGCAACGTCAATAACGTCTTGAGCACCTGTTCTGGATGCTCTAGCCACTCCATCACCGCGTGAAACAAAATCACATCTGGTGCAGTGGTCAAATGTTCGCCGATCGCTTGCACAGGGGCGTGAACCAGCTGATACTGCGAGAGTAAGCCTTGTTGTTCAATCTCCTGTCGCGCTAAGTCGAGCATTTGCGAAGAGAGATCACATAAAGTGACCCTGTGACCAAGCGCCGCCAATGGCTGCGATAATGGCCCAACGCCGCCACCTGCATCTAGAATATGCAGAGGACGACTATCATCGTCAAAATGGCGCAAAATCTGTTCAATGTCTTGCCAAACTACTGCTTGGCGGATTTCGCCTTTGCCCGATCCATAAATGTTTTTAACAAATTTGTGGGCAATGTCGTCGAAATTTCTGTCCTCAGTCACAATGGCATTCGTTATCATTGAATAGTAAGAAGGGCATATTTTGTCACAAGCCTTACGTTAATAAAGGTTTATGGCACTATTTGTGCCTCGTTTGACTATATTTCGGGCGACATTGCATGTTTGAATTAAAAAAACTGATCTCAACCTTGGTAATGCCCTTGCCCGCGCTGTTGTTGTTGGGTCTTTTCGGGCTATGCCTGCTTTGGTTCTCTCAGCGTAAAAAGCTGGCATCATTTGTTATCTTGGGGGCATTTTTAGGTATCTTTCTCGCGTCTTTCCAACCCGTCGCCTCTGGACTGCTTCGGCCGCTGGAACGTCAATATCCCGCCTTCCTCCCCACGGGTAAACCCGTGGATTTCGTCATGGTGTTAGGCAACAGTCATGTGGTTGATGACGCATTGCCACCCACCTCCGAGCTATCACGCACCGCGCTGATGCGCTTGGCTGAAGGTATACGCATCCATCGAATGTATCCAACCTCCAAACTGATTTTATCTGGTTATGATCACGGATATGAAGTGAGCCACGCCAGAATGTTGGCGAGAGTGGCCATGGCACTGGGCGTTAATAAGAACAGTATTCTGTTACTTGAAACCGCCAAAGATACATGGGAAGAAGCCTATCAAGCCGCATCTGTCGTAGGCAGTAGTAACCTCGTGTTAGTCACCTCTGCCTCTCACATGGATCGTGCCTTGTATGAATTTCGAAGCGCCGGGCTTGACCCTATCCCTGCCCCAACCAATTTTATGGCGCAAAAAGAAATCAAACAGCCGTGGATTAAGTACAGTCCTCGCGCACAATACTTGGAACAATTTGAGCGTTATTGGCATGAACGGTTAGGCCAAGCATGGCAAAGGCTACGCGATCTAATCGCCCAGCCGAGCGCATAAAAGGTAACAAAAAGCCGCGATAGCTATCGCGGCTTTTTTATTGGTGCTCAAACGCACGCGTTTACGACTCTAAGTGCGCGCGTACCGCCTCTAAATCCGCTTGGGTATCCACACCGTGTGGCGGTGTTTCTCGGGCCACATCAACATGAATTTTATCACCATGCCAGAGTACGCGTAACTGCTCTAGTGACTCGATTTTTTCTAAAGGACTCGGTGTCCAATGGATGTACTGGCTGATAAATCCGGCGCGATAGCCATAAATACCAATATGGCGCAGTAATGACTCAGGGACCTGCGGCAAGTCCTCACCAAAATGCTCCCGATCCCAAGGGATGGTGGCGCGACTAAAATACAGCGCAAAGCCTTGATGATCAGTGACAACTTTGACCACATTAGGATTGAAGACCTGCTCCGGTTGGTCAATCGCAACCGCAAGAGTCGCCATTGGCGCTTGTTGGTATGTGTTCAGGTTATCCGCCACTTGCCGGATCACTGCCGACGGGATCAAAGGCTCGTCACCTTGGACGTTGACGATAATGGCATCATCCGCAAACCCATAGGTTGTCACAACTTCAGCCAATCGTTCAGTGCCGGATTGGTGATCATCTCGGGTCAAGCAGACTTCACCACCGAAAGCCTCGACGGCAGCAACAATCCGTGCATCATCCGTCGCAACGATGACTTGTTTGGCACCAGCGGCTTGAGCTCGCTCGTAAACGTGTTGGATCATAGGCTTTCCGCCGATATCAGCGAGTGGTTTTCCCGGTAATCGGCTTGAGCCATAACGCGCGGGGATCACCACATAAAAGTCTGTCATCCCTGAACCTCTTCCAATGACATATCACGTGCTTCAGATTCGAGCAGCACCGGGATCCCATCCTCAATCGGATATGCAACACGGTCGAACTTACACACGAGTTCATTATTTTCTTTATTGAAGTAGAGCTTACCCTGACAAGAGGGGCAAGCCACAATTTCAAGCAGACGGTGATCCATAAGTTTCCTTTAATTTTTATGCTTTTTCAGGTGGTGAAGCTTTTCTAGCACATAGTTTGCCGCTGTGTCAGGGAGTTTCGCTGCCACAGGCAAATACCACCAATTGTCGTGAGCAATGCCTTGATATTTCACAGCATCTTTTTCGGTCATCAATAGATGTTGCCCTTTTGCGGCTAAACTGTCTAGCGCTTCGGCACTCAATGATTGATGATCTTGCACCGCTTCACTGTGTACCGGGGTCACACCCATTTTTTGTAAGGTGGCAAAAAAACGTGGCGGATGACCTATGCCCGCCATCGCAACCACCTCAGGAAGAATCGAAACCTGACAACGTTGACCACTACGTAAATTCACCGCTTCGGTCGGTACCAATGTCATTGGCCACTCCCCTTGGTGCGGCTCACCTCCATTGTTGACCACCATATCTACGGTGGCGAGACGGGACGTCTGCTCGCGCAATGGTCCTAATGGAATATAGTGCCCGTTTCCGAATCGACGCTGACCATCCACAATCACAATTTCGAGGTCGCGATCGAGCCGGTAGTGCTGCATACCATCATCCGTAACCACTACATTGACGCCCTCATCGAGGAGTCGTTTAACTGCCGCGCTCCGATCCGGGTCAACACAAACAGGCACTTGAGTACGGCGGGCAATCAAGACCGGCTCATCACCGGACACGCGAGGAGAGGTTGTTTGCGACAACAACAATGGATACTGTTCCGATTTACCCCCATAGCCGCGTGATACCACCCCGGGACGGTAGCCTTGGGCCTTCAGTTGCTCCACAAGCCAAACCACAAACGGCGTTTTGCCATTGCCGCCGATCATGATGTTACCCACCACAATCACAGGCACGGGCGCGCGATAACTGGGGGCTTTACCACTCAGATAGCGTTGACGGCGATAGCGTGCCACCGCGCCAAATAGCTTGCTAATGGGCCACAAGGGAGCGGCCCAAACCGGAACATCTTCACGAAACCAAAGTTTTTCAACCATGGTCAGTCACCAAATTGAATACGGTGCAACTGGGCATACGCACCGTCTTGCTCTAACAGCGCCTGATGGTTGCCACGCTCAACAATTTCCCCTTCATCCACCACGAGAATTTGATCCGCATCTTCAATCGTGGATAAACGGTGCGCTATCACCAACACAGTGCGATCTTTTTGCAACTCGTCCAGTGCTGCTTGAATGGCGCGCTCAGATTCAGTATCCAATGCCGAGGTCGCTTCATCCAAAATCAGTACTGGTGCGTTGCGCAGCAGCGCACGAGCAATGGCAAGGCGTTGACGTTGCCCACCAGACAAGCTGACGCCATTCTCACCTATAATGGTGTCATAGCCTTCATCTAAATCACGAATAAAGTCATCTGCATACGCCAATTTTGCCGCCTCAATGATCTGCTCACGGGTGAACTGATCCTCGGCTGCGTAGGCGATGTTGTTGGCGACGGTGTCGTTAAACAGGTGAACATTTTGCGAGACTACCGCCACATGTTGGCGCAGATTGGCAAGCTTATACTCGTCAATGGGCACGCCATCTAATGTGATGGTGCCACTGTCGATGTCATAAAAGCGCGTTAACAGGTTGGCAATGGTACTTTTGCCTGAGCCGGAGCGTCCCACCAGCGCCAAGGTTTGCCCCGCGGGTAACTCAAAGCTGACATTGCGAAGCGCAGGCGCTTCTTTGGATGGATACGTAAAGACCACATTGTCCACCTGAATATCGCCTTTCACGCGATCTGCTTCATACTCACCGGTATCTTTTTCGGTGTCGAGTTCCATCAGGTTGAACAGGCTGTGGCACGCTGCCATACCTCGTTGGAACTGCGACGTGACGTTAGTGAGAGATTTTAGTGGACGCATCAAACCAAACATCGCACCAAACACCACTGCAAACGTACCGGCGGTTAGCTCAGAGCGAATCGCTTCGGTATTTGCCAGTACCAAGACCACGACCAGCGCCATCGAGGCAATCAGCTGGATCACTGGGTTGGCAATGGATTGAGCAGAGACCAGTTTCATCGTTTGTTGGCGCATGCGATTACTGACTTTATCAAAGCGCGCCTTTTCAACGTCTTGGCCACCGTAGCTAAGGACGACTTTATGCCCTTTCAGCATTTGTTCTGCCGAGCTAGTGACTGACCCCATGGCATCTTGCATGTTCGATGAGATACGGCGGAACCGTTTCGACACCACACGAATCGAAAACGCCACCACAGGCGCGATAACCAACAAAATCGCCGATAGCTGCCAGCTCGACCAAAACATCAACACCATCATACCGATAATGTAGGCCCCTTCACGAACCAAGCTTACTAAGGCGCTGCTTGTCGCCGAAGCCACCTGTTCGGAGTCATACGTGATACGAGAGAGCAAGGCGCCGGAGGATTCTTGATCGAAAAAGCTGACGGGCATTTTCATAAAGTGGTTAAACATGCGTCGGCGCATGGTCATTACCACATTCCCCGACACCCATGACAGGCAGTAAGCGGAGACAAAACTAGACAGCCCGCGAACTACCATTAAACCAACGAGGTAAACGGGCATCCATTTGAGGAAATCCCCCGCCACATCATCATAGCTAAAGCCTTGATCGAGAAGCGGACCCAACATAGAGAGCATTAGAGTGTCGCTAGCAGCATTGATAACCAATGCAATAATCGCGATGACTAACCCTATCTTATAGTCGGCGATGTATGGCCAGAGTTGCTTGAACGTCTGCCAGGTCGTTTTATCTTGATATTCGCTCATTAAAATCGTTTAGCTGTGTAAAACAGACCGGCATTCTACTCTTTTACCCGCCGTCGTCCAAATTTACCGGTCGCCGTTCAAACAGCGTCCGATACCATTGCCCTTGGTGATCGTATCGCCACCGGGTCATTTTCCATCGGCTATGGCGGCGCTGAAAACGCACTTGGCCATCTTTCGCGGTATCCAACCAAGTGATCCCCGCTTGCTGATAACGCTCGCGAACAGCTGGCGCTGGCAATCCCCACGGATTAAACAACCCAGTTGACGCCACCACCCAATGCGGTGATACCGCGGTTATCCAAGGTGACGACGATGACGATGCACTGCCATGATGTGGCACCAGCATAATATCGCTCTGCACGGCTTCGCGATTTTCCAGGCGCGCCAGTAATGCCGACTCCCCCTGTGATTCAATATCACCGGTCAGCAAGACACTGTTACGTCCATCACTGACCCGAACCACACAAGAATCATTGTTACCCGCACGAACCGCCTGTCTCGGCGGCCAAAGCACATGAAATCTTAACCCTTGCCAATCCCACTTGGCGCCTCTCTGACAGGGTAAATAACCACGTCTTTTCTCACTGGCTCGCTGCCAAATCGGTTGAAAGCGTTCGGTGATAAACGCGGCTCCACCATCGTGGTCACTATCACCATGGCTTAAGAGTAGGCCATCGAGTTGTTCGATGCCTCGTTGCTCAAGAATCGGCTTAATCACCGCTTGCGCGATCCCGCCCACTTGCCATCGGTTTCCGGTGTCATAAAGCACCGCTCTGCCGTTTTTAGTAATTAACACCGCTAAGCCATGCCCCACATCGAGCACATCCAACTGCCAGTCAGGCAATGGTGGCGCACGCCATGCAAAAGAGGTCGTCACCAGTAGCAGTAAAAGCAACGTTTGCCGGTGCCAGCGCCAACTCACCATTAACCAGCATCCTCCCGCAACCAGCAAAGACCACAACCACGATAACGGTGGAGGCCGCAGCCAAGCTTGGCGGGCAACGTCGGCAAGCCATATCACTGGTGCTAGGCTCCAATCTGCCGCTTGCCAAATAAATGCCGCGACGGTACTGCCCGCTATGAACTGCGCAACAACGGCGACAAAGACCAAGGGTACCGTGAATATTCCCACCCAAGGGACGGCAAGAAGATTTAATGGCGTGGCGGCAGCACTCAAGCCAGAAAAAAAGCCCAGCTGCAAAGGCAACATGCCTATCAAGAGAACGAGTTGAATAAATACCAGTTGTTTACCCCGCCAAACCATACGGGCATACGTTGTTGCCGGGAACTCACGCCGACGAGACAGCAAATAATGCGCGAGGCACAGCGCTGACACCGCCGCAAACGACAGCCAAAAACTCAATGAAAAGCCAGCGAAGGGATCGCGCAGTAGCACAGCCAGCACGGTCATTTGCAACAAGGTACTAGGCGATACCTGCACTCCCATACGCTTTGCACTGGCATAGACAAATAAGGCAATCAAAGCGCGCTGGGTGGGCAACGAAAACCCAGCCAACGCGGCATACCCTAAAGCAACCAACATGGCACTGTAGAGCGGCAACCAAAGGGTGAGTCGCCATTCGGGCAGCAGCAAACGGATCCCCCACCCGACTTGCCACCCCAACGCAAACGCCAGCCCAATGTGAAGCCCAGAAATAGCCATCAGGTGAGCTAGACCGCTGTGCGTTAAGATTTGCCAATCTTCGTGGGTCAACCATTGCCGCTCTCCCAAGCTTAGCGCCAGTAAATAGCGGCCATAACGCAAAGGCTCAAGCACAGGAGTCAGTGCATTTAAGACTGATTGCCGCCATGATGGTGTGTGTGTGAGGCGCTCGGCTTTTTTGAGGCTGGCTTTGCTATGAATCCGTCGGGCCACAAAGTAACGCTCCGCATCAAAGCCCGCTTCGTTTAAACGTCCATACGGCGGCTTCAGTCTAACCGTGAGCCTCCAACGCTCACCTTGTTGGGGAAAAGGCGGCGATTGCCAATAAAGACGCACTCGAACTGAACGAAAAAACGGCAGTGGTTTATCATTAATTTTATCAACGTCAAAAATAATCGATTGTGGGCCGGCTTTGGGGCTAAAAAGGCTGCCCACAGAGCCAGATATTGTAGTATCCTCTGTGCTAGAAATGATTTGGATCACGTCTGCTTGGTACAAGGTTGCGGATAATACAGCCCAAGTGAGCCCTAACGCGCTCCCCGCGAGCCACCAAAGGCGCTTTTTCCACCCAAAATGAAATACAATACACGCAATGAAACACGTCCAAACTGGTGGCAAAGTGGGCCACCACGGCAGCGATAAAATTGACGCAGCCAAGCCGAGCGTGAATGTCAGCTTCATCGCGTAACATCCAGGTAAATTAAGCAGGTATGCCCAAGAAGTTTTTTCAACGCTACATGCCAAAACGCGAGGCATTGCGCGATAACAAAGCACTGCGCGTGTTTGGAAGCCTGTTGCATGACCCAAACCTGTGGTGCTTGAATCGTCGATCTGCATCGGGGGCGTTTGCGGTCGGTTTGTTCATGGCATTTGTCCCCTTGCCCAGCCAGATGATCATGGCAGCGGGGCTGGCGATCTTGTTTGGTGTCAACCTGCCTTTGTCGGTCGCGTTGGTTTGGATCAGTAATCCCATTACCATGCCTGTGCTGTTCTATCTCGCCTATAAACTCGGCGCGTGGATGATGAACACACCGCCCTATCCCTTCCATTTTGAGCTCTCTTGGCACTATTTGGTTGAACAAATGGGTCACATTGGACCGCCTTTCTTTCTCGGCTGTATGACCAGTGGTTTGGTGCTCGCCGTGATTGGCTATTTTGCCGTCAGAGGCATTTGGCGCTATTCCGTGGTAAGAAGCTGGCGTAAACGTAAACTTCGTATTCCGAACAAGTTAAAAGAAGTGCTGCCGAAGCCGAATAAACCCTCTTGATTCACGTTGATATCAGGCAACGCTAAAACGGTAGGAAAAGAAAACAAGCCGCTTGAGGGCGCATTGCGACACAGTCATCATCCGGCATTATCAATACGTAAAACCAACCCAAAATTATCGAGACAGATCGAAAAAGGGCCAGCACTCATGCTGGCCCTTTTGATGATGGGTTGTAGTAGCTAGCTAGCCGCTATTTTGCACTCAATACAGCCGCTGGCTGCAACTGACACGCGCGACGCGCTGGATACCAAGCGGCCAATAAGCTGAGAAGCATCGCGGTTAAACTCACCACCACCACATCGGACACGCGTAACTCACTGGGTAGGAAGTTAATAAAATACACATCACCAGAGAGAAAACGGTGACCCACAACCTGCTCTACCCATTGGATTAAGTGGGTTAAATTGCTTGCAAGCAATACTCCCAGCACACTGCCAATCAGGCTCCCCAACGCACCGGCGAATAGTCCATACCAAATAAAAATTCGTCGTATCAAGGTATCGCCTGCTCCCATCGTACGCAAAATCGCAATATCAGCCGCACGGTCTTTCACCGACATCATCAGCGTTGATACCACGTTAAAGCAGGCCACACCAATCACCAAAACCATGACCAGATACATAATCGAACGCACCAAATGGATATCGCGATACAAATAGCCAAATTCACTGGTCCAGTCTTTCATGTACACATAGGCGGAAAGAGTTTGACCGACCTCTCGGACAATGCGTCGCGCCTCCAATACCGGTTCGACTTTGAGTGAGACCCCGGTAACCGCATCATCTAGCGCCATCAACTGCTGCGCATCAGATAGACGCATCAAGGCTAACGCATGATCAATCTGTCCGCCCAGCCGTAACAATCCACCCACTTGCATTCTCACTCGCTGAGGTGAACGCAACTTTAAGCTCGCATCCGCCGCGGGGATCATCACGGTTAACCAATCGCCTACCTTCACGCCTAAGCTATCGGCGACACCTTGCCCGAGCACGATGTTTGATTGCGCCGCTGGCAAACTGTCCCAACCGCCATCAATAAACGCACCAATGCGACTCACTGCCGATTCGTCGCTCGGTGAAACGGCACGGATCTGGGCAGGTTTAAGTGCACTGCCATGTTCCATCAACACGGTCATTTCCACGTACGGCGCCGCAGCCACCACTTGAGGATGCTGCAAGGCTTGGCGCTTTACTTGCTGCCAGTCTTCGAGCGGACCATTAACGCCAAACACTTGTGCATGCGGCACCACAGAGAGCACACGCTGATTAAGCTCACGCTCAAAGCCATTCATGGCCGATAGACCGACAATAATGACCATCACACCGATGGCAATGCCAATCACCGATGACAACGAGATAAATGAGACCAGCCGATTACGCTGGCGGGCACGACTAAAGCGGCGTCCAATGGCTAACGACAGTGGTTTCATTGCCCCTCCTCAGTGGCACTCACAGCAAGCAGTTGGCCATCTTGCATTCGCACTTGGCGGTCCAATTTGGCTGCCAGCTCACTGTCATGCGTCACCACTAGAAACGCCGTCCCATGTCGTGCATTCAACGAACGCATCAGATCATAGATCTCCAAGGCTGTCGCATGGTCAAGATTCCCCGTCGGTTCGTCAGCGAGAACCAGCTTAGGATCGTTGACTAGCGCACGTGCGATCGCGACACGCTGACGCTCGCCCCCCGATAACTCAGCGGGACGATGGGATAAACGATGGCCCACGCCGACCGCATTCAACATCTCCGTTGCTCTTGCTGTGGCCGTCTTGCGTGCAACTTTATTGATCAGCAGTGGCATCATCACATTTTCGAGTGCCGTAAAATCAGCCAGTAGGTGATGAAACTGATAAACAAATCCAAGCGCTTGGTTTCTTAGCTGCGCTTGTTGGTTCGCAGACATTTGGCTAATTGCTTTGCCCTCAAAATACACCTCACCCTCGCTCGGTGTATCAAGCGTCCCCAAGGTGTGCAACAAGGTACTTTTGCCTGAGCCAGACGAGCCGACAATCGCCACAAGCTCTCCCGATGCAATGCTCAGAGACACCTGATTCAATACATGAATCGCCTGACCACCCTCTTGATAGGTTTTACTGATTTGGTGACAGGACAACAAAGACTCATTCATAACGCAGTGCCTCAGCAGGTTGAACAGATGCCGCTTTAAAAGCAGGGAAAAGGGTCGCTAACGTGCTCAGCAAAATAGCCAACACCATAACCATAACGACGTGAGTTGGATTGACGACCACGGGAAGCGCAAGGCCATTGCCTAGCAAACTCACCCCAAACAGGGCCATGATTTCATTAATATAGAGAGACGCAAGCACCCCCAATACGCCCCCGACCAATGCGCCCAATAACCCACTGAGTGAGCCTTGAGCCATAAAGACAGCAACAATATCGCGATTTTGCATGCCTAAGGTCTTCAAAATGGCAACCTCGGCTTGTTTCTCCATCACCACCATAATTAAGGCAGCAATAATGTTGAATGCAGCGACAATAATGATCAGACTGAGCATTAAGCTCATCATGTTCTTTTCCATCTTCACCGCTTGAAAAAGCTCGCCCCGCCAGACGCGCCAATCTTGCCACGCTGCACTCTCTGCCATCGGTTTGAGATCGGTAATCGCAAAGGGATCGTCAAGGAAAAGGCGTAAATCTTTCGCTTGCTGCGGCGGAACACGCATTAAACGCGCTACATCATGGATGTTAGCCAGCATCAATTGATTATCGACATCAGTCCCAGTGTGAAAAATGCCCGCCACGGTGAATAAACGCTGCGCAGGGATCCGCCCAATCGGGGTAAACTGGCTCGCACTGGTGACCATCACGCGCACCTGATCGCCAATACGTAAACGTAAATTGCTCGCCATCGCACGGCCAATGATGATTTGATAACGACCCTCGGCTAACGCTTGAATATCTCCTTGTAACAGATGGTCTGCCAACGGCTCATAAGCGGTTGGATCAATTCCTTCTAACAATCCTGCACTCAGCCCTGTTCGGCTTTGTAACACCGCCTCTGTGGTTTGAATGGGAGCCGTCGCCACCACATGTGGCCATTGTTCAACGCGGTTTTTTACCGATGCCGTTTGTCCGTCCGCGATGACCGCATGCGGTAGTACGCCTAAAATGCGGCCTTTTAACTGGGCTTCAAAGCCATTCATCACTGATGACACGGTGATCAAAGCGAGCACACCAATAGCAATTCCTGCAGTAGACATAGACGACACAAATCGCCCAAAACGATCGGCCGATCGGCCGCGCAAATACCGCAAGCCAATAAACACCGATAAGGGTTGATACATAGTGCACCTAGCTTATTGTTTTGATTCGCTGCAAAGCATACCTGCCTGAGCGAATGTCGCCAAGTTTACACACCGATTTGACTGAATATTGACGGATACTGCCCAGAAGCGCACGTTGACGCCCGATAAGGCGGTCTTGAAACTTTACCTAACGCGACGGGTGCGTGATAATCATGAAATGACTGCAAGATAAGGCACAGTGATGAGCCAAGACGAGTACTTTTCTGTAAGAGCCGCAATACGCATTAATGTTGAGCCGCTTCAAGATAGCCAAGCCCAACCCGATGCGGATGCATTTATGGCGGAAATCCCCGCGCCCTTTCGGGTAGCAAGCCAATGTGGCCAAGTCGATAACGCGGTTGAAAAAGAGTTACAATCTCTTGAGCCGGACGATGCCTCAGCACTGTACCGTATCTTGCAAGCGCAAAACGAAAAGATCACCTTAATGATGGGCTATATGCTCAGTCAAGAAGACGATCCCGCTCAGCGCTTCACCACCCATGCATTCGGCGCAAGCAGCTTTGCCTATCTAAGCCCCACACCACTAAAACAGAGCGACCATGTGCGTGTGAAGCTGTTTCTTGATTTTCCGCCCACAGCGATTTATTGCTATGGCGTGGTCACCCACTGTGAAAAAAAAGCGCCTGACGATGACCATCCACCTCAGTATTTGATCCAAATCCAATACACACGCTTATTGGAAGACGACCGAGACACTCTGATCCGCGCCGCCTTACATCATCAGCAAAAGCTTTTGCGAAAGCGCGCACTCAACCGAAACAAATCAAGCAGTTAAATTCATGACTCAACAACCGCTATACACGTTTACCCTTCCCCGTGGTGCGGGTGACGTCAAACACCTAGGCAACTTAACGGGTGCGGCGTTACCGATTGCCGTCGCCAACATTCGTCAGCAACATCAGGGACCCATTTTTTTGTTGGTGCCCGATAACCAAACCGCAGTTCGCTTGCAGCCCGCGATCAGCCAATTTACCGAGGGGCAATGCGATATTTTTCCCGACTGGGAAACCTTACCTTATGACAGCTTCTCGCCCCATCAAGATATTATCTCTGCACGACTGGCGTGCCTGTACCAACTGCCGACCCAAGGTGACGGCGTACTGATCGCGCCGGCGAGTACCGCCTTACAACGTGTGACGCCAAAGCAGTTTCTCCATCAGCATGCATTGATGGTGAAAAAAGGTGACATTCTGTCGCTCGAGAAGCTGCGCGACCAACTGACGGATGCCGGCTATCGCCATGTTGACCAAGTCATGGAGCACGGTGAATTTGCCAGCCGCGGTTCGATCCTTGATTTATTTCCGATGGGCAGTGATGAGCCTTATCGCATCGACTTTTTCGATGATGAAGTGGACACGATTCGTCAATTCGATCCAGAGAATCAGCGTTCGACTGGTGAGTTAGCGCAAATTCAATTGCTGCCTGCGCACGAATTTCCCACCGATGATGCCGCCGTTGAGTTTTTCCGTGGCCGCTTCCGCGAGCACTTTGAAGCCCGCCGAGAACCGGAATCTGTCTACCAACAAGTCAGCAAAAAAACATGGCCGGCAGGGATTGAATACTGGCTACCGCTGTTTTTCGACCAAACCGAAACCCTGTTCGACTACCTGCCCGATAACACCCTGATTTTAACCGTGGGTGATATCGAAGCGGCGATGACACACTTTCTCGATGACGTGGCACACCGCTACGACCAGCGCCGTGTGGACCCCTTACGTCCGCTATTACCGCCGCACGCTATTTGGCTTAATAAAGACCAGCTGTTTAGCCACTTGAAGGATTATCCGCAACTGCGCCTATCAAGTGACAGCGTCACAGAAAAAGCAGGCCGTGAGAATGTCGATATCTCTCCACTGCCGACGTTAACGGTCAATCATCAAGCCAAAGAACCGCTAGCCGCACTGCGTCAATTCAGTGAACAATTTAGCGGTCACTTGGTATTCTCGGTCGAATCGGAAGGTCGCCGGGAGGCACTGCTTGATCTGTTGGCCCAAGCCAAAATCCGCCCCATGGTCGCGTCGTCGCTCTCAGACGCGCTGGCGCAACCGGGCCGATTCAGTCTTATCATTGGGCCGGTTGACCAAGGCTTTATTGATAACACTCGTCAATTTGCCCTGATTTGTGAAAGCGACATGTTTGGCGAGCGTGCTGTACAGCAACGTCGTCGTGATAAGCGGAAGCAAAGCGTCAACAACGATGCCGTGATACGCAGTTTGGCCGAGCTCAAACCGGGACAACCCGTGGTTCATCTTGAGCATGGCATCGGTCGCTATCAAGGGCTGCAAACACTTGAAGCCGGTGGACTTAAAACCGAGTACATGACCCTTGAATACCAGCAAGGCGCCAAGCTTTATGTGCCGGTCAGTGCGTTACACTTGATTAGCCGCTACTCCGGTGGCGCGGAAGATGCAGCGCCTATCCATAAACTCGGGGGCGAAGCATGGGAGAAAGCGCGTCGTCGCGCGGCAGAAAAAGTGCGCGATGTCGCCGCAGAGCTGTTGGATGTCTATGCCAAGCGTGAAACCAAGCCTGGCTTTGCCTTCAAATATGACAAAGAAGCCTATCAAGTATTTCGATCCAGCTTCCCGTTCGAAGAAACGCCGGACCAATCCCAAGCCATTAACGCGGTCCTCTCGGATATGTGCCGCCCCATTGCCATGGATCGCTTAGTGTGTGGTGATGTCGGTTTTGGTAAAACCGAAGTGGCCATGCGGGCTGCGTTTCTTGCCGTCAATAACAGCAAACAAGTCGCCGTACTTGTGCCGACAACCTTGCTTGCCCAGCAGCATTTCGAAAACTTCCGTGACCGCTWTGCCAACTTACCGGTCCGCGTCGAGGTACTCTCTCGCTTTAAATCAGCGAAAGAACAAAAAGCCATTTTGGCCGACTGTGCCGAGGGAAAAATCGATATTTTGATTGGCACCCATAAACTGCTGCAAGCGGATGTGAAGCTACGTGATCTGGGCTTGCTCATCGTGGATGAGGAACACCGTTTTGGCGTCCGCCAAAAAGAGAAAATCAAAGCCATGCGCGCCAACATTGATATTCTCACCCTCACGGCGACCCCGATCCCACGGACGCTCAACATGGCCATGAGTGGCATGCGCGATCTCTCGATCATCGCCACGCCACCATCACGTCGCTTGGCGGTAAAAACCTTTGTCCGCGAGCGCGAAGACACCTTGGTCAAAGAAGCGTTGTTGCGCGAAATTATGCGCGGTGGTCAAGTGTATTTCTTGCACAATGACATCGAAACAATTGAAAAAACCGCGAATGAAATCAGTGAAATGATCCCCGAAGCGCGCGTAACCGTGGCCCATGGTCAAATGCGTGAGCGGGAACTCGAGCGGATCATGAGCGATTTTTATCATCAAAAATATAACGTCTTGGTGTGTACCACCATCATTGAGACCGGTATCGATGTGCCGTCCGCGAACACCATCATTATTGACCGTGCCGACCACTTTGGTTTAGCTCAGCTCCACCAACTGCGTGGACGTGTCGGTCGCTCGCACCATCAGGCCTATGCCTACCTACTAACCCCACATCCCAAGCGGATGACCAAGGACGCCGCCAAGCGATTAGAAGCCATTGCCTCACTYGAAGATCTGGGCGCTGGTTTTACCCTTGCCACCCATGATTTAGAAATTCGCGGGGCCGGAGAGCTGTTGGGGGATGAGCAAAGCGGCCAAATTCAATCGATTGGCTTTACCCTCTACATGGACATGCTTGAGCAAGCCGTCGAGGCGCTAAAAGAAGGCAAAGAGCCGAGCTTGGATGCGCTGTTAAAAGAGCAAACCGACGTCGAGCTTCGACTCCCCGCTCTGCTGCCGGATGACTATATCCCTGACATCAACACCCGTTTGTCGATGTATAAACGCATCGCCAGCGCGAAATCGAATGATGATATTCAAGAGCTTCAAGTCGAGTTAATTGATCGCTTTGGGCTGCTCCCTGATGCCACCAAAAACTTGTTACATGTCCAACAAATCAAGTTACGGGCGGCACACCTAGGAGTGAAGAAAATCGAAGCCAGTGACCGCGGAGGGGTGGTTGAATTTCATGAGGATGCGCAAATTGATCCCGGATTCTTAGTGGGACTGTTACAATCGCGTCCAGACAAGTATAAATTTGATGGGCCAACCAAAATTAAGTTTGTCGAAAGCCTCACTGACCGACGTGAGCGGATGAACTTTATTGATGAGCTGTTGACTCAATTTGCAAGTCACCAACTGGTCGCCTAATCGGCGATCAGACTGGCTTGCCAGAGAGAACGGAGTAACCTGTGAAAAACCATCAACGTCAACCACAAGGCTGGCTAACGCGCATTGCCAAGCAAAGCATTTGGGCATTACTGCTTATTGCCATCAGTCAGCCGGCTTTGGCTAAACGACTTTATGATGTCGAGCTGATTGTGTTTAAACGCAATCAAGATCCCGCGAGCGTCCAAGAAAGCTGGCCCACCCAAACCGATATCCAGTCGGTCAATCGAGCGGTTCCAGTCACCAATACGACTGCATTGCAAAACGCAGGCCTGACCCCGCTACCGCGTAGCCAATGGCAATTAACGGACGCATACAACAAACTGGCCAACCATGCAGGCTTCACCCCGATGGTGCACGTGGCTTGGCGTCAAGATGATAGCGGGCGTGCAGCACTTCCCTTACTGCGGGTTAGCGCGGGCCCAGATTATAGCGACCGGTTTAACGCAGATGGCACCCCGATCACGGCCCAACCTGCTACACCAACAAACGCAACCGCTTCTAATACCGAGTCGCAGTGGGACGAGCAATCATTGGATACCCGACCACCTCGCCAACCGCTCTATGAGCTAGATGGGACACTACGCGTCTATGTACAACATTACTTGTTTGTCGAGGCCGATCTGGTGCTACGCGAGCCCAGCGAGAGACGCGCTCTGGTTGAAGACATTATCGATATGCCGTTGCAAACCTCAGACGCACAACAAGGTGCGGCAACGAGTACCAACAATGTACAAGTTGCAGGCTTGGAAAAGGTGAAAAAGCAGTATCACATCCAACGTTTCTTGCAGCCCTATGCATTCACGCACAAACGACGGATGCGCAGTGGTGAGACCCACTATTTGGATAACCCCATGATGGGCATGATTATTCAAGTAAGAAAGGCAAACTAACCCTGTCCAGTCACTGCTGAACCCTATCAGTACTGAACAAAATGGCCTTGTCTTCCTATTGGATGGCAAGGCTTTTTTATGTTTGAACACAATGTAAAAGATACATTTATCAATTTCAGTTCGAGTTGTTATTGATACCACATTCAATAAAAAGATTGCTGATATATTTATAATCACTGAGCAACAGCCACACTCGTTATTTAGGCTTCATAACTTTGTGATTATTCCATGCGCTTTTCTCTATCCCACACACAATGTCGCCATGCCATGCTTTGGGTGGCTGTTATCATCTTGGCAGGCTGTACGTCCCAGTCATCAAAACAACTGGTAAAAGACTATGCGGAACAATCCGTGAAGATTCATCGTACGGTTGACGCTGTCTACGTCACCGCCGAACAAGCGCGCGTGGATGCTATTCTGTCTCGTGCCGTGCGCGATGGATTATCGGCGTCCGAACTAAATATCACGCCCATCCCACACATTGGGCAACGACAAGCCCTTGCCGATTTAATCCGCTACGCCAACCTTCTTTATGCCTTGGCTTCTGACGATCATCACGCACGCCTTGACGAGACCTCCGAGCAATTGCATGACACACTGACCGACTTAGCCAACAACCCTTTTTTGCGCGACGACCAAACCATTGATGAGTCAGACATTTCGTTGGTGTCGACCGCAATCAACGCACTCGGCCGTGCGATGACGGAGACCTCTCGTCATCAACAGTTACGCGCCGTGATGGAAGCAGGACAACCCGTCTTACAACAAACCATTACGCGCTTACGACAAGACTTACCCAATTGGAACATGGCCACACGTGTCTCTTTCGACCAGGCCTTATCGATTCGCTTGCAGCTTTTAAATAACCCCAATAGCTGCCAGCAAAGCAAGGAAATGCGCTGTATCACACTGCATACATCTTATGATGATCGCCTTGAAGCATACCGACAGGCTTACCGTACCAAGCAGGTCCTGCTCAACTTAGACACACAGTTTGCACAGCTAGACTTGACGCTATCGGACTATCTGGTCATGCACGATGCCATCATCACATCGCTCACCATCGATAACACCGCTTCTTTGCAAGGGGCGCGCCGCGCTATAGAAACGACTAAACAGCATCTTGATGCACTCAAAGACTTTCAGCAGCAGTTGGAGGAATAAGCCATGAGCCCGAAAGACGCCAGCTACCATCAGCTCAAGGCAAATTACGACAGCCTCGATCGCTTTTTAAACCAAACCCTGATTGGCCCCAAGCTCGCACCTTTACAGCGGAAAAGAGAACAACTCGGCGAGAAACTTTACCTGTACCACACCACCGTGATAGCCACGCACAGTGAGCAATTTGAACAAGACGTTGATGCGTTTGATCGCCTTATCGTCCATGCCCGCCAAGCGCAAGCAGTGATTGATGAGGCGGAGGAGACGATTGAGCATGTTGCTAAAATCGGTGACGCGATTGATAAAGTACTCGCACAGCTTGCTAAGATCATGTAATAAAAAACCGGCGAAGTGGCCGGTTTTTTTATGCTCAGTACACAGCGTCTAGGTTATGCGCTGTTTTTTGCCGCAGCGGGTCGCGCTCGGCGCGGCTTGTTCGCGCCGTTGCTATCGCTGCGCGTGCGTGGTGGGCGATTGGCGGTACCACGTGACTTACCGTCGCCTACGCTATCGGTATGACGTCGATTTTTACCCACCGGTTTGTGTCCGCGCGCGTTATCGCCAGAGCGCTGTCCATCTTGACGCGGTTTATTCTTTTTCGGTTTCTTTGGCTTTATCGGACGCGTATCCAATTTCGACTCTGGCAACGGATTCGTGACGGGAAAGTCCGCTAGAGTATGACGAGGCAATACCTGTTTAATTAAGCGTTCAATGGCGAATAAATCTTTCGCTTCGTCCGCACAAACCAAAGACACCGCATTGCCCACAGCGCCTGCGCGACCAGTACGACCAATACGGTGAACATAGTCTTCTGCCACATGGGGTAAATCAAAGTTCACCACTTGCGGTAAATGAGCAATATCGATCCCTCGTGCGGCAATATCAGTGGCAACCAACACCCGTACTTCACCGGTTTTAAATTTCTCTAACGCTTTCGTTCGCGCGCCTTGACTCTTATTGCCATGAATCGCCGCCGCGCTGACACCGTACTCTTCCAAATAGCGCGACAAACGGTTAGCGCCATGTTTGGTTTTGCTAAACACTAACACCTGCTGCCAATTATTATCGGCAATCAGTGATAGTAGCATCGGCGCTTTTTTCTTCTTATCCGCAGGATAAATGCATTGCTCGACCCCAGTCGCGGTTTGGTTCGCAGGATTGACTGAGATCTCAACCGGATTGTTGACTAACTCTTTCGCCAGTTGGCGAATTTCATCCGAGAACGTGGCGGAGAACAGCAAATTCTGGCGCTTAGCCGGTAGCAAGCCCAAGATCTTACGAATGTCACGAATAAAGCCCATATCAAGCATACGGTCGGCTTCGTCCAAGACCAGCACTTCAAGCTGAGAAAAGCGCACGGCATTTTGCTGGTACAAATCCAGCAAGCGTCCCGGTGTTGCCACCAGCACATCAGCGCCTTTACGAAGTTTCATCATCTGCGGGTTGATCTTCACACCACCAAATACCACGGTTGAGCTGAGCGACGTGTATTGGCTGTATTGCTCCACGTTTTTGTGCACTTGCGCAGCAAGCTCGCGCGTTGGCGTCAGGATCAAGGTACGTACATGGTTGGGGCGAGCACGTTTACCTGCCTGCAAACGCTCCAAAATCGGTAAGGTAAAGCCCGCGGTCTTACCGGTACCAGTTTGCGCGGCCGCCATGACATCGTGTCCTTCAATCACCGCAGGGATCGCTTTTTCCTGAATCGGTGAAGGTGTGGTGTAGCCTTGCTCTTGCACGGCTTTCAATAGTGGTGCAGATAGTCCTAAAGAGGAGAAACTCATTAATTGATCTCAATAAATAAAAAATGTCGTCACAGGCCGCATGGCCCATCACTTAGGGTCATGAATATCAATATCGTGGTATGAGAAAAACTCGGCGTCAGGAGGGTTGCTCTAGAAGTGATATCAATAATCTTGATTACGGCGCTATTGTGACGACTTTCACGTCAAGCGGCAACTAGAAATGCGCCAATTCGAACAATAAAAAAGACCGAGGCAAGCCTCGGTCTTGGGGTTTATACGCTGTTTTAGCGCAGCTTCACACGTGTTTAGTGCAGCTTCAAACTTGGACGTAGCACGCGGTTGATCCGTCCTACCAACATCATCAAGCCAGTTTTCACATAACCGTGTAATGCAATCTGATGCATCCGATACAAAGAGATGTATACCACACGAGCAATCCGCCCTTCGATCATCATTGAGCCTTTGGTCAGATTACCCATCAAGCTACCTACCGTAGAGAAGCGGCTGAGCGAGACCAGTGAGCCATGATCTTTAAACACATACGGCTTTAGCTCACGACCATTTAATTTAGCAACAATGTTGCTAAAGCAGCGGCTTGCCATCTGGTGCGCTGACTGGGCACGTGGCGGTACCATGCTGCCGTCGGCTTGCGTACACGCTGCACAGTCACCAATCACAAAGATATCGTCATCACGCGACGTCTGAAGTGTGTTTTTCACGACCAATTGATTAATGCGGTTAGTTTCCAAGCCGGCGATATCTTTCAAGAAGTCCGGAGCTTTGATCCCAGCAGCCCACACCATAATATCGGCGTGAATACGCTCACCCTCTTTGGTTTCCAAGCCTTGATCGTCTGCTTTAGTGACAAAGGTATTGGTTTTCACGGTGACACCCAGCTTCAACAGCTCTTGGTGCGCTGCACTTGAGATACGAGTAGGCAGCGCTGGCAAAATGCGCTCACCGGCTTCCACCAAGGTCACGTTCAGTTTCGAGCTATCTAAATCACGGAAACCGTAGTTACGCAGCTCTTTGATGGCATTGTGTAGCTCTGCTGATAGCTCAACACCGGTTGCCCCTGCGCCCACAATCGCAATATCCACACTGCCTTGGCCGTGTTTTGCATGCAAACGCAAGAATTCGTTGTTCATTTCCGCGCGGAAGCGGTGAGCCTGTTTAGGGTTATCGAGGAAGATACAATGGTCACGAACGCCCGGCGTGTTGAAATCGTTGGAGGTCGAGCCAATCGCCATCACTAAGATGTCGTACTCGAGCTCACGCTCAGGCATCAGCAGTTCGTTATTTTCATCGTACATGGGCGCCAAGGTGATCACTTTTTGGTCACGATCAATGTCCCACAAAGTCCCCATTTGGAAATCAAACCCGTGATTTTTGGCATGAGCACGATAGCTCAAAGCATCAACGCCCTCATCCATCGAGCCGGTTGCCACTTCGTGAAGCAATGGCTTCCATAGATGGCTACTATTTTTATCTACCAAGGTGATTTCTGCACGACGCTTGCGGCCTAACGTTCGGCCCAGTTTGGTTGCAAGCTCTAGCCCGCCTGCACCGCCACCGACAACGATAATTTTGGTCACTTCTACATCCTTACCTAATTAAAAACTTACACATCAGCCACTTATATAGTCACTGACAAAAATGGGGGTTGGGCCAGTAATCAAATTACAATCTGTTTCGTGTGCGCTGCTTTCATTGTTTTTGTTTGTTGCATCAGCGCTTAGTCTATTTTGCCGGAAAACGTCGCCTACTTCGAGCATAGATTCGGTTTCAGCCGCCTTTTACATGATGAAATAAAACACCATAATCTGTTGCCAAGACAAGTGAAATTTCGCCCTTTTCGTACACTTTTCTTCGAAACAAAGGTAGCCTCAGATAACTAATTGAACTTTAAATCTAATAGTTAGAGTGACTGCAAGACATAAATGCAGGCTTGCGCAAGTGTTACGGACCAAAACTGACCGGCAAGAGTAAGCTGTAATTTATTTTCACATAATGTTACCAATCCACGCTGCTGCCAGACCGCGAACAACGGCGAGAGATACTGAAACACGCTCATCCCTTGCCAAGACGGTAATGTATCCGCGTGAAGCACACCCATATCTAATCCTGCTTTGATAGCATCATACACTCGACGATGCTCCACAGCGTCTACAACGCGCGCAATCGGCATGGTGTTGGTTTGCATTGCATCGAGATAGGATGCCAGCTCGCGATGCTGCATGATCCCGACCCCGTCAATACTGCCACCGGCACCACACCCTAGTGGTAAAATATCGGCACCGTGCTTGGCGAGCCGGTTGTAACTACTTTGCTCTCGTTGATCACGTGCCCAGTGATTGACACTGAGTCGTCGACAATCATGTTTGTCCATCAAACTAACGCCTTGCGCGAATAAGCTAGCTTTTTCTGCCGTGGTCGCCGGCGGTGGCATTTTCCCTTGCTCGACCATGCGCAGCATCGGCGTATTTGGCGCCACCACCAGCTGGTAGAGATCAATGCCATTGGCGCCGGTTTGCAGATAGTCGGCCACATCTTGCCTAAAGATCTCAGCCGTTTGATAAGGCAAGCCATACAACAAATCCACCACAATCGTCGCTTCCTGACTGGCACTCAATGCGTGAATACGCTCACGCACAGTGTCACCATCATCTAAACGTTTTGCCGCGCGGCGGACTTGGGTATTAAAGCTCTGTACCCCAAACGAGAAGCGGTTAAATCCTCCATCAAGCGCATGCTCGAACGCATTATCATCAAAGCCATTGATTCGCCCCTCAAGGGTGATTTCGCAGTCGGGCGTGAGCCAAAATTGGCGACAAATTTCCTGACCCAATTGCTGCAATTGCGCTGCTGACAACGCAGTGGGTGTTCCCCCACCGACATACACCGCCTCAAAAGGCTGCGCTTGGGTCCATGGCATCGCCGCTTTCATACCAAGCTCTTTGAGTAAAGCCGCGAAGTAGCTATCAATCAGTGTGCGGCTCGCCGCATGTTGGAAAAAGTGACAGTAAGTACACCTCACTCGACAAAATGGCACATGGATATATAAGCATCGTGGTCCAGATTGCGCTGGCAGTGATAAAAGCTGTTGTGTAACAGCTGCCACTCCTTGTTCGAGCGGTAAAGGCGTTTGATGGGTCGCCGCGTGGGCGTGTTTTTTCGGTGGGAAGGCAAAACGCAATGGGTCTGGGGTATGCGTGCCCAAAATCGTCTCATCGAACGGTGTAAGATCAACCAACATAACGGCTCCAAGTATTTATACGCCGAATCCGGCTCTGTAATATAAATACAAGTGATATGCGATCTCATTTGTTGTTTTATTGATCTCACATCGCTCTGAGGCGCTGTTGATGTTTATTCGGTCAATTCGACGCGCCCCAGTGCACAAAGACCCGCTTTGCGACTGGGGAAACGATTAAGTGTGGAGTGCGGGCTGCTTTTTAAAATCCGCAATGGCGTTGAGGTGTGCCGATAGGTTTTTAAACTTGTGGGTTTGCGTTTCATCCCAACGGACAGGATAGAAAGGTGACAACACTTGATAACTGCGGCGACTGTCGAGGACTTCATCCTCTCGCGATAACACCACCAATGCTCGTTGTTGATTGCGTTGACGAAAGTCCGTAACACACTTGGTGGCAATATCCTCATACTCTTCCGGCCGATCAATTTTGCCGGTCATATTCTCGTGCGGATATAAGTTCGGATTAAACAGAACCTGCTTGATCCCACACAAAAAGCCTACCCTTTCTGACCAATACGCGCCTAAGCCAACGCCGCAGATCAGTGGATTGGGATCCTGACTCGCGTCTAGCTGCGTCTGCACTTGTTTGAGCAAATGCTGCATATCGTGTTTCGGATGCATGGTGCTGTAATTGATGGTACGCACGTCGCCATCAACGAATTGGAGCTGCAACACTTTCTCATGGTTGCCTGGACTGGTTGAATCAAAACCGTGGAGATATAAGATCATGGAAAGCCATCCTTGGTTATCGCAAAGCTGTGACCCCTATCAATAGCATAGCCATCCAGACAGAAAAATGAGCAAGATCACCCTAAAAATAATCAGGGTATTTGGCGTAACCATGAGGTAGGTGATTTGATGCATACAGCAACGCCCAAACCCTACTGGGCCGAGGGAAGACTAAAAAGACTAACGGCTCATCTCGTTCAGGCGTGTTTGCCACTCAATAAGGTTATCGACCAGTTGAGTTCGCTGATCCTCATCAAGGCTACGATCAAGGCGCAACAACCAATCTAACCGACGTGAACGATAGATAGCCATTTCGGTTTCTGTCTCCGGGCCTGCTCGCCATGCCACCACATCATCCACCCACTCTGACAAAGCGGCCTCAGTGTCGATTGACTGTCGATTTTTAATAATCGCAAAAAGGCGGCTAACTAAGCGCTCTCGCACCTGACGAAACGTTGGCATCGCCGCTTGCTGATACTCTGCCATTTCGACAAATAAGGGCTGTTGATGACGCGCGGCACTGCCAATCCACTCTTCCGTATCTTCCTCAAGATCATCACGCTGATAGGCAAATTGCTCATCTTTAGAACGCTTTGCACGTCGCTCGGATGCCTCTTGAATCTCGTCTTCCATCCACTGAGTGAGCGCCTGCGCTTGCTGGTCATCAAAGCTATCAAGTAAACGGGCCGTTGCGGGCACAAACGCCTGTAGCGTCGCGTGGATTCGCGCTTTTACCGCCTCTTGATGGTCACGCAATTGCGCCATGGTATGTCGCTCGGTACTGTGGGTGGCGATCAGTCCTAAGCGTTCAGCTATCGCGGGTAACTCATGGGTTCGATGCCATTGCTGAATCTTGTCAAGGTCTGCTTTCACTTGGCGAGATTGCTCGGGGCGTAAGTTAACAATGTCATCGATGTAGTAATGAATCCAAAACGGCAAGGTGTTATATGCAAGCTCGGTAGTGCAACCCGTCAGGACCAGTAATAAGCCCCCTATCAAGCCATAGCGAAAACGCGACCTAGCCATTGCAACTCTCCTTATCTTCATCCATTCCCGCCAGTTGGCGATATAACCGCTGTGCTTGCTCTTGGTAAGTGTTGAGCCCATATAACGATGCGCCCACTTCATACCAGCATAGCGCGAGATAGTCGGCAAAGGGCAGCCATGCCTCTACCGCTTGGCGAACCGGTGCCGAGCCCTCGATGCATCGCAACGCACAATAATCGGACACGACCTGTGCTGGTGTATAGCCGTTTGCCCGACAAAAAAGTGCAATGTCCAAACACGCACTGCCTAATCGGGCATATTCCCAATCAAGCACACAGGGCGTACCATTTGGCTGAATAACCACGTTGTAGCTACCCAAGTCCATATGACATACCACAGGTGCGAGCGGATCTGTGGGTAATTGCCATTGACACCTGTCACGCAGCTGCTTGAGTGTTTGCTGCTTTGCCAAGGCCAACTGCTGCTCATAATGTTGGCATTGGGTGCGGACATCTTGTGTATCCAAACGACCTTTCATTGAATGGATACGTACCAACAGCTCGATCAGGATCGCTCGGCTCTCAACTGAATGCGGATCAAGGGATTCACCTTCCACCCAAGGGACCAAAAGCCCTTCTGACAACTGACAAACGGGTGCCGAGGCAAGCTGATAGGTAGCAGCCAGTGATTGCGCAGCCGCCTCGCGCGACCGAGAAATCGCAAAAGCGTCACTCACCTGACTTCGGGGCCGCCACACAAAGCGTCCCCCTTGTGAGTCATCAATCCGCAAACAGCGGTTGGTCAGGCCCCCTTCGAGTGGGGTAACACGCTGAATTGAAACGGGCACTGAATAGTGCTCAAACAGCGCCGGTTCCAGTAAAGTTTTTAACGCGGGGGAAAGATTAACGGCTGACAAAACGTTGAGTGTCCTGCCATTCAATCACACCTGTGGTCAAATCCATCAGCTGCAGTGATAAGGTTTTCTCTTCTTGCCCCGTGACCTTGCCACCAAGCTGATACTGTGCTCCCAGTAAGCGCCCATATTGCATCACTGTAGTCGGATCAATGAGAACCTGTCCCTCACCCAAACCTAACGACTGACGAACTACGTCGACTTGCGCCTTTGAGACCGTTCCAATCAGCCCTTGCCCAGCAAGGCCTTGTTCTAACTGTTTTGACACACCCACAGTGTCAATATAACCGTCAGTCAGATTTTGTAGCGGTTGCACCAAAGTAACAGGGGCGCCTTGCAGGCTTTCACTACCCATTAAGGACTGCACCGCGGCGCGCATGGCTTGATTAAAACTGCCATGCACCACCCCTTGCCGCACGGTGGTTTCTTTTGGCGCCGACGGCTGATAAATCGGCTGCGTGCGAGGTGCACAGCCTGCAACTGTGACAACAAATAACCCCATCGATAATGCTTTTACCAATGCATTTGGCTTACGTAAAGCGGTCGTCAATGCGCAGCGTGCGGACATAGAGATGACTCCGTAAATAAAAAATGAATAGACCAGAAAAGCGTGAAAAAGTGCCAACAAACAAGGGGATTATTCTGGTTGCATGACGGCTAGACGAAACTGCGAAACGTTGACATCAGGCAAAGGCGCATGAATATCGCGCTGTGTATGGGGAGGAATGGTCACAGATTGCCAAGACGCCGCAGAGGTCGATATTTGGAGTCCTTGGCTATCATACCAACTAAAGCGATACTGCATAGTTTGCGGATGATTAGACGTATTTTCTAACCATACACACGCTTGATTTCCACTCGGGGTACGACGAACCATCGTCTCTTTGACCCATAGCGACATCGCCAGCTCTGGATCGGCAAAAACCACGGTTTGGTGTGGCGCAATGCGCAAGTCGGTCGACTGACTCCCTGCGCAGCCCGCCAACACCAAGGCAAGTGCAATCATCAAAGTTTGGATTTGATTTTTACACATCATTCACACCATCGTCGCCTTAGCCGTGGTTAACTCACTACCATGGGACCAAGCGCACGACCGCCCACGAGGTGCATGTGAATATGGTACACCTCTTGGCCACCGTGTTGGTTGCAATTCATGATCAAACGATAGCCGTCTTCAGCGATCCCTTCGTCAGCCGCCAGTTTTTTCGCCACCGTTACCATACGGCCTAGCGCTAATTCATCTTCAATATTGACATCATTGGTGGTGGGGATCAGCTTGTTTGGCACCACCAAAATATGCACAGGCGCACGCGGGTTAATATCACGGAAAGCAGTGACTAAATCGTCCTGATACAAAACATCTGCGGGGATTTCTTTGCGAATAATTTTGCTGAAGATGGTTTCTTCCGCCATGGTGTGCTCCCTTTTATAAATATAAACCCCGCCAAGTATGCGGTACCCCTTTGCCAAGGGCAATATGTACAGCGCAGTTGCATGCGACAATTTAGTCAAACTTGTGTTAATTGATGTTTATATCACCTTGTAAAATCAAGGGCTGAATCAGGTAATCGTTTGCGCTACTATAGCGCCGACGCCTTTACATGTAAGGATGACAACATGACCACCCTGCTATTTAAAAACGCTTCTGTCGTCAACGAAGGACAAATTGTTGAGACCGATGTGCTGGTCGAAAACGGCCGAATCTCTCAGATTGCCCGCGATATTAGTGCCCCTGCCGCGGCGGACTGCCGTGTGATTGATGCATCAGGCAAACATTTGTTGCCCGGTATGATTGACGACCAAGTGCATTTCCGTGAGCCGGGATTCCCGAAAAAGGGAACCATCGCGACCGAGTCCAAAGCGGCCGTCGCAGGCGGTATCACCACGTATATGGAGATGCCCAACGTTAACCCCCCTACCACCACACTCGACGCTTTAGAAGAAAAGTATCAACGTGCGTCTCAATCCAGCCACGCTAACTATGCCTTCTRTTTGGGCGCGACCAACGACAACATTGATGAAATTCGTCGCCTCGATCCGAACAGTGCCTGTGGTGTTAAAGTCTTTATGGGGGCTTCCACCGGCAATATGTTGGTCAATGATCCTGACACCCTTGACGCTATCTTCGCCGATTGCCCGACCTTGATCGCAACCCATTGCGAAGACACCCCGATGATCACCGAACTCGAGAACATTTATCGCGAGAAGTACGGTGAGGACGTGCCGATTGATGCCCACGCGCATATTCGCTCCAAAGAAGCGTGTCTAAAATCATCCCAGTTGGCGGTCAATCTCGCTAAAAAACACGGTACACGCCTACATGTGCTGCACTTGACCACCGAAGATGAGCTGTATCAGTTTGAGCCCGCGAAAACGCTCGAAGCGCTTCAGCAAAAGCAAATCACCGCTGAGGCCTGTGTGCATCACTTATTCTTTAACCGTGATGACTATGCGACCAAGGGCACCTTGATCAAATGTAACCCAGCCGTCAAAGAAGCCTATCACCAACAAGCACTGATCAAAGCGGTGAAAGACGGTGTGATCGACGTGATTGCCACCGACCACGCCCCTCACACCTTTGAAGAAAAGCAAAACAGTTACTTTAAAGCGCCAGCAGGCTTACCACTTGTTCAACACGCACTTCAAGTGGCACTTGAGTTTTATCATCGTGGTATTTTCGATTTGCCTTTGGTGGTGCAAAAAGTCTCACACGCGCCAGCGGTGCGTTATCAGGTGAAAGAGCGTGGCTTTATCCGTGAAGGATATTGGGCCGACTTGGTGCTGGTAGACCTCAACCAGACGCAAACGGTCGGTAAAGGCAACCTCTTCTACCAATGCCAGTGGTCACCGTTCGAAGGCCATACCTTTGGCTCAAGCATCGACATGACGATTGTGAACGGTCAAGTGGCATTCGAGCACGGCCAGCATAGTGACGAGCGCTACGCGACACGTTTAGAGTTCGATCGCAGCTAAGCTGACATGGCGTGCGAATTGCACGATTCGCACGCCTTTTATACGCCCGATGTCTGAGCCTACCTGCCCAACGTTACCCACAAAACAAACAACCCAAACCTTGCTTATCCTCCTGATTATTGACTATCGCGAACGCTAAAAGCCGTGATTTTGTCTGTGAGTTCAAAGTCTGACATGGTAAATCTTGCAGTTAATAACAGTTTGCTTTTATATCCGAATCGTATATTGTGTGGGTGATATATGGATATTCACGCTGCTTGGTATCAACATCTGATTATGTTGAAAAGCTGTGTTCGCAAGGAGAGGTAACCTGAAGCGCATTTCGGTTATCGCGGCACTCGTATCCTACCTCTTCCACTGGCGCAAGCTGTTCGTTTCCCTGAATGGGTAATGAGTCGCTCCAGCTGGCTGATATCCGCATCTAGGGGATATGTTGTTGAGCTTGGCTCGCAAATATCAACCCAACATGATTGAACCAGAGCAAGTGGCATCCCCACTCGCTTAATCTCTAACAATCGAGCGCTAGCCCTTTATCGAGTAATACGTGCAATGCATTAACGCTTTGCACAATAACCTTGGGCTGGCGAGTGACGTCGAATAATCAACCAGTGAGGTGATGATGTCTTCATCTGCTTCTAAGCCACTGCTTAGTGTCAATAATCTAAGCGTGTCATTTACCACGAACGATGGCATCGTTGATGCTGTAAAAAACGTCAGCTTTGACATCATGCCCGGCGAAACACTCGCCATTGTCGGTGAGTCAGGCTCGGGGAAATCCGTATCCAGCAGTGCCGTAATGGGCTTGCTCCCCAACAACGCCATCGTCAAACCAGACTCGCAAATCTCGTTTAACGACACCGATGTGTTACGCCTTTCCACCAAGCAGATGCAAGCGATGCGCGGCAACCGTGTTGCCATGATTTTCCAAGAGCCGATGACCTCACTGAACCCCTACATGCGTGTCGGTGAACAGCTGACCGAGGCGATTCAGTGCCACCACCGCACCACACCTGCGAAAGCCAAAGAGCGCATTATCGAGTTGCTGAAATTAGTGCAGCTGCCTAACCCAACTGGCGCACTTGAAAAGTATCCGCACGAATTCTCAGGCGGCCAGTTACAGCGGATCATGATCGCAATGGCGCTGGTCAACGAGCCCGATTTGCTGATCGCCGACGAACCGACCACCGCATTGGACGTCACCGTGCAAGCCGAGGTATTGAACCTGATCGGCGATCTGCAAAAGAAAATGGGCATGGCGATCATGTTCATCTCACACGATTTAGGCGTGGTGAAACACTTAGCTGACCGTGTTGTGGTGATGTGTAAAGGTGAAGTGGTAGAGACTAACGAAACCCAAGCACTGTTTGCAGACCCGCAAGAAGACTACACCAAGATGCTGATTGATGCAGTGCCTCGCGGGCGCAAAGAAGCGCCCCAAGAGGACGCAGAAAATCTCTTGTCGGTGGATAACGTCACCATCAAATATTTCTTGGGCGCTGACTTCTTTGGCGGCAATAAGCGCTATTTTGAAGCGGTGAGCAACATCAGTTTGTCACTACGCCGCGGCGAAACCCTCGGTATCGTGGGTGAATCTGGCTCCGGTAAATCCACACTCGGCCGTGCCATCATGCGTCTGCTCCCCGTCGCGGAAGGCAGTGTGCGTTTTAAAGGCCAAGACATTCACGACATTAAAAACAGCGAAAACAAAGCGCTGTGCCGTGATATGCAGATGGTGTTCCAAGACCCATTTGGGTCGCTATCGCCACGCATGACGGTGGGTGAAATTGTCGCCGAAGGCCTTCGTACTCACTTCCCTGAACTGAGTAAAAAAGAGCGCCTCGATCGCGTTAAAGATGCGCTTTATGAAGTACGCCTTGATAGCTCTGCAATTAACCGTTATCCGCATGAGTTTTCAGGCGGCCAGCGTCAACGTATCGCGATTGCGCGCGCCCTAATCCTCAACCCAGCATTCATTCTGCTTGATGAACCAACGTCAGCATTGGACCGCTCCGTCCAGTTGACCGTCATCGACTTGCTGAAAGATATTCAGAAACGCCACAACATCGGCTATCTGTTTATCAGCCATGATTTGAGTGTGGTTCGAGCCCTGTCTGATCGCGTGATGGTGATGCAAAAAGGGAAAGTGATGGAAGCGGGTACGCCAGAAGAAATCTTCCATAACCCGCAACACGAATACACGCGTAACCTGATTGCTGCCTCATTCGATCTCGACGAAGAGGAAGTCGCCTAACGCATACGCATGGTGATACGGTTAAAAAAAATGCGCCAAAATTGGCGCATTTTTTATTGCTGCTCATGACAGACTAGCGACTAGCTGTCCATTTCCGCAATTTTCACTTTCCATGTATCCGGACCAATTTGGTGCGCGTTCTGCCCTTGCGAGTCAACCGCGACGGTCACCGGCATGTCTTCGACTTCAAACTCATAAATCGCTTCCATACCCAGATCTTCAAACGCCACCACACGCGCTTTCTTGATCGCCTTCGATACCAGATAAGCAGCACCGCCAACAGCCATCAAGTAAACGGCTTTGTGGTTTTTGATCGATTCAACCGCCGCTGGACCACGCTCGGCTTTACCAATCATGCCCATCAAACCAGTTTCGGCGAGCATCATATCGGTAAATTTATCCATACGTGTTGAGGTGGTTGGCCCAGCTGGACCGACAACTTCATCACGAACCGCATCCACAGGCCCAACGTAGTAAATAAAGCGGCCGTTAAAATCGACCCCATCAGGCAACCCTTCGCCATTGCGTAGCATTTCTTGAATACGTTTATGCGCCGCATCGCGCCCGGTCAGAATTTTGCCCGAGAGTAAGACAGTCTCGCCGGTTTTCCAGCTCTGCACATCTTCTTTGCTGACCGTATCAAGATTGACGCGGCGGACGTTGTCGCCCACTTCCCAAGTCACTTGCGGCCACTCTTCCAATTTCGGTGGGGTCAAGTTCGCAGGCCCAGTCCCATCAAGCGTAAAGTGCACATGGCGAGTCGCGGCACAGTTAGGGATCAAACACACAGGTTTWGASGCTGCATGSGTGGGAGCCGTTTTCACTTTCACGTCAACCACAGTCGTTAAACCGCCAAGCCCTTGTGCACCGATACCTAACTTGTTCACACGATTGAAAATATCGAGACGTAGCGCTTCTTCGGCATTGCTTGGACCACGGTCGATAAGCTCTTGGATATCAATGTGTTCCATCAGCGACTCTTTCGCCAACACCGCCGCTTTTTCCGCCGTACCGCCGATTCCAATGCCTAACATCCCCGGTGGACACCAGCCCGCGCCCATTGCAGGCAAGGTTTTTTCCACCCACTCGGCCACATCGTCCGACGGATTGAGCATTACCATCTTGGTTTTGTTCTCTGACCCGCCCCCTTTGGCAGCGATTTGAATATCGACCGTATTGCCCGGCACCATATCAATGTGAACCACCGCTGGGCTGTTATCGCGGGTATTTTGGCGCTTACCGGCAGGATCAGCGACCACAGAGGCACGTAGCGGATTATCAGGGTTGGTGTAGGCGCGTCGCACCCCTTCATCGACCATCTGCTGAACGGTCATATCATGGCGATCCCACTGCACCGCCATACCCACCTTGACAAAGCAGGTCACAATGCCGGTATCTTGGCAAATCGGACGTTGCCCTTCCGCCGACATGCGCGAGTTAATCAAAATTTGTGCAATGGCGTCTTTCGCCGCTTGGCTTTGCTCCTTGTGGTAGGCTTTTTCTAGGGCTTGAACAAAATCAAGAGGATGGTAGTAAGAGATATATTGCAGGGCATCTGCAACACTTTCGATCACGTCTTGCTGTTTAATTGTGGTCATCATTGCCTCTGGTGTCATTTGCAGGACCCAAAGCGGGTATCCAGTGTGGGGGAGCCTTCCCCTCGTTATTATCGTTACGTCTATTGAGCACGCACACTGTGTGATTATAGAAGCCGCGGGTTTACATCACCTCAACGGCTTTATTCGGTGTGCGTCTGCCGGAAAAGGCCTTGCTATGATACGCTTAGCGCTATTCTCGCGCCATACAGCGCATCAATCGTGATCACAAAAAAGAAGAATGCAGCCACAAAACGCCACTATGCTGACCACTACACCGATTCCTTACGCAACAGACTTGGCCCTCACCCTGTTTAATAACATTGCCCACCAGCCTTGGGCCATGCTGTTGCACTCGGCAACCCGTACTCATCCAGACAGTCGTTTTGATATTGTGGTCGCCGATCCTCTTGCCACCATAACGGCACGAAACGGTCAGGTTACCACCCATTACACCGCCAGTGGCGACACCCAAACGCACATCGACGATCCATTTACATGGGTAAGTTCGCTTCAAGCGCAGCTCCTACCCAATATCGACGCTATCGAGCCTTGGCCTTTTATTGGCGGGGCGCTGGGCTATTTCGGCTATGATTTAGGCCGATGTGTGGAAACCTTGCCCGTCATTGCCCGTGATGAGCTCGATGTGCCCGACATGGCCGTGGGGATTTATGATTGGGCGCTGATTGTGGACCATCATCAGCAAACGGCAGTGGTGATTGCACCGGATAGTGACACACGTTGGGCATGGCTTAGCGGCCAGCAGGCGCCGCAAACCACGCCATTCGAGCTCACAGAAACCTGGCAAGCAAACATGAGCGAAGCGGAGTACACCGCCAAGTTCGCCAAGGTCAAAGACTACCTGCATGCTGGCGATTGCTATCAAATCAACTTGGCCCAACGCTTTAGCGCACGCTATCAAGGCGACGAGTGGCAAGCCTACCGCAAACTCGCCACCAGCAATGGCGCGCCGTTTTCTGGATTTATCCGCTTAGCAGACAGTGCAGTACTCTCGGTCTCGCCGGAGCGCTTTTTATCCGTACACGACAAACACATCGAAACCAAGCCCATTAAGGGCACCCGACCACGCTTTAGCGACCCCGAACAAGATGCCGAAAGTGCCCACGCGTTGAAATCAGCCAGCAAAGATCGGGCGGAAAACTTGATGATTGTTGACTTGTTACGTAACGATATCGGTCGTGTCGCCTCGCCAGGTAGCGTTTCTGTGCCTAAACTCTTTGATATAGAGAGTTTTCCTGCGGTACACCACTTGGTCAGCACGGTCACCGGCACCCTGCCCGAGGACAAAAGTGCGCTTGAACTGCTACGCGCCGCCTTTCCGGGCGGATCGATAACCGGCGCCCCCAAAGTGCGTGCCATGGAAATTATCGAAGAGCTTGAGCCGCACCGACGTCATGTGTATTGCGGCAGTTTCGCCTACCTCAGTCGTTGTGGCCGAATGGACTCTAGCATCACCATCCGCACCTTGGTGGGGCATCAAGGCCAACTCCATGTATGGGCAGGCGGTGGGCTGGTTGCCGACAGTGAAGCCGACGCGGAATACCAAGAAACACTCGATAAAATCAGTCGTATCCTGCCCGTATTAGCTCAATATGATGGGTAAGCGGCAGGAATAAAGAGAGGTTGTTATGACAGAGATTGCTCCCCCACAAATGTGGACATCACACCGCTTCGCGGCATCCATGCGTGCCTCAAGCCAAGGTGAGGGAGCGCCCACCGCAGCGCCACGATATGGGCTCGATCATAACCCACTCTTTATCGACCATCCCTTACAACACATGGCGGCAACTCCTGCTTACTTCAGCGATCATACAATAAACAGCCGCCATCTTGCCGCCAGCCAAGAGAGCTTGTCGCCTACAGTGCCCCCACATTGGGAGCGTGGGGAGAAAAAAGCCCGTACGCCACTGCAACCAAATGACATTCTCCAACGCTTTAGCCTCAGCCCACTGGCACGTCACGACAATCGTATTCTTAACCGCGTTCGACTCGCTCCCCGCATTCTGCGCGGATTAGACTTTCAACCAGCAGCGGTACTGATCGGTTTAGTCGAGCGCCCCAACGGCATTCAGCTGATTTTGACCCGCCGCGCCGATCATTTAAAACATCATCCGGGCCAAGTGAGCTTTCCCGGCGGTAAGCGCGAAACGATCGATTGCGACAATATCGCTACTGCTACCCGCGAGATGTGGGAAGAAACGGGCATTCAGGTTGGCCGCGAACACATTATTGGCGAGCTTTGTCCTCTGCCCACCGTCACCGGTTACTACATTCATCCGGTGCTGGCTTGGGTGGATCCCCAGTACCAACTCATACTGGATGACAACGAAGTAGCCGAATGTTTTGAAGTACCTCTTGATACCCTTTGCCAACCCGGCCATATCCGCGAGCAATCCTTCTATCTCTACGGACAGTGGCATCCAGTTGCCGCGTTTTATCATCAAAACCGGTTAATATGGGGCGCAACGGCACAGCTTTTACGCGCGCTTGTCACGCAATTATCGTTACCCTCTACCCATCCTCGTTAAGTGCAAAACCATGCAACAAGCATGGCTTTTAGTGCATATTGGTGCTTATTTATCCAACAAAAAACTTGACACTTTTGCCGACATTGTTGGCTATTACTGACAAGTTAGGTGATTATCGTCACACTTTGGTGCAATAGTCTCGTCTCTCTTTTTCATATAGCGATCCAGCTCTTGGTTTTCTGCGTGGAAATCGCCAGAATTCGCCATCCCTGATTTCTGTTCCCCTACAACGTGAGTAGTATTGTTATGCAAACGACCTCAACCACAGGTACCAGTGCGACATCGCGCCTGCGCTGGACCAAACAAGATACAACTTGGGCGCTCTCTCTTTTCGGCACCGCGGTAGGCGCAGGTATTCTGTTCTTACCGATTAACGCCGGTATGCACGGATTCTGGCCTTTAGTAGTGATGACTCTGCTTGTTGGCCCGATGACCTTTTTTGCCCACCGTGGTCTATCTCGCTTCGTCCTATCTTCAAAGAAGCCCGGCAGCGATATCACCGAAGTGGTTGAAGAACACTTCGGCGCGACCGCGGGTAAGATCATCACATTGCTCTACTTTTTTGCCATTTACCCTATCGTGTTGATCTACGGCGTCGGTATCACCAACACCGTTGATTCTTTCTTAGTCAACCAGCTAGGTATGGCATCACCACCGCGCGTGATCCTGTCACTGGTTCTGATCCTCGGTATGATGGCTATCATGCTGCTGGGTGAGAAAATCATGCTACGCGTGACCCAGTTCTTGGTTTACCCACTGGTCGGTATCTTACTGTTTATGTCGCTGTACCTGATCCCAGAGTGGAACACGGCGGCGCTATCACAAGTCCCTTCCGTTGGTGACTTTACCATCACTCTTTGGATTTCTATCCCAGTGTTGGTCTTCGCGTTTAACCACAGCCCTGCGATTTCAGCGTTCTCAATGGCACAAAGCCGTGACCACGGTAAAGATGCCGAGCAGAAATCTGCGCAAATCTTGCTGCGTGCGGCGGGAATGCTAGTTGGCTTCGTGATGCTGTTCGTGTTCTCTTGCGTGCTGTCACTGACCCCTGCCGATCTGGCAGCGGCGAAATCAGAAAACATCGCGATTCTTTCTTACCTCGCTAACAAGCACGAAAGCCCATTCATTTCGTACCTAGGTCCTATCGTCGCGTTCGTGGCTATCGTGTCTTCGTTCTTCGGTCACTACTTAGGTGCCCGTGAAGGTCTGAACGGTTTGATCGTCAAAGTGATGCGTGGTGCCGACAACAAACCAGTCAACCGTAAGAAAATCGACGTGTTCACTGTGGTCTTCATGATCCTGACCATTTGGCTGGTTGCGACC
The DNA here is from genome assembly GCF_001996165.1 of Salinivibrio proteolyticus. Lineage (GTDB taxonomy): Bacteria > Pseudomonadota > Gammaproteobacteria > Enterobacterales > Vibrionaceae > Salinivibrio > Salinivibrio proteolyticus. Next base: position 15,079 of record NZ_MUFP01000005.1, on the reverse strand, counting down.
CTAAACCCAAGCATTCTGGGTATGATTGAATCACTTGGCGGCCCAATCATTGCCACCATCCTATTCATTATGCCAATGTACGCCGTGAAAAATGTGCCAGCAATGAAGAAGTATTCAGGTACAATTAGCAACGCCTTTGTATTGGTCATGGGTTTGATTGCAATCTCAGCCATTCTTTACGGTTTGTTCTTCTAAATCGCAATAAAATGCGTGATAGTCATAGAGGTGGCTATCGGGATGACTCAGTCAACCGCATCCATCGATGTTTGCGGTGATTCCCAAAAAATCAGGAGTGGGGTTTGCCCTGCTCCTGATTCTCATTACGAGCGCGGTATCGCTCGTTATCACAGTCAATACCACGGACGGATTGCGTACACACTAAATCCATTGCCCTTAGGGCATTGACTGAGGTAAGACACATGATCAGTGTTTTTGACATTTTTAAGATTGGTGTAGGTCCTTCCAGCTCTCACACCGTTGGCCCAATGAAAGCCGGTAAATGCTTTATTGATGAGCTCGTCGCGAATCAACGTTTAACCGACGTCGATCGGATTAGCGTTGATGTCTACGGCTCTTTGTCTCTCACCGGTAAAGGCCACCACACCGATATCGCCATCATCATGGGCCTTGCAGGCAACAGCCCTGAAACCGTTGATATTGACTCTATTCCTGGCTTCGTCAAACGCGTCGAAGACACCGAGCAATTGCCGCTGGGCGAACAGCAGCATGTGGTCGCTTTCCCGCGTGAAGGTGGAATGAACTTCCATACCTCCAACCTCTCCTTGCACGAAAACGGTATGCAGATCCATGCGTGGCAAGGTGATGAGTGTGTGCTGAGCAAAACCTACTACTCGATCGGCGGCGGTTTTATTGTCGAAGAAGCCGAGTTCGGTCAGCCTGCCATGCAAACGGTGGAAGTCCCTTACGACTTCAATACCGCAGACGGCTTGTTGGCACTCACGCAAGAAACCGGTTTTTCCATCAGTGGTTTGGTAATGGCCAACATGCGTGCCATGCACAGCCAAGAAGAAATCGATACCTACTTTGCTGACATTTGGAAAACCATGCAGGCGTGTATGAACCGCGGCATGGAAAACGAAGGGGTGCTTCCGGGACCACTGCGTGTGCCACGCCGTGCCGCTGCGCTGCGTAACCAGTTAAAAACCAGCGAAAAATACAACATTGATCCGATGGCCGTGGTGGATTGGGTGAACATGTTCGCCTTTGCCGTCAACGAAGAAAACGCCGCCGGTGGCCGTGTCGTAACCGCACCAACCAATGGCGCGTGTGGCATTATCCCTGCCGTGCTGGCCTACTACGATAAGTTTATCGAAACGGTCGACAAGCAAACCTACACCCGCTATTTCGCCGCTTCCGGTGCAATTGGTGGCTTGTACAAGCAAAACGCCTCGATTTCTGGTGCAGAAGTCGGCTGCCAAGGCGAAGTAGGCGTTGCCTGCTCTATGGCCGCAGCTGGCTTGGCAGAGCTGATGGGCGGTAGCCCTCACCAAGTGTGCATGGCGGCAGAAATCGCTATGGAGCACAACCTCGGTTTAACCTGTGATCCAGTTGCAGGCCAAGTGCAAGTACCTTGTATCGAGCGCAATGGTATTGCCGCAGTGAAAGCGATTAACGCCTCTCGTATGGCGCTTCAACGCTCTTCCGAGCCACGTGTTTCTTTGGATAAAGTCATCGAAACCATGATGGAAACCGGTAAAGACATGAATGCAAAATACCGTGAAACATCGCAAGGTGGCCTTGCGGTTAAGGTGATGTGCTAACCGTCTTTGACGCGATAAGCACCGTTCACACAGTATAAAAAAGCCCGAGTTCGTCATGAACTCGGGCTTTTTGTTTGGGCTTTTCGCTAACCTATTAAGCGGCGTGTTGCGCCACCGCTGCCTGTGGCTGTTTGTCGCCCACTGGCAAAATAGTGCGACCATATTCTTCGTTTAGCACTTGCGCCATCGCGAAATAGATCGCGCTTAAACCACACACAATCCCTTCAAAGCCTGCAATGGTGCCAATAAAGGCACTGCCGGTGAAATCACGTGCGGCAAGCAGGAAGAACAGTACCGTCAAACTACCGAAAACAAACTGCTTGGCGAAGCAATAGCGCAGTGAGCCGATAAACATAAAGCCGGTAAACAGACCCCACATGACCAAATACCATCCCATAAATGCGGCCGGGCTGGCCTCAGCAATGCCAAGCTTTGGCATCACAATCAAACCAACCAGCGTCAGCCAAAACAGGCCGTATGAGGTAAACGCTGTGGTGCCAAAGGTGTTGCCCTTTTTAAATTCCATGATGCCCACGATCACTTGCGCGAGGCCTCCGTAGAACAGGCCCATCGCCAAAATCATGCTATCAATCGGAAAGAATCCTGCGTTATGAATGTTTAACAGCACGGTTGTCATACCGAAACCCATCAACCCCAAAGGCGCTGGATTAGCCAATTTGTTTTCCATAGTTACCCTACTTCGAAAAAATATGATTCAAAAGTCAAAAACTGTGCTCACAACCCTAAGGAAAAATGATCATAAAGCACAAAAACGCGGCAATATTACGGGTTATACCAAGGATGTAAATAGGTTTTAGCGCATTAAGGAAAAATCCAACTTTAAGCCAACAAAACAGTGAGAAAACTTAGGCATATTGCGCCCAAAAACATAAAAAAAGCAGCGCAATGCTGCTTTTTTACACGGTGAACACTAAAGGGAAACTTGATGCGTTTAGCGGGTGCTAAAGCCCTGCTTATTCACAAAATCCTTCATAAATGGTCGCGACTCTTTTTCCAATGTTGCCGAGATTTGCTCGCTCCATGACATATCTTTGTTGCCCCCTGTGCGGGTTTGATAATACTCGCGCACTTGCTGATCGTACTCACCAAGCGCTGTTTCATCAATCGCTTGGTAGCTGTTCTCATGCACTAACAAAGATGCAGGCAACTTAGGCTTGCGCTCCGGATCTTGAGCGGGCACACCCAAACACATTCCGAATAAAGGCAACACATGTTTAGGTAATGCCAACAACTCAGCCACTTTGCTCGGCTGGTTACGTAAGCCACCAATATACACGCCCCCGAGCCCCATGGATTCAGCCGCGACCATGGCATTTTGCGCCATCAGCGCACCATCAATGGCACCGATGAGGGTTTGCTCGGTAAAACCTAGTTGGGCATTTGGGTTGATTTGCTCATGGCGATGGAAATCGGCACACCACACTAAAAACTCCGCACAGTCGGCCACATACGCTTGGTTGCCCGCGTATTCCGCCAATAAGCGTCGCTTGTCGCTATCGGTTACACGGATAATACTGGTGCATTGCAAGAAGCTTGAGCTGGATACCGCACGCGCCGCATCAATAATCTGGTTCAGTTGCTCGGGAGAAATCGCGTCTTGGGTGAATTTACGAATAGAGCGGTGAGAAAGCAGTGTCTCAATCGTTGGATTCATGATGGGTCCTTTCAATCGGTATAACATCAGGTGATACGGGTATACACTTTTCTCTACGGTGTCGCAAACCATTGCTCTGCCTAATATTCCGCCATATTGTTAGCCATCCGCGTCACACAAGGCCTTACGTGCGGTGAAAAAGAACAATCGATTTTTTCTATCAATGCAAAAGGTAATTTCGTCTTTTTTCTTACCCGGGGATCGGGCATAGTAAACCCATTGATGCTAAAGGAGATGACTATGTTCGTCGTAATTTTTGGCCGCCCTGGCTGCCCATTCTGTGTTCGCGCAAAAGATTTGGCTGAAGAATTGAAAACAAGCCGCGAAGATTTCAACTACCGCTATGTGGATATCCACGCAGAGGGTATTAGCAAAGCCGATCTAGAAAAAACCGTCGGTAAACCGGTTGAAACCGTGCCACAAATCTTTGTTGACCAAGAGCACGTTGGCGGCTTTACCGAATTTGAAGCCTACGCCAAAGAAAACCTCGGCCTTTTCCAAGACTAATCTGCCGAGTGACCGATTTAAAAAAACCAGCTCATTGGCTGGTTTTTTTGTGTTCTGTGTTCGTAACGACCTTGCACATATGCATCAGTCAGCCCGTCATTGGTGATCAATAAAGCGGGTAATCGCATTCATAATCAGCCTATGCGCCTCTTCTCGGGATTGCTGCTCTGATGTTTGGCAAAGATGGCTTTCCCCTTCCAATGCTAATACCTGCACACCTTTTTCCGTACAGCGACTAAACGCACTGAAAATAGTGGTATGCGGCGTTTTCATTAGCGTCATATTTGTAATCGCGGCAATAGATTCAGCCACCTCCAATTCCGGCAGCGCAGCCTGACGGCCACGAATATCCATCACTTTCACGGGCACCTTGATGTCACCAAGACTCTGTGCATTCAATGTTTTGGTTAGTTCAGGATTAATCGCCACAATGGCTTTAACACGATCATCGTGATTGGTACGACTAAGCATGGACTCAGACACCTTGCTCAAATCCACCTTGTTTTTCTCTAGCCATTGGCAATCAATATTCACCCCTTCCTGTGCGCAAGATTGCTTGTAAAGCGCCGGCTCAAATCTCGCACCCGCCAGTGACAGCATGGACGTGCCGCCTAAGAAAAACCCAACCCCATACACATGGTCAGTGTCGATAGCCTGCTTAAACGGCGCGGTATTCATAAGATGCGTCAGGCTGATCGACAAATCGCTCGGCCGCAACCACAACTCACTTGGTGCCGACGTAACATTCGCGGCAGACAATCCAACTTGCTGCGGTACCACCACGATAAATCCCGCTTTAGCCAAACCGGACGCCACCCACCCCGCGTGGAAAGGCGATGCGCGCATGCCGCCATGTGCCAACAGGACAACAGGGTGTATGCCCGACGCAACTGGCGCATTTAGGTTGGTTTTCGTCCCTACAAATACTTTGTTTTTGCCGAACTCAAAATCGGTTGAATTCAATGTGGTGGGATACCAAATATCCACCTCGATCGTCGATTCACGCTCGGGGTTAAACACCGTCTGTGAAGCCAAACCACTGGTTGCAAACTCCTTGGCACTCACAGTGAAGGACAATGCCAGCCCAACCATTGCCGTAAACCATCGTTTTATATTCATCGCACGTCCTTACGCTGTGAGCTAGAAAAATAATAGGCCGGGGGATGCCCCATTGCCTTTTTAAACATGGCGATAAAATTGCTTGGGGTCGCGTAGCCTAACGCAAAGGCTATATCGCCCACCCGTTCACCTTGCGCCAATAGTGCTAATGCGTGATTCAACTGCGCTTGGTTTCGCCATTGCACAAAAGTCAGGCCGGTTTCGGCCGGCATTAAACGCCGCAGTGTTCGGGCTGATAATGCCCCCACTTCAGCCCACTGCTCCGCAGTATTTTTACTATCGGGCTGACGTAAAATCGCCTCGGCAACACGCACTAATCGCGGATCAGTTGGCATGGGTAGATAAAGCGCTTCAGCCTCTGCGGTGCGGATTTCATCAATGATCACATCCGCAATGCGTCGGTTCTCCGCAGTGAGATACGTTTGATCCCATCCCGCGCTTCGTACCACCATCGACTCTAGCATTTGATTCAACCCGACCACTTGGGGGCGATTCGGCAACGACTGGCATACGGCAGGTAAAAGTAACACCGAATAGCCGCTCACCGCATTACAAAAAAGCACGCTATGTTTCGCGTTGGGCGGGATCCAGCCAGCGCGAGACGGTGGCAACACCCATGTGCCCTCGGCCGTTTTTATCTGCACCAGTCCCGATTGCACACATAAAAGCTGCCCTCTATGGTGCGTGTGCCAGTGATACCGCTTTGTGTCTCTTTTACCAGTATCAGCCTCACGTGACCACGAACAGGTGATTAGCGCCGCACCTGACGCTCTTTCACTTGTCTCCCAAACGCCCATACCGCTCTCCCTACTTGGCCATATTTCATTATTATTAGGCCAAAGCGCATTAACATGCCAATGCTATAACACCCTACAGTGAAGCTCTGTGGTTAGCAAAAGAAAGGAACGGTCGATGATCGACGTAACATTCGCCATTTATTACGCGTTATTAGGGATGGGAGTTGGCTTTATTGCCGGTTTAGTGGGTGTGGGAGGAGGTGGGTTAACGGTGCCAGCCTTTACCTTATTGTTTGCGGCGCAAGGGATTGGCGACCAACACGTCGTCCATATGGCGCTCGGGAGCTCAATGGCCGCGATGGTGTTCACCACCTTCAGTAGTATGCGTGCCCATTATGCCAAAGGCCATGTCCATACATCACTTGCCACTAACATGGCGATCGGTGTGATGGCCGGCACCTTTATCGCCACCACCATAGCTGCGGCCGTCAACGGTGTGGCACTCGCTCTCTTTTTTAGTCTGTTTATGCTTTATGTGGCTTACAAAATGTTCCAACCCAAACGCCCACAAGCCAACTTAACGCCACACAAACCGGCAGGCAATGTCGCGGTCGGTACACTGATTGGTACCATTTCTGCCCTCGTCTCAGTCAGCGGCGCCGGCATGATCGTCCCGTATTTAATTGGCCAAAACTTAGCAGTAAAAAACGCGGTTGGCACCTCGGCAGCGATTGGGTTTCCACTCGCCATCACAGGCACCTTGGGGTATTTGCTCAACGGCTGGGAAAACACCACACCGGAGCAACTGACATTTGGCTATATCTATCTGCCCGCGGTGGTGCTGTTCTCGCTCGCCAGTTACTTCTCGGCACCACTAGGTGTAGCCTGTGCCGCACGTTTGCCCGCCGACAAACTGAAAAAGACACTGGGCGTGCTATCCCTCTTGCTCAGCATCAAAATGCTCATGCATGTTTTGCAGGGCGGCTAGTTTAAGATATATACAACCTCACCAATAATATTATTGGTAGAGACGTAGCCCGAATATCGGCTATCCAACAAACGCTAGTGATTAATTCGGCACCTCTGGCGAAGCGCCGGAGGTGTTTTGAAAAAACGGAAACTTTTGATTGCTACGAGCGAGCGTGAACGGGACTACTGCAAACGCCACAAACAGGAAACTCGTTAATTGTTTGCTTGGTAAAACTTTCACAAATACAACATTTATTAAAAGCTTTATTAAAGCCATATTTTAGTTTTGGGTGACTTGCTTTAAATTCCTCAAAGGTCGAGAACGTTACACTAGGTGCCTCATTCAGTGGTGCAAGCTTAGTCTTCATCTCAAAGACCTCACCATGTCCCAAGTTTCGGACCAAAAAGCCTGTCCCCAGCGATATCAATATCGTCGTCGCAGGTGCTCGATATGCAAATGCTAAAAACGTCGCGATAGCTGCCCCAGACCAAATGAGGTATTTAGCTTTTTGTCGCTCTTTTAATATGGCTTTGGCTCGACCAAATTTTTCATCATCAGAATGTAAAAGGGCCCCGCACTCACACGCAATAGCACTACCATTTTTCAATGTCGCTAAGTGATCATGAGTCAAGTGGATGGTATCACCACAGTTCGCGCACGAAAGATAAAACTCACTTCTGCTATCCATTTAAAAATTCCAACAAGACTTTTGATTAAAAAGTGAAGAGCTTAGAACAACATGCATTACTAGAATTGGTGTATCCAAAACGTCAGAAATATGTTAATTGAAGCGCAAAGTTAAAGTTAACTAATGCTTAATTACGGTTTCTTTGCGAATGTCCATCCTGATTGCGTTACTGTATTGATAAGCGCATTATGTAAGTGAGAATTATCCATCACCTGAAAATTTCCCTTACTATCAGCAATATACATAGTCTTTCTCATAACACCTGACTGCATATAACGCTCAAAATTCATCGTGCCGCCGGAGAAAAGTTTCCTAGTACTGGTTACATAGTCTAAAAAATATACCGAGTGTGTATGCTGATTTATCCATATTTTCATAAAATAGATATTACTAATACCGCGACCACCTAAAGCTTGTAAGAAGTGAGCGTCTATACACTGAGGAAACAAAACATAATGATCTTTTTTCTCAATAAGTTCAAATGGAAAATCAAATACGTTAATTCTATAGAGCTTTTCTCGCATTAACTCTTGGCTTATCGGGTCTACGCCCGGCTCAGGTGGCCATTTTAAGAGTTTTTGTTGACACCATAAAAAGAAAAAAACGAATCCGATGCAAGCAAAAACCATCACTTCAATAAATGTGTTTCGGTTAGCCGTTTGTTGCAAAACTAGGCCTAATACACCTACACCAACCAAGTAAGAAATCGTGGCAATGAATAGCTTTGTTAAACGTTCAGAGGTCATCTCATACCTAAATGTATACTTGCGACGTTGGCATAGAATACAGCCCAAACATGACACCCCAACTTCCCTCAGCAGAAACATGTGATTCTCATCTAAAAAAATGTGCTATTTAACTGATCAGTCATTGAGCTTTTGACCATGTTAAATATCAATATCCTGACCAGTTTTATCAAGCAGTTGCTATTCGACTTTTATCACCATACGATTGGTACATGAAATGCGTGCTAGATTAGTTGACGCAATATTTTCATACCGCCGCGTTGGCTTTCACCTGTGCAAACGCGGTTTCCAACACCGCTTTGGGTGGTTGCAATAAAAACACCTCGTGAACCAACTGGGTTAATGCCTCGACACTATCGATGCTTTTATCGGTAATGAGTTGCCCCGCCGCATCCCAGACAAAAAACTGCTGATTACGAATCAAATAGCGGTGTGAAGCAGTGATCAACGACACCACGAGGTTATTGACGAAAATGGCATCTAGGTGTTGATGAGAATAGAAATGCGCCACTTCAAAGTCGGCTTCTACTACGTCGTAAAGCTCAACCTCGTACAGTGTTAGTGGCGGTTGATCGGGCTCGTGTAATACCACCGTCACCACATCGCCATTACGCGTGATTTGATAGGTATCGTGCCCAATAGTGCAGGTGCGCTGATTGATATTGAGTAACCCGCGCGGGGTTTTATTGCCAAAACCAACGTCCACTAGATAAGTCTCGCCATCGAGCTCAAGCACATTCATACGGTGGGTGCGGGGATTGGTGGGTTTACCATTAAGCATCACCCGCGCCAGCACACTGCGCACCTCAAATCCCAAATGTTTCAGGGCAAGATAGGCAATTTTATTGTGCTCAAAACAATAGCCGCCTTGTTGGTTCACCACCAACCGTTCAAACAAAGCATCCGTCTGTAAAGAAAGCGACTGCCCTGCCAAGGCATTAAGGCTAGAAAACGCATACCGCGCCAAGTGCTTTTCAATGAGTTCAGTGACCAGTGCCACGCCCTTCGCCTCACTCAACGCGAGGCGGTGTAAATACTCTTCAATCATGGGTGCTGATGTCATCGTCGACTCCTTATGTGAATGGCACCAGATTAACCCCTCAAGTTAGGTTGAGGTAAAGCCTCACGCAGGATTGCGGCTAAAGGCGGAGCGCAGCAATCCTAATCCTGCCAGCGCAAAGATCCCAGCCACGACGCGCTCAACCCAATGCGCCACTTTTTGGTAAACGTTCATCACGCCGTTGATTGAAAACAACAGGGAGTACATCCCATTCACCAAAAAGCCGACCAGCATACAAGTCAGCACCGCAGCGACAAGAAACAGCCCATCACTGCTTGAGCCCATCCCAACCGACAAAGCCGCCATCCATGCCACCACGGTTTTAGGATTGGAGGAATTTAAAACCACTCCACGAACAAACCATTTTTGGTATCCCACTTCTTGGTTATCGTTTGTGGAGACCGTCGCGGCGGCATTAAAGGAAGATTTAAAAGAAAGGTAAGCCAGCCACAGAAGATAAATACCACCCGCGATTTTTAGCAGCATGAGTAAATATACCGACCCTTGTAGCACCACACCCAAACCACTGGCGGCGACAATGCCCCAAAACAGTAGCCCAATGGATAACCCTGCGCCGTAAACAAGGCTGACTTTTCGGCCCTTACTCATGGCGATGGTTGCATTGGAGATATTCGCCGGCCCCGGAGAGACCGCGACAACAAAAAATGCGAAACCTATTGAAACGAGTGATAAAGCGTCAGTCATCCTTGCTCCTTATTATCGATGTTGTGTTTACAGTGGTTTTTCCATCGGCACGCAGTCTAAACGGATCCCTTTTGGGGAGTGATACGTTGATACCTCATCGCCCACAAAGCCGCATGCGCGATAAAAGGGCGCTGCATTGAGCGTGGACTTGAGCGTTAGCAATCGCAAGCCCTGCTCTTTCGCTAGGTGCTCTAAAAACTGGAGCATCTTTTTCGCCGCCCCCCTGCCACTGTAATCTGGCTCTACGAAGATGGCATCGACTAGACCAGTTTGTGTGTTGAGCTTACCGCTACCGATAACCTGCCCGTCTATTTCAGAGACGTAAAACGTATCGACCACGTCGTCAATAAAACGCTCAGACACGCTACCCTGCGCCCAAAGTGAAAGCTGTTCTTCCGTATAGTGTGCCGAACACTTAGCCAAAATAGCACGGCTTTTTAAATCAAAAATAGCCTGTGCATCGCTTTGGTTAGCTTTTCTAATGGTGATCAAAGCGCGTCCTTGTTTGAGTGGGGCGAGTGACTATGTATTAAGTCAAGAAGATAAAGAGTTTGTATTCTTGTCTGGCTAAGCGGAGTAAGTCTAGTGTCATCTTGATACCTTTGCTATGTTTGTAGATAATTGAGGCTACTGACCGTTTAAAAACTACGTCTACTAGATGAGACAAACTTCCTCAACTTAGATGCTGTAACACTTCAATTTGAATGCTTCGTAACAAGCTTTGAGTATGTTCTGACTGTAAATCGAGTTCGCACCAACCGTCAGTTCCCATGTATTCGGCAGAAATATATCTAATACTTTTAAGATCAATTTCATCGTTGATGACTCCAGTTAGCCTGAAAATACCTGACTTTGTATGGATTCTGCTAATTTTGAAATTTTCCATAAACCTCCGAGAACATAAAGCCGCAATCACGCGCTTGTCGCGTGTATTACCTGGTTATGTACTCATCTCGTTAAAAATACTGTCCTGAATTTCTCTTAGTTGTGCCGCCTTTGAAAAAAGAAAATCGTCATACTTAGCTCCAATGATGGCACCAGTCCCACCAAGGATGAGGCTCACAACACGAGTAACGCTATCACCTTTGGCATCTGACGAAATCCGCCACTGTTCGACCTGTTCGCCTATTTGGGGATTAAGCGATTTTATAACCGTTTCGGTATAGCGAAGCCTCTCATCAAGGGACCTGAGCTTTTCTGTTCTCTCTGGCGACCAATCTTGTTTTGCTGTTGCGTGGACGTCCGCAAAGGTAGCAATCAATAACTGCATATTCTTTAGTAGATCGTCTCCTTTCAGCAGCTGTTGCCTACCTTTAGTGATAGCACGTTGAAGTTTGTACGCGAAACATGATGCAACTGCTGCCGCCAATGTAGCCAGTCCGGCGAACACTGTCGCTCCTGCTGAAACCCAGTCTGGATCAACCTCTGACATTACCTACTCCAAAAGTATTCATTGGTGCATAACGCCGCCAGCACGCGCGACTCTGTAGTGGAGCCGGAGCCGAAGCCGAAGCCGCAACGGAAAAGCCGTCGCTGTGCCTAGCATGGTTATATATTTTACCGTAGCCCTCTGGACCACACTGTTTTAACTACACCAAAAAACCGACAATCTATCTCTATCGGACCAGAATGAGGGGAGTCCAATATGGCCGAAAAGAGTATCTGACACGGGTAATCGTCATATTGAAATGGCACGCCCTCCCTGCTCAGAAAGAACTCTATGTAATTCCGGTCATTCTCCAATTCAAACGGTGAATCGTAACCGGTGGTTAATTCAAAATCATGCCTCCCTATCGGATCGGCTTCTATGCTCCAACTTATATTTCTCAAATGATCTATAGGAAAGGGCCGGCTATCCTCGAATAGCACCACCGGATTAAAGTGCAAATTCATCGACTGACGCCTGTTTTCATAGGACGTCACCGTTGCTGTACTCAAATGGACTCTCATTTACTACTCATATTCGACGGTGTAGTGCATAACGAATGACATGGACTCCCCCTCATGAAGATCTGCCACACACTTAGGTGCGGTCTTTAATACCGGAGGTAACCATGTCTACTCAATTCTTTTGTGGCGTTGATCTCTCCAAGTACCACTTTTCTCTTCACGCGGTGAATGACCACGGAAAAGTCATTCTCCATAACACGATCCTACGTTCCTGCGTGGGAATGTATATGGATTTTGAATCATAGGTAGAGTTCGCCAAAAGATCACCGAACTGTACTTGACCTCTGTTCTTACACTAGCGGACAGCGTCAATATCTGTAGCGAACAGCCAGTTCAATGCCCTAGGCAGCATAATGTTATACTGGGTATGGTGCTGTTTGCGTTTGAATGATAGCAAGAGCTAGATATGCATTCCCACGCAGGAGCGTGGGAACGAGAAATCAAAGCTGTTACTGTTTCAATTCCTGCGCAAAGCGATAAATGCTAGCTTCGAACGGTAGACTGACATGCTATGGTCTGTTCCAAACTTTTTCCAGGTAAACTGCTTCCTCATCCATCCTTTAAGCCGATACCAAATATCAACATGAGTGAGTAATCTAGCCTTATCGTACTCACCAGTTTTAACATTTGTGAGAAAACGCATATCACCACCGTGAATATAGCCTCCGAGCTTGTCTCGAAGAAAAGACTTTAATTTATCTCCTACTGCAGGTATAAAACCTAAAATCCAAGAAAGAGGCTCTATGAACATATTGGGTGGTGGTACCATAGTTACGCCATCAGACGAATTCACTACTCGGTAAATTGGTGTTTTCATTGTCATAAGCCAATGATCGTCTGACACTCTAGGTGCGCCAAATGTATAACATGCTGCATTACCGCCGCTATGAGTTATCCTCTTCGCAGCTATTGTTGCCAGTGCTCCTCCAAGAGAGTGCCCTGTGATAAATAATGGTAGTTCTCGATGCTGTTCTAGTGCCTGATTGACTTCTATCTCTATTGAGTTGTATGCATCATGAAATCCAGAGTGAACTCTCCCCTCAGTCACACATTTAGTTAGAGTGGCACGAGCGTCTGACTTTATATCTTTTAACTCGAGTGGCTCAGTACCACGAAATGATAAGACGAGAAAACCATTAGTTTTAATCAGTATTGCCTGGCTGCCATTTGCGTTGAAAGTAGCGACAAGTTTAGCATCAAGTGTCTGAAGTTGCTTTTCAAGAAGCCGCTTTTCTTCTACGTGATCATAACTAAACTTCTGTACAGCTAATAGAATTGATGCTTTTAGCATATGGCTATTTCCTTTCCCCGCCAAAAGCATACTCTCAATTCTTTTACCGACATCTTCTGTAATAACAGGAGGATTGAATTTAAAGTAAGCAAGCTCAGCAAAACATGCCATTAACCAAGCCGTTCTATCACTATATGCCTCTCGATACATTGGGATGCTTTTTCCCAATAATTCTTTTGCTTGTTCAACATCGTCACTTGTTTCTATAACTAATTTCGACATAATTAATCCTTGTCAGCACTGAAAATTAAAAAATACCCCTACAAACAACCACGCACTATTTTAAAATTATCACCCACCAAGCAATTATTTAAACTCGTTCCCACGCTCCTGCGTGGGAATGTATATGGATTTGAATCATAGGCAGGGTTAGCCACAAGACCACCGAACTGCAATTGAACGTTGTTCTAACACTAGCGGACAGCGTCAATATCTGTAGCGAACAGCCAGTTCAATGCCCTAGGTAGAATAATATAACACTGGTTATGTTGCTGTTTGTGTTTGAATTATAGCAAGAGCTAGATATGCATTCCCACGCAGGAGCGTGGGAACGAGAAAAAATATCCTGCGCATCACTTTGGTTAGCTTTTCTAATGGTGATCAAAACGCACCCTTGTTTGTGTAAGCTGAGTGACTGTGTATTAAGTCGAGATGGTAAAGAGTTTAAGTTATTGACAAGTCCAAAGTCTACTTTTAACGATCGTTAACTGCGTTGTGGAAGAGGATATTTTAGTGTGACTTCTTTTGTTTCAACCTCACGAGGACCTTTAGTAGGGTCATAGAAATACCAGATATTAAATTTACGTTCATGTGGTTTGGTATCATGTAATAAAGTATCCCAACCTAGATAACTCGCAATATTATCAGCAACTTTCAGTTTGGCCGGAGAGCTGGCCTTACCTTGGAATGCACTCATTACTGCCCCTAACAAAAAGTCGGCAATTTGGATTTGCTCTGACTCCTTAGAGTCTTTAGTTACAACCGAGCGAATTGGCACTTCACCACCAAATTGTTTTTTAAGCATGCTATTAGCGATTTTGTGAAATGCTTCATCTGCCTTTTTGTAACGTGAAGGTAACGGGTCAACTTCGATACGAAACTCACATTTACGTTGGGGGTGGGCTTTGTGAATTGCACTAATTTTAGTCTGAATTAATTTTGTGAAATGCTTACGCATTGCTAGATCATAGTCACCGTCATGATAATTTTTATCGACCATGCCTTTTCGAATAACAATACAGTGAAAAGCTAACCATTGATGCTTAAAGAATGTCTCTACTAGATCTTCATAAAATTTAGCATAATGTTTTTTATGAGCCTTTTGCCATTTAATTTCATCAACATACTTATGTTTCTCCCTTAGCTCTCTAATAATCCTAGCAAAGTCTCCGCGCCTTTGATACTTCATCCAAAGTGAACCAAAACCATAATACTTTTGACCGTCTACGCCTGATTCATCACACGCCACGTGCCAAATTAATTTACCATTTTGCATTTCGCCTCCAATCCGACACTAAATCGAAAGGCTTTCAAAGATCCAAATAATAAGTCAACACTACAACATTCAACTATATTGAATTATTAGATTTTTTGGTAATCGTGTTTATGAACGATTGGGCCCCTCACAGCTAAACGAAATTTTTCTATTCCAAAAAATTTCTTCCAATGTAGTTCGACATCTTCCCTTCTATCCGGCTTTTGAAACTCAACTGCATTTTTAACTCGTTCCCACGCAGGAGCGTGGGAACGAGAAATGGCCCTGTCGCATGATTGGCAGACAGCGGTGAGACCGCAGTAAGAGACCTTCTATATGTGTTTGCCGTAAGCAATGACTTAATGGCGGAAATGAC
>NZ_MUFP01000049.1 GCF_001996165.1 Salinivibrio proteolyticus | reverse complement strand
CTGTTATTATTTTGCTTGCTTATGGTTTTAACTTGAAGAGAAATTTTATTTTTATACTGCTGTTTGCTATCCCTATGCTTCCAGTCGTTTCCCAGCAAGTAATGTCTAATCTATCCAGCTTAGGTGGGCTTTTTGAAAAGATCGATAATTTTTCTGATAAGGATTATAATAACACGCTCGTCTACATAAAAGTTTTTATTCTTTACTTCTCTTTGATCTTTTTCTATTTATATAGCGCTAAAAGCGATCTTTTCGATGACCATAGGTTCATGTTTATATATAAAGTCTATTTGATGGTTGTTGTTATAGTGGTATTTTCGTTGCCTGTTTTGCTTTTATCGTCTAGGTATCTTTATTACGCTAGTGCTTATCTACCAGTATTATTTACATTTATTTTTTATGAGAAGAAAGGTATGTTGAGTTTGGAAGCTAGGTTTTTTGGAGGAGGGCTTATCGCTCTATGCATAGGTTTATTCGTTTACAGTTTTCAATCTGTAAGGATACAGTTAGGGCTTTGATGTGAAAAAAATACTTTACGTAGTGAGTACATTAAGATGTACTGGTCCCACCAATCAGCTTTTTAATATCATTTCAAATTTAGATAGGAATGCGTTCGATCCTATTCTTGTCACTCTTTCACCTGAACCAAATGATTCTCGATGGTCAGATTACGAATCTTTAGGTATAGAGATGCATTCTCTGAATTTGTCTCGTTTAGGTGGAACGTTTTTAGCGAAAAATAGGTTGAAGAAGCTAGTTTCTAAAATAAAACCCGATGCGATTCATACACAAGGCTTTCGCGCAGATGTTTTAAGTGCTCAATTGCTGGATCGGTTGCCCAAAGTTGCTACTATTCGAAACTTTCCCCAAGCCGATTATTCAATGGCTTATGGCAGATTTATTGGTATGAAAATGGCTTGGCAACACATTCGTGCCTTACACAGAGTAAATCTTGCGGTAGGAGTGTCCAAAGCCGTAAAAACTAATTTAGAAACAGAATATTGTTTAGTAAACACTGGAATCGTACAAAATGGTGTAGATACTACGACTTATAGGCCCATAATAGAAGAAGAAAAACTGTCTTTACGTAGCAAGCTCGGTCTACCCATTAATAGTAATATTTGGATTGTTTCCGGGAGTTTATCTGAGCGAAAAGATCCATTGTTCTTAATAAAATTATGGGAAAAAGTTATATCTATTGATTGTAATAATATTCTTGTTTTTATAGGTCGAGGGTCATTAGAGGCAGATTGTAAAACTTTAGCTAGTAAAGTTAAAAATGTAAAAATATTAGGAAGCGTCAGTAATGTGGATGAGTATTTAAAAGCTGCAGACTTTTATGTTTCATCTTCGGTAGCGGAAGGTTTACCTAATTCTGCGTTAGAAGCTATGGCTTGTGGTTTACCTGTTCTACTATCTGATATTGAACCGCACAAAGAAATCCATAATATGTGTCCAGAAATAGGTTGTCTTTTTAATTTAGGTGAAGAACGTAGCTTTTTAGAATCTTTTCAAGCATTACTGGAGTCAGATTATGCTGTTCGGAGGCAGTCCGCTCTAAATTTAATTACATTAGAACTTAGTGCTGAGAAAATGTCGCAAAAATATCAGGGTATTTATAAAAGTCTGATAAGTTAATTGTCTATGGTTTTTATAGTGGAACATAGTCGCTTAATCTGGAGAATGTCATAAAAATATTTCATATCATATTAATTTTAAAGAGTTTTGCATTTGTTATTATTTAGCTCTCCCAGCTCCGTTTTTCGATGGATTTTAAG
>NZ_MUFP01000048.1 GCF_001996165.1 Salinivibrio proteolyticus | reverse complement strand
ATTGATTCTTTCACAAATGAAAGCTGCCAAAAGTCAATGGATTCGTTGAAAAATATTGAAATGCCAGCATGTGAGTTCAAGTTTAACCGCTGGGTTTATGAATTTTCTCGAGTGGCTGACTGGATAAATATGAAATTTAATTCTAGGCATCCGAGAAAGACACAGTTTGAAGACTTCAGAAATATAAACGAGAAATGATGTGACTTCTTATATGAAACGCAGGAAAAATGCATCAAGATCCTCGTCATGCCTGGACTAGCGATTTAATTCCTTAGTTGTTGATTAAGGCATTAAATCGTGCGTTGTGTCATGGTTATCTATTAAAATAAGTGAAAATAGAGAGACAGTTTGTTGATCATTTCATTAGGATTCAATGGTCTCCTAACGTTTAGGAGATTAAAAATGACAGCGAAAGATCTTCATGATACCACTCGTTCGCATTGGTTAATTGAATTAATGCATTGGAAACTCGTTGTTGGATTAAAAGAAGATGCCTGCTGAATTAGGATAGATGATCGAGCGGAAGTTTTGCACGAATAAGGCAAATGGTTCTAAATTGCTTAAAGCAAGAGAAGAGTTTAAATGCTGGGATTCAACGCAAGCGAATGATGTGCGCGATGGACAAAGAGTACCTGGCGACCGTGTTGGGAAGCCTTTCGTGACGCGGATGTTCATGCGTTTTCCATGATGTTCATGCATTTCCCGTGATATTGAGCCACCCTCGTATTTATAGCTTGGATGAAGTTAAATGAATGATCTATTGTCACTTTATGTGTTTCCTTTTGTGTTATTGGCGACAATGACTGCTTTTATGGGGATGATAAAAAATTTAAGTAAATATGCAATTGTAGGTGTGGTTTTTATAGTTATTTTAAGTGTTTTATTACTTTTATTAAGAGACCCGCTTGCGCCACCTGATTCGGCGAATTATCTGTGGATGTATGAAGATCAATCAAGCTTTCATAATATATTTACTGCATATCATGGGAATGTTTTCTTTTCGTTTACACAATATCTAGGGAATGCGCTTGGTTTAGAAGCTGAAGAGTTTTTTATATATCAAACTATAGGGTTTTATATCTTAACTTTTCTAGGCTTTAGATTAATATTTAAATCTAATAAGATGCTGTTGACTGCATTGTCCCTATTTGTATTAACCTCAACCTTTATACTTTTATATACTAATGTTATTAGGCAAGGTTTGGCTCTAGCATTGTTGATATTCGCAACTGGGCTATTTTTAAATAAGTTTAAATTCTCCGGCTTTATAGTGTTAGTGCTGGCT
>NZ_MUFP01000047.1 GCF_001996165.1 Salinivibrio proteolyticus | reverse complement strand
GTTAATAGCAGTAGCAATAGCCAAACAAAAAATAAATACACAAAACTATTCTCGTTAACAACTGTGAATGTAGTTAATAACATATAGAGTGTGGTTATACCGTATATTTTAAATCTTGGAAACCCCCACCAAAGCTTTGCAGTCGCCTCTGTTCTGACAACGAAGTAGGCAAAAAAAGCTAACAATGTCGCAATTGCTGCACCAGAAGCCCCTAAATCAGGTATTAAAAGGTAGTTCAAAATTGCATTAACGATAAAAGCGCATATTGATGCAAGCATAGAAAATGACGATCTACGCGTAATACCAATACCAACACCTGTTGTTTCTGCCAACATTTTAAATAGTGGCATAGCAACACAAGCAACGATTAAGTATTCAATAGCTGAATATTCTGGCGGTAAAAAATAAACCAAAACAAAAGAAAACATTCCAACTAGCGTCCAGATTAAACAGACTGCAAGTAGCATACACTCAATGACGTTTAATACCTTGGTTTTGTCAACACCATTTTTTACCCATTTATACAGTGTCGGATGCCAGAGATTTGAGAATATTGTCGAAATAACTGATACGGCTCCAGCGAGTGATACTGATAACGCATAGACTCCAAGTTCCTCAAACCCTGAAAAACTACGTAAAAAGAAACGATCCATGGTTGTTAAGCCCCAGTACGCAATACCACCAGCAACAAGCGGTAGACTAAAGGTTAACATTCGATGCAAAAGTTCACGATCAAGCGGTTTTAATATAGCGGGCAACCATGTTGTTCTTGTCCACCACGCAAAAATACTTACCGAGCATCCAACGGCAAGTATATTCATTAGCATAAGAGTTTGAAAATCTGCATCTAAATTGAGCAAAAATATAAAGCAAATAAAAAAAAGCAAGAATAGTTTAGGAAAAACTTGAGTAGCAGAGAACACTAAGCCACGTTCTTCCATCCTTACAACATGTGCGAAAAAGTTAATCAAATAGCTGCAATATACACCAAGAATTAGTAACCAAGTGAGTAAAGTTGAATCGATATCAAATAATAATTTGGAAATTGACCATGGTAAAATACTTATAATTAACAGTGCTAAGGTTAAAACAGCTAGGCCGGGCAGTACTGCATGTTTAAATAAAGAGGGTTTGTCATCCTCTTCATGATACTCGCGTACGTAGGCTTGATGCATTGCTAAGCTAAATAGGGATACTGAGAGCCCTAGAGTGACTTGCAACATGGTCAACCGGCCTACATCCTCTACGCTAAAAAACCACGCTACAAAAGGAAGTGTAACTAAACTTAACGCAGCGGCCCCTATGGGGCCAATTGAGAACTGTACGATTTTTTTAATGTTCAAATGATTAAGCTCTTTATAATAT
>NZ_MUFP01000046.1 GCF_001996165.1 Salinivibrio proteolyticus | reverse complement strand
CATATAGTCAAACCATTGAGCGCTTGAATGAAACATCTTGAGTGGAGTTATGCTACTATCGTATTTATAATCAAACCTTTTCAATAAGCTTATTAGTGCTTCTTCATGTGGTTGTGTAGTATACCCCCCTGCTCTAAAAGATAGAGGCTTACTGCCTACGAGATCTATGAATTTTCGTTGAGCGAGACCAAACATCTCATTCGCTTTAGTCAGACCATAGTTATCAATGAGATTTGAATAAGACCAATTTTTATAGTTGTGGTGCCAACTATTGCTACTCATATTATAAATACTGTCAAACCAATGAGGATGAAAATGCATCTGCACGTCATGACCTAATTCTAGAATTTTATATATTTGCTTTTGAAAATTATTCACATATTCCATTCTGCCAAATTTTTCATATGCTACAATCGAACAAATATCAATAAAAAAAACCAATTTCGCGTTATGTTTTTTTGCTATCGCTAACAATTTTTCGGTAGGTCTGAATAAAACTTCCTCCTCACTATAAAAGTTTTCTCCGAAAAAAACTTCGTAGTCAAAAGTTAACAATATATTCATGTCATATCACACTGATGTTTTTATAAGCAGGCTTTTTGGGCGAACGACAATAGCTACTAAGCACTTCTTTTCCATTTAGAAATACATACTTACACGCAGACTCTGTAACCATTTTTCCAGTATAATTAAAGCCTTTTTCTGTAACTTCGATTGGTTTTGGTATATAATTGTTAATCATATAGAATTCGATTAGTTTTTTGAGACTTTCTATTCCTGCCAACTGTGTTTTACAATACATAGAGTGATGATTATCATTTTCGTCAAAATCCACTATAGACTTCCTAATATAAATGGCGCCTGTATCTATATTTAAATCAACAGATTGAATCGTAAAACCATTTTCATTAACCGCATTATTATATATCGTCCAAAACTGCGAATTGCCCCCTCGATAATAGGGAACTATACCAAGATGAAGATGAAGAATGTACGCACGATCTAGCGCTGTCAAAAAATTCTGTCGAAGTAATCTTCCTCCCTGAAGAAGAAATAGATCTGGTTGGAAATCGTGAACGAAGCGAACAACTTCATCTGAATTAATATCTGAGCAGACAATAGTGTTTTTTTCTCCTATCTTTGATATAAAGAAATCAAGACCTATATCATCATAGAATATGTTGTATATTTTTATTTTTTCAGATTTCAGCAATTTCCCATATTTATTATGGTTACACAACCTTTTCCTAATGGCAGAAATTAAACCATGTTTTCTTAAGGCTCGAAATTTACTTTTTCTCAAGTGAGATTGAAATATTACTTTAATTTCAAAATGCTCTTCATATTTTTCTAAAATACTCTTAACAAAGTAAAAATGCTGAGGTTCCATGTTACAGCTTATTAAAATTTTTCTTTTCATCACATTCACTTTACCAAAAATTTTTCAATATGATAGCGAGGAGGTTTTGTTTGTCC
Organism: Salinivibrio proteolyticus; assembly: GCF_001996165.1. GTDB lineage: Bacteria > Pseudomonadota > Gammaproteobacteria > Enterobacterales > Vibrionaceae > Salinivibrio > Salinivibrio proteolyticus. Next base: position 14 of record NZ_MUFP01000046.1, on the reverse strand, counting down.
GTCAAGCGGATATC
>NZ_MUFP01000045.1 GCF_001996165.1 Salinivibrio proteolyticus | reverse complement strand
TTCCTGGGTTGATCTGATGGATTCCAGCAAAGAAGGTATCACTTGTATGTGAGATGTAACCATGTTCAATATAATCATATACCATCTGCTCATTTGGATATAATTTATCCATAAACGAAGAGACAAATTTTATCTCACTTCCAAAGATAAAATTACTATCTATAAATGAATAATATAAAGGCTTAATTCCAAATCTATCTCGAGTTAATAATAAACAATCCTTAGATGAATCATAGATCGCAGCAGCCCACATACCATTGAATTTATTGAAAGCATCCTCCCCCCAGTAATGATAGGATTTAAGAAAGACTTCAGTATCAGTCTGTGTCTCAAACGTATAACCGACGGAAATTAGCTCGTCTCTCAACTCAACATAGTTAAATATTTCACCATTGTAGGTTAAGTGGAGATCTACATATGAAAAGGGCTGATGTCCTTGAGATGTTAAATCAAGAATGCTGAGCCTACGATGTCCTATAATTAGCGATGATGGGCTTTTATTGGTAATAAGATCTCTATTACGTAATTCTGATATAGTGTCGCAACCAATAATATTTTCCAATCCCCCATTACTATCTCTGTAGATGAATCCCTCATCATCCGGACCTCTGTGAGCTATCTTACGATGCGCATTATAAAAGTCGGTCGTGCTACACTTATTCTTATATGAAAAGAACCCTGTTATTCCACACATTATCTCATCTTTTTTTATTCAATTATTTAGTCAGATAAATAATCTATCGATATGATAGACTACTGGTTTAATTRCCATCGAATGATAAAGTAAACATTCAACACTAAAAAGAGATGCTATACATAACTTTGTAGTGTGATGACTTAACTGAATCATATAATTCGAAAGTAAATGGACTACTAAAAGTATGATTTCCTAAATCAATAGTTCAACACTTTTTCTAACATTTCATTTTTCGCCTATATAAAACGTTAAGTTTTCGTTAATATATACTAGAAACACCCGTCGAAAAAGCTAAAGTAGCAATCATTAAAATTAACATGTACCCCCCAAAAACAACGATCGCATATTTTTTATTAAAATGCCTCACACAAATAATTTGTAATATAACTGAGTATAAAAACAACCCTACAAATGTAGAGAATGCAGCGCCTAACATGCCATCTGTAGGAATAAAATACCAACTTAGTAATATTTTAAAGCCAAAAGAACACATTGATACTAATGGATAGACCCAGACAACTTTATGAAATGATAGCACCATTGCTGGAACTTTATACAAGCCCGCCATCATAAAACCACCTAATATAAATGGCATTACTTTATGAGCTTCATAATAGTTTTCATTTGAGACTATTTTTAATATGACTGGGCTGAGTAGTGAAACAACAAAAGTCAGAATCAAAAGAACTGCATAGTATTTATAAGAAAAAACCTCAAAGCTAGAGATACCTTCTTGATAGTTATCTTTAAAGTCATCGTATACTTTTGGTAAAACAGCCTGAGATACGGCGCTATATACTGTCGATATCGCTTGCCCTAGAATATACCCCAGTGTGTATACACCTACAATAGAGCTATCAAAATAGTATTGAAGTAGTATTCTATCTATGTACGCAAAAAATATATTCTGAAAGTACAATAAAATAAGTGGCAAACTTAGTAAGAAAGTTTCTTTTGCCATTTTTGA
>NZ_MUFP01000044.1 GCF_001996165.1 Salinivibrio proteolyticus | reverse complement strand
GGTATGCACTAAAGAAGATAATAAGAAAAAAAGTAAAGCATATTTGAAAGAAAACATAAAACCCATTAAATGACGAAGCTCCAGAAAAAACAAAAATCGCTATCAGGAATATAAATATGAAAGCTATTTCAAACGCTGAGAATGACGAATACTTTGATACTGGGATTAGCGCGAATAGTAAAACCATGGATATGATTAATAAATCAACTCCTTCGTAATCAAACCATGTTAAATAAGCATGTAAGTGTAAAAGAATAAGAGGGAGTTCTCCTGAGAAACTTATAAACCTATGCTTTAAATACCCTACATTCATAAGTCTATCCACCTAATTTAGAATGTGATTTTCTACTAGACTTATATCGATATGCTGCATGCATATGGCATTCCCACACCCTTGAGTATATCCCCTTCGATAGCAAGGAGAACACTCTAATCCCAGTTGTACACTAATCAAATCATCTCTGTAAGGACCGGTAACTCTAGGATCTGTTGGACCATAAACGCCAATAATTTGTAGTTGTGGAAGCAAACTAGCCATATGAGAAAGGCCATTACAATTTGCCACAATTACATCACAATAACTCATGCATTCCAGTGATTCCGATATTGTCAACTTTCCAGCGTAGTTTCTGACTTTTTCATCATCCAATCCTTTAATGATATAGTCTCCTAATTCTTCCTCCCCAGGTCCTCCTAACAATATGACGCTGTATCCCTTTGAAACTAGGCGCTTTGCGAGCTCTTTAAATTTGCTAGCTGGCCAACGTTTATGAGATTCAAGCTCTCCTGATGATGGAGCGAATGCGACTAACTTGCCATAGTTAGCAAAAATTATATCTCGAATAGTAGCCTTATTGGACTTATAAATAGGAAGATCTACGTTATCAACAGTCAACCCTAGAGAACAATCAATAATTTCAAGATTTTTCTGAACTTTATGAGTAGCTGTTATATTTACAACATTCTTATGATTCAATAATGATAACTTCCCTCCTAAGCCAATACGCTTCCGAGCTCCGGAGAGAAATGCCATAAGACTATATTTTTCTTTATGAATACCAGTTGCCGAGATCGATATATCAATGTCATAGCTTCTAAGTAGACTTAGATACCTCCATATACCTTTTACTCCTCTAAGTTCAGAAAAGTAGATAAATTTTACTCTATCTTGAAATCTACTCCCTATAGTGCATCTCACCAAAGTCGCTTCCGTTTTACCCTTAACAGTAAGGAGAATACGGGCACCTTCGGAAAGTAAGGCTCTAAGCATAGGTAGAGACATAACCACATCACCAATACCGTGACTATTAAAGACGTGAATCAACTTTCCATCAAGTTTCTTGCTCACTCAAGCCTCACTTTTAACCTTTTTACATATTTCGTCAAACAAAGCGATTTGATGCTTCCATGTTTTATTTTCGAGATAGTTTTGTCCTTTATTGAAGTATGACTCAAAACCTTTTCTGTACTGTTTTGATATGGCATCACTGACTTTATCCTCAAAATCATTAGTATGAGGAATTAAAATACCAAGATCTTGAGCTTCTAAGAATTTATAAGACTCGATCTTAGTTGCAAAAATACACCGCCCTACACTTAAATAATCTAGCGTTTTTAAAGGACAGCCTTGTGAGTCTGTTATTCCTTTGATCGGTCTTCTTAGATGGATAAACGCGTGACATTGTTTCAGGTACTTTTTAGCTTTTTGGTATTCAACGTAACCTAAAAATATAAAATTATTTCTGCTGCTAAGGTCAATACTAGATTTTATGACTTCAATTTCGTCTTCACTACCACCAACTATAATGAATTGGTGGTTAATCCCTCTATTGCTTAGCCCAGAAGACACCTTCGGTAGGTAGTCTACTCCCTCTCTATGTGCAAAAGACCCCAAATAACCGATAGTTAATCTACCATTCATCTTAGGTATTGAGGGTTGCTCTAAATCGACCCCGTTTTCAACAACATATATCTTTCTACTAATTCTTGTTCCATAATGACTTGTTAGTGTTTGTTTTACATTCTCATGAACTGAAACGATTGCATCGCTTAGTTTAAGATTGATGTACTCTAATGTTCGAACCACAAACCGCGACAAAGCTCCTCTACCTCGGTCCATAACATCTTGGTATAACAACCCATTGACCTCAGTGACAACTTTAAAACCAAAGAGTTTTAGTAAGCAAGTAAGGATACAAAACCCTACACTTTGACGAACAACAACTAGGTTTATTTGATAACGGTGTCGATATAAACTAAAAAAACTATACAGCTGAAACAATTGAACACTAACAAAAACACCAAACTTCGATGTAGGATTAACTATCGGTTATTTGGGGTCTTTTGCACATAGAGAGGGAGTAGACTACCTACCGAAGGTGTCTTCTGGGCTAAGCAATAGAGGGATTAACCNATATTATGGTGAGTATTTTTCATCACTTCAGAGGCGTGCTTTTGGGGACCCACATCCAAACGACCAACATTGAAAATATAAACTATATTCATTAGAAATTCATAAAATTATCAAACTAAACGATATCTTTTAAAAGCTGATGCACTTCTAAAATTCTATTTTTCATATGCCAACTATCACGGTCTGAGATTATTCTTTCTCTATATCGACTACGAACTATAGGATCTTTAAGACCAGAAATAATAGAAGGTAACTCGGATCTATTTTCATAAGTCACTACTTTTCCGTATTTATTTGTGTTGACAATATTCATTCCATCGCCATGAGGCAGCACCCCTAATATCGGGATCCCTAAGTTTATGTACTCATATATTTTAGATGGGACACAAGCTCCGTAGTACTTATTTACCAAGCTAACAAAACCGACATCGATATTCTCACACATAAACTTCACAAACCTATCTCTATCCATGAAGTCTATGAAATGAACATTTTCATCATTAATTCTTTTGAGAGGTTTATATTTATCTATGTCGCCAATATAGAATATCTCAACCTCTTCTTCATTAATACTTTTAAGAACATCGTATAAAACTTCTGGACATTGAGCTTCACTCATCGTTCCAGCATAAGCTATTCTTAAATTATCTGATCTTTTCTTCTGGAAAAAATCTATATTGAACGAGTCCAAATAACCAAAATAGTTATTGTGTAGCACAGGCGAAATGTTAGGAAACCTCTTTTTCAATGCAGACAGGTAGATATTTGAGGAAGTAAGTATTAGGTCTGAGTTTTTTGTGTATTTTTCTTGTAGGTGCTCTCTGTTAACATGAAGAACGTTACTTTTTCTAAAGCCGTTCATGTAACCGAAATCAAGAGGGTCTCGAAAATTAATAACAAACTTGCAGCCTACTTTATTTTTAATAATATGGCCAAGTTTTATCATACCTAACTCACCGCCACATGTGGCAATAATAATGTCATGAGATGTTATCTTACACTTTAAAAAATCCGAAGCAGAGAGAACCCATTTATCTAAATAGTCTTCATACCAGCCAATACGTTGAAAAAAAGCCGATTTTCTAGCATTGTATCTGGTTGGAAAAGGGATCATCAGCACATTGTTACTATCAACGACCTTATCACTATTGTAATTTGGGACAACTACTGTAACGGCCCAGCCTAGCTCTTGGAGATACTTGACGGCGCCAGCCCTCATGATTGGACCACCACCCTTCTGGAATGGATAGTATGATCGCGTTAGGTAAAATATTCTCCGAGTCACATAATTTCCTTCAAGTTATCGAAGCCAATGAATTTACAGTTGTACTTGTCCCTTGCAAAGGATAAAAACCAATCAAAAACATCTAGACACTCTTCATACATTATTTTTGGGTGGCTAAGAATGTTTAATACTATCAAACTATTTCCTTT
>NZ_MUFP01000043.1 GCF_001996165.1 Salinivibrio proteolyticus | reverse complement strand
AAATATAACTATCTCACCAAACTTTTAGGACAATTAATTTTTATTTTGTCAAGATTTATTTGGGACACTTATTTTTTAATTTTACTGGTGTAAATATCAGTAGGTTTTTATTGGTGTCAAGATAGTAAATATCGGTGGGTTAAGGTGTTGGTGGGGAGTTTGGGAATTTTTAGGAAGTGAGGTTGCGTTGCTAAGTAACTACCCCAGCCCTGCATAGTTATGCGCGTCTGTGTTTAAAATATCGTGGGGTTACTCTGTCCCGTTTATTCAGTCTTTATTCACCCTCGCCAAACACCCCGTTTTAACCCCGTCAGGAAGCAAACCTATAACGCCGTAACCCCTTGATATAACACGTTGTGACACCCCTCAGAGGTAGTAAATTAAGGCGTTATAGTGCAGGCAATCTCTATTATGTTAAATAGCTTGTGCGGAGATTAAAATCTGAGGGTGTTTGCTGGTGATAGTTGGACAGATTTTACGTAGCTGTGCGAACTATTCTCATTTAGGACGCTGATCCCTCCATCTTAAAACTGCATAACTTGTGACTTACCATTAGTTGATAACCACTCTCATTTATATAGGTCAAACCTTAGTTTACTATCTCATATACGTGATAATACTTCTCATTTGCATATATCCCACAATAAAACGCCCTCATAGCCTTTCTCAGCGTATTTCTAACCCTTTGTAATGCAACCATACCACTATTTTATATATCGCCTCTCAGGGCGTTTTAGAGGTGTATGTTTATAAATGGCATATGCTAATTATTAATTATGCAATTGGTGTTTGTGTGTCTGAGTGGTGTAGATATGCAGGGTATTGAATGAATATATTTGAGCGAACACGTGTAAGCTGAATGGGGTATACTCCAATTTAAAGGGGTTATGTGTATGGAGCGTGAAAGAGGGTTGCTTAACACCTCCTTGTGAACTGATTATACCTATGAATGTATACACTCTCACCATAATTATACACACCTTAGCTTATGATCCATCTCTCACACTATGTTAAAACCAATATACATATAGTGTTGATGTGATTAGAGTTTAATCACGGTGAACACGAATAAGGATTATAAAATGGGTAAGGTAGAAACACTTCAATCCAAGATAGGATGTATAGAAGCTAAGCTTTCTGAGATGTTTAAAGAGGATTTTAAGTATGATCCTCAAGAAGGAAACGCTACTCACTTGATATTCGATGCAAACTCTTACACGTTTGCTATCTCTCCATCCTCCATTAACAATAACACTGAGTCCGAATTAAGTAAAAAACTAGAAAAGAAGATACCCAACTGTGAAAAAGGTAAGGTTTATGTATTAGATACAGATATGATTATTGTTGAAAGCTGGGATATTAATCAATAACCTTGCCACAAGGGGAGAACAGCTCCCCTATTTCCACTACATTCCATCTTCCTTACAACATTCACTTTCACCTATACGTTATAAGTTAATGTTGACTGTTTTACTCCGCAAGGTAAAGCTTACGCGATTACCTGAGGTCTTGTATGATACCTCATCTTCAAAGCGCCAGCGTCCTAACTCTCCGTTACCGAGTGCGTTGTGTGCTGCCCAGACCATTTTTCCATCATCAATACTACAGGCATACGAAAAATATTTACTATCAGACTTCCTTTTATAGCTGACTAGATAAGCTGTATCTGAAACGGCTGTACCACTCATTCGGCTAGGGGGACGTCCAAAAAGTCCGCCTATATACTCCTTACACATTTCTATTTTGTCCGATTTAGTAAGGTTATGTGTCGATGAGCTATCAGGATCAGAGTCGCCTGCTACAATTGCGTAAATGACTATTACGATAATCACAAGCACCGCTATATTACTTTTTGTTTTATACTTAATAGGAAGATCTATCCCAGACGGCTGTCCTCCCATCCTGCTGTATATGTCGTAGAATTCTTTGTACCCTTTCAGATTTGTCTTTGCTTTAAAACTCTTCTCACCAACCGTAACAGAAATATAGATATCTTTGTCTATCTCCTCCTCTTTTTCGACGCTAGTTATTTCACTAAAAGGGATCTTCTGTATATTATAAAGACCTGTGTTAATATTATCTTTATCAATTTGCCAATCAGTTTTTTCAAAATCACCTGAAATAATACTTAAGCTTCTCATTCCCTATCTAACCTATTGCTGCTTCTCTTTACAGCAATATTAGCAGTTGTTAACGTTAGTTGATGTGACTATCTTCTCATACAAAAAGTAATACCATAGTATAATGAGTAATGATAATCACTATCGCTCTCATAAGCTCTCTCAGCGCTTCTATGATTAATACAACCCAGCTACACTACCCTACCTTAAAAACCTCTGAGAATGGCTGTGCGGCTTATTTTTAACGTGATTCCTTTGTGTTCTCATGAGATTACGTACAAACACCACTCATATTATTATATATAACTTCCCCATGAGTTGACACCAGAACCATATACAAAACTATCATTAGCCAACTATAAAAATAGAAGGGTAATGTATATAATTTCTCTCTAAAAGTTTCACTAGGTAAACTCTTTAC
>NZ_MUFP01000042.1 GCF_001996165.1 Salinivibrio proteolyticus | reverse complement strand
GCTATGGATATTGCTGGGAATGTCTGAATCAAAGTCTATAAACAAAAGTTTAGCCATACTGATATTCGCTTCTTAAATTTTATAACGTTACCATTACAAGAAATCTCAATATATCTATGTTGAGCAGCTTACTAGTGGGATTTATTTTTAATTAAGAGCCCCACAGAAATCTAGAATGATTTTATTGCCACTGTTAGAGAATAGACTAAACTCGTTGTGATTAACTAAAAAAACCAAAATGTCCGCATTTTGTTTTGCATAGTCAAGAGTACATAATATTGCACCTTCGGCATGACTTATATTTGGCTCAACTGCCAATATCTCATTGTTTAATTCTTCTCTTAGAACATCATGGATATATTTAGCAGGAGACTCTCTCAAGTCATCTATATTGGGCTTAAATGAAAGCCCCATACAAGCCACGATCGCATTTCTTCCACTAACAGTTTCAAATCTAGATATTTCTTTATTTATTTTTTCTAAGCACCAATTTGCTTTATACTCATTAGTGTTTCTTGCTTGTTTTATTATTCTGGCTTCATTACTAAACTGCGAAACAATAAACCAAGGATCTACAGCTATACAATGACCACCAACACCAGGCCCTGGTTGAAGTATATTCACACGAGGATGGTGATTCGCTAGTGCAATCAACTCCCATACATTAATATCTAGCTTGTCACAGATAATAGAAAGCTCATTTGCAAACGCTATCTGAACGTCACGAAAGCTATTCTCAGTTAATTTCGTCATTTCTGCAGTCCGCGCATTGGTAACCACACATTCGCCTCTAATAAATATTTGATATAACTCAACTGAGCGTTGCGAACACTTAGATGTTAAACCACCTATCACGCGATCATTTTCGACTAACTCTCTCACGACATGACCAGGTAATACACGTTCCGGACAATGGGAAATATTGACATCAGCGTCTTTCCCATGAGTTTGTGGAAAGGTTAAATCTACTCGAGCTTCAGATAGCCAATCAGCCATTTTCTCAGTAGCACCGACTGGAGATGTTGATTCTAATATGACGAGGTCCCCTTTCTTTAACACTGGAGCAATAGCTTTACTCGCCGCTTTAATATAAGAAAGATCCGGAGTAGGAATCTCACCTTCATTACAAGGTAAAAATGGTGTTGGCACTGCGATCAAAAAGGCGTCAGCAGGCTCAGGCGTTAAAGTCGCCTTTAAATAGCCACCTTTGACAGCGGCTTGCACAAGCTTGTCAAGTTCAGGCTCAACAATATGAATCTTCCCTTGATTTATAGTATCAACCGCATGCCGATTGATATCAACACCGATGACTTTTTTCTTGCGAGAGGCAAACATCGCTGCCGTCGGCAAACCAATATAGCCTAAGCCAACAACTGAAATTGTTTTAAATGACATAGTAAGTTCAACTCTAGATATTTAATCGTATAATTTGTCTAAGATTCTTTTGGATGCCTTACCATCCCCGTATGGGTTATGGGCAAAACTCATCTTTTGGTAAGCGGTTTCACTCGTAAGCAATTCTTTTAAACTACCAACAATTGTTTCAACATTGGTTCCGACTAATTTAACTGTACCAGCTTCAACCGCTTCGGGGCGTTCTGTAGTGTCTCGCATGACTAGTACTGGTTTGCCTAGAGAAGGTGCTTCCTCTTGTATTCCACCTGAGTCTGTAAGGATTATGTGTGCGCGACTTATTAGATAAATGAATGGCAAATACTGTTGAGGTTCAATAAGATGGATATTTTYAATGCTCGCCAAAATACGATTCACTGGTTCACGTACATGCGGGTTCAGATGCATCGGATACAGTATTTGAGTCTCTCGGTGCTCGTTCGCTATGATCGCTAGCGCTTCACAAATTCGTTCAAATCCACCACCAAAGCTCTCTCTACGATGGCCTGTTACTAAGATGAGTTTTTTAGTCTCATCTAAGAACGGAAACTGGGCGACTAGCGTTTCATTCAAATACTCATCAGAGTCAATTTTATCTTTCACCATCAGCAGGGCATCAATGACGGTATTGCCTGTCACATAAATAGTGTCTGACGCAAAGTTTTCACGTAAAAGATTCTCTTTCGAAATTTCGGTTGGGGCAAAGTGGTAATTAGTTAGTACGCCAGTCAAACGCCGGTTGGCTTCTTCTGGCCACGGTGAATAAAGATTACCGGTGCGCAGGCCTGCTTCCACATGCCCAACAGGAATTTTCTCATAGTATGCGGCTAAGCTCGCCGAAAAAGTAGTTGCAGTGTCGCCGTGAACCAAAACGACGTCTGGTTTAAAATCTTGAAGAACAGGTTTAATCTCTTGAACAATACGTGCCGTCACATCATTGAGTGTTTGGCCTGCTTTCATGATGTTTAAATCGAAATCGGGTTCTATCTCAAATAGATCTAATACTTGATCAAGCATTTCTCGATGTTGAGCTGTTACACAGCATTTGGCATCAAAGCGATTATCATTAGCAAGAGCGTGGACAAGCGGCGCCATTTTTATTGCTTCTGGACGCGTACCAAACACTGTAAGCACTTTTTTTTTAAACATATTTACAGCCCTGATTACTAAAAAACCTTTTTAATTTTAATAATAAAAATGATTATGGAAAGGATATAG
>NZ_MUFP01000041.1 GCF_001996165.1 Salinivibrio proteolyticus | reverse complement strand
GATTATGGTTTTATAAAAAAAACACTAGAAGAGGTTAAAAAAGAAAAAGAAGAGATACGTACGAATGAAGAAATAAAATCTTTAACAGGAAAGAAATTCAATGAACAGCTGCTATTCATAAAGTACTTAAGTAAAAATGAGCGCAAAGCATTAGGTGAATATTCTAGTCATGAAAAAGAAGACACACTGAACGAAATTTTAACTTATTGTGAGTATATCAAAGAGATAGATGACCAACAAAACCATTTACATATATTGTCGACAATATCTCATGTTATGGATTGCTACGAACCCGGATCAGGTAAAATTCTAGATGGTCAATCCCCATTAGGTAAGGAAGGCAAGCTTATCACCGGCAAAAAAGGGGGAGAGGGGCTAGCTTTCAAAGAAAGACACGGCGGTATGAGCATAAGTAAAGCTCAGATGCTAGAAAATGCCTTTAATAAAAAAGATGGCATTTATAGAGGGAGAGGGGCATACACAGGGATGGTAGATAACCCTCTAAAAGATAACGAAGAAGTATACCCAACAGAGCGAGTAGCGTATGAGGTTAAAAAAGAACATTATTTTATAGAAGAAGCCGGTAAATTGGCTAAAGAAACTCTATTAAACTTCAAGGATATTGATGGAAAAGATGCAGATAATAAAAATATCCCATGGGGGATGATAAGCCCGAGTAATGATAAATTCATAAACCTTTCTATCAAAAAAAATAAAGGCATGGGACCAATAATTTGTGATGCTGGAAAAAGTAGAGTCGGCTACGTTCACGGAATGTGCACAGCCATCGTAAAATGCAAGCATTTAGGGCCTTGGGCGACGCCTTATGAAATGGCTACCGGTTCCGATACAACAAAAATGGCGTCATGCTTCGCATGTACCACCTATATGTATGCCAATGGGTATCCACCATCTTCGATCCATTTAGGTAGGGGAGAGTCATGGGTACCACCAAAAAAAGACTACATTCGTTTGGAGCTTAACCAAACAACGAAAAGTAAAAAACTTGACCATAGTGACAACTGCTTAAAGGAATGGCAAAGAGAGATTGGGCATTATGTTTCCTTGGGTCTCGACTGCATTAAGAAAGCTAAAGACATTAACTTGATAAATAGTGAACACGAAGAATTGTCAACAAACATGTGCAACGAAATAAATACAAAAATAAAGGAAAAAGCAAATGAAAGAGCAACGGAACAAAAAACCATAAGAGAATTTAATGAATTCTATCGACCAATGGAAATTAATGAAGAAATTATCGATAATGAAAAAGAAATCTCGAAATCCAATGAGCTCAAGGATGTAATGAAATATTCTATAGCCCAGGAAGTAGTAAGCGAATATTTTCTAGAAGCCCTTACGGTACACAAAAAAGATAGTGACAGAATCAAAGAGGTCTTCAAACCTTTGTATAACAAGTACCTCACTCTCGGTAAACACTCGTTCACTTAACCTTTTAAGTATACCCAAACGCGACTCCCTTGGGAGTCGCCCATTCTTGCTATGTGACCACTTAAATGCGACACGCCTTTGTGCGACCATCTAAATGAGACGTTTCACGCACAAAGGGCCTTCATGTTTATCCGCGCTTACCTACGCGCCTCCACCGACGAGCAAAACGCCGCGCGCGCCAAAGACAGCCTAACCCAGTTTGCCAACGACCATGGCTAACGCATCGCCGCCTTTTATACCGAGAACATCAGCGGTACCCTGCTGGAACGTCCCGAGCTCAACCGACTACAGCCGATCGCAAGTGTGTCGGATTCTGGCTAAAAATAGCAAAGACTAAAAGCGCCATTGCTACTATTCAATTCGGGAAACTTTCTCCGCGATCAGTGCTGAACGTATTACCTTCCTAAAAATGAAAAGCCCTCCATAAGCAACACATCCCACATTCTAATCATGTTCCGTTATCTCAAGTGCGTTCACTCCACAGAGCAAAAGTTCTCTATGCCGTTTTTATGGTTATCTAAGTAACCTCAATGCATGCTTTACTTGACAGGGAAATAAGTATGCAGTATGTCTCAAAAACGACTATAAATCATAATAGTATCAATATATCTCTTCTATCAGAAAAAACACGAGAGCTGATCAATATGATCGGCTTTTCAGACACCTATTTACTGGTTTCTAAATTGGGTGGGCAGGACGTTTACATTCCCAAATTTCCTGATCGCAGCAAACTGATAGAGATACTTCCCCGCGAGAGCGTAGAAGTTTTAAGCCAGATGTATGGCGGTACTTATCTCGCGCTGCCGACTTCACGCCAGATCGATATCCAAGAACGTAACAAGGAAATTGTGAAAGCACTTTTAAACGGTGACTCTCGCGCTAAAGTTGCACGACGTTTTGGATTGAGTGTTCGTCAAGTGGCAAATGTCAGGAAAGAGTTTCCCTGTTAATACGGCACAAGCATTCAGAGATGATAGCTATGGCCATCACCCAAAACATTGATAATGGAATGGCCTTTATAACACTGTCATGAAAGGAGAATACTATGACGATGACATACGCAACTCAAAAGTTGAAAGAGGCTTGTGAAGCTGACATCAACATATTAAATAAATTGACCGAAGTTAAAGACCGGGCTCCGAATTATGGTACTCCTGGCCCTCGAAACTTAGACCAACATGCCAAACATGCTCACATTACCAATAACACTGGCATTGCGTGGGTTTATACTAATGACGGTAACGACCAACATATCCTCGCGTTAGGAAGAAAAAGCGATGGTGCCGGGAATGGTAATAGTGGCTATATTTGGGACAAAAATGGCAATCCCTAATACCTAACTTAGATATTTTAAGCAGTCTTTATTCACTGTTGACTCTTTTACGCGAAAAATGAATTTTGACTCTGTATAAGTATTATAGAGCATTCTAAAGTCATTTATTTACAGGGTATAAATGCGACTCCTGAGGGAGTCGCTTATTCTTGTCGCTGGCTACTTATTGTCTTAGTTGTTCTACCAAAGCAGATATTCCCAACCTATCGCAGAAGACGTTATCTCACTGGTTTGGCATTAGCATCACCTATGGTTCAAACAGGCGTTGTTGATCAAATAATTCACCTAAAGCACTGATCTGGATGGGATTTATCCCGTTAATTAACTCGGTAACTAACAGGCATACCGAGTCTTATGACTTTGTTTATCGCTTTCACGTTGGCCAATGCTTCGCCAACTTGGGCATCGTAATTGTGCAGTGTCAGCTGAGGGCTGATTAATGTTTTGTATCGGGACATGCCTGTTTCTGACAGAGAGCGTTGGTGATAACCCTCTTCTTGTTTCCAGTCTTCTACGTTACCCGATTTCAAGGCGCTGACGGCTGCATTGCGAGGGTGGCCGTCCTC
>NZ_MUFP01000040.1 GCF_001996165.1 Salinivibrio proteolyticus | reverse complement strand
ATTCATAAAACAATAAAATTTATTACACCCGATGATTGCGATTTCATTCACGCTACTAGGTTATCTCATCTTGTATAGTGAGATAAATAACTCTAGATACAACACGTAAATAGATGAATTTATAACAATTAAGCGACATTCCACCTATAACAGATAGTCACAGACGGAGCATCCATACTGAGAGGTGACTCGATAGATTCATGAAAATGACATTATTGTTTTTTATGCATTTATTGTCAGGCTCTCACACTTTTCCGGATTACTATGAAAATGTTGTTATAAGTTATTATCGACACTTGACTGCCTAAAAGTATCTACTACAGTGGGAATTGTGGTAGATAAACTAACCACTTTTTGATCGCACGCTCACCATCTTGAGCAAATGCTGTCTGATGCGTGCTAGCGCGGAGGTCATGAGTGGGCATTTAGTTTATTGCAAGGTATGCAAAAGTTTGATGCAAGAGGGATGTTTCGCATGGAAACTGGTACAGTAAAATGGTTTAACAATGCCAAGGGATTCGGCTTTATTTGTCCTGAAGAAGGAGAAGGCGACGTTTTTGCGCATTACTCAACAATCCAAATGGATGGTTACAGGACGTTGAAAGCGGGTCAGACCGTCAGCTACGAGGTTCAAGAAGGACCGAAAGGCTACCATGCGAGCCAAATCGTCCCTGTTGAACAAGAAGCAGCGAAATAACAACGCGTTATTCGCGACGGTTACAAAGGAAAAAGCGAGCGCAATGCGTTCGCTTTTTTTCGTCCTCGGCGCGCTCTATCTTATCGAGACACTCGCCCATCGCAGGACATGCTCATAGCAAGCCAAGTGCTTCTTTATAGTGCAACCGACACACCGACACATAACGCTCGTTGCCACCGATCACGACTTGATCGCCGTCAGCAATCGCATTGCCTTTTGCATCTTGGCGGATCACTCGATTGGCTTTTCGACCACAATGACAAACCGTTTTTAGTTCTACTAACTTATCCGCCCAAGCGAGTAAGTATTGAGAGCCTTCAAATAGCTCTCCTCGAAAGTCTGTGCGCAATCCATAACACAACACAGGAATACGTAATTTATCGACCACATCAGTTAACTCAAGCACTTGCTGTTTGGTGAGAAACTGACTTTCATCCAGTAACAGGCAGTCTACTTTTTCATGTTCTTGAATGGCTGAAACATGTTCGAATAAATTGGTTTCATTGTGGTACAGGTGCGCCTCTGTCTCTAAACCAATGCGTGAGCTAATTTTTCCCTGACCATATCGGTCATCTATTGCCGCTGTATATAACAGGGGCTGCATGCCTCGCTCTTGATAATTAAAGGCTGATTGCAAAAGTGTTGTCGACTTACCGGCATTCATTGCGGAGTAATAAAAATAAAGCTGCGCCATTGTTATCTCGGATTATTCGGTCATCAGGCTTAAAATCAATCCAGCATGCTACCGGATCTCATCGAAAAGGAAAGCCCCGACCAGCGGGGCTTTGCGCTCAATCCTATTATGAGGTAGTCACGAGCGAGATTAGGCCATGGCTTTGCACGGGCGCTTTTTCAGCCACAGTAGCGCAAAACAAAGCGCGATAAAGGCGAGTGTCGTGGCAGCAAATGCCAACCATAGTGATGCGGTAAAGCCAAGGACCAAAAAGCCAACCGCGGACACCAGAGCGCCACCAATCGCGTAAGGCAACTGTGTCGAGACATGATCAATATGCCCGCAGCGTGCCCCTGTGGATGACAGGATAGTGGTATCTGAGATCGGTGAACAATGGTCACCAAACACCGCACCGGCTAACACCGCCGACAGCATAGGTAACATCAAGGAAATTTCCGTTGCCGCAGCCAGATCGCCGGCGATCGGTAGCATGATACCAAAGGTTCCCCATGAGGTACCGGTCGCAAATGCCATCACTGCCGCGAGTGAGAAGAGCACAACAGGGAGTAGCTCAGACGGCATATTGCCCTGCACCAATGAAGACAGATATTTACCCGTTTGCAAATCGCCAATGATATGGCCAATGGACCATGCAAACAGCAGAATAAGAATGGCCCCAAACATGGATTTCGCTCCGACCCATAAGGTTTTGCTGATCGCAGACGCACCAATCCCCTGTTTGATCGTCATGGCTAAAGCAACGATAAGTCCAGCCGCGCCCCCCATCAGAAGCGACATGCCTACATCCGTGTTCTCAAACGCACCGAGTACTGAGAAGGATACATCGTCACCCGCTAACGCTTGTGCGCCGGTGTAGAGCATCGCACTGATGGTCGCCACAACGAGGACCACAATCGGTAATACCAAATCAGAAACCGTGCCGTGCTCGCTTTCTTCAATCCCAAGATCGTCACAAAGATCGGCACAATTGTCGTTTTCATCCCCTAAGCGACTGCCTTTTTTTGCTTGGTATTCAAATTGACGCATGGGGCCAATATCAAGCTGAAACCAAATCACGGCAAAAACCAACAGAAGCGCAAAGATTGCATAGAAGTTCATCGGGATCATAGTGACAAAGGCGCCGAGCGGCGTGTAATCAGTCACTCCATGTGCGACTAAAATCGAGCCGATGACGGTAATGATATAAGCGCCCCAGCTCGAAGCGGGGGTGATAACACACATGGGTGCGGCGGTCGAATCGAGAATATACGCCAGCTTCGCTCGAGACACGTGGAAGCGATCAGTGACAGGGCGCGAGACAGCCCCCACCGCTAAGCTATTAAAATAGTCATCCACGAAAATAAATACGCCTAAGAAAGCCGCCAGCAGCTTTGCTCCACGTTTGCTTTTAATTCGGCTTTGTGCCCAATTGGCAAACGCTCGTGTTCCCCCAGAGAGTGACAATAAAGCAGTGATCATTCCCAGCAATACGAGGAAAGCAAGAATACTCATATTCCAGCTATTAATGCTGCCGTCAGCCACAAATAAGCCGGCAACCACATCAAAAAGGTATTGCGCCGATGTCCCTAGGGAAAAGTCAGCGAGTAGCAAGGTACCGAGTACAATCCCCATGCCTAGCGACAACAGCACGCGGCGTGTTGCAATGGCAAGGCCCAAAGCCAGCAAAGGTGGAAGTAACGATAAAGCGGATGAAGAAAAGTCTGTTAAGTTCATGATCTCAATATCAACCAATTGGTTGGAGATCTACTGCAGAAACGAAGACTGGTAAGGCGTGGTAACACACAGCAAACAACTTGCCTCCTACAGTAGCGCTCCATAGTGTGTCCTAATTACTATGGCAGTGCTGCCCCTATTCGGTAACAGCCCCAGCACAGTCGGCATGATGGCCTTACTGGCTTCGGCGTTGGCTCCTTTCATGTGCGGTCACTGGCATCACCCTCGTGCACATTACTTATAAACAACGCACCTCTACGTTAAGAGTGGAGCATTCTACACAAGATGTTCACTATCGCAACTGTTCACGCACAAAAAGCCACCACTTAAAACGTCACACTATCAAGTGTCGATGAAATCAGTCGCAATCACCCAAAATTTAGGCATATTTAAAAAAACACCCTTAAAT
>NZ_MUFP01000004.1 GCF_001996165.1 Salinivibrio proteolyticus | reverse complement strand
CAAGCCCTGACCTCACGGTCGGGGCTTTTTTGTATCTTGAGGGTGTATCAGCCCTATGCGCCTCGCTTCAAAACGCCTATCACACAGACACCAACCGACACTTTTCCACATTTCTGACTACCTAATAGGTCGTATAAGGCTTGGATCGCTATGCTGAGTACTGGCTGACGTGGGTTTTATCCATGCTGGATAGGCGTAAACACCTGATCGTACCGATGTCGTTATGCGTATTAAAACGAAATTAGGAGGGACGTTTATGGTGACGCTATTTTATGACAGTTTGTGCCCGTTATGCGTCAAGGAAATGCGCAAGCTGTCACGTTGGGATAAAAACCAACAGCTCATACTGGAAGATATCCATCACCCCGATTTTGCAGCACGTTTCCCCGATGTGGATCCCAAAGCCGCTAATCGCATTTTGCACGCCAAAGATAGTCAAGGACAGATGGTGTATGGTTTAGACGCAACCTATGCTGCATGGCACGCGGTAGGCAAGGGGTATTGGGTGAGTTGGTTACGCTGGCCCGTGATCGCTTGGTTTGCGGACAAAGCTTATTTGTTTTTTGCCCGCCACCGGTATCGGATCTCTGCATTATTAACCGGGCAGGCGCGTTGCCAACAGTGCCAACTGAAATAAGGAAGGTTATGTCTTTGAGTGTGTTTGGCCATGATGACATCATGAGCATGGAAAAGCGTTATCGCGCAGCGTTTATCAATAGTTTGTCAGGCTTTAAGTCAGCAAACTTATTGGGTACCTGCGACGCTGAACGACAAACGAACTTGTGTATGGTTAGCTCTGCTTTCCACTTGGGCGCGAATCCGGCGTTAATGGGAGTGATTATCCGACCTGACACCGTGGTGCGGGACTCTCTTGAAAACATTCGTCAGTTAGGTGTGTATACACTCAACCATGTGAGTGAGGCGATGCTCACTGCCGCGCATCAGACATCTGCACGCTATCCTCACGACGTCTCAGAATTTGATCAAGTGGGTCTGACGCCATTATGGCGAGAGCGCTTCAATGCCCCTTACGTGCAAGAAGCTGCGGTGCGCTTGGGGTTAGTGTTGAGAGAAGAGCATACGCTGGCAATTAATGGTACACATTTACTAATCGGAGAAATCTGTGAGGTTCATGTGCCCGAATCGTGTGTCAAAGATGATGGCTACGTAGATATTGAACAAGCAGGCAGCGTTGCGGTTAGCGGTTTAGATAGCTACCACCGTACCGCACGCATTGGTCGGCTTAGCTACGCCAAACCGGATTGTTTCCCCGAGTGGCTTGATTAGCGGGTACGCGCCATGTAGTGGGCATCGACAAACTCGCCATTGCGGAACGCAAACTGTTTGGCGGTGCCTTCAATTTCAAAGCCAAATTTTTGATAGAGGTGGATCGCAGCCGCGTTATCCGTATAAACGGTTAGCTCTATCCGTGATACGTTCAGCCAGTTTTCGGCTAAATCGATCGCTTTTTCCATGAGCGCACTGCCTATGCCGCGGCCTTGATAGGCATCATGAACGCCCATGCCAATATCTGCAACGTGGCGACGGCGAGGATTTGCGGCAATGACGAAGCCGAGATTACCGACCACTTTACCTTCCAGCTCGGCAACCAATGGGTATACGCCATCTGGTACGTTATTAAGCCGTTTTTCCCACATGGCGAGGCTTGGCATCGGCAGTTGTAAGGTGCCTGCTTGCGCCTTGGGTTGCGCATAGATATCGCGTATCGCCGGAATGTCGTCGGCGTGGTATTGACGAATAATCAGAGACATAACACATCCTTGTGGTGAGCTTTACTCTCTAATAAGCCATAGAAGCAAACGCAAATCAACAGCTTATATTAATTAAGTCACTGATTATTCAATCTAAATGCAGATCAAGCGGGGTTTTACTCGCTCGCCCGCCAATTTCCCGGGTCAGTCGGGGGACCAAATAGCCGGAAAGCTGGCCGATAATGTCTTGCATTAAGGCGCGCGCTTTATCGTCTGAGACTAAAAAGTGAGCGGCGCCTTGGACTTTATCCAATACATGCAGGTAGTAAGGCAAAACGCCAGCCTCAAACAGCCGTTGGCTCAGTGCCACCAACGCATCCGCACTGTCATTTACGCCTTTGAGAAGCACGCTTTGGTTAAGCAGCGTGATGCCTGCTTGTCGCAGCATGTGGAGTTTGTGGCTTAATTCTGCATTAATCTCATTGGCGTGGTTGATGTGGGTGACGAGTACCACTTGTAAACGTGACCGCGATAAGCGCTCGGTAAACGCAGAGGTGACACGAGCGGGGATCACCACAGGTAGCCGTGAATGAATGCGTAGCCGCTTAACATGCGTTATGTCTTCTATAGCGCTGATGAGCCAATCGAGCTCCTCATCTTTGGCCATCAGCGGGTCGCCACCGGATAAAATCACTTCATCAATCTCTCGATGGGCGGCGATATAGTCCAGCGCCCCTTTCCATACGCGTTTACTGCCTTTGTTATCTTGATAAGGGAAATGGCGGCGG
Organism: Salinivibrio proteolyticus; assembly: GCF_001996165.1. Classification (GTDB taxonomy): domain Bacteria; phylum Pseudomonadota; class Gammaproteobacteria; order Enterobacterales; family Vibrionaceae; genus Salinivibrio; species Salinivibrio proteolyticus. Next base: position 179,303 of record NZ_MUFP01000004.1, on the reverse strand, counting down.
AAGCAATAACGGCAATTGATTGCACAGCCTCCTTTAACGATCAGTAAGACACGGTTGTGGTACTTGTGTAACAACCCAGGAATCGCATTGTCTTGCTCTTCCAGTGGGTCAGCGCTGAACCCGTCAACGTCATTAAACTCGTCGGCAATAGGGAGGACTTGCTTTAGCAGTGGATCATCAGGGTTTCCTTTTTCCATCCTAGCCACAAAACTGCGTGGCACACGTTGGGCAAAAAGGCGACGAGCACTAAATCCTGCCTCCCAGTCGGATGGTGAAATTTCAAGCAGTTGCAGCAGTTCCTTGGGATCTGTGATCCCCTCTGCGAGTTCTTTGATCCAGTTTCGCTCAACAGCAGGCTGGATTCGGGTTATGATGTGCGACATTTGTGAAAACTCGAAGATGTTAAGAGGATCAAGATGGCGTCTTTCAGCACCAATGAATTCCGCGGCGGATTGAAAATTATGCTCGATAACGAGCCGTGTGTCATTACCGAAAATGAGTTCGTGAAGCCGGGTAAAGGCCAAGCCTTCAACCGGGTTAAAATCCGTAAGCTGATTTCCGGTAAGGTTCTAGAGAAAACATTCAAATCAGGTGACAGCGTTGAAGCTGCCGATGTGATCGATGTGGAAATGGACTACCTCTACACAGATGGTGAGTTCTATCACTTCATGAACAACGAAACCTTTGAGCAAATCGCTGCCAACGAGAGTGCAGTGGGTGATAACGTCAAATGGTTAGTTGAAAACAACACCTGTACACTCACGTTGTGGAATGGTGACCCAATCGTGGTTACCCCACCTAACTTCGTCGAACTTGAAGTGACTGAAACCGATCCGGGCCTAAAAGGGGATACCCAAGGTACTGGCGGTAAACCCGCGACACTGATCACAGGGGCCGTTGTTCGTGTGCCTTTGTTTATTCAAATCGGTGAAGTCATCAAAGTGGATACGCGCTCGGGTGAGTACGTGAGCCGCGTAAAATAATTGGCATTTCGAGTGTCCGATAAAAAAGCCCTGACCGAAATGGCTCAGGGCTTTTTTGTGTGCTTAGGCGCTATACGATCAGGACGAGTAGCGCGGCAGCGACGCTGACGGCAAAGGCGATGGCATAGCAAACCACTTTCCCTGCCAGCCCCACGTGCAGTTTAAGATCATGTAAACCATGATGGATGCGGTGCATGGCATGCCACATCGGTAAGGCAAGGGTCGCCAATATCAGCAACTTACCTAACCAGTGCTCCGCGAACATCATCACACGTTCGTAACTTAGGGCGGATGGGTCGATGATCCCAAGTGGGATTAAAACACCCAAAATCAAGACAGTAATTGGCGTGAACATGGCAAACCATGTACCGCCTGCACCAAACAAGCTCCACCATACCGGCTCATCGGAGCGCTTAGGTTTTAAATCAATCATAACGCCTCCTAAATGAGCACCAAGGCCAGCAACGAAATTACTGCAACGGCTCCCCATTGCGCCCCAATCACCCACTTGCCGTCGAGCAGTTTGCCTTTAATGCGAATCGGCATGACCTGCGGCATCATGCTAAAAAATGTCGTGGCATGAAACAGGCTTGCCGCTAGGGCGACCACGTTTAATAGGATCACCACAGGGTGGGCCATATAACCCAGCCAGCCTTGCCACGCTTGAGGGCCTTGTACGAGACAAATCAAACCCGCAGTGAGGCTCAGTGTGAAAAAGACCAAGGGCAGTACTGTGGCCTCGCGCACCATATAAAAGCGATAAAACGGATGATGCAGCCACCAAGTACGAGGCATGGGCCGCACATAAGGTTTACGGTTACTCATCCTGTTATCTCCTTGCCTTCTTTATTGGGGTTAAACATGGCGATCACCATATCTTGGGTAGAGGCAACCTTGCCTTGGTTGACCGCGCCCGCCGGGTCGACACCTTTCGGGCAGACTTTTGAGCAGTAGCCCACAAAGGTACATCCCCATGCCCCGTTATCGCTGTTTATCAGTGGCATACGCTCATGTTGTCCCCCATCTCGGCTATCGAGGTTATAGCGATGGGCGAGGGTTAGTGCGGCTGGGCCGAGGAAGTCTGGGTTGAGGCCAAACTGCGGGCAAGCGGCGTAACATAAACCACAGTTAATGCAGGCGGCAAATTGCTTATAGCGCGCCATCTGCTCAGGGGTTTGTGTGTTAGGACCATCTTCAGGACGACGGTCGTTGCCGAGAATATAAGGTTTGATCGCTTCCAAGCGCTCAATAAATGGCGTCATGTCGACAATCAAATCTTTTTCGATAGCAAAGTTTGCTAGCGGCTCAATCAGTACGCCGTTCGGGTAATCGCGTAAAAAAGCCTTACACGCGAGTTTAGGCACGCCATTGACCATCATGCCGCACGAGCCGCAAATGGCCATGCGACATGACCAGCGATAAGCCAATGACTTGTCGAGGTTGTCTTTGATATAGCTCAGCGCATCAAGCACTGAGAAGGTATCGTCACCGGGGACGACAAACTCCTGCGCGTAAGGTGCATCATCTTTTGCAGGATCGTAGCGAAGGATAGAAACTCTATAGGTAGCTTGCGTCATTGTGCTTGCTCCTCTTGTTGTCCCTCACTGGCCGCTTGAGCCTGCTCCGCAGCATCACCATACAAGCGGTCTTTCGGTTGAGACTTGGTGATCTTCACGTCACTGTAATCAATCCGTGGGCCACCCTCGGGTTGGTAAAATGCCAAGGTGTGCTTGAGGTAGTTGTCATCATCACGGGTTGTGCATCCATCATCAAGGCGTTGATGGGCGCCACGAGACTCGCGTCGCTGAATGGCAGAATGCGCCATGGCTTCGGCCACTTCGAGCCCGTAACCTACTTCGATGGCATACAACAAGTCGGTGTTAAACACACTGCCTTGATCTTGGATGCTGATCTGTTGATAGCGAGCTTTCAGTTCGGCGATTTTATCAATCGTGGCTTGCATCAGATCTTCGCGACGATAAATGCCGCAGCCGGCTTCCATGGTGTCCCCCAGCTCTTTGCGAATATCTGCCCAGTTTTCTTCGCCTTGATGACTCAAGAGCTTATCGATGCGCGCTTTAACGTCTTGGATCTGGGCATCGATTGCCGCTTGATTCCACTCCGTAAACTCACGCGTACGTTGTGCGGCACCTTCTCCGGCGAGTCGACCAAATACGGCCAGCTCAGCCAGTGAATTCGATCCTAAGCGATTGGCTCCGTGCAGGCCGACGGAGGAGCATTCGCCCACCGCAAAGAGTCCTTTTACCCGAGTTTCGGTCTGAGCATTGGTTTCTATGCCCCCCATGGTGTAGTGGACGGTCGGACGAATTGGAATAGGCTCTTTGGCCGGATCGACGTTGACGTACGCTTTGGCTAATTCACAGATAAACGGCAACCGTTCTTGTAAGAAGTCTTCACCTAAGTGGCGCAAATCAAGATGCACCACATCACCCAATGGATGCTTGATGGTGTTCCCTTTTTGTTGCTCGTGCCAAAAGGCTTGTGAGACTTTATCGCGCGGCCCCAACTCCATGTATTTGTTTTTTGGCTCGCCCACGGGTGTCTCTGGGCCAAGGCCATAATCTTGCAAATAGCGATAACCATTTTTGTTGACAATAATTCCCCCTTCACCGCGACAGCCTTCGGTCATCAAGATGCCAGTGCCGGGCAAGCCTGTGGGGTGATACTGTACAAACTCCATATCACGTAATGGAATACCGTGGCGGTAAGCCATCGCCATGCCATCACCGGTGACGATGCCGCCATTGGTGTTACAGCTGTACACCCGGCCAGCACCGCCGGTGGCAAGCACCACAGATTTGGCTTTGATGCAGACCAGTTCACCTTCTGCCATATGCAGGGCAATGAGGCCTTGGATTTGGCCATCATCCACGATTAAGTCAACCACGAAGTATTCATCTAACCGCTGAATTTGTGGGTATTTAATCGAGGTTTGAAATAAGGTGTGAAGCATATGGAAGCCGGTTTTATCGGCAGCAAACCATGTACGCTCGACTTTCATGCCGCCAAAACGGCGAACATTGATGCTGCCATCGTCTTTACGGCTCCAAGGGCAACCCCATTGCTCTAATTGGATCATCTCTTCGGTGCAGTGCTTGACGAAGTAATCCACAACGTCCTGCTCGCATAGCCAGTCACCGCCGCTAACGGTGTCATTAAAATGGTTGTCTAGGCTGTCTTCATCCTTGATGACGGCAGCCGACCCACCCTCTGCAGCCACAGTGTGTGAGCGCATCGGGTAGACCTTGGACACCAGGGCAATATTGAGAGACGGATCCGCCTCAGCGGCCGCAATGGCGGTACGCAGTCCAGCGCCACCGGCGCCAATAACTGCAATATCTGTGGTGATGGTCTGCACGTTCATCCTCCAGTGTAGGGAAAGCCAGTGCTTGGCTTGTTTATTGTTCTGCCGACATGGTAGGCAATCCTCTCCAAGTAAAAATTGATTCAGTTGGGGAATTGCAGCGATTTTGCGGGCATGGGGGTTAAATTGCATAAAACTGTGAGGTGGGTCGTTAAGTGTCTGCGAGCCATGAAAAAACAGCGTTTGCTTACAAACAGAATGCGCACAGTGCCACGTTTATGTCGTGCTTCATCTTGGCGTGCTGGTTGTTATTCGCCAGCGTGACGCTAGACTGACGCCATTCGCGTAATGAGAGACTGATATCATGACTCAAGCCTGTTCATGGCAGCCAACGGCCTCAATGACACAGTTGAAAAAACGATCGGCCATTATTGCCCGCATTCGTCAATTTTTTGCTGAGCGTGCGGTATGGGAAGTCGATACCCCAGCGTTGAGCCAAGCGGCGGTGACGGATGTGCACCTGCACAGTTTTTCCACCTCACTGGTCGGCCCGGGCTTTGCTAAGGGGCTGCCTTTGTATTTGATGACCAGCCCAGAATTTCATATGAAGCGATTACTGGCGGCGGGTAGCGGCGCCATTTATCAAGTCAGTAAGGCGTTTCGTAATGAAGAGGCGGGGCGTTATCACAATCCAGAATTTACCATGCTCGAGTGGTATCGACCGGATTTTGATCATCACCAGTTGATGGATGAAATGGATGCGCTGTTGCAAGCGGTACTCAGGTGCCAAGGTGCGACGCGAATGAGCTATCAAGCGGCTTTTCAATCATGCACTGGACTTTGTCCATTGCGCGCGGATATTGACCAGTTGCGAGCCCTTGCAGCCACCCAAGGGCTTGCCGATATTACTCAGGCTGAAACCGACAAAGACACCTTATTGCAACTGCTTTTCTCGGTGATGGTTGAGCCGAATATTGGTCAGCAGGCGCCGGCTTTTGTTTACGACTTTCCGGCATCTCAAGCCGCGTTAGCCAAAATCAGTGAGGCGGATCCACGTGTTGCACACCGCTTTGAGGTGTATTTTCAAGGTATTGAACTCGCCAATGGGTTCTATGAACTTCAAGATGCGCAGGAGCAGCGCCGCCGCTTTGAGGCGGACAATGCGATGCGAGTAGCAAGAAGTTTGCGCCCGCAACCTATCGATCAACACTTGCTCGCCGCCTTGGAAGCGGGGCTGCCGGATTGTGCTGGGGTCGCGCTAGGGATCGATCGCCTTGTGATGCTCGCGCTCGGTTGTGATCACATTGATGCGGTGACCGCGTTTCCTGTCTCACGCGCGTAGCGCCATAAGAAAAACGCCACCTCGCGGTGGCGTTTGAAAGGAAAGGGCACTCACCTAGACTTTAAATTTTGACAGGTCTTGGTGCATGTCACGTGCTGCTTGCGCCATACTTTCGCCTTGGTCCCCGGTTGCACTTGCTTGTTGGTGGATCTCGTAGGAGAGATCTTTCACCGCTTGGGTGTTCCGGTTGATATCGTCAGTCACCGCACGTTGCTCTTCTGCGGCGCTGGCAATTTGGATCGCCATTTCAGAAATCGTACTGATTGCTGTGGTGATCTGATTGAGTCGCTCGCTGGCCGCTTCTGCCCGCTCAACACTCGATGTCGCCATATTATTACTTTGCATCATGTCATCCACCGCACGTTGGGTGGTGTGCTGCAAGGTCTCAATCATGTTGCGAATTTCTTCGGTTGAGTCATGGGTGCGCTGGCTGAGCACTCGTACTTCATCGGCCACAACAGCAAACCCACGCCCTTGTTCACCCGCGCGTGCTGCTTCGATGGCGGCGTTCAATGCCAACAAGTTGGTCTGTTCCGCTACACCTTGAATGGTCGCAATGATTTGGTTGATGCTCTGAGCATTTTCATCCAATTCACGAATGACATTGGTGGCACGCTCCACTTGATCGGCCAATTGGGTGATCGCATTTCGATTATCGCTCACCACACTTAACCCTTCTTGGCACGATTGTTCGGCTTGTTGGGCGGAGGTAGCGGTGTCTTCAGCGTGACTGGCCACTTCATTGGCGGTTGCGGACATCTCATGGATAGCCGTGGCAATCTGGTCAACATCATTTTGCTGCTTATCGACCAATTGGCTTGATTGCAGGGCATGCGTGCGACACTCTTCTGCGCTTTGAGACAGCGTCATGCTCTGATTGACCGCTTTACCGACCATTTGCTGAAGTTGAGCGAGAAAGGCGTTCATGTATTCGGCCAGTTCACCAATTTCGTCCTGACGAACAATATTAATGCGTTGGGTCAGATCGCCTTCACCCGCGGAGAGGGTATGGACGGCGCCGGTTAACTCGCTTAATGGCTTCAGGAGCTGTTTGATTAAGGCACCAGCAATAAAAGCGATCACGATAAAGAGGATCACGGAGGCGACCACCACAAAGGTGATTTGCTCCGATACGGAGGCATAGGCGTCGCTCTTATCTTCGACAATCCCCAAGGTCCAATCGGTATTCGGCACGTCAATGGCTGCGAGCAACTTGTCTTCACCATTTAAATCAAAGGCTACCAGCTTGCCCTGACGACTGGCACTGTCTATAAACGCTGGCGTCAGTTCCGCATCGAGCTCGGTGAGAGGCTGTCGACTGAGTTCGGTATCACGGTAAGCGACAATACTGTTGCTGCCATCGACTAAAAACGCAAAACCATTGCTGAGCTTAAGGTTTAGGACCTGATCGACAATGTCGGTGACGGTCACGTCAGCGGCAATCACCCCTTGATAGCGGCCATTAAAGGATTTCGCTAAGCTGACCACGAGACTGCCATCAAAGTCTTGATAAGGCTCGGTAATAATCAGCTCGCTGCTCTGATTGGCGTTCTTATACCAAGGGCGAGTGCGAGGATCGTAATCTGCAGGCCAATCTTCGCTTTTGTCGCCATATGCGATACGACCATCACTGAACCCTGCATAGACAGACAAAAAGTGTCCGGCGCGCTTGGTTACGAGCAACTCACGGTCAACATTGGGTTGATTGGCAATCAAGGATTCATTGGCCAACAACATATCCGCACGGGTGCTTAGCCAGCTATCGATGAACTGTGCGGTGGCATCGCCGACGTCTTGCATCTGTTTAGTGATGCTGCTGGTGGTCTCGTTTTGTAATTGTCTGACTGAAATGGTGGCAAGCACCGCACTGACCAAGGCCACGATCAAGGCGATGGCCACAATGATTTTCAGTTTTATGGTTGGTTTGGGCATAGACACATTTCCACATCTAAGAGATTAGATTGATTGTAAACGTGTCGTTTGCAGTAAAATCCGATCAGTTATGCAATTTGTGTCAGTGCGCAGTGAAAAGAGGCAGAGAGGTGTGGGATTTGTGATCTTACTGCCAGTGGATGGAGGAGGCAGCCTACGTGGATAGGCTGCCGGTTGGACTAGACTTTGAATTTGGACAAGTCACCATGCATTTCTTGTGCGGCGTTGGCCATATATTCCCCTTGCTCACCGGTATCAGTCGATTTTTGATGGATCTCCAGTGACAAATCACGCACGGCTTGGGTATTTCGGTTGATGTCTTCGGTGACGGCCCGCTGTTCCTCTGCCGCACTGGCAATTTGTGCTGCCATTTCGGAAATGTCCCCAATCGCACGGGTGATCTCGTTCAGTTTGTCACTGGCTGACGCAGCCCGTTCGACACTGGAGGTCGCCATTTCGTTACTTTGTGTCATACCATCTACCGCACGCTGTGTTGTACTTTGCAGCGTTTCAATCATATTGCGGATCTCTTCGGTGGAGTCATGGGTACGCTGACTCAGCACGCGCACCTCATCGGCGACGACCGCAAAGCCTCGCCCTTGTTCACCGGCACGGGCGGCCTCAATCGCGGCGTTCAAGGCCAACAAGTTGGTTTGCTCGGCGATATCTTGAATGGTTGAGATAATTTGGTTGATGCTTTGTGAGTTGGTGTCTAGTTCGCGAATCACGTTGGTGGCTTGATCCACGTGTTCAGCCAACTGGGTGATCGCCTTACGGTTATCTTCCACCACGGAGAGCCCATCACGGCAGGCACTTTCTGCATCTTGCGCGGAGCGTGCCGTCAGCTCGGCATTGCTGGCGACTTCATTGGCGGTAGTGGACATTTCGTGAATGGCGGTGGCAATTTGATCCACATCGCCTTGCTGCTGACCGACTAAGCCGCTTGATTGGTGTGCCAGTTCTCGACATTGCTCAGCACGCTCTGAAAGCGCCACACTTTGCGAGACGCTACGACCAATCATGGATTGCAGTTGTTCCAGAAACGCGTTGACATGGCCAGCCAGTTCACCAATCTCATCATGACGCACAATATCGAGGCGTTGAGTGAGGTCACCGCTCCCTTTCGACAGTGAGCTGACCGCGTGCGTTAATTGGGTTAGCGGCGCCAACATGCGATGGATAAGCGCACCGGCAATCAGGGCAATGATGACAAACAGAATCACAGACGTGATGAGGGTCGAAATAATTTGTTCAGACACGGATGCAAAGGCGAGCTCCCTGTCTTGCACCACCCCTAAACTCCAGTTAGCCCCTTCGACATGAGTGACGGCGACCAGCTTTTCGCGACCATCACCATCAAAATCGATGGTCTGTAGTGAATCACTACTGCGCGCCTGTTGGATAAAAGCAGGCGTGAGTTCATCATCGACTTGGGTGAGGGGTTTATTACTGAGCGCGGTGTCACGGTAGGCTACAACGTTATTGTTGCTGTCTACGAGAAACGCGAAACCGTTATTCGGCATTTTGACGTTGAGCACTTCTTCAACAATGGCATTGACCGATAGATCGGCCGCTATCACACCTTGGTAACGGTCGTTAAAAGCTTTGGCAAAGCTAATGACCATTCCTGCGCCATTGGCGTCTACATAGGGTGGCGTGATGATTAAGCCGTCCGCTGCGCTTGCTTGCTTATACCATGGGCGAGTCCGAGGGTCGTAGTTAGCCGGCCAGGTTTCGGTTTTATCCCCGAATGCGACCGAACCGTCAGAAAAACCTGCGTAGACGGTCAGGAAGTTGCCCTGCCGTTTGGTCAAGAGCAGTTCGCGATCCACATTGGATTGGCTGGCAATGAGTGGCACATTGGCTAGAAGCATTTTACTGCGAATATCCAGCCACTCGTCAATAAAGTTACTGGTGGATAAGGCGATGTCGCGCATTTGAGCAGTGACACTTTGTTGTGTCTCGTCTTTCAGCTGGGTCACGGAGAACCACGCTTGAACCGCGCTAACTAAAGCCACGACCAAAGCAACAGCAAGCAATATTTTGGTCTTAATGGTGAATTTCATGAAACGTCCCTCGTACTACCACGTTTACGACTCTTTTATTGAGTATTTGCTTAATTGTAGAAAGCTTGAGTCAGGGGTGATAATAAATTTATAAAAAAATCCTTGTGCAAAGCGGCACCAGTGGCCGCTATCATGCACATTATTCTAGTTATCACATTTTTAACACTGACAAAACAGATGGTTGTTTATTTTGGGGGCAACGTAAACAACCCTTGCTGATATTGAGGTGTTACGCTTATGTTAGCGCGAGTACGGCCGCATAGACCAAGACCAAGCCACTGATCCCAAGAATCGTACCGACTTTGACCAAATCACGACTGTCGATGAAGCCGGTGGAATACGCCAAAGAGTTGGGCGGGGTAGATACTGGCAGAATCATCCCTAATGAAGCTGAGAAAGCCACCACGACGAGCAATCCTTGCATGCCACCCACATTCACTAGTGATGGCATGGAAGCGGCAATGGCTGCCGCAATAGGCATCAATAAGTTAGCTGTTGCGGTATTCGACATAAAGTTTGCCATGAGCCAACAAATAATGGATAGGGTGACCAATACTGTCATGGCCGTTAATACGCTGTAGTCCACGGCATGCGCTAATGCGGCAGCAAGGCCGGTTTCGTCTAGCGCAATACCCATCGCAATCCCGCCGGCGACGAGCCAAAGGACATCCCAATTAATCAGCTTTAACTCGGCCTTGCCCATGATCCCTGTCAGTGTAAACAACGCGAGCGGGATCACCGCGACCACATAGGTATTCATGCCATGTAGGCTGGTGGTTAGCCACAGCGCAATGGTCAGCGCAAAGGTGGCATAGACGGTATACGCTTGCCAACCTCGTAGAAATTTGCCTTCCAGTGCCAGTGTGATTTCGGTTTGTGGACTGCGGAATAAGCGCTGTAGTAACCACCATGCAAACGCCAATTGGATCACCACAAAGGGTAGGCCCATTTGCAWCCACCCCAGAAATGAGATGCTGTATTCGCCTGTGAGATACTGTAGAGCAATGGCGTTGGGCGGCGTCCCGATAGGCGTTGCGATTCCACCGGTATTGGCGGCCACTGGAATACACAAGACCAAGGCTTTAATCGCAGGATCGCCTTTCGGGAGTACACTCAAAATCGGTGCCAGTAGCGCCAGCATCATCACCGTGGTGGCGGTATTGGACATGAACATTGAGAACACGGCGGTGATAAGCATCAAACCCAGCATGATAAATTTGGGGTGCTTGCCAAAGGGTTTGAGTAATACGCGGGCAAGATTGATATCTAACTCATATTTGGAAGCAGCAATAGCCAGCGAGAAGCCCCCCATAAACAAAATGATGATGGGGGAAGAAAAGGCGCTGAGAATATCGGTATAAGGGATCAATTCGCCCCGCGGATGATGCGCAGTTTCGCCGCGAAACCAGTGTAAGCCTTTATCGGAGATCATCACCAATTGCAGAGTAATGATCAGCAAAGAGGTTGAAAATACTGGCACAGGTTCAAGAACCCACAGCAAGGCCGCCATCAAGAAGATCGCCAATAAACGGTGTTGAATCAAAGTGAGGTTGGCGATAGGTAACCAGTCGGTTGGAAGTAGGAGCAGCAACAATGGCAGCCCGAGCGAGACAAGTAACTTAGTAAAACGAGCATTGACCACAAATACGCCTCATAAGGGTTGATGTTGTGAGTGCGGGCTGACCATGCGCCAGCACGCCGATGCATCACAGGTGTATTGATGGGATCAATGATACGGATTTAAGAGGGAATTAACGGGAAAAATCTCCGAATTTGGCGACAAAAAAGGGGCATAAATGCCCCTTATCTCACAATTTTCAGCTGTTATGCCTGACGGTGCGCGTAAGGCTGTCCCATTTGTGTTGGGGTGCCGGGGGCGACGTCATCGTGGAACCGGACTGCTCCTGCTGGGAACAGGTTAATCACGGTTGAGCCGAGTTTAAATAGACCCATTTCATCACCCTGAGCGAAGCGGATAGCTTGTTCGCCTTCTGTCGGGTATTCCCAACGGCGAATGCTCCCTCCGGTTGGCGGGGTGACGGTTCCTGCCCATGTAGTGGCAATACTGCCCACAATAGTTGCGCCCACCAAAACTTGCACCATAGGCCCAAATTCAGTGTCAAAAACACACACTACACGCTCGTTACGGGCAAACAAGTTCGGCACGTTCTCTGCCGTCAGTGGATTGACGGAAAACAAATCGCCGGGGATGTAGACCATTTCACGCAACACGGCATCACATGGCATGTGCACACGGTGATAGTCACGCGGTGACAAGTAAAGGGTGGCAAAGTGACCCTCTTTAAACTGGTCGGCAAGGGCTTGATCGCCACCGACGAGTTCAGTCACGTCAAACGAGTGGCCCTTGGCTTGGATAATACGTCCTTGCTCAATCAATCCTGCTTGACTGACGCACGCATCGGCGGGGTAGACCAATGTCTCTGTATCGCCATCAATGGGGCGTAATGCGGGCTTTAGCTCTCGCACGAAAAAGTCGTTAAAGGAGCGATAGTAGCCAGGATCACTGACTTTGGCCTCACTCATGTCGACCTGATATTGCTTGATAAACCATTTGATCACAGCAGTGGTCAACCATCCGCCTTTGAGGCTGGCTAGTTTCCCCATCATTCGGGTAAGGGCATGTTTCGGCGCTATATATTGCAGGCCGACTTTCAAATCGTCTCGCACGGTTATGTCCTGAATGGTTAAAGAGTGTTATACGCGCCTTGCAGCGGCTAAGCCGCGCAGTGTAGCCAATCCGGTGACGAAGTGACAGAGGCGCGTTGTTAGATCAGTTTTGCTTGTTACGTGAAAACTGACGGTTATCTTTGGCTTCTTTCATGCTCTCGATAATGCGGTGATAGCTATCAAACCGCTCGACACTAATATGGCCATCTTCCACGGCTTGTCTCAACAAGCAACCTGGATCATCGCCGTGCTTACAATCACGGAATTTACAGCCACCCAGATAGTCGCGAAATTCGACAAAGCCTTGTGCGATTTGTTCCGGCTCTAAATGCCATAAACCAAATTCTCGCACGCCAGGGGAGTCAATAAGATCGCCCCCTTGGTCAAAATGATACAAACGCGCGGCGGTGGTGGTATGTTGGCCCAACCCTGAGTTTTCAGAGACGTCACCAATTTGCGCATCCACATCCGGTAGTAGCGTATTGACCAAGCTTGATTTTCCCACACCGGACTGGCCGACAAAGACACTCACATGTTGTTCGAGATGGCGTTCTAGCGCCTCCATCCCTTCGCCTGTATCGGCGCTTACCAATACGATGGAATAGCCAATATCGCGATAGATGTCGAGTAATTCGTCCACCATTTCACGTCCTTCACTATCCAACAAGTCGATCTTGTTGATGACGATCAGGGGACGAACATTCAAGACTTCGCAGGCAATCAAATAACGATCAACAATATTCAGTGATAACTCGGGCAAAATCGCGGCCACGATGATCACTTGATCGATATTGGCGGCAACGGGTTTCACGCCATCATAGTAGTCGGGACGGGTCAGGACCGATTGGCGTTCATGCACGGCCTCGACAACGCCGGCTATGCCATGCAGGGTTTCTTTTCCCGGACGCCAAACCACACGGTCGCCAGTTACCAAGCTTTGCACGGTACGACGCAGATTGCAGCGATGGATGATCCCAGTTTGCGGATCCTCGATATCAGCGTGCTGGCCAAATCGCGTGATCACACGTCCCTCGCGTGCATTTTCCAGCAGCGCGTCATCCCATTGCACATCATTATCTTGCTGTTTGATCCGACGTTGTTGGTTGGATCGCACGCGCCGTAGTTGGCCTTTGGTAAGCTTTTTCTTTTTTGCCACGATGACTCTTATCGGTTAAGTTGGCTTTCATATCAAGCACAGTATGATACATGGTTTACGCATAAAAAAGGCAAGTTCAATGGCGTTCAGTGAAAACAATTTAATCTGGATTGATCTGGAAATGACTGGATTAGATCCCGACACCCATAAGATCATTGAGATCGCGACAATTGTCACCGATGCACAGCTCAATGTGTTGGCAGAAGGGCCGGTATTAGCGATTTCTCAGCCACAAAGCGAACTGGACAAAATGGATGACTGGTGTACCCGCACCCATACTCAATCGGGATTAGTAGCGCGCGTCGAGCAGAGCACCATTAGTGAGCAAGATGCCATCGATCAAACTCTGGCCTTTTTATCGCAGTGGGTACCAGAAGGCGCTTCACCGATTTGTGGGAACAGCGTGGGGCAAGATCGACGCTTTCTGTATCGCCACATGCCAGCACTAGAGCGCTATTTCCACTATCGCACCGTGGATGTCAGTACCTTGAAGGAATTAGTCCGGCGCTGGAAGCCTGAGATATTGAATGACTTTTCGAAGCAGGGAACGCACTTAGCGCTTGACGATATCCGTGAATCAATTGCAGAATTACGGTTCTATCGCGAAAGGATCCTGACGATCTGATTTTATTTTCATCGATCTGGTGTTCTTTTGAGCGATCAAAAGAAAAAACCAAAATTTTGCTCGTCAGCACTTGCAACCCGGTTTTTTCTTCGTATAATTCGCAGCCCTAACGACGTGAAACGTCTGTTGAAGGCGACATTAGCTCAGCTGGTAGAGCGCAACCTTGCCAAGGTTGAGGTCACGAGTTCGAACCTCGTATGTCGCTCCAAATTAAAAATCGATCTGATGTGGATCAGGTCGATCTAAGCGACACTAGCTCAGCTGGTAGAGCGCAACCTTGCCAAGGTTGAGGTCACGAGTTCGAACCTCGTGTGTCGCTCCAATTTAAAATTCGATGTAACGCATCGGCAATGCGACATTAGCTCAGCTGGTAGAGCGCAACCTTGCCAAGGTTGAGGTCACGAGTTCGAACCTCGTATGTCGCTCCAAATTACAACTCGGTATAAGCGACACTAGCTCAGCTGGTAGAGCGCAACCTTGCCAAGGTTGAGGTCACGAGTTCGAACCTCGTGTGTCGCTCCAATCACTTGGTTAAACACCAGTGCAACGTTTTTTATAACGTTCTCTTTAATGCTGTGAAGCATCATTCCTGATTTTTCGCTAACTATTTCGTTAAACCTTTCTCAAGGCGGCGTGATAGCGCGGTTTCGTCAGTTATTGCACAGAGTTATCCACAGATCTATGCTTGTGGATAAACTAGTTGATGAATTCTTGCCGACGAGAGAGGGTGGTGAGATATTGATCAGGTCTCTTTTATTTGTAGTACGGTGCCGATCGACACACTTAAAGCCCAAGTTTCTGATTATTAGTAGTTTTTTGTGTTTTTCTTCCAGTTTACCTAACGCTTTTCCACAATCTTATTCACTTCCGTGATCTTGCTCGCTTAATGCACCGCCAATGTGTTTAACTATCAAGAAGTGCACCAAAATTGCGCTTGCTTGTATACTTTTCCACATTGTGTGAATACTGTCATCTTTCCGTGATAAACCGCTGGTTAAGCGTCTCTAGGCAGGCCTTTTTCGATAATGCGCACCAAGCGTTTGGTGCCAGTAGGTAAAAGCTGCACATTTAGTTGTAGTCGCTTTTTCTCTTGTTCGCCAAGTGCCCACTGAATATGTTCATCAACTAAGTCATCTTCACCGAGTCGTGCAGACAGGCTGTTGACGATATCTTCATCATAGGGGGCATTCCCCATCGCGATCGCGAGATTACGCCGCCATTTCCGTATGCCAATCCGTCGAATCGCTGACCCCTGCGTCAGGGACAAAAACGTGTCTTCATCCCAGTTAAAAAGGGTCGTGAGTGGCTGCTGCTCAAGGCTTGGGCGACAATGAAAATCGGCCTCTAGGGTTAATTCTGCATCGCGGTTAAATGGACACACCAGTTGGCAGTCATCGCAGCCATAAATACGGTTACCGATGGCATGACGAAACTCGAGTGGGATCACGCCATCGTACTCAATCGTGAGATAAGAGATACAGCGACGTGCATCGACCACGCCTTCTGCGACGATTGCTTGGGTTGGGCAACTGGTCATGCAGGCTACACATTTGCCGCACTGGTTTTCGACCGGTGTATCGACCGGCAAAGGAAGATCGACCAATAACTCGCCGAGAAAGAACCAAGATCCTGTCTCCTTGTTGAGGATCAGCGAGTGCTTACCTGTCCAGCCGAGGCCGGCTTTCTCCGCGAGCGGGCGTTCCAAAATAGGGGCAGAGTCGACAAAAGGACGATATCCGTATAGGCCCACTTCAGCCTCAATCTGTTGGCCCAACTTTTTGAGGCGGTTCCGGATCAATTTGTGATAATCCCGCCCCAGCGAGTAGCGACTCACATACCCCAGCGTTGGATTGGCTAATGTGGTGGCAAAGCCCGCGTTAGGCGGCAAGTAGTTCATCCTTACACTGATCACGCGTACGGTGCCGGGCACCAACTCTTGTGGACGCGCGCGCATCATGCCGTGACGCGCCATCCAATCCATCTCACCGTGATATCCCAGATCTAACCAACGCTGCAGTTGCGCTTCATGTTGCGTAAGATCAACATCCGTGATCCCCACATGCTGGAAGCCTAGCGCTTGTCCCCATTGCTTGATACGTTGGGCTAATTGGTTGAAATCAATTGAAGCATCGGGCGTGGGGTGCGACATAGCGAGAAATCCTGGGCCGTGAAGTGGTGCAAGCACAATGAATGGAGGCATTCGATGGCAGCAAGTTTACCACAGAGTTTTTATCGTGCAGAGCAAGTCCGTGAGGGTGAGATTGCCGTAGCGAAGGCCCTTGAGATCCCGATGTACCAGTTAATGCTCCGCGCCGGACAAGCCGTTTTTGACACGTTAGCGCAGCGTTATCCGAATGCCGCACGGATATTGATTGTGTGTGGGGTGGGCAATAATGCGGGCGATGGTTATGTGATTGCTCGGCTGGCTAAATCGTCGGGATTGAACGTTACCGTGTGGGCGTTAGGCGATCCAGAGCGGCTGACCGGGGATGCGGCCACTGCGTTTCAGGAGTGGCGGGATTGCGGGGGCACCAATGTCTCCAGCGCACCGACCATGCAACAATTTGATGTGATTGTGGATGCGATCCTCGGCACAGGCCTCTCCCGTGCGGTGACGGGGGATTATGCCGAAGCGA
This sequence comes from Salinivibrio proteolyticus, assembly GCF_001996165.1. Lineage (GTDB taxonomy): Bacteria > Pseudomonadota > Gammaproteobacteria > Enterobacterales > Vibrionaceae > Salinivibrio > Salinivibrio proteolyticus. The sequence continues at coordinate 162,550 of NZ_MUFP01000004.1, read as the reverse complement.
TCTCGCGCATCAATCAAAGCCAAGTGCCTGTGATTGCCGTCGATATTCCCTCGGGGCTGTGCGCAGATAGTGGCTGTGTCAAAGGGTGTGCAATCAATGCGACCATTACGGTGACGCTGATCGCGCTCAAACAAGGGTTAGTGACCGGTAAAGCGATGTCACACCGAGGCGAGCTTGTTTTTGCTGGGTTGAATGTTGCCACCGCCTTTGGTCGTCAGACACAAGCTGCCGGCTGGCTGATGAGTGATGATCTTTGCCAACGGTATCTTCCCAAACGTGATCGCACTGCGCACAAAGGCCAGTTCGGTCGGGTGCTTTGTTTGGGCGGCGATCATGGTATGGCCGGTGCGGTGACGTTGTCAGCACAGGCAGCATTGCGGACGGGAGCGGGGTTAGTCAAAGTCGTGACCCAAGCGGATCACACTCTGATGTTGGTGACGCGTCAACCCGAATTAATGACCCAAGGTTGGGCTCCCGGGCAGTCACTGAGTGAGGCTCTGGAATGGGCGACAAACTTGGTGATTGGCCCTGGGCTTGGCAGCAGTGCGTGGTCTGACGCGCTGTGGAAAATCGCGGTTGGAGCGCGTGGTACTAAAGTGATTGATGCCGATGGACTCAATAAACTCGCCCGCCATCCGCAACAGCGAGACGACTGGGTATTAACCCCCCATCCGGGAGAAGCTGCTCGTTTATTGGGCTGTGAAGTGGCGGATGTGGAACTCGATCGCTTCGCCGCCGTCAAAGCTATCCAGACACGCTACGGCGGGGTAGTAGTACTTAAAGGCGCAGGCACGATCGTATATGATGGCACAGATTATGCTGTAGCCAATGTGGGGAATCCGGGCATGGCATCTGGCGGCATGGGCGATGTGTTATCTGGCGTTATTGGCAGCTTTATCGCTCAAGGCGTTGATTTATTTCATGCAGCGGCCATGGGCTGCTATCTTCATGGTAAAGCCGGTGACCAAGCGGCACTTGCCGGCGAACGTGGTTTGCTTGCCAGTGATTTATTACCCGAGTTACAGCGATTGATCGATTAATAAAGCCAACAGACGAGACGCAGTAGTAGCATGACCCAAACTTTTCATACCCAGTTGGCAGACGCCGACAGTACTGTTGCCCTTGGGGCAGCGTTGGCCCGTGCTTGTACGCAAAGCACAACCTGTTATTTACATGGCGATCTGGGCGCAGGAAAAACGACGTTTTGTCGCGGATTTGTTCAAGCAATGGGTCATACGGGTAACGTCAAAAGTCCGACGTATACCTTGGTCGAGCCTTACCAGCTCCCGCCTTGGCAGGTCTATCACTTTGACCTGTACCGCTTGGCTGACCCAGAAGAGTTGGAATTTATGGGGATTCGGGATTATTTCAATGAACAGGCGCTGTGCCTGATTGAATGGCCGGAAAAAGGGCAGGGCTGGTTACCTCATGCTGATCTTGATATCACTTTGCAGTATGACGGCGAGCAACGCACGGTGGCGCTGACCGCGAACACCGAAGTCGGTGTGTCGGTTATCAATCGCTTAGAATGGGATGACTAGCATGATGTGGCAGCGGCTATGCACCTTGATGATCGCGGGTCTGTTCAGCGTAACAGGCTGGGCCAATCAGATTGAAAATATTCGCGTTTGGCCTGCGCCTAATGAAACACGGGTCGTGGTCGATTTAGCGGATACGCCAGACTTTAGTTACTTTTCACTGACTCGACCTGACCGTTTGGTCATTGATTTAAAGCAGAGCTCGCTGGCGACCTCGCTCCCAAAGCCGGTCAAAGGCAGCGATATACTGACTAAAATTCGCAAAAGTAGCCCGCCTGCCAAGTCCACCTATCGATTGGTATTTGAGTTAAAAGACGCGGCCAAGCCGCACATCTTCGCTTTGGCTCCGGGTGGCGAGTATGGCCACCGCTTGGTGGTGGATTTGCCTCATCCTGATAAAGTCGATAAGAATAAACCCGACTTGAGTGCCGCGGAAAAGAAGCGTCGAGAAACGGTGGCCGCGTTGCCGTTTGGCACCGATGACATCGTCGTGGCGATCGATGCCGGTCATGGTGGCAACGACCCGGGCGCGGTTGGCCCGACACGAAAATTTGAAAAATACGTCACGCTGGCGATCGCCAAGCAAACCGCCGCCCGCATTAATGCGGTTCCTGGGATGCGAGCGGTACTCACGCGCACCGGTGATTACTTTGTCGATTTGAATCGGCGCTCAGAGATTGCCCGCCAGCACAAAGCCCACTTATTGGTTTCGATTCATGCCGATGGTTTCCACAAGCCTCAACCACGAGGGGCGTCGGTATGGGTGCTATCTCGTCGCCGCGCGAACAGTGAAATTGGTCGCTGGATTGAAAGGCACGAAGAGCAGTCCAATCTATTGGGTGGTGGGTCCTTATTAGCGCAAAACAACGAAGATGAATACCTCAGTCGCGCGGTGCTGGATTTGCAGTTCAGCAACTCGCAAAAAGAAGGCTATAACGTGGCGACTCGGGTGCTTAAAGAATTGGGTAAAGTCACCAAGCTGCATAAATCGAGCCCTGAGCACGCCAGTTTGGCTGTCCTCAAATCGCCTGATATTCCCTCGTTGCTAATTGAAACAGGGTTTATTTCTAATCCACAGGAAGAGCGACTCCTGTTCCAACGGGATCACCAGCGCCGGCTTGCCGATGCGGTCTATCACGGGATCCGTAATTATTTTGAACATTTCCCGCCCGATGGCACCTTATTCGCTGCCCGTAAAAATGGGGTAAAACATACTGTCACGGCGGGGCAGTCGTTGTCTTTGATCGCCAATAAATACCAAAGCTCGGTCGCGGCGATTAAATCCGCCAATGGACTAAGCTCCAACACGTTGCGGGTCGGGCAAGTGCTGTCTATCCCTAATGTCGATGTCGCTAAACTCGCCGGTAAGGGGGATAACGCTGCCTCTTCGACGCGTACGGTTACCCATACCGTGAGCCGCGGCGAGTTTCTGGGCAAGATTGCCGAGCACTATCAGGTGTCGGTCAGTACCATTCGCCGAGCCAATAGTCTGAAATCGGATACGCTTTGGGTTGGGCAAAAACTGTCGATTCCCGGTGCCACGACGCCGGATCGCAAGCACAAAGTCAAACGTGGCGAGTACTTAGGAAAAATCGCCGCGAATTATGGCGTGACCATTGAAAGCTTGCGGCAAGCCAACTCGCTGCGCTCTGACACCTTGGCGGTGGGGCAGACGTTAATCATTCCGGGAAGTTGATATGGCCATTCAGATTTTACCGGCTCGCTTGGCCAACCAAATCGCCGCGGGTGAAGTGGTCGAAAGACCAGCGTCTGTGGTCAAAGAGTTGGTCGAGAACAGTATTGATGCGGGCGCGACCCGTATCGATATCGATATTGAAAAAGGCGGCAGTAAGCTGATCCGTGTGCGTGATAACGGTAGCGGAATTAGTAAAGCAGATTTGCAGTTGGCGTTAAGCCGTCATGCCACCTCAAAAATCCACACCTTGGATGATCTCGAAGCGATCATGAGTTTAGGCTTTCGTGGCGAGGCGCTGGCGAGTATCAGCTCCGTTTCTCGCCTGACCATCACCTCGCGTCCTGCTGAACAGCAAGAAGCGTGGTCAGCGTATGCCGAAGGCCGTGATATGGCCGTGAGTGTTAAGCCTGCGGCGCATCCTGTGGGGTGTACCGTGGAAGTGGTTGACTTGTTTTTCAATACACCCGCACGACGTAAGTTTCTACGTACCGAGAAAACCGAATTTGGCCATATTGATGAGCTGTTGCGCCGTATTGCACTGAGCCGTTTCGATATCACCATTAACTTGCGTCACAACGGTACGCCTGTGCGTCAGTATCGGCGAGTGCCTGAACAGGGCGATCCAGTACGTCGTCTCAAAGCGGTGTGTGGGCAAAAGTTTGTTGATCATGCGTTGCGCGTGGAGCTGACCCATCATGATATGACGCTTCGGGGATGGATTTGTACGCCAGAAGGTGCGCGTCAGCAAAACGATATGCAGCACTGCTTTGTCAATCAGCGGATGATGAAAGACAAGCTGATTAACCATGCGATTCGTCAAGGCTATGAGCAAAGCCTTGCCCCTGACCAATATGCGGCGTTTGTTCTTTACATTGATGTGGATCCGCACCAAGTGGATGTGAATGTACACCCCGCGAAGCATGAAGTGCGATTCCATCAAGCCCGCTTGGTGCATGACTTTATGTTCCAAGCCATTTTTGATGCGTTACAGCAGGCCAGTTCCCCCGCCTTAGAGGGAGTGGACAATGAAACCGGTGAGGTCCGCGAACAGGCTAGCTATCAGACACGGCCATCTGCGGTGGCCAGTGATTACCAAACCGCGGTGAACCGTTTTCCCGATTATCCCGGCCAGCGCACGGAACCAGCCCGCGAGGGTGGGCAATCAGGCGAATGGTCGGGGAGTCGCGCGTTTTCCTCGCAACCCGCGCCACCATCCAAAAAGGCGACACAAGCGTATCAGGCACTGATGACGCCTTACGCGTCAGAACAAAAGCCGCACGCGCAGACCACACTCTCTGAAACATCAGCCCCAGCCGCGTCTGAGGCTGTGCCAACGGTGGAGACAGCGGTCGCCGATGTCAGCGATCGGCCCGCTCGTACAGAAAGCGGGTTAGGCAAAGTGCTTGCCGTGACTCACGGTCACTATGTACTGATCGCACACGGTGATGCATTGTGGCTGGCGGACTATCAAGCCTTGCAGACATGGCGTCAGCAGGGAGCGTTGCGACCCGCCCTTGATGAAGGGTTAGTAGCACAGCCGCTATTGATCCCGCAGCGGATGTCGGCGTCGCCTCAAGAATGTGAGGTGGTTGAGCACTATCAAACCTTATTAGGGCGCTTTGGGATCCATATAAAGGTAAAAGGACAACAGTTGATGGTCATGACAGTGTGTCAGCCACTGCGCCAGTCCAACCTTCAAGCTTTTATTCCTGACTTGTTGGCATTTTTATTGTCATTAACCCCAGATCAACCCCATGAAGATCACAGCTCAAGCATGTGGAGTTGGCTGGCAAAGCAGTTGACAGTAGCATCGGATCACGTCAGCCTTGCGCAAGCGGTACAGACCGTTTCGGAAATTGAACAATATTGGCAGGGCGAGGCGTTACAGCATGGCTATCAGCGCGTGTTTAAACGTCTTGACTTGACCACAGCGATAGAAGCATTACAGCATGACTAATCCGTTGCCCAAGGCCATTTTTCTGATGGGGCCGACTGCCTCAGGAAAAACGGATCTGGCTATAGCGTTACGTAAAACATTGCCGGTGGAAATTATTAGTGTGGATTCGGCATTGATTTACCGCGGTATGGACATTGGTACTGCCAAACCAACGGCTGATGAATTGGCTCAGGCCCCGCATCGCCTAATTGATATTCGCGATCCGTCGCAAGCCTATTCGGCGGCCGACTTTCGTGACGATGCGCTCACCGCGATGTCAGAGATTGTTGCCCAAGGCAAAATCCCGCTGCTGGTGGGGGGCACAATGTTGTACTTTAAAGCGTTGCTCGAGGGATTATCACCGCTACCCAGTGCAGATCCTGAGGTGCGCGACGCGATTGAACAAGAGGCGCAGCAGCACGGTTGGGAGGCATTGCATCAGCAGTTATGCCATATTGATCCTGTTGCGGGCGCGCGGATCCACCCTAATGATCCGCAGCGTATCATGCGTGCGTTAGAAGTATTCCGGATTTCCGGACACACATTAACGGCGCTAACTGAGAAAAAAGGTGATCCTTTGCCGTATCAGGTTCACCAATTCGCAATCACTCCTCAGGATCGAGGGGAGTTGCATCGCCGCATCGAACTTCGCTTTGCCAAGATGGTCGAGGCGGGGTTTGAACAGGAGGTACGCACGCTGTACGAAAGAGGTGATCTGCATCCGGATTTACCGTCGATTCGTTGCGTGGGGTATCGCCAGATGTGGGATTATTTGGCCGGACGCTGCACCCATGAAGAAGCCGTTTATCGTGGGATTTGCGCGACGCGCCAGTTGGCCAAACGTCAGATTACTTGGCTTCGCGGCTGGGAAAATGTGACTTGGCTTGATAGTGACTCGCCGTCACTATCTTTACAAACGGTGACAAAAGCGTTGGCGGCAGAGACAGAGACTTAATGTATACTGTCCCTGACAAGGACGCTGCTTAACCGCTTAGATTGACTACAATTACAAACAAATAAGGAAAAGAAATAATGGCTAAGGGGCAATCATTACAAGACCCATTCTTAAATGCGCTACGTCGTGAGCGTATTCCCGTTTCCATTTACTTGGTGAATGGCATTAAGTTGCAAGGCCAGATTGAATCGTTTGATCAATTCGTGATTCTGCTGAAAAACACGGTTAACCAGATGGTGTATAAGCACGCGATCTCAACCGTCGTGCCTGCACGTCCAGTCAGCCACCATAACAATAACCAGGGTTCTGCCGAGCGTTCACACGGTGATCGTCAGCAGGATAAACCTGAGGAGTGAGCATTCATTTGCTAAGGAGCTGTTTGCTTGTTTGACCGTTACGAGGCCGGTGAACAGGCTGTACTCGTTCATATCAATTTTACCCATGATGGCGAGTGGGACGATCTCAGCGAATTTCAAATGCTGGTATCGTCCTCGGGTGTCGATGCCTTGCAAGTTGTTGTCGGCAGCCGTCAGTCACCACATCCTAAGTATTTTGTCGGTGAGGGTAAGGCGCAAGAAGTCGCCGACACCGTACGCCAAGTCGGTGCGGATGTCGTGATCTTCAATCACGCATTATCACCGGCGCAAGAGCGTAACTTGGAACAATTATTTAAATGTCGAGTGTTAGACCGAACCGGCTTGATCCTCGACATCTTTGCCCAACGTGCACGCACCCATGAGGGTAAGTTGCAGGTAGAGCTGGCCCAGCTACGCCACCTGTCAACGCGTTTGGTGCGAGGCTGGACTCACCTTGAGCGGCAAAAAGGTGGGATTGGCTTGCGCGGGCCGGGTGAAACCCAGTTGGAAACTGACCGTCGATTATTGCGAGATCGGGTAAAAGCGATTCTTCGTCGGTTGGAAAAAGTCGCCAAGCAGCGAGAGCAGGGGCGTCGTGCGCGAGCGCGCGCGGAAGTGCCCACTATCTCACTCGTAGGCTATACCAACGCTGGGAAATCAACGTTATTTAACCGCATCACTGAAGCGGGTGTGTATGCCGCGGATCAGTTGTTTGCCACCCTCGATCCGACCTTACGTCGGATTGAAGTGGAGGATGTTGGTCCCTCAATTCTTGCCGACACGGTGGGCTTTATTCGCCACCTGCCGCACGATTTGGTGGCTGCATTTAAAGCAACCTTGCAAGAAACCCAAGAAGCGGACTTGCTGCTGCACGTGGTCGATGCCAGTGATGACAGGTACCGTGACAATATGGAAGCGGTCAACAGCGTGCTAGAAGAAATTGACGCCGCTGATGTGCCTCGTCTGATTGTCATGAACAAAATCGATAGTCTAGAACGCGCTGAACCTCGTATTGAACGAGACGACGAGGGGATCCCACAAGCGGTATGGGTCTCGGCGCTATCCGGACAAGGAATTTCGCTGATATTTGAAGCCCTCACCGAGCGTTTGGCTGGCACCATGGTGAAACATCGCCTGCGGTTGCCACCAAGCATAGCGGGCCGAATGCACAGTAAGTTTTGTCAGATGCGCTGCATTGTACACGAGGAGTACCAAGACGATGGTCACTTACTCGTTGATGTGCGTTTGCCACAAACAGATTGGTATCGGCTGGAAAAAAGAGAAGGCAGTCACCTTGGCGACTTTATCGTCAGCGACTAGGCTGCTAAAGTAAAAAACTATCGTCAGATCAATTTGATGGAGAGCGCGAATGGCGTGGAATGAGCCAGGAAACAATGGCGGTCCCGATAAAGACCCCTGGGGCAATCGTGGTGGCCGGAATCAAGGCCCACCGGATCTTGATGAACTATTTAATAAGCTAAGCCGCAAACTCGGTGGCTTAGGCGGTGGAGGCCGTAAAGGCAAAGGTCCATCCTTTGGAGGTGGCGTCGCCGGTCTGGGTGTACTAGCACTGATTGGCGCAATTGTTTGGGGGATCTCTGGGTTCTACACCATCGGCGAAGCCGAGCGGGGTGTGGTGCTGCGTTTTGGACAATATGACCGGATCGTGCAGCCTGGTTTGAACTGGAAACCTACCTTTGTGGATACAGTCAGCACCGTCAACGTTGAATCTATCCGTTCTCTGAACAGCTCGGGCCTTATGCTGACTAAAGACGAGAACGTGGTGAACGTTGAAATGGACGTCCAGTACCGCGTGATGGATCCACAGCAATATCTTTACAGTGTAACCAATGCTGACGATAGCCTGCGTCAAGCCACAGATTCAGCGCTTCGTGCGGTGGTCGGTGACTCCTTGATGGACGATATCATCACCCGTGGTCGTCAAGAAGTGCGTGAGCGTACCCAAGTAGAACTCAACAAAATCATCGACAAGTACGATATGGGACTGTTGGTGGTAGATGTGAACTTCCAATATGCGCGCCCACCGGAGCAAGTGAAAGACGCATTTGATGATGCGATTGCAGCACGAGAGGATGAAGCGCGCTTTATCCGTGAAGCTGAAGCGTATCGTAATGACGTATTGCCAAAAGCAACCGGTCGTGCGGAAACCTTGAAAAAAGCCGCATTGGGTTACAAAGAGCGTACGGTTAACGAAGCTCAAGGTGAAGTGTCTCAATTTGAGAAACTCTTGCCTGAGTATCGTGAAGCCCCACGTGTGACGCGTAATCGTCTGTATATTCAGACCATGGAAGAAGTCTACAGCAACACCAGTAAGGTGATGGTGGATTCGCAAAGCGGCAACAGCAATCTGTTATATCTCCCACTCGATAAGCTAATGGGAGGCGCAGCCGTTGGACCGAACCAGCGTAAAGAGACGTCGAGCAGCCAATATGGTATTGAGCTTGAACAAAGCGCACAGCCAACCCAGCAAGAGTCGGCGCCGCGTTCTGGTTCATCACGAGAAGGGAGATACTAAGCATGCGTAAGATGATGATCCCTGTTGTCGTCCTAGCCGTTGTTGTCTTTTTGATGTCGATCTTCGTGGTGAGTGAAGGCGAACGTAGCATCGTGGTCCGTTTTGGGCGCGTGCTTAAAGCGGATAACGACGTGGCGAAAATCTATCAGCCGGGTCTGCATTTCAAACTGCCATTGTTTGATCGCGTCAATACACTCGATGCGCGTATTCAAACCATGGATGACCGTGCTGACCGTTTTGTTACCGCCGAGAAAAAAGACGTCATTATTGACTCTTACGTGAAGTGGCGTATCAAAGACTTTGGCCAGTATTACCTGTCCACTGGTGGGGGTAACAAACTGACTGCCGAGTCGTTGTTGCAGCGTCGTGTCGCGGATGGCTTGCGTGCCGAAATCGGTAGCAAAACCATTAAAGAAATCGTGTCTGAAAAGCGTGATGAGGTCATGAAAAGTGTCCTTGATCGTGCGGCGAGCGAAGGTTCACGTGATTTGGGTATTGAGTTGATTGACTTGCGTATCAAGCGTATCAACCTGCCGAGTGAAATCAGTGAGTCTATTTATGCACGTATGCGTGCTGAGCGTGAGGCGGTTGCCCGTCGTCATCGTGCACAAGGGCGTGAGCAAGCAGAAATTATTCGCGCGCAAGCTGAGCTAGAAGTGGCGACCATTCTGTCTAAAGCAGAGCGTCAAGCGCGAATCACCCGTGGTGAAGCTGACGCGGAAGTGGCGAAGCTATTTGCTAACGCGTTCAAGAAAGAGCCTGAGTTTTATAGCTTTGTTCGCTCGCTACAAGCCTATCGTAAGAGCTTCAACAGCAAGAGCGATATGCTGGTGGTTGATCCAAAAAGTGACTTCTTCAAATACATGAAGCAGCCTGACGTGATCAATAAATAAACCGCAATAACTGCGAGAAAAGACAAGGCGCTGCGCCTTGTCTTTTTTTTGTCTTCGGCTTATCGCGCACAGCAAGATTCAATGTAGGAGGATGAATCATGACGACATTATGGGGAGCGCTTGCGCTAGTATTGGTGGTCGAAGGGCTGGGGCCCATGTTATTCCCCAAGCAATGGCGACAGATGGTGACTGAGCTGAGCCAACAGCCGGATAATCAGTTGCGACGTATCGGAGGCTGTTTGGTGGTGATCGGTGCGATATTCGCCTATTACCTCTTGGGTTAACCAAGGGCTGTCAGCTTGACGTGACAAGCCCATGGTAAGAAAACGACATTATGGTTAAAAAATAACTGCAACCGTTTTTTGAAGGTGCTAGAATCCATTTTTAACTAGCTGCATATCGAAAAAGATGGGTAATAACGTAGTAGTTCTCGGCACCCAATGGGGTGACGAAGGTAAGGGAAAGATCGTTGATCTTTTGACTGAAGACGCAAAATACGTGGTTCGCTATCAAGGCGGTCACAATGCTGGTCATACTCTTGTCATCGACGGCGAGAAAACCGTCCTACACTTGATTCCTTCTGGTATCCTTCGCAACAACGTTAAATGTATCATCGGTAACGGTGTTGTGCTGTCGCCGGACGCTCTGCTGAAAGAAATGGGTGAGCTGGAAGCGCGCGGTGTGCCGGTTCGTGAGCGCCTATTCCTGTCAGAAGCTTGTCCTCTGATCCTGCCATATCACATTGCGCTTGACGCAGCACGTGAGCAAGCACGCGGTAAGAAAGCCATCGGTACGACCGGTCGCGGTATCGGGCCTGCATACGAAGATAAAGTGGCACGTCGTGGTTTGCGTGTTGGCGATCTGTTCGACAAAGAAGCCTTTGCTGAAAAGCTAAAAGAAGTGATGGAATTCCATAACTTCCAGCTTGAGCATTTCTACAAGGCTGACCCTGTGAGCTATGAAGAGACCTTGGCGAAAGTCATGGAGCAAGCGGACATCCTTACCGGTATGGTGATGGACGTGACTCAAGAGCTCGATGATGCCCGCAAACGTGGTGACAAAATCATGTTTGAAGGCGCACAAGGCACCTTGCTAGACATTGACCACGGTACTTATCCGTATGTTACCTCATCGAACACCACCGCCGGCGGCGTTGCTGCAGGTTCTGGTTTTGGTCCGCGTCACCTTGGCTATATCTTGGGTATTGCTAAAGCGTATTGTACGCGTGTCGGTGCGGGTCCATTCCCGACTGAGTTGGATGATGAGATTGGCATGCACCTTGGCACTAAAGGTGCCGAATTTGGTGCGACCACGGGCCGTAAACGTCGTTGTGGTTGGTTTGATGCGGTTGCGATGCGTCGTGCAGTACAAATCAACTCAGTATCAGGTTTCTGTCTGACTAAGCTTGACGTGATGGACGGCTTGGAAGAAATCAAAATTTGTACCGGTTACAAGATGGCAGACGGTTCAACCGTTGAGGTATCACCTCTGGCCGCTGACGCGTACGAAAACATCGAGCCTATCTATGAAAGCATGCCTGGCTGGAGCGAGAACACCTTTGGGGTGAAATCTCTCGACGAACTGCCGCAAGCGGCGCTCGATTACATCAAGCGTATCGAAGAGCTGACCGGTGTGCCGATTGATATTGTTTCAACGGGTCCTGACCGCAACGAAACCATCATCAAAGTACATCCGTTTGCTGAATAAGCAATTGCTTTGAATGATAAAAGCCAGCGCCTTGTCGCTGGCTTTTTTAATGCTTTTTTCGCGCAGCTTGGAATCGAGATCGCGCGATAGCGGAAAAAACTTGCCGCCTTTGCTAAAGTCATTTCACATAGCGCCGATACAAAAAAGGCACAGGTAGCCCTGACGCTGCTGCTTAGTTTTTTGTTTTGATAGCGAGTAGGCATGAAGTTTCGAACGCTAGTTTTTTCTCTTTTGTTGTCAACAGCAGCGGCCAAAGCGGACGTCGGCCCCGCTGTGCCTGTGTATGAAGAGAGCGAATTGATTGCCTTGTTCGAAACCAACTCTCATCTTGAGCGAGTGAGGCAGGACGAATGCCAATTGATCCAAGATATTGAAGCCCGTGCCACTCGTGTTGGATCGCCCGCCTATGAGTTTTTATACGGTGATATGCTGGCGTGGGGCGTGTGTGTGGATCAGGACGCTGAGCTGGGCGTTTACTACATGAAGCTGGCGGCACAACAAGGCTTACCCGCGGCACTTGAGCAACTGGGACGCTATTATGCCAATGGCACGCTTGTTCAGCAGGACCAGCGCCGAGCCATTCCTTATCTGCGTGAAGCGGCCTCGCTGGGTGATACGCGTGCACGCATCTTACTGGCTGAGCTGCTGGTGGATGATGTCGGCTCGCCGCTCGATTATGAAGATGCATACCGTTGGTTGTATCAAACCATTACCGCGGACACCCAAACCCGCAACCGGATTGCTCAACTGCGTGCTGCGCTAGAAGCGCGTATGCCACAAAACATTATTGCGCGCGCCAAACGTCGCACCAGTTATTGGTAAGCACAAAAAGCGATTTTGTCACACAAATTCGTTATACTCGTTGCCACTCATCTGTTTCCAATCTGATTCGATATGGTGTCTGCGCCATATTCCTCTCGTTGTTTACAAGCAAGACGCTGAAACAAAACGTCAAACTGCGATCATCGCGGCGCATTAGCGTCAGTTAACAGATATAATGAAATCAACATACGCCAATAGGAAAAGGTCTATGTCGCAAGACACAGGTTCGACAAAAAATACGCCCACAGGCATTGCGGCCGATCCGCACCAAGCTCGTGAAGCAGAAAAATATGACAATCCCGTCCCTAGCCGTGAACACCTGCTCGAGGTTGTACGCAGCTTTAAAGCGCCGGTAAGTCGAGACAATCTGTTCGCACACTTGGGGCTCGCCGGTGATGAACAGTATGAAGGCTTACGTCGACGCCTGCGCGCCATGGAGCGTGATGGCCAATTGGTGTTTACCCGTCGTCAGTGTTACGCCTTACCTGAGCGGTTAGATTTGGTCAAAGGCACTGTCATCGGTCACCGAGACGGCTTTGGCTTTCTACGCCCAGAAGGCAAAGGCAATCACGATGATTGGATGTTACCGCATCATCAAATGCGTAGTGTGATGCACGGTGATGTGATTTTGGCACAAGGTGTCGGCACCGATAAGCGTGGCCGCAAAGAAGCCCGTGTAGTGCGTGTGCTTGAGGCGCGCCAAGGTCAGATCGTGGGTCGTTACTTTGTGGAAGATGGCATGGGCTTTGTCGTGCCCGATGATAGCCGTCTTGGTCAAGACATCGTGATCGACAAAGAGCAAACCCAAGGTGCGCGTATGGGCAATGTGGTGGTGGTCGAGATCATGCAGCGCCCGACCCGACAAACCAACCCTGTCGGTAAGATTGTTGAAGTGCTGGGCGAGAACATGGCGCCTGGCATGGAAATCGAAATTGCGATGCGCACCCACGATATTCCTCATCAATGGCCGGATGCCGTGCTCAAGCAAGTGAAAAGCTTGAGTGAGGAAGTACCAGAAAAAGCCAAAGAGGGCCGTGTCGATCTGCGTGATTTGCCACTGGTGACCATCGATGGTGAAGATGCCCGCGACTTTGATGATGCGGTCTATTGCGAACGTAAACGCTCGGGCGGCTGGCGTCTGTGGGTAGCGATTGCTGATGTCAGCTACTATGTGCGACCTGATTCGGCGTTGGATAAAGAAGCGCAAAACCGCGGTAACTCTGTCTACTTCCCTAACCAAGTCGTGCCGATGTTGCCGGAAGTGCTTTCTAATGGCTTATGCTCGCTGAACCCGCAAGTCGACCGCTTGTGTATGGTGTGTGAGATGACGATTTCTGAATCAGGGGCGCTATCTGGCTACAAGCATTACGAAGCGGTGATGAATTCCCACGCGCGTCTGACCTATACCAAGGTGTCTCATATCCTTGAAGGCGATGAGGAGTTGCGTGAGCGCTACCGTTCTCTGGTCCCGCACTTAGAGACCCTGCACGATATGTACAAAGTGCTCAGTGAGGCGCGCCAACAACGCGGGGCGATTGAGTTCGAGACGGTGGAAACCCAGTTTATTTTCAACGCACAGCGTAAAATTGACCGTATTGTGCCGGTGGAGCGGAACGATGCGCACAAGATCATCGAAGAGTGTATGATCTTGGCCAATATCGCGTCGGCACGCTTTGTGGAAAAACACAAAGAGCCTGCGCTTTATCGTGTCCACGAAGCGCCGGGCGAAGAGCGCCTCAGTGGCTTTAAAGATTTCTTAGGCGAGTTAGGCTTGAGTCTCAGCGGCGGCCTTGAGCCGACGCCGAAAGACTACGCGGCACTGATGCATGTGGTGCATGGTCGCGCTGACAGTGAGCTGATCCAAACCATGTTGCTCCGCTCGATGAAGCAAGCGGTGTATCAAGCGGATAACCAAGGCCACTTCGGTTTGGCGCTCAAGCAATACGCACACTTTACCTCGCCTATTCGTCGCTATCCGGATTTGCTGTTGCACCGTGCACTCAAATATTTGATTGCCAAACAAGCGGGTAAAAACCAAGACCGTTGGACCCCGACCGGTGGCTACCACTACTCATTTGACGATATGGATGTGCTCGGCGAGCAGTGTTCGAAAACCGAACGCCGTGCTGATGATGCTACCCGTGATGTGGCTGATTGGCTTAAGTGCGAATACATGCAAGATCACGTTGGTGATGAGCTGGAAGGCGTGATTGCCAATGTCACTGGTTTTGGCTTCTTTGTTCGCCTCAATGAGCTACATATCGATGGTTTGGTCCATATTTCCAACCTCGATAATGATTACTATCGCTTTGATATGGTGGGTCAACGCTTGGTCGGTGAAGGCTCGGGACGTGTGTTCCGACTCGGCGATCAGGTGACCGTGAAAGTCTTAGCCGTTAACTTGGATGAGCGACAAATCGACTTTGAGCTGGTAGGCTCTGAGCGCAAAGCCCGTCGTCCGGGGAAAACAGCCCGTGACAAACGCAAGAAAGGCCGTGCGGAGTCGAATAAAGACCCACAAGCCCGTCGCGAGCGAATGTCCGTGCGTCAGCAACTGAAACGTGGCGCCGTGCCAAGCGTTGAAGAAGACAAGGCCCCTGCAGAGAAAAAAGGCAAGAAGGGCAAAGGTAAGTCGCCTGCGGAAAAAGCACGCAAGAAAAAGGCGAAGAAGCAAAAACCTAAAGCGGTCAAGAAAAAGAAGTAACCCATGAGTAATGAAACCATTTACGGCATTCATGCCGTCCAAGCCGTGCTTGCGACTGATCCATCTCGCTTTATTGACGTGATGGTGCTAAAAGGCCGTCAAGACGAACGCTTAGTGCCTGTACTAAACGAATTAGCGATGCTGGGGATCAGTATTCAGCAAGTTGGCCGCAAAGCGTTAGACGACAAAACCCAAGGTGCGTCGCATCAAGGGATTGTGGCACGTGTCAAAGCGGGCCGTCAGTATAACGAAAATGACTTGGAGGCGATCCTCGCCAACACCGAGAACCCCTTGCTGCTGGTGCTTGATGGGGTAACTGACCCTCACAACTTGGGGGCGTGCCTACGCACCGCCGATGCAGCTGGAGTGAGTGCGGTGATTGTCCCGAAAGACAAATCCGCTCAGCTTAATGCCACGGCGCGAAAAGTGGCCTGTGGCGCCGCTGAAGTCGTGCCTTTAGTGCGCGTCACCAACTTAGCGCGAACCATGCGTGCGCTCAAAGAGCAGGGCGTGTGGTTTGTGGGTACGGCGGGTGAAGCCGTTCATGATGTTTACGACACCAAATTGGTGGGGCCGCTCGCCTTAGTGATGGGCGCAGAAGGAGATGGCATGCGCCGTTTGACGCGYGAAACCTGTGATGAGCTGATCCGGATTCCGATGGCGGGCAGTGTGTCGAGCTTGAATGTGTCCGTGGCGACCGGCGTCTGCTTGTATGAAGCGGTGCGTCAGCGTCGTTAACTGCAGTGTCTCTTGTTCACCGTTGAAGAAAAACGCCCCAGCTTGGGGCGTTTTGTCATTTTGGGAAGTGAAAAACCGTTACAGTAATTGCCAGACCGCGGCGCTGCCGGGTTTGTCGCCTTGCGTCCACCACTTGGCTTGGTAGCGTTGGTTGTTATATTCAACTTCAGCGCCGCCGGAATAAGCGACGGTCGCTTGCCATTCACTGCTTTGGTTGGCTTGGCTATCCCCGACGCGTTCCCATGGGTCGCCTTGGTCTGGGCGCTGGCCTTTGGTCCACCACTTGGCGCGATACTCAACCCCTTGATATAGGACACGATCGCCGCCGACGTACACGGTGTTTTCATCCCATGCTGGCAAGCCACTGGCCGGCGTCACAGTTACCGTGAACTGCGCTTGCGTGGTTTTGTCGCCATCGCTGACCTCGACCGTGACYACATAGTCGCGATTCTCCGTCACGGTGGGCGCGGTCAGAGTGACCTGATCACCGGTGCCAGAAACGGCCAGATCGCCGGATGCACGGTAGGTGTAGCTGAGTGTATCGCCATCTGGGTCGTTTGCCTCAATCGTAACGCTGGTTTGCTCACCGCTTTTCAGGCTAACAGGGGCGATAGGTGCCACGGTAGGAGCTTGGTTTTCACCCGGTACCACCACCTTAATGATGGCGCTGGCCTCGGCATTGGCTTGGCCGTCCGATACCGTCACCGACAGGGAATAGTCGGTGCTGGTGCTCACATCGGGGGCGGTCACGGTGACCGAATCCGTGTCGCTATTGGTCAGAGCCAACGCCGCATCGCCTTGCCAGCGATAGGTCAGGGCATCGCCATCCCGATCACGCCCATTGGCGGCAATGGTTAACGACGCTCCGGGCGCCAGCGTATAGATTTGCTGCGCAAGGGTGACGGTTGGAGCACTATTGACTGGCGGCTGACCATCCTGTGCTAGGCCTTCGTGCATCGCATTGAGGATATCGCCATTGTCGGCATCGATTTCCCAAGCAAACAAACCGGCGAAGTTGTGATTGCGCACATACTGGCCTTTGGCTTTGACCGAGCGCTGGTTGTCATAAGTGACGAGCTTACCGTTGTCTGGGTTCCAAACATAAGCCGCTTCGGCTTGCTCATCATAACCGGGTTGGAAGCCATTGATACCGTTCCCCGCGCTGCCGAGCATTGATTTGACGATGCCTTTGTAGTCAATCACACCGGCTTCCCAAATACCGTCTGCGGTGCTGCCTTTGATCGGGCCATTTCCGGGTGCGGTCATCGGGTTGCTAGGATCGGTCGCATTGGCAGGGAAAACGCCTTCCCAGCCACGGCCGTACATCGCGGTGCCAATCACCATTTTTTCCGGTGGTACGCCGCTTTCTAGCAGTAATTGCACGCCATTATCGAGCGTGTAGGCAGGGCCTTTGCGGGGCTCGCCGTTATCATCGACGCCAGTACCATCACATTCATCGGCGCTCATATGACTGCCGCAGTAGAGGGCGGTTTGGTGACCGGTGACATTATTCCACGCGCCGAAAAAGTCGTAAGTCATGGCAAAGATGTAATCCATGTACGGCGCGCTGGCACTGTAATCGACGTTGGCGATTTTGTCATAACCGGCACCGACGGCCGAGGTGAGTTGGTACTCACGGCCGGTATCGGCTTCGAGCTCATCCAACATCGCGCGCAGCTCACGCATTAAGGCCGCGTAGGCTTGGCTGTCTTTATCTGGATTGCCCAGATCTGGGTTGGCACCGCCACCGCCTGGGTATTCCCAGTCAATGTCGACCCCATCATAGAACTTCCAGGTTTGTAGGAACTCTTTCATCGACGCAACAAAGACATCACGGTTGGCTTTGTCGGTGAAATCATAGAAGGGGTCTGATAGGGTCCAGCCGCCCACGGATGGGAGAATTTTCAGATCCGGGTAGCGCTGCTTGAGCGCCATCATTTGCGCATAAGTGCCACCAATCGGATCTTTAGCTGGTGTGCCGGGCAGTTTTTTCTGAATCGCCGCCCAAGGATCGTGGATCACCACTTCATAGTCTTGTGAGCCTTGGCAGGCGAGTTCTAGTGCGCGCAAGCTGTTGCCATTTTCGATGTCGCCCAATGACTCATTGGGGCCACAAATGGGGATAAAGCCATATAAGATGTGGGTGAGATTCCCCGCGGGCACCTGACTGACATCGAAGTTACGGCCATAAATGCCCCATTCGACAAAGTATGCCCCCACCACGGTATCAGGCTGTTTGGGGTAGTCATTGTTATTGGGGTCGACATTCATCGGCAGTGGGTCAAGGTGCACACCGTCGGTGTCTGCGATCACGATGGGTTTGGCGGCACTGGTCGCGCACTGGCCATCCACGCCTCCCTCACATAAGGCGAGTTTAAGCTGGTGGCGGCCTCCTTTGTCATAGGGGAAAGTGACAACGCCAGATTTGGTTCCTGCCGGTAAAGTGCCTTGATTAACGACCTGATCGTCAAAGTACACCTTGTAGCTGTCACCACCATCACCGGACCAGGCATTCCATTTAATTTCAATTTGGACTTCGTCCACGCGTTGTACCAGATCTTTGTACGATCCGCGGCCATATTCGTCGACTTCAACAAAAGAATAGTTTTGTGGCTTCCAGTCCAAACTTGGGGTTGAGGGGGCCGCCACGGCGTGGCTGGCACCCAGTGCCCCAGCAATCGCCAGAGAGAGTAGGGTCATTGGCTTCATGTTTGCTCCTTATTGTGTCACGCGTTGCCAAACAAGGGCAGCGCCGGGTTGCTCGTTTCGTGTCCACCATTTTGCTTGGTAGATGTTGTCGCCGTAGCGCACGCGATCCTTGGCCACATAGACCTCAGAAGCGCTCCACGCGGGCAGGTTGCTGGTGGGTTCGTCGGTAGCCGGGATCACCGACAGGTTGAAGCTATAGCTATCGTGATGGCTAAAGACTTGGTTTTGCACCACGTCATCGGCATTAAACTGGATCTCACCGTTGCGCATCACCCCGATACGTAAGGGCTCGTTAGCCTGTTGTTCGATAAGGCTGGCCAGCGCTTGTGGCCAATTCGCCACATTTTGGTCCGTCAATGTGAGTGTGACATCTACCACTTCTTGGCCTTGGCGGTTGTGCAAGCGGGCACGTACGCGATCGCCCAAAGCTGCCATTTGTGGATGTGGGACAAAGTAGCCCAGCTCGTGCCATTGGGCTGGCGCTGTCTGACTGGGGGTGATAGTGATGTCGGCACAGTTGTAGAAGCCTTCACCGGCCGGATCAATGCGTTGCCAACGGCTATAGAGAATGGCGTCACCTTGACGATCGGCGGGCAGGGTCACAGTCATCTCGTAATAACGGTTTCCGTCATCGCCGATCACAATGGGCAGATCGCCAAAGGTGTCGATCTTCTCGAGATCATCCCACGTCAGCGCATCGGTCGCGCCGTTGTAGTCTGGCTTGGTGAGATAAATTTCCCAATAGCTTGGGTTGTGAGGTGTGGTGGCGCGAAAACGTACGTCAATTTGGCCATTGCCATCTGGGGTGACTTCGGTCCGTTGCCAATCCGGTGAGGGCAAACTGATCCCGGCTTTATTGGGATCGCCGGCACCACATAAGTTGCCATCGGTAACGGCCGCTTTCACCGCATCCATATTGCGGTAATCCGCCACCAATTGCGCTGATTCGTGGTGTTGCACAAACGGGTAGTGCCCCGACTCTAAGAACGCAGCGCGACAGGCAGCATTGGGAATACGTGACCCATCTGAAGGCCACCAATAGCCCCCTTGCTCATGGCAAATCGCTTGGCGTGCTTTGGGACTGTCTAAATAGCCATGTGCCATCACCTGTGAACTGCTTGCGACCAGCGCAAGGGCCACGGCGGTACGACAGGAAAACTGTGTGAACGAAGACTTGAACATAATGACTCCTTAACGGGGGCACGCAGCCCCCGCATTCAAGACCAGAAATGGATTAGAGACTGCAGACTTGGCGCCAAGCTTGACCACCGGGTGCCGCTTGGGTCCACCACTTGGCTTCCCATACCGCATCTTGGTAGATAAGTTGGTCGCCACCGCTGGCATGGTTGCCCCCGTTAGGCCAGTTGGGATAGGTACTCAGGCTGGCAACATCGACGCCGGGACACTGAGACTCTCCGCCACTTTGGCTGGTGCTACCGGGTAGCGCAGGCGGAAGGCTTGGATACTCCTGCTTCACCGCATAGCGCTGGCCATCTTTTTCGATGGTGATATTGGTCGGGTTGGTGATCGGCATGTAGTACATCACCTGAGCATCCAAGGTTTCACCGGGCTTAAAGCTTTGCTCAATGCCGCCCCATTCGTTAATCAGGGTGATGGCAAAGCGATGGTGCGTAGCATCAAACCCGCCGATATTGTTGCCACTGGCGTTGCTGCTATCACGGACCACTTCCATGCGTAGCTTTTTCTGAGCGTTCCAGTCAGATTTAAAAATGGCCGAGGTAGACACGGGCACATCAAAGCTGATGGTGGCGCCCGATAAGTCCAGATCCGAGTGGTTGGTAAAGCGGAACGTGGGGCGAATAGGATAGTTGTCATCGCCCACTGGGAAGTTCAGCGCGTCAAAGGTGACATCCACTTGCTCGCTTGGCACTTGGAAGTTGGCATCGCCACGTTGCAGTGAGTAGTCGCTGCCAGCTTGCTTAAAGGTTTGGTACGCCAGCGAAGTCAGGGTATCGCCCATAAAGTAGGCTTGACGCTGATCATCATAGCGATAATCCCCCGCCAGCTCCCAGAACATCACCCCGCCTAGACCTTTATTGATCACGTAGTCGACCTTTTCGGCCATCGAGGTTTCGTCTTCCATCGATAGGAATACGCGTTTTTCTTCGTTCCAAACCCACGGCGCTTTGGCGATGTCATCGTAATAACGTTGATAATTACCGGTGAGACGGTCGCTAGGATCTTGCTCAGGATCGAGTCCGTACTCCGCGGCGTAGGCCGGTAGTTTGCCGTCGAGCAGGTTTTTCACATGCCATAAAGGGTTGGAGCCAGCAGGCACTTCGTTGCCGAGCTCGTCCACATCATGCCAAAGGTTATCTATCCCGATTGCACCGTTTCCGCATTTGTTTTTCTCACCGACACCTGTGCCGGCTGGGCACTCACTTTGGTTTGGTAATGGCGCGCGTCCCCAAAGCCCTTTGTCGCCACCTTGCACATCTTTAAAGCCACGGGTGTAATACGGGATACCGATATTGATGCGGCCGGGTGACATACCGCCCATAAAATAGGTTGCTGCCCAGTCGGTATTTAGATAACCAATTCCCTCGAACTCAGGGGTTTGGTAGACATTCCACTGTTTAAGCTCCGAGTCTTCGCCGGTGTCGTATAGCGGCGCTTGATGGCCAACATGATCATTCCATGCCCCATGTAGGTCATAGCTCATGATGTTGACGTAATCTAAGTATTGGGTAGTTTGGAAGGTTTCCATCCCGCGCAATAAGTAACCCGATGACGGTGCGGCGATGGTCAGCATATAGTGCTTGCCATCTTGTGCACTGGCTTTATCGAGCGCTTCACGTAGCGACTTCATCAGCACTTGGTAGGATTTATTCAAGTGCGCCCGACGTGGGTTGGAGTACTCGAAATCGTCAGGGTGGCCAGAGTCTTTCATTGACGATGGATATTCATAATCAATGTCTAGACCGTCAAAGCCATACTGACGCAAGAAGGCGACGGCACTGTCGGTGAAAGCCTTAATGCCTGCTTGGTTGACACTGCCATCGGCATTGGTGGTCATGGTGTAGAAACCGCCACTGTCGATACGCTCGCCGTTTTCACCGAAGTAGCCCCCGGTTTCAGCCCAACCTCCCACGGAGATCAGCGTTTTCACGTCGGGGTGCTGCTTTTTATACTTGTTGAGCAAGTTAAAGTGGCCTTTGTACGGCAGGGTTGGATCCATCTCTGCGCCGGCTACGCCCGGCCAGGTCATTTGGGTTGCTGGATTATCGGGCGCATTGGGATTGCCGATAGACAATTGGTTGTCCGCGTTGACGTGAGCAAAGGCGTAGTTAATGTGGGTGATCTTGTCCCAAGGAATATCGCTGACTAAATAAGCGGGCTGGTCGTTGGCGCCGTTTCGCCAGCTGGTGAAGTAGCCAATGACACGGCGAGGGTGATCGGCGCCCATGTCTTCAAGGCCGTTCTCGTCATACACAGAGCAATACGGCACGTCGACGTTGGGGGTGGTGTATAAACCAGCCGGACGACAGGCATACTCATCGCCGCCGGTTTGGTCATCACCCACCACCTGTTGCAATGTTTGGGTGTCGGTGGCGCCTTTGTCGTCGGTCACGGTGAGGGTAAAGGTAAAACGACCCGTTTGTTCGGCTTGCCAGCCGATGGAAGTCGCTTCTGCTCCTTCATATAAGACAGTGTCGCCTTGTGAGAGCACGAATGAGGTCACTGTGCCATCCGTGTCTCTTCCGGCGAGGGTGAAGGTGAGTGTGTCGCCAACCTCAACGGGTCCAGACGGAGAAACGGTTAAGATTGCGGTAGGGGCTTGGTTGACGCTGCCCGCGCACTGACCGAGGATTTTCCATGCTTTCCATTCGCCAGACTGAGTGGCAGGATCGGCTTGCGTCCACCACCTTGCCTCATAGGCGGTATTGTCCGCTTTGACTTGATCCCCTTTGGTGTAGGTATTGCCATTCTGCCAATCRGGCAGAGGCTGGCAATCAACCGCAGCATGCACGCTGGGGCTAGTTAACGCGAGCCCCGCCAAACCTAGCGCGACGGCACGTGATGGCGTCATCAGTTTCATATTTTGCTCCCAAAATTTTTGAAGCGAATTTCATCAATACAGTTAGCGATTGATGAGTCCTTTCCCTACGCTTTTTGCAGTAAAAAACCGACTTTCAGGTCAAGCCTAGGCAATAAAACCGTTATGTTGGGCAATTGATGCCAAGAAATGGAGGCGGAAGTGTAATAATTTGAGCGCGGGTTCAGAAATTAATTATTGGTAAAAAAGAAGTACATCAATAGCGTGACATTGCTTGAAAGTTGACCAATCCTGACAATTTGCAGGCTTGATTTCCTGATTTTTTTGCTGTTTGTCATGTTTTTTGACGCAATATCACACCAATTGTTATCAGTAAGTTGTTGTTTTTCGCGAATTAAGTGGTTGTGTCGTGCGAGTGAACACGAATGAAAATGACCATAATCGAACAGGCCGCGAGGCGTTTTGGTTTGGTTATGACACGGCGGCAGAAGGTGAGTAAATTAACGGAAAATCTGTTTGCTTATGGCGCTGCAATTCTGTACTATCTCGCGCCTGATTCTCGGTCTTTTATTTTTCGTTCCTTGCTTCCGCTGGACGACCGGGCCAATTGTGGAAGCTGATTAATCCGTAAGGAGCAACTCAATGCGTCATTACGAAATCGTATTCATGGTGCACCCTGATCAGAGCGAGCAAGTTGCTGGCATGATCGAGCGTTACACTGCGTCTATCAAAGATGCGGGTGGTCAAATCCACCGTCTAGAAGACTGGGGCCGTCGTCAACTGGCTTACCCAATCAACAAACTGCACAAAGCACACTATGTTCTGATGAACGTAGAAGCTGAGCAATCTGTGATTGACGAGCTAGAAAGCACGTTCCGCTTCAACGACGCTGTGATCCGTAACATGATCATGCGTACTAAAGACGCTATCACTGAGCCATCTGTCATGATGAAGGCTAAAGAAGAGCGTACGGCTAAGCGTGAAGATCGTCCTGAGCGCGAAGAGCGTGCAGAAGCGAAAGCTGAAGGCGAGAGCGCTGCTGAGTAATCGCTGTGATGACCAATCGATTGGAACTTACTGGTGTTATCAGTAAAGCTCCGGTCCACCGCCAGAGCCCTGCAGGAATCCCGCACTGCCACTTTGTGTTAGAGCATCGTTCCACGCAACTCGAAGCGAACCTTTCCCGTCAGGTGTATTGTCGTCTGCCGGTGGTGGTAAGCGGGCAAGGGTCAACACAACAAACTCACAATTTAGCTTTAGGCAGCCATATCAAGGTAAGCGGTTTTCTCGCTTACCAGACCAGCCGACAAGGCGAGGGAAAATTGGTATTGCATGCTGACCACATTATAGACATTTAGATCAGGAGATAAGCCCATGGCACGTTTCTTCCGTCGTCGTAAATTCTGCCGTTTCACTGCAGAAGGCGTACAAGAGATCGACTACAAAGATGTAGCGACTCTAAAAAACTACATTACCGAATCTGGTAAGATTGTACCTAGCCGTATCACTGGTACTCGTGCTAAGTACCAGCGTCAACTGGCTCGTGCTATCAAGCGCGCTCGTTACCTGGCCCTGCTGCCGTACACTGACAAGCATCAGTAATCGGAACTGTCCACGTTAGAGAGGATTGAAGAATGCAAGTTATTCTACTTGATAAAATCGGTAACCTGGGTGGCCTAGGTGATCAGGTAACTGTTAAGTCTGGTTACGCGCGTAACTTCCTTATCCCACAAGGTAAGGCTGTTATGGCAACCAAAACCAACATCGAACACTTCGAAGCACGTCGTGCTGAGCTAGAAGCAAAAGTTGCTGAGCAACTGGCTGCCGCTCAAGCGCGTGCTGAGAAAGTTGAAGCGCTAGAAGCGGTTGAGATCGCATCTAAAGCGGGCGACGAAGGCAAGCTGTTCGGTTCTATCGGTACTCGTGACATCGCTGACGCTGTAACTGCAGCAGGCATTGAAATCGCGAAGAGCGAAGTTCGTCTACCAGAAGGCGCGCTGCGCAACACTGGTGAGTACGAAATCAGCGTGCAACTGCACTCTGACGTGTTCGCAACCGTAAAAGTGAACGTTGTTGCTGCTTAATTGCCAAGACAATGTTTGTGAAAGAGCCAGCCGATAAGGCTGGCTTTTTTTATACCTGTGAATAGATAACCGCTAAAGCCACTGATACCGTAATCCAACCGTGAACACACTGTCTTGGTGCTTCAGCCCCGGCGGTACTTCACTCATGTAGTTTTGTTTTCCCGTCAGCTTAATCGAGAGCTTTTCGGTAATCGTGGTAGCTAGCGACAACACGCCTTCCACGCTGGTATTGCTTTCCCCAGACACAACCTGTGTGCGTCCCTCGATACTGGCATTACCTAAAAACCGCCACTGCCATTTGGCTTGGGCGCGGACGACTGGCTCACTGACCGAATAGGGCATGATCAGATCATCGTCATCAATTTCGTCCAAATTTGGCCGTTGGTAACGAAAACCGGGACCTATCTCTGTGCTGACACTCAATGCATCACGCTCGATCCATTGGTAGCCAAGACCGGTTGCGAGCATAAAGTCGTCAAAGTAAGGACCATAACGGTCAGCGACGTACGTGGCGTTCAGCAGCGCATAGCTTTGCGCGCTAAGCTTCATATTGGCTTGGGATTCGAACTCCGTTTTGCGTTTGTCCTCTTCGCCATCTTTTTCAACCTGCAGCAAACTGACGCTGGCTTGATAACTGTATTGTTCGATTTGGTATTGGCCGTTTAACTCACTGTTGATCGTTTGTGAATCGGCATTGCCGCCCAGACGTTGATAACCGATGGAAATATCGGATGACCAAGGTGACGTTGGCGTGTCGTCTTGCTCGGTTGCATAGGCAGGACTGATACACGCGACACATAGTGAGATCCAAAGCGGCGTATAAACAGATTTCATGGCTTTACCCTCACACTGTCTCAGGCGCGCTATGATAGGGATCGTTAGCATTGAAGCGGTCAAATTTGGGTTAAAATCCGCGGTGATTATTCAGCGTTTGGAAAAAAATGGCTGACAGGGCAGCGTCTCGCTAGGACAGCGGGTATAATGGCGCCCATCAGTAATAGGTGAGTTCGTTATGGCAGACAATCGTAAACCCGCAAAAGATCAACAAGTCGCTAATCTCAAAGTACCGCCACATTCCATTGAAGCCGAGCAGTCCGTGCTGGGTGGCTTGATGTTGGATAACGAGCGCTGGGATGCGGTTGCGGAAAAAGTCGTCAGCCATGACTTTTACAGTCGCCCCCATCGATTAATTTTCGATGCGACCAAGACCTTGCTCGATGAAGGCAAGCCACTAGATTTGATCACCCTCTCTGAGCACCTTGAAAAAGCGGGCACGCTCGACGATGTGGGTGGTTTTGCTTACTTGGCGGAGCTGGCGAAAAACACCCCCAGTGCGGCCAACATTATTGCTTACGCCGATATTGTGCGAGAGCGTGCCATGGTGCGTAATCTCATTGGGGTAGCCAATGAAATCGCCGATGCGGGCTATGACACGCAAGGGCGTAGCTCGGAAGATCTGCTCGATATGGCCGAGAGCAAGGTGTTTGCGATTGCCGAATCTCGAACCAGTGAAAACGAAGGGCCGCAGCATATTGACTCGGTGTTGAGTAGGACACTGGAGCGTATTGAAGAGCTCTTTAAGTCACCGCAAGATGGTGTCACGGGCGTATCGACAGGCTTTACTGACCTGAACAAGAAAACCGCCGGCTTACAGCCGTCTGACTTAATCATTGTTGCGGCACGTCCATCGATGGGTAAAACCACCTTTGCGATGAACTTGTGTGAAAACGCGGCGATGGACCAAGAAAAACCCGTGTTGATTTTCTCGCTCGAGATGCCGGCTGAACAGCTGATGATGCGTATGCTGGCCTCGCTCTCGCGCGTCGATCAAACCAAGATCCGGACCGGTCAGCTTGATGATGAAGACTGGGCGCGCATCTCCTCATCGATGGGGATCTTGATGCAGAAAAAGAACATGTACATCGATGACAGCTCCGGTTTGACACCGACCGATGTGCGTTCGCGAGCCCGTCGCGTTGCACGTGAACATGGCGGTCTGAGTATGATCATGGTCGACTACCTGCAATTGATGCGTGTACCGGGTTTACAAGAAAACCGAACCCTTGAAATTGCCGAGATTTCTCGCTCGCTCAAAGCGCTCGCGAAAGAGCTGAACGTGCCGGTGGTGGCGCTATCGCAGCTAAACCGCTCATTGGAGCAACGGGCGGATAAACGCCCGGTAAACTCGGACTTGCGTGAATCGGGCGCCATTGAGCAAGATGCCGACTTGATCATGTTTATTTACCGCGACGAAGTCTACAACCCAGAAAGTGCGATGAAAGGGATTGCGGAAATCCTGATTGGTAAACAGCGTAACGGTCCGATTGGTAGTGTGCGTCTCACCTTCCAAGGGCAGTATTCGCGATTTGATAACTATGCAGGACCCGCGTTTGATGATGAGTGATCTGTCTACCATGACCAATGCAGCTCGTGCCTTGATTGATCCCGAGGCGATGGTGCACAACATCCAAGTGATGCGCCGTAAAGCGCCTCACAGTAAAGTGATGACGGTGGTGAAGTCCGATGGTTATGGGCATGGGCTCGCGTCTGTTGCCACCACCTTGGCCCCGTTTAGCGATGCTTTCGGTGTGGCACGGGTGGAAGAAGCATTGACGTTGCGTCGTGCTGGGATCCAATTGCCCATCGTCTTGCTGGAAGGGTTTTATGAAGCGGATGAACTGCCGTTATTGGTTTCTCACCAATTGACAGCAACCGTGCATTGTAAAGAGCAAGTGGCGATGCTGACTCGTGCCTCGCTAAGTGAGCCGTTACCCGTGTGGTTAAAAGTCGACTCAGGCATGCACCGCTTAGGTTTTCAGCCTGAGCAAGTACCGGAAGCACTCGCCGCCCTCAATGCTTGCGACAATGTGGCCGCTGACATTGGCTTTCTCAGCCACTTTGGCTGCGCGGACGAGCTGGATAATCCGATTACGCAAGCACAGAT
Organism: Salinivibrio proteolyticus; assembly: GCF_001996165.1. GTDB lineage: Bacteria > Pseudomonadota > Gammaproteobacteria > Enterobacterales > Vibrionaceae > Salinivibrio > Salinivibrio proteolyticus. Next base: position 134,914 of record NZ_MUFP01000004.1, on the reverse strand, counting down.
AGATACCTTCATACAGGTAACGGAAGGGCTAAGCGGAGAGCGGTCGCTGGCAGCCTCGTCGGGGACCTTGTTTTGGCCGCAAAGTCATTTTGACTGGGTGCGTCCCGGCATTTGTTTATATGGCATTTCGTCACGAATTGAACTGACTGGCGAACAGCTGGGCCTAAAACCGGCAATGCGATTGACTTCCCGGGTGATGGCGGTTCGCGAACTGAAAGCGGGCGAGCCGGTAGGCTATGGCGCGCGTTGGCGCAGTTCGCGCGATACCTTGATTGGCGTGATTGCCATCGGTTATGGCGATGGCTATCCACGCTCTGCACCTGACGGCACTCCCGTTTGGCTAAATGGCCGCGAAGTGCCCCTGGCTGGGCGCGTATCGATGGATATGATCACCGTTGATCTGGGCCCAGATGCGACCGATAAAGTGGGTGACGAAGCGGTACTTTGGGGGCCTGAGCTTCCCGTCGAGCGCATTGCTCGCTTGGTCGATACCATTGGCTATGAATTAGTGTGCCAAGTCACTGGTCGCGTGCCTCGTCAATATCTTCCCTTGAACGCGGCCGATGACGCCGCGGTATAGCTTTTCATGTTAAGCGGTACGGGGCGCACCTTGCACAGTGACCACCAAGGTGCGTGTACCGCCATGATCGCGATGCTCACCCAGATAAATCCCTTGCCATGTACCGAGATTAAGTCGACCTTGGCTGATGGGAACCGTGACGCTTGCGCCTAGCAACGATGCTTTAAGGTGCGCCGGCATGTCATCATCGCCTTCATAGGTATGCTGATAATAGGGCGCGCGTTCTGGCACTGAGTGGTTAAAGTGCGCTTCCATATCTTGGCGCACCGTGGGGTCCGCATTTTCATTCAAGGTCAAACTCGCCGACGTATGCTTGATAAACACCTGTACCATCCCGATATCAATCTCATCGAGGATAGGCAGTGCCGAGACAATGTCGTCGGTAATCAGGTGAAAGCCCCGCGGGCGTGGGCGCAATTGAATTTCAGTTTGATACCACATAAGCAGTCCTTGTTGTGATCCTCGTCGTGAGCGAAAAGCTCAAGGCTTATCCAACTATTCTATGATTAATCGCAACCCTCTCACAGCAATTGCATGTGAGAATCTGGCTGTGATTATGTAATATTACTCCAATTGCCACCGCGAACAGCGTGGTGACGCTGAGACACTACAGGATCCTTGCCGGCTGTTACGCTAACAGCGGCATTCACAACGCGATTTGGATGACCATGATGCTAAAGACAACTAATCCCACTCAAACCGTGGCGTGGCAATCACTGACCGCCCACTTTGAAGAAGCACAGGACTACACACTGGCGGATCTTTTTGCCGACAACCCACAGCGATTCGCTCATTTCTCGACCCAATTCGAAGACAGCATTCTGTTGGATTATTCCAAAAACCTGATCAGTGAAGAAACACTGACCAAGCTGCTGGCACTGGCGGATGAAACCGGCGTGGCGGACGCGATCAGCGCGATGTTTGACGGCGAGAAGATCAACCGCACCGAAGATCGTGCCGTTCTCCATACAGCACTGCGTAACCGCAGCAATACACCTATCATGGTGGATGGCGAAGATGTGATGCCAAAAGTGAACGCGGTACTGGCGCAGATGCAGTCGTTTTCCGAGCGTGTGATCAGCGGTGAATGGAAAGGCTATACCGGCAAAGCGATTACAGATGTGGTTAACATTGGTATCGGTGGCTCAGATCTTGGTCCTTACATGGTGACCGAAGCGCTCGCCGCGTACAAAAACCATTTGAACCTGCACTTTGTCTCTAACGTGGATGGCACGCATATCGCCGAAACGTTAAAAGATCTAAATCCAGAAACCACCTTGTTCTTGGTGGCATCAAAAACCTTTACCACCCAAGAAACCATGACCAACGCCCATACAGCGCGTGATTGGTTTATGAACGCAGCAGGGGATGAAAGCCAAGTGGCGAAGCACTTTGCCGCGCTTTCTACTAACGCAAAAGCGGTGTCTGAGTTTGGTATTGATACGGCCAACATGTTCGAATTCTGGGACTGGGTGGGTGGTCGTTACTCATTGTGGTCGGCGATTGGTCTTTCTATCTGTTTGGGCGTAGGTTACGACAACTTTGTTGCACTGCTTGACGGTGCGCATCAAATGGATAACCACTTCAAAACCGCACCGATGGCGCAGAACATGCCGGTGCTGTTGGCACTGATTGGTATTTGGTACAACAACTTCCACGGCGCAGAATCAGAAGCCATTTTACCTTACGATCAATACATGCACCGTTTTGCTGCCTATTTCCAACAAGGCAATATGGAATCAAACGGTAAGTATGTGGACCGCAACGGTAATCCGGTTGACTATCAAACCGGCCCAATTATTTGGGGGGAGCCGGGTACCAATGGTCAGCATGCGTTCTATCAGCTGATCCACCAAGGCACCAAGTTGATCCCATGTGACTTTATTGCCCCAGTGCATAGTCACAACGCGATTGGCGATCATCACGCTAAATTGATGGCTAACTTCTTCGCTCAGACCGAAGCACTGGCATTTGGCAAAGGTCGAGAGCAAGTGGAAGCCGAGCTAGCAAAAGCGGGTAAATCAGCCGATGAAATTGCTGCGATCGCACCGTTTAAAGTGTTTGAGGGCAACCGTCCGACGAACTCTATACTGGTCAATCAAATCACGCCATATACTTTGGGCGCGTTGATTGCGATGTACGAGCACAAAATCTTCACTCAGGGTGTGATTTGGAATATCTACAGCTTTGATCAGTGGGGCGTTGAGCTAGGTAAGCAGCTTGCAAACAACATCCTGCCAGAGCTGAACGATAATAACGAAATCGACAGCCATGACAGCTCAACCAATGGCTTGATCAACACCTTTAAGCAATGGCGCCAAGCGTAATTGCTTAACCGGTGAAACGAGAAAACGCCGCGCAATTGCGCGGCGTTTTTATATCGAGGTGTGCCGTCTTAGTGATCAAAGCAGATTTCAATGAAGGCCGTACCGTGGGGCGATTTAAACGGCATAATAATCACAGGCCCATCGCTTTTGTGATTGATGGTATGACCTTTACCAGACACCACCACTGGGGTGGCCATCTCAAACTCAAAGCCTTTTTCTGACAGAATACGCTTGGCACCCCCAGTCACCATATTGGTGATTTCACCCACCATGTCAGTGACTTCCTCGTTGATCGAGTCTGCGCGCTCACCGAGCATGCGAAACATGATCTCCAGTGCCATATCTTCGTCAAAGGTCACTGAGAACGACCCTTTGGTTTGTGGGCCAACCATACCGATTAACCCAGAAACATCCCCTTTAGCGATCTCGGATTTCTTTAGGTGAGGCTTCTCAGGCTGAATATCTAACTGTGCCATGGTTTGCAGCACGTTAATCAGCGAGGTCAGGAATGGGTTGACGAATTGTGCTTCCATAAAGAATGTCCGTCCTAATCAATTCAATGTTATTGAGCCAAGCACTGTGCACATGTGCCATGCGTTTCAATCACATGGTGTTGTACGTGAAAGCCCACTTGCTGCGCCTTTTCACGCAATGCATCCGACAGCTCCTCGGTGTGGCACTCTTCGACCGTACCGCATTGATCACAAATCAACAGTTGTGAGCAATGTCCTTGGTGCCCCAAATGGCAACAAGCGATGTAGCTGTTGGTTGACTCCACTTTATGTACAAACCCCTGCGCTAATAGAAAGTCTAGCGCACGATAGACAGTTGGGGGTTTGGCTTGTGGTTCTGTTTCGCGCAACACATCAAGCAACTCATAGGCACTGATGGCGCGTGAGTAGTTGGCAATAATTTCGTAAACGCGCGTACGTTGTGGAGTAAGCCTTACTCCTCGCTGCTCACAAAGCTGCTGTGCGCGGTGCAGTAACCCAGTGGTATTGGTCATAGCGCCTCAAAGTGCTGACAGTCAGTTTGTTATCTTATCATAGCCACTGGTCAGCGCACCCTGTCTGTCTTTAATCCTATGCGTTATCACACACCTGTAAACACCTTTACGTGTATCGCTTGATCGCGATCAGACCTCTCACAGTATTGAGCAAAATAAAAACAGTTAACAATCTGCTGATCTTTGAATCGGCTAACTGTTTTCTTGTAGTGAGTCCGTATGATGACACCGTGCCACAAGCATAAAAAACATACCTTTACATCCATAACAGGAGTATGTACCGATGAAAAAACTGTTAGCCCTCGCCGCACTGGCGTTCGCGTCTATTTCCACGCAAGCGGCTGCCAACGAGTGTGAGTTAACTGTCACCACCGGTGATAAAATGGCCTACGATCAAACATCGCTATCCGTGCCAGCAAGCTGCAGTGAAGTGACGCTAACCCTAGAGCACCAAGGCTCCATGCCTGTGACCTCGATGGGCCACAACTGGGTGCTGTCAGAAACGTCTAACCTTCAAGACATTGCCATGAAAGGCGCGGGTGCCGGCCCAAATAACGATTACCTGCCACAAGGCGATGATCGCATCTTGGCGCATACCAAATTGATTGGCGGCGGCGAAAGCACCACGATTACCTTCTCAACTGAAGGACTGAAAGGCAAAGACTTAACCTATTTCTGCTCTTTCCCAGGCCACTGGACTGTGATGAAAGGCAAATTCACCATCGAATAAGTCTTGTCGCGAGAGAGCGAGCAACAGGCTCTCTCGCCATTTCATTTGCTCGTCATCTTGCTCGACTAGGCTTTGCGGTAAATCGATGTCCGCAGACGGATTGACGGAGCAAGAGGGTGAAAAAACTCCGCTACTATAGTTATAACTTGGCACTCAATGCGATCCCTAATGATTGGTATCGCACATGGATGTGCCGGCAACTGTTGCCCATTTATCAGCAGCATCAATCTGATATCGACCAACGTGTCAGTTATTACAACCGTTTGAATGCCCCTTTTTGTTTGTCGGAGCAATATTGCGATCATCAGACGGGCCGAGTGAGACAAGATCACGGCTCGGTGTATTTTTTAGATATATTGCGAGTGATGCGCTGGTTCCCCAACGGCTTGTTTTTGCATTACTTAGGCGGCGATGTCACGCAACCGCCACTTACGCCAGCCTTTGTAAAAAGCCGTCCCATTCATGGCGACAATCAAAACGCCGTACTACTCAAGCTCAATGCGGTGCGCCATTTTCAATTTATTGATGATCCCGTACCGTTTGGGCAAAAACGCGATAGCGCGGTATGGCGTGGACGCTGCTTTAATCACAAGCGTCGCGAACTTCTTCGCCGCTTTTACACGCATCCTATCATTGATGTCGGAGATACCCGCCCCGCGAATGAGACTGACCAAGCCTATCGAAAAGACCCGCTAACACCGCAAGCGCAGCTACAGCATAAGTTTATTCTCAGTGTGGAAGGGAAAGACGTTGCAACCAATTTAAAATGGATACTGTCGTCCAACTCGCTGTGCCTCTCACCGCCGCTGGAGTATGAAACTTGGTTTATGGAGGGCCAATTAATCCCCGGGGTTCACTATGCTGAGGTGAACGCAGACTTTTCCAACCTAGAGGCAGTAATCGATCATTACCTCACCTATCCGCATGAAGCACAAGCGATCATTCACAATGCCCATCAGTGGGTAAATCAATTCCGCGACCGACAAAAAGAAGCAGTGATCAGCTACTTAGTGGCAGAGAAATACTTTCGGCTTTCGCAGCAGCTATAGAAGCACAGGGGCTGGTTTGGTTTAAACCATCATAACGGCTGCCATACTGTTAGCTTGTGCTTTTCTTCTGCCTCGTGGTCAGTCGGGATGGTTCTGCTTAAATCTTACCGATGCAATGTGTATAATCCGCGTCCGCCTGTCGAAAATGACTGTCGTTTAACGTAATTTGCAGAGATTCGAGACCATGACTAACCCCAGCAAAACCGCCGCCAGCCCTGATGTGACGCCAAAAACGGTGATGCAGCGTTTCTCTGTTGCGCCCATGCTAGATTGGACCGATCGTCACTGCCGTTATTTTCATCGCTTATTATCAGGGCATACTTTGCTGTTTACCGAGATGGTCACCACGGGTGCGATCATTCATGGTAAAGCGGATTACTTAGCTTACAACGAGCAGGAGCATCCGGTTGCGTTGCAGCTGGGGGGATCGGATCCGGCGGATCTGGCAACGTGCGCCAAGCTGGCAGCCGAGCGTGGCTATGATGAAATTAACCTCAACGTTGGTTGCCCGTCAGATCGGGTGCAAAACGGGCGGTTTGGGGCGTGCTTAATGGCTGAGCCTGAGCTGGTGGCGCAGTGTGTGGCTGCGATGCGCGAAGTGACTGATGTGCCCATCACGGTGAAAACTCGCATTGGTATAGATGAGCAAGATAGCTACGAATTTTTGACCGACTTTGTGGGCATCGTCAGTGAAAAAGGCGGCTGTGATATGTTCACGATTCATGCGCGTAAAGCGTGGTTGAAAGGCCTGAGCCCCAAAGAAAATCGTGAAATTCCACCGCTGGATTACCCGCGTGTGTATCAGCTTAAAAAAGACTTTCCACATTTGGTCATGGCTATTAATGGTGGCGTGAAAACCCTTGAAGAAGCCGAGCAGCACCTTGTGCATCTGGACGGGGTGATGGTCGGTCGTGAGGCGTATCAAAATCCTTTCTTATTGGCGGATGTCGATCAGCGTTTGTTTGGTCGCGCGCAGGCTCGTGTGAGTCGTCGCCAAGTGGTTGAAGACATGTTCCCCTATATCGAGCAACAGTTACGCCAAGGTGCGCAGCTTAATCACATTAGCCGCCACATGTTAGGGTTATTCCAAAACATGCCGGGCGCGCGCCAGTGGCGCCGTTATATCAGCGAGAATGCGCATAAACCGGGAGCCGGTATTGAGGTGCTGACCACCGCCATGAGTCATATTCCTGACGATTGGTTGGACGCGTAAAACGTGGCCAAAATAACTACTTATTAGTGATAAATTTGACGAAATGCGTCGTAAGGCACGGAGCATGCTGAGCAACTCATTGAATAAATGGATAAAAAACCAAGTGACAAACTGGCCTGAAACCTGCAAAGTCTGTCTCGCTATCAAGACAAGGAGATCGTAATGATCGAAATTCTATTCCTCATTGGCTTTGCGGCTGTGTTATTTATGACGGGTGTGAGCATCATGGGAATGGTGCTGGCTATGTTGGCTGGCTTCGCGGTCATGATGGTCGCGGGCATGATTGGCACCTTGCTTAAACTGTTGCCTTGGTTGTTGGTGATCGCCGCGATTGTCTGGTTGCTCAAGCGTAACCGTCGCCAACGCAAAGGTGAGCCAGAAGTGATTGTTCGTGAACGTCGTTGGGCGCGTTACCGTCGTCGCTAAGCCTTTTCGGTGAAAAAATGTGGCTTGCTGCACGAGAAACCAGCAGGTAAACATGCGAATAGCGCCATCTGGGCATAAAGCTTGCTATCATTCTTATCTACCGGCGACAAGGCATGGCTTTGCCGCCTCCGCGTGACGACACTTTTTTATCGACAATGTGGAGAGTTTCATGAAAACGACTTCAATGACGCTTGCCGCCGCAGCGCTAACCGCGTTGATGGCCATGCCTTCTCAGGCTGCGACCCTTGCGGGCGGTAAAGTAGGGGCGGATGCCTGGTTCATGGATGCGGATGTCAACAATGTTGAAGCCGATGATGCGAGCACCTCAGGATCGTATTACGCCGCGATTGAACATCCTTTACCACTGATCCCTAATGCGAAGATCCGCCATACCTCAGTTAGCGTGGATAACCCTGATGTCAGYTTTGATCAAATTGACTTTGTGGCGTATTACGAGCTACTAGACAACGATCTTGTCTCGGTTGACGCGGGCATCAATATGCAGCGTTTCCAATCGGGCAAATTTGGTGGTCAAAGCTTTGATGAGTGGCAACCTAATGTGTATGCCGATGCGCGTCTCGGGTTAGTGGGCACACCACTATTCGTATTTGCGACCGTGAGCAAAGGTGAGTTTGATGGTACCAGCACCTTGGATGCCGAAGCCGGTGTTCAGTATCAGTTGGGCCTTGTTGCTGCCGATCTTAACGTACGTGGTGGCTATCGCATGATCGAGCATGACTTTGATTACTTTGATAACAATGATGGCAAACTGGATCTGACGGGCTTCTTTGTCGGTGCAGAACTCGACTTTTAATCGATGGTTGCGTTACCCCAACATTGAAACCGCGCTTAGGCGCGGTTTTTTTATACTTAAAATCAGGCTAATAGCGATTGTGGGATGGCTCTCACTTCGACTTTCCGCCAATACCCAGTGCGAAAAAACGTTGGCATGCTACCTCTGTGACACGGCAAGGAGATAGCAGTGATTGCTCCGCCATCCACTCTGACATGGAATAAGGAATCGCTATGATTTACGCAAAGCCCGGCACCGAAGGCGCTGTAGTGCAGTTTAAACCGCGTTACGATAACTATATTGGTGGTGAATGGGTGCCACCCGTGAAGGGGCAGTATTTTGCCAACACATCGCCGTGTACCGGTGAAACGGTGGCTGAAGTGCCGCGTTCAAGCGCAGAAGACATCGACCTTGCGCTGGATGCTGCCCACCAAGCAAAAACAGCGTGGGGGCAAACCTCGGTTACCGAGCGCGCCAATATCTTGTTAAAAATTGCTGATCGCATTGAAGCGAATCTGGAAATGCTGGCGGTGGCAGAAACGTGGGAAAACGGCAAAGCCGTGCGCGAAACCTTGGCCGCCGATATTCCCCTTTGTGCGGATCATTTCCGTTATTTTGCCGGTTGTATTCGTGCCCAAGAGGGCACCGCGGCAGAGTTGGATGCAGGTACGGTGGCGTACCACATTTATGAGCCACTAGGCGTGGTAGGACAAATCATACCGTGGAACTTTCCGTTGCTGATGGCATCGTGGAAGCTTGCCCCCGCGCTGGCGGCAGGGAACTGCGTGGTGCTAAAACCGGCTGAGCAAACCCCGACCACCATTTTGCTATTGATGGAGTTAATTGGCGATCTTCTGCCCGCTGGTGTGGTGAACGTCGTCAATGGTTATGGCGCCGAAGCTGGACAAGCGCTTGCTACATCGCCACGGATTGCCAAACTGGCATTCACCGGTTCTACCCCTGTGGGGCATCATATTCTGCGCTGCGCAGCAGAAAACCTCATTCCTTCCACCGTAGAGCTGGGGGGCAAATCGCCCAACATTTATTTTGAAGACGTGATGCAGCAAGAGGATGCCTATATCGATAAGGCGGTAGAAGGCTTGCTGCTGGGCTTTTTCAACCAAGGCGAAGTGTGTACCTGTCCGTCACGCGCACTGATCCAAGAAAGTATCTACGACGATTTTATTGCCCGCGTGATTGAGCGCGCAGGCAAGATCAAACAAGGCAACCCACTCGACACCGAGACCCAAGTGGGGGCGCAAGCGTCTGATGAACAGTTTGATAAGATCATGAGCTACTTGAAAGTGGGTCAAGAAGAGGGCGCGCAGGTATTAATTGGTGGTAGTCATCAAGACTTGGGCGGCGGTTATTATGTGCAGCCGACACTATTAAAAGGGCACAACAATATGCGGGTGTTCCAAGAGGAGATTTTTGGCCCCGTGATTGGGGTGACCACCTTTAAAGATGAGGCGGAAGCTTTAGCGATTGCCAACCACACCGAATACGGGCTAGGCGCAGGGTTGTGGACCCGTGATATGAACCGTGCGTATCGGATGGGGAGAGCGATCCAAGCGGGTCGTGTCTGGACCAATTGCTATCACCTTTATCCGGCGCATGCCGCGTTTGGAGGCTACAAAAAGTCCGGTATCGGACGAGAGACCCATAAAATGATGCTTGGCCACTATCAGCAAACCAAGAACTTGCTGGTCAGTTACGACATCAATCCACTGGGTTTTTTCTGATCGAATCGACCAGTGCGGCAGTAAGCCGCACTGGTTACACCCCCAAGGCTGTCTGGCTGGATCTGGCGAGCCTGCTTATCTGATACTAAGCTCAGTAAGTGAGCAAGTAGGTAGGCAGAATAATGATGACAGCCGAGCAATTACGTGCCTTATACCACCAAAAGCTGCTGGTTGAGGTGATGGTGGAGCCTTCATTAGACAGTGAAGGTTGGGTCGTGGAATGTCGCCACACGGGTGGCAGTATTATGGCGTTGACCGATGCGGAAGGCATTGAGCAGTGCTTTACCGATATTGACCAAGCCACGCTAAACGCATTACAAATCGGGTTTGACCAAGTTCGCATCGCGGATTGACCCGTCACACCTCTGTGTTGAAGCGTATCAACACTCGCCTTTGTGCGCCCCCTCTTCTTACTAAAAGTTATAAAACATTCATATCTATTCTTTCTTGTTATTAATTGGTGCGGTTACGCTAGCATTCACGCAATGTAAGCAAGGAATGTCGTCACCATGTTACTTAAGGAACTCTCTGGGCTGACTAGCCCGCTGAACGATCAGCAGATCGGCCAGTTGCAGCAAGCGGTGGCTGAGCTGTCACCTCAGCAGCTGGCCTGGATCAGTGGCTATTTTTGGGGACTGAGCCAATCACCCACCACCACGGCTGCGTCTCCCAGCGCTGACGCCCAAGCCAGCCCGAATCATACCTTAACCATTATTTACGCCTCGCAAACCGGCAATGCCAAGGGCGTGGCAGAAGCGCTGCATCACGATGCACAAGCGGCAGGGATCCCTGCAAAGCTGGTGGCTGCAGATAACTATAAAGGCAAGCAGCTTAGCAAAGAGAGCCATGTGGTGATCGTGGCATCAACTAATGGCGAGGGTGAGCCGCCTGATAATGCCATTGCTCTGCATGAGTTTTTGCAATCGAAAAAGGCACCCAAGCTCGACCATCTTCATTATGCCGTGTTGAGTCTGGGCGATTCGAGTTATGAGTACTTCTGCCAAACTGGAAAAGACTTTGACACCTTTTTGCAAAAGCTGGGTGCTAAGCCGATGGTGGCGCGCCTTGATTGTGATGTGGATTATGAAGCCACCGCGAGCGCGTGGCGAGAGCAAACCCTAGCGGAAGTGAAGCAGCACTTTCAGGCCAGTGGCGACGCGCAAGTGGTGCCAATTCGTCAAACAGCAGCGGCAACCAGCGCATATACCAAACAATCGCCTTATGAGGCTGAACTACTCGCCTGCCAGCGAATTACTGGTCGAGGTTCAGATAAAGCCGTTTATCACCTTGAATTCGATCTAGGGGATTCAGGGATCCAGTATCAGCCCGGCGATGCATTCGGTGTGTGGTATCAAAACGATCCAGAGTTGGCGGATGCGATTTTGGCGCGTGTCGGCTTGAACGGTGACGAGACCATTGAGATTGACGGTCGTGCTATCTCAATTCGTGAGGCCTTGATTGAGCATTATGAAATTACCGTCTCTAACCCGCAACAAATCGTAGCGCTCGCGGCGTTGACTGAAAATGAGGCATTGACCGCGCTCACCGAAGACAAAGCCTCGCTGCGTGATTATGCCAATCAAACCCAAGTGATTGATGTACTTAGCCTTGCTGACGTGCAGCTAAATGCCGAGCAACTGCAGTCGGTGTTACGTCGTCTGACGCCACGGCTGTATTCCATCGCGTCAAGCCAAGCGGAAGTGGAAGACGAAGTTCACCTGACTGTCGGCTTGGTGGCCTATGAACAGGAGCAAGGTGCGTTGCGTCAAGGTGGCGCCTCGGGCTTTTTAACCCAACGGGCTGAAGCGATTGGCTCAGTCAAAGTGTTTGTTGAGCACAACGATAACTTCAAACTTCCCGACAATGACGATACGCCCATCATCATGATTGGCCCTGGCACGGGCATTGCGCCATTCCGAGCTTTCTTGCAAGAGCGAGAGCAGCGAGAAGCCAGCGGCGATAATTGGCTGTTCTTTGGCGATCGCACTTTCACCGATGATTTCCTCTATCAAGTTGAATGGCAGCAGTACCTGAAATCCGGTCTGCTGACTCGCATGGATGTGGCATTTAGCCGTGACCAAGCAGAAAAAGTGTATGTGCAGCACCGATTACTCGAGCGCGCCAGTGAGGTATGGCAGTGGCTGTCAAACGGCGCGTATGTGTATGTCTGTGGGGATGCGAATCGCATGGCAAAAGATGTGCATGATGCCCTGATTCACATTGCCCAGCACCAAGGTCAGTTGAGCCGAGAAGACGCTGAGACCTTTATTAATGAATTGCGCAAAGATAAGCGCTATCAAAGGGATGTGTACTAATGAGTGAGCAAAAATTTACGGGCGACACACTGGGGCCCCTCGCCGATAACGAGCGATTAAAAGATGACAGTAACTTTTTACGTGGCACCATCAGTGAGGATCTTACCAACCCGATCACTGGCGGTTTTACGGATGACAACTTTCAGTTGATCCGTTTCCACGGCATGTATCAGCAAGACGATCGCGATATTCGAGCTGAGCGACAAAAACAAAAGCTTGAGCCTTTACACAATGTGATGTTGCGTGCCCGAATGCCGGGGGGGATCATCTCGCCCGAGCAGTGGCTGGCTATCGACCGATTTGCCAAAGAAAATACCCTGTACGGCAGTATCCGTTTGACCACCCGTCAAACGTTTCAGTTTCATGGTGTATTGAAACCCAACATCAAAATGATGCATCAAACCTTGAACAAATATGGGATCGATGCGATTGCCACCGCGGGGGATGTAAACCGTAATGTCCTGTGTACCTCGAACCCTGTTGAGTCTGAACTTCATCAGCAAGCGTACGATTGGGCCAAGCGGATCAGTGAACATTTACTGCCTAAAACACGCGCTTACGCGGAGATTTGGCTGGATGGCGAAAAAGTGGAAGGTAAGCAAGATGATGAGCCGATTTTAGGTAAGCGTTATCTACCGCGTAAATTTAAGACCACCGTGGTGATCCCCCCGCAAAATGATGTGGATGTGCACGCCAATGACCTGAACTTTGTTGCCATTGCCGAGAAGGGCCAACTGGTTGGATTCAATGTACTCGTCGGTGGCGGGCTTGCCATGACCCATGGTGACACCAGTACCTATCCACGTCGCGCAGATGATTTCGGTTTTATCCCTCTTGAGCATACGCTGAAGATTGCAGAGGCAGTGGTGACGACCCAACGAGACTGGGGGAACCGCTCGAATCGTAAAAATGCCAAAACCAAGTATACCCTTGACCGCGTCGGCGTTGAGACGTTTAAAGCGGAAGTGGAAAAGCGTGCTGGCGTCAGCTTTGCACCCAGCCGGCCTTATACCTTTACTGGGCGTGGCGATCGTCTAGGCTGGACCAAAGGCATTGATGGTAAATACCATTTGGCACTGTTTATTGAAAATGGCCGTTTACGTGATACGCCAGAAAAACCGCTGAAAACCGGGATGGCTGAGATTGCTAAGGTTCACCAAGGCGACTTTCGGATGACAGCCAACCAGAATTTGATTGTTGCTGGGATCCCTGAAGCGCAAAAAGACCAAATAGAAGCGCTCGCTCGCCGCTACCGTCTGATTGATGATGCGCACAGTGTGCAGCGCACCAATTCGATGGCCTGTGTTTCTTTCCCAACCTGTCCGCTGGCGATGGCCGAAGCGGAGCGCTTTTTGCCGGATTTTGTTACGCAAGTAGAGAAAATTCAGCAAAAGCATCAAGTGCAAGATGATCCGATTGTCCTGCGTGTCACCGGTTGCCCGAACGGTTGTGGTCGCGCCATGTTGTCGGAAGTAGGGTTAGTTGGCAAAGCGCCCGGCCGCTATAACCTGCACTTGGGAGGTAACTGGGAAGGCACACGTATTCCCAAAATGTACAAAGAAAATATCACCGACCAAGAAATCTTGGCCGAGTTAGATACCTTGATTGGCCGCTGGGCGCGAGAACGTCAAGAAGGCGAGCATTTTGGTGACTTCTTGATTCGTACCGACGTGATTGCACCTGTGCATGTATCGAAGAGGGACTTTTATGCCTGATACGGCTTATTCTGCACTGAACCGCGCCGATCTGGTGGCGATGAATAAAAGTCAGCAGACGCTTGCGCTGGCTGAAATTAACGCTGAGCTCGAGCAGTACACCGCGCAGCAGCGCATTCGCTGGGCGTTGGAACATCTGGACGGACAGTTTGTGCTGTCCTCCAGCTTCGGGATACAAGCGGCATTGATGCTGCATATGGTCAGTCAGGTGAAGCCGGACATTCCGGTGATCCTGACCGACACCGGCTACTTATTCCAAGAAACCTACCAATTTATTGATCACCTGCAGGCGCGTTTAAAGCTCAATCTCAACGTCTATCGCTCTGACTTGAGCCCTGCATGGCAAGAAGCTCGCTATGGCAAACTGTGGGAGCAGGGAGTTGAGGGGATCACGCGCTATAACCAGATCAATAAAGTGGCGCCGATGAAGCGAGCATTGACCGAGCTCAATGCCGGTACATGGTTCTCAGGGTTGCGTCACGGACAGTCGCAATCGCGTGCGCATTTACCCATTTTAAGCGTGCAGCACGGTGTATTTAAGTTTTTGCCCGTGGTGGATTGGAGCAATAAACAGGTACACGCTTATTTGACCGAGCATGACTTGCCTTACCACCCTTTGTGGGAGCAAGGTTATGTCTCCGCGGGTGATGTGCATACCACTCAGCGGTTAGAGCCCGGCATGAGCGAGGAGCAAACCCGCTTTTTCGGTTTGAAACGAGAATGTGGTCTGCACGAAGATGATGTCAACGATGGGGCAGGTATTTAGCCGTATTGCTCTGTGTGACTTACATGCGTCACTTACAGGCGTCACGAATTAAAGTGGCGCTTTTTTTTGTTCAAACGACGGTGTTTGTCTATCTTTTTTATTGAGTTATCCATCAACCGTGATGCTTTCTGTGATATAAATTGCGCGCGCAATCAGGAAGCGAAGGAAGGATTATGTCCTTCCACACACGTCACGGACGCCGAATCCACGTGACAAACAGTGAAGCTTATGAACAAAAAACTCTCTTTAGTCGCCCTTGCCGTAGCGGGTGTCGTTGCGGTTGGCGCACCAGCCTTTCTTGACTACTCCTCGTCAACCACACTGGCCACAGACACCAGCAGCTCGCGTTATATGGGCCATGGCAATGGTTGGCTGGAAGTGAACACCGCCACTTTTAATGACAATATTCAACGTGTTCAGCAACAGCTTTCTGATGGCACCAAAATGTGTGTGGTGATGAAGGCGGATGCTTATGGCAATGGTATTGCGGGTCTCCTGCCGGTGGTCATTGCTAATGGCATTGATTGTATTGCGATTGCCAGTAACGAAGAAGCACGTACCGTTCGTGACGGTGGCTTCACCGGTGAAATCATGCGAGTGCGCTCCGCCACATTGCAAGAAATTGAAAGTGGTTTGACACTCAATATCCAAGAGCTTGTGGGATCGGCAGAGCAAGCTGAGCAACTGCGTGAACTTGCCGACAAGCACGATATTGTCATCCCTGTGCATATGGCCTTTAACGCTGGTGGCATGGGCCGAAACGGTATTGAGATGGAATCAGACTACGGCAAGCAAACTGCACTGGATATTGCTTCAGACGCACGCTTTGACGTTGTGGGTATCATGACGCACTTCCCGAATTACAGTGCGAAAGATGTGCGTAGTAAGCTGGGGCAGTTTAAGTCCAACAGCGATTGGTTGATTGAACAGGCCAACTTAAAGCGTGAAGACGTGCTGATCCATGCAGCCAACTCTTTTGTTACCTTGAACGTGCCAGAAGGCCATTTCGATATGGTACGTCCCGGCGGCGTGCTTTACGGCGATCAACCAACCAACCGCGAATTCCCGCCGATCATGAGCTTCAAGACCAAGGTCGCGTCTTTACATCACTTACCAGCCGGCAGCACTGTGGGGTATGACAGCACTTACACGGTCGAGCGTGATTCTATTCTTGCTAATTTGCCGGTCGGCTACTCAGATGGGTTCCCGCGTAAAATGGGGAACAATGCCGATGTGTTAATTCAAGGTCATCGCGTGCCTGTGGTTGGTGTTTCATCGATGAACACCATTATGGTGGATGTCACAGATATTGCTGATCAAGTGACACCGAATGATGAAGTGGTGCTATTCGGCCAGCAAGGCGATGAAACCATTGGGGCGGTGGAGTACGAAAGCAACGCGGATGTGATCTTCCCAGAAATCTACAGCTGGTGGGGCGCAGTCAACCCACGTGAGTACGTGCAATAATCTCAACCCAAGCCCGGCTCGAGCCGGGCTTTTTTTATACCCCGAATTCATGTTGTGAACCTGTGCCGCTTTGTCGCAATCGTGGGACAGATGGAGTGGCATTTTCAGCTATTGTGTGCTTAGTTTTTAAGGCAGCAAGTATATTTTCGCTAACATCAAATCATTACTGATTGACCGTGAAGGGTCTCAAGGACGCACCATGCGCCAAATTGTCATTATCATCGCCAGCCTGCTTTTGATTAGCACTGTGTCGGCAGAGACGTTAAACGCACGTATCGAAGCGGGGAAACCTGTGCGGTTAGGGTTTGCGAATGAGAAACCTTGGGCTTACTTGGACAGTGATGGCAAACCCTCTGGACTGATTAATGACTATACCATCGATATCTTGAAGCGTATGGGGATCAGCCAGATCGAGCCTGTTTTCACTGAATGGGGCGGATTAATTCCCGGTTTGCGCGCGAAGCGATTCGATATCATCACTGGCGGGATGTATATCCTTGGCAGTCGCTGTCAGAAAGTTGCATTTTCTGAACCCATTGGGCGCTTTCGCGACGCTTTTATTGTGCCGAAAGGTAACCCCAAAGACATTCATGACTATCCCGACGTTGTGCGTGAAAGCGCGCGTTTGGTGACAGGAGTGGGATACAACATGGTCACGTCGGCGCGTGATGCAGGACTCAGCGAGTCTTTGATTATTCAAGTCCCCGGGCCGACTGAAATTCTTTCCGCCGTGAAAGAGGGTCGTGCTGAGGCAGGGGCGGTACCGTATTTCACGGCGTTATACCTCGCTAAACAGGCGCCCGATAGTATCTCTGTGAGTGATCCTGCGAGAGCGACGAGCCAAACAGGGCACTATATCGGTATTGGTTTTCGTAAAGAAGATAACGCGTTTGTGGAGCGATTTGATGAGGTGCAAGCCAAGTATATGGGGAGCCCGCAGATGTTAGAGCAGGTAAAAAAATATGGTTACCGTGAAGCGCAATATCCAGATGGGATCTCTACATCGCAACTTTGCCAACGCCAATAAAAAAGCGATGCCAGAGGCATCGCTTTGCAATAGAAACCGCTCTATCTTTACAGGATATCTAGCAGCTCGACTTCAAATACCAGTGCCGCAAATGGTGGGATAGCGGCGCCAGCACCACGCTCACCGTAGGCAAGGTCTTGTGGGATGTAGAGTTTCCATTTTGAGCCTACAGGCATCATTTGTAGAGCTTCAACCCAGCCTTTGATCACGCCAGTCACAGGGAACTCAACAGGTTCGCCACGCGTTACTGAGCTATCAAACACAGAGCCATCGATCAATTGGCCGTGATAGTGAACACGTACTTGTTTATCGCTCGTTGGGATCTCACCGTCGCCTTTTACTAGCACTTCGTACTGGAGGCCAGATTCGGTCACGGTCACTTCATCACGCTTTGCGTTATCCGCTAAGAAGGCATCGCCTTCAGCCGCTTGTGCTTTTGCAGCTTCTTGACGAACTTCTTCTGCTTTTGTGTGAAGCTCGCGCAGGGCGTTATTGATGTCGTCAATTTCGATTTCTGGCATTTCGCCAGCCAGTGCCGTGCTGATGCCTTTAGCAATCGCATCGACTTGTAGACCTTCAAGGCCACTGCCTGCCAGTTGTTGACCCATTTGTAGGCCGATGCCATAGCTTGCTTTTTGCTCGACGGTTTCTAGTTGTACGTCAGACATAACGTCTCTCTTTTTTGCGTGAATAAAGTGTGAAAGGATAACAGGTGATGGTTTCGTGGGTAAACTTTTGTACGCAAAAGGCGTCCAATATGAGGGTAAAACATCAAAATATGCGCGGAGTGGCAATGAAGTTAACAGCAATGCGTACACAATTTAAAGATTGGTGCGTGAGATGGGGACGAATGCTCGCTTCTTCATCCGATAGGAAAGGGCAGTGGCAAGACATGGCATGGATAAGCACAATACGCCACGCTTGGCTGCGTCTACCTCGCTTGCACCAACGATTATTAATGGTGTTGGTCCCTTTGGTGTTGGTACTAAGCCTATTGCCCGCACCGTCCTCGACTGAAACGACTGCGCCGCCTCAGGAGCGGCGCTCTGTGGCGATTGATACTCAGGCACAACCCAAACGCAGTGCCGTGTCAACAGACAGTTCGCAGCCGGAGGCATCACAACCTTCCGCGCCGGAAAGTGACTGGATCAGTCACCAAATTGAGCAAGGAGATACGCTTGCTAAGGTGTTTCGCGATAATGACTTGGCGCTGACCGATCTTTACGCGATTGCCAATATTGAAGGGGAAGGAAAACCCATTAGCCGTATCCAGCCGGGTCAATGGATTCGCTTTAAGCGCACCGACAGTGGCGCGCTCGACATTCTTCAAGTGGAAACGCAGGCAGGTCAGTCCGTATTGTATTTCCGTTTATCCGATGGAGGCTTTGCGCGCCAACGCTAGTCCTTTTTTTCAGGCACGGGGTCACCGTGCCTTCACTTTCCCATCTGTTTATTTTTTAAACTTCCTTGTCGATAAATTCGCCGTTGGTGTTTTTTTCATCTACTTTTTAATAAATCAGTCAATATGGCTGGGTTTATGCTGTGATTTGAAGGGATTTAGCGATTATTCGCTAATTTATGCGCTTGTGCCTGCGAATTTGACCAGCGTGTATGACATACTTTTTCAGGAAATAATGAGTTTTATGTCACACTTTGGTGAATTTTTGTGCTAGTATTCGCGCCGGCTGTGTAGGGGATACACGCAAGCCGCCTCAACATGGATGTCCAGGCATTGACACGCTAACCATAAATCTGTTGAGGACTCGCTTTTCCATGTTGAAGAATTTATCTATTGGTAAAAAGTTTACTGCGGCTTTTTCCCTGATTGGTATCGCCGTCGCGATCTTTGGGTTTTACATTTTTACCCAAGTGAGCGGCATGCGCGATAATATGCTGAACTTTACTGACGATACCCTACCTGCGGTATTAGAGCTTGAGCGTTTAAGTGAAGAAATTATTCGTATTCGTCAAGACCAGTACGCCGTTCTAACTTTCGATGATATGACTCGACGTCGCGAGATTGCCAATGACTTGCAAGCGATGAAACGTCAATACAGTCAAGATCTTGATGCCTACGAACAGACGCTTTGGTACGACAATGAAAGAGCCATCTTTACTCGAATTCAAAATAACTGGGCTAAATACAACGAAGAGCTGAAAAACTTCCCGTCTCTCGTTGAAAATGGTCAGTTGTCAGAGGCACAAAGCATTCTATCAAACTCATTTAACACCTTCTTAAAGCTAGATGCTGCGCTGAAAGAGATGTCAAAGCTAACACAAGGCTTTATCACCTCAAATCGCACCACTATGCTCAATCAAGTGTCGACAGTGAGTATGACCATTATCGGCGTACTGTTCGCAGTAATCGCCTTTATGATTGTGGTTGCGGTGGTGTTCACCCGCGCGATTATTAATCCACTCCGTTTGGTGATGGAACAATCCTCTGCGATTGCCAAGGGCGACCTGACTTACCAGTTAGATCGTAGCCAAATCGGTAACGATGAAATGGGGCAGTTGGCAGATTCGAGCATCGCCATGCAAGATAGCCTGCGCACGCTGATTGAAGAAGTGATTGCCGCGGTGACCCAGCTAAGCAGTGCGGTCGAAGAAGTCAGCGCGGTATCTAGCCAAACTTCAAGCGGCATGCAAAGTYAGCAACATGAGATTTCGCAAGTTGCCACTGCGATGGCGCAAATGAAAGCCACTGTCGCGGATGTTGCGCAGAATACCGAAAGCTCGTCGACCGCGGCTAACGAAGCCAGTGAGCAGGCACGCCTCGGTGGGCGTGATGTCGATAGCATGGTGGGATCTATCACCAAAGTGGCAGAAGACATGCGTAAAACGGGTGACACAGTCAACGAGTTGGACCAGCAGTCGAAGCAAATCAACGTTGTGGTGGATGTTATTCGTGATATCGCCGAGCAAACTAACCTGTTGGCACTGAATGCGGCGATCGAAGCGGCGCGTGCCGGTGAGTCTGGCCGCGGCTTTGCGGTGGTAGCTGATGAAGTTCGTACACTGGCCGGTCGTACCCAAGACTCGACGGGTGAAATTACTGAAATTATCGAGAAGCTCCAGCAATTCGCGACCCAAGCGCGCGATGCCACCACTCAAAGCCGTGAGAGTATTGAGCAGTGTGTGGAGCAAGGTAGCCAAGCGCAGCAATTGATCCGTGGCATCGAAACATCGGTTGAGAACATTGCCGATATGGGCATGCAGATTGCGAGTGCTTGTGGTGAGCAAGACTCGGTTGCCGATGAGCTAAGCCGCAATATTGAGCGCATCAATGACTCGTCACAAGAAGTGGCGGGTGGTGCGGATCAAACCGCGCAAGCGTGTAGCGAGCTCAGCCAGTTGGCGCACTCACTACAAAGTACCATGCAGCGTTTCCGTTTGACCAAATAACGCCACGGACGCTCGCAAAGAAACAGCTGAACTCAACAAGCTTGTTATTTGCCTAGACATAAAATCCCGCGCACTGTCGCGGGATTTTTTTATGGAGTGGAAAGGCGCATATCAATATGAGGGATCCCATCTTCTAGATAGGGCTCGGAAAAGGCCACAAAACCATGCTTTTGGTAAAAGTGTTGTAGGTGAGCTTGAGCGCCTATTTCGATGTCTTGCTCGGGCCATTGCTGTTGGCATAGTTGAATGGCTTGGCGGATGAGCTGATGCCCCCATTGTCCGCTGCGATGTGCGGGAGCAATGATCACGCGGCCAATACTGCTTCCAGAGTAACTCGCGCCCGGTGCGAGAATACGGGCATAAGCGGCTAGCTCACCATTCAGCCAGCCCAGTAAATGCACGGTGTCTGGTGCGGTATCATGTGTGTCTAGCTCTGGGTAAGCACACGCCTGCTCGACCACAAACACATCGACACGCAATTTCATCAGTGTGAATAAAGTGCGAGTATCCAATGTGTCAAAGGTTGCCCGTTGCCATTCCATACGACGTCCTCCTGATTAAAGATAAAAAAAATACCGCAGACAAGCTGCGGTATTCAAAGACTATTTATTATGCAGGCTATTTATTGGCGAGGCTGGCTTAAATCGACGCGATAGACCGCGAAGCCAACGTCATCTTTACCGGCTTTCGTCATCGCCCAGCGGCCTTTTTGCTCAATAAATTGCGCGGCTTTCTCGCTGGGTGAGGTTTCAAAGTGCACGATGGCATCGCCTTTTATTGGGGCGATGGACCAGTTGTTGTCAGCACTCACCGTGACTTGGCCTTTTTCATCACTTACGCGGCTGATGTAGTTGGCGACCACTGTGCGGTTTTCATCCGGCGCGGCAAAGGCAATATGATCGCTGCCGGTGCCCGGGAACTTCGCGCCATAAGCGCGATAGTTGTTGGTGGCGACCAAGAAGGTTTGCTCAGGGTCAACCGGTTTGCCTTGATAAGTAAGATTGACGATGCGTGATGCGTCTGGATTCACTTCATTACAATCGCCGTCGTAACGAGCGGGTTGAGTGATATCAATTTGATACTCTACCCCGTCAATCACATCAAAGTTGTAAGTACGGAATCCGTCCCAGTTCACTAGCGTCTGAGGCTGCTTCGCATTGGGGTCGATTTGGTTAAATTGACCGGCGCTGCATTCCAGCCATTGTGTTAACTCAGCGCCAGATACTTTCAGTGCGACCAAGGTATTTGGGTACAGGTAAAGATCGGCGGCGTTACGGAACGTCAGTTGGCCGGCTTCTACTTCGGTAAAGTTGCTCGGATCGTTTTTGCGACCACCGGCCTTAAAAGGCGCGGCAGCAGACAGTACCGGTAGCTCTGCTAAGTCGGGATCGCCTTGGATCATACGCTCGACATAGTCTTGCTGTGCCAAGTTAACAATCTGTACGGTGGGGTCATCTTGGAGCAATGCCAAATAGGAGTACATTACATCATTGGCTTGGCCAATTGGCTGATTAACGAACTCACGAGTAGCATTGTGATCTTTTTCAACGGCTTTGAGTAGGGCTTTATCGGCATCGACCAACGCTTTGCCGCTGGCCCGGTCAAAGATAGGGCGAGCATGCGCTTCACTATCCACCACTTGCCACTGGCCATCGACTTGCTCGAGCTTCAAATCTATCACGCCAACATGGCTGCCCCAGCGACCGGCCATCACACTGGCCACGCCATTGATGGTGCCCTTTTCAATATCGGCACCGGGAATATTGGCAAAATCATCGCTTGGGAATACCGCGTGTGAGTGACCAAAGGCAATCGCGTCAATACCATCGACTTCTGAGAGGTAATAGACAGAGTCTTCAGCCATCGCTTTATACGGTGCTTGAGAGACGCCAGAGTGTGGAATGGCTACCACCACATCGGCACCCTTGGCTTTCATCTCTGGAACGAGTTTTTCAGCAGTTTGTTTAATGTCTTTGGCTATCACTTTGCCTTCAAGGTTCGCTTTATCCCAAGTCATGATCTGCGGCGGGACAAAGCCGATGTAACCGACTTTGATGGTATGGCTGTCACCGTCTTCATCTTTGAGTTGGTATTCTTTAATTAAATACGGGTCAAAGTAGTGCTCGCCAGTCTCTGCATCAAACACGTTGGCGTTGATATACGGGAAGTTGGCGTCGTTAATCGACTCTTTTAAGAACGCTAAGCCGTAGTTGAACTCATGGTTGCCAATGTTGCCCACTTCATAATCGAGCAAGTTCATCGCTTTATATACCGGATGCACTTCACCGGGTTTGATACCTTTGCTGGCCATGTAATCGCCCATTGGGCTGCCTTGCAACAGGTCGCCATTATCGACCAAAAGGGCATTTTGTGCCTCATCACGTGCTTGTTTCACCACAGTGGCGGCGCGGACCAAGCCGATTTTTTGCGAGGGCTTGTTTTTGTAGTAGTCGTAGTCCATCACGTTGGTGTGAATGTCGGTAGTTTCAATCACACGTAGGTTAACGGTGTCGGCAAAGGCACTGCCAGAGGCAGCAAGCAGGCCGGCAACTACCGCTGTAGTGACCGCAGAAGGCATCAAACGCATAACAAAGTCTCCAGTAAAAAAGTGTGCGTCAGGTATCAAGCGGCGCCATTATGCAACTTACATTATGACAAAAGCTGTGGTCTTGATCGGCTTCTGTCATTTTGTCGGAGTTGAGTGTTGAGGAAAGCGGCATTTTGGGACCGTCATCATTGCGTGGTAGATGAACGTCAGGGTTTTCAGCGGACAAGTACGCGACTCTTAATCACAAAAAAGAATAAAAAATGAATTTATAGAATTTCAGGTAATAGTTGCTGGGCGATATAGTGGCTGCATTGTCATCAAGGGAATGCGCGATCATGGATTATCTCCCCCTCTTTGCTCAGCTTAAACAGCGTCCTTGCCTCGTGGTAGGTGGCGGCGAAGTCGCATGGCGCAAAACGCGCATGTTGCTCAAGGTGGGCGCGGCCGTCACTGTCGTTGCCCCTGACGTCGACCGTGAAATTGCGGAGGCGCAAGCGCAAGGAAAGCTGACGGTATTGCGTGAGGCGTTTCGTCCCGATCATCTGGACGGAAAGATGCTGGCGATTGCGGCGACTGACAACGCCCTCGTCAATGAGCTGGTCTCCACTGCCGCTGATAGCCGTAATATCTTAGTCAATGTCGTTGATGATACCCCTAAATGCAGCTTTATTGTCCCTTCTTTGGTTGATCGCTCTCCCATCATTATTGCCATCTCATCGGGCGGCAAAGCGCCGGTATTGGCGCGGATGTTACGTGAAAAAATTGAAACTCTAGTGCCGCAACATATTGGCAAAATGGCGGCAATGGCGGGTGCGTTTCGCGACAAACTGAAAACGCGTATTCCGACCTTAACGGGCCGGCGCAAATTCTGGGAGGCCGCTTTTAGTGGGCGGTTTGCCGATTTAGTCGCGGCAGGCAAACACCAGCAAGCCGAGCAAGCGCTGGAGCAGCTTAGTGGACAAATCACCACCCAAGGCGAAGTGGCGTTGATTGGTGCCGGGCCGGGGGATCCTGGGTTATTGACCTTGCGCGCGTTGCAGTTAATGCAGCAAGCGGATGTAGTGCTTTACGACTACTTGGTGGCTGAACCGATTATGGAGCTGTGCCGCCGAGATGCGGAGCTGATTTGTGTGGGCAAACGGGCGAGCTACCACAGTGTGAGCCAAGACGACATCAATCGTCTGTTGGTCGAGCATGCTCAAGCCGGAAAACGGGTGGTGCGCTTAAAAGGGGGCGATCCTTTCATGTTTGGCCGTGGTGGTGAGGAATTACAAACCCTTGCCAACGCCGGTGTCTCGTTTCAAGTGGTGCCCGGGATCACTGCGGCGGCGGGGGCGACGGCCTATGCCGGTATTCCGCTCACCCATCGTGATCATGCCCAGACCGCACTGTTTATTACCGGTCATTTGAAAAAAGAACAAGACACCTTGGAGTGGGCGACGTTAGCACGCCCGCGTCAGACCTTGGTGATTTATATGGGATTGATGAAATCTGCCCATATTCAAAGCCAACTGATGGCTCACGGCCGATCGCCGGACACCCCTGTGGCGGTGATTGAAAACGGCACGCGTCCGGAGCAGAAAGTCTTTACCGGTCAACTCAACAACTTACCGTCTCTGGCGGAACAAGCTGCGTCGCCCGCGCTTATTGTGGTGGGCGAAGTGGCGGCACTCGCCGGTCAGCTGACATGGTTTGGCGAGGGGCGCGCGGTAAGCGATGCCGACCCCACGCAAGCCCCCACCGCTGTGGTTAACTTCGCTTAAAGGATAGTTAGGATGGATGCAAAAACACTCACTCACCTCCAGCAGTTAGAAGCCGAGAGCATTCATATACTGCGGGAAGTCGCGGCGGAGTTTGATAACCCCGTGATGCTGTATTCGATTGGCAAAGACTCGTCAGTGATGCTGCATTTGGCGCGCAAAGCTTTTTACCCTGGAAAGATCCCGTTTCCGCTGCTGCATGTCGATACCGACTGGAAGTTTCGCGACATGATTGCCTTTCGCGATCGTACTGCCAAGGAGCTCGGGCTGGATCTGATTGTGCACAAAAACCCAGAAGGGATGGCTCAGGGGATCAATCCTTTTGATCACGGCTCCGACAAGCACACCGATATCATGAAAACCCAAGCGCTGAAGCAGGCGCTGGATCAGCACAAGTTTGATGCGGCGTTTGGCGGCGCGCGTCGGGATGAAGAAAAATCCCGCGCCAAAGAGCGTGTCTATTCGTTCCGTGATAAGAACCATCGCTGGGATCCCAAAAACCAACGGCCAGAGCTGTGGCGCAACTATAACGGTCAAGTTAACCCGGGCGAGAGTATTCGCGTCTTTCCGCTCTCTAACTGGACTGAGCTTGATATCTGGCAATACATCTATCTGGAAAATATCGACATTGTTCCGCTTTATTTAGCGGCCGAGCGCCCAGTGGTAGATCGTGATGGCACCTTGTACATGGTGGATGATGCGCGGATGCCGATTGGGCCCGACGAAACCGTGACCCATAAATCGGTGCGTTTTCGCACCCTAGGCTGTTACCCGCTCACCGGGGCGATTGAATCTACCGCGACCACCTTGCCAGAGATCATCGAAGAGATGTTGGTCGCTACCTCAAGTGAACGCCAAGGGCGGGCGATCGACCACGATCAGTCCGGATCCATGGAGCGCAAAAAGCGTCAGGGTTATTTCTAAGGAGTAGTCATGAATCCAGCAATTCAACAACAGGTGGCCGATCTGGGTATTGAGGGTTATCTGCAACAGCATCAACACAAAAGTTTATTGCGCTTTTTGACCTGTGGCTCGGTCGATGACGGTAAATCGACTTTGATTGGCCGCTTGCTGCACGACTCGCAGCAGATCTATGAAGATCAACTGGCTGCTGTCCATGCCGATAGCCAGCGTGTCGGTACCACGGGCGAGAAACCCGATCTGGCGCTATTGGTAGACGGCCTACAAGCCGAGCGTGAGCAGGGGATCACCATTGATGTGGCGTACCGGTATTTCTCCACCTCCAAACGCAAGTTTATCATTGCCGATACCCCCGGCCATGAGCAGTACACCCGTAATATGGCCACCGGTGCGTCGACCTGTGATGTGGCGGTGATCTTAATCGACGCGCGTCACGGCATCTTGGATCAGACCCGTCGCCATTCATACATCGCTAACTTGCTGGGTATTCAGCATTTTGTGGTAGCGGTGAACAAGATGGATTTGGTGGAATATAGCCAAGCTCGGTTTGATGAAATCCAAGAACAATATTTGGCGTTTGCCGATCAGCTCAACCCCGGCTTGTCAGTGTCTATGGTGCCCTTGTCGGCACTGGAAGGCGACAACGTAGTCAATGCCAGTGACGCGATGGCGTGGTATCAAGGCGAGCCGCTACTCAGCCAGCTAGAAGCCATCGACATTGAAAAATCGCGCGGAACAGGCGCGTTCCGTTTTCCGGTGCAGTATGTGAATCGACCGGATCTGAACTTTCGCGGTTACGCCGGTACTCTTGCCAGCGGCGAGTTACATGTGGGCGATGAGATTAAGGTACTCCCTTCTGGGCTTACCGCGAAGGTCGCGCGCATCGTCACCTTTGACGGTGATCGTGAATTTGCCTTTAGCGGTCAAGCGGTCACTCTCACTTTAGATAGAGAAATTGATATCTCGCGTGGCGATCTCCTGGTGCGTGCGGACGATGACGTCGCGGTGGGGCAAGGATTTGACGCCGACGTGGTGTGGATGACACAAACCCCACTGGCACCGGGGCGCGAATACGACATTAAGTTGGCCAGCAAGAAAACCTCGGCGCAGGTTGAGGCGCTGTCGTATGGGGTGGATGTGAATACGCTTAACACCCATGACGCGGACACCTTGCCGCTCAATGGCATTGGCCGTTGCACCTTGACCCTGAGCGAAGCGGTGCCGCTGGATACCTATCACGATAGCCCGAATACCGGTGGCTTTATCCTGATTGATCGCCTCACCAATGTGACGGTCGGCGCGGGCATGATCCGCCATGTGACTGAGGCGCAGCCACAAATCACCTCGTCGTTCTCAGCGTTTGAGCTTGAGTTAAACCAGTTGATCCGCAAGCACTTTCCGCATTGGCAAGCGCGGGATCTACGCCAACTGGGGTAAACGATGAGTTGGCAAGAAACCACGGTACTCACCTTGCTGGTGGCAATTGTCGCCGGCTTGGTGCTCACCCGCATAAAGCCTGTACTCTTGTTTGCGGGGGCCGCGTTTGTGGCCTTCCAAACTGGGCTCACCTCGGTTGAAGCGCTGACGGCGAACTTTACCGCGCCATCACTGCTGACCTTGGTATTGCTGATTTTGGTTTCTTGTGCGTTAGAGAAAACCCATTTAACCAGTTGGGTTGCGCAGCAGGCGTCGCACGGCACACTCCCCACCGTGATTGCCAAATTAGGTATATCGAGCGCGCTGCTATCGGCGCTGGTCAATAACACCGCCGTGGTGGTGTCGATGATTGGCGCGATCAAGCGCAACCGACGTCACTCACCCTCGCAGCTTTTGATCCCATTGTCATATAGCGCCATTCTCGGCGGCACCCTAACGCTGATTGGCACGTCCACCAATCTTATTGTGAACAGCTTTGTTGAGCGGGCGGGTTTACCCAGTTTGGGCTTTTTCACCCCAACGGTCATTGGTGCTGCTGCATTGGTGGCAGGGCTATTGGTATTAATTCCGTTTAGCTATCGGTTGCCACGCCATGATGGTGAACAAGAAGAGAGCTTGCCGTATGTGCTTGAAGCACGGTTGGCTGCTGACTCACCCTTATGCGGTCGCAGTGTGGCAGACAATGGCTTGCGGGCACTACGCCGTTTGTACTTGGCCGAAATTCATCGTCAAGACGGCGTCATTGCGCCTGTGTGTCCGGATACGCCGTTATTGGCAGGTGACAAGTTGCAGTTTGCTGGCGATGTGGAAAGTGTCGCGACGTTACAAGAGATCCCGGGCCTGACCTTGTTCGGCCAGCATCACATTGATGGGCAAAATTTGATTGAGGTGGTGGTGAGCCACAGCGCCAGTATTTGTGGCAAAACCCTCAAAGCCGCCCGTTTTCGCGAGACCTTTGATGCCGTGGTGGTCGCCATTCGCCGTGGCCATGAAAAACTCGACGGGGGACTGGGCAATATTCCTTTGCATGCCGGCGATACGTTGGTGTTGGTGCCGGGCAAAACCTTTCGCCAAGACAGCCAAGCGTTACGGCGCGAATTCGTGCTCTTTAATGGTTTGGAAGCCAGTACCCGTCTTTCCGAGCGGAAAAGCGCTGCGGTACTGGCGGGATTTGTCGCGGTGATTGGCGCGGCCTTGCTCACTCCAATGCCGCTGCTTAATGGCTTAGCCGCTTATTTGGTGGTGTTGCTGGTCAGCGGCATTATCTCCTTGCACGATTTGCAACGCCGCTTTCCGGTTGAAGTGGTGGTGATTGTCGGCGCGGCGCTGACATTGGCACAACTGATGTTGGCGTCAGGGCTTTCAGCACGCTTTAGTGATTGGTTTATGGCGACCTTTAGCGCAGGGGGCGCGATAGGCGCGCTGGTGGCCGTGTACTTGCTGACTTTGTTGCTAACCGAGCTTATCACCAACAATGCCGCAGCGGCGCTGGCTTTCCCGCTGGGCTATAGCTTGGCGCTAGGGTATGGAGTGGATCCTATGCCCTTTGTGATGGCGGTGCTGTTTGGCGCCAGTGCCAGTTTTATTTCCCCTTATGGGTATCAAACCAATTTATTGGTATACAGCGTGGGTAATTACCAGCTACGTGATTATTTGCGTCTGGGACTGCCATTATCTGTGGTGTATTCCGCAGTAGTGCTCACCCTGTTACCGATTATTTTTCCTTTAACGGCGGTCGCCCCTTGATTATGGCGTGGCCAACGAAATAGCGGAGACTTTCATGACTGACACTGTATCTGCGCCAACCGATCCCAATGTGGTTTGGCATCAGCATCATGTTGACCAAGCCCAGCGCAGTGAACAAAAACAGCAGCAACCCGTGGTGCTTTGGTTTACCGGCTTGTCTGGCTCGGGCAAATCGACCATCGCTGGCGCGCTAGAGGCGGCCTTGGTGGCCGAAGGGCACCATACCTATTTGCTGGATGGCGATAATATTCGTCATGGCTTATGTCGCGATCTGGGGTTTTCCGATCAAGACAGGCGCGAAAATATTCGCCGGATTGGTGAAGTGGCCAAGTTGATGACCGATGCTGGCCTGATTGTCTTGAGTGCCTTTATCTCACCGTTTCGCGCGGAGAGAGAGATGGTGCGCGAGCGTTTGCCAGAGGGGCAATTTATCGAAGTCTTTGTTGATACGCCGCTGGCAGTGTGTGAGCAGCGCGACCCCAAAGGGCTGTACAAAAAAGCGCGTGCCGGCGAGATCCCTGCTTTTACTGGCATATCGTCAGACTATGAGCCACCGCAAAAACCGGCGGTCCATTTGACCGGTGATCACAGCGTCGCCGAACATGTGGCGACCTGTCTTCGCGTACTGCGTGAGCGCGGAGTGTTGCGCTCGTCGGATTAAGCGTGGGTGTTGACTGTATCACCCACATCGCTGTGCATCTCAAAGCCTTCGGCGAGCAACTCACAAATGGCGTGGTGATAATCGGGATGCACGCGTTTACCGACCAGTTTTGCTAGCTCATGGCCGGTGGGGCTAAAGCGGTAGTAATAAAGACGCATCCCTTTGTGGAGCGGAGTAAGCATGTATTGGGTGTCTTGCAGTTTAAACGGCATGGCCGGTTGCATTTCAATCACGCCGGATTCGAGCTCAGTGCGCAGGATTAGCCCCAAGTCCATCAACAGCATTAAGTCGGTGTAAGACAGTTGATAGTGACCCAGCGAGAGCTTATGGGGCGGCTCTGGGCGCAGCAGTTGCACCAAGCCTTGGCGGCGGCGAAAACCGGTCACCAGCTTTTTGGTGCTGTCTTGCCCAAAGGTGCTGGACAATGCACAAGCGCGTTGCAGTGCTTGCGCTTCACGTTGCGTCATGGTTTCGAGAATGGTCAGGGCTTTAATCGAGGTGCTGCCGGGTCGTTGCATTTCTTGTTTGAGAATTTTCGCCCACAGCTGCTGCATCGCATGGCCGTGAATATTGCGGGCCAAATCGAAAAAGCGAACTAACCAGTCAGGATCGGGGGTATGGGCGGTTTCGCTGTGACACTGGTCGTAGGTCAGAGCAATGATGGCTTCGAGATTGGCCTGCTGCTTTTGCATCACATGACGTTGGCGATTGGCACTGCGATGGGCGAGATCTTCCTGCTCGACCTCTTGCAGACGCGCATCGACGTGATACTCACTGGCAATCGCTTTTAGCCGCCCTTTACTGCCACGTAGGTCAGCGTCTTCTTTATAACTATGTTCCTGATGCTGCCGTTTATCGGGATGGGCATCGATGACCACAGGTTTGTCTTGCTCTGCCATGCGCGTCTCACACTGATTGTCAGCAAAATTTAATGCTGGCAAATATGTTAATTAAAGATTAAATTTGTTAACATTATGAGCGTTAACAATCAAGTGTAGGGATGCGTGTGCGTAAGCAAAAACTCAACCCCATCAATCTGCTGTTGATTGCCGTGTACATAGGCGCACTGGCGATCTTGTCTCATTATATTGCCTGACAATATCGTGTGCGCCGATCGGGCTCACTGATTGATAGGGATTTATCCGTCGTCGTAGTCAGTTAATTGTGTACCTTGTAGCACATAACCCACTTCTGCTAAGTCATGGCTGACATGTTCGGTTTTCAGCGTGCCTTCGACATAAACCACATCCCATAACTGTTGAATCGGCGCACCGCCAGCAAACTTTACATAAATTATCTGATTGGGGGGCGGGGGTGGAACATGAATACAGGCGCCAAGAAAGGGCACCAGTAGGAATTCCGTTACCACTTTGTCGTCGCCTTCTAGAGGGATCACAAAGCCGGGAATTTTGACTTGGCTGTTGTTGAGCTCAGGGCGAACTGAGCCAACCAAGCTTTGTGGGTTTTCACCATCGTGAGTAATTTCTGGCATGCCCCGACTATCGAATTGAGCACGTTCGTGCTCAGGCACCAAATCAATCCAATCCAGCGTGAGTGGCTCATTGCTCGCCCACGTAGGCGAGCTCAAAACACCGCTCAGTAAGGCAATAAGCCCGAGCATTATTCGTTTTTTCATCTGTTATACCTTAATTGTCATTCCATCGGCGAGCGCCTGTCGGTAGGCGCGCCAAGCCGGAATTAATCCCACGATAAAGCCAGCGACTAACACTCCGGCCATCAATGAAAGCTCATAAGAGGACGGCCAGTCGAGCGGTAAGAATAAGCCAAATTCACTGAGAATATAGGGCTGTGCTAGAGCGAATCCACCATAAAGCAGGAACACGCCAGAGACGATCCCTGCAAGAGTGATCGCGACCGCCTCACTGACCAATAGCAAAATAATATGCAAAGGACGCGCGCCCATCGCACGTAAGATTGCCATTTCGCGTCGACGCTCGTTCAAGCTAGTGAGCAGGCTTGAGAGCATACCCAACAGCCCGGCGACGGCCACAAAGCCTGAGATCACCAACAGGGCTTGTTCGCCAACTCGCATCATGCCCCACAGCTCGTGCAAGGCAATACCGGGCATAATGGCGGTTAATGGTTCGCGTGGATAAGTATTAACCCAGCGCTGGACGGCAAAGGTTTTGATTTTGCTGTTTAGTCCCACCATCACCGCGGTCAGTTGTTCTGGTTGTAGCTCGCGTTGTTGCGCTTGCGCTTGGGTGAGGCCTTGGCCGAGTCGTGCGCCACTTTCCCAGCCGACATGAATCGCTTCGATGGCTTCGAGCGACACATGTACGCTACGGTCGACGGGGGTGCCAGTGGGCGCCAAGATCCCAGTGACCGTAAAGGGCAAGTTGTCATGCTGATTAAAGCCTTTGTCGGCCAGCCCATGGGCAATGACCAGACTATCGCCCATCTTGTATCCCAGCTCTCTTGCCACTTGGGCGCCAATCACGGTATCAAATAAGCCGGAAAATGGGCCGCCTTGGCGAAAGGCCAGTGGTTGTTTTTGACCATATTGATAATGGTCGAAGTAATCATTGGTGGTGCCGACCACGCGAAAGCCGCGGTGAGAGTCCCCCAGTGAAATGGGGATGGTCCAACTCACATCCGGATGCTCACGAAGGCGCTGGTAACTGTCCCAGCCGATATTGTTGGTGGCGTTACCAATACGAAACACGGAATAGAGCAGTAAATTAATGGGACCGGAGCGGGCACCGACAATTAAATCGGTGTTGGAGATGGTGTTGGCAAAGCTGGCTTTAGCTTGAGTGCGCACCTTCTCCACCCCGAGCAAGAGCACTACGGCGATGGTGACAGTCAGCAAAGAAAGCAGGGCGGTGGCGCGGCGATTCTTGAGGCTTTGTCCTGCCAATCCTAATAGTGAAATCATTGGTTGGCCTCCTCGCGATGTATGGCGCGATTAAGCGCGAGAAGCGAGACATCGCGGTCAAACAAGGGCGCTAATTGGCTGTCATGGCTGACAAACAATAAGCTGCTATTGGCCTCTCGGCATCGGTCTTGAAGCAATTGAATAAAGGTATTGCGGGTGTCCGCATCAAGCGCAGAAGTGGGCTCGTCAGCGATAATTAATGCTGGCGCACCAATTAATGCCCGTGCCGCTGCGACCCGCTGTTGCTGGCCGATACTTAGCGCAGTCACTGGCTGATGGTAACAGTGCACGGGAAGACCAAGCTTATCGAGTAAATTGGCCGCCTCTTGGTGTGCTGGTTGGCTGAGAGCCTGACGCCGCGTGTGAGAAAAGCGCAGCGGGACGGTGACATTATCAATCACCGATAAATAGGGCAGCAGATTAAATTGCTGAAAAATATAACCAATATGGTTAGCACGGAACTGATCCCGTTGGCGATCATTCAGTGCGGTTAGCGCTTGATGATTGACCGTCAGTGTTCCCGATTGTGGGGTATGAATGCCTGCAATCAGGCTCAGCAGGGTGGATTTCCCGCTGCCACTGGGGCCTTTTAAAAATACATGCTCGCCCTCACCGACCGCAAAGCTATCGATATCTAAGATCGGTTGCGGCTGAGCTGGCCAAGTAAAACGTAGTTGTTCGATGGTTATCATGCCTGACAGGGGCGCTAGATGCGCCCCGCCTCCTTGTTCACTACCACTGGATGTGCGACTTGGCACGATTCAAGGTTTCAACCCAGACCTTGTCATCAGTAAAGGCCTGAATTTTCATGGTTTCTGTGTTGGGGAATAGGCTAAACCAATCAGTTTGCAATTCGGTGAAGGCTTGCGGGTTTTGGCAAACGAATTGGTAGTTCGCTGATAAGGTGTTGTGGTTACCGTGATCATGCCCATGATGATCGTCATGGTGATCACCATGCTTGTCGTGATCATGATGGCCCTCATGCGCATGGTGGCTGTGATCATGATGAGCATCTTTGCCGTCTCGGCCATCGCGACCGTCACGGCCTGCGTGACCATCTTCGCCATCTTCACCGTGAATGCTATTGTGCTCATGCTTGTCGTGATCATGATGGTCACCATGATCCTCATGATGAGCATCTTTGCCGTCTCGGCCATCGCGACCGTCACGGCCTGCGTGGCCATCCTCGCCATCTTCACCGTGAATGCTATTGTGCTCATGCTCATGCTCATGCTCATGCTCATGCTTGTGGTCATGGTCATGGTCTTCAAAGCTGCTCGTTACCTTGACGTCGACCAGCTGGCAATTCGCCGCTTCAGCAAGCTGGAAGCGTTTCCCGCCATCGCGCAGCAGTGTATAAGCATCTTCGAGCGTTTGCTGATCCTTGGCGTTTTTAGGGTGGTGCTCAAAACCAACCACATCATGGCCGGGGGCGGTCAGTTCAATCAGCACACGCTCACCGTCTTGGGCAAGGCTTGCGGTGACTTCACCGTGCACATGGGCATCGAACGACTGATAGTTGGCTTCGTCAGCAAGTGTGGCTGTGGACGCGGTTGCGATGGCCATGGCGATAACATTGGGTAAAAAACGCGTTTTCATTGGGTTCTCCTAGTGAATAAATGGGTTAAATCATTGCGGTATTTATCCGACTAGGTGGGTCGCGTGCCGAAAAGGCAATGGCGATGTGGTAAGCCTGAGCTGGCTTTGAGAGCGCAACAATCTCGTTGACCACATAAGTGGGGGCCGGTGGTGAGGCCGCATACGCGATAAGTGCGGGAGGCGTCAAATGACAGAGGCTGCAATGTTCGCTGTGATGTGTGGGCGTGAAGGTATCGAGGTGATGATGCGCCCACAGCCCAGATTGGCTGAGTACGACGATCAACAGCAGATGGACGATCAATGGCCGAGTCATGCAGGCATCCACACCTCTAAGAGTAATGTAATAACATAACAATTATCACCATCGACGCCAAGTGTTGAAAAAACGCGGGCCTTGCCCGCGCATGGCACTATTGGTTGACCAGTTGAGTCACTAAGCTAATCACTTGGTTCACCTCGTCGGGACTTAATTTGCCTTCTTTGACAAAACGCACCGTGCCTTGGTCGTCTAGTACCGCGATCAGTGAGCTTTCTTCTTTTAGGCGCCACGCTTCGGCAACACTGCCGTTTTCGTCGAGCACAATTGAGGACCAACTAAAATCCCGCTTACTGTCTTCTGCCGACGATTTAACAAAACCGCCGGTGCCCCAAATCGCATCATCTTGATTAATGATGGTGGTGGTTTGGTAACGAGAGTCGTCAAAGTCTGCGGCTGTGATGGCTTCCATCAAGGGGGCATTCATTTCTTTGGCGCTGCTGCGTCCGGCGATGGCTTGGATCACGCGTACTTTGCCCGGCAGTTGTTCGGTTTGCCAAGCTTGATAAACAATATCGTCGCCATTCAAGGTCAGCTCGCCGTGCTCGGCGACTTTGGCTGAAGGTAAAGGTGCACCATTTTGGATCGTATGCGCCCAACTGGTGCCTGTGAATAGCGCAAAGGTGAGAGCAAGTAGGGTGGTCTTTTTCATTCTTTATCATCCATGTCTGTGGTCATTATTTGGCATCAGGTGCCAAGTTATCTATGGTTACGCCAGACGGTGAGTTGTGCCAAGTGGCAAAGGTTAATCCGTGCGCAAGATCGGACTTTTTTGCGTCGATCGAACGTGTGCTGCAAAACGTATTTATCTAAAGCGGGAACTTCTGTGCACAAGTAGGCTCTAATTCTGTGATTGCCATCTTATTGAGGTGGCACTTTGCTTGCTTAGCTTTATACGCGGAGATTGCCAGATAATATTCGGCGCTCCAAGGTGGCAATATCATACGGTCATCGTGACTGTGAAAGAAATGAATTGCCGTTTCGGTCTGCTTAGACAGACTTTGAGAACAAGAAAGGGATCCTTATGCTTAGAATCTTTCGTCAATATCGGCCAACCCAGATTGCGCGGTATGTGAAACGATTTTTTAAGGGCCGACTCTATATTGAAGGTGTAGGCGCGTTTGAGTTTGATGGTGGACGTTTACTGCCGCCCGGGCATAGTGATAGACGTGCACTGTCGGTGATGACTGAGGTGAATAAAGAAATTAAAGCCATGGCCATTACCGCATAAACATCGCCACACTGAAAAACACGTCCAAACGGACGTGTTTTTTTATGCCTAGCCATTTAGCAATGGTTAATTGCCAAAGGCTTATTGTGGTGGGAAACACACACCTGTGCCACCTAAGCCGCAGTAGCCTTGCGGGTTTTTGTGTAGGTACTGCTGGTGGTCAGTTTCTGCGAAGTAGTAAGCGCCAGCCGGTGCGATCTCAGTGGTGACAGCATCTGGCTTGCCGGCCTCTCTCAATGCCGCTTGATAGGTTGCCAGACTTGCCTCGACGCTGGCTTGGTCCGCCGGATCACAATAGTAAATCGCGGAACGATATTGCGGGCCAATGTCATTGCCTTGACGCATACCTTGGGTCGGATCGTGGTTTTCCCAGAATACCGCCAGTAGGGTGTCTAAACTCACCACGGACGGGTCGAAAATCACATTGACCACTTCGGCATGACCGGTTTGTCCCGTGCACACGTCTTGATAACGCGGATGTTGAGTGACGCCGCCACTGTATCCGACCGAGGTCATCACGACACCCTGCTGTTGCCACCATTTGCGTTCGGCACCCCAAAAACAGCCCATGCCAAAAATAACCTGTTTTTGACCTGCCGCGGGGGTGGCCGTGATAGGCTGATTAAATACCGCGTGCGGTTCGGCTGGAACAATCGGGTCGGTGCGATCGGCTATCGCATTCTCGGGTTGGGTAAAGGAAGATTGCATCGACATAGGCATCCTTTGACTGCTGTGGTGTAAAAGCGCAAAGCGGACTGCTGTGCGCGTCAGTGGGTTGGCATACAGGCATGGATTCCGCACCTTGTCATCAACATGATGCTGGCATCCTGCCCCGCTCAACACGTAATATGGCAAGATATCATCAATTTAGCCGGGCGACACCCGAGTATTGGATCTCACTGCATGAATATACGGCTATTCCCCCTATTCGCGATCGCTATCAGCGTGATGTCTAGCATCGCCCATGCGGAAGTCGACATTGATATTGAAGGACTCGATGGTATTGCACAAGACAACGTTGAGACCTATTTAGCCGCGATTGCTCCAGAAGAGCGGGACGGTTCCTACCGGTTTATTGCCCGTGTTGAGCAGGATGTGCGTAAAGCACTGCAAGCGGTGGGGTTTTATCAGCCTAAGATCACTATGCGAATGGACGGAGACGCTACGCTGGAGGTCAAGGTTGATCCGGGCAAACCCGTTCGTTTGGCACAAGTGGATGTGGTGTTTAGCGGTGAAGCGGGCATGGATGACGATTTTCATGCTCTCAAGGCTGACGGGCCGCAGCCGGGCGCGATTCTTAACCACGGAGACTATGAGTCCCTGAAAAGCCAAATCCAAAGCTTGGCGGTGAAAAAGGGATACTTTGACGGTCGTTTTACGCAAACACGTCTCGAAGTCTCTCCCACCCGCCAACAAGCGTTTATTCGTTTGCACTTTGCCAGTGGCAAGCGTTACCACTTTGGCGCGATTCGTTACCAAGGCTCACAAATTCAGTTGCAGCGTCTTGATACCTTACGTGGCTTTTCACCGGGCGATCCGTATCAGGTCTCGGCATTGGGTGAGTTTAACCAAGCGCTTGCCAACACCGGGTGGTTTTCCAGTGCGTTAGTCCAAGCAGACATGGAAGAAGCCGAAGACACGGAAGTGCCGATCAAGGTGACACTGACCCCCGAAGCACGCAACAAGTTTGAAACTGGGGTCGGGTATTCCACCGACATTGGCCCGCGGCTCAAGTTTAATTGGCGCAAACCTTGGTATAACTCACGCGGTCACAGTATCACCACATCATTGGCGATTTCTGAGCCCGAGCAGACGTTGACCTCTACCTACAAGGTCCCCTTGGAGGATGTTTCCCGCGAGTATTATCAAGTGCAGTTAGGGTTACAAAATACCGAACAACGCGATACCTCCAGCCTCGAGGTATCGACCTCGATTTCCAGACATTGGCTCTATGATACCGGCTGGCAACGCAGTGTCTCGTTACGCTGGCTTTATGAGGACTACACCCAAGGGCAAGATGAAGATAGCGTCAGCGTGGTGTTGCCTGGGATCAATTTTACCCGCACCCGCGCTCGCGGTGGATTAATGCCGCATTGGGGAGACAAACAATCCATTACATTGGAAGCGGCCGATCCGGTTTGGCTGTCCGATATTAGTTTGGTGCGCTTACAAGGGCGGAGTGCGTGGATTCGTAGCCTCAATAAAAACCATCGCGGCTTATTACGTGTTGATGGTGGTGCCCTGATTTCTGAAGAGTTCAGTGAAGCGCCGCCATCGTTACGCTTTTTCGCCGGGGGTGATAACAGTATTCGCGGTTATGGCTACGAGACCGTTTCGCCTGTCGATGATAGCGGTCAGCTCAGTGGCGCCCGCTACATGTTAACCGGTACGTTGGAGTACCAGTATCGTCTAGGTGGCAACTGGTGGTGGGCGCTATTTGCTGATGGTGGTGACGCGTGGACGCACAACCTATCGTGGAAGCGTGCGGCTGGTACCGGTATTCGCTGGTCATCGCCGGTAGGCCCGATTCGTCTTGATGTCGCGCGTGGTTTTGATAATGACGATGATGATTTTCGTATACACCTTACGCTAGGGCCTGAGTTATGAGTCGTTGGTTAGTCAGGCTAACGTTTATTGCGTTAATCAGTATTTTTTCTTTGGTGGGGCTGGTAGCGGCCGCACTTTTTACACCTGTGGGCTTACAGGTCGGGATTTGGGGTGCGCAGAAAGCGCTACCTGCGTTATCAGTCGATGAGGCCGACGGCAGTCTACTCACCGGCTTTGTGCTGCAAGGGGTGCGCTATGATGATGAGCAGCTGCGACTGAATGCCGAACAGCTAAGGCTTGTCATCCAAGGTAAGTGCTTACTGACGCCTGCGCTTTGTATTGATCAATTGGCCGTCGAGGGGGTGACGCTCGATATTGATTTGCCCGCGAGTGAGGAGGATACATCCTCGCAAGACGTATCCACGTCGGCTATCCAAGCGCTGCTGCCTATTTACATCAATGCCTTTGCCTTTGAGGATGTGGCGATTCAGGTCGCTGGACAGTCGGTGAGTTGGCATCAATTGCAAGGTGGCGTGCATTTTGTTGGCGGCACCTTAACTTTATCGCCGACCGATTGGCAGCAGCTAGTGGTGAGTCTGCCGAGTGAGCCCCAAGAAAATACCGACCAAGCGGTCGGTAAACCGGATAGCACGGTGGCAAGCCTGCCATGGCATTATCCGGGACTGGAATTACCCACGGTGGCGCTGCCGCTGGCTATCGAGGTGGAGCAGCTTCGCCTGCAAGATACGCGGATTGAAGCGGGCACAGTACAAACCCTCTCAGCGTTATCTTTGGCGGGTAGCGTTCGAGGCAGTGCGGTAACCATTGATAGCTTCTCAGTGACCGTCCCCCAAGGCACGGCGAGCCTTGCAGGTGATATTACACTTGAAGGTGAGTACCCACTGACTTTACAAACCCAGTTGACCAGTAATCTTTCCCCTCTTCAAGGCCAAGCTTTATCACTGTCGGCCTCTGGAAGCCTGGCCGCGCTTGAGCTAAACGCGACCGCGCGCGGACCGGTGACGGCGACGCTGGAAGGAGAGGCAAACCTGCTGGCGGCAAACTTACCTTTTGCGGTGCAGTTGGAGAGCAAAGCCTTGGCGTGGCCGCTGACGGGGGAAGCGATCGCGGTATTACGCGAGCTACAATTTCACGCCGATGGGGATTTGTCTGACTATCAGCTCGGTTTACAAACCGGCGTTGAGGGCCCTGAGGTTCCGACCACCCAGCTTAATTTAACCGGCCAAGGCAGTCTAACGGCGCTGACTCTCTCGCAGCTGGAGGCCAATACACTGGGTGGAAAGGTGGCTGGTCGTGCCAGCGTGGATTGGTCCAGCGAGCCTTTTTGGCAAGCTGAGTTAGGGTTTGCCAACATCCAACCTCAGCAGCAATGGCCAGAGGTCACGGGAGATTTAACCGGTGCAATCAGCCATCGTGGCCGCTTAACCGCCCAAGGCGGGTGGGATGTGTCGGTGCCTACGTTGGTGGTGCATGGGGAGTTACAAAAACTGCCGCTAGCGGTCGCGGGCGCGCTTAACGCGCACGATCGTGATGGCTATGGCCAGCCGAGCGTGTCGACGCCGGGACTGACGCTGTCGCATGGTCCCAATCACGTCACGGCACAAGGGCAAGTGCGTGATGAGTGGCAAATGGGACTGTCGGTCGATATTGCTGACTTATCGCAATCCTTGCCGATGTTCACTGGTGTGATCCGCGGCGATGCAAAACTGAGCGGGCCGTTTGCACAGCCAACCGCAAAGTTGTCGCTTCATGCTAAGCAATTGCGTTGGCAGGATGTGCGCATTAATCAGCTAACGGTAGACGGAGATCTGGCCGTAAAAGACCGCTTAGGCGGCGATCTGACGGTGTCGATATTGGGCGGGCGCTATCAAACAGTGCGCTTAGATAACCTTGATTTAACCGTGCGCGGTGATGAAGCGGCACATCAGCTGGATTTGCGCTGGCAAGGGGCGCCGGCGTCTGGCGCGTTACGTGTTGAAGGTGCATTGGCGCGAGACACTGGCTGGAAAGGTAAACTGCTTGATACATCAGTGAACGTGGAAGAACTTGGCGACATTGTGCAGCAAAGTGCGGCACCAATTGCGTTTAGTTTCACTGATATGCAAACCGAGGTTGGTGAACATTGTTGGCAGTGGCAAGCAACGTCTTTGTGCTTATCGCAACCGGCGACAATCGGCGAGCAAGGGGAGGTGGTTGCCAAGATTGAAGGCTTTGAAGCCGCGCAAATCGCTGCCTTCTTACCGCAGGAATGGCAGCTTGATATGCGTGCTAATGCCGCGGTTCATGCACGCTGGCAGCCTGATGCCTCGCCCGATGTGCAAGCCTCGATTGATATCGCGGATGGCAATCTGCGCCAGCAGGCCGACACGCCACTGGTGATTGGCTGGCAGCATGCCAACTTCAATGCGCGTTGGCATCAAGATGCACTGCAAGGTGCGCTGGCACTAACCTTATCTGAGGGCGGCACACTGGCCTCAGCCTTTACCTTGAATGATCTGTTAGCGTCGACACGTACGATTGATGGGAATGTGCACATGAATGCGGTGCAACTTGCCAAACTGGAGCCGTTACTCGGCGGTGACAAACAGGCCGATGTTAATGGCGAAGTGAATGCTAACTTACGCGTTCAAGGCCCGATTACATTGCCGAAAGTCTTTGGCGAGCTGGATATCAGCGCATTACGTGTGAAAGGGTTATCATCGCCGGTTGATGTTAATGACGGGCAGGTGACGGTCAACCTTGATGGTCAGCAGGGACAGTTAACCGGCCAGCTGATTACTCCCGATGGCATCTTACGCCTCAAAGGTGAGGGTCGGTGGCCGACCGTGAGAGATTGGTTGTTTAATCTGAATGTCGCGGGCGATGCGTTGCGAGTGAATGTGCCGCCGATGGTCCGTCTTGATGTTGCGCCTGACTTAACGGTTTCAGCAACCCCAGAACAAGTGGCGATTCGGGGGAATATTGAGGTGCCATGGGGACGGATTGAGGTGGAGCACTTGCCGGAGTCGGCCGTCACTGTGTCGGATGATACGGTGATCCTCAATCAAAACTATGAGCCTGAAGACGCGGAACAAAAAGATGCGGTTCCTTTTAATTTGGTCACGGATGTACGCTTAGTGCTTGGTGATGAAGTTCGGCTGGCGGCGTTTGGTTTGAAGTCGCGCTTGGCAGGAGAGCTTAACATTAAGAACAACCGTAAAGGCGCCTTGATTGTCGGTAACGTGAGCTTGTTGGAAGGAACCTATCGATCATTTGGACAAGATTTGATTATCCGTAAAGGGGAAATCTTATTTAATGGCCCTGCTGATCAGCCGTATTTGCAAGTCGAAGCGATTCGCAATCCCGAGCGCACTGAGGGCGATGTCATCGCAGGGATCCGACTTACAGGACCTGCCGATGAGCCAGTCGCAACTGTGTTTATGGACCCGGCCGGTTCGCAGGCCAATGCCTTGTCATACTTATTACGCGGCCGCGCGCTTGATGCTGGCGCCGGTGATGCCAATATGACCTCTATGCTGATTGGTTTGGGCTTGGCGCAAAGTGGCAAACTGGTGGGCGAAATTGGTCAGGCGTTTGGGGTCGAGGATCTTACTCTCGATACCTCTGGCGCCGGCGATGAGCAAAAAGTCGAAGTCTCGGGATATATTCTGCCTGACTTGGAAGTGAAGTATGGGGTGGGGATCTTTGATGCGATAGGGGTGTTCACGGTGCGCTATCGATTGATGAAAGATCTATATCTTGAAGCGGTGTCCGGTGTCGATCAGGCGGTGGATCTACTCTATCAGTTTGAGATTAAATAGAAAAAAGCCCGCGTATTAACGCGGGCTTTTAGCTTCATGGCGRTGGCACGATTATTTTTGCGCGCGCTCAAATGAAGACAGGATTTCGTCTTTTGCGGCTTGGGCATCTTCCCAGCCATCCACTTTCACCCATTTGCCAGCTTCTAGCTCTTTATAGCGCTCGAAGAAGTGCGTGATTTGTGCTTTTAGCAGCTCAGGCAGGTCGTTCACGTCTTTCACGTGATCGTACTCTTTGGTCAACTTGCTGTGCGGTACCGCGATCACTTTGGCATCTTCACCAGACTCGTCGGTCATTTTCAGCACACCAACAGGGCGGCAGCGGATCACTGAGCCGGGTACCAATGGGAATGGGGTTGGAACCAGCACGTCAACTGGGTCGCCATCCAAAGACAAGGTGTGGTTTACATAGCCATAGTTACATGGGTAGAACATAGGCGTTGCCATGAAGCGATCAACGAATACGGCGCCGCTGTCTTTGTCGACTTCGTACTTAATTGGATCGGCGTTGGCAGGAATTTCAATCACCACATAAATATCTTCAGGCAGATCTTTGCCCGCTGGGACCTGGTTCAGGCTCATGGGATGTCCTTTTGTTTATCAAAAAAGTGTGTGCCAATTATAACCACCGAGCGTGAAAATAACAGAGGCGACCGCCGTGGTCGCCTCTTAATCATAAATTGCGGTGAAATCTCACCGTCTCACCGCACTTAGTTATCGTCGTGAYCGGGGTAGCGTTCGAGGAATTCACCCACTTTATCCACCATATTGCTGGAGCCGACAAAGAAAGGCACGCGTTGGTGCAACTCTTTCGGATCGATATCCATGATGCGCTGGGTGCCATCGGTCGCTTTACCACCCGCTTGTTCAATAATAAATGCCATGGGGTTGCACTCGTAAAGCAAGCGCAGTTTGCCGTTTGGATAGGCGAGTGTGCTGGGGTACAAGTAAATACCGCCTTTGAGCAGGTTGCGGTGAAAGTCCGCGACCAAAGAGCCAATGTAGCGTGAGGTGTAGGGACGCTTCTCGTTAGGGACGTTTTCTTGACAGTACTTGATATATTTTTTGACGCCTTGCGGGAATTTGATGTAGTTCCCCTCGTTAATCGAGTAAATGTTACCGTCTTGGGGAATGGTCATGTTCTCATGCGACAAGCAGAATAGCCCAAGTGACGGGTCATAGGTAAAACCGTGCACGCCATCGCCTGTGGTGTAAACCAACATGGTCGAGGAGCCGTAAATGATGTAACCAGCAGCGACTTGGCGGTGGCCGGGCTGTAAGAAGTCTTCCTCGGTGGGGGGAGTACCCACCGGCGATACGCGGTGGTAAATGGAAAAAATGGTGCCGACAGAGACGTTGACATCAATATTGGAAGAACCATCGAGTGGGTCGATGAGGACGACGTACTTGGCGTTACGGTTGAGCTGCTTGTTGAAAATAACCGCTTCATCTTCCTCTTCGCTGGCGACACCACAGACGTGGTCGCGGGCTTCCATGGCGGCTTTAAACTTTTCGTTGGCGTAGACATCGAGTTTTTGCTGCTCTTCGCCTTGTGCGTTTTCTGTGCCAATCGCGCCGGCAATATCGACCAGACCAGCTTTGTTGATTTCGCGGTTAACAATTTTGGCGGCCAGACGGATGGAGGCGAGAAGAGAAGATAAATCACCGCTGGCGTGCGGGAAGGCGTGCTGTTTCTCAACAATATACTCGCCGAGGGTCTTAATGTCGGGCATTCTCAATCCTTAATGATGATGAACTTTCTTTCTGATGCAATCGGATACATGGGCAGTCAGCTGCCTCTTAAAATCGCTGATATTCTAGCGTCAGCGACTTTTTAATCGTACTGAAGAAATACATGGAGCAAGGGAAG
The DNA here is from genome assembly GCF_001996165.1 of Salinivibrio proteolyticus. GTDB lineage: Bacteria > Pseudomonadota > Gammaproteobacteria > Enterobacterales > Vibrionaceae > Salinivibrio > Salinivibrio proteolyticus. The sequence continues at coordinate 91,000 of NZ_MUFP01000004.1, read as the reverse complement.
TGTGATCGCCACATAAAAACCATGTCAGATGTACGCAAGCGATAAGACCCAAGCGGCAATCCAAGGCATAATGACAGCCTTATGCCGGATGGCTGAGCAACCAATACAACACAGTGAAGGCTATGCATATTCATATTCTCGGCATCTGTGGCACCTTTATGGGTGGCGCCGCGATGCTCGCAAAACAATTGGGGCACAGGGTGACAGGCTCTGATAGCCATGTTTACCCCCCGATGAGTACGTTACTCGAATCTCAGGGTATTGAGATTATCGAAGGTTATGATCCGGCTCAGCTTGTTCCCGCTCCGGACCTTGTGGTGATTGGTAATGCAATGAGTCGTGGCAATCCCTGTGTTGAGGCGGTACTAAACCAAGGCTTACCGTATACCTCAGGCCCGCAATGGTTGCATGATTTCCTATTGCGAGACCGCTGGGTGCTGGCGGTTTCTGGCACACATGGCAAAACCACTACCGCCAGCATGTTGGCATGGATCTTAGAAGATTGTGGCTATGCGCCCGGCTTTTTAATTGGCGGTGTCGCGGGGAATTTTAATGGCTCGGCACGATTGGGTGATAGCCCATTTTTTGTGGTAGAAGCCGATGAATATGACAGCGCGTTTTTTGATAAACGCTCCAAGTTTGTTCATTACCAACCGAAAACCTTGGTAATCAACAACCTTGAGTTCGACCATGCCGACATATTTGATGATTTGGCCGCGATTCAAAAGCAATTCCACCATGTGGTGCGCACTGTGCCGGGGATTGGCCAAATTATTGCGCCCTCTGATGATGTCAATGTCGCAGAGACGTTTGCCATGGGTTGCTGGAGTGAATGCGTCTATGCAGGACCGGATGGACAATGGCAGACGGTGAAAAAAGATCCGGCCGGCAATCATTTTTCGGTCTATTTTGCTGGCGAACATGTTGGGGATGTGAACTGGGACTTGGTTGGCGATCACAATGTACGTAACGCGTTAATGGCCATTGCGGCAGCGCGTCATGTGGGCGTGACGCCTGACTTAGCCTGCCAGTCGCTCGAGACCTTTATCAATACCAAGCGACGCCTTGAGTGGCGCGGCGAGCAAGCCGGTGTCACTGTGTATGATGACTTTGCTCATCACCCGACGGCGATTCGACTGACCCTTGAGGGATTACGTGCGAAAGTCGGTAATGGTCGTATTCTGGCGGTGTTAGAGCCACGCTCCAATACCATGAAGCAAGGGGTTCACAAAGACACCTTGGCGGCGTCATTGGCTCGTGCTGACCAAGTGTTCTTGTTCCAACCCCAAGGGCTGGATTGGTCGCTTGAAGCGGTGGTGGATAGCTGCGTGCAGCCGGCACACATTCATACCGATATTGATGCGTTGGTGACAGCCTTATGTGAGCAAGCCCAAGCAGGCGATACCGTGTTGGTGATGAGCAATGGTGGCTTTGGTGGCATTCACGACAAGCTGCTTAACGCGCTCGGCGATAAAGGGGAAAAGCATGGTGGATAAACGCATCACTCTGGCGTGGACAGGTGCCTCTGGCGCGCCATACGGGCTACGTTTGCTCGAATGCCTGCTTGCACAGGATTATCAGGTTTTCTTATTGATCTCATCGGCAGCACGTGTGGTGTTGGCCACCGAACATGGCCTGAAATTACCTGCCGGGCCTGACGCGGCAAAAAAGGTATTGGTGGAACATTTACAGTGCAACACGGATAAGCTGGTGGTGTGTGGCAAAGAGGATTGGTTTTCGCCAGTTGCCTCAGGGTCAGCGGCACCGAAGCAAATGGTGGTATGCCCTTGCTCCGCCGGTTCATTGGCGTCGATTGCGCATGGCTTGTCCGATAACCTGATTGAGCGGGCGGCGGATGTGGTGCTTAAAGAGCGCGGACAACTTCTGTTGGTGGTGCGTGAGACGCCCTTTTCGACCTTGCATCTTGAGAACATGCACAAGCTGTCGCAAATGGGGGTGACGATTATGCCAGCCGCGCCGGGTTTTTATCATCAACCCCAGTCGATAGATGATCTCATCGACTTTATGGTAGCGCGTATTTTGGATCATGTCGGTGCTGAGCAACAGCTGGTGCCACGTTGGGGCTATGACCAACGCGAACGATGAACGGTACTCAGGCAAGCGCAAGCATGCCTGAGCACTACACAGCTAAGGTTTGAGTACCATCACGTGCACTGTCGCCCCTTCGAGCACTTTGGCGGCGACGGAGCCGAGCATCATTTTATTGACGCGTGAACGTTTGTGGCTTGGCATCACGATGAGATCGCAGCCAATACGCTCGGCGGTTTTAATGATCCCCTTGTAAGGTTTCCCTTCCGCAATTGACACCTCACAGGCGATGGTTTTTGGCACGTATTTATCCGCAAAGCCTTGTAAGTTTCGCTTCATATCGCGTTTCATTTTGTTGGCGGCGTCTTCGGGGAAATAGGAGGCCACCATCGAATTGTGGATGCCTGGCAGCACGGTCAGTAGGTGGATTTTTGCGCCAGATTGGCTGGCCAGCCAGACCGCATGATCGACGGCCTTGTCAGCAAAGCTCTCATCATTGAGGTCAACCGGAACCAAGATGTGTTTATACATAGCGATATCCTTTACGGTCTAAAAAAGAAAAGGGCACGCGGTAAAACACGTGCCCTTAACACTAGGCTTGGCGAATGCGACGGCGTTGATTCCAGCCGAGTAATGCCAAGAGCAACAAAGTTGGCACGAAGACCCATTCTTTCCATGGGCGGATATTATCGACAGTCACGGCTTTGATTTGCCAATCAAAATCGATGCCTGCTTTGTCTGCATCACTGCCAAACTGAATCATATCTACCAAGAGTTTGCCATCTTCCTCACGGAGCATGAGGCCTGTGTCACTGATGCGTGCTTCGCCACTTTCCAAGCTGTGATCGATGGGGAGCACGACATGTTTCGCTATCTGCTCACCAAAGAAGTTTTCCCCTTCCACTTCCAGCTGTAATGGCTCGCCTTCAGGTAAGGTGCCTGCGATACGCACTAATTCAGTGCCCGGATAGCTGGTGGTCGGTGGGTACGCTTCGTCCCACCAAAAACCGGGGCGGAAGAGTGAGAAGGTGATCACTAGAAGCAGTGCGGTTTCCCACCATTTATTCTTGGTGAGCCACCACCCTTGTGTCGCTGCGGAAAAAGCCAGCATTGCGATGGTTGCCGACACCACGGTTAAGATCAGGTGAATAGGGCCCTCTAGGTCTAGCAACAACAACTGGGTGTTGAAGATAAACATAAACGGCAGGATGGCGGTACGGATGTCGTAGGTAAAGCCCTGCACACCGGTACGTATCGGATCGGATTTAGCAATGGCCGCCGCAGCAAAGGCGGCCAAGCCGACCGGTGGCGTATCATCGGCAAGGATGCCAAAGTAGAACACGAATAAGTGCACCGCGATCAGGGGAATGATCAGCCCTTGTTGCGCGCCTAAGGTAACAATCACGGGCGCCATCAGGGTGGAGACCACGATATAGTTGGCGGTAGTCGGTAGGCCCATTCCCAATAGCAAGCTGATGACAGCGGTAAACAGCAGCATCAAGAATATGTTGCCGCCGGAGATAAACTCGACAAAGTCCGTCATCACTAGACCGATGCCAGTGAGGGTGACGGTACCCACCACAATCCCTGCGGCCGCGGTGGCAACACCGATACCAATCATGTTACGCGCACCGGTCACAAAGGCTTCGGCCAGATCGACCACACCGTCGCGGATTTCTTCTTTAAAGTTGGTCCGTTGATTGAAGTAAGCAATCAGCGGGCGCTGGGTGAGAACAATAAAGATCATAAACACCGTCGCCCAAAATGCGGACAAACCCGGTGAGAAGCGTTCGACGGTCAAACACCAAACCAACACGCCAATAGGCAACAAGTAGTACAAGCCAGAACGCACGGTTGGGCCCGGCTCTGGCACTTCGGATAAATCGGCGGCCGCCGGGTCTTCTGCCGCTTCGGATTTGTACTGGGCGGAATAGCGCACCAATAGAACATAAGCGATTAATGTCAGCAGACCAATGATAACGGTTGCCATGGCACCGAATACGTCTTTGGTCCAACCGATGCCGTAATAGACCGCGGCACTGAGGACCAGCAAGCCCACAAACACGGTCATAAATGAGAACAGTTTTTGTAGCAAGGTGCTGGTGTGGCGGCGCGGTAGGCCCTGCATCCCAGCCTTACACGCTTCTAAGTGCACGATGTAAATCAGAGCGATGTAGGAGATAAGCGCAGGAAGCAGTGCGGCTTTAATCACCTCGACGTAGGAAATCCCTACGTACTCGACCATCAAGAACGCAGCAGCTCCCATAATGGGTGGGGTGAGCTGGCCATTGGTCGAGGCGGCTACCTCAACCGCGCCGGCTTTATGGCTCGGGAAGCCCACACGTTTCATCAGTGGAATGGTGAAAGTCCCGGTGGTGACGACGTTGGCAATCGATGAGCCCGAGACCAAACCGGACAGGCCGGACGCGACCACCGCGGCTTTGGCGGGACCACCGCGCATGTGACCGAGTAGCGAGAAGGCCACTTTAATGAAGTAGCCGCCGGCACCGGCGCGATCGAGTAATGCACCAAATAGGACAAACAGGAATACAAACGAGGTAGAGACGCCCAGCGCCACCCCGAAAACCCCTTCCGTGGTGAGCCACAGATGCGACATGGCTTTATTTAAGCTCGCCCCTTTATGTGCGATCACGTCCGGCATGTAGGGACCGGCGAAGGTGTAGAGCAAGAATACGCCGGCGACCACCATTAATGGCGGGCCAAGTGCACGGCGGGTCGCCTCAAGCATCAACACCATACCAATGGCAGCGACCGTGATATCCACGTCGGTATAAGCGCCGGCGCGTCCAGCTAGATCGTTATAAAATAAGAATAAATACCCTGCGGCAAAGCTTCCCGCTAAGGCGAATACCCAGTCGAGTAGGGGGATACGATCGCGGGGAGAGGTTTTTAATGCAGGATAAGCGGTGTAGGCCAAGAACATCGCGAAAGCGAGGTGAACCGCGCGTGCTTCAGTGTCGTTGAGGACACCAAAATCGAGCATAAAGGGGAGAGGTGAGGCATACCATAGCTGAAACAGTGACCAAAAAAGTGGTACCAGCCATAAAATGCGTCCCGGCAGTCCATGAGGTGAGCGCGCACCTGTATCCGCTTGCGCGACCATGTCTTGCACATCAGGAGACGATTGACTTGTCTTCGTCATGCAGTTTGTCCTTATTATCATTTGCACCGCGAGAGCGGCAGCAATGTCCCGAGAAAAGGGTACTCTCTGTCACAAAGCATAGCCTGTAGACAATGACATCAGTGTCAACGATGAGTACCTAACCGTTAATTATAATGGGCCGATGGGTGGCCAATGCGTTAATCGTTTGTTGGCGGTCAAACGCCGATAGTAACAGAGCGATAAAGAAAAATTAAAAGGATGTTATCGCTTTTGTGTGAAAAGGTGTGTGGCGAAGAGGGGAAAAGACAGACAGGCAGCGGGATCACGCTGCCTGATAAAAAGATTAATAGTGATATTCAAACAGATCACAGACGGCTTCAAACAGTGCCTCTGTGGTGGTGCCACGGGTGGGTGTGATAAAGATGGTGTCATCCCCAGCGACGGCGCCCAAAATCCCTTCAGCCTTGCCGAGAGAGTCGAGTAAACGGGCAATTAATTGTGCTGCGCCTGGACCGGTGTGAATGACGACAACCGCTTCGTTGTAGTCGATTTCCATCACTAGCTCGCGCAATGCGCTGCCTGTAGTAGGTACGCCCAATTCGATAGGAAGGCAGTACACCATCTCCATCTTGGCATTTCGGGTACGTACAGCGCCGAACTTGGTCAACATGCGCGACACTTTCGACTGGTTAATGCCCTCAAATCCTTGAGCACGTAAGGCTTCCACGATCTCGCCCTGAGAACTGAACTTTTCTTCTTTGAGGATGGCTTTAAACGCCCGAACCAATTGGTCTTGTTTTTCTGAGTTACGCATGACGGCTGACTCGCAATGACAAACGAGTGGCTATTTTGCATATACATTCACTGAAGGGCAATTGCTGACCCCACAAATTGGCGACAGCATCACTGTTCCTAACTCGATTCACGCGATTTCAACGCAGCAAAAAGAAAAATGAGAGCTTTGGCTGATCATCACCGCTTGACGCTTGAGTGCACGCATAGGCGGGCATATGATGAGCCCACAGTTCGCACCATTACGTGGCGATTTGTGCCCGAACAGAAGCCGGACCGGATCCGGACTATAAGAAATATCGAAAGGAGAACGACATGAAAGTTGCTGTGATTGGCGCCGCGGGAGGCATTGGTCAGGCGTTAGCCCTACTGCTAAAAAATAACCTGCCAGCGGGTTCCGACTTGGCTCTGTACGATATCGCACCGGTTACCCCTGGGGTAGCTGTGGATTTAAGCCATATCCCAACCCCGGTTTCTATTAAAGGCTACAGCGGTGAAGATCCAACCCCAGCGCTGGAAGGCGCGGACGTGGTCTTGATTTCTGCAGGCGTCGCCCGTAAGCCTGGCATGGACCGCTCAGATCTGTTCAACGTAAACGCCGGTATTGTTAAGTCTTTAGCGGAAAAAATTGCCGATGTTTGTCCGAAAGCGTGTGTCGGTATTATCACCAACCCTGTGAACACGACAGTGGCGATTGCGGCGGATGTCCTCAAAGCCAAAGGCGTCTACGATAAAAACAAATTGTTCGGCGTCACCACCTTGGATGTGATTCGCTCTGAAACTTTTATTGGTGAGCTAAAAGGCATGGATCCGCGTGAGGTTTCCATTCCGGTGATCGGCGGTCACTCAGGCGTTACCATTTTGCCTTTGCTGTCTCAGGTGAAAGGAGTGAGCTTTACTGACGAAGAAGTCGCAGCGCTTACGCCACGTATCCAAAATGCGGGCACAGAAGTTGTCGAAGCCAAAGCAGGTGGTGGTTCTGCGACCTTGTCGATGGGGCAAGCAGCGTGCCGTTTCGGCCTATCTCTAGTGCGCGCACTACAAGGTGAGTCAAATGTGGTGGAGTGTGCCTACGTGGAAGGCGATGGTCAGCACGCGCGCTTCTTTGCCCAACCGGTACGCCTGGGTAAAAACGGTGTAGAAGAAATCTTGAGCATCGGTGAGCTGAGCGCGTTTGAGCAAAAAGCCATGGACGATATGCTCGATACCTTGCGTAAAGACATTCAAATGGGTGAAGAATTCGCGGCGAAATAGAGCCCCTTCATCGATTGAAAAACGGCGCGATAGGCGCCGTTTTTTATGCTTGCTTGTCGCTAAATAGCAATAGACGCTTGTGGTTACTTATTCCGGTTAACCGCTAATTTTGCCAGTGCGACTAAGGCGGCCTTGTAGTCCGAATCCGCTAAACCATCTAGGGCGCGAATCGCCTTTTCTGATTCCTGCTCTGCACGCTCACGGGTATAGGACAAGGATCCACATTGGTCCATGCAGGCCAAAATCGTCTCGAGTTTGTCCCGTCCATTCCCTTTCTCAATGGCTTCGCGGATCATAGCCGATTGATGCTCAGTGCCGTGTTGCATCGCATGCAGCAAGGGGAGCGTTGGTTTCCCTTCGGCTAAATCATCGCCGGCATGCTTACCCATTTCGTCATCCGCGCTGGTGTAGTCCATGACATCATCAATCAGTTGAAACGCCGTTCCCAAATAGCGGCCATAATCTTGGAAGGCTTTTTCTGTCTCCGGATCCGCGTCGTTGAGAATGGCCCCGACCTGGGTCGCTGCCTCAAAAAGACGTGCGGTTTTAGAGTAGATCACCTGCATGTAGCTCGCTTCGGTGGTATTCGGGTCGTTACAGTTCATTAACTGCAGCACTTCCCCTTCGGCAATCACATTGGTGGCCTCACTCATCAGATCCAATATCTTCAACGAGCGCAGACTGGTCATCATCTGGAATGAACGGGTGTAGATGTAGTCGCCGACCAGCACACTGGCGGCATTACCGAACATGGCATTGGCCGTTGCATTGCCACGGCGTAAATCTGATTCATCGACCACATCATCATGAAGCAAGGTAGCGGTATGAATAAACTCAATAAACGCGGCCGCTGTGGTGTGTTTTTCACCTTGATACCCAAGGGCTCGCGCCGCAAGAACTGCTAACATAGGGCGTAAGCGTTTACCCCCGCTGTTTACGATGTAAAAGCCAAGTTGGTTAATAAGCGCGACGTCAGAATTGAGTTGAGCCAGTATTTTTTGATCGACCTGCGCCATGTCATCACTGATCAAGGCTTGGATTGATTTGAAATCCATGAATAAAATCCGGGCTTTGTCCTAGTTGCTTGCTTGCCGCCACAAAACTGCACGTTTCTACGACGTGATGGATGAAAGACGCATGACGTATCAGCGTTGGCGTACTTTCAGGGTCAGTATCGGCGCTAGCGCGGGTGTTTAAGGTATCAATGGTACACCAAATCACGTGCGACGAGATAGCTTTCACGCCTGCAAAAAGTGTGGGAATCTATGCTGAGCAGCTTTTCACCAATTTTCTTGCGATCCCCTCTTGCCTCAAATCAATTTCTACCGTAGAATTCGCGCCCTATTGATGAATTATATGCGCACCCCTTGCTGCTCAAATATTAAACGCAGTAGGCCGTGCGGAAATGCGGAGTAAACCATGTACGCAGTTTTCCAAAGTGGTGGTAAGCAACACCGAGTAAGCGAAGGCCAGACTATTCGCTTGGAAAAGCTAGACGTTGAAACTGGCGAAAGTGTTGAATTTGACAACGTGCTGCTAGTAGCAAACGGCGAAGACGTTAAAGTTGGCGCGCCATTTGTTAGTGGCGGTAAAGTAACAGCGGAAGTTGTTACCCACGGTCGTGGCGATAAAGTGAAAGTCGTCAAATTCCGTCGTCGTAAACATTCTCGCAAGCAAATGGGCCACCGTCAGTGGTTCACTGAAGTGAAAATCACTGGCATCAGCGCTTAAGAGTTAGGAGAGAGAAGAGATGGCACACAAAAAAGCTGGCGGTTCTACTAAAAACGGCCGCGATTCAGAAAGTAAACGTCTAGGTGTTAAGCGTTTCGGTGGTGAGTCTGTTCTAGCAGGTAACATCATCGTGCGTCAGCGTGGTACTAAATTCCACGCAGGTACTAACGTAGGTTGCGGTAAAGACCACACTCTATTCGCTTTGACCGACGGTAAAGTGAAGTTCGAGACTAAAGGTCCTCAGAACCGTAAATTCGTTACTATCGAAGCTGAATAAGTTTCAACGCCAAGCGAATTTTGAAGCCCTGCCACTTGGCGGGGCTTTTTATTGTGTCTGGTGATCCCTCGTCGAGCCGCCGCCAATCCACGGTAAGCAGAAAGTCAGCCAAGGCTGAAAATTGATCCTAAGATCGATAAGATCGCCACACACCAATCTGGGATAAGGCTAGTAGCCCGGGAACGAGATGTTTCTGGCCGCTGGTGCGGAGAAGTTAGCATGAAGTTTGTAGATGAAGCGATAATTCGCGTAGACGCGGGTGACGGCGGCAATGGTACCGTCAGCTTCCGACGTGAAAAGTATGTGCCCAAAGGGGGCCCAGATGGCGGCGACGGTGGCGATGGCGGTGATGTATACCTACTCGCCGACGAGAACCTTAACACCTTGATTGATTACCAATTCGAGCGCTTTCATGCCGCAGGGCGTGGTGAAAATGGTCGCGGTGGTAACTGTACCGGCAAACGCGGTGATGACTTGGTACTGAATGTGCCTGTTGGTACCCGTGCTGTCGATGAAGATACCGGCGAAGTGATTGCCGATTTGACGCAACATGGTATGAAAATCATGGTGGCGAAAGGCGGCTTCCATGGGTTGGGGAATACCCGATTCAAATCATCCGTCAACCGCGCCCCACGCCAAAAAACCATGGGGACCAAAGGGGAAGTCCGTCAGCTGCGCCTAGAGCTGTTGCTCCTCGCCGATGTAGGCATGTTAGGCTTGCCGAATGCGGGTAAATCAACCTTTATTCGCGCGGTGTCGGCCGCTAAGCCAAAGGTCGCTGATTACCCCTTTACCACCTTGGTGCCAAGCCTTGGCGTGGTCCGTGTCGCTGCCGATAAAAGCTTTGTCGTGGCGGATATTCCGGGTCTGATTGAGGGCGCTGCCGATGGCGCGGGACTGGGTATTCGCTTCTTGAAACACCTTGAGCGCTGCCGTGTCTTGTTGCACATGATTGATCTCATGCCTGTGGATGGCACCGATCCAGTCGACAATGCGTTTACCATCATTGATGAGTTAAACCAATACAGTGAGAAGCTGGCAGATAAGCCGCGTTGGTTGGTCTTTAACAAAGTCGACCTCATGCCAGAAGAGCAGGCGCAAGAGCAAATCGACCGTGTGTTAGAAGCGCTCGCGTGGGATGATAAATATTACGCGATCTCTGCGATCAACAAGGCGAACGTCCAGCCACTGATTTACGATCTGATGGGCTTTATTGATACCTTACCGGCACCGACGCCAGAGGTTGAGCCAGAAGATGAGACGGTAGCCTTCAAGTGGGATGACTACCACGAGAAGAAACTCAATCAATCGGACGATGACGACGATGATTGGGACGATTGGGATGAAGACGACTACGACGTCGAAATCATCTACAAGCCTTAACCTGACAACCGCTGCTCCCGAGCAGCGGTTTTTTTTATGCCTATCGTCGCCATGTTTGATCGTCGCTGTATTGGCTGAGCGCAGAAAAAGGTACGCTGCCCAATTCCGACAAGGAAATCGGAGGTGTTTTATTTGCATCAAAGATTTTAAGCAGTTATTCATCAATACTGCGATAGTAGATAAAGGCGAGAGGGATAGCGGGTGACGAGACGGTTAACCGAACCAGAACAGCGTGCGATTTCACGTTTGGTCATAGAAGTCGGGCAGCGACTTTTGCAACATGGTGCAGAGAGTAAACTGGTGAGCGATGTCAGCATTCGCTTGGGCAAAGCGTTGGGGCTAGACAGTGTTGAGCTCGCGCTATCAGCCAGTTCATTGGTGGTCACCACCTTGAACCGCGGCCATTGCATTACCACTGCGAGACAGTGCCCCGACCGCGGGATCAATATGCAGGTGGTAACGGATATTCAGCGCACGGTGATCCTCGCGGAAAAGGGCATTCTCGACGCGCCAGCGGTGCGTAAACGTCTCACCCGCATCAAGCCTCATCGTTATCCTCCTTGGCTAGTGGTGGGCATGATAGGGCTTTCCTGTGCCGCGTTTAGCCGGTTGGCCGGTGGTGATGCGGTTATCTTTGCCTTAACCTTTGTCGCATCGGCGTGCGGCATGCGTGTGCGCCAACTACTTGCCCACCGTCAGTTTAATCCTTTGCTCACTTTTGCGCTTACCGCCATGGTGACCACCTTAATTTCAAGCGTGGGGACGGTGATGAATTGGGGCAATGAACCTTTTCTGATCATGGCATCGTCGGTGTTGATGTTGGTGCCGGGTTATCCGCTCATTAACGCGGTCTCTGACATGGTGAAAGGGTTTGTCGATATGGGGATTGCACGCTGGACCATGGCGTCGTTACTGACCCTCGCCACCGCGCTCGGCATTGTCGGGGCGATGAATCTTGTCGGTGCATGGGGGTGGTTATGAGTTTGCTGCTCGCCTTATTGGAAGATATGTTTTTCGCCATGATCCCTGCGGTAGGGTTTGCCTTGGTCTTCAATGTGCCTGCCAAGGCGCTCAAATACTGCGCTTACGGTGGCGCGATTSGTCATGGGCTAAGGTTTGTGTTGATGGAGTCGGGCATGGCTATCGAATGGGCTACGCTTGCGGGCGCAACCACCATCGGTTTTTTAGGGGTGTATTGGTCTCAGCGCTTTCTGGCCCATCCTAAGGTATTTACCGTCGCCGCCATTATTCCCATGATCCCCGGCGTTTACGCGTTTAAAGCGATGATCGCCTTGGTGACTATCAATAACCAAGGATACACGCCGGCCTTGTGGGCCAGCTTGATGGAGAATTTGATTAGCGCTGGGTTTATCTTGGCCGCATTAGCCATTGGTCTTGCGATGCCGGGGTTATTATTTTATCGTCGCCGACCAGTGATTTAATTCAATGAGGCCAGCGTAATGCGAGTCAGCTTAATTGCCGCAATGGCAAAAGACCGAGTAATTGGAAAAGATAACCAGATGCCTTGGCATTTGCCGGCTGATTTAGCGTGGTTTAAGCGCACCACCCTAGGGCATCCTGTGGTGATGGGGCGTAAAACCTTTGAGTCGATTGGCCGCCCTTTACCAAAGCGTACCAATATTGTGATCAGCCGCGATCCTGACTATCAACCAGACGGCGTGACCGTGGTCGCTTCACCTGAGCAGGCGCTGGCCGCGGTGGGTGATGTGGCTGAGGTGATGGTGATTGGCGGTGGGACCATTTATGACGCGTTTTTACCGCGCGCGGATCGCTTGTATCTCACCTTTATCGACACCCATGTTGAAGGCGATACTCGTTTCCCTGATTGGGGTGAAGGGTGGACGCAAGTGGCCAGTGAAACTCATGCACCGGACGAGAAAAACGCCCACCCACTGACTTTTACGGTTTGGGAGCGTGGTTAAGCACCGTCACTGAGCGCTGGCTGGGTAAAGCAAACCTTGTCTTCCCAACGCAGCAAGGTTAACTCACCGCCCCAAACACAGCCGGTATCCAGTCCGTATAAGCCGGGCTGGATGGTTCCCCCTAAAGCCGCCCAATGGCCAAACACAATCGCGTGTCCCAGTGGTTGTTGGCGCGCCACCTCAAACCAAGGGATGAGACCCGTGTCTGCCGCTTTCGCAGGAGGCAACTTGCATTGCATATCGAGGCGACCATCGGGCCAGCAAAATCGCATCCGGGTCAAACTATTGATGATATAGCGGTAGCGAGGCAGGCCTTCCAGCGTTTCCTCCCAGTGATCGGGTTGATCCGCATACATATGTCGTAATAACCACGCTTGCTCATTGCTGTGCAGTATGGCTTCGACTTCTCGCGCGCAGGCGACAGCCGTCGCTTTATCCCATTGTGGGCTAATCCCCGCGTGGGTCAGCAAAAAGCCACCGTCGTCTCGCTCTGATTCGTCGATTAACAGAGGCTGGGCCGCTAACCATTGAAGCAATGTTTCTCGGTCTGGCGCGTCGAGGATCGGCTGGGTACGGTCTTTTGGCTTGGCCGGTTTAATCCCGTGTGCAACGGCTAATAGATGCAGATCGTGGTTGCCAAGGACTATCTTGGCCGACGCGCCGAGCGAATGAAGATAGCGCAACACGGATAAGGAATCCGCTCCGCGAGCGACCAAATCACCCGCGACATAGAGGGTATCGTGAGTGGGGGAGAAATCAACGCGCGCCAACAGCGCGCGCAGTTCTTGGTAACAACCTTGAATATCCCCGATAAGATAGGTAGCCATGTGTGGCCTCCTTGAGGGACGTTAGTGAAGAATGTTAGGGAGCGCGAGGCGGAACGGCTCAATTTCCACTTTAAACTGGTTATCGGCTTGATCTTGCATGGTGTAGAAACCCTGCATCACGCCTACAGGCGTTTCAATGATGGTGCCACTGGTATAGGTATACTTTTCCCCCGCGGCAATACTGGGTTGTTCTCCCACCACGCCTTCGCCCTCAATCTCGAGCTCTTTACCGTTGGCATCTGTGATTAACCACTTGCGTCGCATCAACTGTGCGGGCGCATCACCTTGGTTTTTAATGGTGACGGTGTAAGAAAACACAAAGCGCTCGTTGTCCGGCTCGGATTGATCTTCGACGTATTGGGTCGCGATATTAATCTCGAATTGCGGGTTATCGGTGGCTTGCAAGTCAAGGCTCCTGTTTATTGTTGATGGTTGGCGTCCAGCCAGTTTGCCAAGCTGACAAACTGCGCCAGCGTCAAATGCTCCGGTCGCAAACTAGGGTCAATACCGAGCTCAGTCAGTGTGTCCACACTCACCAGGGATTTGAAACCGTTACGTATGGTTTTACGGCGTTGGTTGAAGCCCTCACGACAAACGCGCTCTAACCATTGCATGCTCGTTGCAGGGTACGGCAACGTTTTGTGTGGGACCAGACGCACCACAGCCGAGTCCACTTTAGGCGCAGGTTTAAACGCGCTGGGTGGTACTTCTAGTACCGGAATGACCTGACAGTAATATTGCGCCATAACGGTCAATCGACCGTACGCTTTGGTTCCTGGACCCGCCGCCAAGCGGTTTACCACTTCCTTTTGCAACATGAAGTGCATGTCTTGCACATGGCCTGCAAATGAAAACAGATGGAACATCAAAGGGGTCGATACGTTGTAAGGCAGATTACCGAAAATTCGCAAAGGCCCTTGCTTGGCAAGCTCGGCAAAATCAAACTGCATCGCATCCGCTTCGTGAACGGTTAACTTGCTGGCCATAAATGGGTGACTACGCAGGCGAGCGGCCAGATCGCGGTCAAGCTCGACCACGTTTAAATGATCCACTTGCTCGGTGACAGGCTCAGTCAACGCGCCCAGTCCCGGACCAATCTCAACCAGATTTTCACCGGATTGCGGATTGATGGCCGAAACAATGCCGCCAATGATGTAAGGGTCGTTTAGGAAGTTTTGTCCGAAACGTTTTCTGGCGCGGTGGCCTTGGTGGACTTTATCGCTCATGCTTTGCTATCTACTAATTCAATGGCGTGGGAGATGGCCGTCCGCAGGCTTCCTGTATCCGCCGTACCAGTACCTGCTAAATCCAGTGCGGTACCATGATCTACTGATGTTCTGATGAAAGGGAGACCCAAGGTGATATTCACTGAGCGCCCAAATCCTTTGAATTTTAACACAGGTAAGCCTTGGTCGTGATACATCGCCAGTACAGCATCGGCATCTTGCAGATATTTCTCTTGGAAAAGCGTATCAGCAGGGAGCGGGCCGACCAAGTCGATCCCTTGCTCGCGTAACTCGTCGAGCGCAGGTTCAATGATGTCAATTTCTTCGCGACCAAGACAGCCGTCTTCCCCAGCGTGCGGGTTGAGACCACAGATATAAATACGCGGCTGCTTGATGGCGAATTTCTCTTGCAAGTCTTGATGCAAAATCGCAATCACGTCATGCAGGCGCTCTCGGGTGATCGCTTTGGCGACGTAGGCGAGCGGGATATGGGTAGTCACGAGTGCGACACGCAAGCCTTCAGTGGCCAGCATCATCACGACCTGATTGACGTTCGCGTGTTGAGCAAAAAACTCAGTATGACCGCTAAATGACACGCCAGCACGGTTGATAATGCCTTTATGAACGGGGCCAGTGACAATGGCAGCAAATTCGCCGTTGAGATTCCCTTCAGCGGCGCGTGTCAGTGTCTCAAGCACGTAGCGGCCATTGGCTTCATCTAAGCGGCCCGCCACTACAGGCGCGCCGAGTGGTATATCCTCGACAATCAGCGTACCGGCTTGGTGTGGCGTGGCTGGCTGCGTGGTGTCGTAGTGCTCAAGCGTAACTGATAGGCCAAGTGTTTTGGCGCGCGCTGCCAACATGTCTCGATTGGCCACCACCACCAGTTGGTGTGGCCAAGGATGCTGTGCCATCGCTAAAATTAAATCAGGGCCAATCCCCGCAGGTTCTCCTGGGGTGATGGCAATACGCTTAACGGTCATCGCCGAGTACCTCAACGTACGCACCGGCGCGTAACTCTTGCAACCATGCTTGTGCTTCTTCGTTAAACTTGCGGTTAAACAGCATACGATAGGCTCGGTTTTTAACCGCTGCATCGGTTTTATCTACTTCGCGACGGTCGGTGACTTCGACAATATGCCAGCCATGTACCGTTTTGAATGGCTCGCTGATCTGGCCTTGTGGAAGGGCATCCACTTTGGCTTTAAAGGCAGGGACATAGACATCTGTGGTTGACCAGCCTAAGTCACCCCCATTGACGGCCGAGCCTGGGTCATCACTGTACTGTTTGGCCAAATCGGCAAAACTCTGATCACCCCGTTTGATCTGGGCGATGATGTCATTCAGCTCTTTTTGCGCACCTTTGTCACTAAGGACAATCGATGGCTTAATCAAAATATGACGCGCTTTTACCTCTGTCACCGCGACGGTCTCGAGTCCTTCTACATCGGTGATTTTAAGAATATGGTAGCCCACACCACTGCGGAAGGGGCCAATAATGGCATCTTTCCCTTGGTTACTGATCTGGTCGGCAAAGATGGTTGGCATTTCCTCTAAACGTAGCCAGCCCCAATCTCCCCCGTCGAGCGCTTTCGGCCCTTTCGAGTATGCCATGGCCAAATCAGCAACTTTTCCACCGTGGCGTAGTTTGTCGACAAGCTCAAATGCTTGCTTTTTCACGGCTTCGCGCGTGGCTTTATCCGCGTCATCATCCAGCTTTAGTTGGATGTGAGACAGCTTGTAGCGCACTTTTTGCAATTGCTGTTCGTTCAGTTGTTTAGCCAAGGATTCGACTTCTTGCGGCAAAATACTGATCCGACGACGCACTTGGGCATTGCGTGCTTCTGAAATTGTCAGCTCGCGGCGCACTTGTTCGCGGTATTGCGCCCAAGAGGTACCTTGCGCGCTAACTTGTTTGCGCAGCTCATCAAGGCTCAGCGACTGTTCTTTGGCGATATTAGTAATTGCCTGCTGTAGCTGGCTATCGTCAATTTGAATGCCTAAACGCTTCGCTTCTTGTAATTGCAGCTCTTCAACAATTAAGCGTTCGCGCATTTGCTCTTCCAACACAGAAGCTGGCGGCAATTGACGCTCATTTTGTTGTGCGTTCAGGGTCACGGTGCGACGCATGGCTTCCATATCACTGTTCAGCACAACCCCGTCGTTAACTACAGCGACCACGCTATCCAGCTCTTTGGGCGCTGCGTGGGAAAAAGGTGTAAGCAACACTAAAACGCCAGTGATGAGGGCGTGACTCCATTTGTTCATGCTTTGTCCACTTCTAAAAAAATCGTTCTACTGTCCAGACCACAGTGCGCCGTGTTAGTTCTTCAGCGCAAAAGGATCGCGGTAGCCAAGGGCGTTTCCTGAGTCTGTACTGAAATTGAAACCGCTTTGTGCGCCGAGACCCAGCAGACTAAACGAGAGGGTGACGTTGTTGTCGTATTCAGGATCGCTGTTGATGTTAGAGCGCGAGAGCAAGTACTCATTGTAGCTCAGTCCAATGACCCAGCAGTCGGAGCGATAAGTCAGGCTAAACTGGTTTTCCAGCATGACATCTTGGGTAAGATCGCGCCAGTATTGCCCTTTAAAGCTCAGCCCATTCCAAAGTGGGAAGCCTGTCACGATCCCTGCTTGCGACAACCCATCGTCAGTTAGCTTGCTGATATCTCGGTTTGGCAAGGTCGACACTATGTAGTCCTGCGCCACGTAACGATAGCTGGTTTGCGCGTAAAAGCCGCTTTGTCGATATTCAGCAATCGCGTTACCGAATTGCAACTCACTCAAGTTGCTGTCGTACTGCATGGAGCCGCGAACAAAGAAATTATCGTTGAAATTAGCTTCCCCTTCGAGCGCCCACGCGGAATAGTCGAACGCATCCACATCGTCATCCGAGGAGCGATCAAAATAATAAATTTGACCAAACGACAGGTTAAAGCGCTCTTTATAACCGCTGTCGTAAAAGCGCGTGGTAGCCCCGTAGGTGAGCTGGTTAGCGGGATTGATAAAGTCGATACTACTGAACTGATTACCGCGGAATAGGCCATAGTAATCGGTTTGCAAGCGTGCGGTATCGTATCCGCCCCCGTTGTAGTTCACCGGGTTGTAGATATCACTTTGATTGACATCCTTGATATACAAGTACTGAACTTGTGGCTCAAGGGTTTGGCTAAAGTTGCTCCCCATCGCCCAGAAATTACGCTCAAGCACCAGCCCTGAGTGTAACCGCAATGTAGGGATTTTCCGCTCGACCGACTTACTCAGTTTGGCGGTCGACTCAGCATCGGGTGAGGCGTTATTAAAGCGCTGATCGTAGTGAGTGTAGAGCATGCTGGCTTCGGCGGTGGCGCTAAACCAAGGACGCGTGAAGGGAATGCTTAAGGTCGGCGCCAAATGGGTCCGGGTGGCTTCAGGTTTGTTCGGGTCATCACTGGCAAACACGCTCAATTGTGCGGGTAAGCTAATATCCGCCCAGCCTAAGGTTTGCGGCGCATAGTAATTGAGATCCACCTGCGGCATGAGGCGATAGACACTGGTATTCTCAGTCAGTGCTTGGAAATCTCGGACACGTACCGTGCTATTCCAATCTAACCCGCGATAGCTGATTTCGCCGGTTTGTAGCAAGGTATTGTCTTCCCGTTTACCCACATCGGAGTCGATATTCTGAAAGTAAGCAATATCGCTGACTTTGCTGTAATCGGCCTCATAGCGCCAGTGACCTTGGACGCCACTGTGTTTCCAGTTGAAGCCCCAACGCTCATCCAGTTCAGGATTGAGTTGGTCGTCAGGAAGGTACTCGGAATATAACGAGCCGTATCCGAATGGCGCTAAATAACGAATATTGGTGTTAAGCTGAACGCCACGCTCCGACATGTATTTCGGCGTAATGGTGGCATCAAGTTGTGGGTGAATATTCCAATAAAACGGGGTTTCTAGCTCAACCCCGTCGCGATCACTCCACGACACCGATGGATAGAGGAAACCCGTTAAGCGCCCATCCTCGACCGGTACACGCAAATAAGGCAGGTAAAAGACGGGCACATTCATCACCTCAAATTTGGGGTGATACAAGTCGGCGAACAGGCTGTCTTCTTCTTTTTCGATTTTAGAAGCCGAAAAGCGCCAGCTTTTATCTTCATCCGGACAGGTGGTAAAGGTACCGTCTTCCATTTCATAGAAGGTAGTACCATTTTTAAATACCCGTTTGGCTTCACCGCGCCCCGGTGTACACAGCATTTTGTACTGTGCGTTGTTGAGTGTGGTGTCTTCCGTGTCAAGGTTGGCCTGCAGGTAATCTGAGGTCACCATCATTTGCCCATCATTGAAGACCACATCGCCTTGGGCGGTGACAATACGCTCAGGGTCGCGCAGCGTCGCGGTATCCGCGGTCATTTTACGATGCCCTTGGGTAACCTCAACATTGCCGCTGTAAATGGCTTTTTCGTTGGATTGGGCTTCGGCGCGATCAGCCACAACGCGAATTGGGGCGTTGTTCACATCTTGCGTTTGTTTACTGGGAGGAATACACCGCGCCTCGCTGTCCGGGCAAGGTTTGTCGGCGGAATCCGCATTGGCAAAAGCAAGCGCTGGGCCATAGAGCGCCAGGCTAATCATGGTGGCTAAAAAGCTGCGTGCAGTCGGTGACATTGAAGAAGACATTCCTGTTTTATCTGATAGCGTGGTGTACACGAAGGCAACGCATCAGTATGCTTTGGCTGCAAAATGCGATTATCATAAATCAATTTACGCCCGGCATCACCTGTAAATGTGCAGGGTGTGAAACCAGCAATGAGACCATGGCATGCAACTATATGGCAAGGTAATTGGCGCTTTTCTCGGCATTTTGCTGGGAGGCCCATTCGGTTTTTTTCTTGGCCTGTTCTTAGGTCATCAGTTTGATAAAGCCAAACAACGCGCTTCACTGGGCGGTTTTGGCGGAGGTTTCGGTGCTCAAGGTGCCGAGGCGCAACGTGTCTTTTTTCATGGCACCTTTGCTGTGATGGGACATGTGGCAAAGGCCAAGGGGCAAGTCACACAGGAAGAGATTCGTCTAGCCAGCTTAATTATGGATCGCATGCAGTTGCATGGGGCGGCGAGGCAATCCGCGCAAGACGCTTTTCGAGAAGGAAAAGGCGGTGATTTCCCGCTCCAAGAGACTTTGAATGGGATCCGGGCGTTAAGCCAAGGGCGGCGCGATCTGCTTAGCTTTTTCCTTGAAGTGCAGGTACAAGCGGCGTTTGCGGACGGAGAGCTGCATCCGAAAGAGCGTGAGTTACTGTATATCATTGCGGAGGGATTGGGTTTTTCCGCGCAGCAACTTGAGCAGCGTCTGCGTATGCAAGAAGCCGCGTTTCGATTTAGCCAAGGCTACCAAGGAGATTGGCACCAGCACGCGGGTGGGGCGGGAGCACCACCGCGTCAACGTGAAGTGGATGATGCCTATGAGGTTCTCGGTGTGGATTCCTCAGCTTCTGCTCAGGAATTGAAAAAGGCATACCGCAAGTTGATGAATGAACACCATCCTGACAAGCTGATGGCCAAAGGGTTACCCCCTGAGATGATGGAATTGGCGAAAGAAAAAGCACAAGAAATTCAAAAAGCTTACGATGTGATTAAAAAAGCCCGCGATCTTTAGCGGGCGGCCGTGTTAATTAATCAAGGTGTGCTGTGGTGTGCCTCGCAGATAGCCATCAATGTTATCTATCAGTTGCTGGGTGAGCCGGTTCACTGCTTCATCCGCTCCCCATGCGATATGGGGGGTGACGATTAAATTCGGCAGTGATGCGGTGATAAGTGGGTGATCATTGGGGGCTGGCTCTTCACTCAGCACATCTAGTCCGGCGCCACCAATTTGACCGGTTTTGAGGGCGTCGAGGAGCGCGCTTTCATCAACTAATCCGCCACGCCCTGTATTGATCAATAAGGCATGGTTTGGCATGCGGGCGAGGACATCACGGTTAATCAAGGCTTCTGTGGTCGGATTTAACGGGCAGTGCAAAGAGAGGATATCGGCACGGCTGATCACCTCATCAAAGGGTACATAACCCTCCCGGCAATCGGTGGCTCCGCGGTGCTCCGCAAACATGACGGTCATGCCGACTGCGCGCGCTAAACGTGCAACCGCCTCGCCTAAAACCCCTTTACCGATAATCCCCAATTTACTGCCCGCAACGCTGCCGATTGGGTGAGTAAAAAAGCAAAACTGACCATGCTGTTGCCATGCGCCGTGTTGAACATCGTGGTGGTAGCCGAGTAATTGACGTTTAAGTGCGAAGATCAGTGCGATGACGTGTTCAGGTACCGATTGAGAGGCATAACCTTGGACGTTACAGACTTGCACACCACGCGCGCGGCATGCTGCTAAATCCACATTGTTGACGCCAGTCGCAGCGACCGCAATCAGTTTGAGATTAGGACAGGAGGCGAGCACCGCCTCATCGATGACCACTTTATTGGTGATAGCGACCTCGGCCTCTTGCAAACGTGCCACGACCTCATCAGGCTGTGTTTCACCATAGGCTTGCCAGTGATGGGGCGAGCGAGGTGTGGGCAGCACAATATGGGCTGGAATGGTGTTACGGTCGAGAAAGACGATATTGGTGGGGGTACGCTGAGCCATGTTGATCTCCGTGTCTCAATCCATGGCTCTAGGGTGCGAAATATCGTCACATTGTGCAATCGTTTCAGCGACCACGAGGGCAATTCGGTGTGCTAGGTCGCGCTAGGTGAGGCCAACTGATACTCATCGGCAAGGCGATTGGCGGGCATCGTGGTATAAAACTCACAGGGGGCGTGAAAATGCAGGACGTCGCCGGTAGTTGGATGTAATAAACTCAGCTCGGCCGCATGCAAATGAAGGCGAGGGGCATAGTCGAGTGCCTCGGGAGAGGCATAAAACTCATCGCCAACGATGCTATGTCCCAACGATTGCATGTGCACACGAAGCTGGTGCGAGCGTCCAGTCAGTGGGTACAAGGCCATCAAACTGGTCTTAGGGAAGGTGTGTAAACAGCGATAGTGCGTTTGCGATGGTTTCCCATGCTCAAAGCAGACCTTTTGGCGCGGGCGGTTAGGCCAGTCACAAATCAGCGGTAAATCAATCTGCCCTTCATGATCAGCAGGATGCCCCCATACTTCGGCGTAGTAAAGCTTGGTCGGGATACGATCTCGGAACTGGGCCTTAAGGTTTCGCTCAGCCTCTTTGTGGGCGGCAAAGGCCATCACTCCGGACGTAGACATATCTAAGCGATGGACCAGCTCTGCCTCGGGGAAGGCGTCTTTCACCCGTGACCACGCACTATCGTAGTGGGCCGGATCGCGGCCAGGATTGGCCAGCAATCCGCTGGGTTTATTGATCACCACCAAATCCGCATCTTGATAAAGAATATCAAGCCAAGGCTCGGTGGGAGGATGGTATTCTGTCATTGCCATAGGATACATCGGGGCCGGCTAGCCCCGCCTAACGCTAAATTATTGATGACTGACCACAATTAGACGCAAGGCGTCTAATTCAATCTGCGCGTGTTGAATGTGATGTGAAAGGGTGCTGATTTGCTCGCGTAGAGCATCCAACTCATCATCACGGATATTGGGGTTGACGGTTTTGAGTGCCTCTAAACGCGCCAAGGCTTGGGTCAGCTCGCTTTCCATTTCTTGGTGGGCACGGGTTTGAATCTCACCCAGTGCTTTTTCAGCTAAAGGCTCACTTTTTTCAATCAAGCGGTGAACTTGGCTTTGTACCGAGTTAACCATTTTGCTGCCCAAATGGCGATTGACGGGGCTTAACTGGCGATGGAAACCTTCAAACTCGACATTGGTGGATAAATCGTTGCCATTCGCATCCAGCAAGACACGTACTGGTGTTTGCGGTAAGAAGCGATGAATCCCGCTTGATTTCGGCGCTTGGGCATCCACCACATAGATAAGCTCGAGGAACAAGGTGCCCACGGGCAGCGCTTTGTTTTTGAGTAAAGAGACCGCGGTGGTGCCGATGTTTTCGCTCAGCAGCAAGTCGATACCACCGCGCACGATAGGGTGCTCCCACGAGACAAATTGGACGTCTTCGCGACTGAGCGCGGTATCGCGATCAAAGGTGATGGTGCAGCCATCGGTGGGGAGGCCCGGATAACTCGGAACCATCATATGTTCTGATGGCGTGACTACCAGCGCATTTTCCCCTTTGTCATCTTGGTTGACGCCGATGGTATCAAACAGCCCCAAGGTAAAGGTGACCAAGCCAGTATCGCCATCTTGGTCGGCAATCGTTTGTGCTAACTGTTTCGCCGCGTCCCCACCATGTGAATGCATTTCTAACAGTTTATCGCGACCTTGCTCCATTTCTGCTTTGAGACGCTGGTTCATGGCAGCGCTGTCTTCGATCAGCGTACTGAGGGCGTCGTCTTGTTGGTTTGCGGCCAACAGGGTCAGTAAGGTCTCGCCGTATTGCTCGAACACCGCACGGCCGGTTGGGCAGGTATCTTCAAACGCGTCGAGGCCTTCGTGATACCAGCGCGCCAAAATGGTTTGCGCGGTGCCTTCAAGATAGGGGACATGAATGGCAATATCTTGTTGCTGACCGATACGGTCAAGACGACCGATACGCTGCTCCAAAAGGTCTGGGTTCATGGGTAAGTCGAACATCACCAACTGGTGGGCAAACTGGAAGTTCCGGCCTTCTGAGCCGATCTCCGAGCAGATCAAGACCTGCGCGCCCCCTTCCTCTTGGGCAAAGTAAGCCGCGGCTTTGTCTCGCTCGACAATCGACATGCCTTCGTGGAATACAGTGCCACGGATCCCTTCGCGCTCACGCAGCGCCTGCTCTAAGGTCAACGCGGTTTGTGCCCGTGAACAAATGATCAGGACTTTGTCATTACGGTGCGTTTTCAGGTAATCGAGCAACCAATCGATGCGTGGATCAAAGCCCCACCAGCTGGCACTGTCGCCTTCAAACTGTTGATAAATATCTTCAGGGTAGAGGTTTTGTACCGCCTTTTGCTCCCCCGCGAGACGGCCGCCCATCATATCGGCAACGCGCATGGCCGTTTGATACTGTTTGGGCAAGGCAAGCGCATGCATGTGCAGGTTTCTGGTTGGAAAGCCACTGATCGCTGCACGAGTGTTACGGAAGAGGACACGGCCGGTGCCGTGGCGGTCCATGAGATCGTCAATTAACTGTTGGCGAGCGTCGCGCTGAGTCGACTCATCATCACTGTGGATGAGGGCCAAGCGCTGCTCCAAATCGTCGCTTTGGAGCAAGGTGCGGATGCTATGTTGTGCCGCATCACCCAGGGGCGCATCGGCAAGCAAAGCTTCAACCGCTTCCGCCACTGGCGCGTATTGCGCTGCCTCTTCCACAAAGGCGTCGTAATCGTAGAAGCGATCTGGGTCGAGCAGACGCAAGCGGGCAAAGTGGCTTTGTTGGCCAAGTTGCTCCGGTGTAGCGGTAAGTAGCAACACGCCCGGTGTATGCTCGGCGATGCTCTCAATGATTTGGTATTCGCGGCTAGGGGCTTCTGGTGCCCATGAGAGGTGATGAGCCTCATCGACCACTAGCAGATCCCAGTGGGTCTCACAGACTTGTTCGACACGACGGCGATTTTTACGCAAAAACTCCAGCGAACACAGGACCAACTGTTGGGTATCAAAGGGGTTGTAGGCATCCGCTAGGGCCTCCACACAGCGCTCTTCGTCAAAAATCGAGAAGTGCAGATTAAAGCGGCGCATCATTTCGACCAGCCACTGATGCTGTAAAGTTTCGGGCACCACAATCAGGACCCGCTCAGCGCGACCTGCCAGCACCTGCTGGTGGATAATCATGCCCGCTTCAATGGTTTTACCCAAGCCCACTTCATCGGCAAGCAGTACGCGTGGCGCATGACGGCGACCGACTTCGTGAGCAATGTAAAGCTGATGAGGGATCAGACCAGCACGCATGCCGGTTAACCCCCGCAGCGGGCTACGGAGTTGTTGGTGTTGATTGGTCAGGGCGCGATAACGTAGGGCAAAGCGATCCATGCGATCAAGTTGGCCAGCAAACAGCTTGTCTTGCGGTTTGTTAAAACGAATCTGGTGACTGAGCAAGATTTCGCGCAGTGATACCTCGTCTTCGCCGGTATCATTGCGTGTACCGATATAGGTTAATACCCCGTCGTTTTCCTCAACACGCGAGACTGTCATGGTCCAGCCATCATGGCTTTCAACTTCATCGCCCGGGTTGAACATCACCCGGGTGACGGGTGCATCGTGGCTGGCATACAGCCGTGTTTCATCACTAGCAGGAAACATTAGGGTCACGGTACGGCCGTCAACAGACACCACGGTGCCCAGTCCTAGATCATGCTCCGTATCACTGATCCAACGTTGTCCAAGCGCAAATGACATAGGGGAAAACCTCTGAATTAACTCGATTGTCGAAGACGCAGCCCCGCGACAGCGGCGCCGTTTAAATACTGTGCTATTCAGTGTGGCACTGAAAAAATTGGCCGCCAATAGTACTCGAACTTGTGAGGAGCGTCACGATGAAACTCAACGAATCCCCGCAAAGGTCACGCTGACACACAAACGTCATTATTGAGCGGCAAAGATAAAAGCGTGACGTGGCGCAGCGAAATAGATTGGGAATTCCCAATGCCAGGTCTACGCTTAACTTAAGCGCTGTCACCGACAGTGAACTGCCGACACAGGAGGTGCCTATGGGCGACGCCGACCGGAAGCTGTTTGTATTGGATACCAATATTCTCCTCCACGAACCCTTCGCTATTTACTCCTTCCAAGAACACGATGTTGTGATCCCCATGACCGTCCTCGAAGAGCTTGACCGCATCAAAGACAGCAAGCGTGATGTCTCACGAGATGCGCGTGTCGCGATTCGAGCGTTGGAAGATATCTTTAAAGAAGCCACCCCCGATGAAATCGGCGAGGGCATTGCTGTTGGCAAAGGCGATGCGACGGGAACTGTATCGATACTGGCCGACTTTGAAATTAAAGAAACGGTACACGCCTTTGCTGACAAGGCTGGCGATAACCGAATCTTAAATGCGGTGCTACATCTACAAACCAAACGCTCACCGCGCAAAGTCGTATTGGTGACCAAAGATATTAATATGCGACTGCGCGCTAAAGGCGCGGGAGTGATGTATGTGGAAGACTATCGCACTGATCAATTGATTGACGATGTGCGATTGCTGACCAAAGGATTTCATACCTTTGAGGGCAGTTTTTGGGACAAAGTCGGGGAATGTGATAGCCAAGCGTATGGTTCAGATACCCTCCACACTTTACCGTCTGAATTACTGGAAACACCGTTCGTTAACCAGTACCTGTTGGATGAAAGCGATGATTTCGCGGCACGCATTCAAGCTATCAATGGTGAAAAAGCGATTATTAAAGACCTTAGTCGCGAGCGACTCATGCACCGTACGGCTTGGGACGTGAAGCCGAAAAATATCTACCAAGGCATGGCGATGGACGCGTTACTGGACCCGACCATTGATTTAACCATTTTGACCGGACCGGCAGGGTGCGGGAAAACCATTCTGGCGATGGCCGCCGCGCTGGAGCAAGTGGTGGAAAAGGGAATGTATGACAAGATCATCGTCACCCGCAACACCCCAGATATTGGTGAATCGATCGGTTATTTGCCGGGCACGGAAGAGGAAAAAATGCTGCCTTGGCTGGGAGCGGTGACCGATACGTTAGAAGCGCTGCACATGAATGATGAATGCACGGATGGCTCGATGCGCTACATCATGGAGAAAGCTAACTTACAGTTTAAGTCGATTAACTTTATGCGTGGTCGCTCGATTCAAAACGCGTTTGTGATCTTGGATGAGTGCCAGAACCTGACTGCCTCGCAACTGAAGACCATTATCACCCGCTGTGGTGAAGGGACTAAACTGGTTTGCTCAGGCAACTTAGCGCAAATCGACTCCCCCTACCTCACACCGGTTACCTCTGGGCTGACTTACATTGTCGAGCGATTTAAAAATTTCGAGGGCAGTGCGTGCGTATACCTCAATGGGGTAGTACGCAGCCGTCTTGCCGAGTTTGCCGAAGAAAACCTTTAACCGAACCGGCGGCTCAGCCGCCGTGTTTTCCTTGCGTTAAAACAGCTCGACATCGTCGGCGGCAACAAAGGTTTTGATGATGCCGCTTTCCAGCAATCCTTCGTAGAAAGCCACTTGATTGCGACCGTTTTGCTTGGCGTGATAAAGCGCCTGATCCGCATTGCCCAATAAGGTACTGGTGCTCTGATGCGCTTTATCGATACGCGTTGCGCCCATGGAAATGGTCACGGTTTCCGCTGCGCCAAAGTCGCGTGCGTTGACATTGGCAATAAAGGTATTGGCTTTTTGCTCAGCCATAGCGCGTGTGCAAGGGTGAAGTAACACCACAAATTCGTCCCCGCCGTAGCGAAACAGGGTGTCTTCGATAGAAAAGGTTTGTCGCATTAAAGACGCGAGCAACAAAATGACTTCATCGCCAAATACATGGCCAAAGTTATCATTAATTTGCTTGAAATGGTCGACATCAAAAATACAAATCCAAGGATAACTTGCCTGATCCAAATCGCTGTCCATCGCCGCGGGCGCTTGCGCTAAGCGATCACTAATTAGGTCCAACTTTTTGGTCAGCACCTTACGATTGAATAGACCGGTGAAGCTGTCTCGCTCGCTGGCCATAATGATTTGTTGATAGTTCTCATAGATGTGAGTGAGGCCAGACACCAGAGCAAGCTGTTCCTCGTTTAATTGCTCGGCGCGGCCACATAAGACACCGCGAATGTCTTCGTCTTTTTCGTAATAGATAGGGACGGCAACTAAGGTATGATCGTGCGCCTGATGCACGGTGACCTCTTGGCTCTCGAGGCAGTCTTCTAGCAGCGCATCCACTTGTTCGATATTTTCTTGTTGAAAGGCACTGTTGTCATTGGTACCCAGCACTGTGAAAGGGGGATTGAGTCCAGAACAGTAATCAAGTAACACCACTTCACTGACAGGCGTTAGCTCAAGGATCGACGTCAGTAGGCTCTTGGTAATCGCATCAACTTCAGTTTTGGCCGTGAAATCGACGATGGAGTCAAGTATCTGAATGCTACTGGCGGGCACAAAGCGCCTCCTTAAAAGGGTCTATTCCTGTTGTCAGTATAGAAGCCAAACGAGGCGGCGCCATCTATTAGGGGGATTCCATCATGCCCATATAACGATGCATCGCCGGTGGGGGCGCATTCAGGTCAGCGACGGGGCGAGACAAGGCAATCTGGCCCTCATCGACGTAAAGAAAACGTGAGGCAATGGCTTTCGCATCGTCGGGGTGATGGGTCACCATTAAAACGGTTGTACCTTGCGCGTGGGCGGTCCGTTTCACTAAGGCTAACATGTCTTTTTTCAACGCAGGATCAAGGGCTGAAAAAGGCTCATCAAGTAACAACAGAGGCTGTTGACGCGCAATGCTTCGGCCAAGTGCAATCCGCTGGCGCTGCCCGCCGGACAATGCGCCGGGTAAACGATCTAAATAAGGTGTCAGCCCCACAGCGTCCGCGGCGCTTCTCACGCTCTCTTTTTGTGCGTGACTGAGCTTGAGTGAGGGCGAAAGTCCAATCGCCATGTTGTCAAACACCGATAAGTGGGTGAAGACATTATGCTCTTGAAACAGGATGGAGAGTGGGCGCTGGTGAGCTGGCGCGGTAGTGACTGGCTTACCTGCAATCAAAATCTCGCCACTATCAGGAGCAATTAATCCTGCAATCAGAGAGAGTAAGGTACTTTTCCCGGCGCCGCTTGGGCCGAGTACAGCAACAATCTCCCCCGGCGCAATGTGGGCGTCGAAGTGCATCCACGCTTGCTGGTAGCGATACGTGATATTGGAAAGGGTTAGCATGCGTGTCTCCATTGGACGAGGCGGATGATCAGAGCGTAGCTGCCTAAACTGGTCGCTAATAACAGCATGGCCGCCGCGGCGCCCGCATCCATTTGATAACTGCCCATCAGACGAAATAGATACAAAGGCAGCGTTTGAAAGTGTTGGCTGCCAAATAAAGAAATGGCGCTGAGATCGCCCATCGAGAGGACAAAACTGACCGCGAGGCCACGTGCTATTGGGCGGCGTAAGCACTGCCATTCAATTAAGCGCAAGCGGGTAACCCCGCGCACGCCTAGGGTGGCACAGAGTGCATGATAAGATTGCGCCACTTGATAGGCAGGGGCACTGAGCACCTTAATCAAATACGGTAAGGCCATCAGCGCATTGACCCCCATCACCAACCACAAGGCGAGGCTAAAGACATCGCTAAATTGGCGAAACAGCAAAAATAGCCCAGTGCTTAATACGATACTGGGCACCACCAGAATCATGGCCCCCAGCGTCTCAATACCATCGGCTCGTCTTTTTTGACCATGAAATCGCCAGTGACGACTGGCTAAGATCACTGCAATTGCCAACACAAATGCAATGGCGCTCGCGCCGGTGGCCACCCACAATGAGTGCATGGTGGCTTGCCATAACGCTGTATCGGCAAGGACAGTGAGCGCACTCGGGTTGAACCCGCGATACAGCACTACACCCAGTGGCGGCAATACGAGAAGCAAGACCAAGGTTATCCAGAGCAGATCCCAGCATTTCGCCGCTCGGCTATCGAGGGCATGCGGCAATGGTAATACTTCACTGGGTGTATTCGGCACCGCGCGTGTGAATGTTTGCACTACAAACGCAATGGTGCCGCACAGCATCATCTGCCACAGCGCTAATGCCGCGCCGGTTTGCAAATCAAAGTCAAAGCGAATGGCTTGGTAAATGGCCAACTCTATGGTGGTGGCTTTGGGGCCGCCTCCAAGCGCCATGACGGTGGCAAAACTGGTAAAGCAGAGCATAAACACCAGCCCGACGATATGGGGCAAACTTTGGCGAAGATAAGGCCATTCAAGGTGACGAAAACGCTGCCAGCCACCTAAGCCCAATTGAGTCGCTAAGCGGCGTTGATCGGCGGGGATCCCCTCGAGTGTTTGCACCATGATCTGGGCGGAAAATGGTAAGTTGAAAAACACGTGTGCCAGCAAAATGCCGCTTAATCCATAAATGGAAAAAGGCAGGGAGAGGTTAAAGTGTTGTAGGGTGTCGGCGAGCAAGCCGCTGCGACCAAAAATGGCTACCAAGCCAAATACCCCAATCAGCACAGGCAGCACTAAGGTCATGGCAAATAGTTTCAACAACCAACGCTTACCCGCAAACTCGCGACGCGACAGGGCGTGGGCAACAGGAATCGCCAGTCCTACACTGAGGATCACTGATAAAATGGCTTGCTTGAAGCTAAATACGGTGACGTGACGAAGGTAGGCATCTTGCCATAGTGCCTGAAGGTTAAGATCTTGGCTGTGAGAGAACAGCGCCCATAGAGCGCTGCCAATTAAAAGCACGACTAGACTGGCCGCGAGACTGCCCGGCCAAGTGCGTGAAGGGTTGAGCATGATGATTATTCAACCAACGCCGTTTGCCAGTCACGCACCCATTGTTGACGGTTGCCCATCACTTCATCGGGTTGATAAATCAAGCTTTTTTCGGGCTTACTCAAGGTGTAGAAGGCATCCGGTAAAGTGATATCAGTAACAGGATACATCCATTGCGTAAGGGGAATGATCGACTGCGCTTCATCGCTAATCATAAACTGCAAAAACGCATCGGCCAGTTCTGGCTGGTCGGTGTACGCTGATTTCGCGGCCACTTCAATCTGCATATAATGGCCCTCTTCAAACGTCGCGGCGGCAAAGCGGTCATCATCATCGGCAACCAAATGGTAAGCCGGTGATGTGGTGTAAGAGAGCACCATGTCCGCTTCCTTGTTCAGGAACATGTTGTACGCTTCGGTCCAGCCTTTGGTCACGGTAATGGTGTTATCCGCGAGATCACGCCATGCTTGCTGGCTTTGATCGCCGTATACTTTCTGGATCCACAGCATTAAGCCTTGGCCAACGGTGGAGACACGGGGATCTTGGTAAATCACACTGATGTCATCACGATCTTCAATCAAGGCCTTCAAGCTCTTGGGCGGATCGAGCAGGCGCGTGGTGTCGTACACGAAGGCAAAGTAGCCGTAATCGTAGGGAATAAAGTAGGGATTATCCCAACCGCCGGGTACCTGTAGGCGCTCCGTATTCACTGCGTGCTCGGCGACAATGCCGCTCCGCTCCGCTTCTTTCATTAAATTAGTGTCCATACCCAGCACGATATCGGCGCTGGTGGTACTGCCTTCAATCCGCATGCGGTTGAGCAAGGCTGCACCGTCTTCAAGGGACACAAACTCGACCTTACAATTACAGCGTTTCTCGAAGGCGGCTTTAATTTTTGGCCCTGCGCCCCAATCGGCGATAAATGAGTCATAGGTATAAATAGTCAGCGGGTCAGCGGCGCGGGCGCCAAGCGATAACAGAGACAAAGAAAGTACGGTTAAAACAGACGTAATGACTTTCACAGCACGCTCCTAAGTTGGGCGTGGGTGTTGAGGCTGGTTGATGACATCATCAAGTCTCAATCCCTACGCCAGTGTTAGCTGGATCAGGTTCGATGGGTTTAGCGCGGTGCGCAATCTCAGCCAAGAGGCTCCCCAATGAGTACGAAGCCATTGTACTGATTGGCTTAGGGTTAACCAAGCCTTTTAGTCAGCGGTTCGGTTAAGCGCCCAGTCGTAGTCATAGTCTAAGCGTGCATCCTCGGGAAGTTTGATATCGCGGTATTGATTGATATGGGTAATTACTCCTTGTTCACTGCCGCCAAAATCGGCCTCAAACCACTCATAGATAGAAGAAAGCTGCCACTGACCGCCTTGCTGACTCACGCCTTTATCACTGTTAATAAAGGTATAGGCGGCTTGTTCTAATTGTACCTCTAAGGTGTCGGCTTGAAAGGCTTGTGGCTGTAGGTTCGGACAGCCAAGGCTGGCACAGTTGACCGCATAATGGGTACGCGGATCTTGCCAGAGCGGACGTAGAATACGGTGCTCAATGTCATTCAAGGTAAGCGGCTCTCCTGCTACCGTGACCACCTCATCATCCCAAGGTCCAAAGCTAAACAGCCCACCGAGTTTGGTGATCGAACGGACTGGATACGCATCCAAAACTAGCTTTACGGTGACTGAATTGTAGAGATTAACCCAGTACGCGTATTGTTCGTCTTTGGTCAAGGTGCGCGGGTCGCGCGCGGTGAGCATGCTAATGTAATGATCGAGAGTCGCTTTATCGGCCTCGGTGACGGCTGCGTAGTTAAATAAGGTGTGCTGTCCTTGAGGCTGTAAATATTTATCGAGTAACACTTGCCAGCTGTGATGGGTAAACGTGGCTTGGCTGGCGGGGTTGTGCGCATCCCACATTGCCCAATAATCGGCTTTCGGGGCGGCCAAGGCTGGAAAAGCAAAGAGTAACCAAAAAATGAGCGTGATCCGTGTTCGCATACCGCTTCCTCAATCGCGAGCGTATCTTGTTTATATCCTAGACCAGCTTGAGCCATGTTTGCTTTCATAGCCATAAAAAAACGCTGCTCAAGCAGCGTTTTAGTGGTTAAAGCGTTGTGTTATGCCAAAAAGGCGGGAATGTTTTGCTCAAAGCGTGAGATCTCAGCGTCGTGCTGCAGCGTGAGGCCGATGCTATCTAACCCCTCCAACAAGCAATGACGGCGAAAATCATCCATCTGGAAGCTAAAGCAGTGTTCACCGGCACGGATGGTTTGGGCGGGCAAATCTAACATTACAGTCGCGCCTTCATTTTCTGCCACATACGTAAATAAAGCATCGATTTGGCCTTCTTCAAGGGTCACCGGCACCATTTGGTTATTAATGCAGTTGCCATAGAAAATATCGGCAAAACTGGGGGCGATTATCACTTTAAAGCCGTAATCATCTAGCGCCCAAGGGGCATGTTCGCGTGACGAGCCACAGCCAAAGTTTTCGCGGGTGAGCAAGACGCTTGCGCCTTGGTAACGCGCTTGATTGAGCACAAACTCGGGGTTCGGTTGCTTGCCCGCATCGTCTAAAAAGCGCCAATCGTGAAATAGATGCTGACCAAAGCCAGTACGGGTGACTTTTTGCAAAAACTGTTTAGGGATGATCGCATCAGTATCGACGTTCGCCGCATCCAATGGGGCAACAATGCCGGTATGAGTGTGTATGCCTGACATGAGGCCTCCTTATAATTGGTTAACGTCAATAAAATGACCGGCAATAGCAGCGGCGGCGGCCATCGCAGGGCTGACCAAGTGGGTGCGGCCTTCACGGCCTTGGCGGCCTTCAAAGTTACGGTTGCTGGTGGATGCACAGCGCTCTTTGGGGCCTAAGCGATCATTATTCATCGCCAAACACATAGAGCAGCCGGGCAAGCGCCACTCAAAGCCCGCTTCGCGGAAAATCACATCCAGCCCTTCTTGCTCTGCTTGGGCGCGCACCTGCTCGGAGCCCGGCACCACCATGGCATGTACACCCTCTGCCACGCGTCGTCCTTTGGCGACCGCGGCGGCTGCGCGCATGTCTTCAATCCGTGAGTTGGTGCAAGAGCCAATAAAGACTTTATCGATGTGGATATCTGTAATGGCTTGGCCTGCCGTCAGTCCCATGTACTTTAAGGCTCGCTCAGCCGAGTGGCGCTCTATCGGGTCGGTCATGCTCTCTGGAGCAGGCACGCTATCATGCACACTGACCACTTGGCCGGGGTTGGTGCCCCATGTGACTTGATGATGGATTTGACTGCCATCGAGAGTGACCACGCGATCAAAGTGCGCATCGGCATCTGAGTGCAAGGTTTGCCAATACGCAACGGCTTGCTGCCATTGCTCGCCTTTAGGGGAAAACTTTTTGTCTTTTAGGTAGGCAAAGGTGGTGTCATCTGGCGCGATCAGGCCAGCTTTTGCGCCTAATTCGATGGCCATGTTGCAGACCGTCATTCGCCCTTCCATCGACAAGGCAGTGATGGCGTCCCCACAAAACTCCACCACATGCCCAGTGCCACCTGCGTGGCCAACTTTACCAATAATCGCAAGGACAATATCTTTGGCGGTGATCCCGGGGGCGGTTTTGCCCGTGACTTCAATTTTCATCGTGCGGGCGCGGGATTGCTTGAGTGTTTGGGTGGCCAGTACGTGTTCGACTTCTGAGGTGCCAATACCAAAGGCAAGGGAACCGAAGGCACCGTGAGTTGCGGTGTGCGAATCACCACAGACGATGGTGGTGCCGGGCAGGGTAATGCCAAGCTCGGGGCCCATCACATGCACAATGCCTTGGTAAGGATGATTTAAGTCGTACAGGGTCACTCCGAACTCTTCACAGTTTTTGGCCAGTGTTTCCATTTGGATACGCGCCATTTCCCCTGACGCGTTAATGTCTTTGGTTTCGGTGGAGACATTGTGATCCATGGTGGCGAAGGTTTTACTCACTTGGCGCACTGGGCGCCCTTTTTCCCGCAGGCCATCAAAGGCTTGTGGTGAGGTCACTTCGTGCACTAAATGACGGTCGATATACAGCAGCGGCGCTTCGCCAGGCTGCTCGGTGATCACATGGGCTTGATAGATTTTTTCATACAAGGTCTTAGCGCCTTGCTGGGTGTTTGCATTCGACATAGCTCGTATCCTTACGGGTAATTATTCTGCGCCTTGGCGGATATACGCGGCGATACGATCGCCCATTTGTTCGGTACTCAATGCGGGGCGGTTACCTGCTAGATCCGCGGTCAACTCACCGGCCGCCAGCGCTTGGCTGACTGCATGCTCAATCGCGCAGGCTGCGTCTTCTTCGCCTAACGAGTAGCGCAGCATTAGCGCGGCGGAGAGAATTTGCGCCACTGGGTTGGCGATATTCTTACCCGCAATATCGGGCGCAGAGCCGCCTGCGGGCTCATACAAACCAAATTTACTCGCGTTCAAGCTCGCAGATGGCAACATGCCCATTGAGCCGGTGATCATCGCGCACTCATCGGAGATGATGTCGCCGAAAATGTTCGAGCATAGCATCACATCAAATTGCGACGGGTCTTTAATCAGCTGCATGGTGGCGTTGTCGATATACATATGGCTTAAGCGGACATCTGGATAGTCCTTTGCTACTTCTTCTACCACTTCACGCCACAGCATCGAGCTTTGCAGCACATTGGCTTTATCGATTGAGCACACGTGTTTGTTGCGAAGCTGGGCCGATTGAAAGGCAATACGGGCAATACGCTCAATTTCATAGCGATGATAGATTTCCGTATCAAACGCTTTTTCCTCGCGGCCTTCACCTTCACGTCCTTTGGGCTCACCAAAATAAATCCCGCCGGTCAGCTCTCGCACCACCACGATGTTAAAGCCTTTGTCGGCAATGTCGGCGCGCAGTGGGCAAAAACTTTCGAGGCCGGTATGGATTTGTGCCGGACGCAAGTTACAAAACAGACCAAAGTGTTTGCGCAATGGCAGCAAGGCACCGCGCTCCGGTTGCTCGGTTGGCGGTAAATGCTCCCACTTTGGGCCGCCCACTGAGCCAAATAAAATCGCATCGGCTTTTTCACAGCCGGCCAAGGTGTGTGCTGGCAGCGGAGAGCCATGGGCATCAATCGCGGCGCCGCCCACAGGGTAGTGGTGACGCTCAAAGGTGACAGCGAATCGCTCGCTAACCGCATCAAGCACTTTTTCGGCTTGCGCCATTACTTCGGGGCCGATACCGTCGCCGGGTAAAATTGCAATCTGGTGTGCGCTGGCCATGGTTATACTGTCTCCTGTTTTAAGTGGGATTGTTCCTTAATCTGCGCAATTTTATCCGCGCGATAGATAGCATTGATCACGTGCAATAGCGCCTCACCGGAGGCTTCGATAATGTCGGTCGACACTCCGGTGCCGTGATATTTACGGCCCTTGTAGTTGGCAATGATGTCGGCTTGGCCGAGACCATCTTCTCCTTCCCCTTTGGCGGTCAGATCGAATTTATCCAGTTCAATGTCATAGCCAGTAATGCGGTAGATGCACTGATAAAGGGCATCGACGGGGCCGTTACCAATCGCCGCCTCGCGTTTTTCTTCGTCGCCACATTGCAACTTGATGCTGGTGGTCGCCATTAGGCTGCCCGATTGCACGCCTAAATAGTTCAGCTTGTAGAAGTCGTCCTCTTCTTTGAGGTTGTTGAAGAACATCAAGGCTTCTAAGTCGTAATCGAACACCTGACCTTTACGATCCGCCAGCTGCAAGAAAGATTGATACAAGGTGTCTAAATCGTAATCTTGTTGGTCGTAGCCAAGGTTATCCATATGGCTTTTCACCGCGGCACGGCCGGAGCGGCTGGTCAGATTAAGCGCCTTTTTGCCCAAACCAATCGACTCTGGGGTCATAATTTCGTAGGTGTTTTTGTTTTTGAGCATGCCATCTTGGTGGATGCCGGAGGAGTGGCTAAAGGCATTGGCACCGACCACGGCTTTATTGGGCTGGATTGGCATGTTGCAAAGTTGGCTAACCAGCTTACTGGTGCGGGCAATTTCGGTGTGGTTCAACCTTGTTTCTACGCCTAACAAGTCAGCGCGCGTTTTTAAAATCATCGCAATTTCTTCCAGCGCACAGTTACCGGCGCGCTCGCCGATGCCATTGATCGTGCCTTCCACTTGGCGAGCGCCGGCTTGTATGGCAGCAATGGAGTTAGCGACCGACATCCCCAAGTCATCATGGCAGTGAACAGAAATGACCGCTTTGTCGATATTGGGTACGCGATTAAACAAGGTCGCAATGATATTGCCGAATTCACTGGGAACCGTGTAGCCGACGGTGTCGGGAATATTAACGGTGGTCGCACCGGCATTAATCGCTGCTTCGACCATACGGCACAGGTTGTCAATCGGAGTGCGCCCAGCATCTTCGCAGGAAAACTCCACATCGTCCGTATATTGGCGCGCGTGCTTGACGGCGCGTACCCCCATCTCGACCACGTCGTCGTAGCTGCGGCGAAGCTTATCTTTTACATGAATGGTCGAGGTGGATAAAAAAGTGTGGATACGAAAAGCGTCGGCGGCTTTGAGGGACTCAGCGGCAACATCAATGTCTTTAGGTACGGCGCGAGATAA
The DNA here is from genome assembly GCF_001996165.1 of Salinivibrio proteolyticus. GTDB lineage: Bacteria > Pseudomonadota > Gammaproteobacteria > Enterobacterales > Vibrionaceae > Salinivibrio > Salinivibrio proteolyticus. Next base: position 54,345 of record NZ_MUFP01000004.1, on the reverse strand, counting down.
GGCACAAACGCGCGCATGTTGCATATGTTCGGCGATAGTGCGTACTGATTCAAAATCGCCCGGTGAGGAGACCGGAAAACCCGCTTCAATAATGTCGACGCCCAGTCGGTCCAAGGCTTGGGCGATCTGCAACTTCTCTTTCACGGTTAAGCTGGCGGATAAGGCCTGCTCACCGTCGCGCAAAGTGGTATCAAAGATGATGACCTGACTGTTGTCGCTCATGGGTGACTCCCTGTTGTGTTTGCTCGCCGCCTTCATGGCTCTCTTAATGGGCGCTGTGTTTTATTTTGACGGCGTTAGATACAAAAAAACCCGCGTCTGGCGCGGGTTTTTGACATTTGGCATTCACTGATTGCTGCCCAATACCTACCCGCGCGACCGAGTCACGATAAGGAGGAGGATGAGGCGTAGTGTAATCAGTGTCATGAACTATCCATTCAATGTGTTTGCTGGTTACAGAAATAACAGAGCGGCGGGGAAAGCGTCAATCACAAAAAAATAAAAAAATGGATCTGCTTAGTTAACCTGATCAAAACTAGTTTATTACACTGGTTTTTAGTGGATAATTTGAAATAAACGGCTGCTGGTTGCGGGGAAGGTATACAGTTAGATAGCACTTTCGCTGTGTCAGGATAACAAACTGCAGGGAGTGTTATCTTCATCAATATGACCTCATAACGTCACCCCGTTGTCATACCCGCTGTCTAGAGTTTGACCATCAGCTAACCGAAAGCGGGGGCATGATGAGAAGCTTTACAGCGATTCAACGTTTTGACCACACGGTGTCGTATCTGTGCCTTTCTCATCGATTTAGTGCAGCGACAGCCAAAGTAGCGCGGGTGATATCACACTCTGGTGATGGGCCGTTATATGCAGGAATTGGCTTGGCCGCATGGTGGCTCGATGGTGCATTTGGCTTATGGTTGTTGTGCACTGGAATCGTCGCCTTTGCGATTGAATTGCCCATCTATTGGGTACTTAAACGGAGCTTCCGCCGCGCACGGCCTTCACAGCTGCCCGCTTTTATCACGCCCTCAGATTTATACAGCATGCCCTCTGGCCACACGGCGGCCGCTTTTTTAATGGCTTCGCTGATTAGTACCTTTTATCCCCCCTTGGCGACAGTGGCCTTTATTTGGGCGGGGTTGATTGGGCTGTCCCGCGTATTGCTGGGGGTCCATTTTGTTAGCGATATTCTGGTCGGCGCGGTGCTCGGACTTCTATGTACTACGTTGGCACAAAACATCACCGACGATCTTTACTGGATGGCGGCAAGTACATGAAGCTTTTATACGGTGTGCAAGGAACCGGTAACGGTCATATTTCACGAGCAAGGGCGATGGCAAGGGCCCTAAAAGCGTATGACGTGAGTGTGGATTTTGTCTTTTCTGGGCGACCTGCAGAGCGCTATTTTGATATGGCGCCGTTTGGTGACTATCGCACGTTTACCGGCATGAGTTTTATCAGTCGTGACGGTAAAATTGCGCTGCTTGAGACGGCGAAAAAGAATCACGTTCGGCAACTTTATCGCGATATTCGCGCGCTTGATGTTACCGGCTACGACAAAGTGGTATCCGATTTTGAGCCTATCACGGCTTGGGCGGCACGCCAGCAAGGCGTTCCCTCCGTGGCGATTAGCCATCAAGCTGCCTTTGCCCATGCGGTCCCTAAACAGGGAGAAGGACTGATAAACCGGCTGATTATGCGTTATTTTGCGCCGACGGATCATGCCATAGGGCTACATTGGTATCACTTTAATCAGCCGATTTTGCCTCCCATCATTGATATCGGCAGAGATGACACCCTTTCACTAAAGGCGAGTCAATCAGAGGATGTCTTGGTCTATCTTCCCTTTGAGTCACTCGATGCTGTGACGGCGCTGTTACTGCGCTTTAACCAAGGTTTTATCTGTTTTCATCCGGATGTGAAGCAAGACTATCGGCGAGAGAATATTCGCTTTATGCCACTTGGGAAAGCCAGCTTTCATACTGCGCTAAAGGCTTGCCAAGGTGTGATCGCGAATGGTGGCTTTGAACTGCCTTCTGAAGCATTAACGATGGGGAAAAAGTTGTTGCTAAAACCCTTGGCAGGACAGTTTGAGCAGCTGAGTAATGTTGCAACGCTGGCACAATTAGGGTTGGCGCACGCCATGACACACTTAGACGCTCGCGCGGTGAGAGATTGGTTGAAAGCCCCGGCCAGCGGCGAGATCCGTTACCCTGATGTCGCAAGAGCGTTAGCGGAGTGGCTGGTCAAAGGTGAGCTCGACCAAACGCAAAGTTTATTTCATCAGCTTTGGTCACAGGTCCGTTTTCCAGAAGCAGTTGAAGAGTGTTTGCTGGATATTGGCCGCCCGCTTCCACGTCGACGTCAGCACCCCTTACTGTTAAACCGCTTGATGCGCTGACCGCCCAATAACGGCGGTCTGGTCTGTTGAATCACGTTTTTACATTTTCGCTAGAGCATTCACTCAATTTCTCTTGAGTTTGGTGGTGCGCTCGGTAAACTCGCTGCCATTATTGAGCGTACATGTGTTCGCCAAACGGCGATCCAAGAGAGACACAGTGAACACCCAAAACCATATCGTCACGCGCATCCGCGAGCAAATTACTGCCCAAGGTGAACGCGAAGCTATCCGTTTTCAGCAACAGTCACAGTGGGCGAGTATCAGCTGGCGCCAACTGGGCGAGCGCATTGATCAGCTATCACGCTGTTTACTCAAAGCTGGTTGTCAGGTTCAGCAAACCGTCGCTATCTTTGCGCCGAACAGTGAAAAATGGGCGATGTTGGACTATGCCGCGTTGCAAATTCGTGCCGTGCCGGTGCCGATTTACGCAACCAGTACTGATCAGCAAGCGGCACACATTATCAATGATGCGGACGTGCAATGGATCTTCGCCGGTGACGAACAACTAGAGAGCGCGGTTGCAGCCCTTGAACACTGCCCCAATGTCAAAGGGGTAATCGCCCTCAACCAAGAGGCACAGGTACCTGCACATCCCAAGGTGTGGGACTGGGCCAGTTGGTTATTGCAAGACGATCGCAGCTATCAAGCCGAATTAGACGCGCGCATTGATGCGCGATGCATGGATGATTTGATCACCTTGATTTATACCTCCGGCACCACGGGCGATCCGAAAGGGGTGATGCTGGATTATGCCAATGTTGCGGCGCAGCTGGAGGTACATGACCAAGTCTTGGCATTAAGACCCGATGATGTGTCTTTGGCCTTTTTGCCGCTTTCTCATGTGTTCGAGCGTGCATGGAGCTATTACGTCCTGCACCGCGGGGCGGTGAACTGTTATCTTTCAAACCCGCTTCAGGTACGTGATGCATTGGCGGAGATTAAACCGACGGTGATGTGTGCGGTACCGCGTTTTTATGAAAAAATTCATGGTGCTATTCACGACAAACTCAGTCGGGCCACCGGTGTTAAACCGCATTTATTCCGTTGGGCGCTGCGCCAAGGCGAGCGTCATGCTGCTCAGTTACGCGCAGGTCAATCACCGTCGCGACGTCAGCAATGGCAAGTAGCGTTGGCCGACAAGCTGGTACTGAGTAAGCTGCGTGCGCTATTGGGTGGCAAGATGCGCTTGATGCCATGCGGTGGAGCGCGTCTTGACCCTGACATTGGCGCGTTTTTCCATGCCATAGGCATTAACGTCAAGCTCGGTTATGGCATGACCGAAACCACTGCCACGGTTTCTTGTTGGGACGATACGCGCTTTGACCCTCACTCGATTGGTTATCCGATGCCAGGGGCGGAGGTGCGAATTGGTGCGGAGGATGAAATTCAAGTCCGTGGGCCAATGGTGATGCGAGGTTACTTTAATCAGCCCGATGCGACCGCTGCCACCTTTACCGAGGATGGCTTTTTGAAAACCGGCGATGCGGGGTATCTCGATGCCAAGGGCAACGTCTTTATCACCGACCGAATCAAAGAGCTGATGAAAACCTCTGGTGGCAAATACATCGCGCCACAGCGGGTAGAAGGCGCTTTGGTGCGCGATCATTTTATTGATCAGATTGCGGTGGTGGCCGAGGCGCGTCACTTTGTATCGGCCTTGATTGTGCCTTGCTTTGATGCCTTGGAAGAGTGGGCGCGGGCGGCCAATATCGAATATCAAAATCGCAAAGAGCTGCTGAAACACTCCGATGTGGTGGCCTTGTTTGAAAAGCGTTTGCAGAGCTTGCAACACGAGTTGGCCAAGTTTGAGCAAGTCAAACGCTTCACTTTGTTGCCTCAGGGCTTTTGCATGCACAGTGGCGAGCTCACGCCGACTATGAAGCTGCGCCGTAAAGTGATCCTTTCACGTTACCAACATCACATTGAGGCGATGTACCAGCGTCAATGATGTGTAAAGGGGGACGTTTCTCATCGATGAGAAATGTCTCCTCTGACGGCTATTTTCACGTCCTTTTTCTCCTCGGCTTGTATAGTAAATCTGGTAAATCTGTTTTCTTGTAGTGGATCTTTCCGATTTTCGACCTCCCAATCAGTGTTATCCAGCAACATTCACTCAACATTTAGATTAAAAATGTAAATACTGGTTAGCTAATAGACAGTTTTGCAAATAAAACGTTACATTGATTGCAGCTTCATCCGAAGCAGGCCAAGTGACAATCTAACGCCGCCTTACCGCCAGTATTTGGTTTCGATGTCCGCGTGGTGAGTGATCACCAGTACATCTAAGTGTAAGGGGCAAGATTAGGCTAAAAGTAAGTCCTAACTATGCAAACAGGGAGGCGTAGAGTGGAAATGTTATCCGGTGCCGAGATGATCGTGCGTTCCATGATCGATCAAGGCGTAAAACATATTTTTGGTTATCCAGGCGGATCAGTACTGGATATATACGACGCATTGCACGAAAAGAGTGATATCGACCATGTGTTGGTACGCCACGAACAAGCCGCGGTCCACATGGCCGATGGTTATGCGCGTGCCACGGGGGAAGTAGGGGTGGTGCTGGTGACGTCAGGCCCAGGGGCAACCAATGCAATTACCGGCATTGCCACCGCGTATATGGACTCGATCCCCATGGTGGTGTTTTCTGGCCAAGTCATGAGCGGCCTGATTGGCAATGATGCCTTCCAAGAATGCGATATGGTGGGGATCTCCCGCCCGGTGGTCAAACACAGCTTTTTAGTCCAGCGCGCTGAAGACATTCCTAACATTGTTAAAAAAGCCTTTTATCTTGCCTCAACGGGACGTCCCGGCCCTGTGGTAGTGGATATTCCTAAAGACATGCTAAATCCGGCACAAAAGCATCCTTATCAGTATCCAGACAGTGTACGCATGCGCTCCTATAATCCGACTACTTCGGGACATAAAGGGCAGATAAAGCGTGGTTTAAAAGCACTACTGGCGGCGAAAAAGCCGGTACTGTATGTCGGTGGTGGGGCCATCATGGCCGATTGCGGTCAACAAATCCGCCAACTATCAGAAAGCCTTAACATACCGGTTGTCAGCACCTTGATGGGGCTAGGCGCGTTTCCCAGCACCCATCAACACTCGCTGGGTATGCTGGGCATGCATGGCACCTACGAAGCGAACATGGCGATGCACCAAGCCGATCTGATCTTTGGTATTGGTGTCCGGTTTGACGATCGCACCACCAACAACTTAGAAAAATACTGTCCCGATGCCACCATCATGCACATTGATGTCGACCCATCGAGCATTTCTAAAACCGTGGCGGCAGATATTCCTATCGTCGGCTCGGCGGATGCGGTACTAAATAGCATGCTGAAATTGCTGGTGGAGCAAGGTGGCAGTAACGACAGTGATGCGATCAGTACTTGGTGGCACAATATTCAAACTTGGCGCGAGCGTCAGTGTTTGAAGTATGACGTGGATCCGGAGCGCATCAAACCGCAGCAAGTGATTGAAACCTTGTATCGCCTTACCGATGGCGAGGCCTATGTAAGCTCCGACGTGGGTCAGCACCAAATGTTTGCGGCACTCTATTATCCGTTTGATAAACCACGTCGTTGGATAAACTCGGGCGGCTTGGGCACCATGGGCTTTGGGCTACCCGCCGCTATGGGGGTGAAGTTCGCGCTACCGGACGCGCAGGTGGTGTGTGTTACCGGTGATGGCAGTATTCAAATGAACATTCAGGAGCTGTCCACCGCACTGCAATATGATATCCCGGTGGTGATCGTTAACCTCAACAACCGTTTCCTCGGGATGGTCAAACAATGGCAGGACATGATTTATCAAGGCCGCCATTCGCACTCCTATATGGACTCGGTGCCGGATTTTGCCGCGATTGCTGAAGCCTATGGCCATGTGGGGATGCGCATTAGCCATCCGTCTGAGTTAGAAGCCGGCCTAGAAAAGGCGCTGGCAATGAAAGATCGCTTGGTGTTTGTCGATATCCATGTCGATGAAACTGAGCACGTGTATCCGATGCAGGTACGCGGTGGGGCGATGAATGAAATGTGGTTGAGCAAAACGGAGAGAACCTAATGCGCAGTATTGTATCGGTTTTAATGGAAAACGAGCCGGGTGCCTTGTCGCGCGTGGTGGGTCTGTTCTCTCAGCGTGGCTACAACATTGAATCACTGACGGTGTCACCCACCGATGATGCGACCTTGTCGCGCTTAAATATCACCACCTCAGTGGTGAGCGACGCGGACCGCGAGCAAATCGAAAAGCATTTGCACAAGCTGATTGATGTGCTGAAAGTAAGCAATGTGACTGAAAGCGATCACATTGAACGTGAACTGGCGTTGGTGAAAGTGAAAGCGAGTGGCTACGCCCGCGCGGAGGTAAAACGCACCGCCGATATTTTCCGGGGGCAAATTGTAGATGTGACAGCTTCACAATATACCGTGCAGCTAACGGGTGACAGTGACAAGTTGGATGCCTTTATTCGCGCGGTCGGTGAAATTACCGAGATCATTGAAGTAGCACGCAGTGGCGTGGTTGGCATTGCTCGCGGCGAGCGAGCGCTGCGCCAGTAACCAAAGCAGCTGGTTGAGGTAAGGAAAATGGCACGCCAAGGCGTGCCATTTTTGTGCGTGTTAGTCGGGGTTAATCAAGTACACCAAGGCTTCATAGGGTGCCAATTGCATTTCTGGCATCAAGGGCTTGGCTTCTGGGTAATTATGGCTCACCAAGTCTGCGTTCGGGGCAGGGGCGACAGGCAAGGTTGCTGTGACCGGTTCGCCATAAAAATTACACACTACCACCAGTTGGCTGTCGCTATTGTCGCGACGATAGGCGAGCAGTTGTGGGTGGTCAGGCAGTAAGTCCTGATAATCGCCTTCACGGATCACGGGTAAGGCTTTACGCAGGGAAATCAGCTGCTTGTAGTGATAGAACACTGAGTCTTTATCCGCCAGTGCGGTGTCGACATTGACGTCAACATAGTTAGGCGCAGGCTTTAGCCACGGTGTACCTGTGGTAAAACCAGCGTTTGCTGAGCTGTCCCACTGCATGGGGGTACGCGAATTGTCGCGTGAGCGTGCCGCCAGAATGGCCAGCACTTCCCCTTCTGGCATGCCTTGTTCGCACAGCAGACGATACATGTTGCGGCTCTCAACGTCTTGGTAGTCATCAATACGCTGATAGCCAGGGTTGGTCATGCCAATTTCTTCCCCTTGATACACGTAAGGCGTGCCTTGCTGCATATGAATCGCGGTGGCGAGCATTTTGGCGGAGGCAACGCGATGGTGGCGATCATCACCAAAGCGACTGACCACACGCGGTTGGTCGTGGTTACACCAAAATAGTGCCCCCCAACCTTGGTTATGTAGGCCGTGCTGCCAAGTACGGAAAAGTTGTTTTAGGGCCAAGAAGTCAAACGGCGCCAGTCGCCACTTCTCGCCGCCCGGATAATCGATTTTTAAGTGGTGGAAGTTAAACACCATGGAGAGCTCTTTGCCATCTGGCGCGGAATACTGCTGGCAGTGTTCCAAGGTGGTCGAAGACATCTCGCCCACAGTGACGCTGCCGTAACGCTGGAAAATGTCGCGGCTGATCTCTTGCAAGTATTCGTGAACGCGTGGCCCATCGGTATAAAAACGGCGACCATCGCCTTGGTGATCATCGGGGAACGATTGATCTTTGGAGATCAAATTGATCACATCGAGGCGAAAACCATCCACGCCTTTTTCGGCCCAAAAAGCCATTACGTCTTTGACTGCCGAACGCACCGCTGGGTTTTCCCAGTTAAGGTCGGCTTGTTCGGTGGCAAATAAGTGGAGGTAATACTGGCCGGTCGGTTCATGCCATTGCCACGCGCTACCGCCAAATTTTGATTGCCAGTTGTTTGGGGCACCGCCGTTAATCGGATCTTTCCAGATGTAGTAATCGCGATAGGGGCTGTCTTTGCTGGCCAGCGCTGATTGAAACCAAGGGTGCTCGGTTGAGGTATGATTAATCACAATATCCATGATGATACGGATATCGCGTTTGTGCGCCTCGGCGAGCAGGGTGTCGAAGTCGTCCATGGTGCCTAGGCTAGGATCAATGGCGTAATAATCGGCAATGTCGTAGCCGTTATCGACTTGTGGTGATACATAAATGGGGGTTAGCCATAATGCATCGATGCCCAAGGCCGAAAAGTAGTCCAGCTTTTCGATAATGCCCGGTAGATCACCTGTCCCTGTTTGTGTGGTATCACGGAAGCTCTTGGGATAAATCTGATAAATGGTGGCCGTTTTCCACCAGGGATGTGCGTGCATAATGTCTCTCTTAACGCTAATAAAGCGGGGAGCATGCTCCCCGCAGACTGAATGGGAGTTAGACGACCGCCAGTTTGCCTTTGCTGGCTTGGCGGCGATACATAAAGGCGGTGAGTGCAATCGGCACGATAATGGCAATCAGCATCGCGACCGCGTAAACACCCCAGAACTGTGGCTGAATAGATAAAATACCCGGCAAGCCACCTACACCAATGCCGTTGGCCATCACACCGGAAAGACCACACACAATGGCGGCCAGCGCCGAGCCAACCATCGCGCACAACATTGGGAATTTGTAACGTAGGTTAATCCCGTACATAGCCGGCTCTGTCACGCCAAGATAGGCGGAAATCGCCGCGGGTACAGAGATTTCACGTTCGTTTTCTTTTTTGCTCATCCAAATGATCCCGACTACCGCCGAGGCTTGTGCAATGTTAGACAGGGCAATCAGTGGCCAAATGGGTGTGCCGCCCATCTCTTGCATCAGCTGCAAATCCACCGCGTTGGTGGTGTGGTGAACACCGGTGATCACCAACGGTGCATACAGGAAGCCGAACAGGGCCGCGCCTATGTAGGCGTAATCGCCGGTCATTGCCGAACGGGCTAAGAAGGCGACGCCATTACCAATCTCGCGGCCAAAGGGACCGATGAGGGTGTGCGCCAAGATAACGGAAGTGAGTAGCGCGACAAACGGCACCACCACCAAATACAAATAATCCGGAATAATGCGTTTTAACTGGGTTTCAATAAACGCTAACGCCATCCCCGCAAACATGGCTGGGATCACCTGTGCTTGGTAGCCGACTTTTTCAATTGAGAACCAGCCAAAGTCCCACACTTCAGGCATTTCTTTACCGATAAGGTAAGCGTTCATCAACTGCGGCGATACCAGAGTAATACCTAGTACGATACCCAAAATCGGCGTGCCGCCCATTTTTCTGACCGTCGCCCAACACACGCCGACAGGCAGGAAGTGGAAGATGGCTTCGCCAAGCAGCCATAAAAAGCCGTGGGCGGTCGCCCAAAACTCGCTGATCTCTGTTAAGGTTTTGCCATCGAACATGCGGATATCACCGATCACGTTACGGAAGCCGAGGATCAGACCACCGGTGATGATCGCGGGGAGAAGGGGAACAAAAATTTCCGCGAGGTGTGAAATCGCACGCTCTAGCAGGCTCATGTTTTTACGCGCGGCTTGCTTGGCCTCATCTTTTGATTGGCCTTCGACGCCGGTAGCCTGTTGCAACAGGACAAAGGCTTGGTCCACGCTGGTGCCGATCACGACTTGAAATTGGCCAGCGCTGGTAAAGCAGCCTTTAACCATGGGGATCGCTTCAATGGCGGCGACGTCCGCTTTTTCTGGATCATTTAGTACGAAGCGTAAACGGGTGAGGCAGTGGCTCACGGTGGCGATGTTGTCTTTGCCGCCTATATGAGTGATCAATTGATCAACGGCATTTTTATTTATCTGGCTCATAAGCAATCCTGTATTGCTGTAGGGTATTCATTGGTAACGTTCCCACTGATTATTGATCGTACTAAGCCAATTATCAGTGGAATCGTTCCCATGTTTTGAAAACCATCACACAGAAATTCGTAACTGCTTGATTTTTAGTGTTCGCTAGGGAGTCACCAGATGACAGGGTTGCGTCCAATGTGTGATAGTGGTCACCTCATCATCCAACTGCTTGAGCAGTAACTCAGCGGCATGTTGCCCTGCTTGATGGTAGCCCAGTTCCACACTGACTGCGCGTGGGAACATAAAGCGTAGCATGTCATGGTTGCCAATGCCGCCAATGGCGATATCTTCACGATTTAGGGTTTGTAGGCGTTTTGCGACCCCTAAGGCGAGAGTGTCGGAGGCGCAGACAATGGCGTCAGTCTGCGGGGTTAATAGGCAATCTGTTGCGGCATAGGCGGCATGCAGGCTCATCTCACAACGATGGAGTTGTGGTGAAAGCTGGTGGGTTTGGCAAAAACGCTGATAGGCATCAGAGCGGGCGAGACCTGTGGTTTCATCGCGCTCATCAATCCCCAAGAAGGCGATATGACGGCATCCTTGATGATAAAAATGATCCATGACTTGCGTGACAGCACCTTGGTTGTCGTAACTGACGCTGGCGTATTGCTCACTATCAACGGCGAGCACGACACAGTTGGGAGCGAATGGCGCTAGCGCCTCGAGATCACAGCCCGAAAAACCAAAAAAGATAATCCCATCTACATTACGGCGTTTTAGCACATCGAGATGGGCTTGTGCTTTTTGTTGTGAGAACTGGCTTTCCATAATGGCAGCGTCATAGCCTTTGGCATACAAGGTATTGAGCAGTCCCGTCAGTGCGGTGTTCTCTGAGTTGGAACTGAGCTTTGCCACGATCACGCCCACAACACCACTGCGTTGCGCACGCATCGCGCGCGCTGATTTCGACGGTAAAAAGCCATGTTGGTCGATCACCGCTTGTACTTTAGCGCGGGTACTGTCTTTAACGCGTGCGTCATGGTTTAGCACACGCGATACGGTCGATTTCCCCACCCCGGCTAAGCGGGCAATATCCAAAATGGTTAATGGTTTTGTCATTTTTTTCTCTGTGGTAGCGATAAATCAGCGGCTTAGACTCAGCCTTTTCGCGCGCCATGATAACAGGCGTGATTGGCGCTTGCGATTTATTGATTAATTTGTAAACTACAGCCTGATTTTTGAACAACCATCCTACTTTAGACTGAAATGATGATGAGCCACCCTGTCGTACAAACCATCAACAAGTGCCTAGTGCGCATGACTACACTGACGCTCGCGGTAATGGCATTAAAGCTTAGCGCGATTTATTTAGTGCCGTTAGCGGTATTGATCAAAACGCACTTCAAAGAAATTGTCCACTGGTAAGCGCGATAAGCTGATGGTCAATGTACTGGTTTAGTGATTGCCAGTACAGCTGATAGCGTTGCGTATACGCTTGCGGGCGCGGCGAAACCAAACCGCGCACAATCGGAAATAACTGTTGCCATTGTGTCAGCCAATCTATCTTCACATCAGGATGGGTGAGATAACGCTGGTGCTGTGCCATGACTGGCATCAACGCCCTTTGCAAGTAGGGATTGATACCACAAAGCAGCTGGGTGTGCAGGGTTTGGTGCCAATAGGCCATGGTGGTGATAGCGGCGCTATCTTTGGCGGGTAAGTGCTGAATAGAATGAATCAGTCCCAACACCTGTAATGCGGTCTGTTCATCAAGTTTGCTGGGAAAGCTATCGATGCTCGCACCAAACAGACCTTTTAGGGCTTGAATCAGTGCCTGCCAGTCTGCTTGGCTTAATGGTGTGAGCCGATAGCCAAGATGAGGCTGATAAAGGACCCGTCCTTCTACCGCTAATAAATGTAACCCATCGCGTGCTGTGGCCGTCGACAGGCTGAGTTGCTCACACAAAGCGGAGACAGTGAGTGGATAATCGCCCTCTGCGCGCGCTGTGAGTGATAACTGGCGGGTTAATATGGCTGCCCAGATTTGCTCCATAGCGTGTTGGGCTTTGGTGAACTTCATAACACTTCCTGTGCTGGGTCGACGAGGTTGGCTCGCGACTAAATGCAAGCCTCTTTATCATGCCACCGTGTCATGGATAAAAAAACGCCCCGACATTGTCGAGGCGTAGGCGTTGCTATTGGTGCTTAATTACAGCACGTGCACAGAGGCGGTGTTGGTGGTACCAGAAGGCACAAGCGCGCCTGAAACCATGACCACGATGTCGCCTTTATGCGCCAAACCAGACTCAAGCGCGATGGTTTTACCGCGACGGTAGAACTCATCGGTGCTGTCGATGCTTTCGATCATCACAGGTGTTACACCTTTGGTTAGACACAGGTGAGCGGCTGTTTTCGGGTTGGTGGTGACCGCGATGATGTTTGCCGTTGGGAAGTACTTACGTACTGAGCGTGCTGATTTGCCCGCTTCTGTGGCAACAACAATCAAAGGTGCGCCCAACTTCTGAGAGGTATCAACCGCGCCTTTACAGACCGCTTCGGTGATACGCAGGCGATCGCTATCGAGACGAGAACCCAGCGCAGGTGACATTTGACGGTCAGTACGCTCACAGATTTGCGCCATGATGCTCACCGCTTCAACCGGGTATTTACCTTTCGCTGACTCGCCAGACAGCATGACGGCATCGGTACCATCCATGATCGCATTCGCCACATCACCGGCTTCAGCACGGGTTGGACGTGGGTTTTTGATCATTGAGTCCAGCATTTGTGTTGCGGTGATAACCATCTTGCGAGCACGGTTACACTTCTCGATCATCATCTTCTGCGCGAAGATCACTTCTTCCACTGGGATTTCTACGCCCAAGTCCCCACGGGCAACCATGATACCGTCAGACGCTTCCAAGATAGCGTCAAAATTGTCGACACCTTCTTGGTTTTCAATTTTAGAGATGATCTTGATGTCGCTGCCGCCGTTTTGAGCCAGCAGCTCGCGGATTTCTTCCACGTCTTCTTTCTTACGAATAAATGAGGCCGCAACAAAGTCAACGCCTTGCTCACAACCAAATTTCAGATCCGATTTATCTTTTTCAGCCAGTGCAGGCAGGCTCACCGAAACACCTGGCAGGTTAACGCCTTTGTTTTCGCCCAACTCACCGTTGTTCAGTACTTTACAAACCACTTCTTTTTCAGTCGTTTCTAGTACTTCCATCTCAAGCAGACCGTCATCAACGAGTACAGTGTTGCCTGCTTTTAGGTCACGAGGTAGGCTGGCGTAAGTGACGGCAACGCGATCTTTGTTACCCACGACAGAGGTGTCTGTGGTGAAAGTGAACGTTTGACCAGCTTCTAATGCGACGTCGTTACCACCTTCGAGTTTGATGGTACGGATCTCTGGGCCTTTGGTATCGAGCAGAATCGCAACTTGCTTACCAGTTGTCTTCATGACGTTGCGCAAATTTGTGATACGCGCACCGTGTTCGGCATAGTCACCGTGTGAGAAGTTAAGACGCATCACGTTCATGCCTGCATCAACAAGCTTAGTCAGCATCTCTTCCGATTCAGTTTTAGGTCCAATCGTACAAACGATTTTGGTCTTTTTCATCGACGCATTTCTCCGGTCAAAAATTGAAACATAAACTTGGGGCCTAACTGCAAAAGACTGATTTAAATGTAATTAAACAACATGAATAGGTCGTTATCGCGGTGCAGTTAGCAAAATTCTCGCATTTCTCAATGACGTTACCGCAGCCTTCACGCTGAGGTGACGTCACTGTTTTATCGATCGTGAGTATAGATTGTCTGCGTTGATCTGTGTTGATCACGGGCAATAAAGGCGTTGTTGGTGTAACACGATTTCACCCAGTGCCATCGATTCACCATTCACCTCCCATCCTTTGGGCGCGTAAATTTACCACAGCTCACCGTCCAGATCATTACAAGCCGGTGACAGTAATCGGTTTCAGCACGCTTTTATTTTGATGATTACGTTTTCTGTTGATTCTCACCCCATGCGACAAGATGGTTGTTTTATGAGCTGTTAATGATTCTTTTGTCATTAATGAGTGTGATCTGTCTTCCAATTTGAACTGGATCATGCTTTTTTATTAAGTCTTTTGCGTTCACCTAGAATTTATCTACTATCAGAGCACTTTCGATGGGCTGCCTAACAATGTTTGCGCGTATTTTACGGTTTTTGACAGGGATGCTGCTTATAGTCTGCACGTATGCGAGTACGCAGGTGTGGGCCGATGACGCCTATCTGTCAGAAAATAAAGACATTTTAGTCGCCACCCATTCCTCTGTGTGGAAGCCTTATAGCTATTTATCCGACTCAGGTCAGCCCAAAGGGCTATTGATCGATTTCTGGCAGGCTTATGCCAAATACAATCATGAATCCATTCAGTTTGTTCTGTTAGATTGGCCTGAAACCCTTTCTTACATGCGAGAAGGCGGTAACCGTGTGCATGCCGGTTTATTACGTTCGCCTGAACGAGAGCGCTTTTTAGATTTTGCGACGCCAATTTTTAATATCAATGGTTCTTTGTATGTGCAAAACCAGCCGGGCAGCACGGATATTAAGCCTTTAGCGGCAGATCAAGTCGTTGGTGTGGTAGCAGAAAGCTATGAATCCTCGTTCTTAGCCAAGCACTATCCACAAGTGGAGCAACGTCGCTTTTTGAATAACGAGGATTTATTTGCGGCCGCGCTAGAGGGTGAGATCCAAGCCCTTGTGGCAGATAGTCAGGTCGCTAACTTTTACTTTTTGACTCAAGGGAAACCGCTAGCATTTGTCGCGGAGCAGGTTCTTTATACCCGTCCAATTTATGCAGCAGTGCCGAAAGGCAACCAAGCATTGCTTGATGAAATACGTGTTGGGATCAGTCGTATTCCGTCTGAGGAACTACTACGGATTAAGCAAAAATGGATTAATACCGAGCGGGTTGAGGCTTATCCCGATTGGTTAATCCCGACCATAGTGATCATGGTGGCATTGAGCGCCGTCGCGTACATTTTTTTCCTCAAGCGCATGGTGTATAAGCGCACC
This sequence comes from Salinivibrio proteolyticus, assembly GCF_001996165.1. Taxonomy (GTDB): domain Bacteria; phylum Pseudomonadota; class Gammaproteobacteria; order Enterobacterales; family Vibrionaceae; genus Salinivibrio; species Salinivibrio proteolyticus. The sequence continues at coordinate 39,127 of NZ_MUFP01000004.1, read as the reverse complement.
GTTGCCTTGCGCCAAGCCAATGCCCGCTTGCGTGAATTTGCCAATACCGACCCACTGACTCAATTGCTGAATCGACGTGGCCTAGAGGGCTATTTTTCTCGCCTTAAACCCAAACTTCAGCGTCAGCAAGAAATGGGGCTGATCCTCATCGACCTCGATCACTTTAAACAGGTGAATGACAAATACGGTCATATGCAGGGTGATAAGGTGTTAGTGCACCTTGCCAGTTACTTAAAGCGACTGGTGAAGCATGGCGCCGTAGCACGTTTAGGGGGCGAAGAATTCTGCGTGCTGTGTCCGGCCACGTCATTAGATGAAATGATCGACATAGCCAACCATATCCGCTGCGATGTGGCAGACAGTGTGTTTGAGTTCGATGGCGCCGAGATTCGTGTCACTGTCAGCATTGGCGCAATTGTATCCAGTGATGTTACTGACGACATTGCTTCGCTGGATTTGGATACCTTGACCCATGCCGCTGACCTTCTTATGTATCGCGCGAAAGACCGCGGTCGTAATCAAGTGATGCTGGCCTCCTCTCAATCAGTGACCACACCTATCGCAGAAGCCTGATACCGTTTTCTGTTAGGTAAAAGCACGCTTTTCGTTTTCTTTTCTTGCAGCGTTTTCATCATTAAATATACTGTACATATATACAGGTATTTTAATGATGAAAACACTCGACCAATTAGCCCAACAACACGGCCTATGGCGCGCCAGTCAGCGCCCGTTAATGGCGGAATTACCCGATAAAAAAGCGACCGGTTATAGCGCCTTTGATCAGTGCCTTGGTGGACTCCCGTCTCCAGGTGTGACAGATATCATCAGTGACTATGGCGTCGGTGAGTTGCGGCTGGTGTTACCCGCGTTGTATCACGCGAGCGGCCAACAGGTGGTGTGGATCCGGCCACCGGTTGGACTCAACGCAGCGATGCTATATCAGCAAGGCTATTCCACAGACAACACCTTGTTGGTGTCCCCCAAAAGCGATCAAGATGCGCTGTGGGCCGCTGAGCAAGCGGCGCGCAGTGGCGCGTGTCAGGCGGTAGTGTTATGGCCATCTTCGCTCACGGTTGGACAAGTGAAGCGCCTAAAACTGGCGGCCGAACATGGCCAATGTGCGGTGGTACTGTTGCGCCGCCAGCAGACGTACTCATTGACCTTGCCGGTCGATTTAAGCGTGGCATTGGCCCCTTCCGTATGTGGCGTAACGGTCACGGTGCGCTATTGTCGCGGCCAATGGCCACCGGCTCCGTTTACTCTTGATTGGCGCACGCAATGGCCCGCGTTGGTGACCTGGCCGAGCAACGCTGAGAATTTGCTTGCCTTTCCCTTACGACAACAGCGGGAGCAAGCGTAATGTCATTGTGGCTGTATCTGCATTGCCCGAGCTTGCTGTTAGATAGCCTTTATGCGCCGTCATCGGTGCAAGCGGTGGGGCTGGTTAGCGAGCAAGAAGGCCGTTTAGTGCAGCTCTCTGTGGCGGCTAGCACGCACGGTCTGAATACCGGTATGGGATTAGGGGCAGCGGCGCTTATTTGTCATCAGCTCGCAGTCTATCCTTATTGCGCCGTGAAAGAGCAGTCCGCGCTTGAGCAGCTCGCCACACAGCTTTATCCGCTGGTCGCAGAAATCAGCCTCAATCCCCCTAAAGGTTTATGGCTACACGTGTCACCGATGTTGGCCTTATATCAGGGATTTCCTCCGCTATGGCAGGCCGTGACTCAAACGCTGGTGGAAAGTGGTATTCGTTATCAGGCCGGGGTGGGCGAAACGCCGCGAGCCGCCGAGCTTATGGCGTATGGCCACGCGGGCAAGGTCAGTACCGACCCCGAGCATTTGCAGGCAGCGTTGCAGCAATTGCCGTTGGCTGCAGCCCCCTTACCGGAGACGGTGAAAACCCAGTTTACGCGTCTGGGCCTCTCTCAGTTAGGTGAGCTTATCGCCTTGCCCACCGCTTCGCTGACGCGACGTTTTCCGCGCTCTGTGGTGGATTATCTTGCTGAAGTCAGTGGCGATAAGCCGACGCCGCTGCGTTATTTTCAGCCACCGCTGCAATTTTTTCAGCAACGGGTTTTATTGTTTGAGCTCAGTGAGCAAGCCCATTTATTGCCCATTATCGAGAATCTCGTCTCGGCACTGTGCCGCTTTCTTGAGCAGCGTAGTGCCTGCACGCCTGCGCTGACGTTGGGCTTTAGCTTGCGTGATGGATGTGAAGAAACCCTGCCAGTGATGGCCGCGCATGGCGAGAAAGACGTCGAGCGCTGGATGGCATTGGTGCGTTTACGACTGACGTCATGGCAAGTGAGCCAGCCAGTGACGGCAGTGAGTGTGTGCGCCACGCAAATTGATTGCCACCAGCCCGGACAAACCGATCTCTTTAGCGCGCAGCAAGGCGAGCAAAACCGTGATGAGTTGGTCGCGACCCTGGCAGCCCGACTAGGAGAGGAGGCGGTCATGCGGTTGGCGTATGTAGATCATCACCGTCCCGAGGCGGCCAACCAACATGTCCCTCATCATCACCGCGCCACGCCGACGGCCTCGGCACCCACGCGCCCACGTCCAAGTTTATTGTTGCCGCAACCCACGCCACTGATGGGTAAGGTCACCTTACGTGAAGGGCCGGAGCGGATTGTCACGGGCTGGTGGGAAGACGTGCCTATCCAGCGCGATTACTTTATTGCCCAAAACGCCCAGCAACAATGGCTGTGGGTGTTTCGCACGCCAGAACAAACCTGGTTTTTACACGGCTGGTTTAGTTAGACGGTGCAGTGATGAGTACGTATGCCGAGCTGGTATGTTGCAGCAATTTCACCTTTCTTGAGGGCGCTTCACACCCGGAAGAGCTGGTGGCGCAAGCGGCAGCATTGGGCTATCAAGCGCTTGCGATCACCGATGAATGCTCGGTCGCAGGGGTGGTGCGTGCGTATCAAGCCCAGCGTGATTATCCGCAGCTTTCGCTGATCATTGGCAGTCGCTTTCGCCTGCAGGCGTTAGATGTTGTTCTATTGTGTCCTACCCAAGCGGCTTACCAAGAGCTGTGTCGGATTATCACCAATGCGCGGCGACGCAGTCACAAAGGTGACTACCAGCTGAGCGAGTGGGATCTGATGTCGGTGCGTCATGGCTTGGTGCTATGGCTACCCAGTGGCGGGGAGAGTGATCATCATTGGGCGACGTGGCTGCTGCGTTATCATGCCGAGCGCTTGTATCTGGCCGTGCGGCGCGATCTAGCGGATAACGACCATCCGTATCTGGCGCACTGTCGCATGCTGGCAAGCCAGTATGAGCTTCGTGTCACGGCGTGTGGTGATGTGTTGATGCATCACCCTGAGCGGCTGGCGTTACATCATACCTTAACGGCGATTCGGCATCGCCAGCCTGTCGCTGAATTGGGAAGGATGTTATTACCCAATGCAGAGCGCGCCTTACGCCCGCTGTCTAAACTACGCTCTCTATTCCCCCCTGAGTGGCTGGCGGCAAGTGCCAACATTGCCGCTCAGTGTCAGTTTTCCCTGGCGAGCTTGAAATACAGCTATCCCAAAGAAGTGGTGCCGACTGGCGAGTCTGCGATGGCCTATCTGCGTGAGGCGGTCAAGCAAGGCGCACAGCAGCGTTTCCCCAAGGGGGTGCCCAATGACGTGGGAGCCATCATTGAAAAAGAGCTCGCGCTTATCGAGGCGCTGGATTATCCGTATTACTTTTTGACCATTTACGATCTGGTGCGCTTTGCCCAGTCACGTGGGATCTTATACCAAGGGCGCGGCTCGGCGGCGAACTCGGTGGTGTGTTATTGCTTAGGGATCACCGCGGTGGATCCGTGCAAAGTCGATGTGCTGTTTGAGCGCTTTATTAGTAAAGAGCGCGACGAGCCACCAGATATTGATGTGGACTTTGAGCACCAGCGCCGTGAAGAAGTCATTCAGTATTTGTATCAAAAATATGGYCGAGAGCGGACCGCCTTGGCGGCAACCGTGATCCGTTATCGGCTGAAAAGTGCATTGCGCGATGTGGGCAAAGCGTTGGCGATCCCCGCTAGCCAGATTGATTTTTTTATTCAAAACCTCAATCGACGCGATAAAACCCAGCCTTGGACGCAGCAACTTCAGCAGTTGGGTCTCGATCCTAAAAGCGCAAAAAGCCAACAATGGCTGTCGCTGACCCAGACATTGATCGGCTTTCCACGCCACCTTTCTCAGCATGTGGGTGGCTTTGTGATTGCAGATGGGCCTTTGTATGAGTTGGTGCCGGTGGAAAATACGGCGATGGCAGAGCGGACGGTGATCCAGTGGGATAAAGACGATCTGGAAACACTGCATCTGATGAAAGTCGATGTACTGGCACTGGGCATGCTCACCGCGATTCGACGTACCTTTGATTTGATTGCCCAAACCGGTGGCCCTCGCTTGAGTTTGGCGGCTATCACCCAACAAGGCGACGATCCGGCGGTGTTTGCACGCATTCAGCACGCCGATACCGTGGGAGTGTTTCAAATTGAGTCGCGAGCACAAATGAGTATGCTGCCGCGGCTCAAACCGGCTTGTTATTATGATTTGGTAATCCAAATTGCCATTGTCCGCCCCGGTCCGATTCAAGGTGACATGGTGCATCCGTATCTAAAGCGACGCGACGGAGAAGAAGTGGTGAGCTACCCGTCTAAAGCTGTTGAGCAAGTGCTGGCGCGTACGCTCGGGGTGCCCATTTTTCAAGAGCAGGTGATCAAACTGGCGATGGTAGCGGCCGGCTTTTCCGGTGGGGAAGCGGATCAGCTGCGCCGCGCGATGGCCGCTTGGAAGAAAAAAGGCGGACTGGCGCCGTTTCGCGACAAATTGATCGCAGGGATGACTGCGCGAGGCTATCGCGCCGACTTTGCCGAGCAGCTTTACCGGCAAATCTGTGGGTTTGGTGATTATGGCTTTCCAGAGAGCCACTCGGCTTCGTTTGCGGTTTTGGCCTATGTCTCAGCGTGGCTAAAGCATTATTATCCCGCCGCGTTTTACACCGGCTTGCTTAATAGCCAGCCGATGGGGTTTTACTCACCGTCACAATTGATGCAAGACGCCACGCGCCATCAGGTGCCTGTGTTGCCGGTTTGCGTGCAACACTCGGGAGCGGATCATTGCTTAGAAAAGGTCGGCGAACAGTGGGGCGTGCGGCTGGGGTTGCGGTTAGTCAAAGGATTAAGCATGGCGGCAATAGACCGGTTGCTGGCCCATCGTCCAGAGACGGGATTTGCGTCTTTGTCGGCACTGCAAGGGATAAATCTTGACCGCGATGCCTATCAAGCCCTAGCCAGTAGTGGCGCACTGGCATCGCTGGCTGGTAACCGCTTTCAGGCGCGCTGGGCGCTGATGGATCAGCAGCGGCAACTACCACTACTGGCCGCCAGTGACGATGATGTGGCGTTGCCTCATTCACCTTCCCAATGGCAGAACGTGATTGAAGATTACGCGGCCTTGGGGCTGTCGCTCACCGATCATCCTATTCGTTTGATGGCGCAAGCCGGCACGCTGGGCCGTTTTACTCGTGGTGTTGAGTTATCACAGTGTGCGTCGCAAAGCTGGGTGGCGGTAGCGGGGGTGGTGACGGGTAAGCAATCCCCGGGTACGGCCAGTGGTGTAACCTTTGTCACCTTGGAAGACGATACGGGCAATATCAATGTGGTGGTTTGGGCGGGGACGGCACGGGCGCAATCCCGTGCTTTTATGCAAGCCAAGGTGTTGAAAGTGCATGGCATTGTCGAGCGGCAAGGCGAGGTGGTGCACGTGATTGCCGGTAAGTTGATTGACCTGACTCCGACGCTCACCACCTTGTCGGTGGCCGCGCGAGAATTCCGTTAACGCGATGCGCTAACCGCGTCGGGACAGGCGGGCGCCGGACACGCGGCCACCGCTTGAATACGCTGGCGATGCAGCTCATCACGAATCGCCGCGCCTTTAAAGCCGGCGTCGACAATCGGCTTAACCTCTACCTGTTGCGCGCAAGCAAAGCGCTCGCGTAAGGCATCGGCTTGTGGATAGTGATAGTTTTCACGCCCCTTGCGGCCACGCACATCAGCTAAACACGCCAAGGCCAATTGCTCGACCCGTTCGGGTTTGCGCCACGCATCGATCTGATTAAATAGCGCCACCCAATGCTCAGGGCTGAGTTGATCGCACTTGTGAACCTTGGAGTGGTGCGCACTGACCACCAAGGCCAAATCCCGATAGCTGTTGGGGATACGTAGTCGCTCGCACAGCTCTTTGATAACGGGCAGTCCGCGATCACCGTGGCCGCGATGGCCCGGCAAAATAGAGGCAGGGGTGAGGGCTTTACCGAGATCATGGACTTGTGCAGCAAAGCGGGTGCTTTTGTCATCGGTCAATGAGGCAGCATAACGGCTTACCATTTCCGTGTGGATGCCGGTGTCGATTTCAGGGTGCCAGTTGGCCGGATTCGGCACGCCGTACAAGGCGTCGATTTCAGGAAGCACTACCGCAAGGGCACCACAACCGCGCAGCACAGCAAGAAACACATCGGGACAATCACTGCCGAGCGCTTTTTCCCACTCGCGCCAAACCCGCTCAGGGGTCAAGTGAGCGAGCTCGCCCTTGGCGACCATCTTTTTCATCAGCGCTAAGGTATCATCGGCAAGGGTAAAGCCGAGCGGCGCAAAACGAGCCGCAAATCGTGCCACTCTGAGTACCCGCAATGGGTCTTCGCTAAAGGCGGGCGAGACATGGCGCAAAATCCGGTTGTGTAAATCTTGCTGACCGCCATAGGGGTCAATCAAGCTGCCATCTTCGTTTTGGGCGATGGCGTTGATGGTGAGATCGCGGCGCTGAAGGTCCGCTTCCAGTGAGATATCTGGTGAGAAGTCGCAAATAAACCCGGTGTAGCCTTGGCCTGATTTACGCTCGGTACGGGCGAGGGCATATTCTTCGTGTGTGCTGGGGTGTAAAAACACGGGGAAGTCTTGGCCGACTTGCTGGTAACCGGCCGCTTGCATTTGCTCGACAGTCGCGCCCACGACCACCCAATCTTTATCTGTGACCGGCAAGCCTAATAGCGCATCACGTACTGCTCCGCCGACAAGATAGTGTTTCACACGAGACTCCTTGTTTGGATTAACCTTGGAATCCGACATGGCGCCCATGCAGACTCCGATTTCTTTCCCAAGTATACATATTGAAATGCAGCACGGATATTTTGTGCCTGAAAACTGGTGTGGCGGTTGCAATAAAAAAGGCCGCCGAGGCAGCCTTTTTCAGTCATTATGCCCAGCCGTCACGACGACGTTTTTTGCGTGGGATAAGGTGTGGTAGCACAAGGCCAAACAGTAAGCCGCCGCCGGCCACCATGCCGCCGTAGGTAAACCAGCGCATCAGCAGGTCGTCTTTTTGGGTATCAATCTTGGCGCGCAGTGCACGAATTTCACTTTGTGCCTCAATCAACTTCTTATTGAGCTCACTGCTGTGTGCTTCCAGCTTGGAAATTTGTTCGTTACGTTTTGCTAGCGATTCAACCAAGCCTTTTTGCTGTGCTTTGGCATCATCTTGGGCGCTTGCCAGCGCGGTTTTAACCCTTTTCAGCTCCGCTTCTAGCGCAGGCAGTCGCTCTTTTAAGCCAGGTTGCGTGGTGACGTAATCACTTTTCACCCAGCCTTTACGGCCACGGCTATCGACCACTTGGCTATAACCTGCATCGCGGTCGCGGTTTAATACGGTGATTTTATCGCCCGCATCGACGCTACCAATAATGCGATATTGTGTACCTGGACCAGAATGCATGTAGGTAAACAATTCGTCGGAAATATAGTTTTCTGCCATTGCACGGGGGGCCACAAGTACAATCAGCAACATAAGAGCAGAATACAGGTGTTTCACGTCTGGGGTCCTTTGCGTTTTTTCAGTATGGGACACATCGCCTTTGTTGCGCATAGTGCCATAGGCCAAAAGGAAAGGGGAGCCATGCTCCCCTTTTTTTGACCGTGATTTGACATCACTCGCTCAGTTTACGCAAATGCAGCGGTCATCACATGGTAAAAGATCACAGCTAGCAAGGCGCCAGCCGGTAGCGTGATAAGCCAAGAAGCGACAATGTTACGCACTACGCCTAAATTGAGTGCGGCAATACCACGGGCAAAGCCGACGCCGAGCACCGCTCCCACCAAAGTTTGGGTGGTTGAGATAGGCAGCCCTGTTCCTGAAGCGACGACGACGGTACTTGCGGTCGCCAATTGTGCGGCAAAACCTCGGCTTGGGGTGAGCTCAGTAATGCCTGATCCCACGGTGGCCATCACGCGGTGTCCGAGCGTAGCCAAACCGACCACGATCCCGATGCCGCCCATAGGCAGAATCCACCAAGCGATATGGGTTTTCTCAGCCACTTCCCCTAGGTTTTGTACCGTGGCCACAATCGCAGACAGAGGGCCAATCGCGTTAGCCACATCATTAGAACCATGAGCGAATGCCATTGCACAGGCGGTGACGACCATCAACAAGCTGAAAATACGTTCAACGCCTTGAAAGCCTTGATTCTCGTCGCCGCGATACTTACGGGAAATATAGTACACCCCATAGAACATGATCAGCGCAGAGAGCACGATAGACGCGCTAATGGCCTCAAAGGCGGAGAGGTGAAGACCAACGTGTTTGAGGCCTTTTTTAATGGTTACCATCGCGATGATAAACGCAGTAATAAACATATAAATGGGAACAAAGCGTTTGGCGTTTAGCACCGGATGATCGGTATCGAAGATAAGGCGTTGTGCACTGAGGAAGATGAGGTAGGCAAAGATGCCCGAGATAAGCGGTGTGATAATCCAACTGCCCACAATGCTTTGTACGGTGTGCCAATCCACCGCCTCAGAGCCGACAGACAGGCAGGCAAAGCCAATGATGGCGCCGATGATAGAGTGGGTCGTCGATACTGGCCAGCCCATGTATGAGGCAAGGAGCAACCAAGTGCCAGCCGCCAGCAGGGCTGACATCATACCAAACACCAACTCAAGCGGCTGATCCGCGTAGAGTGCGGTGTCAATTACCCCCTTTCGGATGGTGTCTGTTACCTCGCCGCCGGCAAGATAAGCGCCAGCAAATTCAAAAATCATGGCAACAATAATGGCTTGTTTTACGGTCAGCGCTTTAGAGCCGACCGAAGTGCCCATTGCATTGGCGACGTCGTTGGCGCCGATACCAATTGCCATTAAAAAACCAAAAGCCGCGGCGACCATAATTAAAATGGTCCCGTGATTCATCAGGATTTCCATTGTAGTACCTTGTTATTACATCACTCGGTTAGGAACGGGAAAGCATCACCTCTAAGCGCGCGCCAACACGCTGCGCTTGATCGGCGATTTCACCGACCCACTCAAGGATTTTGTACAAGAACATGACGTCGACCGGGTTATATTCGTGTTCGACAGCCATCAATGCTTGGCGAAGTTGGATTTGCATGGAGTCGGTATCGTCTTCAATCACATCCAACTGATGAATCATTTCTGCCACCAAGGTCACTTCGCGGCCTTTGAACCCAGTTTCTAGTAACTCTTCCAGTTCATTGATCACACGGCGTGCTTGATCGGCTGCATCCAAACAACGCTGGACGTAGGCGATAAAGGCATCATTCATCGAGGGGGGCATACGGAGCTGACGGCCAATCACGCGGCCAGCGATATCCTTTGCCAAGTTTGCCAACTTATCCTGTTGGGTGAGCAGCTCCAGCATGTCTGTCCGATCAACAGGCATAAAGAGACCGCGGGGAAGTTTGAGTCGTATATTGCGTTTCAGTGTATCTGCGTCTTTCTCAATATCAGAAATTTGCTGACGCAGTTGGTTAGCCTGTTCCCAATCTTGACGCTCACAGGCGTTAAAAAAAGGAATGAGTAACGCACAGCAATCGTTCACACGATTAACATGGCGTTGTAAGGGTTTAATTGGGCTTTTTGCAAACAGCCCGACAATTGTATTTACTGGCATAGCCGTAATCTACCTGGTTGCCTCGTGCCCAAAGGGCAAAATGGAGGCCAAACGTTCAACGATGGTATATCGGAGCGGCGAATGGTAGCGCAGAACATTGGTTAAAGAAACAGCTTTTGTGATCTCACCCTCATTGCGCCTGATCAAGCCTGATAACTCCAGTACTTGCCGACAGGATCAATTGTTCATATCCTTGTCTGGCAATTGGCTATAGGTACCCGTATGGACACTGAGATAGAGCTCAAGTTTTTTGTCTCTTCTGACTTCTCTCACCGCATTCGCGATAAAATTGTCGGTGTAAAGCAGCTACAGCAGAGCCAGCGCGAGCTGGGAAACATCTACTTTGATACGCCAGATTTTACCCTACGCAAACACGATATCGGTTTGCGGGTGCGCCGCTTTGACGGCGTTTACATTCAAACGCTGAAAACGGCGGGCCGGGTGGTCGCAGGGCTACATCAACGCCCTGAGTACAACGCCGAGCTTAACGGACCTGAGCCGGACCTTTCTTTGATCCCGGTCGAAGCATGGCCCGATGGATTAGATATACAAGCGCTTGCGGGTCAACTTCAGCCGCTATTTTCGACAGACTTTGTGCGCCGTCAGTGGCTTTTGGCGACCGAAGATGGCAGCCAGATTGAACTGGCCTGTGATCAAGGCGAAGTGTCGACGGATGCGGGTGATAAAGATGTGATTTCTGAGGTTGAACTGGAGTTGATTTCTGGTCAAACCGATGCCTTGTTCTCACTGGCGCGTAACTTGGCTGATGAAGGCGGCGTGCGTCTTGGCAATTTAAGCAAGGCTGCCCGTGGTTATCGTTTAGCTACGGGCTATCAGGGCGATCCGGTCACCGCACTATCGATTGTGAAGTTACGTGATGACGACTCCCAAGAGAAAGCGCTGATCCGTATTTTGGAGCATGCGCTGAGCCACTGGCATTACCATGAGCAAATCTACATTGAGCGAGAATCGCTCGATGCACTGCAAGAAATTCGCTATGCGGTATTACTGATCCGTCAAGCGCTTGCGTTGTTTGGTAGTGTGGTGCCTCGCCGTGCTAGCACCCTTTTGCGCCAAGAGCTGCAATGGTTTGAAGGCGAGTTAGCTTGGCTTGACCATGCCACTGCCATTGCACGTTTGTGCGAAGATAAGGGGCAATATTTACGCAAACTTAATGCCCGCAAATCCTTGGTTAAGGCGCTAAAAGAAAAGCACGAAACCTTGCCTGAGCGAGAAGACGTGGTTGCGCTCCTCCATGCGTCACGTTACTGCAACCTGCTGTTGGATTTGAGTCGGTGGATTTTATCCAAAGGGTGGCAGCCTTTCTTAGATGACAAAGCGGAAGAAAAGCTTGCCCAGCCTATCCAACAATTTGCCGATAAAGCCTTGCCTGATTCTTGGCAAGAGCTGTTGGCGGTTTTCGATGAGACCAAAACCCTGACGCGGCACGACTATTTTGATCAGTATCCAAGACTGCAACGCAACTTGTTACTGGGTACCTGCCTCGCGTCTTTGTTTGATAAAAGCCGGCGCAAAGCGTTCCGCCTGCCTTGGCTGGATATGTTGCAAGGCATTGAAGAGCTGCGTTTACTCGAGCCTGTGCGTGAACTGGTGGCAGAGTTGGACGATGACGAAGATAAGAAGCAAGCAGAAAAATGGTTGGCGCGTAAAGAAGAGTCTTTATTGCATGCGATGACGCAAAGTCGCCAAACAGGCCTGACGCTTACCCCCTATTGGCAAGATTAAATGCCTTCCTTTAAAGCAGCTCAATGAGCTGCTTTTTTTGTACTGCGCGTGCGATCGCAAATTGAATGACTACCTAATAAAAGTGGAAGAAAACGCAATCTACATCAAAATGCATTTCTCTTTGGTTAGATATAACCGCGCGGTGAGGCATTGGGGTGTCCGGTGAACTGACTAACTTATCATTATTGAATGTGGATGCGGGCAGTTATCACAAATAAGGTAAACAAGGGTTTAGTCATCACCGGATTTACCGATATAACGGATTGTCGAAAATAATTACCGCCCGCCTCGTAGGGTCGCGAGTCAGCATTAATGTGGGCATGGAGTGTGCAGGATTATGGCGAAACATAGCTTCTATGCATGGGAAAAACCAGTGACCAATCTGCGTTTAGTTCCCAAGCTGGTTATTTTGATGGTATTTAGCACCGTGTTGTTGGTGGGTAAGCAATTATGGGATGCACAAACATTCCGTCAATCCGTGGTGGATTTTACCCTCAAACAGACACAAGAACTGGCGCGCTCGAGCGCAGCTATGACTCAGGCATTGATTGCGCAGCCTGACGGTGAGCGACTGATGCGAGAAGCGGTCGAGAGTATGAATGCCGAGTTTAGCGAAGGTGCTTATTTGTACTTGGTGAATGATAAAAAGCGTCAGGTGTGGGCACATCCTTCAATGACCCAATTCGCTGAGCTACGCGTACCAGATGATCATCAAGATAGTGACGTGGCTGACCTGTTTCTCAATCAGTCGAGCGCCTTTAGCTATACGGTGTATGACGGCGCACGACATGGTTATGCGGTGCCTGTTGCCGGCAGTGATTGGTGGATTGTTGCCTCTCAGCCAACGTCGGAAGCCCAGTCGTATTATCACGACTATATGATCCAAATAGCTTGGCAGACGGCACTGATGATTATCTCCTTTATGGTCATTTTGCTGGGTGGCTCCAATATTATGCTGCGGCAAATCAATTACCTCACCGATCGAATTCGGGCGTTGGCACAGCGAGATTTAAGTGAGCCAATCGAAATGAACAGCCGTGATGAGTTTGGCGATCTGGCGCGTGAGCTTGAGACCTCTCGCCAACAACTGGTGGATGTGATTGATGCACAGCGTCAAGCCGCTGATGAGTTATCCTCGTTAGCAGAGATTATGACCATCAGTATGGCGGAGACAAAAGAATCTGCGCAGGAACAATTTGCTGAAATCGATCAGCTTGCCTCAGCGATGAGTGAGATGAGTGCCACGGTGCAGAATGTGGCTGAACATACGCGTGAAGCCTCGAAAGCCACTGAAGCGTCGAATGAACAGGCGGCAAGTGGTCAGCGCTATGTGGGAACGACCATCAACACCATCAATGAGTTGTCTAGCGACATTAGTCAGTCCTCACAAGTGGTGAGCCAAGTTGAATCGCAAGTGGAAAAAATTGGCACTGTGGTTGTCACTATCCAAGGGATTTCTGAGCAGACCAATTTGCTGGCTCTCAATGCCGCAATAGAAGCAGCGCGTGCTGGGGATAGCGGACGTGGATTTGCGGTGGTTGCCGATGAAGTGCGTAAGTTGGCACAACATACCCAAGAGGCGACGGTGGAAATTCAGGATATGATCACCCAATTGCAGCAAAGTGCACAACAAGCAGTGAGCTTGATGGAGCGCAGTGTGAGTGAGGCTGATAGCAGCGTTGATTCGGTCAGCCAAGCGGGTGGGGAACTCGATCAAATCGTGGCGCAGATCCGCTCTCTCAATGATATGAATTTCCAAATTGCTTCGTCGTCTGAGCAACAGGCTTCGGTCGCGGGTGAAATGAACCAAAATCTCACCAACGTGAAAGAGCTGGTGCAAGCTTCTGTGACCGTGGTCACCGAGTTGCATGAAACTGCAGAAATGGTGGAGCAAAGTGCCCAATCGCTTAATGAAAAAATTGGCGCATTCAAGATTTAATCGACGCGTTTTTCACACTCTGGAACGGCCCGCTGCGCATGCGGGCCGTTTTTTGTTAATGTCAAAGCAGGATAGCGCAACAAGGAATCACCATGGCTTTGCCTGATATGCTTGCCCCAACCATCAATCATCATACCTCCCAGCTTGAAGCGCACTGTGCAGACGCATTGGCGCGCTGGCAAGGCTGTGCCCGAGAGCAACTCGAGCGGGCGCTTGGATGCAGTGAATTTATTGCGGCCGCCCTATTACAGCAAGCCGGTTTATTGGACTGGTTATACCAACATCGTGATGATCCATGTCGCGCGAGTCAGTACCCATCCTTATTAGCCCAAGCACTTGAATCGGTTAACGATGAAGCCGCGTTCCATCGCGTGTTGCGTCAGGTGCGCCAACAAGAGCTGGTGTGGATTGCTTGGCAAGATATCCAAGGTAATTGGTCAGTAGAGCAAAGTTTACAGCATCTATCGGCATTGGCTGAGGCGCAAATACTGGCCGCCTATCAATGGCTTTATGCGCATTGCATTCAGTCATGGGGCACGCCAATGAATGCGGAAGGTGAGGCGCAACCTATGTTGATCCTTGGCATGGGCAAGCTGGGGGGCGGTGAGCTGAACTTTTCCTCAGATATCGATTTAATTTTTACCTATCCTGACAATGGCGAAACGCAAGGTGCGCGACGCAGTATTGCCAATGCGCAGTTTTTTACCCGATTAGGGCAACGTTTGATTAAAGCGCTCGACCAACCGACCGTGGATGGTTTTTGCTATCGGGTTGATATGCGTTTGCGCCCCTTTGGCGACAGTGGTCCTTTAGTGATGAGCTTTGCTGCGCTCGAAGATTACTATCAAGAACAAGGCCGAGATTGGGAACGCTATGCGATGATCAAAGCGCGGGTGATGGGCAAAGAGCAATACGATTGCTATCAAAGCTTGCGTCAGATGTTGCGCCCGTTTGTCTTTCGTCGCTATATCGACTTTAGTGCCATTCAAGCTCTGCGTCGTATGAAGCAGTTAATTCAGCGTGAGGTCCGTCGACGCGGCTTGACGGACAATATTAAATTAGGCGCTGGCGGTATTCGCGAAATTGAATTTATTGCCCAATCTTTTCAGCTAATCCGCGGGGGCCGAGAGCCGAGTTTGCGTCAGCGGGGCTTGTTAGAGACCTTGGCGGCGCTGGATGAGTTGGAGTTATTACCCGCTAACGATGTGGCGCAATTGAAGGCCGCGTACCTTTACTTGCGTCGGGTTGAAAATCTGCTGCAAGCGATTGACGATAAACAAACTCAAACGCTTCCTGAGACGGAGCTTGATCGAGCACGTTTGTGTGCGGCGTTAAATGAATCGGATTGGCCATCCTTAGTCGCTAAAATTCACCAGCATATGCATGCGGTCCATCAGGTGTTTTCTGGCTTGATTGGGGATGATGAGCAAGAAGGCGATGCCGACGTTGATAGCGAATATCATGACTTATGGGCGATGGCGCGGGATCCCGATAATGCGAATTTGATCTTGGCCGATCTTGGCGTGCCGGAGACCAGCATCGCAGATCAATTGCTGAGCTTTAAGCAAGAGCTGGCAAAGCGGACCTTGGGCCCGAGAGGTCGGGATGTGCTAAACCGCCTTATGCCAGTATTACTCAGTAAATTACTGGCGCAGCCTCATCCTGAACGCGTACTGCCGCATATTACTCACTTATTGGTCAATATTGCGACACGCACGACCTACCTTGAGCTTCTGGACGAGCACCCTAGCGCCATTGACCAAGTCCTACGCTTATGTGCTGCGAGTCCCTTGGTCGCAGAAAAGCTTGCCCGTTACCCCATGCTGTTGGATGAGCTATTGGATTTAACCCATCTCTATCAACCGTTAGCGCCCGACGCGTATCGGAGTGAGCTTGGGGACTATCTGGCGCGGATCCCGGTTGAAGATATGGAACAGCAGATGGAAGCGGTGCGTCAATTCAAGCAAACCCAGTTACTGAAAATTGCCGCCGCTGATATTGCGGGGGTATTGCCGGTGATGCGAGTGAGTGACCACTTAACCTATTTAGCCGAAGCGATTGTGGAAGCGGTGGTGAATCAAGCGTGGTACCAAATGACCGAAAAATATGGTCAGCCTACGCATTTAACCGACCGTGAAGGGCGCGGGTTTGCCGTGGTCGGCTATGGCAAAGTCGGCGGTTGGGAGTTAGGTTACAACTCCGATTTGGATGTGGTGTTTTTGCATGACTGTCCAAGCCATATAGAAACCGATGGCCGCAAGGTGATAGATGGCCGTCAGTTTTATTTACGACTGGCGCAACGGATTGTGCATCTTTTCTCAACCCGCACGGCATCTGGGGTGTTATATGAAATTGATACCCGTCTGCGTCCCTCGGGTACCTCAGGAATGTTGGTCAGTACCTTGGAAGCGTATGCGGATTACCAGCAAAATGAAGCGTGGACTTGGGAGCATCAGGCGCTAGTGCGTGCGCGCATGATCTATGGCGATCCGTCTTTAAGCCGAGCATTTTCTGAGGTTCGTCAGCGTATTCTTACTACCCCAAGAGGCCCAGAGATTCTGCGTGAGCAGGTTTCGTCGATGCGAGAGAAAATGCGCCAGCATGCGCACCGACATGACCCAGCCGTGTTTGCGATTAAGCAAGATAAAGGTGGGATCACGGATATTGAGTTTCTGGCGCAGTATTTGGTGTTAAGCCATAGCCAGCAGTATCCCGCCTTAACGCGCTACAGCGATAATGCACGTATTTTTGAACAAGCCGGAGAGACTGGTGTGATGCCGATATCACAAGCCTTGGCGCTGAAAGAGGCGTATACCGGTATGCGTAATGCGCTTCATCGCAGCCATCTTGCTGGTGAATCAGGCGTGGTGCCTCAAAGCGAATTTGTGGCGCAAAGAGATGTAGTCGAACAGGCTTGGCATCAGTGGTTAGGTCAGCAATAGCAGCAAAAAGGGCCGCGCGAGCAGCCCTTTTTTAACTCAATACAACGAAGGTTCACCTTCGGGGCGTGTTTTAAAGCGTCGGTGTAGCCACATGTATTGCTCAGGGGCGCGAAGAATTAAACGTTCAACCGCTTGGTTGGTAACCACGGCGGCTTCATGGGCGTCTTTAGGAAAGTGTTTGATTGGCGCCTCTATCTTAACGTGATACTGCCCATTGCGTCGTTGGCGTATCACGGAAAAAGGTACCACGGTTGCATGACCGGCAGTGGCGAGCAAGCTCGTCCCTGTGGTGGTACAGGCTTTTTCGACCGCAAAAAGCGGCGCAAAGGTAGAGCGGCGTCGGCCATAGTCATGGTCGGGGGCGTACCACATCCGGTGTCCCTCTTTGAGGTAGCGGATCATGGATTTGACGTCTTTTCGATCCACGCCAATGTTACGTTTCATTCGGCCACGAAACTGGAACCAGTCATAGACAGGGTTGGTATTGGGGCGGTAAACGCCAACGCCAGGTGTTTGGTCACTAAGGCCACGTGCACCGATTTCTAGATTGAGCGAGTGGACGGCGATCAGCAATACCCCTTTACCTTGCTTTTCCAGATCAATCAGAGTGTCCAACCCTTCAATGGTGACATGCTTGTTGATTCGCCACTTAGGCCAAAACCACGCCATACCCGTTTCGAACAAGGCAAGCCCCGAATTCGCAAAATTTTCTTTGACCATCGCGGTACGCTCAGCGCGGGTCATTTCTGGGAAGCAGAGTGCAAGGTTACGATCGGCGATGCCAACGCGCCGTTTCATCAGCGTATACATGAGTCGACCCAGACCGCGGCCCAAATAAAACTGGACGCGATAAGGAAGCCAACTTGCCAGATACATGAATCCGACACCAAGCCAAGTATGCCAATACCGAGGGTGAACAAACCCAATCCGAAAAGTGGGCGCTGAAAAATCGCTCATAGCGTTAATGACTCATGAAAACCAAAACCAGAAGGGGCCGAGAGGCTTGCGCTATTGTAGAGCAAAATTAAAAAGGTGTCCCGCCACAATCGTGCGCGAACCTGCCTCACTGTGACGGTATCGAAATGTTTTTGCGTGTTTTTTGTACGGCGCGCCATCTGACAATAGGTCATTTTTATTGGGGCTGTGCTACTATCGCCCAGTAACGACAGTATCGGAGATCCAGATGAAACTTAGCCTTCCTGACTACAGCCAAGCCCAAGTCTTGGTCGTGGGTGATGTGATGCTTGATCGCTATTGGTATGGCCCAACGGGGCGAATTTCGCCTGAGGCACCTGTACCTGTAGTGAAGATCAATCAAACAGAAGAGCGTCCCGGTGGCGCAGCTAACGTTGCCATGAACATCGCTGCGTTAGGGGGTCATACCCAACTCATTGGTTTGACAGGCAAGGATGAGCAAGCCGATGCGCTCACGCAGAAACTTCATTCGCTCAAGGTTGCGTGTGATTTTGTCGCGCTCGATTCCCACCCCACGATTACCAAGTTGCGGGTGATGAGTCGCAACCAGCAGCTGATCCGTCTTGATTTTGAAGAGGGATTTGAGGGCGTGGATGTGGCCCCTATGTTGGCAAAAGTCGAAGCAGCTTTACCGCAATGTCAGGCCATGATTTTGTCCGATTACGCGAAAGGTGCACTGTCGCAAGTCCAACCTTTGATTCAGGCGGCCAAGCAAGCCGGTGTGACCACCTTGGTGGATCCGAAAGGTACTGATTTTGAGCGCTATCGTGGTGCCAGCTTATTAACCCCAAATATGGCTGAGTTTGAAGCGGTTGCTGGACGGGTAGACAGTGATGAAGACTTGGTCGAAAAAGGCGTTGCGCTGATTGAAAAATATCAGTTGGGTGCATTATTGGTGACCCGCAGTGAACACGGTATGACGCTACTTCGCCCCGATGCCGCTCCACTGAATCTGCCGACACTGGCTAAAGAAGTTTATGATGTGACCGGGGCCGGCGATACGGTGATTTCGGTATTGGCGGCATCGTTGGCAGCGGGTAAACCCATCGAAGAGGCATGCGCACTGGCGAATGCGGCGGCTGGTGTGGTGGTAGGCAAACTCGGTACCTCTACCTTATCTACCATTGAGTTGACTGAAGCGATTCATGGCTCGCACGAGTCTGGATTTGGTGTCACCACAGAAGCGCAGTTGATTGAGGCGGTGAAAGTCGCCAAAGGGCGCGGCGAAAAAGTGGTGATGACCAATGGCTGCTTTGACATTTTACATGCTGGCCATGTGGCGTACCTGAATGAAGCCGCCAAACTGGGGGATCGCCTGATTGTGGCGGTGAATACCGACGCATCGGTTCAAGCCTTAAAAGGGCCTGGACGTCCCGTCAACCCGACTGACCGACGTATGGCAGTATTGGCTGGCTTGGGGGCGGTTGACTGGGTGGTGCCCTTTAGTGAAGAAACACCTGCGCGCCTGATTGGTGCTGTCTTGCCTGACCTATTGGTCAAAGGCGGCGATTATCAGGTTGATGAGATAGCGGGTGCTGAGGCGGTGATGGATAACGGTGGCGAGGTGAAAGTGCTGAATTTTGAAGACGGCTGTTCCACCACCGAAATCATTGAGTCAATTCGTCGCGGTCAATAAAACCGAGCGAGTAACCGTCAATAAA
This sequence comes from Salinivibrio proteolyticus, assembly GCF_001996165.1. Classification (GTDB taxonomy): domain Bacteria; phylum Pseudomonadota; class Gammaproteobacteria; order Enterobacterales; family Vibrionaceae; genus Salinivibrio; species Salinivibrio proteolyticus. Next base: position 19,905 of record NZ_MUFP01000004.1, on the reverse strand, counting down.
AAAGGTGCCTGAGGGCACCTTTTTAGATCAAAGATAGTGGCTAATGCTTAGCGCTTTTCAATCAAGCCTTTGTTGATTTCTAGCAAGTCTTGCTCGCTAAGTGTCCCCACGGCTTGACGCAACTGAAGGCGGCTCAAGATGTAGTCGTAACGCGCATTCGACAGGTTACGGTTGGCGTCGTACAGGCGGCGTGTGGCGTCGAGGACATCCACAATGGTGCGTGTGCCCACTTCAAAGCCGGCCTCTGTCGCTTCAAGGGCTGAACGCGCAGAGATGACCGTTTGCTCATAGGCACGCAAGGCACCGATAGAAGCGTTAATGTCGTTATAGAAGGCGCGAACGTCCTTAACCGTTGAACGGAACGTGGCTTCCAAACTTTCCGAGGCCGCAACGAAGTTATACTGCGCTTTCTCAACGTTCGCTGAGGTGCTTCCCCCTGTAAACAGTGGCAAACTAAAGGTGAGCCCGGCAGTCCCTTCGTTAGAATCGACTGAGCCTGGAGTATGCTGATTATCGACATCTGTCATTCCGTATTTAGCGCTAAACGTTAAAGTCGGAAGATGGCCAGACTCAGCTAGCTTGATCTGCTCTTTGGCCGTATCACGCGCAATGCGGCTTGCCAACAGCTTCAAGTTTTTCTCTTCGGCAGTTTCAACCAACGCGGTAGGCTGCTGCTGAGGTTTACTCGCGCTAAAACGTGCGGTATCTAACACGCGCAAATCACGTGGCGCTTCACCAGTGATCTCACGCAAGCCTTCATAGCTATTGGTTAGGGCATTCTGGGCCAAGATTTCGTCGGCGAGTACTGCGTCATATTGCGCTTGTGCATCGTGTACGTCGGTAATCGCGGAGAGCCCGACTTCGAAACGTTGTTTGGTTTGCTCAAGCTGACGGCCAACCGCCGCTTTCTCTGCTTTGACAAATTCCAGCTTGTCCATGGCACGGAGTACATCAAAGTAGGCTTGTGCGACACGCAGCATCAAGCCTTGCTGTTGCGCGGCGTAAGCGGCATCTAGCTGACGAGCTTGCATTTCGCTGATATCGAGGTTGATCCAGCTATCACGCTTAAAAATTTGTTGGCTTAGACTGATGTCTGCGCTGGTGGTGTTATTGTCACGCTGATCGTTGCTGTCATTGCGGGTGATCGAATAGCCAGCATTTAACCCAATTTGGGGTAGCAATGTACCGCGCGTTGCATCCACGGCTGAAAACGCAGCGTCACGTTCAGCAGCGGCTTGATTGAGTGTGGGATCACTTTGCTTCGCTTGTTGGTAAATTTGGGCGAGATCGTCGGCTAGAGCCACGGAGCTTAGGCTGCCGAGTGCCAAGCCTAATGCCAAAGGGAGCAATTTTTTCATAGGTAGAATCCCTGAATTTGAGCTGTTCAATAAGAATACGACGACTAGCTTACCGCAATTATGCTTGCGTGAAACTGACAATTTGTTAAGACACTGAGTGTAAACTATCCAGTTTGCGATTGGGACTTAAAAATAGTTGTAACTTTTATCAAAAAAGTTAAGTTTAAGGTTTGCAGCGCAACTGTGCCAATGATAAGACTGCACCGCCACCACAAATAGCAAGGAGCGAGTATGTCCAGCCATCCCCCCGGTCAGTTTGGCCGTGAAGACATTGTGATCGAAGATATCTCACCATGCTATCAAGGGTTTTTCTCGATTCATCGCTATCAGTTTCGTCACCGACTGTTTAAAGGCGGTTGGAGTGGTACCGTGGTTCGCGAGTTATTTGAGCGTGGTCATGCGGTGGCAGTACTTCCCTATGACCCTGTGCGTGACGAAGTGGTTATGCTAGAACAAATTCGTGTCGGAGCGATGGCTGCTGGGGCTTCGCCATGGCAGCTTGAGATTGTTGCGGGCATGATGGATAAGCAAGAGTCTCCCGAGCAAGTGGCACATCGCGAGGCGCGGGAAGAAGCCGGCCTTTTATTGCAGCAGATGGAGCGAGTGACCCGCTATTTATCCAGCTCCGGCGGCTGCTCGGAACAATTAGAGGTCTTTGTGGCGATTGTCGATGCGTCTGAAGCGGCTGGCGTACACGGATTGGCAAGCGAAAATGAAGATATCTTGGTTCATCGATTCTCACGTCAACAGGCGTATCAAAAGGTAGTCGATGGCGAGATTGAAAACGCGGCATCCATCATTGCGCTGCAATGGTTGGAACTCAATGCTAGTCGGTTACGTCAAAGCTATAATGAACAAATCAATCAATAAATAGTAGGTGTGTGTGAAAACAGATTATCGAGTCGACTTACCGGCGATGATGCGCCTGTATGAAACCAACTACGCCAAACTTGTTCGTTTAATGCCTAAACGCGACGAGGTGGGGCAGGTGTGTCGATACGATATTCAAGGGCAGGAGTATGCGTTGGTTGTCCGTGAGTCAACCCGTTACACCACCTTACTGGACATTGCCCAGCTCGGCGAAGGCCAAGCTCCCGACTACTTACGCGCGAATTTAACCGTGCGTCTATACCATGATGCACGTGTTGCTGAAGTGTGTACCACGCAGCAGATTTCACGGCTAAAAGCGCGTTATGATTATCCGAATCCGCGCATGCATCAGCGCAATGAAAAACATCAGGTTAATGCATTTTTGTCTGATTGGCTGGCGCACTGTTTGCGCCGCGGCGTGACCGCCTCAGACTCCGTGTATAAATCATCGTTAAACTAAACCAGCAAAGGTATTTTCAACGTTGCAGCCTTGCCAGATTGAGAACGCGAACGGCGATTGTATTCGTCTTCTGCAAATCACCGACACGCACCTGTTCGCGGACGAACAGGGCAGTTTGCTGGGTGTTAATACACTGCATAGTTATCATGCGGTGCTTGATGCGATAAGCGCCACACAACGTACCTTTGACGCCATTATTGCGACCGGCGATTTATCTCAAGATCACTCAGCGTTATCTTATCGCCGCTTTGTAGATGGAATTCAGCGTTGGCAGCAACCCTGTTTTTGGCTGCCGGGAAACCATGATTTTCAACCTGAGATGCGTTCGGTATTGCAATCTGGCTCGCTATCGCATTGTTCACAAGTGTTGCTTGGCGAGCACTGGCAAATGATATTACTCGACAGCCAAGTGTCGGGCGTGCCACATGGTGAATTGTCTAGCGAACAGTTACGCCTTTTGGAGCAGCATTTAAGCGACTACCCACAGCGCCATGCGCTGGTGTTATTGCATCATCATCCCCTAGAGGCCGGCAGTACTTGGCTTGATCAGCACAAACTGGTCAATCGCGAACGGTTTTGGCAGATCATGGCGGCCCACCCACAGGCAAAAGCTGTGGTGTGTGGGCACATTCACCAAGCGCTGAATGTTCGCCATCAAGGTGTACAAGTCATGGCATCGCCCTCAACCTGTATCCAATTTATGCCGGACTCGCATGATTTTGCATTGGATAACCAAAACCCCGGCTGGCGCTGGTTGGATTTGCACAGTGATGGACGGATTGAGAGCCAAGTCGAGCGTGTGACGGGGCAACAGTTCCGTCCTGATTTTGACTCCAGTGGATACTAACCCTATGGCCTCAGCACTGCTCTATCTTCATGGCTTTAATAGCTCTCCGCAGTCATTAAAAGCGCGACAAATGCGGGCGTATTGTCAAACGATGCGTCCGGATATTCAGGTACTCGTCCCGCAACTGCCGAGCCATCCAGAACCCACCGTGAATCTGTTGACCGAGTTGGTCGATACGTATGGTGCCACCCATCAGCTGGGGCTAGTTGGCAGTTCACTGGGGGGATTTCTCGCCACTTGGCTCAGTGAGCGCTATGATATACCCGCGGTGTTGGTCAATCCGGCGGTACGCCCGTATGAGTTATTACAAGATTATATCGGCGAGCAGGTGAATCCTTACACCCATGAGCGCTATCAACTCGATGCTGACGATATTTTGGCGCTGCGCACGCTGGATGTGCCTACCTTGACGCACCCTTCGCAATTTTGGCTGCTGCAGCAAATGGGGGATGAAGTGCTCGACTATCGTCAAGCGGTTGAGAAATTTAGTGCCAGTCGACAAACGGTTGAGCCAGAGGGCGATCATAGCTTTGTTGGCTTTGAACGCTACTGCGCCGACATTATCCAGTTCCTTGGATTGTAGCCTCCTTTTATTGCCAACGTCTTAGGCAAACCTTGTCTCGCCTGAACACGGCGGCGTACGAGGCGGATGGCAGTTCACATAAACTCGCGGTAACAGGGGGCGGAGCTTGACAAGCTAGGCCCCCTTGCTGACCATGTCATCACATTTATTAAGCCAATCGATTATGACAGAGCAAAGTTATAACGCAGGATCGATAGAAGTCCTCAACGGGCTCGAGCCAGTGCGCCGACGCCCGGGTATGTACACAGATACCAGTCGCCCTAACCATTTAGGGCAAGAAGTGATCGATAACAGTGTCGACGAAGCCCTTGCTGGCCACGCGAGTAAAATCGATGTGATCCTTCATGCCGACCAATCATTAGAAGTGATTGATGATGGCCGAGGGATGCCTGTAGATATTCACCCAGAAGAAGGGGTGTCTGGGGTTGAGCTGATCCTCTGTAAGCTTCACGCTGGCGGCAAGTTCTCCAACAAAAGCTATCAATTTAGTGGTGGTTTGCACGGGGTCGGGATCTCTGTGGTTAACGCCTTGTCTCGTCGTGTTGAGATCACGGTCAAGCGCGATGGGCAAGTCTATGACATCGCCTTCGAAAACGGTGACAAAGTGCAAGACTTGACCGTGACTGGCACGTGCGGACGACGCAACCGTGGCACGCGGGTGCACTTTTGGCCGGATAGTCAATTTTTCGATTCCGGAAAGTTCTCGCTGTCGCGATTAAAAACCATATTAAAAGCCAAAGCTGTCCTTTGCCCGGGCTTAACCATCAATTTCACCGATAAAAATACCGATGAAACCATTAGCTGGTGCTACGAAGCGGGCCTAAAAGACTACCTTGCCGACAGTGTGAAGGGCTTTGAATTATTGCCTGAAACCCCCTTTGTCGGTGAGTTCAGTGGCAAAAATGAAGCGGTCGATTGGGCGGTGATTTGGTTACCGGAAGGTGGTGAATTAACCACTGAAAGCTATGTTAACTTAATTCCGACGCCGCAAGGTGGCACCCATGTCAACGGTTTACGCCAAGGTATGCTGGAAGCGATGCGCGAGTTCTGCGAGTTCCGCAACCTATTGCCTCGTGGTGTGAAGCTCACCGCGGATGATATCTGGGAGCGCTGTGCATATGTCTTGTCAGTGAAAATCCAAGATCCGCAATTTGCCGGCCAAACGAAAGAGCGTTTGTCCTCACGTCAATGCGCAGCCTTTGTGTCTGGTGTGGTCAAAGATGCCTTTAGCTTGTGGCTGAACGAGCGTCCTCACTTGGCCGAGCGTTTGGCTGAGGTGTGCATTGCCAGCGCGCATCGGCGTATGCGCGCCGCGAAAAAGGTGGTACGGAAAAAAGTCGCCTCGGGGCCGGCATTGCCCGGTAAGCTGACAGACTGCGCGATGCAAGATTCCAGTCGTACTGAACTCTTTTTGGTGGAGGGTGACTCGGCAGGCGGCTCAGCGAAACAGGCCCGTGATCGTGAGTTTCAGGCGGTGATGCCGCTGCGCGGTAAAATTCTTAATACGTGGGAAGTATCAGCTGACCAAGTCCTCGCCTCCCAAGAGGTGCATGATATTTCGGTGGCGCTAGGGATAGACCCCGACTCCGATGACCTGTCCGGGCTGCGCTACGATAAAGTCTGCATTCTCGCCGATGCGGATTCTGATGGTCTACATATTGCGACGCTGTTATGTGCGTTGTTTGTGCAGCATTTCCGTGCCCTGGTCGAAGCAGGACATGTGTATGTTGCGATGCCGCCTTTGTACCGTATTGATTGCGGAAAAGAAGTCTTTTACGCCCTCGATGAAGACGAGAAAGCAGGCATCCTTGAGCGATTAAGTAATAAACGCGGAAAAATCAACGTACAGCGCTTTAAAGGGTTGGGGGAAATGAACCCTCTGCAACTGCGTGAAACCACGATGGATCCAAATACACGCCGTTTGGTGCAACTGACGATTGATGATCCTGAGCAAACCCAATTGATGATGGACATGCTGCTAGGTAAAAAACGGGCAGAAGATCGTCGTAACTGGTTGCAGCAAAAAGGCGACATGGCCGAGCTGACCGAGATTTAAACAAATATAACGGGATATTATCAGCATGACAGAGGTGACTTATGATGGCGTCGAGCAGCTTGCCTTGCGCAAGTTTACAGAGGATGCTTACCTCAATTACTCGATGTACGTCATCATGGACCGTGCGCTGCCGTTTATCGGTGACGGATTAAAACCGGTACAGCGCCGAATTATTTATGCAATGTCTGAGCTGGGGCTGTCTGCCTCCGCCAAATATAAAAAATCAGCGCGTACCGTTGGGGACGTGCTCGGTAAGTATCACCCTCATGGTGATTCTGCCTGCTACGAAGCCATGGTATTGATGGCTCAACCTTTCTCTTATCGTTATCCGTTGGTGGATGGTCAAGGTAACTGGGGGGCGCCGGACGATCCCAAATCGTTCGCGGCGATGCGTTATACCGAATCACGCCTGTCGCGCTTCTCGGAAGTCCTCTTACAAGAGCTGGGACAAGGAACTGTGGATTGGGTGCCAAACTTTGATGGCACCATGAAAGAGCCGAAAACCTTACCTGCGCGCCTTCCTCATATTCTCCTCAATGGGGTGACCGGGATTGCGGTCGGTATGGCCACCGATATTCCCCCGCACAATGCGCGCGAACTTGCTAACGCGCTGGCGGCGATGATTGATAAACCCAGTATCGATCTGGATGGCCTGATGGAATACGTCAAAGGGCCGGATTATCCAACTGAAGCCGAAGTCATTACGCCTCATCACGAGCTGAAAAAACTCTATACCAGTGGTCGTGGCAGCATCAAGATGCGGGCACGTTGGCACAAAGAAAGCGGCGACATTGTGATCACCTCACTGCCGCATCAAGTCTCTGGCGCCAAGTTACTCGAGCAAATCGCCAACCAAATGCGGGCGAAAAAACTGCCAATGGTCGATGACTTGCGTGATGAGTCTGACCACGAAAACCCGACACGTATCGTGGTGGTGCCGCGCTCTAACCGAGTTGATAGTGATCAGTTGATGAATCACTTATTCGCGTCAACGGATCTTGAGAAAAACTATCGCGTTAACCTCAATATGATCGGTCTCGATGCACGCCCGCAAGTAAAAGGGCTGCAAATGATCCTGTCGGAGTGGTTGACGTTCCGCCGGGATACGGTGCGTCGTCGACTGGAGTATCGGCTCGAGAAGGTGTTGGCGCGTTTGCACATTCTTGAGGGCTTATTGGTCGCGTACCTCAATATTGATGAGGTGATTGAAATCATCCGCAGTGAGGATGATCCAAAGGCAGAACTGATCAAGCGCTTTGGGCTCAGCGAGAAGCAAGCGGAAGCGATTCTAGAGATCAAACTGCGTCAATTGGCCAAACTCGAAGAGATCAAAATCCGTGGTGAGCAAGATGAGCTCAGCAAAGAGCGGGACAAGTTGCAAACCCTGTTAGGCTCAGAGCGTCGGTTGAATACCTTGATCAAAAAAGAGATCCTCGCCGATGCAGAAAAGTACGGTGATGATCGACGCTCGCCGCTGGTGGAACGTGAAGAAGCCAAAGCCATGACGGAGCGTGATTTGATCCCCAGTGAGCCGATTACCGTGGTGCTGTCGGAAAAAGGTTGGATTCGTCATGCCAAAGGGCACGATGTTGATGCGGCTGGGCTGAACTATAAAGCGGGAGACAAGTTTCTCGATGCGGCACCGGGCAAGAGCAATCAACCCGCGGTGTTCTTGGGGTCAGACGGACGTAGCTATGCCATTGAATCGCACACCTTGCCGTCGGCGCGCAGTCAGGGTGAACCGATCACGGGCCGTATCAATATCACTCCAGGCTCGTCGATTCGTCATGTGATGATGGCGGATGAAAGCCAACTGACGTTACTTGCCTCGGATGCAGGCTATGGCTTTGTGTGTAAACAGGCAGACATGCTGTCGAAAAACCGTAGTGGTAAAGCGCTGTTAACTGTGCCTGAGCATGCCGAAGTGATGCCGCCTCGCCGTATTCACGACTTAGAAACGGATCAGATCTTGGCCATTTCCAATGAGGGACGGATGTTGGTATTCCCTATCCATGATTTGCCACAGTTGGGCAAAGGTAAAGGAAACAAGATCATCAATATCCCTGGTGCGCGCGCCAAATCACGTGATGAGGTGCTCAGTCAGTTACATGTCTTACCGCAAGGAGCAGGCGTGACCCTGCATGCAGGTAAGCGTAAGTTGACCTTAAAAGCGACCGATCTCGACAACTTCCGTGGTGAACGGGGTCGTCGTGGCAGCATGCTGCCAAGAGGCCTGCAACGGGTCTCCGCGGTAGAAATCCTTATTGACGAGCAAGACAGCTAGTCCGATGAACGCACCTTCTTTGGAAGGTGCGTTTTTTCACTAGGTGCATTTTTGTTCCGAATCCGTATACTGACTCGCCTTTGACAGTCTGCTCTTTTGGAGAGAGAAATGATTATTGTGTTACGGCTGATTGCCGTACTGATTGTCGCAATCTTGCTATTTGTGTTTGGTGGGCTGTATTGCCTACTCAGTCCACGTAACCCACGCAACTGCTACCAGATTAGTAAATGGTTTGGTCGTCTATCTGGCGTATTTGGCACCAAGGTAGAGCTGCGCTTTGCCGAGGGCGCACCACGTGAACCGGGCGCGAGTGTGTGTATTGCTAACCACCAAAGTAACTGGGACATGGTCACGCTCTCGAATGCATTGATGCCGGGCGCGGTCACTGTGGGCAAAAAAAGCCTGTTGTGGATCCCGATTTTTGGTCAACTGTATTGGCTTACCGGAAACGTATTGATTGATCGTGCTAACCGCAGTAAAGCGATGGGAACCATTGCTCAAGTGATTGAAAAGATCCGTGAGAAGCAATTATGCGTATGGTTATTCCCAGAGGGAACACGTTCGCGTGGCCGCGGCTTATTGCCGTTTAAAACGGGCGCATTCCATGCTGCCATTGGCGCACAAGTGCCGCTGGTGCCGGTGGTATGTAGCTCGACCCATCATTGCAAAGCGAACCGTTGGAACAATGGTCATGTGATTGTGGAAGTGATGGCACCGATATCGGTCGAGGGCTACAGTAAAGAGAATGTGCGCGAACTTGCTGCACACTGTCATCAACTGATGAAAGCGAAACTTGAGCAGTTGGATGCGGAAGTGGCTGAGCGTAATAAGCAGTCTGCATAATTGAGGAGTGTCTCATGACCCCAACCCAGCGTCACCATGTGGTCTTGGTGTCACCTGAGGGTGAACCCAAGGGGACCGCTGAAAAGTTGGAGGCCCACCAGCAAGGATGGCTGCACTCGGCCTTTTCGCTCATGTTATACCGTCTTAACCAAGACGGTGAGCGTGAGTTCTTGCTTCAGCGTCGTGCTGACAGCAAATATCACAGCGGTGGGTTATGGACCAATACCTGCTGCTCGCACCCCAAAAAAGATGAACCTGTGGCTGCCGCGGCCAAGCGGCGTTTATATGAAGAGCTTGGTATTGCGCGTCCGCTTGATTTCGCCATGGGGCCTGTCTTTATCTACCGTGCTGAACTGGATAATGGTCTGGTTGAGCACGAGTGGGATCAGGTGATTGCGTGTGAAGTGAATCATGTGGAGATGATCTTAAACCCGGATGAGGTATCAGATTGTCGCTGGTGGTCGGAGCAAGATATACAAGCGGCACTGGCGGACTCGCCGGAGCAATTTACGGCTTGGTTCTCACAGGTATTTGCTCACATTTGTGCGATGACGCCGACGCATGCTATGGCTTAGGTGTGAGGAAGCATAAAAAAAGCGGCGTCAAACGCCGCTTTCTTGTATGCAAGGGCATAGGTTACGCGTGACGCACCGCAATCCCTTCAATTTCAATATCTACATCTTTAGGAAGGCGAGCGACTTCCACACAAGAACGGGCGGGATAGTTTTCTACGCCGTGCTCATCAAAAAAAGCGCCGTAGACTTTATTGATTTCCGCAAAGTCCTCAAGGTTTTTAACGAAGACAGTCAGTTTAACAATGTCATTCACTTTGAGGCCCGCCGCTTCAACAACGGCTTTAACGTTATCGAGTGATTGGCGTGTTTGAGCAGTGATCTCTGGTGAAATTTGACCAGTCACTGGATTGACAGGGATCTGACCGGAAGTCAGTACCATGTTGCCGAGATCGACACCCTGTGAATATGGGCCAATAGCTTCAGGTGCCTGCTCAGTTTGCAGTACTTGGGTCATGCTGTATTCCTTTGTTAAAAAAGCGACGTTAATAGTCTGCAACGGTTGCGCGGCGAGGTAAAGTACTTACTCGCTTGCCAGACGTTCTCGTACTGCTTTTTCGCATAAGTTCAACTCGCTCACACGGCGAGGTGCAACGAAAATCGTGTCGTTACCGCCTACCGTGCCTAAAATCGCAGGGTGACGATTCAGATCGATTAAGCGCGCGATCAACTGCGCACCACCAGGGTGGGTTTTGATCACCACCATGGCATGACTGCACGTGATTTCATCAATTTGAGATCCTACCGATGACACCGCGTAAACGGGCTCAATATCGCCGCTGATCGAATACACCTTCTGTCCATGTGCATTGGGGATCTTTGCCACTCCAAGTTTGGAGAGCAAACGAGAGACGGTAGATTGGCTGACGTCGAGATACCCCAGTTGGACCAACTGCTGACGCACTTCGTCTTGGGTGGTAAAGCTTTGGGTTTGTAATAAATGCCGGCAGGCTGAGAGGATGTTCTCCTCCGGATTGGAGGCTGTCACCGACGGAATTGCATAATCACTCACCGGTCACTCCTTTATAATCGATGGCTATTAACCTCGAAAATAGTGAATTTCACTGCTTTCTGGTGATTTTAAACGCATAGTATCAGTGTTGGCGGGGGCAAACCTTGATGATGGTCACTGCTTGACGCAAAGAATAGACGCCGGATGCATAGGCACCCGGCGCGTGGATCAGTCGCCGAGAGTGGCAACCATAACCGCTTTGATGGTGTGCAAGCGATTTTCTGCTTCATCAAAGACAATCGAATAGTCAGACTCGAAGACATCTTCTGTCACTTCAAGGCCTTTTAAGCCATATTTGGCTTCGATTTCCGCACCCACGGTGGTTTCGTTGTTGTGGAAAGCGGGTAAGCAATGCATGAATTTTACGTGTGGATTGCCGGTTGCTTTGACCACGTCCATATTGACTTGGTAAGGCTTCATCAATGCGACACGCTCATCCCATGCTTCTTTGGATTCACCCATAGACACCCACACGTCGGTGTACAAGAAATCACAGTCTTTGACACCTTCCTGCACGTCCTCGGTGAGGGTAATGCGTGCGCCCGTTTGTTCAGCGATCGCGCGGCATTGTGCGACCAGCTCTTCTTCAGGCCAGAATGCTTTTGGCGCCACTAGACGAATATCCATCCCCATTTTAGCCGCACCGACCATCAGAGAGTTGCCCATATTGTTGCGGGCATCACCGAGGTACGCAAAGCGCATTTCGTGAAGCTGTTTTCCACGACCATGTTCAATCATGGTCATCAAATCCGCCAAGATTTGGGTGGGGTGAAACTCGGTGGTTAACCCGTTCCAGACCGGCACACCAGCATATTCGCCCAGCTCTTCAACAATCGCTTGCCCAAAGCCACGGTATTCAATGCCGTCATACATGCGACCAAGCACGCGGGCCGTATCTTTCATGGATTCTTTGTGGCCAATTTGAGAGCCTGTTGGGCCGATATAGCTGACTTGTCCGCCTTGGTCGAACACGGCGGTTTCAAACGCACAACGGGTACGAGTCGATGACTTCTCAAAGATCAGCGCGATATTTTTACCTTTTAAACGTGGGGTTTCATAGCCATTGTATTTGGCTTTTTTGAGTTCAATGGCCATGTCGATAAAGTGTTGGATCTCACGAGGTGTGAAGTCCAGCAGCTTTAGGAAATTACGGTTACGTAGATTAAATGCCATAGTGGGTAATCCTCTCGTTATTGGTCTCAGGCTTGCGCTGGTGCAGGTTGGCCGTGAGAAATATTGTTGTTATTTACTGCTTGGGCACGAATACGTGTTCCGGCTTGGCCGGCAAGAATAGCAAGGCCATCCTCTAAGGCTCCGATGCCAACCAGTTTTCCGCCTTGACGGATAAATTCGCAGGACGCGTCAATTTTGGGTCCCATGGAGCCTGCGTCGAAGGTGTATTGGCTCAGATCATCAGGGGTGGTATCCGCCAATGCACGTTGGGTGGGTTGGCCATAGTCCAAATACACCGCGTCGGCATCGGTCAAAATCAGCAAGGCATCGGCATTGATTTGACGAGCAAGGAAAGCCGCTGACATGTCTTTATCAATCACAGCCTCAATCCCTTTAAGCTGATTCCCCTCTTGAATCACAGGAATGCCGCCACCACCGGTACAAATCACAAGGTGTCCTTGCGCAATCAGGCTAGCGATGGCGTCATCTTCCACAATGCCGGTTGGCTGTGGGCTGGGTACAACACGACGATAATACTGGCCATCTGGTTTGATATCCCAGCCATATTTTTCAGCCAGCGCTGAGGCTTCTTGTTGGTCGTAAACGGGACCAATGGGCTTGGTGGGGTTGGCAAACGCGGGATCATTCGGATCGACTGTCATTTGCGTGAGCATGCAAGAAACGTGTTGCTCTGGGGCTAGGTTATGCAGCTCTTGCATTAACATATAGCCAATCATGCCTTGGGTCTCTGAACCGAGAACGTCGAGTGGATATGGCGTGACGGATTTATACTCCAACCCCTGTAAGGCGAGTAGGCCAACCTGTGGACCATTACCGTGCACGAGTACCACGTTGTATTGTTCGCCAATTGCCGCAATGGTTTTTGCCGCTTTGGCAATATTGGCGCGTTGAATGTCAGCTTCTAAAGGCTCACCCCGGCGAAGGAGTGCATTGCCTCCGAGTGCCACCACCACAGTTTGTTTTTTCATACTTAATACTCTCTACAGTCGGTGGGGGCTGAGCTACTTGCTCAGCCCAACAAGGCGATTAGATGCCGTCACGATGGATTGGGCAGCTCATGCAGCGTGCTCCGCCACGACCGCGACCTAACTCGTCACCGGGAATAGACAACACAGTGATACCCGCTTTGTCATACTTTTCATTGGTATAGGTGTTGCGTTCATAACCCACGACTACGCCAGGACGGACAGTCAGTACGTTGTTAGCATCATTCCACTGTTCGCGTTCGGCTTCGAAGCTGTCACCCCCTGTGGTGATCAGGTTTAGCGGGCCAACATCCAGTCCTTTTTCAATCGCGGTCAGGAAGTAATCTTCTTCGCGAACGTTGAGTTTGCCGGTGCGATCACCGGTGAGGCTCCAGCATTTGATATCTTTACGGATCACTTCTGGATACACCGAGAAGGTATCTTCACGCATATGGGTCATCACGGTATCAAGGTGCATGCAAGAGCGGTGTTTCGGTAGCTCCATCGCAATCACTTGTTTGGCTTGGCCGTGTCTAAATAAGCTAGAAGCCAAGTTTTCTACCCCTTGTGGGGTTGTGCGCTCGGACATACCGATAAGCACCACGCCCTTGCCGAGGACGGTAACATCGCCGCCTTCAATGGTGGCGTTGTCATAGTCGATATTTTCGCCGCCGAAGTAGGTAATAAAATCACCGTTCGCAAAGCGAGGGTGCCATTTATAAATGGCGCGAAGATGATTGGTTTCACGTTTACGCGCGGGTTTCGCCATTGGGTTAATTGATACACCACCGTAAACCCAGCAGGAGGTATCGCGGGTGAATAGGTGGTTGGGGAGTGGATCAATAATAAAGTCGGACGGTGCGTGCATGGCTTGCAACATAGAGGTTGTTGCAATTGGCAGCTCAGAGTAGGCCAATCCGCCTAAGAACATCGACGCGAGTTCATGGTGAGGCAGGTCATTCAAATAGCAACGGATGTTATTAGCAAACGAAGGGCCGAAGGTATAATCCGAGATTTTTAGGTTCATCAGCCAGTCTTTGGCTTCAGGTACATCTAGAGTCTCAGCCAGTAGATTTTGGAGCAGGAGGACTTCAACGCCTTGATCACGTAGGGTTTGAGCAAATTTGTCATGCTCTTCACCTGCACGTTCAACGGACAGAACATCATCAAACAGTAAGTCATGACAGTTTGATGGTGTTAAGTGGGTGAGCGCACGCTCAGGACGATGCAGCATCACGGTACGTAATTGACCAATTTCAGAGCCGACATAGAAGTTGTTCATCTTTCTTTCTCCGTATATCTCTGCTTGGCTTTTTATCGGAAGGGATGAATAAAAAGTGCAGATGTATTATTGGGTACAGATTCATTCTAACGCGGTGTCTGGGGTATTCTTGAAGTTAGATCACAGTGAATTAAAACATTGTCTTTTGCCTTTTTTACCCTGTGTTAATGGTATTTATGGCATGAGATTTTTTTGTTTTTTAATAATTAAGCAGGAATTGTGAGTGTCTAACGAAATATTTTTTAATTTCCCTTTGTTAATGCGGATCTGTTTTCTTTTTTATGCCAATCAGTATTACTTTGAATGGTGAGGGTATGCGTAATAAGTGAATGGCTATCTTTCTATTTTTTCTTTGTTAACAAATAAAGACGTTTTTTTCCTCAAAACTGTGATTGATGTCGATATAAATACGTTTTTTGTTAAAAGTGTAAAATAACTGTACTTAGTGTCCGATGGCGGATGTCCGTTTTATACCGGTAACGGAACGGTGTAAAAAGAGAAATACGGTGCCATGTTGTTATGAGAAGAGAAGAGGAATATATCAGCGTGGTGAAGCATGGTTGAGCGAGGGAGTGGCAGACATAAAAAAGCGCGCTGACGAATACGTGAGCGCGCTAGTCGGTGTATCAATAGAGGTTATAGCATGACACCTACACTGAGCATGATCATAATCATGATGGTAAGAATACCGAGTAAAGGCGCCACCCATTTGATCCATTTAACATAGGGAACGCGAGCGATCGCAAGGCCACCCATCACCACGCCTGAGGTTGGGGTGACGAGGTTGACGACACCTGATGCAGATTGATAAGCGGTCACGACTAACTCGCGCCCAACGTTTGCAAAGTCAGCCAGTGGCGCCATGATAGGCATGGTTAGGACAGCCAAACCAGATGACGATGGCACTAAGAAAGACAGCAAGACTTCCAGCCAATACATAACGTTGATAAAAACAAAAGACGATAGCCCAGTCACCATACCTTCAGCACTGTTTAAGATGGTATCTGTGATCATGCCTTTATCCATTATCACCACGATACCGCGGGCAATACCGATGATAAGTGCCACCCCCAGAAGGTCTCGTGCGCCATCAATAAAGCTGGTGGTGATCTCTTCTTCACTCATACGTGCAATCAGACCAATAATAATCGCAGCACCGAGGAAAACGGCAGAGATCTCGGCCATCCACCATCCTAGCGAGGATACGCCATAGATCATCACGGCAAACGCGGCAGCAAAAATGCCTAAGATCACTTTACGCGTGGTAGTGAAAGCAAGCGTTTGTGTTTCGTCATGATCGCCAAGGAAGTGTTTTTTATTGCTCTCAAACTGATCGTAAACTATGGATTGGCTCTGGTCGGCGCGCACTTTGCGGGCATAACGCATCACATAGGCAACACAGATAAGCCAGCCAATGGCCAGGATAGCGAGGCGTAACAGAATACCATCGGTAAAAGGGATACCGGCGGCATTCGCGGCAATGACAGTTGCAAACGGGTTGATGGTTGATCCTAAAGTACCAATACCGGCACCAAGGAGTACGGTAGCCGCTGCAACCACAGGGTCAAAGCGTGCCGCCATCATCACAGGGACGAGTAGGGTATAAAAAGGCAAGGACTCTTCGGCCATCCCGTAAATCGTACCGCCCGCGGCAAAGAGGCCCATTAGGATAGGGATCATCCACTCTTCGCGTCCTTCTAAGCGTTTGGTCACCCGCTCAATCCCTGCATCAATGGCACCGGTTTTGGTCACCAGACCTAAAAAGCCACCAATAATGAGGATGAAGAGTGAGACATCAATGGCGGCCGCTTCATAGGTTTCGTGGTTATAAAAACCGTCAATGGGGGCCAGCAGCACGTCGACCACGCCTTGAGGGTTACTCTCTACTTGGTGGTAGGTGCCTGATACAGGCACATCTCGGCCGAGTTCAGCGTTATATTCTCGTTCGTACTGACCGGCAGGGACTATCCAACTCAGCGCGGCGACCAAGGCAATCAGAATGAACAATATGGTATAGGCGGATGGGAATTTGAGGTTGGCGAACCAACCTTTTTTTTCAGGAACACTTTGGGTACTCATACTATCTCCTCATACCTCTTCTGAGTGCAATAAAATAGGGCACTACACGTGTTGAGGTAACTCTTTTAAGTTTCACGTTATTTTCGTTGTTCTTTTCTGCCGTCGTCAGTGGCTTTTTCTTTATTGTAAAAGTGCATCCGTAAATAGTTCTTAGTGATATCTCACAAAAGAAAGGGACTGTATGCTGTCGCTTAATTGATGAGCAGGTTAAAAGTGAATGGCTGTTTGGTTTATGTGCTTAGATATATCACTCAGAATGTTCTTGGTATGATGGTGAGGTGGGTTTTTATTTTTTTAAATTTGCTTTAGCCGCTAATCATCAAGTTACCACGACTTTTCTATGTGCATAGACTGCGTAATTAGTCATGCTTACTCTATAGGTGTGGTGAATAAAAAGCAGATTAAGTGAAAATATCGCAGGATTAAAAACTCGCTGTTTTTTTGTTTTATATCAAATTTAGAGGTTACGATAGAATTGTTGAAAAAAAGAGGAAGGCACAGGGCCTTCCCAATGACAGCTATTGCTTCTTTCTTTTCGAGGCTTTGGCGGGCTTCGGTAATACGATCATGTCGCACTCTGCGAAGTGATCTTGAAACGCACGGTTGTTCTTATCGAAAATCACGATAAGGTTGCCGAGTCCAAAGCAGGCTGTTGCAAGACGAATCAGTGCCTGTGTGGGGCGAATATTACTACCGTCAGCATTTTGAATGCGCAGGCGCCAGGCTCGCATCCCCAGCGTCTGACCGGCTTTACACCAGAAGTAGCCGTAGAACCCGCAAATCACACAGGCGAGATAGGCAGTGTAAAGAGGCTGTGCGATAGGGTGATGGGTGAGGAAATCACTGGCATCTTGATAAGGTGTCATCGACATCCCGAGCGCTTGTGCGATAGCCAATGCTGCCATCACCGCGCCGCCCGCAAGCATAAGTAATGCGGCAACAATCAAAAGATCATAAACCCAAACAGCAAGACGGCGAAAAAAACCGGCGGTTGGGCATGCAATAGAAGAAGTCTGCATGGTTTAGCTACATCCAAGTATCAAAGTCGCCGCTAGCCTAGCACATTCACTGTTTGGGTGAGTAAGCTGATAGGGCGGTTTTGCGATGTCGTTTGCTCATGATTACACCGCCTTTGATGTATTTAACCGCGAATTGGTTAAAAATAGCGCGAACACACATTTTTTGTTTTTTAATGCTTGCACTCGAAAGGGCGGTACGTATAATTGCCAGCACTTGCCGAGATGGCGGAATTGGTAGACGCAGCGGATTCAAAATCCGCCGCCTTAACGGGTGTGAGGGTTCAAGTCCCTCTCTCGGCACCAAATCCCAAAAAAGCCCCTGTCGAAAGACAGGGGCTTTTTTCGTTTATGTCGTCTGAATCGTGATGACTTCACAATCCTCGGGTATCGCGCAAGGCAAAGCGAACGCGGCAAGGTATTATCGAGCCGTGGTTGTCACAGGGAGTGGTATGGTGCAAGTTCGCTATCAAGACATCGCCGTTTGGGTAAAAACGCAAATCGATCAAAGGGTGTGGCAAGCCGGTGAGCGGATCCCTTCCGTTCGTGAGATGAGCCGCCTCCAAAATGTTAGCCCAATGACTGTCATGCGCGCTTATGAGCAGCTAGAAGCGGATGGCTGGGTTGAGGCTCGCCCCAGAGCTGGATACTTTGTACGTCCGCATTACAATCAATTGTCCTCCGACTCTTTGGCGCGTCCTCAAGCAGACTCTCATTGGCTGCAGGCGCATCAAGATGTCTTTGATGTGATTAGCGCGAGCAAGTCAGGCTCGTGCTTTCCGTTCGGCTCTGCGTTCCCTGATCCCACGCTATTTCCCATGCAAGCGTTAGGACGGGCGATGGCACGAGTACTTCGTCAATCATCGCATCCAGATTATCTCACCATGCTTCCTCCTGGCGATGAAGGTTTGCGTCGCATGATTGCGCAGCGCTATCTGCGGCAAGGAATAAAAGTGGCGATGGATGAGATCATCATCACCAATGGTGCCATCGAAGCGTTAAGCCTATCACTAGCGGCACTGACTCAGCCCGGGGATAAAGTGATCATCGAAGCGCCAGCCTTTTATGGGGTGCTGCAAACCCTTGAGCGTTTGCAACTGGAGCCCGTGCCCGTGCCGGTTGATCCTGAAACGGGAGTGAATATAAACGCGCTTGAAGCTGCGTTGAGTACTCACCACGTCGCTGCCTGCTGGCTGATGAGTAACTTTCATAATCCAACGGGGGCATCTATTCCTGAAAAAGATAGACCAGCACTGGTATCACTGCTCGCGAGTCACCAAGTCCCCTTAATAGAAGACGATGTCTATGGTGAGCTCTTTTTCTCTGAATCACGCCCAATGCCACTGAAGTGTTATGACAGCCAAGGGCTAGTTTTGCATTGTGGGTCGTTTTCAAAACAGTTAGCGCCTGGCTTCCGGGTTGGTTGGGTGGCGGCAGGGTGTTATGCCACGCAAATTGAAAAGCGACAGTATGTGTCCAGTTTATCTGTTGGTGCCCCTAACCAGCTCGCTATCGCGCATTATTTGCAGCAGGGTGGGTATGATGCACACCTGCGCCGTTTGCGCACTGCCTTGTTACAGCGCAAACACGCGGTACGTGACAGTCTGCGTCGTATTTTGCCGACGAGTGCATCGATCACCGACCCTCAAGGTGGCTACTTCTTATGGGTCGCACTGAATAATGGCATGGACACTCGCCAGCTATTTCGAGAACTCTTGCCATATGGCATTACACTCGCACCGGGCGCTTTGTTTGCCACTGATGATCGGTTTAACGACTGCTTCCGCTTAAACTTCTCTATCAGTGCGCCTGAGACTGTTGATGCTGATACGCCAGCGAGCGTTGACAGCGGCCTTACACAGATTGCGACTGTGCTCTCATCTTTATCAATAGCCGATACTGTTACAGCTAAATAGCGGTGGCTTTGTACTAATCCCGTCACTGGCCCTAGGCATACACTAACTGGGCACACACTTTAGGGGGAGAAAAGGATGAAATCAGAGCTAAGCATGATGGTCGTTGCGATTATCTGCGCAGCCCTACTGATTCTGGGCCATGTCATCATTATTGAAACATTGGCTTACTACACGTGGGCTGAATGGACCGCTGGCGCCATCCCTTTTGTACTTTTCTTTATGGCGTGGGCGTCTATTCGACATTGCCGCGCGAAAGAGCGGGCAGAAGAGCGCCAGAATCAGCATTAATTGAACGGTAATCTTTGGCGCCTTGACGGTTTTTGTTTGTTTTATAGACAAACAAACCGCAAGGCGCATTTTTTTTATATTTAGGGGTTGCGGGAAAAACTGAAATCTCTATACTGCGCTTCCTGTCGACGGGGCAATGAGACGCAAGTCACGAAATGCCGACCACTAAATCGACACGCTCTTTAACAATTTGACCTATGCAATCTGTGTGGGCACTCGTTGAGAATAGACAAAAAGATTTATTCGATGAACTGAGTGACCAAACGATAACTTTTAGTTA